>CAVPUP010000008.1:0-51172 GCA_963708965.1 uncultured Alphaproteobacteria bacterium | reverse complement strand
GTGTCAGCGGCCCCATGCCCGGGCGTGGCCCACGGCGAACGCAGCGCCGCCATCGTGCCCGAGCGTTCGGTCGCCGGCCGCACGCTGGTCCTCCTCATCGCCATCATGACCTTCCTCTCCGGCGTGACGCTGGGTGGCGTGGTGCTGGTGCAGAAATCCGCCCTCGCCTGGTCGTCCGACGTCGGACGCGAGGTCACCATCCAGATCCGCCCGATGGAAGGCGAGGTGAATGGAGAGCAACCTGCGCACCGCGGTCGCGCTGGCCGAGGCGACGCCGGGCGTTTCGACAGCCGCGCGCTGACGCTCGAACAGACGCAGGACCTGTTGAAGCCCTGGCTCGGGGCCGGCCTCGACCTCTCGGCCATCGACATTCCGCGGCTGGTGGTGGTCGAGCTCCGCCGATCCGGCCGAGGCCGACATCGCCAAGCTCACGCGGGACCTGCAGGCGGTGAAGGGCGCGAGCCTCGACACCCATTCCGCCTGGCGCCAGCAGCTCAACGTCATGGCCGGGACCATCGTCGCGTCGGCCTCCTGGTGCTGAGCCTGATCGTCGTCGCGACGGTGCTCGCCATCATCTTCGCGACCCGCGGTACCATGGCGTCGAACCGCGAGATCGTCGACGTGCTGCACTTCATCGGCGCCTCCAACAGCTTCATTGCCGGCGAGTTCCAGGGCCGGTTCCTCACCCATCGGCTTCCGTGGCGGCATCGTCGGCGGGGTCGCGGCGCTGATCTTCTTCTTCCTCGTCGGCATGGCTACCGATGGATTGCTGCCGCAGGAGGCCCACCAGCAGCTCGGCGTGCTGTTCGGCCGCTTCGCGCTGGGATTGGACGGGTTGCTCGGCATTCTTTGCCGTCGTGCCGGTCATCGCGGCGCTGACGGCCATCACCTCGCGCCTGACCACAAGGCGGTTCCTGCAGGCGACGTCGTGATCGTCCAGGCGATCCGCTCGCTGCTGTTCTACCTGGTGTTTTACGTGCAGACGGCGGTACTACGCGATCCTCGTCGGCAAGGTGCTGCGGCGATGCTCTACCGGCGCCCGACGAAATTCGGCTGGGTGCTGGCGCTCTACTGGGTGCATTCGCACCTCCTGGCGCTGCGGTTCATCGCCGGCATCAAGACCGACGTCCAAGGCGAGGACAACATTCCTCCCCGGGCCCTCGATCATCGCCTCCAAGCACATGAGCGACTGGGACATCTTCGCGCTCCTCCGGCCTCGAAGCGCCCCGCCTTCATTGCCAAGAAGGAACTGATGGACATCCCGTTCTTCGGCCAGGCGGCAATGAGCTTCCACACCATCCGGCTCGACCGGTCGCTGGGCGGCGAGGCCATTCCCGCGGATGATCGAGGAGGCGCGCGGCGCCATCGCCCGAGGTACCGGCGTCATCATCTTCCCCGAGGGCACGCGGAAGGCGCCGCTGCCGCCGAGCACGACTATCGCTATGGCATCGTCCGCTCTGAGGCGCTCGGCGTCCCCGTGGTGCCGGTCGCTCTCAACTCCGGGCTGTTCTGGGGGCGCAACAGCCTGCTGCTCTGGCCCGGGACGGCGAAGGCGCGGTTCCTCCCCGGCCGTCGCCGGGCCTCTCGCCGGATGAGTTCCGGACCCGGCTGGTCTCCGACATCGAGACCGAGACCAACCGGCTGGTGCTCGAGGCCTATGACGACGGTCTCAGCCGCCCGCTGCCGCCGGAACTGCGCAGCAAGCTCGCGGGCGCTGCGCGAGAGGGCTGGGCGCCCGGCCCGGTGCCAACCACTACTGCTTGACGCGCGAACCGGTTTCAGACCATACATGTTGTACATGTATCAAATGCGGTTGACTTTCGTCTCTAATTTGTTCTAGTTTTGTTCTCTTGCTTTCGAGTACGAAGGGGGCGGCCATGGTGCCGGTGTTCGATCGCGGTCTGGCTGCCGGCGGCATCAACCGGCCGGTGAACTGGCGCGGGCGGTCCGGCCGCTTCTACGCGCTCGAGCCGGTGCGGCTCGAGGATTTCGCCTTCGTCGGCGAGGAACTCTACCTCGTGGCCCTGGGCCCTCATGTCCTCTGGATCGGCACGGGCCCGGATCTCGTCGACGACCCCGTAAGCCGCGCCCGCTTCCGCCTCGCCATGGACTGCGCCGACCGGGTGTTCCGTGTCGAAGCCGGTTCCGACCAGGTGGAACGCATGACCGTGGTCTGGGACCTCGAGGGCGCCGAGCCGGTAGTTAGTCTCAGCGCCGCGTAGCGCGTCTCACCATTCCAGGGGACATCGTGCCGCCACTCCCTGTCCCCTTGAGGGAGGGGCGCGCAACGTGGCCGCGCGCCACCCTCTCCCTCAAGGGGACAGGGAGTGGCGGCACGATCTCCCCTGGAATGGTGAGACGCGCTACGCCGCGCTGAGACTAACCACCGGCTCGGCGCCCTCGAGGTCCCAGACCACGGTCATGCGCTCCACCCGGTCGGAGCCGGCCTCGACGTGGAACACCCGGTCGGCGCAGTCCATGGCGAGGCGGAAGCGGGCGCGGCTTACGGGGTCGTCGACGAGGTCCGGGCCCGAGCCGACCCAGAGCACATGCGGGCCGAGGGCCACGAGGTAGAGTTCCTCGCCGACGAAGGCGAAATCCTCGAGCCGCAGCGACTCGAGCGCGTAGAAGCGGCCGGACCGCCCGCGCCAGTTCACCGGCCGGTTGATGCCGCCGGCAGCCAGACCGCGATCGAACACCGGCACCATGGCCGCCCCCTTCGTACTCGAAAGCAAGAGAACAAAACTAGAACAAATTAGAGACGAAAGTCAACCGCATTTGATACATCCACAACATGTATGGTCTGAAACCGGTTCGCGCGTCAAGCAGTAGTGGTTGGCACCGGGCCGGGCGCCCAGCCCTCGCGCAGCGCCTCGAGCTTGCTGCGCAGTTCCGGCGGCAGCGGGCGGCTGAGACCGTCGTCATAGGCCTCGAGCACCAGCCGGTTGGTCTCGGTCTCGATGTCGGAGACCAGCCGGGTCCGGAACTCATCCGGCGAGAGGCCCGGCGGGATGGCCGGGAGGAACCGCGCCTTCGCCGTCCCGGGCCAGAGCAGCAGGCTGTTGCGCCCCCAGAACAGCCCGGAGTTGAGAGCGACCGGCACCACGGGGACGCCGAGCGCCTCGTAGAGCCGGACGATGCCATAGCGATAGTCGTGCTCGGCGAGCGGCGCCTTCCGCGTGCCCTCGGGGAAGATGATGATCCGCGCGCCCTCGGCGATGGCGCCGCGCGCCTCCTCGATCATCCGCGGAATGGCTTCGCCGCCGAGCGACCGGTCGAGCCGGATGGTGTGGAAGCTCATCGCCGCCTGGCCGAAGAACGGGATGTCCATCAGTTCCTTCTTGGCAATGAAGGCGGGGCGCTTCGAGGCCGGGAGGAGCGCGAAGATGTCCCAGTCGCTCATGTGCTTGGAGGCGATGATCGAGGGCCCGGGAGGAATGTTGTCCTCGCCTTGGACGTCGGTCTTGATGCCGGCGATGAACCGCAGCGCCAGGAGGTGCGAATGCACCCAGTAGAGCGCCAGCACCCAGCCGAATTTCGTCGGGCGCCGGTAGAGCATCGCCGACACGCCGACGAGGATCGCGAGTACCGCCGTCTGCACGTAGAACACCAGGTAGAACAGCAGCGAGCGGATCGCCTGGACGATCACGACGTCGCCTGCAGGAACCGCCTTGTGGTCAGGCGCGAGGTGATGGCCGTCAGCGCCGCGATGACCGGCACGACGGCAAGGATGCCGAGCAACCCGTCCAATCCCAGCGCGAAGCGGCCGAACAGCACGCCGAGCTGCTGGTGGGCCTCCTGCGGCAGCATCGATTCGGTGGCCATGCCGACGAGGAAGAAGAAGATCAGCGCCGCGACCCCGCCGACGATGCCGCCGCGGAAGCCGATGGTGAGGAACCGGCCCTGGAACTCGCCGGCGATGAAGCTGTTGGAGGCGCCGATGAAGTGCAGCACGTCGACGATCTCGCGGTTCGACGCCATGGTGCCGCGGGTCGCGAAGATGATGGCGAGCACCGTCGCGACGACGATCAGGCTCAGCACCAGGAGGCCCGACGCGACGATGGTCCCGGCCATGACGTTGAGCTGCTGGCGCCAGGCGGAATGGGTGTCGAGGCTCGCGCCCTTCACCGCCTGCAGGTCCCGCGTGAGCTTGGCGATGTCGGCCTCGGCCGGATCGGCGAGCTCGACCACCACCAGCCGCGGAATGTCGATGGCCGAGAGGTCGAGGCCGGCCCCGAGCCAGGGCTTCAACAGGTCCTGCGTCTGTTCGAGCGTCAGCGCGCGGGCTGTCGAAACGCCCGGCGTCGCCTCGGCCAGCGCGACCGCGGTGCGCAGGTTGCTCTCCATCACCTCGCCCTCCATCGGGCGGATCTGGATGGTGACCTCGCGTCCGACGTCGGACGACCAGGCGAGGGCGGATTTCTGCACCAGCACCACGCCGCCCAGCGTCACGCCGGAGAGGAAGGTCATGATGGCGATGAGGAGGACCAGCGTGCGGCCGGCGACCGAGCGCTCGGGCACGATGGCGGCGCTGCGTTCGCCGTGGGCGACGCCCGGGAAGCGGGGCAGCCGGAACCTCAGGCATCGAACACCACCTCGCCGTCGCGCAGCACCATGCGCGGGAACGGGAAATTGTCGAGCAGCGGCAATTCGTGCGTCGCGAGGATGATGGTCGTGCCCATCTTGTTGAGCTCGGCGAAGAGCCGCACCAGACGCAGCGACAGCTCCGGGTCGACGTTGCCGGTGGGCTCGTCCGCGAGGAGGATATCCGGCCTGCCGATCACCGCGCGGGCGATGGCGGCGCGCTGCTTCTCGCCGCCCGACAGCACCGCCGGCAGCGCATCGAGCCGCTCGCCCAGCCCGACCCATTCGAGGAGTTCCGTGACATTGGCGCGGTATGAGCTTTCCGGCTCGCCCAGCACCCGGAGCGGCAGGGCGACGTTCTCGAACGTCGTCAGGTGGTCGAGCAGGCGGAATTCCTGGAACACGATGCCGATGTGCCGGCGCATCTGCAGGAGCGCATCCTGGTCGAGCTTGGACGTGTCCTTGCCGAACAGCGTCACCCGGCCGCGGGTCGGCCTGAGCGACAGCAGCAGCAACCGCAGCAGCGAGGTCTTGCCCGAGCCCGAGGGACCGGTGAGGAAGTGGAACGTGCCGGGCTCGATGCGGAAGTCGAGATCCTTGAGGATCTCCGGCCCTTGTCCGTAGCGCAGGCCGACATTGGAAAACTCGATCACCGGGCCATCCGCTCCGAATCAGTCGCTGGCATCATAACAAAGGCGCGCGCGGCGCCCCCGCTTGTCACCAAGAATTCAGCCCAAATCTTGGTTTTGTCGGCAGAATTCAACCCCTGCCGGTTTGACAAAACTTAACCCGGCGCGGGCTACGGTCCGGCCATGCGTTCGCCCCTGCCTTCCAGCGTCGTCATCGTGTGTCCGCATTGCGACACACGCTACCAGGTGCCGCCCGAGACCCTCGGCGACGCCGGGCGCAAGGTCGCCTGCGCCAATTGCGGCAAGGCCTGGCTGGCGGAGCGCATCATGCCCGTCGCCCCATCGGACGAGGACCAGCTCGACCGCTCCTTCGCACTCGAGGAGAGGGCGGCGCTGGAACGCGTCCCCGCCTCGGTGCGCCAGCTCGTCCCCGAGGGCGAGGTGCCGCCTCCCGACGTGCTGCGCTCTATCGCCGAGATCCAGGCGGCGCTGGCGCCCCGGTCGGAACCCCTCGCCGAGCCTGAGCCGGCGACGAAGCCGAAGGCAAAGAAGGACAAGAACCCGCTGCTCGCCAAGCGCCAGAAGGTGGCGCACAAGAGCCTGCGGGCCGCACAGCTGCAGCGCACGGTGCGAATCGCAAGCTTCTCGCTGCTGCTCGCCGTTATCGCCGGTGGCGCCATCTTCCGCACCGAGATCGTCCGCGCCGTGCCCGACATGGCGGGGCTTTACGAACTCGTCGGGCTCAAGGTGAACACCGTCGGCCTCGATTTCTCCGACGTCTCGACGCTGATCAGCCACCGTGGCGATGCCAGCGTGATCAGCGTCAGCGCCACCATCTACGGGGTCGAGCAGCGGCGCGTCATCGTGCCGCCTGTGGTGGTGACCTTGCTCGATCCGGACGACAGGCCCATCTACCAATGGAGCGTCGCCCCCCGGGCATCCGACCTGGAGCCGGGAGAGGTGATCGGGCTTTCGACCGAACTCGCTTCGCCGCCGGCCGGGGCCACCCGCGTCCGGCTCAGTTTCGCCGATGGGCCTGCGGGCAGTCCGGCGCCGCTACAATAACCAGATACCGAGAGAGTACCCTGCCATGGCCAGGATCCTGATTGCCGAAGACGATGACAGCGTACGGGCCTTCGTGTCGCGTGCGCTGGCCCATGCGGGTCACGAGATCGTCCAGGCCGAAGACGGCGGCCTCGCCTCCGAAGTGATGCTGGAAGAGGACGGCCGCTTCGACCTCTTGCTCTCCGACATCAAGATGCCGGTGATGGACGGGATCGCGCTGGCGCTGAACGTCGCCGCCTCCTGGCCCAAGGTCACCATCGTGCTGATGACCGGCTTCGCCGACCAGCGCGAGCGCGCACATGGGCTCGACGCGCTGATCTATGACGTGATCCCGAAGCCGTTCAGCATGCAGATGCTGATGGACAAGGTCGCCGACGCCCTGGCCGGCCGGCCGGCAGAGATCGTCTCGCTCGCCCGGCAGGCGATGGGCTGAGGACCGAGGGTCCGCCGCCGGCTCAGACCCAGTCGGGGACGCTGTCGAGTGCGATCAGTTCCTCGATCGACTTGCGCGGGCGGATGACGTGCCAGCGGCTGCCGTCCACCAGCACCTCGGGGACCAGCGGGCGCGAGTTGTAGGTCGAGGCCATGACCGCGCCATAGGCGCCGGCGGACATGATGGCGATCAGGTCGCCCTCCTTCACCCCTGCCATCTGCGCGGTCCTGGGCGAAGAAATCGCCGGTCTCGCAGACCGGGCCGACCACGTCGGCGGTGATCCGCGGCAGGTTCGAATGCACCACCGGCTGGATGTCGTGATGCGCCTCGTAGAGCGTCGGGCGGATCAGGTCGTTCATCGCCGCGTCGACGATGACGAAGGTCTTGGCGCCCTCCTTCACATATTCGACCCGGCTGACGAGGATGCCGGCATTGCCGACGATCAGCCGGCCCGGCTCGAGCACCAGCGCCACGCCGAGCGGGCCGATATGCTTGCGCACGATCTCGGCATAGGCCGGCGGCGCCGGCGGCGCGTCCTCGTCGTGCTGATAGGGGATGCCGAGGCCGCCGCCGACATCGGCATGGCGGATGTCGTGACCGGCGGCCTTGAGGTCGCGCACCAGTTCCGCCAGCAGCGCGAAGGCGTTGTCGAACGGCGTCATGTCGGTGATCTGGCTGCCGATATGCATGTCGACGCCGACCGCCCGCACCCCCGGCAGCGCGGCGATCCGCGCATAGACCTCGCGGGCCCGGGCGAAGGGGATGCCGAACTTGTTCTCGGCCTTGCCGGTCGAAATCTTCCGGTGCGTGCCGGCGTCGACATCGGGGTTCACCCGCACCGAGACCGGGGCCGTGGCGCCCATCGAGACGGCGACATCGCTCAGCCGCTCGAGCTCGGGCTCGCTCTCGAGGTTGAAGCACTTGATGCCGAGCTCCAGCGCCCGCCGCATCTCGGCGAAGGTCTTGCCGACGCCCGAGAAGACGATCCGGTTCGGCGGTATGCCGGCAGCGATGGCGCGCTCGAGTTCGCCGCCCGAGACGACGTCGGCGCCCGCCCCTTCCTTGCCGATGAGCTTCAGCACGGCCTGGTTGGAATTGGCCTTCATCGCATAGGCGACGAGGGTGTCGATGCCCTCGAACGCCTCGCGCATCACCCGGACGTGCCGGCGGAGCGTTGCGGCCGAATAGACGTAGAAGGGCGTTCCCACCTTGCCGGCGAGTTCGGTGAGGTCGACCTCTTCGGCGAACAGCCGGTCGTCGCGATACTGGAAGAAGTGCACCAAGGTAGCCTCGCCCCGCTATTCGGGCGGAAGCTCTAGGTGAAAGAGCGGCAAAACGGAAGTCAGAGTTGTTGATGGGGGCAATCAAACGCGGGAATGGCGCGGTAGTATGGGTCCCCGGGTCAAGCCCGGGGATGACGGGGTTTTCGATGCTCCAGGAGTGCACAAGTCCAGAAACTAACCACCGTCATCCGCGGGCTTGACCCGCGGACCCACCTGTCGGCGCGAGGGGTAATGATGCTCGATGCGTTCGGCCACCATGCGCTGGACGGCCCAGAGGTTGCGGTCGTGGATGCCGAGCTCTTCCAGCTTTTCGACGGTGGAGAGCACGTATTCGGCCATCGAGCCCCTCCAGCCATGGGCCTGTGCCAGCCGGTCGGCGCGCTCGGCCAGCGTCAGGCCACCGATATAGCGCGAGCTCTTCCTGTCGATGGCGAAGGCGAGGGCGGTGAGGGCCCCCTGCTCGGTCATGGTCCTGATCCAGCGCCCCGGAAAGGCCGAGGGCACCATGCTCATCTCGCGCCGGATCAGCTTGTGCATGTTCTCGCGGAGGCGTTCCGCGGGGATGCGATAGGCGACGCCGCGGCAGCTACCGCCATGATCGAGACAGAGCATCAGGCCGGGCTGCTTCGGATTGCCGCGGTAGCGCTGGTCGAACAGGCAGAAATTGCGGTGCCAGCCACGGGCGACGGCGATACGCTCGGCATCGGTTTCGGTGGCCGGGTTCCAGATCAGCGAGCCATAGGCGAAGATCCAGAAGTCCCCCGGCGGGGCGGTGGCGATGATGCGCTCGACCTCGGCCTCGTAGTCGGCATCGGTCGCGGGGCGGATGTCGGGATAGTTCGGCTGCCCTGGATCCTCGATCACCGGAATGCGCGCGACGTGGTCGGGGGTGAGGTGGAGGGTGCGGGGACTTGGCACGGCGTTTCCTTTTCTCCCATCCATCGGAGGCGGAAGAGCACCCCCCACCCTGTCCCTCCCCGCAAGGGGGAGGGGACGCCTGTATTGCCATCGCGTCTCGGCCCCGAAAGCCTCGGCTCCTTGGTCCCCCTCCCCCATGCGGGGAGGGGACAGGGGTGGGGGTATCTTTTCGACGCGATGTCGGAACGTTACTCCACCCCACCATCACCGTGACCGCCGGAGCGTCCGACCTTCACCGGCTCGCTCTTCACGCCAGTCAGAATCTCCTTCCAGCGCGCCGCCTGCATGGCCACATTCTCCGGCGCCGTGCCGCCGTAGCTCTTCCGGGCCGCCACCGAGCTTTCGACGCTCAGCACCTTGTGGATGCGGCTGTCGATGCGGTGGTCGATGAACTTGAAGTCCTCGATGGTGAGGCCGTCGAGGCTCATGCCCTTCTGCTCGGCCAGCGCCACGATCTGGCCGGTGATGTGGTGTGCCTCGCGGAACGGGATGTTGGCCTGCTTCACCAGCCAGTCGGCGATGTCGGTGGCGGTGGAGAAGCCGGCATTGGCCGAGGCGCGCATCTTCTCGCGGTTGGCGACGAGGTCCTCGACCATGCCGGTCATCGCGGCGAGCGACAGCGACAGCGAGTCGAGCGCATCGAAGGCGACTTCCTTGTCCTCCTGCATGTCCTTGGAATAGGCGAGCGGCAGGCCCTTCATCACCACCATCAGCGAGGTGAGCGCGCCGATGATGCGGCCGACCTTGGCGCGGATCAGTTCGGCGGCATCCGGGTTGCGCTTCTGCGGCATGATCGAGGAGCCGGTGGTGAACTTGTCGGAGAGCTTGACGAAGCCGAACTGCGCCGAGCTCCAGATCACCAGTTCCTCGGCGAAGCGGGAAAGGTGCATGGCGCAGAGGCTCGCGGCGGACAGCGTCTCGAGCACGAAGTCGCGGTCGGAGACCGCGTCGAGCGAGTTGGCGGTCGGCCGGTCGAAGCCGAGCGCCTTGGCGGTCATCTCGCGGTCGATCGGATAGGGCGTGCCGGCGAGCGCCGCCGAGCCGAGCGGGCTCTCGTTGAGGCGCTTCCGGGCATCCTCGAAGCGCCCGAAATCGCGCCCGAGCATCTCGACATAGGCGAGCAGGTGATGGCCGAAGGTCACCGGCTGCGCGTTCTGCAGGTGCGTGAAGCCCGGCATGATCGTCGCGGCTTCGGCCTCGGCGCGGGTGACCAGCGCCAGCTGCAGCGTCCGGATCTGGGCCAGCAGCGTGTCGATCGCGTCGCGGACATAGAGCCGGAAATCGGTCGCCACCTGGTCGTTGCGCGAGCGCGCGGTGTGGAGCCGCCCGGCGGCGTCGCCGATCAGCTCCTTGAGCCGGCTCTCGACATTCATGTGGATGTCCTCGAGCGAACGCGAGAACGTGAACTTCTGTGTCTCGATCTCCGCCTGCACCGCCTGTAGCCCGGAGATGATCGCGTCGCGATCGGCCTGGGTCAGGATGCCCACTTCCGCAAGCATCGTCGCATGTGCGATAGAGCCGGCAATGTCCTGCTTGTAGAGGCGCTGGTCGAAGCCGATGGAGGCGTTGATCTCTTCCATGATGGCGTCCGGGCCGGACGCGAAACGGCCGCCCCACATGCGATTGCTCATCTCAACTCCAACGGTATCAGAATGACTGACCAAGCCCCGGCGCCGCTTCAGAGACTGCGCCCCAAGCGTGTGCTGCTCATCGGCCTGGCGAGTGCCGCGGTAGCACTAGTCCTAACCCTGTTGATTGGCAACTTCCTGCCGGCGAGCGCCAGCCAGTGCGACCCGCAGGTGGTGAAGGCGCAGCGGATCGACTCCGTCGCGGTGGGCCACCTCGCGGCGCTGAACGGCACCGGCAATGGCCGCGGCTATGCCGACATGAGCTTTGCCGACGAGACCGGCGCCAAGAAGACCATCGGCGACTTCGCCGGCAAGGCGCTGCTGGTCAACTTCTGGGCCAGCTGGTGCGTGCCCTGCCGGGCCGAGATGCCGGCGCTCGACAGCCTCGCGACCAAGTACAATTCCGACAAGTTCATGGTGCTGCCGATCAATCTCGACATCGGCGAAGGCGGGCTGGAGAAGGCCCGGGCCTTCCTCGCCGAGGAGAACCTGAAGAACCTGCCGCTCTATGCCGACAACACCTTCTCGGCCTTCGAGCGGCTGAAGACCAACGCGGTGGCCATCGGCCTGCCCGCGACGCTGCTGCTCGACGACAAGGGCTGCGAGCTCGGGGTGCTGCAGGGGCCGGCCGAGTGGGACACGCCGGACGGGCACAAAGTCATCGACACGCTGATCGGGGCCTGAATTGCCGAATATCCTCTGTGTCGGCGCCCTGACCATGGACACCATCTTCCGGCTGGAGCACCTGCCCGAAGGGCCGGGCAAGGTCATCCCGCTCGAGGCGGCGGAAGTCGCCGAGGGCATGGCCGCGGCGCAGGCGGCGAGCATCGTCCGCCTGGGCGGCCGCGCCGCGCTCTGGGCCTCGGCCGGCGATGACGCGACCGGCGACCGGCTTATCGCCCAGATCGGGGCGGAAGGCGTCGACTGCTCGCGCGTGCGGCGCGTCAGGGGCGCGCGCTCGGGCTTCTCCTCCATCCTGATGGACCGCAAGGGCAGCACGATCATCGTGCCGCAATACGATCCGCAGGTGATGGCGCCGCCGGAACGGGCGCCCGACCTCAATGGCTTCGATGCGGTGATGGTGGACGTGCGCTGGCCCGCCGCGGCGCGGCTGGCGCTGGCCGTGGCGAGGGCGGCCGGCATCCCGGCCATCCTCGATGCCGACGTGGCGGCGCTCCCGACCCTGCAAGAACTCGCACCGCTCGCTACCCACATCGTCGCCTCCGAAGGCGCGGGCAAGCTCCTCGCCGGTGCGGCGGACCCGGCCGAGGCGGCGGCCAATCTTGCCGGGACCTATGCCGCGACGATCGTCGTAACCGGCGGCGGCGATGGTTGCTGGTGGTCGGATGCCGGCAGGATCCGGCACGTGCCGGCGCCACGGGTCGAGGCGATCGACACGCTGGGGGCCGGCGACGTGTTCCACGGCGCCTTCGCCCTGCTGCTCGCCGAGGGCCGCCCGATGAACGAGATCCTGCTCTTCGCCTCGGCGGCCGCGGCGATCAAGTGCACCCGCTTCGGCGGCCGGCTCGGAGCGCCGAGCCGCGCCGAAGTCGAGGCGCTGCTGGTCCGCTAGGCGGCGTTCGCCACTGCTTCGCGATGGTCCTGCTGGGCGAGCGGGCGGATCACCCGGCAGGGGTTGCCGACCGCCAGGACGTTGGCGGGGATATCGCGCGTCACCACGCTGCCGGCGCCGATGGTGGTGTTGTCGCCGATGCTGACTCCGCCGAGGATGATGGCGCCGGCGCCGATCCAGCAGTTGCGGCCGACGGTGATCGGCTTGTTGATGGTGTAGGCGCCCGAGGCCATGCCGGTCTCGCCGTCGAAGATCAGTCGCTCCGACGCGAGCACGGGGTGGCCGGCGGTGAGGAACTGCACCCGCGGCCCGACCGCCGTGCCGTGGCCGATGCTGATGTCGGCGCCATCGAGGAAGATGCAGTCGAAGTTGACGAACACGCCGTCGCCGATATGGATGTGCTTGCCGTATTCCCAGGTGACCGGCGAGACGACGAAGCTCTCCCCGACGCTGCCCAGCTGGTCGCGGAGCATGGCCATGCGGTTGGTCATGTCCCAGTTCGGCACGGCGTTGAGGCGGTCGAGCCGGCGCCGGGCGTTGCCCTGCAGCTCGATCAGGTACCAGTCGGGACAGGCATAGGCCTCGCCGCGACGCATCTTGTTGTAGCCGGTGGTATCCATGATGACGTTCCCTCGTGCAAAGGGCCCCCCGTCATGGGCGGCGCTTGTAGCGCAGGGCGGTCAACGCCAAAACCGCGAAATCTGCAGCGCGGAGCGGAAAATCGGCCCGCCTGTTCAGCGGCAATTCAGGGAACCGCCCTCAGGCCAGCTTGTCGACCCGGGTCCCCTGCCCCGGCGGCGGCGCCGGGCGCGCCGCATCGGCGACCATCTGGATGAGCGACATCTCCATCTCGTGGTTCTTCTTCAGCACCGCCATGGAAATGGCCTGCTGGGTGCCGGCCGTGCGGGCGGCGACGAGCTGCGATGCGAGATCGATGTCCATCGGCGCTGAAGCTATGTCCCGAAGGTGAACGAAACCTCTACCGCATCAGCGCGGATCGCCGGCGAACTTGCCGGGCGTCCAGAGCACGTCCCCGGCCCCGTTGCCATTGGCGACCCGGGCGAGGACGAAGAGCAGGTCGGAAAGCCGGTTGAGGTAGATCACCGTCGCCCGGTTGACGTCGGGCTCCTTCTCCATCAGCTCCACCGCGATGCGCTCGGCGCGCCGGGCGACGGTGCGGGCGAGGTGCAGCGCTGCCGCGAGCGGCGTGCCGCCCGGGAGCACGAAGCTCGTCAGCGGCTGGAGAGCCTCGTTGTAGCTGTCGATCTGCTGTTCCAGCCATTCGGCCTGCTGCGCGGTGATCCGCAGCGAGGGCGCGCCGCCCTCGGCATCCTCGCCGGGGGTCGCGAGATCAGAGCCGAGGTCGAACAGGTCGTTCTGGATGCGCGACAGCACCCGGTCGAGCTTGGGCATGGTGGTGGTGCTGAGGCGCGCGAGGCCGATGCAGCTGTTCGCCTCGTCCACGGTGCCATAGGCCTCGACCCGGAGGTCGTATTTCCGCCGCCGCGGCCCGCGCACGAGCCCGGTCGTGCCGTCGTCGCCGGTCCTGGTGTAGATCTTGTTGAGCTTGACCATCTCTGTCCGCCTGTTGGGTGAAAAATAGCGCAGGGGGCTAAAGGTCTCCTCCTGCCGCACCGCCGCAAGCGCCGGGCGAAATTAACCATTTGTAAAGGAACTGTGGGAGCCGAACCGCCGTTTCTTGCAACCTGGCACGACCATTGCGACGTTGGGGACGAGCGGCCGGAGCAAGCTGTCCCAAAATGGCACAGCGATTCCCGGCCCGGCACAGGACGGTTCGGCCCATGGACGAAAACGGCACAGATCGCAGGGTTGGGGAGCGGCGGCAGCGCCTGCGCCTCATCGCGTCGATCGCGCCGAAGGCCGATTTTCTCAGCCAGCTGATCGCCGAGCGGGAGCACCTGCCGCCGCAGCGCACGCAGCGGCTGGTGGCGCCGGGCGCCGCCGTCGACGCCTACCGCAGGGGGGCGCGGATCGCGGTCAGGCGGCTGCCGGCCGGTTATCGCAGGACAGTGCTCGCCTGAGCCTCACTGCATGGTGACGTCGCGTCCGGCGCCGGTGATCGAGACCGTGAAGCCCGCCACCACGTCGACGATCGCCATCATCATCAGCAGGAAGAAGACCGAGCTGGCGGCGGCGCCGACCAGCAGGAACTCGACCAGGAAGATGATGAACACGACGACCGACAGCATGTGCTCGATCACCGAGCTGCGGCCGGTATTGGTGGACTTGAGCACTTCGAAGAACAGGCAGACCAGCCCTACGACCAGCATCAGGTCGCCGGCGGTCAGCGCCCAGCTGGTTCCCGAGACCATCGGGATGGTGAGCAGCTGGTTGCCCCAGCCGTCCGGGCTCGCATTCATGAACAGGAAGGCGAAGAAGTTGTAGGCGATCAGCGGCAGGAGCAGCAGCGGCGGAATGAAGGCGCCGCGGACCTGCCGGCGCCCCGGCGGAATGAACACTGTGCTCTCGGACATGAGGCCCTCCTACTGGCAAGACAATGCCAAACCGATGCCGCCGCCGCCAGTCCCAGCGAGGCGATCATCCCCGCCAAATCGCCGCGAGCACCACCCAGACCAGCAGCGCGGCAGCGGCCAGCCACAGCGCTGCGATGGCGAAAGCCGCACGGCGGCTGACCGGCCGTTCGGCGATGGCTTTCGCAGCGAGGCGATGCTCGGCCATCAGCTCCGGCGGGATCAGCCGTAGCGCCAGCCAGATGCCCAGCGGCAGCAGGATGAGCTCGTCGAGATAGCCCAGCACCGGAATGAAGTCGGGGATCAGGTCGATTGGCGACAGGGCGTAGGCGGCAACAAATATCGCCACCGCCTTGGCGTACCACGGAACGCGCGGATCGCGGCCCGCGAGGTACAACGCGATGACGTCCCGCTTCAGGCCCTGCGCCCAGTCGCGGAGCCGGCCCAAGGCCGTCAGAGCTTCAGCGGGCCGACCATCTGCTCGGGCTTCACCTCGGCGTCGAACTCCTCGCCGGTGAGCAGCCCCAGCTCGATGGCGCTCTCGCGCAGCGTGATGCGCTTCTTGTGCGCGTGCTTGGCGATCCTGCGCCGCGTTGTCGTAGCCGATCTTGCGGTTGAGCGCGGTGACCAGCATCAGCGACTGGTCGACCAGCTGCCTGATCCGGTCGCGGTTCGGCTCGATGCCGACGGCGCAGTGGTCGTTGAAGCTCTTGGCCGCGTCGGCGAGCAGCCGCACCGACTGCAGGAAGTTGTAGGCGATCACCGGCTTGAAGACGTTGAGCTCGAAATTGCCCTGGCTCGCCGCGAAGCCGATGGCGGCATCGTTCCCCATCACCTGCACGGCGACCATGGTCATGGCTTCCGACTGGGTCGGGTTCACCTTGCCCGGCATGATCGAGGAGCCCGGCTCGTTCTCCGGGATGGTGATCTCGCCGAGGCCCGAGCGCGGGCCGGAGGCGAGCCAGCGCACGTCGTTGGCGATCTTCATCAGCGCCGCCGCGAGCTGCTTCAGCGCCCCGGACGAGCCGACGAAGGCGTCGTGGCCGGCCATCACCGCGAACTTGTTCGGCGCGGTGACGAACGGCCGGCCGGTGAGCGCCGCGATCTCGGCCGCGACCGTCTCGGCATATTTCGGGTGCGCGTTGAGGCCGGTGCCGACCGCGGTGCCGCCGAGCGCCAGCTCGTAGAGCTGCGGCAGCGTCGCGCGGATGGCCTGCAGCGCCAGGTCGATCTGCGCCACCCAGCCGGAGATCTCCTGCCCGAGCGTCAGCGGCGTCG
Source organism: uncultured Alphaproteobacteria bacterium (assembly GCA_963708965.1). GTDB lineage: Bacteria > Pseudomonadota > Alphaproteobacteria > Rhizobiales > Devosiaceae > Devosia_A. Next base: position 35,289 of record CAVPUP010000008.1, on the reverse strand, counting down.
CGTCCTGCAGGTGCGTGCGGCCGATCTTGACCACGTCCATGAACTCCTTGGACTTGGCGTCGAGCGTGTCCCTGCAGCAGCATCACCCGGTCGACCAGGTAGCCCTCGATCGCCTCGACCGCCGCGATGTGCATGGCCGTGGGATAGGTGTCGTTCGACGACTGGCTCATGTTGACGTGGTCGTTGGGGTGCACGGGCTTCTTCGAGCCCATGGTGCCGCCGGCCATCTCGATGGCGCGGTTGGAGATCACCTCGTTGACGTTCATGTTGGACTGGGTGCCCGAGCCGGTCTGCCAGACGACCAGCGGGAAATGGTCCCTGAGCTTGCCCTCGATCACCTCGTCGGCCGCGGCGACGATCAGGTCGCGCTGGTCCGACGGCAGCAGGCCGAGCTTGTGGTTGGCGAGCGCCGCCGCCTTCTTGAGGATGCCGAAGGCGCGGATGATCTCGGTGGGCATCTTCTCCCCGCCGATGTCGAAATTGGCGAGGCTGCGCGCCGTCTGCGCGCCATAGTACTTGTCCGCCGGCACGTTGATCGTGCCCATGGAATCCGACTCGACGCGCATGCCCATGCCGCCACTCTCCAAACTGAAAAAGCAAAACGGCCGGCCCATGGGTGGGCCGGCCGCGGAAATCTGTCAAACCCGACGCAAGAGTTCGAAAGCCCGAAGGCTTACGAGCGCTTGGGCTCGAGGATCTGCCGGCCGCGATACATGCCGGTCTTGAGGTCGACGTGGTGCGGACGGCGCAGCTCGCCCGAATCCTTGTCCTCGACATAGGCCGGCGCGGCGAGCGCATCGGCGGAGCGGCGGAACCCGCGCTTCATCGGCGAGGTCTTGCCTCTTGGCACAGCCATGGTTGTTACTCCTGGTTCAATAACGGGTCGCCGAAAGCTGTTCCGGCATCTAACAGACAGGGTCTGTCGGGAATTGGGGCGGTCTATAGAGGAGAAATCGCCTGATGGGAAGGGGCGAAATGTCCGAATCCTGGAGCCGCGGGATGGATACGCTTTCCGGCATTTCGTTGATCGAGGGTCGTGCCTGTGGCCACGAGGCGCTGGCGGGTGTGCTTCCGTCACGAGCTGAAACGCTCTAGAACCACTCGACCCCACCGGACCGCTGCCGTGACCTACGCCTTCGACGACGAGATGAAAAGCTGTGCCGCCGATATCGAGCGGGCCCTGGACGAACTGCTGACCGAGAAGGCGCTTGCCGGCCCCGGCGTCCCGCCCGAGCGGCTGCTCGCCGCCATCCGGCACGGCAGCCTCAATGGCGGCAAGCGGCTGCGGCCCCTGCTGCTGCGCCAGACCGCGGCGGTGTTCGGGGTCGCGGCCGCCGACAGCCTTGCCGCCGGCCTCGCCGTCGAGATGGTGCACTGCTATTCGCTGATCCACGACGACCTGCCGGCGATGGACGACGACGACCTGCGCCGCGGCCGGCCGACAGTGCACAAGGCCTATGACGACGCCACCGCCATCCTCGCCGGCGATGCGCTGCTGACCCACGCCTTCGGACTCCTCGCCGCGCGACGACGCGCATCCCGATCCGGCCATCCGCGTCCGCCTCGTCGCCGAGCTCGCCGCCGGCGCCGGCGCCGGCGGCATGGTCGGCGGGCAGATGCGCGACATCGAGGGCGAGACGGTGGTCCTCGGCGAGCAGCGCCATTGCCCGGATGCAGGCGATGAAGACCGGGGCGCTGATCCGCGCCGCAGTGCGCATGGGCGCCATCCTCGGCGGCGCCTCGGGCGAGCAACTCGGGCCACCTCACCCGCTACGCCGAGGCCGCCGGGCGCGCCTTCCAGCTCGCCGACGACATCCTCGACGTCACCGGCTCGGCCGAGGCGATGGGCAAGGCGACCGGCAAGGACGCCGGCATGGGCAAGCAGACCATCGTTTCCCGCATCGGCGTCGAGGCGGCACGGCGGCAGCTCGCCGAGATCATCCACGACGCCCTCTCGGCCCTCACCCCCTTCGGCCCCGAGGCCGAGGGCCTGCGCGAAACGGCGAAGTTCTTCGCCGCGCGCCAACACTGACCACGAACTGCAGGACCTTCATGTCGCTTGAATCCGTCAAGGCCGACCTGGCCGCCCGCGCGCCCGATCTCGAGGTGATCGTCACCGAGGCGAGCACCGCCACGGTCGACCTCGCCGCCGCCGTGCACGGCGTCGAACCCGGCCAGATCGCCAAGACGCTCGCGCTGCGGGTCGGCGACGCCGAGTTCCTGCTGGTGACGCGCGGCGACGCCCGGCTCTCCAACCAGAAGGCGAAAGCCGCCTTCGGCGGCCGCCCCCGCATGCTGGGTCCCGAGGACGTGCTCCGCCTCACCAGCCACCAGGTCGGCGGCGTCTGCCCCTTCGGCCTCCCCGCCCCGCTCACCATCTATTGCGACGAGTCGCTGAAGGTCTACGAGGAGGTGATTCCGGCCGGCGGCTCGACCCATGCCTCGGTGCGCCTGCCCCTGTCGCGGCTGGTAGAGCTGTGCGGTGGCAAATGGGCGGAGGCCTGCGACGTGCCTACGTCGACCTGAGATTCCCCGTCAGCCACAGGACGATCAGCAGCACGGCGAGGGCGGCGAGCCAGAGCCAGCGGCGGCGGGCGGCTTCGCCGGTGAACAGGTGCTGCCAGAACGGGCTCATTCGGCGGCCGTCTTTTCGGCCGCGCCGAAGCGCTTCTCGATATAGTCGGCGACCATGGTCTTGAACTGCTCGGCGACGTCGGCGCCGCGCAGGGTCGCGACCTTCTTGCCCTCGACGAAGACCGGGGCGGCGGGGGTTTCGCCGGTGCCGGGGAGCGAGATGCCGATATCGGCGTGCTTGCTCTCCCCCGGGCCGTTGACGATGCAGCCCATCACCGCGACGGAAAGGCTCTCGACGCCCGGATAGCGCTCGTGCCACTCGGGCATCGAGCTCGAAAGGTGATCCTGGATCTCCTTGGCCAGCACCTGGAAGGTCTGCGACGTGGTGCGCCCGCAGCCGGGGCAGGCGGCGACCACCGGCAGGAACTGGCGGAAGCCCATGGTCTGCAGCAGTTCCTGCGCGACGCGCACTTCCTGCGTGCGGTCGCCGCCCGGTTCGGGGGTGAGCGAGACGCGCACCGTGTCGCCGATCCCCTGCTGCAGCAGGATCCCCATGGCGGCCGAGGAGGCGACGATGCCCTTCGAGCCCATGCCGGCCTCGGTGAGGCCGAGATGCAGCGCATAGTCGCAGCGCGCCGCGAGGTCCTGGTAGACCGCGATCAGGTGCTGGACGTCCGAGACCTTGGTGGAAAGGATGATCCGGTCGCGCCCGAGCCCCAGTTCCTCGGCGCGCTGCGCCGAGAGCAGCGCCGACTGGATGATCGCCTCGCGCTGCACGGCGGCGGCGCTCACCGGGGCGGCGGAGGCCGAGTTCTCGTCCATCAGCCGGGTCAGCAGCTCCTCGTCGAGCGAGCCCCAGTTGACGCCGATGCGCACCGGCTTGCCGTATTTCATCGCGAGCTCGATCAGCGTCGCGAACTGCGTGTCGCGCTTGGCCTTGAAGCCGACATTGCCCGGGTTGATCCGGTACTTGTCGAGCGCCTCGGCCGCCGCCGGATGGTCGGTCAGCAGCTTGTGGCCGATATAGTGGAAATCGCCGATCAGCGGCACGTTGATGCCGCGCGCCCTGAGCCGGTCGCGGATATGCGGCACGGCGGCGGCCGCCTCGTCGCGATCGACGGTGATGCGGACGAGCTCGGAGCCGGCGCGCCACAGCTCGGCCACCTGGCGGACCGTCGCCTCGACGTCGGCGGTATCGGTATTGGTCATCGACTGGACGACGATCGGCGCACCGCCGCCCACCATCACGCCGCCGATATCGACGCCGACCGAATGCCGGCGCTCAGAAATGCTCATGGCTCACCTCGTGCGGCTGAGAGATAGGCCTTCGCGGCCGGGCGCGCAATCTGCCGCTCTCGGCAGTTCTTGAAGCCTCGCCGCGCGAGACCTATCTCAGGGCCATGACCAGGTTCCTCACCCGCTTCGTCACCTTCCGCAAGGAACTCGCAACCCTCTGGCGCGCCTTCATGGCGCCCGAGACGCCGGTGCATCTCAAGGCGCTGATGCTGCTGGTGCCGGCGTATCTGCTGAGCCCCATCGACCTGATCCCCGATGTGGTGCCGCTGCTCGGCTGGGTCGACGACTTCGTCGTCATCCCGCTGATGGTCAGCTGGATCGTCGCCATGCTGCCGCAGCCGGCCCGGGTCCGTCCGGACGGCAGCAAGGAAATCGACGGGACGTATCGGCGGCGCTAGTCACTACGCTGCAATAGCCCTCATCCTGAGCTTGTCGAAGGACGAGGGCGCGAGCACGGTGCATGCCAATCCTCGTCCTTCGACAGGCTCAGGATGAGGATTGGTGAGAGGTTGGGTCCTACTCGAACCGCACCAGCAAATCCTTGGCGTCGATCTGGTCGCCCGGCTTCACCGTGACTTCCGCGACCACGCCCTCGGCCTCCGCGTGGATGGCGGTTTCCATCTTCATCGCTTCGATCGAGAGCAGCACGTCGCCGGCGAACACCTGGTCGCCGACCTTGACGCCGAGGCCGGAGATGACGCCCGGCATCGGCGCGCCGATCTGCTTGGGATCGCCCAGCGCCGCCTTGGCGCGGACCTTCACCTCGCCGACCTTCAGCCGGTCCGGCACGGTGATGCTGCGCGGCTGGCCGTTGAGATCGAAGAAGACGCGGACCTCGCCCTTCTCGTTGGTCTCGGCGCGGCCCTGGTAGGTGAGGACCAGCGTCTTGCCCTTCTCGATATCGATGAAGACTTCCTCGCCTTCCTTGAGGCCGTAGAAGTAGACCGGCGTCGGCAGCACCTCGGTGGGGCCGTACTTGTCCTGGGTCTTGAGGAAGTCCGAGAACACCTTGGGATACATCAGGTAGGAGGCGAGGCGCTGGTCGTCGATCTCCTTGCCGGAATCCTTGGCGATCTTCTGGCGCTCGGCCTCGAGGTCGACGTCCTTGAGATAGGAGCCCGGCCGCTCGGTCAGCGGCTTCCTGCCCTTCAGCACCTTCTTCTGCAGCTTCTCGGGGAAGCCGCCCGGCGGCTGGCCGAGATCGCCGGCGAAGAAGCCGACGACGGAATCCGGGAACGCCACCTCGCGGTTCGGGTCCTCGACATCGGCGCGGCTGAGGCCCGACGACACCATGGCGAGCGCCATGTCGCCGACCACCTTGGAGGTCGGCGTCACCTTCACGATGTCGCCGAACATCTGGTTCACGTCGGCATAGGTCTGCGCCACCTCGTGCCAGCGCGACTCGAGCCCGAGCGAGCGGGCCTGCTCCTTGAGATTGGTGAACTGCCCGCCCGGCATCTCGTGCAGGTACACTTCCGAGGCGCCGCGAGCGCAGGTCGCTCTCGAAGGCGCGGTACTGGCGTGCGCACCGCCTCCCAGTAGAACGAGATCTCGCGGATCGCCTTGCCGTCGAGCTCGGGGTCGCGCGGACCGCCCTTGAGCGCGGCGACCAGCGAACCGAGCGTCGGCTGCGAGGTGGTGCCGGAGAGCGCGTCCATCGCCGCATCGACCGCGTCGACGCCGGCATCGACGGCCGCCATGATGGTGGCCGCGGCAGCGCCGGAGGTGTCGTGCGTGTGGAGGTGGATCGGCAGGCCGACTTCCTGCTTCAGCGTCTCGATCAGCTTCTTGCGCCGCGGCAGGCTTCAGCAGCCCGGCCATGTCCTTGAGGCCGAGCACGTGCGCGCCCGCCGCCTCGAGCTCCTTGCGCGAGCGCCACATAGTACTTGAGGTCGTACTTCGCCCGGTTGGGGTCGAGCAGGTCGCCGGTATAGCAGATGGCGCCCTCGGCCACCTTGTCGGCCTCGATCACCGCATCGATCGAGACGCGCATGTTCTCGACCCAGTTGAGGCAGTCGAAGATGCGGAACACGTCGACCCCGCCCTTCGCCGCCTCGCGAACGAAGAACTTCACCACATTGTCGGGATAGTTGGTGTAGCCGACGCCGTTGGAGCCGCGCAGCAGCATCTGGGTGAGGATGTTCGGCGCGCCTTCGCGCACCGCGGCGAGCCGCTCCCACGGGTCCTCGTTGAGGAAGCGCATGGCGACGTCGAAGGTCGCGCCGCCCCAGCATCTCGAGCGAGAACAGGTTCGGCAGCCCGCGCGAATAGGCGCTGGCGATGCTGGTGATGTCGAACGAGCGCATGCGGGTCGCGAGCAGCGACTGGTGCGCGTCGCGCATCGTGGTGTCGGTGAACAGCACCTGGCTCTGCGCCTTCATCCAGCGCGCCAGCCCCTTCGGCCCGTCGCGGTCGAGGATCTGCTTGGATCCCTCGACGACGATCAGCGGCTCGTATTCGGGCACCACCGGGGCGATGGCGTCGGCCGGCGGCCGCGGCCGGTCGCGCACTTCCGGGTGCCCGTTGACGGTGACGTCGGCGATATAGGTGAGGAGCTTGGTCGCCCGGTCCTGCCGGCGCTTGAAGTCGAACAGCGCCGGGGTCGTGTCGATGAAGCGCGTGGTGTAGCGGTTCTCGATGAAATCCGGGTGCGTGATGATGTTCTCGAGGAAGGCGAGGTTGGTCGCCACGCCGCGGATGCGGAACTCGCGCAGCGCCCGGTGCATGCGGGCGATCGCCTCCTCCGGGCTCGGCGCCCAGCAGGTGATCTTTTCGAGCAGCGGGTCGTAGTAGCGGGTGATCACCGCGCCGGCATAGGCGGTGCCGCCATCGAGCCGCACGCCGAAGCCGGTCGCCTCGCGATAGGCGGTGATGCGGCCGTAGTCGGGGATGAAGTTCTGCTCGGGGTCCTCGGTGGTCACCCGGCACTGGATGGCGTTGCCGTTGAGCTTGATGTCTTCCTGCTTGCGGCACGCCCGACTCGGGCGTCCCGATCACCGCGCCCTGCAGCAGCTTGATCTGCGCCTTGACGATGTCGATGCCGGTCACCTGCTCGGTGACGGTGTGCTCGACCTGGATGCGCGGGTTGACCTCGATGAAGTAGAACTTGTCGGTGTCGGCATCGAGCAGGAACTCGACGGTGCCGGCGCCGCGATAGTTGGCGGCGTTGCCGAGCCGCAGCGCCGCCTGCGGTGAGGTCGTCGCGCACCTGCTGGCTCAGATACGGCGCCGGCGCGCGTTCCACCACCTTCTGGTTGCGCCGCTGCACCGAGCAGTCGCGCTCGTAGAGGTGGACGAGGTTGCCGTGGTTGTCGCCGATCAGCTGCACCTCGACGTGGCGGGCCCGCTCGATCAGCTTCTCGAGATACATCTCGTCCTTGCCGAAGGCGGCCTTGGCCTCGCGCTTGCCCTCGGACACCTCGTGGACGAGGCTCTTGCTCGTCCATGATGCGCCGCATGCCGCGCCCGCCGCCGCCCCACGACGCCTTGAGCATCAGCGGATAGCCGATCTCGGCCGCCATCCGCTTCACTTCTTCCATGTCGTCCGGCAGCGCCTCGGTCGCCGGTATCACCGGCACGTTCGAGGCGATCGCCATGTTGCGCGCGGCGACCTTGTTGCCGAGGTCGCGCATCGTCTGGGCGCGCGGACCGATGAAGATGATCCCGGCATCCTCGCAGGCGTCGGCGAATTCGGGGCTCTCCGACAAGAGGCCATAGCCGGGATGGATCGCGTCGGCGCCGGAGATGCGGGCGACGCGGATATACTCGTCGATCTGCAGATACGCCTCGACCGGGCCCTTGCCCTTGCCGATCAGGTAGGCTTCGTCGGCCTTGAAGCGGTGCAGCGCCAGCTTGTCCTCTTCGGCATAGCAGGCGACGGTCTTGATGTTGAGTTCGTTGGCGGCGCGAAACACCCGGATGGCGATTTCGCTGCGGTTGGCGACAAGGATCTTCTTGATCGGCATCGATTTAACCCGAGCATGGAGGGGCGGGGCACCAGGGGTGCCGGCAAGGGATGGCAGAGGGCCCGGAGACCCTACTTCTGGCTCAGATGGCCCGCCAGATGGGACAGATCATACCCCGCATTCGCCGCTGCCGAGATGATCTCGGAAGCAGGCGCATTGCCGGCCTGGGACAGCGCCCAGAGCGTCGTCGAGCGCGTGCCCGACCGGCAATAGCAGAACACCGGGCCGGCGCTCCCCTCGAGCGCCTGCTTGGTTTTCTCGACCATGTCGGGGCTGACCCCCTCGCGGCCGAGTGGAATGAAGTGATAGGCAAGTCCCGCCTCGCGGGCGGCCGCTTCGATCGTCGCGCTGTCGGGCTGGTCCGGCAACTCGCCGTCCGGCCGGTTGTTGATGATGGCGACGAAGCCTTGCGCCTTGATGGCCTTGACGTCCTCGGGGCTGATTTGCGGGGACACGCTCACGTGGCCATTGATCCGCTTCACGTCCAAATCACACACTCCGATAGAGAACCCGGGGGTTTTGCCGGGGGCCCTTTATAAACAGCCGGGGCCGAGCGAGGCAAGGCGCGCCGCGCCCGCCCTTGGTCTTGCGACTTTTGCCCTATGGGGCGGCCGGCTGGCCGACCCAGGGCCGCCAGACTTCGCCCCGCTCGGCGATGAAGCGGTCGGCGACGGTTTCGGCGGTCGCGCCGGGCTCGCCGAGCTCGAGCAGCAACTGGTTCATCTCGGCGAGCGGCATCCGCGTGCGGCTGAAATAGGCGGCGACCTGCGGCGCATTGAGATAGACCCACTCGGCCACCGCGATGATCACCGGATCGGGGGCAAAGCCGGTGGCCACCGGGGCGGGACAGTTGGTGCGGCCCATGCACAGGAACGCATCGTGCTCGTAGGGCTGCAGCGCCACGGCCTGGAAAGCGAACTGGGCCAGCACGGCGTTCGGCTGCCAGTAGTAGAAGAAGATCGGCTGCCTGCGACCGACCGCCTCGGCGATCAGCGCGTCCATCTCGAGCCGATTCGCCGGCTCGACGATGTCGAAGCTCTGGTCGAGCCCATAGGCCTTGAGCATGTTGCGGTTGATCGTGGCGCAAGCCCAGTCCGCCGGACAGGAGATGAAGCGGCCGCGTCCGCCGCCTTCGCCGAAATCCGCCGCATGCGCCTTGAGCCCCTCGATGCTGGTGACCTCGGGCCATTGCTGGGCGGAATAGTCGGGCACGAACCAGCCCTCGAACGGCGTCTCGGCATAGGTGGCGCCGGCCTGCCGCACCTTCTGGCCCTGCATCGCCGCGTTCCAGATGTCGGGGATGCGTGCGACCCACAATTCGGGGGCCACCGCCGGCTGCCCGCTGGCCCCCATCGACGAGCCGGTGGCGGCGAGATCGCCGTCGACGACGGTGACGTTGCACTGGAAGTACGCGGTCAACAGCCGCGAGTGGATCTCGGCGAGGATGGAAGCCGACGGCCAGGCCATGCGCGCGATGGAGATCGGCTGCGTGCCGCAGGGGCCGGCTGGCGCCGGGGGCCCTGCTCCGGCCGGATCGCCGTCCGCCGCGCCCTGTCCTGGCGGCTCCAGCACCTGGATCGAATCCTGCGCCGCCGCCGCGGACGGAATAGACGCGAGTAACAGTGCGAGCAGCAGGCGGGAAAGGAGGCGCATCTCGGCCTTCGCGTACTGATGTTGTCCGGGGCGAATCTATAGAGGCCCAGGACGTGAAAACAACCGGGCAGCGGGCCTTTACCAACTGATCAAAAGCGGGTGACTTGCTTTGGTGAAATATGCAATATCGCCGCCAGCGGGGCACGGGGGCGTGTCCCCAGCCATAGTTGCCAAGCCCAAGTGCGCCATTAGAACACACGCCGGGCCGAGCAACTCGATAGAGGGACATCATGAACAGATCTCATTCCATCCTGGGCCTCGCCGTTGCCGCGGCCGTTCTGGGCCTCGCCGCGCCGGCGCTGGCCGAAGACGTGAAGCTCGGCATCCTCGGCGACCTCACCGGCCCGATCGAAAGCCTGTCGCCGCCGATCGTTGCCGGCGCGCAGCTCGCTTTCGACGAGGTCAATGCCCAGGGCGGCATCCTCGGCGGCGGCAAGATCGTGTCGATCACCGGTGACTCGCGCCTGCGACCCGTCGGTTGCCGGCCCGGCGGCCGACAAGCTGGTCAACACCGACCAGGTGACGGCGATCGTCGGCGCCTTCTGCACCGGCGCCACCATCGGCGCGGCGAACGGCTGCCGGCATCCCGGGCGGTGTCGTCCTGATCTCGCCGTCGGCTTCGGCCCCGGCGCTGACCACGCTCGAGGACAACGACCTCGTCTACCGCACCACCCCGTCGGACGCCTTCCAGGGCGTGAAGATGGCTGACCTGCTGATCTCCAAGGGCATCAAGGACGTCGCCGTCACCTACGTCAACAACGACTACGGCAAGGGTCTCGCCGACGTGTTCGTCACGACCTTCACCGACGGCGGCGGCAACGTCTCGGCCAACGTCGCGCACGAAGACGGCAAGGCCGACTATCGCGCCGAACTCGGCCAGCTCTCGTCGGGCGGCTCGCAGAACCTGGTGATCCTCGCCTACGCCTCGGGCTCGGGCAAGACCATCCTGCAGCAGGCCATCGAGGGCGGCGAGTTCACCGCCTATCGTCGGCGGCGACGGCATGGTCGGCGACGACCTGACGGACGGGCCTCGCCGGCCGATGCGGTCAACGGCAAGATCATCGCCACCCGCGCCGGCGCCTATACCGGTGAATCGGCCGAGATCTACAAGAAGCTCGCGACCGACGCCGGCCAGGACCCTGCCGCGACCTATGCGCCGCAGGCCTATGACGCCGCCTTCCTCCTCGCGCTCGCGATCGAGAAGAACGGTTCGGCCAAGCGCGAAGGCCTCGCCGCCGCGCTGCGCGAGGTCGCTTCCGCTCCGGGCGAGAAGATCCTGCCCGGCGAGTGGAGCAAGGCCGTCGAGCTGATCAAGGCCGGCACCGACATCGACTATGACGGCGCCGGCGGCCCGGTCGACTTCGACGCCGCAGGCGACGTCGACGGCATCATCGTCGAGCTCGGCGTCGAGAACGGCAAGTTCGTCGAAAAGGGCCCGATCAAGTAAGATCGGTTCCGCGGAATGAACGAGGCCCGGGAGCAATCCCGGGCCTTTTTTGTTGGGGGGATTATCGACACAAGCGCGGTGTCATCCCCGCGAAGGCGGGGATCCCTGTTATCCGGACGGCCATCGCAAACGGAGATTGCCGCCTTCGCGGGAATGACACCGAGGGGAACTGGGGCTCGCGGCCCTACGGCAGCCGCCGGGCCTCGATCCGCTTCTCGGCGACCGTGACCGCGATCTCGAAATGCTCCGCCTGCACCACGTCGAGCACCTTGCTCGGCCGGTAGGCACAGGCATTGACCCCGCCGCGGTGGCGGACGCTGTCGTAGACGATGCCGTCCTCCCCCTTGGCGCGGAGGCCTTCGCCAAACACCTGGCCGGCCCATAGTCGTCCGGCGCGTGCAGTTGCGGCTCGCCGCCGCGGATGTCGAGGAAGTCGCCCTCGAGCCGGGCCGAATAGGCGCGGAAGGTGCGCTGCATGCCTTCGATCCCGCGGGACAGCGCCTCGCGGCGCAGGTGATGGCCGACCTCGGCAATGGCCGTGGGCACTGCGGCCGAGGCGTACCAGGCGCCGAGGTCTGGCCCGTTGAACCGGCCGCCGCTCGGCGCGGCATGCAGGAACGCCGCCATGACGATGCTGGAGTTCGGCCGGCCATAGGTCCACTCGTTCTGCGGCAGACGGGCGACGCGCTCCTTGACCAGCCGGTCATTGGTCCAGCCGGCGAGCTCCATCACCGCCTCGAGGTCGGCGGCGGTCGAGACGGTGTCGAACAGCCCGACCGGCGGGTAGCGGGACGGGATCAGCCGATAGCTCGGCTGCGGCGCCGGCGCGTGCATCAGCGGATGACGATGTCGCTGTCTTCGTAGGGGGTGAAGGCCGCATCCAGCGCATTGGGCGGCATGTAGAGGCCGCCGCGCGCCGCATCGAGGAAGCGCCGCACCGCCATCAGCCCGTCCTGCGTGCCCGAGGTGACCAGCGCCAGCGGCGGCTGCCCGCCGAACACCGGCGCCATGTGCGGACCCTTGAGCCAGCGCACCCCCTCGGCCTCATCCGCGAACAGCACGCCCAGCGCCTGGTGGATGCCGAACACCGCCGAGATGCGCAGCAGCGCATCGACATCGAGCGTGAAGGGCTGCCCCTCGCGGGCGAGCTTGGCCCAGTTGTGGTAGGTCGAGCGCGACGGATAGCCGAGGACTAGCCGCCGCTGCTCCTCGGTGAGGCCCCAACGATCGGCGATGGTGAGGAAGGTGCGCAGCGCCGGCCCGCTCAACCGCCGCCGGTTCGGCGCGGCGAAGCGGCCGGGATCGACGATCTCGGGCCCGGTTGGGACCGGCTCGAAAGCCGCCTGTGGGCGTTCCTGGAAGCCGTGCTGCATCTAGCGCTCCTTTGTCTGGATCGGGATATAGTCCAAATCCAGACAAAGCGCAAGATGCGGTCTGACCGCCTCGCGCTTCACCACTTCCGGGATCAGGCCGCGCGGGGCGTAGCGCAGGGCGATGGTGATCACCACGCCGAGCACGAACACGCGCATCTGGCTGGCGCGCGACTGGATCTCGGGGATGGCGCCCCAGCCCATGTCGGTCGACCAGCCGGAGATGCCGTTGAACAGCCACTGCGACACCGGATCGGAGATCATCCAGGTGATGTAGATCAGCAAGGCCCCGAACACCGCGCCCCAGTTGTTGCCGGCGCCGCCGACGATCACCATCACCCAGATCAGGAAGGTGTGGTTGATCGGCTGGTACGAGCCCGGATCGTAGATCTGCTGGAAGCTCACCAGCATGGCGCCGCCGATGCCCATCAGGATCGAGCCGAGCACGAACACCTCGAGCTGCCGCCGGGTGACGTTCTTGCCCATCGAGGCGGCGGCGATGTGGTTGTCGCGGATGGCGCGCATCATCCGGCCCCACGGCCCGCCATAGGCGCGCTGCACGAGGAAGAAGGCGATGGCGAGGATGACGAGCACCAGCGCCAGGAAGCCCAGCCGCGCATAGACGAAGGAGTCGGCGATCGAGACGCCCTGCGCCTGCAGCGTCTGCGGCAGCGGCACCGGCCATGGAATCGGCGAGACGGTCAGCGTGCCGCGCGTCAGCCAGTCCATGTTCTTGAGCAGCGCCCGGATGATCTCCGAGATGCCGATGGTGGCGATGGCGAGATAGTCGGTCCTGAGCCCGAGGCAGATCTTGCCCACGACATAGGCGACGCCGGCGGCGAGCACGCCGCCGAAGGCCCAGCCCAGCACCGGATGGAGGCCGAGGCCGCCGATCCAGCCGCCGCCTTCCTTCTCGATATAGGCCGCCGCCGGATCGATCTGGCTGCGATAGACGACGTAGGCGACGATCCAGGCGAGGATGGTCGAGCGACGGTCTTCCAGCGCCCGTGGATGCCGATGCGATCGGCATTGCGGGCGCCCCAGACCAGCAGGAAGCCGGCGAGGAAGGCCATCAGCGCCTTGCCCAGCATCAGCGGCCCTTCCGAGCCCCAGAAGGTCGGGTTGATCGGATAGGAGATGAAGGTCACCGCCGCGCCGCCCAGCATCAGCATGCCCATGATGCCGAAGTTGAACAGCCCGCCATAGCCCCACTGGATGTTGAGCCCGAGCGCGATCAGCGCATAGGCGAAGCTCTGCACGAGCAGCAGCGAGATGTTGGCCGCGCCGAGCATCAGCCCGATCACGACGAAGAGGACGAACAGCCCGGCGAACAGGACGAGGGAGCGCCGCGCCATCGTCATGACGAGGCTCCCTTGAAGATGCCGGTCGGGCGCCAGAGCAGCACCACCACCAGGATGACGAAGGCGACGGTCAGCTTGTACTCGGTGGGCACGATCGCCAGCGTCGCCGGGACATCGAACGGCAGCACGCCCGGCGATCGGCCGCAGCAGCACCGACCAGTTGAAGATCGCCGCCGTCTCGGCAAAGCCGATGAGGAAACCGCCGGCGATCGCGCCATAGGACTGCCCCAGCCCGCCGACGATCGCCGCCGCGAAGATCGGCAGCACGATGTTGAAGGCGAGGTCGGGCTTGAGCTGCACGTCGAGCGCCAGCATGGTGCCGGCCATCGCCGCGAGCGACCCGGCGATGAGCCAGGTGACGCGCACGACGAGCTTGGTGTTGATGCCCGAGACCTGCGCGAGGTCGGCATTGTCGGCCATGGCGCGCATGGCCTTGCCCAGCCGCGAGCGGGTGAGGAAGAGGTGCAGCGCGATGACGACGATCGCCGTGCCGAGCACCATCAGCAGCTGCGGCTGGGTGAAGTTGATGGTGCGGGTGACGCCCTCGAGCGGCACCGGGATGCGGACCAGCTGCTTGGCCTCGGTCTCGAAGAACGAGTAGGTGCCCGAGCCGAAGAACAGCCGGATCAGGCCCTGGATGATCAGCGTCACGCCGATCGAGGCGATCAGCAGCGTCACCGGCCGCGCGCCGCGCCGCCGCAGCGGGGCATAGAACCCCTTGTCGATGCCGAGCGCGATGATCGCCCCGATCGCCATGGCGATCGGCAGCACCAGGAACCCGGTCGGAATGAGCGGCGTCGTGAAGCCGAGCGCCGTGCACGCCATGGCGAGCAGGAACGCGATGAAGGCGCCCATGGTCATCATGTCGCCATGGGCGAAATGCGCAAAGCGCAGGATGCCGAAGATCAGCGTCACGCCGATGGCGCCCAGCGCATAGATCGAGCCCAGCACGACGCCGGCGACGATCACGTTGTTGAAGAAGAAGATCAGTTCGTTCATCGCGCAGCTGACTGCTAGGGACGGCTCATTGCCCGTGTGCTGACGCATCATCCCCCCGAGGAAGCTTTTGGCGACTTCGGGGTCGGCGATGAGCTCGGGGCCCGTGCCGGTGAAGCGGTTCTTGCCGGTGGCGAGGACGAAGCCGCGCGAGGCGAAGGCCAGAGCCTGCCGCGCGTTCTGCTCGACCATCAGGATGGCGACGCCCGCCTTGTTGACCTTGACGATCTGCTCGAAGATCTCGAGCACGTAGCGCGGGCTGAGGCCGGCCGACGGCTCGTCGAGCAGCAACAGCTTGGGCTGGCTCATCAGCGCCCGGCCCATCGCCACCATCTGGCGCTGGCCGCCCGAGAGTTCGCCCGCCGGCTGCCGGCGCTTCTCGGCGAGGACCGGGAACATCTCGTAGACCCAGCTCATCGTGGAGCTGAAATCGTCGCTGCGCGTGAACGCGCCCATCTCGAGGTTTTCCTCGACGCTCAGCGAGGTGAAGACGTTCTTCTCCTGCGGCACGAAGCTCAGGCCCCTGGGCACGAGCTTGTCGGGCAGCGAGTTCTGGATCTCCTCGCCCTCGAAGAGGATCGCGCCGTCAGTGACCTTCAGCAGGCCGAAGATCGCCTTGAGCGTAGTCGACTTGCCGGCGCCGTTCGGCCCGACGATGACGCCGATGTCGGATTGTTCGATGGCGATGTTGACGCCATTGAGGATGGGAGCGCCGCCGTACCCGCCGACGACGTCCTTGATTTCGAATAGCGGCATTACGCGGCCTCCACCGGAGTGCCGAAATAGGCCTCGATGATCTCGGGATTGGCGCGGATCTCGCTCATCGGCCCCTCGGCGATCTTCTCGCCCTGGGCCATGACGATGACCGGGTCGCAGAGGCGGCCGATCAGGTCCATGTCGTGCTCGATGACGAAGAAGGTATAGCCGAGCTCCTGGTTCATGCGCTCGATATTGGCGGCGAGGTCCTGCAGCAGCGTGCGGTTGACGCCGGCCGCCACCTCGTCGAGCAGCACCACCTTGGCATCGACCATCATGGTGCGGCCGAGCTCGAGCAGCTTCTTCTGGCCGCCGGAGAGATTGCCGGCGAGCTCGTTCCTCACGTGGCCGAGCTTCAGGAAATCGATGACGTCCAGCGCCTGCTGGCGCACGTGATGCTCCGCCGCTTTCACCGTCGCCGGCATGAACCAGGTGGCGAGGAGGCTCTCCCCGGCCTGGCGCGCCGGCACCATCATCAGGTTCTCGAGCGCCGTCATGTTCGAGAATTCATGCGCGATCTGGAAGGTGCGCAGCATGCCGCGATGGAACAGCTGGTGCGGCTTCAGGCCGGTCACGTCCTGGCCGTCGAAATGGATCCGGCCGCTGTCCGGCGCGATATTGCCGGCGACGAGGTTGAACAGCGTGGACTTGCCCGCCCCGTTGGGTCCGATCAGCCCGGTGATGGAGCCGCGCTCGACCCTGAGCGAGCAGTCGTTGACCGCCCTCAATCCGCCAAAGCGCTTGCTGACGTTCTGCACGTCGATAACTGCGTCGAAGGACACCCTGCCTCGTCCTGATGCTCTAATGCTTGGTCCGACTTGTGCCGGTTGTTGGGCATCTGCGCATATGCGCCAGAACCGGTCAACCGACGACCCCTGTGGGGGCGGTCCTTATAGAGTTGCCGAGCACTTGACCAGATGGTCAAATTGCGGCGAGCACGGCATCGGCCGTTTTCTTGTTGGGCGCGAACAGGATGTCGTAGAGCGTCGCGAGCCGCGTCAGCGACTTGATGTCGACGTCGTGCGGCATGGCGGTGAGCGGATCCTGGAAGAAGATCAGCACGTCGAGCCGGCCTTCGGCGATCATCGCGCCGAGCTGCGCGTCGCCGCCGAGCGGGCCGCTGAGCAGCCGGGTGACCTTGAGCCCGGTCTGCTCGACCACCCGCCCGCCGGTGGTGCCGGTGCCCCACAATTCGTGCCGTTCGAGCACCGCCTTGTTGTGCTGCGCCCAGGCGACGAGCTCGTCCTTCTTGTCGTCATGCGCCACGAGGCCGATCCGCGCCATCTGCCGTCTCCCTGCTGTCGCCAGCCTTTCAGCATGGCTCACGCCTTGAGCGCAATGGCCTCGGCGAGGAGGATGGCGATCTCGTCCTCGGGGATGTCGGTGCCCGGCTCGAGCCGGATGAAGCGCACCTGCTTGCCGTCGCCCTGGAGCAGCGGCGAGCTCAGTTGGCGGCCGTGCTCGAACACCAGCGAGACGTGATCCTCCATCGGGAAGATGCGCGCAGACGAAGCCGGCCTCGCGGGTGGCGGTAGTTCACCGACCCCCAGCCCAGCCGCGCCTTGGCCTCGAGGTCCGGCCGCACCGAGAGGAGCGTCAGCGCCAGCCGCGTGGCGAGCTCCGCCACCGGCTCGGAGAACGACCGGAGGATCTGCTGCAGGTCGGCGACCATCTCAGTCGACCGAGAGTCTGATATTGCCATGGCTCATCTCGAGGCCCATGGGATCGATCATGGTCATGGCCTCGCTCTGGGCCATCTCTTCCATCATTTTGGCGCTCGCCGCCAGTGCCGCCTCGTGCGACCGCCAGAACACGACGTCGACGAAGCTGCCATCCTCGCGCTCGGCGAGGTGCCGGGAGACGAAGCCCGGCTGCCGCTTCAGCCAGTCGTTGATCGAGGCGTTGGCGTCGATGAACTCCTGCCCGCTGCCGCGCGCGATCCGAAACGTGACGAGTTCCAAGGTGCCGGACATGGCAAGACCCTCCGCTGTTGCTGCGGAGGGTTCTCGCATGGGTCGCCTGACACCGCGTGTCAGGGTTTTGAGGGCGCGGATCAGAATTCCGCCCAGTCCTTGTCGATCGCGACGTTGCCCTGGCTGAGATAGGAGCGCGCGGCGGTCCGGATCCTGTCCTGGGTCGACCGGATCTCGATGCGCGGCTCCGGCGCCGGCGGCGCGGCGCGGCTGGCCGGCGACGGTGAAGATGTCGACGATGCGGTCGAGATCGCTCGCCTGCGCCTCGGTCTGCTCGATCGCGGCGTTGGTCTCCTCGACCAGCGCCGCATTGTGCTGGGTCATCTCGTCGAGCTGGCGCACGGCGATCGTCACCTCCTCGATCGCGGAGGCCTGCTCGCGGCTGTCGCGGGCGATGCCGTCCATCAGCGTCGTTGTTGGAGCGCGCCGCCTCGAGCATGGCCGCGAGCTTGTGCGCCGCCTCGGCGACCAGCCTGGAGCCGCCCTGCACTTCCGTGCCGCTCTGCTCGATCAGCGCCTTGACCTCGGACGAGGCCTCGGCCGCCGACTGCGCCAGGCGGCGCACTTCCACCGCCACCACCGCAAAGCCCTTGCCGGCCTCGCCGGCCCGCGCCGCTTCGACCGAGGCGTTGAGCGCCAGCAGGTTGGTCTGGAAGGCGATGTCGTCGATCAGCCGATGATGTTGGAGATCTTGCCCGAGGACTGCGGTGATCCGCTCCATCGCCGCGTTGGCCTCGTCCATCACCTGGCCGCCCTGCTTCGGCGGTGCGGGTGACCGACGCCGCCGACCTCGCTCGCTTCCCGCGCCCGCTGGGCGTTCTGCAGCACGGTGACGGCCAGCTGCTCCATCGCGGCCGAGGTCTCCTCGATGGTCGCGGCCTGCCGGGTGGTGCGATCGCTGAGATCGTTGGTGCCCGAGAGGATTTCGCCGGTCGCGGTCTTCAGCGAGCGCGAGGTGTCGCTTGAGCTGCAGCACGATGTCGTTGAGCTTGTCGGCCACCGCGTTGGTGTCGGCCTTGAGCCGCGCGAAGGCGCCTTCGTACTCGCCCTCCACCCGCTTGGTGAGATCGGTCTCGGCCAGCGCCGCCAGCACCTCGCCGGTCTCGTTGAGGCCGCGATCGACCGTCGCCACCAGGTTGTTGATGCTGCCGGCGATGCCGTTGAGTTCGACATCGGGGAACTCGGTGTCGACGCGCTTCGAGAAGTCGCCGGCCACCGCCGCGTCCACCACCTGGCCGAAGGCCTTCTGCAGCTCGGTCATCATCCGGGCGCGCTCCTCCTGGTCGCGGATGATGCGCGCCGCCTCGGCCTCGGTCATCTCGGCGACCTTGAGCCCGTTCTGCGCGGAAGACCTCGACCGCCTTCGCCATGTCGCCGATCTCGTCGCGGCGGTTGCCGTGCGGCACCTCGGTCGCGTAGTCGCCGTCGGCGATCCGGCGCATGGCCGCGGTCATCCGGCTCACCGGCCGGGCGATCGAATTGCCGAGCAGAGCGAAGGCGGCGAGCCCGAGGACCAGAACCACCAGCCCGCCGATCAGCAGCATGTCGCGCTGCGTCATGGCCGCGGCGAGGAGCGTCGATTCCGGCACCGCCACCATGACGGTCCAGGGCTTGTCCGATCTGCGGCAGCGGCAGGGACAGCGGCCGTCATGCGCCAGGTCTCGCCGTCGAGCGCCACCGAGGCGTGGTAATGGCCTGCCGGCGCGCCGGCCACCGCTGCGCTGCTCGCCGCATCGTCGGCCGGCTGGCCCATCAGCGCCGGATCGGGCGCCACCACCCAGATGCCGTCGCCGTTGACGAGTCCGACCCAGCCGGTGCCGAGCGGCTTGCTCTGGCCGATCACCTCGGCAAAGACGCCGCCATTGTAGTCGACGCCCGCGAGGCCGACCGCCTTGCCGGCCTCGTCGTGGACCACTGCGGTGGTCGAGGTATAGAGCATGCCCTCATAGAGATAGGGCCCGACCAGGGCCGCGGCGCCCTTCGCCAGCGGGTCGAGGTACCAGTCCTTGAAGCCGTTCTCCAGCGAGAGATCGAGCCGGCCCCAGTTGATCGCCTCGTTCTCGAGGTCGCGCGTGATGTAGGGTCCGAAATAGCCGTCGCCGAGGCCGAACTGGGAACTCGTCAGGAACGGGTTCGCTGCCGTCGGCGCGTCCCTGTTGAGCAGCACCCAGATGCCGACCGCATTCGGCACGACGTTGATCTGCCCCTCGAGCAGCGTCCTGGTAGGTCGGTCGCCCCGATCGCCGGGTCGTTCATCATGGCGGCGACGGCCTGCGCCATCGCCTCGGCCGTGACGGAATGTTCCTGCAGCACCAGCCTGACATTGGTCGCCTCGTTCTGCGCGAGGCTGCGACAGCAGCTCGTCGGCACTGGCGAGATCGTGGCTGGTGGTCGAGCTCACCACATAGGCGAGGGTGCCGACGATGGCGGTGGTGAAGACCGCCGCGGCGGCGAGCACGATCTTGCCCCCCAGCTTCAGTTGCGGGAGCTTGAACGCTGATTTGAGAGGCATGGGAAGTCGTTGTCCTACTGGAGTATGGCTGAGGCGCTCAATCTGCGCCGGCTCGGAAGGAATCACGGAGAGGGTTAACATCGCCTTCGCCGCCCGGGCGCGGCGGCGGAAAAAGGCGCAATTGGCCATGGGCCTAGCTAGGACCGCGGCGGCGAAGGCAAACGCGAACGACGCTTTTGCCCCGCTAAAACTCCGACCAGTCCTTGTCGATCGCCGCATTGCCGCTGGAGAGGTACGACCGCGCCGCGTTCCGCACCTTCTCCTGCAGCGCCTGGATGCCGTTGGCCGGCTCCGCGGCTCGCGCCTTCGGCGGCGCGGTGCTTTCGAGCTGGAACACCTCGACGATCCGGTCGAGCTCCACCGCCTGGGCTTCGGTCTGCTCGATCGCCGCATTGGTTTCCTCGACCAGCGCGGCGTTGTGCTGGGTCATCTCGTCGAGCAGGCGGACCGCGGCGTTGACCTCGTCGATCGCCGCGGCCTGCTCGCGGCTCTCGCCGGCGATCGCCTCCATCAGCCTCGTTGGACGAGCGGGCGGCATCCAGCATCGCGGTCGAGCTTGCTGCGCCGCCTCGGCCACCAGCTTGGAGCCGCCCTTCACCTCGGTGCCCGACTGCTCGATCAGCGCCTTGACCTCGGACGAGGCCTGGGCCGCCGACTGCGCGAGCCGGCGCACTTCCACCGCCACCACGGCAAAGCCCTTGCCCGCCTCGCCGGCCCGCGCCGCCTCGACCGAGGCGTTGAGCGCGAGGAGGTTGGTCTGGAAGGCGATGTCGTCGATCATGCCGATGATGTTGGAGATCTTGCCCGAGGACTGGGTGATCCGCTCCATCGCCTCGTTGGCCTGGTTCATCACCTGGCCGCCTTCCTCGGCGGTGCGGGTGACGCCGGCCGCGACGCTGGAGGCCTCGCTCGGCCCGCTCGGCATTGTGCGAGCACGGTCGAGGCCAGCTGCTCCATGGCCGCCGAGGTCTCCTCGATGGTCGCCGCCTGCTTGGTGGTGCGCTCGCTGAGGTCGTTGGCGCCGGAGAGGATTTCCCCGGTCGCGATCTTCAGCGCCCGCGACGTCTGCTTGAGGCTGACGACGATCTCGCTGAGCTTCTCGGCCACCGCGTTGGTGTCGGACTTGAGCTTCAGCGAACGCGCCCTGGTAGTCGCCCTCGACGCGCTGCGTCAGGTCGGTCTGGGCGAGGGCGGCCAGCACCTCGCCGGTTTCGCCGATGCCGCGGTCGACCGTCTCGCACCAGCTCGTTGACGCTGCGGGCCAAGGCGTTCAGTTCCTCGTCCGGGAACTCCGTCTCCACCCGCCGCGTGAAGTCGCCGCCGATCGCCGCGTCGACCACCTCGCCGAAGGAGCGCTGCAGCGCCTGCATCATCTCGGCCCGCTCGCTGCGGCGGCGCTCGGCGCCGATCCGCTCGCCCTCGGTCATCTCGTGGACCTTGAGCGCGTTCTCCTTGAACACCTGCACGGCCTTGCGCCATCGCGCCGATCTCGTCCGAGCGCTCGGCGCCCTTGACCTCGATATCGAGCTTGCCCTCGGCCAGCGCCCCCATCGTGCCGGTCAGTCGGCTGATCGGCCGGCTCAGCGAGAACGAGAAGATGAAGCCGTTGAGGGCCGCGAGCGCCAGCAGCACGCCGCCCACCAGCAGCATCATGTCGCGCATGCTGGTGACCGGGGCGTAGGCCTCGTCCTCCGAGATGGTGGTGACCATCGCCCACTTGGCGTCGTTGAACTCGACCGGCGTCGCCGTCGTGATCATCCGCATGCCGCGATAGTCGGTGGTGACGCCCGAGGCCGGATTGCCCGCCAGCGCTTCCGCGACCACCGGATTCTCATAGCGGGTCGTGAGCGTGTCGTCGGCCTCGCTGAACAGCGAATCCGAGCGCAGCAGCCGGTCGGGGCCGACATAGAAGCTCTCGCCGGTGGCGCCGAGATGGGCGTTGTCCTGCATCATCCGGTTGATCGGGGCGACCGGCATCTGCACCGCCATCACGCCGATCAGCTTGTTGCGTGGATCGAACACCGGGGCGGCGAGGAAGCTGGCCGGGGCGCCGGCGGCCGGCGCATAGGCGGCCAGGTCGGCGAAGGCCACCGGCCCGCGCTGGGTGAGTTTCATCGCCTCGCGGAAGACCCGACCCAGCCCCGTCTCGGCGTACTTGCCGCCCGTGGCGAAATTGGTGCCGAAGTCATCGTTCTTCATCACCGAGTAGAGCAGGTTGCCACTGGTGTCGAACAGGTAGAGGTCCTGGTAGCCGCGCCGCTCGGCCTGGGCGCGCAGGTTCGGGTGCACCTTGGAGTGCGAGAAATCGTAGTTCCATTTCTTGCCGCTCGGGTCCGTGGGCGCGTCGAGCAGCTGGCGCTTCCCCGCTGGATTGGGGTTGTCTGCGATATAGTGATCCCTGAGCGTCGCGGCGGCGTCGACCGGCGGGTTGGTGGTGCCGAACTGCCCCCAGCCGATCCCGAGGTCGCGCAGCGTGACCTGCACGCTTTCGGCGGCGGCGGAGTTGATCAGGTCCTCCTCGACGGTCTTCAGATAGGCCTGGAAGGCCTCGGCCCGGCCGGCGGCGACGGTCTGCATCTGCCGCACGCTCATCTGGTCCACGGTGCTCGAGCCGATCAGGTAGCTCGCGGCCCCGACGCCGGCGCTCACCAGCAAGGCCGACCCGACCATCGCCAGGGGCAGCTTCTGGGCGATCTTCAGTCTGGGCAGCCAAGCCAAAGCCATGAGTCCATCCTCCAACCGGTGAACATTGTTGGGGGGAACTGCTGATCAGCACGAAATGAAAAGGGCAGGAATGCACCGGCTCCTCCCCCAAAGAGCCGACGCGGACTGCCCAAAGACTAGGCAGCGGCTGTTAATTTCTGATTACGCGGAAGTCCCCGCCCGCAGAAATGCAAAAGGCCGCCCTGCGGCGGCCTCGGTGGTACGTGCGGGGAACAATGATCAGGAAAGCACCCCGATCACCGCCTCGATGCGCTTCTTCATCGTCGAAGCGTCGAACGGCTTGATGATGTAGTTGTTGACGCCGCAGGAAATCGCTTCCTTCACCTGCTCCTTGTCGGAGCGGCCCGTCGCCATGATGAACGGCATCGCCTGGGTCTTGGGATGCTTGCGGATGACGCGCAACAGCGTCAGCCCATCGATATCATCCATGTTCCAATCGGAGATGATCAGGTCGACACTGGTCTTCTCGAGCTTGCCCAGGGCATCCCGCCCCGACTTGGCCTCGATGATATTGGTGAACCCCAGCTGGTTCAGGATGTACTTGCAGATGCCCCGCATCGACTGCTGGTCATCCACGATCATTACACTGACTGCACTTGCCTTCGGCATCGATACGCTACGCCTTCTGCTGCCCGGGATGGTCACCGGGTCGCGAACCAGCGGAAAGCCTAGGAAAAACCCGTTACCAAACCTTCAATCCGACCATGGGGTTATGCTGCGGTCTTGAGCTTGCTGAGGGCCGCCGCGATGCGCGCCGGGATGGCCTCGACGGGCGCCTGCTCCACCACCGCCCCCTCCTCGAACGCCACCCGCGGCATGCCGTAGACCAGCGCCGAGGCCTGGCTCTGGCCCAGCGTATGGGCGCCCGCATTGCGCATCAGCTTCAGCCCCCGCGCGCCGTCGCGGCCCATGCCGGTGAGGATCGCTCCCACCGCCAGCGGCCCCACCGTGGCGGCCACCGATTCGAACAGCACGTCGACGCTCGGCCGGTGCCCCGATTCGGGACTGTCCTGGCCCAGCCGGCACTTGAGCTGGCCCGAACTGCGCTCGACGCGCAGATGATGATCGCCGCGCGCCACATAGGCGTGGCCCACGCAGCAGCGGCATGCGGTCCTCGGCCTCGACCACCGTCAGGTCGGTGAGTTCGTCGAGCCGAGTGGCGAAGCGGGCGGTGAAGCCCGCCGGCATGTGCTGCGCGATGACGATCGGCGGGCAGTCCGGCGGCATCTGCCCGAGGACGATGCGGATCGCCTCCACCCCGCCGGTCGATGCCCCGATGGCGATCAGTGAGCCAGCGGGCGCCGCCGCAGTCCGGAGCGGCACTGGCGGCGGCGCCGCTGCCCGCATCGCGCGACCCCGCACATCGGAACTGGCCGCCGCGCGCACCTTGTGGCGCAGGCTCTCGCCGAAGCTCTCGAGGCCGCCGGCGAGCGAGGCATTGGGCTTGGCGACGAAGTCCACCGCCCCCAGTTCCATCGCCAGCAGTGTCTCGCTCGCGCCCTTGGTGGTGAGGGTCGAGACCATCACCACCGGCAGCGGATGGAGCCGCATCAGCTTGTCGAGGAACTGCAGCCCGTTCATGTTCGGCATTTCGATGTCGAGCGTCACGACATCGGGCGAGAGTTCCTTGATCTTGGCCCGCGCATCGATCGGATCCTCGGCGGTGCCGACCACCGTGATGTCGCCGTCGCGCCCGAGGGTTCGGGTCAGCACCTCGCGGATGAGCGCGGAATCATCGACGACGAGCACCCTGATCATGCTGCGTCCCTCGCCTTGTGCTGCGATTTTGCCTGGTAGATGGTCTTGCCGACGTGGCGGAACCGGCCGCCACCGGCGCCGAGGTTCTCCGAGTGCCCGATATAGAGGTAGCCCTCGGGCACCAGCACCGCACCGAGCCGGGTGAACAGCTCGGCCTGCGTCTCCTTGTCGAAATAGATCGCGACGTTCCGGCAGAACACCGCATCGAACTGGCCCCGCATCGGCCACGGGTTCTGCATGAGGTTCAGCGGCTTGAACGAGACGAGCTGGCGCGCCGCCTCCGGCACCCGGACCTGTCCGCCGGCCAGCCGCTCGAACAGGCCCGCCCGCTCCGGCGACAGCGCCGCGATCTCGCCCTCGGGATAGACCCCAGCCTCGGCCCTTGCGACGACACTGGTGTCGATGTCGGTCGCGAGAATCCGGAAATCCCAGCGCTTCAGGTCAGGATGCGCCGCCAGGAGGCTCAGGGCGATGGTGTAGGGCTCCTGTCCCGTCGAGCACCCCGCCGACCAGATGCGCAGCCGCGGCCTGCCATTGCTGCCGACGCGGGGCCGGTTCCGCATCAGCTCGCCGACGTAGGTGGCGAGATGCGTGAAGTGGTGGTCCTCGCGCCAGAACCGCGTCAAGTTGGTGGTGAGCGCGTTGACGAAGGCCTGCGCCTCGGCGGCGCCCGCCTGCTGCTCGAGATAGTCGAGATAGGTGTCGAACGAGGGGAGCCCCAGCGCCCGCACCAGCTTTCCCAGCCGCGAGATGACGAGCGTGCGCTTGGCGTCGGACAGCGAGATGCCGGCCTCCGCATGGACACGGGCCTTGACGCGATCGAACTCACGGTCGCTCAGGGCAAACTCGCCCGCATCCATTGACTTGCCCCCAGTACCCGTCAGGCCGTGCGCCTGCGCGCGGGGAGCTGCAGTGCCCTCGCCGCCTCGCTCCCGACCGCCGTGACATTGCCGTCCAGCCGCGAGATGGCGCCGCTGCCCTCATCCAGCGCGCCGGCGATCATGTCCGTCTCATTGCTTAGATTTTCTAAATGCGAGCCGAGCCCAGTCAGAATGTTCCGGAGCGCCCGCGACTGGGCCAGCGAATCCTCGGCGCTGCTCCGGTTGCTGCCGACGAGGCCGCGGATCTCGCGCGCCGCCTTCTGCGTCGCCTGGGCGAGCGTGCGCACCTCGCTGGCGACGACCGCGAACCCGGCGCCCTTCTCGCCTGCCCGCGCTGCCTCCACCGCGGCGTTGAGCGCCAGGAGGTTGGTGCGGAAGCTTACGTCCTCGATGGCGCTCACCATCTTGTCGATCTGGCGTGGTGGTCGAGCCCACCGCCTCGGAGGCCGCGCGGGTGCGCTCCGCCGCGAGCGCCGCCTCGGCTGCGAGCAGCCGGGCCTGCCGTTCTAGCGCCTGCACCGCCTCGGCCTTGTCGCGACCCTTGGCGATCGCCTCCGCCGCGACGCTCAGTCCGGCCCGGCTCTGGTCCGCGAGCTCGGCAAGGCTGGTGACACTGGCCCGATAGCGGTCGATGGCGCGGAGGATCGCCTCCATCTTGGCTTCGAGCCCCGTCCGCGCCTCGACCGCCATGTCGCGCTCGGCGACCATGTGGTCCAGCGCCTCCTTGAACGAGCGGACCTGCGGCGCGAGCCCGCCGGCCCCCATCAGCAGCATCGCATCGACCTGCTCGCCGGCGAGCAACTGCTCGATGGCGCGGATACCGCGATCGAGCCCCTCGAGCGCCCCGCCAAGTGCCCGCAGCGCCGGCGAATGCTGCATGCCCCAGTCGTCGAAGCGGAAGCCGGTGCGGCCATTGGCGAGCGCCGTGACGAAGGCATCGAAATCGTCGTCGGCAATGTGATGGCCCGCCGGGGTCAATTCGAGCACGGAACGTGCTCCCGAACAGTTCGTGCCGCTCGACCACGAAGCGCCGGCCGCCGACCAGCGCGATGCTCTCCTCGGCCATCCCGGCATTGCAGATACTCATCGCCCAGCACCTTGCCGAGATCGCCGCCCTCGACCGCATTGGCGTCGGCAAGCCCGAGCCCACGCGTCGCCCCCAGGATCTCTCCATCAGGCCCGACGACCGCGGCGGGATGCATCAGGCTGCCGAAGGCGGACTTGAACAGGTGCGCCCGATCGAGCCGGTCGCAGAGGCTCTTGACGATCGCCTCGACGCTCAGCGCCTCGACCTGTTTCAGGCCCACCGCATGACCCAGCGCCGCCAGCCGGTCGGCAAAGCCGCGATCCGCCGCGAGGCCGACGATGGTCGTGAGCCCCAGCGCCGCGAGACCGGCGACAGACGCAGATGACAATGGTGGCGAGGCTGTTGCCGAACAGCGCAAAACCGCCGGCAGCGAGCGCCAGGGCCGCCAGCCAAACGACATTGGCGATGACCGCAACGCTGATGCGGCGCACGAATCCGAAGCCCCCGAGAGCCTCCCCAGGCTCAACCGCCGCACCCTAGGAGCAATATGGTTAACCAATGGTATAGCGGGCATGAGCTGGAGCCTGCGCTGGAGCCGCCGCTCCGCCCAGCCTCTCGTTCACACCCACTCCCTCGTTCGTCATTGCCCGCTTCATCGGGCAACCCATGTGCCGAGCTGGGTCGCCCAACAAGTCGTGCGATGACGACGGAGAGCTGGCTGAGCTACAGCTCCATCCTCTGGACAGGGCAGCGCCCTAGAACAGCTCGATGTCGCGACGCGGCGGCGCCGTGCGTCTTCCGCGCCGCCACCAGTTCCCGCGCGATCGAGGCGTTGGCGCTGCTCTCGAGCCGCTTGACGAAGGCGCGGCCCGAATGCGGCTTGAACAGGACCCGGCGGGCATAGCTGCCGCCGACATCCTCCTTGAACGTCAGATAGCCTTCGTCGGCGAGGAACTCGCGCACGAAGTCGATGTTCTTGGCGCCCACGTCGTCGAGCACCGCATTGATCTTGCCGCCGCCGAACACCTTGATCTCGAGGTTGGCCTTCGCGCCCGTTCCCCGCGACAGCACCTTGTTGATCAGCTCTTCCATGGCGAAGGCGCCGTAGCGGGCCGAGGCGCCGTAGCGGTCGCGCGCCGAGCCGGACTGCTCGGCGAGGAGGAAATGGTTCATCCCGCCGACATTGGCGACGAGGTCGCGCACGCAGGCGGAGATGCAGCTGCCGAGCACGGTGGAATAGGTGAGGTCGGCCCGGTGGGACACGAGGCACTCGCCCTGGTGTACCGTCGTCACCATGCCGCGATTGAACTCGGGCGGCAGCGAACTCGACTTGACCATGGCAGGCTCGACTACATAGGCAGACCCGAGGAGCGATAGCAGCCATTCGTTAGTGAAGCGCTAACCAGCTTGGGCAAGGCCGACGCGCAGCGCGGCCAATGGCAAGGACCCATTCAGCAATCCACGCTAGGTTCCGGCTTCACCAGCTCGGGATTCGGCCCAGATGTCACTGCAAAGGCTCGCCCGCGAGCTCGATGAAACTGCGCGGCAGACCGCGGGCATGGTCGAAGGCGTCCTGCAGGCACTCGAACTCCTCGGCGACCGGAACAGCCCGGCCGAACAGGCCCGGCGCGAAGCGGCGCGGATCATCATCAACGCGCTGCAGGGCCAGGACCGCATCGAGCAGCGCTGCCAGAACATGGCGCTGGCCGTCCGGCAGTTCGCCCTGCTGCCGCCCGACACGCCGGATTCCGTCTACGACGAGATCTGGGCCAGCCTCGTGCTCGACGAACTGCGCGTCCCCGGCCTCTCGGGCAGCGCCAGCCACGCCAGCCACGGCGAGGCGGAGCTGTTCTAGCTAGACCACCTTGGCCCTGACTTTCAGGTTCGGCCTGTCCCAGGCCCGCGTGCCGACCACCTCGCCGACGATCACCGCCGCCCGGTAGATGTCGGCGTAGCTCAGGTAGAGCGGCGTCAGCCCGAACCGCAGGATATCCGGCTCGCGGAAATCCCCGATCACGCCCCGCTCGATCAGCGCCTGCATCACCGCATAGGCGTCCGGGTGGCGCAGCGACACCTGCGTGCCGCGCCGGCTCGGGTCGGTGGGGGTGGCGAGCACCAGTTCCGGCGCGAGCCGCGCCACCTCGGCGGTGAAGATCTCGAACAGCCGGTCCGCCTTCTGCCGCACCAGCTTGAGGTCGACGTCCTCGAAGACATCGAGCGCCGCGTCCAGCGCCGCCATCGACGAGGATCGCGCGGCGTGCCGACCCGCATCGCCGCGATGCCCTCGGCGGGCCGATAGCCGTCGGCGAAGCTGAACGGCGCCGCGTGCCCCAGCCAGCCGGTCAGCGGCTGCCTCAGGCCGGCGAGATGCTGTGGCGCGACATAGACGAAGGCGGGCGCGCCCGGCCCGCCATTGAGATACTTGTAGCCGCAGCCGACGGCGAAATCGGCGCTCGGCACCGGCAAGGTCCACCTCGAACGCCCCGGCCGAGTGGGCGAGATCCCAGATCGCGAGCGCTCCTACGGCATGCGCCCTGGCCGTGAGCCGAGGCATGTCGAGCCGCGCGCCGGTGCGATAGTTCACCTCGGTCAGCATGAGGACCGCGGCATCCTCGCCGAGCGCCGCCTCGAGTTCGTCGGCTGCAACGAGCCTGAGTTCATGCCCCGGCCCGAGCAGCTCGGCGAGCCCGGCCGCGATGTAGATGTCGGTCGGGAAATTGCCCGCCTCCGAGACGATCACCCGCCGCTCCGGCCGCAGCTCGAGCGCAACGGCCAGCGCCTTGAACAGGTTGACCGAGGTCGAAGTCCGCCACCGTCACCGTGCCTGCCGGCGCCCCGATCAGCCGCGCGATGCGGTCGCCCAGCCGGCTCGGCAGGTCGATCCAGTCATGGGTGTTCCAGCTGCGGATCAGCCCCTCGCCCCACTGCCGCCGCACCACGTCGTCGAGCCGCTCGGCCACGCCCCTGGGCAAGGCCCCGAGCGAATTGCCGTCGAGATAGATGACCCCGGCAGGCAGGGTGAAGCGCTCGCGCGCGAAGGCCAGCGGGTCGCGACGGTCGAGTTCGGCGATTTCGGCGGGGATACTGCATGGAAGGTGCTAAAGCACTGAGAGGTGAGGCTTGTCCAGTGCGGGTCGCGGCGAGCCGCTGCAACCCGCACATCGATCCTCATGGAGGGACCAAACCGGCGCTGGAGCAGTGCACCGAGTTCCGCCTCATACGACTTTAGTATAACCTTTTTCTGCGACTTTAGTCGAATGCACTGGGTTGACGCGCAATTGCCGCCTCGCTGGATGCTGCAGCGGACGCTGGGGATCGCCCCGACGACTAGGGAGAGGAGATCCCATGGCAAATGTGACCATCAACAAGGCCGGCAAGCACTATGGCGGCTTCGAGGCGCTGAAGGGCGTGTCGGTCGATATCGAGGATGGCGAGTTCGTCGTCCTGGTCGGCCCGTCGGGCTGCGGCAAGTCCACCCTGCTGCGCATGATCGCCGGCCTCGAGGAGATCACCTCGGGCGAGATCGGCATCGGCAACCGGGTGGTCAACGACCTGCCGCCCAAGGAACGCGACATCGCCATGGTGTTCCAGAACTACGCGCTCTATCCGCACATGACGGTGGCGCAGAACATGGGCTTCTCGCTGAAGCTCAAGGGCGTGCCCAAGTCCGAGATCAAGGCCAAGGTCGATCGCGCCGCGCAGATCCTCGGGCTCGAGACCCTGCTCGAGCGCCAGCCGCGCCAGCTCTCCGGCGGCCAGCGCCAGCGCGTCGCCATGGGCCGCGCCATCGTGCGCGACCCGCAGGTCTTCCTGTTCGACGAGCCGCTCTCCAACCTCGACGCCAAGCTCCGCGTGCAGATGCGCTCCGAGATCAAGGAGCTGCACCAGCGGCTCAAGACCACCACCATCTACGTCACCCACGACCAGGTCGAAGCCATGACCATGGCCGACAAGATCGTGGTGATGACGCGACGGCGTCATCGAGCAGATCGGCACGCCGCTCGATCTCTATGACCGCCCGCACAACACCTTCGTCGCCGGCTTCATCGGCTCGCCCTCGATGAACTTCATCAACGGCACGACGACGCCCGATGGATTCAAGACCACCGACGGCATCCTGCTGCCGACCGTCAAGGGCGCCGCAGACCGCGACCATCTACGGCATCCGTCCGGAGCACCTGCACCTCGATCCGACGACGGCATCGAGATCGAAGTCGTGGTGCTGGAGCCGACCGGGTCGGAGACGCAGGTCATCGGCCGCCTCGGCACGCAGCCTATCACCGGCATCTTCCGCGAGCGCATCAACGTGGCGCCCGGCTCGACGATCAAGGTGAAGCCCGACCTGTCGGTCGTGCACCTGTTCGATTCCAACGGCCAGCGCGTGAACTGAGTTTCGGCGCGACTGTTTGAAAAGGGCCGCGAAAGCGGCCCTTTGCTTTTGTGCATTGATTTCACAACCACCACGGGTCACCCCGGCGAAGGCCGGGACCATCCTGAGATCTTACCGCGCAGCGCGTCTCAGGCTAGATCCCCGCCTTCGCCGGGATGACGTCATGAGAAGGGGCACCGAGGAGCCGTCGACACCGCACTCGCCCCCTACCGCCCCAGCGCAATCCCCGCCTCCGCCAGCATCCGGTCCACGTCCACCGTCTCGCCCGTCTGCGATCGACGCGTTCGCGGCGATGCCGGTGAGGATCGACCAGGCGCCTTCCCGGTGGGTCGAGGCGCGGTTGTAGCGGTCGGGCTCCATGCCCTCGGGCTCGAACAGGTAGCCCAGCATCACCGGGTCGGCGCCGCCGTGGTCGCCGGAGCCCTCCCAGACGTCGAGCGTCCTCGGGCTGGCCGCCGGCGAGGTGCAGCGTCGTCGTCATGTTGTCTTCGATGCGCCTTGTCGCGCTGGCCGCCGAACACCCCGTGCACCTCGACATGCCGGTGCGTGAGCTCGCCCTTGGTGCCGTGGAACTTGATCTCGAGCCCTTCCCACGGGCGAGTAGGCGCAGAGCGTATAGTTGAGGAACACGTCGTTGGCGTACTTCACCTGCACCTGCATCGTGTCCTCGATGGTGATGTCGTCGGCGAACACGCACTTGTCGCGCAGGTACCCGTCGGCATCCTCGGCCTCGAGGTAGAGCTCGCGCAGCGCCGCGTCGCCGTCGAGGTCGAGCCGGTAGTCGCACTTGTCGAACACCGGGCAGCCGTGGCAGCGCGGGCCGTGCTCGCTCGAGCCCGAGCTCGCGCCGCCATCTCGGGCGTGTAGAACACCCGCTTGCCGTTGGCGCTGACGGTCTTCGGGCGTCGAGGCGAGCCACCAGTTCATCAGGTCGAAATGGTGGGTGGACTTGTGCACCAGCAGCCCGCCGGATTTCTCCTTGTAGCGGTGCCAGCGGCGGAAATAGTCGGCGCCGTGCACGCGGTCGAGATACCAGCGGAAATCCACCGCGGTGATCTCGCCGATGGCGCCCGACATCAGCAGGTCCTTGAGCTGCGTGCGGGCCGGCGTGTAGCGATAGTTGAAGGTGACGGTGACCTGCTTGCCGCTCTGCCGCTGCGCCTCGAGCACGGCGCGGAGCTTTTGCGAGATCGACCGTCATCGGCTTTTCGGTCATCACGTTGCGCCCGGCTCTCGAGCGCCGCGACGATGTACTCGTGGTGCAGGTAGTCGGGCGTCGTGACGATCACCGTGTCCGGCTGCTGCTCGGCGATCATCCGGCCGAACTCGGCCGCCTCGTAGGTGGCGATGCCATTGCCCTTCTGTCGGGGATCTTGCGGGCCGAGAGCGCCAGCCGCTTCTCGTTGACGTCGCACAGCGCGACCAGTTCGTTGCCCTCCGCATGCGTTTGGGTGATCGCCTTGCGGAACATGGCGTGGCGTCCACCGACGCCGACTATCGCATATTTCAAGAGTTCAATCCCGTCGAAGAGCGGCAGCGTGAGGCGGCCCCGCCCAAGTAGTGCGCATTGCGGCGGCGCTGACAAGCCATTGCCTGGCCGGCGATCCTGGTTTCTAATCCGCCGAGCTCCAACGGGCCGCCGGTGCCAGAACAGCGCGCGATGACGGAACCGCTCTATCTCGCCATTGACCTCGGCACCTCCAGCGTGCGCGCCGCCCTGGTCGACAGGAGCGGTAATGTCACCGCTTTCGCCAGCCGCGGCTTCGAGCAGATCCTCCCTCGCTTCGCCTGGTCCGAACAGACGTCCTGCCGACTGGTGGTTCGCCGCAGTCGGCGCCATCCGCGAAGTGGTCTCCGGCAGCGGATCCCCGCGCCATCGCCGCCATCTGCGCCTGCGGCCAGATGCATGGCACGGTGCTGCTGGACGCGGCGGACCGGCCTCGCCTCCGACACCGCGCTGCTCTGGAACGACAAGCGCGCCATGCCCCAGGTCCGAAGCTGGGAACGGCGCAGCACCCGTATGCGAGTTACGCCCCGCTCACCGCCAATCCCGCGACTCCGGCCTGGCCCGCCTTCAAGCTGCAGTGGCTGCGCGATCATCGGCCCGAAGCCTATGCGGCCGCCGCCACGGTGCTGACGCCCAAGGACTACCTCAACTTCCGGCTCGACCGGCGTGCGGGCCACCGACCTCACCGAAGCCTCGCTGAGCTTCCTGATGGATCGGGAGACCGGCGCCTGGTCGGCCGAGCTCGCCGCAAAACTCGGCCTGCGGCCCGACCTGCTGCCCCCTATCCTGCAGCCCCCTGGCGGTCGTCGGCTCCGTCACCCCCGCAGCCGCCGAAGCCACCGGGTTGCGTGCCGGCACGCCGGTGCTGGCGGGCAGCGGCGACCTGCCGGTGGCGCTCGTCGGCTCAGGCGCCTGCCGGGAGGGTATCGGATCGGACATCGCCGGCACCTCCGCCATCGCCACCTGTCGTCGGCCCGGCGCCGGTGCTCGAGCCGATGGTGTGCAACGTCGCGGTGCCGGGCGGCGGCTGGGGACGCGTTCACGCTGGTGGACGCCGGCGGCGACGCCATCCGATGGGCCCGGCGGACGCTCGCGGACGTCGTCACCGATGCACGGGAAGCAGGCCAACGATCCGCTGTTCTTCCTGCCCTTCCTGTCGGGCGAGCGCATGGGCGACGGCGCCGAACGCGCGGGCGCAGTTCTTCGGCCTCACCGCGCGGCACGGGCCGGCCGACCTCCACCGCGCCGTGCTCGAAGGGGTGGCCATGGCGCTGAAACTGCAGTTCGACCATGTCGCCCAATCCGCCGGCTGGCCCGAGGCCTTCACTACCGCCGGCGCCGGCGGGCGATCCGAGCTCTGGCTGCGGATCAAGGCGGCCCTCTACGACCGTCCGATCCTCGTGCCGCGTTCGCTCGAAGCCGGCGTCATCGGCTGCGCCGTGCTCGCCGCGGCGGCGAGCGGCGGCGCCCCGGACCTCGAGAGCGCCGCCGCGCGCATGGTCTCCATCGCGCGCGAAGTCCGGCCCGAGCCGGTGCTGGTCGAGCACTACGCGCGGCGGCTGCCGGTGTTCCGGCAGCTCCGGGACAGCATGGCTCCGCTCTACGCTGCGCTCGACCGGCTGTCCGCGGATCAGGAGCTGCCGTAGCCGCCGATGATCGGCAGGATCTCGCCGGTGATGTAGCTGGAGCATCTGCGGCGAGGCGAGGAAGACGATAGGCCGGCGCGATCTCCTCGGGCTGGGCGGGGCGCTTCAT
The DNA here is from genome assembly GCA_963708965.1 of uncultured Alphaproteobacteria bacterium. Taxonomy (GTDB): domain Bacteria; phylum Pseudomonadota; class Alphaproteobacteria; order Rhizobiales; family Devosiaceae; genus Devosia_A. The sequence continues at coordinate 1,344 of CAVPUP010000008.1, read as the reverse complement.
CGGCGTCTTCGGCGCCGAACTTGCGACACGTCCTCGGCCTCCTTGTCGGACGGGTTGAGCGGCGTCCAGACCGGGCCGGGCGCGACCGCGTTCACGCGGATGCCCTTCGTCGATCAGGTGGCCGGCCAGCGAGCGGGTGAAGGCGTGGATGCCGCCCTTGGTCATCGAATAGTCGAGCAGGTCCTTGCTGCCCATCATGCCGGTGACCGAGCCGGTGTTGACGATCGCCGAGCCCGGCTTCATGTGCGGCACCGCGGCCTTGGCCATGTGGAAATAGCCGTAGAGGTTGGTCTTCAGCGTCTGGTCGAAGTGCTCCTCGGTCAGGTCCTCGAAGCCGTGGCGTGTGCACCTGGAAGGCGGCGTTGTTGACCAGGACGTCGAGCTTGCCGAGCTCCTTGACCGTCTGCGCCACCGCCTGCTGGCAGAAGTCGCGGCTCGCGACGTCGCCCGCGATCAGGATGCAGCGCCGGCCCTCCGTCTCGACGCGCCTTCTTGGTCACCTCGGCGTCCTCGTCCTCGTCCAGATAGGCGATGGCGACATCGGCGCCTTCGCGCGCGAACAGCACCGCCACGGCGCGGCCGATGCCGGAGTCGCCGCCGGTGATCAGCGCGACCTTGCCCTCCAGCTTCTCCGAGCCCTTGTAGTACGGCGCGTCGTACATCGGCGCGGGATCGAGCTTGCCTCGTCACCGGGCTTCGGCTGGTGCTGCTTGGGAAAGGGCGGCTCGGGATAGTCGCGGGCGCCGGCCTGCATGGCGGTCGTCCTGCTCTTCTGGCCCGACTTGCTGTCCGCCTCGGCAATCTCGGCCTGGATGCCGCGCTGCCGCTCCACGGTCTTGCTGTTGTCCGCCACTTCGCGTCACTCCTTGGATGCTCTCCCCAAGGGAAATCGCGTTATGGGCGATGGTTCCGCGGCCCGGCGGAACTTCGGGCAGCCGCCGGATGTTGCCTCCGCCATGGCAGAGATCATGGACAAGGGTGGCCTGGCATTCGGTCCTCTGGGCGAGCAGCTGGGTGCATCCTGCATCGACATGCAGCTGATGTTCGCCGAGCCGACCGACTGGCAGACGCCATGGATGAAGCGCGTGCTTCCCAACGTGGTGCGGCTGGTGGAAATGGCGCCCGAGCGGACCATCTTCACGCGTTTCGTGCCGCCTCGTTCCCCCGAGCAGCTGTTCGGCACCTGGCCGGCGCTACTACGAGCGCTGGGAGCGCATGACGCTCGACCATCTCAACCCGGAGACGGTCCGAACTGGTCCCCGCCCTCGCGAAATTCGTGCCCCCGGCGAAAACGCTCGACAAGCACGTCTACAGCGTCTGGCTCGGCAGCGCGCTGCACGCCCA
>CAVPUP010000007.1:200000-296287 GCA_963708965.1 uncultured Alphaproteobacteria bacterium | reverse complement strand
TCGTTGGCGGGCTTGGCGCGCATGCGTTCGGCGAACCGCGCCAGCGCGCGAGCTCCGCCTCGTCGGCGGAGCGCTCCGCGCCTAACCCGAAGTCGTCAGGAGAAAGTCTCAAACAGCGTCCGCGCGACGGCGTTGCTTGTTCTTCGTCCCCGTTTGGCGAGGTAAGTCGCCACTGACTGCCTGTACCGTTCCCCCACTTGAGCCAGTCAACAGAGCTTGCTCGGTGCGCAGGTTGCGCGTCTACCAGCCGTCGGAGTGCGTGCACATCATTTCTGTCAACCTGGCCTGCGATCACCAGACTCCACCGGATGCGACGTAGACGGATGGCGACAGCGGGCGGACAGTGCGGGCCTGCCGCCGCCAGGTACTGCTCGACGGCGGGCGGCGTGCGCTCCTCCTCGCGACCGTGCCGCCAGGTAGTGCGCGGAGCAGGTGAACGCGCGCGCGTACGCCTCGAGCATGTCGTCGCGCGGCTCCATGCCGAGCGCGATGTTGCGGTGCACCGCCAGTGCATGCTGACGCCCTCGCGCGCGCGAGCGCGCGCTGCAACGGGTAGCCGGTCTCGATGCGCAGACGCTCGAGACGCTCGGGCAGGGTCTACAGACTCGGGGGCGGGCGGCTCGTTTAGACATGGCGTGTCTAACTCTACGCGAGTCCGGCTGCAAAGTGCACGTCCCTAGTCGCACAAGCGCTAAAGAGCGTAGACACGGCGTGTCTACGCTCCCCGAGTGCATGCGGACCGAGGGGACATCGGCCGGCGCATTCGGCAGGCGCGCAAGCTCGCGGGCGTGCGCGTCGCGGAGGCTTGCCGGAGAAGCGCTCGGCGTCGTGTCGCTCACGGTCTACCGCTGAGGAGCAGCGCAAGCACCGCGCGTCGGTCGAGACACTCGAAGCGATAGCCAACCACTTGGGCGTGTCGCGCGCGTGGCTGATCACCGGCGAAGGCGAGGCGCGCGCAGCATGAACACGAGGAGCTCCATGCCAGTCGTCGTCTACGTCGCAGGCGCGCGCGCGAGCTGAGCGCGTCAAAAGAGTGGGCGGACGGCAGTCGCGCGCTCGCGCTCGCTCGTGGCTCGCTGACCGCTGGTTTGACGGCGAGGAGCGGCGCACCCCGGCGCGTCGCTCACGCACGCGCAAGCGCTCTACGTGCTGCACCAGTACCGCGCGCTGCGTAGCGCTGCAGTCTTCTGGTTGCTCTGGCCCGAGCAGCCCGTGCACGGCTCCGCGCTACATCGAGTACCGGCTACGCGCTCGCGCATCGCTTCCACGCCGCGCGCAGCTTCGCGGTCCTCGTCAGCGGTCGCACCGCGTCGTCGAACGCGCTGTCGCTGCAGGCGGACTCCGGCGCGACTCGGACGCGCTCGGCTTTGACGCACTGCTCGGCGTCGCGTCGTCGCACGCAGGGCGCGAGCAGTGACGTGGTTTCAGCGTCGACGATAGGTTCGCCGAACTCGACCGCGAACCGGGCGAAGAACTCCGCGGCCACGTCGAGCGAGGCTCTTCGTGGCCGCCTGATCACGTGCGGCTGGAGCAACATCACCGGGCCGACTGCCTGCCGCGCCGCTGCTCGACCGTGGCCTCGTACGCAGCCCCTTCGAAAGGTGCTCTGGAGAGGCTTCGGAAAGGCTCTCCGCCACCAGATTTGCGCCGCTGCGACGAGTCACGTCGGCGTCTGGAGCGTCGTCAACGGCGGCGCGCAGGACCACATCGGTAGAAAACCCGAGCCTCGCCAACGACGCGCGATGGTGGACGCGTAGCGCCGCGCCAAGACAGACCGGCACGAGAGCCCTTTTTATAGGCGTAGCGTCACGCTGCTACGCCGCACTGTCTACAGAGCTCAACGGGGCGCGGCCCGAAAACCACTGCCCCCGCGGGCCCCCCGAAGCCCCTCCGGAGGGATCCGGCGTGTGGAAACGTCTGCCCGATCCGGAATCCCCGATCCCGGCCCGACCCGGAAGAGAGAGCGCGGGCGCTCTCTCCGGGCGCCCGCGCGCTCGTGTGCTTCGCCCCTCCACGAGAGCGAGACGCGAGACGCGACGGTGCTCACGCCTGCCGCAGCTGCGCGAGCTGTTCCGCGCTACGTGGCACGACAGCCGGTCGCAACGACCCGCCCTTGCCCCGCCGACGTCGAGCTCGACGACTTCGCCGAGCGCGTCACGAACGCGGCAGCCGTGCGGCGCGTGTCACCGGCGAGCTGTTCACGTCGACGCTGCGACACTGGGCGCGCGGCAAGCTCAACCCGCACGAGAAGCGCGCCCCGGTGCAGTGCTTCGCCGTCAGGCGTTCGGCGAGGTCGTCGACCAGGTCGTGACGTCCGTGCCGAGTGCGTACGCCGCGCTGGACAAGCGCTCCAACGAGGCAATGCGCGCAGGCAACATCGACCTGTACAACGAGCTGCAGGCCGAGCTGCGCGCGCTGAACGGAGGCAGTCATGCAAGCCCTCCGCGCTGACCCGATGGAGATGGCGTGCGAGCTCGTCAAGAGCGGCGGCGCTGATCGCGACCTGCTGCAGTACAGACTCGCGCTAGAGCTGTGCGACTCGCTCGCTGCCGCGTACGCGCGCCGCGCTTCCCGGCGCGCCCGTTCGTGCTCGAGGGCAAGACCTTCGCCGAGCTCGAGGCAGGGCTCGCCAACGCGACCTTCGCGCTCACGGTCGGCAGCTACCGCGCTGCCGTGACCGAGCTCGAGGCGCTCGGCGCGCAGCGGCTGGCGGTCGTGTGCTCGACGATTCGCACGCTGTGCAAGCTGGGCGACCGCACGAGCGACCCCGACACGCTCAAGCGCATCGACGGCATGCTGACGCGCCTCGGCGCGCACCTGACACTCGCCTGGAACCTCGACCTGCCTGCAGACGGCGCAGACCTGCGCACGTGGAGCGTGCAGGCGACGCGCCGCTACGACTTGCTCCCGCGCAGCTGGAGGCACGTATGACCGAGCAGCGCCCGGTGCCGCAGCCCTGGCCGCACGAGCACGGACCGTCGCGCGAGCGCGCACGCTTCCTGCTCTCGCACGGCACGAACGAAGCGGTGTACGTGCTCGGCATCGACCAGGCGCAGCGCTGCCGGCTGGGCCGTGCACAACCTCAGCCGCTTCTGCCTGCATGGCTTCACGACGACCTGCAGACCAGCAGCAGGCAGCGCTGCGCGCCATGCGTCAGCTGCCAGGCTTCGACGTGAGCAGACTGCTCGTGCTGTTCGAGGACCACCGTCAGATCCCAGCGCGCCTGGGATGACGACCGAGACCCTGCTCGGGCATGGGCGACGCGCGCGGCGGCTGGCGCATGCTGCTCGAGATACTCAAGCATCCCAAGTCGCAGCGCATGCTGGTCGAGCCGCGCGAGTGGCGACGCGTGATGGGCGTGCGCATCAACCTGCCGACAGCTGCGTGGAAGCAGAGCGCGCTGTTCTGGGCGACGGTCGTGGCAGGCGAGGCCATCACCGACGACAACGAAGCCGAGGCGATGGGCATCACGCAGTGGGGCTGCGTCGACGGTCTGTTCCGCTGGGCCAAGAAGCGCGAGCTCGAGCTCGCCCGGAGGAAGTCCGCATGAGCCGCTGGGCTGCAGACGTCAGCGCGAGCCTCGGCTTGGCGATTCGCCAGCGGCGCGTCGCGCTCGGGTTCTTGCAGAGCGAGCTGGCGCGCCGCGTCAACACGCCGCGCCCGCTCGTGTCGCGCGTCGAGAGCATGCGTCACGTGCTCTCGCTCGAGTCGCTCGAGCGCTACGCGCACGCGCTCGTGTGCAGGCCGTCCGATCTGCTCGTCGCGGCCGAGACCTCGCTCGTCGCAGCGATGGAGTCAACTAGCAGCGCGTTTACAGCAGAGGAGACACTGATGGGACTGCCGCGCGTACCGCTCAGACCAAGCAGACCGCCACGCCGTCGACGTGCTCGCGCTCCGACAGCGCAGCCCAGCTCGACCTCGCGATGTACCGCGCGCCGACCTACCAGCGCACTGCGATGCGAGAGCTCGCGCGCATCCTCGAGAGCATCCCGCGCGCCGTGCCCAACGCGCCAGACACCAAGGAGACCGACGATGCAAGCTAACGTGTTCACCGAGCCGCTGCAGTGCCTGCTGACCATCGACGAGCGCCTGATACGTGGCGAGGAGCTCGCGCAGCTCCGGCTCACGACGGCCAAGCTCGAGCTCGAAAAAAAGACGTTCAACGACGACATCAAGCGTCAGCTCGGCGAGGCCGAGGAGCGCTTGACGACCTGAGCCGGCAGCTGCGCGAGGGCAAGGAGGTGCGCGACATCGAGTGCAAGGAAGTGCCCGACTTCGAGCACGGCCAGGTCGACACGGTACGCACGGACATCAACGAGGTGATTCGCTCGCGGCGCATGCGCCCCGAGGAGCGCCAGCAGACCATGCACTACCCGGACGGCACGAGCTGCTCGCCTCCCAAGACCACCGCCCTCGCATCGCCTCGAGCGCACCGAACAAGGACGCGGACGACGACGACGCGGACGACGACCTGTTCAAGTCGGGGCTGCAGTGAACACGCTCGACGAGAACGCAAAGCGCCGCAGCGGCGGCGGCCGACGCGCGCGCGCGCTTCCGGCGCGCGCACGGCGACATGCAGGTGCGCTGGCCGTCCGCGCTGCAGCCCCAACGACCGCGACCGCGAGCTCGCGCTGCGCACTGTCGCAGCGCGAGCTCGCGGCGACTGCAGCATGCCCGCGCTCATCACTAGTTTCGCGCACGCCCTCGCCGCCTACCGCGTCGAGCTCACTGCGCCGCAGTCACAGCAGACCGGAAAGGAACTCAGAGCCCATGACCACGACTGACACGCAGCCGTACGACGAGCCCCTGCCCACTGAGCCAACCGAGGGCGCACCGCCCGACAACGCGCCTCCCAAGCGCGTGCACCGACGCACCGAGCTCGAGCGCCTGCGAGCTGCGCTACCAGAGCAAGCAGAACGTGGTCGAGACCGGCAGGGCGCGCGTGAAGGCGCGCGAGGACGACCGCGACCTGGCCATGCGCGAGCTGCGCGTAGCCGAGCAAGAGCTCGACCTCATCGGGCGCATGATCGAGCTCGCCAAGGCTCAGCAGGAGCTCACCCAGTGAGCGACGCGCAGCACTCACACTCTCCTGAAGAGCGCGAGCAGCTGCGCGCGGAGGCGCTTGCGCTGCGCGAACACAACGCGAAGCTCAAGCGCCTCGGCAACCACGCGCGCAAGAGCGCCCAACGCAAGGCGCGCAAGCGCGCCCGCGACTACCGCCGACGAGTCTCGCCATGATGGCAGCCTGCCCCGCGCCCCGCTGTCGCACGCACCCGCGCAAGCATCGCGTCTCTGCGCGAGCAGCTGCGCAAGCGTCTTCTGGCGCCGCACAAGGCAGCGCGGCGGCAGAAGATACCCGCGGGGCACCCCGGCGCGCTGAGCTGGGAGCCGCACGCCGTGGACTGACGACGACAGCGCGTGGTTCGTGACGGCCGTGCACCCGACCGGGCTGACGCTCGGCCAGGTCGCTGCGCTCATGGGCATCTCGGAGGGGCGCGCGCGGCATATCGAGCTGGTCGCCCTCGAGAAGCTGCGCGTCGGCTGCGAGGCCATCCTCGCGCAGTTTCAGCCGAGCGACTTCGAGCTGGAGCTCGGCGGCGTGGCGCTCGAACCCGAAGACTTTCTGCTCGGCATGTTCGAGCTATTCGACCGCCACCGCCGCGCCGAGGCAGACGCCGAGGTCGAGGCGCGCGACAGGGCGCGCGCGCTCGCCGAGACCGTCATGCGCGCCGAGATGCGAGCGCTCGCTGCGGCGCGTGCGCTCGCCGAGGAGCGCGCACTAACGGAACCAGATCACGCCGCCGCGAGCGCCTTATGACGCCGCCGTCACTCCGCAGTCCCAATACCTACAGGCAGCAGCACCATGGGCCGACCGACTCTACAGCGAAGAACTAGCGGCGCGCGTCTGTCACCTCATCCGAGGGGGCATCGACGAGCTCGACGCGTTCGGCGTCGAGGGCATCTCGCGCACGACGTTCTTTCGCTGGAAGGCCGACGCCAAGGAAAACATCGAGCCGTACGCGTCGCTCTGGCAGCGCGTCGAGCAGGCCGCATCGCAGCGCAACACGACGCTCACGCTCTATGCGATGCGCGCCGCGAAGGCGGGCAACATCGACGCGATCTTCAAGCAGCTGCGCGCGCACCGGCCCGACCTCTACAACGACAAGCAGCGTGTCGAGCTGAGCGGGCCGAACGGTGGGCCAATCACTGCAGGGATTCGCTACGTCGTGCACGTGCCCGAGGACGAGCCGGAGGAGCAGGACGCGTGACGATCACCATCGGCTCACTCTTCAGCGGCATCGGTGGCCTCGAGCTCGGCCTTGAGCGCGCGGGGCTTGGTCCGACGCTCTGGCAGGTCGAGCTGAACGCAAAGTCAGACAGGTGCTCGCTACACACTGGCCGGAGGCTACGCGTCATGAGGATGTCTGCAGCGTCGGAGCAGCTGAGCTTGTTCCCGTCGACCTCATCTGCGGAGGCTTCCCCTGTCAGGACGTCAGCAGCGCGGGCAAAGGAGCTGGCCTCGCTGGTGCTCGCAGCGGGCTATGGTCTGGAGTTCGCTCGCATCGTTGCAGAGTGCCGCCCGCGGTGGGTCGTCATCGAGAACGTTCGATCTGGCGCTAGCAAGTACGTCGACGCGGTCAGGGGAGAGCTGGGGCGGCTCGGCTATGCGAGCTTTCCGGCTCCGATTGGCGCGAGCGATTGCGGCGCTCCCTACGCCAGGGCACGCGTTTTCCATCGTTGCCCATGCCATCTGCCGACGCTCGCGCGAGCCGACGCGTCTCGCAACGACGTGAGCGCGAGCGCCAGCGCCGCAAATCGCCACGCCTCTCGCACGCGCCTGGCGTTGATGCCCACGCTAACAGTCGAGGGCAATCGCAACCGAGCGAGCTACGGGGGGGCGAGCGGGGACGGCCTGCAGACAGCACTGGGTGGTGGGCCGCTGAACCCGACGTGGCTCGAGTGGTATCAGGGCTTCCCGGACGGGTGGACCGAGTCCACATGCTCGGCAAACACGGTCGTCCCGCAATGCGCGGAAGTCGTCGGCCACGTGATCCGAAAGCTCGAGGGCATGGCGTGACGAGCGAGGCCGCAGTCGAGGAGGTGCACGTCAGGCTCAACCCAGGGCCGCAGACAGAAGCCGTCGCGTCGACTGCAGACGTGACCCTGTTCGGCGGCGCTGCAGGCGGTGGCAAGAGCTTCTCGACGCTGTTCCGGTTCGGCCTGCACGCTGCGCGCTACGGCAACAACTACGGCGCGATCTTCCGGCGCGAGATGCCGCAGGTCACGATGGGCGGCGGCATCTGGGAGGAGTCGATGAGCATGTACCCCATGTGGACGCGCTCGCCGAACCTCCTCAGACGCACGAATGGCGCTTCCCCGAGACACGCTCGCTCATCCAGCTGCGCGGTCTGCAGCACGCCAAGGATGTGATCGACTACGCCGGTGCGCAGTTCACGGAGTTCGCTTTCGAGGAAGCGACCCTGATGGAGGAGACGCAGTTCTGGTTCATGTACTCGCGCCTGCGCTCGACGTGCGGCATGCGCCCGCGCTGCTTTCTGACGTGTAACCCCGACCCGGACAGCTGGGTCGCCAGGATGGTCAAGTGGTGGATCGGCGACGACGGCTATGCCATCCGCGAGCGCGCCGGGGCGTCAAGCGCTACTTCGTGCGCGACGGCGATGCGCTCATCTGGGGCGACACGGCAGACGAGGTGCGCGACCGCGCGCAGCACGTGCTCAACCGTCCGCGCAGCACGCGCCCGCAGAGCTTCCGCTTCATCCCTGCGATGCTGGCCGACAACCCGCGCGGCGACCCCGACTACGAGACGAAGCTGATGGCGCTGTCGCTCGTCGAGCGCATGCGTCTGCTCGGTGGCAACTGGAAGATCCGTCCCGCTGCCGGCACGGTGTTCAAGAAGGTCTGGTTCGAGATTGTCGACCGCGTGCCGAACGACGTCATCGGCACGAGCCGAGGCTGGGACCTTGCTGCGACCGAGCCGAGCACCGAGAACAAAGAGCCGGACTGGACGCGCGGCGTGAGGATGTCGCGGACGCGTCGGGGCTGTTCGTCGTGCAGGACGTCAAGAGCCTGCGCGACCGCCCGTACAAGGTCGACCAGCTCGTGCACAGGACGGCGCGCGAGGACGGGCGGCACTGCCGGCAGGCGTTCTGGCAGGACCCAGGCGCAGCGCGGCAAGAGCGAGGCGCAGCGCTACCTGCGCGAGCTCGCCGAGTGGGACGTGCGCATCGTCGTCGCGTCCGAGAACAAGCAGACGTACGCCAAGCCGGTCAGCGCGCAGGCCGAGGGCACGAACATCAAGGTGCTGCGCGGCGACTGGAACGAAAGCTACTTGAACGAGCTCGAGGCGTTTCCTGACGGCGCGAAAGACGACCAGGTCGACGGCACCTCGCGCGCGTATCTCGACCTGACCACGAGCGTCACGCCCACGCCCTTTTACGTGCCCGGAATGTGAGGACCGACCATGCCCTACGCATCAGACAAAGACGCGCTCGAAGCCAAGGCGCCCCGGCTACGCGCTCGAGCTCGAGTGGCATCAGTTCCTGCTCGACTCGTACACCGGCGCGGGCGGCTACCAGGGCCGCGTCAAGCAGGACGCTGCCGGCTTCTGGGGCATCGTCTCGCAGACGTACTCGACCTTCTCGACGCTCAGCAAAAGCATCGCCGACGCGGTGCACAGCTACCTCGACCGCTTCAACGCCGAGGACGCGATCAAGTACCAGCGCAGAGTCGACGTCGCGCACTACCTCAACTACGTCGAGCCGACGACTGCGATCAAGGTCGGCTACATCGCGCGCAAGCCCCACAAGCGAAACAACGTGCCGCCCGAGGTGCTCGAGTGGATCGAGCGCACCGGCTACGACAAAGACTTCCGCAGGCGCGCGCTCGTCACCGCGGTGCTCGGCTGGTTCCCGCTGCTGGTCGACATGCCGAGCTCGCCGGCAGAAGCGCTCACCGTCGAGCAGACCGGCAAGCTCGACCCGTACGTCGTGCTCAACCTGCCCTGCCATCTGTTTGACTACGAGCTCGACGACCAGGGCGCATTCGTCTGGGCCAAGCTCGGCGTCACGTCCAGGCACAAGCCCGCCTGGAACCAGGACGCAGTCGAGACCACGCGCTACACGGTCTGGACGCGCACCGACTGGACCGTCTACGAGGTGACGGACAGTGTCGTGAGCCAGACGGCGCACGGCACGCACGCGTACGGCGCCGTCCCGCTCGTCTCGTGGCGCGCAGACACGAGCGTCGAGGACAGCGTCAAGGCCAAGAGCATGAACGCGAACATCGCGCTCGAGTGCCGGCGTCTGTTCAACCTGGTCAGCGAGATGGACGAGCACATCCGCTGCCAGGTCTTCGCGCAGCTCGTCTGGCCAGGCGCGGCACCCGCTGGCAACAACACCGGCACGGGCGGCGTCTCGACCGGGCTTGTGATCAGCGACCAGGCGAAGGTGGTGCCCTTCTACCTCGCGCCGCCCCCGTCCATCGCAGCGACGCTCGAGGCGCGCATCGTCGCCACCATCATCGAGATCTACCGCATCAGCGGCGTCGAGTACGCCAAGGCGAGCGGCGTCAACACGAGCGCGCAGAGCAAAGAGGTCGAGTTCGAAAAGACGAACGTCCAGATCGCCGCGCTGGCGCAGGCGCTCGCGCGCGCTGACCGCAACGCTCATCCTGGTGGGGCGCGCGCTGGGCGTCGCCGAGGAGCAGCTGCAGCTCATCGAGTGCACGGCGCACGAGCTACGCGGACGCAGCGCTCGGCGACGAGCTCGAGCAGGTCACGCAGGCGCTGTCGCTCAACATCGGGCGCCAGGCCAAGGTCGAGCTCCTGCAGCGCCTCGTGCAGAAGCTGTTGCCCGGTCTCGCGAGCGAGACCAAGCAGACCATCGACGGCGAGATCGAGCAGGAGGTAGACCAGGCAGACAAGGACAAGGAGGCCGCCACCGCTGCGCTGACTGAGGGCGCAGCCGAGCCTGACGACGACGAGCGCTCCGCCGCCCCAGGACGACCAGCAGCAGCAGCAGGAGGCAGCGTGATGCTCAAGCGACTGCTCGCGTTCGCCGTCAAGCGCATGCTGATGGCAGACGACGACCCGCGCATGGTGGCGCTGCGCAAGTACGCGCGCGACGCGCTGCCCTGCAGCGACGAGATTGTGGTGCGCGCGCTGCACGACGACAGCTGGGCATGGGTCTCAGCGATACGCGACGGCGACAGCATCTCGCTCGACGTGCGCGGCGTGTCGTGCGCGACCGCTGCGCTTGCCGCAGCGCTCCAGACCGTTGCAGAGGAGGCCGCCCGTGCTGGTCGCTGACCTCGACGTGCTCGAGACGCAGGCGCGCGACGCGCGCTCGCTGACTGTGCCCGACGCTTACTACACCGTGCTCGTGCCAGGCGACGCGCTGCTCGAGCTGGTGCGGATTGCCCAGCAGCTCGAGCAGCTGCGCGCGCTGCCCGCGTTCCCGATGCTCGTCGCGACGCTCTGCAGCGACTGGGAGGACTGGGCGCACAACGAAGACGCTGAGCTCGAGGACTTCCCGCGAGGCCAAGACGCGACGCGAGGCGTACGAGCAGCTGCTGCTCATGCTGCGGGAGACGCCGCCATGCTACCAAGGGCCAGAGGCCGACCGCATCTCGTCGCGACGTGGGTCGTCGTGCTCGCGCTCTGGTTCGTGGGCATCGTCGTCGGCCTGCCCTGGCTCGCCAGGCGCGACCGGCGCACGTGCATCGAGCGCAACCTGACGAGCGGTCAGCCGCTCGGCGTCGCTGAGGAGGTCTGCCAGTGAGACACGACCGCGAAGACGAAGTGGTGCGCGTAGGCTGCGCGTTCATGCTGGTGGCGCTCGTCGTCGCTTTCCTGGCGAGCCTGCCCTTGCTCAACGATTTGGTGAGCGACGTCGAGACGCACTGGCGCGACGCCGAGGAGCGTGCCCGATGAGACTCGCACGCATACGCCCTCGAGTTCGACCTGCGCCACGCATGGGTCGGCGTGTCCTGGGACGCCGGGCCGTCCTCAACCAGTTCGTCATCGCCGAGACGCGCACCGTCAGCGGCATGCTCATCCAGCGCATCGTGCACCCGCGTCACCTGCACGTGTACCTCTGCCTGATTCCCTTCGTGGCGCTGCACGTCGAGCTCGCGCTCGGCCTGCCGCGCGAGGAGCCGACGCCATGAACCTGCTCGAAGAACACCACGACCAGCTCGACCACGCGCTGCTCAGCGGGCAGCTCACGACCGAGCGCCTCGCAGAGCTCGCGCCGCGCACGCGTTGGACGCGCATCGAGACGCACCCGCAGGTCGTAGCGCAGCCGTACGTGGTCGGGCTCGGCACGTACCTGCAGCCGCAGCGCGACGGGCTGCGCGCCATCGTCACGCTCGACCTGGCGGACGACCTCGGCGCCGGCAACTGGCTGCACCTGAGCGTGTCGCGTGCGCGGCGCCTGCCGACCTGGGGCGACCTGGTCTCGACGCGCGACGCGCTCGGCTACGCAGAGCTGTACTTCCTGCAGCAGCTGCCGCCGCGTCGCTACTGGCTCAACGTCCACCGTGCTGCCTGCACCTGCTGCACCGGCTCGACGGCGACGCTGTGCCGCGTCTGTTGTGGGAGGGGCAGGAGGGCGGCGACGGGTCGCGGTACGAGCATGGGAAGGGGGCGCGTCATGGCTGACAAGACTGACAAAGTCATCAACGCGCGGACCGTGCTCACGTGCGACGTGGTTGGCCCGAGCGTTCGGTCGCCGGCCGCACGCTGGTGCTGCTCATCGCCATCATGACCTTCCTCTCCGGCGTGACGCTGGGCGGCGTGGTGCTGGTGCAGAAATCCGCCCTCGCCTGGTCGTCCGACGTCGGACGCGAGGTCACCATCCAGATCCGCCCGATGGAGGGCGAGGTGATGGAGAGCAACCTGCGCACCGCGGTCGCGCTGGCCGAGGCGACGCCGGGCGTTTCAACAGCCCGCGCGCTGACGCTCGAACAGACGCAGGACCTGTTGAAGCCCTGGCTCGGGGCCGGCCTCGACCTCTCGGCCATCGACATTCCGCGGCTGGTGGTGGTCGAGCTCGCCGATCCGGCCGAGGCCGACATCGCCAAGCTCACGCGCGACCTGCAGGCGGTGAAGGGCGCGAGCCTCGACACCCATTCCGCCTGGCGCCAGCAGCTCAACGTCATGGCCGGCACCATCGTCGCCTCGGGCCTCCTGGTGCTCAGCCTGATCGTCGTCGCGACGGTGCTCGCCATCATCTTCGCGACCCGCGGCACCATGGCGTCGAACCGCGAGATCGTCGACGTGCTGCACTTCATCGGCGCCTCCAACAGCTTCATCGCCGGCGAGTTCCAGGGCCGGTTCCTCACCATCGGCTTCCGCGGCGGCATCGTCGGCGGGGTCGCGGCGCTGATCTTCTTCTTCCTCGTCGGCATGGCGACCGAATCGATGCTGCCGCAGGAGGCCGCACCAGCAGCTCGGCGTGCTGTTCGGCCGCTTCGCGCTGGGATTGGACGGGTTGCTCGGCATCCTTGCCGTCGTGCCGGTCATCGCGGCGCTGACGGCCATCACCTCGCGCCTGACCACAAGGCGCTTCCTGCAGGCGACGTCGTGATCGTCCAGGCGATCCGCTCGCTGCTGTTCTACCTGGTGTTCTACGTGCAGACGGCGGTGCTCGCGATCCTCGTCGGCGTCTCGGCGATGCTCTACCGGCGCCCGACGAAATTCGGCTGGGTGCTGGCGCTCTACTGGGTGCACTCGCACCTCCTGGCGCTGCGCTTCATCGCCGGCATCAAGACCGACGTCCAAGGCGAGGAGAACATTCCTCCCGGGCCCTCGATCATCGCCTCCAAGCACATGAGCGACTGGGACATCTTCGCGCTCCTGCCGGCCTCGAAGCGCCCCGCCTTCATCGCCAAGAAGGAGCTGATGGACATCCCGTTCTTCGGCCAGGCGGCGATGAGCTTCCACACCATCCGGCTCGACCGGTCGCTCGGCGGCGAAGCCATTCCGCGGATGATCGAGGAGGCGCGCGGCGCCATCGCCGAGGGCGCGCGGATCATCATCTTCCCCGAGGGCACGCGGAAGGCGCCGCTCGCCGAGCACGACTATCGCTACGGCATCGTCCGGCTCTACGAGGCGCTCGGCGTCCCCGTGGTGCCGGTGGCGCTCAACTCCGGGCTGTTCTGGGGGCGCAACAGCCTGCTGCTCTGGCCCGGCACGGCGAAGGCGCGGTTCCTCCCGGCCATCCCGCCGGGCCTCTCGCCGGAGGAATTCCGGACCCGGCTGGTCTCCGACATCGAGACCGAGACCAACCGGCTGGTGCTCGAGGCCTATGACGACGGCCTCAGCCGCCCGCTGCCGCCGGAACTGCGCAGCAAGCTCGAGGCGCTGCGCGAGGGCTGGGCGCCCGGCCCGGTGCCAACCACTACTGCTTGACGCGCGAACCGGTTTCAGACCATACATGTTGTGTATGTATCAAATGCGGTTGACTTTCGTCTCTAATTTGTTCTAGTTTTGTTCTCTTGCTTTCGAGTACGAAGGGGGCGGCCATGGTGCCGGTGTTCGATCGCGGTCTGGCTGCCGGCGGCATCAACCGGCCGGTGAACTGGCGCGGGCGGTCCGGCCGCTTCTACGCGCTCGAGTCGCTGCGGCTCGAGGATTTCGCCTTCGTGGGCGAGGAACTCTACCTCGTGGCCCTCGGCCCGCATGTGCTGTGGGTCGGCTCGGGCCCGGACCTCGTCGACGACCCCGTAAGCCGCGCCCGCTTCCGCCTCGCCATGGACTGCGCCGACCGGGTGTTCCACGTCGAGGCCGGCTCCGACCGGGTCGAACGCATGACCGTCGTCTGGGACCTCGAGGGCGCCGAGCCGGTAGTTAGTCTCAGCGCCGCGTAGCGCGCTCACCATGTGCAGGCGAGATCGTGCCGCCACTCCCTTGTCCCCTTGAGGGATGAGGGTGGCGCGCGGCCACGCCATCCCCCCTACGCCGTCTCCGCCACCGGCACGTCGATCCCCCCCAGCACCTCGCACCACTCGTCGAGATGGCGGTCGCGGATCCCCATCGCCTGGAGGTGGCTGGCGGTTTCGAGCACATATTCCGGATTGGGGCCCGAATTCGCCGTGGCCGGAGCGCACCAGCCGCAGCTGCTCGGCGACGTCCAGCCGGCCGGCATATTGCACGTGCCGTTCGTCGACGAGGAAGGCGAGGGCGGTGACCCGGGCGCCATTGGCGAGACGGACCGGCCGCAGCGCCTCGCGGTAGACGCCGCGGTCCATTTCGCGCTCGACGAGATAGTCGTGCACCTCAGCCCAGCGCTCGGCCGCCACCTCGAAGGCCATGCCGCGGCAGGAGCCGCCGCGAACCAGGCCGAACACCAGCCCCGGCTGCGCCTCGGTGCCGCGGTGGCGGTAGGAATAGACGCAGAGCCTCCGGTGCGCGCCCGTCAGCAGCGCCGGCTGCTGGCTCTCGAACTGGAAACCCGGGCGCCAGATCAAGGAGCCGTAGCCGAATACCCAGTGCGAGGAATTCCCCTGCATTGAGCTGTCCCCTGCCTTGCCGTGGTCACGTTCCTACCGATACGGTCCGCCCGGCGCAACGCTGGCGCCGGCATTGGAGATGTGACGTTGCGGAAGTTCCTCGCGCTCGGGCTGGTCGTGCTCGCCGTGCTCGCCCTGTGGAGTACCGGCTGGTTCTTCGCCGCCGGCGAGGTGAAGCGGCAGATGGCGCAACTGGGCGAGGCCGATGGCGAAACGGCGCCGCGGCTCACCTGCGGCACGCTCAATGTCAGCGGCTACCCGTTCCGGCTCGACATCGAATGCGCCGATGCGGCGCTGCTCGACCAGGACCTGAGCCTGACGCTCGCCGGGCTCAAGGCCTCGGTGCTCGCCTACAGCCCGACCCACGTGGTGTTTTCCGCGCAGGCGCCGCTCACCCTCGCCAACGCCTTCACCGGCAGCCAGAGCCGCGTGGATTTCACCGGCTTCGAGGGCAGCGCCAGGTTGAAGACCGACGACATGCTCAAGGGCCTCGGCGGCGCCGGCTGGCGCATCGCGCGGGTCTCCGCCGTCGCCGACAGCGTCACGTGGAACGAGACGGTGCTGGGCGACCTGCTGCAGCTCACGGCCCGGCATGTCGAGGCGCATCTGGTCGATATGCCCGAGCGGCACGACAAGACAGCCGGCAGCGCGTCGCTCGCCGCCTATGCCGAGGTCAAGGACCTCGCGGTGCCGGCGCTCGCCATCGCGGCCGGCAACGCCTCGCTCGAGGCCGAACTCTCCGGCCTTCCCGACGATCTGCAGGCCTTCGGCGATCCCGACTTCCTCAAGGCCTGGCAGCAGCGCGGCGGCAAGCTCAGGCTCGCCCGCCTCGCCGGCAGCCAGCCGCAGCCGGATGAGAGTTTCGACATCACGGGCGAGGCCTCGCTGAACGCCGGCGGGCCTGCCCGAGGGAGAAATCACCTATCGCACCAAGGGCGTGCTCGACCGGCTGAGCGGCCTCCTGCCGCCGCTGCAGCTCGTGGCGCTGAAGGGCAAGCCCGAGGAGGACGGCAGCTTCAGCAACACGCTCAGCATCACCGATGGCCAGCTGCGGCTGCTCGCGCTGCCGCTCGCCGACCTCGCGCCGCTGTTCTAGATGTTTGATCGGTCGCGTTTTCGAACCGGAAAAGTCTGCAACTTTTCCTGAAAACGCTCACGCGTCCTCGCCGCCGCCGTGTTCGCGGATGCCGACATCCGGGGTCACCGGCGGCGACTCGGCGACGCCGTGCGGGCGGCCGAAATCCGGGGCGGCGGTTTCCTGGCCGGCCGTGATGATCGAGCGGCGGATGGCGCGGGTGCGGGTGAACAGCGCCTCCATGGCCGGCCCGTCGCCGACCCGCACCGCGCGCTGCAGCCGCGACAGGTCCTCGAGGAAGCGGCCGAGCATCTCGAGCACCGCCTCGCGGTTGGAGAGGAACACGTCGCGCCACATCACCGGGTCGCTGGCGGCGATGCGGGTGAAGTCGCGGAAGCCGGAGGCCGAGAACTTGATCACCTCGGACTGGGTGTCGGCCTCGAGATCGGCCACCGTCCCCACGATGTTGTAGGCGATGAGGTGCGGCACGTGGCTGGTGATGGCGAGCACCAGGTCGTGGTGGCCCGCATCCATCGTCTCGACGTTCGAGCCCAGTGCGCCCCAGAACGACACCAGCCGGTCGAGCGCCACCCCGTCGGTCCCGGGCGGCGGCGTCAGCACGCACCAGCGCCCGACGAACAGGTCGGCGAAGCCGGCGGAGGGGCCGGAATACTCGGTGCCGGCAATCGGGTGGCCGGGGATGAAATGCACGCCGGCGGGCAGCAGCGGCCCCACCGTCTGGATCACCTGGCCCTTCACCGAGCCGACATCGGTGAGGATGGCGCCGGGCTTCAGCGCCGGGGCGATGGTCTTCATCACCGCGCCGTAGGCGCCGACGGGCACGCAGAGGATCACGAGGTCGGCATCCTCAACCGCCTCGGCCGCATCGAGCGTATAGATGTCGCCGAGGCCGAGCTCGCGCGCTTCCTCGAGCGTCGAGCCCTTGCGGGTGGCGATGGCGATGGTCCTGGCGAGATCCTTCTCCCGCACCGCCCGGGCGATGGAGGAGCCGATCAGGCCGATGCCGATCAGCGCCAGTTTCTCGAACATCAGCCTGCTGCTCCCGGGGCCCCGAAACCCTTCAACACTTCGACCAGGCGGCGCATCGCGGCTTCCGGCCCGATGGAGATGCGCAACGCCGTTGTCGATGCCGTAGACGCCCATCTCGCGCACGATCAAGCCCTCGGCCAGCAGCGCCTGGAAGGCCGCGGCGGCAGTTTCGGCGTCGGCAAACAGCGCCAGCACGAAATTCGCCTCGCTGGGCATGACCCGCACCGCGTTCGAGGACAGGGCGGCGGTCAGCCAGTCGCGCCATTTCGCGTTGTAGGCGCGCAGCCGCGCCGTGAACTCGGTGTCGCGCGCCGCGGCGGCGCCGGCGAACTGGGCGGCGCGGTTGACGTTGAACGGGCCGCGGATGCGGTTGATCACATCGACCACGTGCTCGGGCGCGTACATCCAGCCGATGCGCGCGGCGGCGAGGCCCATCTTCGAGAAGGTGCGCACCATCACGACGTTCTCGGCCCGGTTCACCAGGTCGATGCCGACCGTGTAGTCCCCGGCGGTCACGTACTCGGCATAGGCGCTGTCGAGCACGAACAGGATGTCGGGCCTTAGCCCCCGGTGCAGCCGATCCAGTTCGTCGGCGCAGAGATAGGTGCCGGTCGGGTTGTTGGGGTTGGCGAGGAACAGCACCTTTGTGCGCTCGGTCACCGCCGCCAGCAGGTTGTCGACGTCGGAGCGATAGTCGGTCTCGGGCGCCATCACGATCTCGGCCGAAGCGCCCAGGGTGACGATCGGATAGACGTTGAAGCCGTGCCGGCTCATCACCGCCTCGTCGCCCTCGCCGAGATAGCATTGGGCAATCAGATGCAGCAGGTCGTCCGAGCCGTTGCCGCAGATGATCCGCGCCGGATCGAGACCATGCACCTCGCCCAGCGCCTCGCGCAGCAGTCGCGACGTTCCTTCGGGATAGATCTCCGGGGTTTCGTCGGCCGCCTTCAGCGCGGCGATGGCCGCGGGGCTCGCGCCGAGCGGGCTCTCGTTGGCCGAAAGCTTGATCGGGGTGACGCCGGGCACCGCCTGCGACTTGCCAGGCTGGTACGGGGCGATGCGCAGGATGCCGGGTTGCGGGACGGGGCGGGCGGGCGTGTCGGTCATCATTGCTGGGGTCGGGTGGGAAGCGGCGGGACCATAGGGGAAGCCCGAAGGCAAAGCAAAGGATTCCCGGCCCGTTGCGACCGGCTTGCTGCTAGAATGGGCGCCGTGCGATCTGCCGCGAACGAGGAGGAATCCGATGTCTGCCATGAACATCGTGCATATGCGGGTGAAGCCCGACCACGAGAACGAGTTCGTCTCGATCCATCAGGCGCTCGATGCCGACGGCATGGGCGGCCTGCGCCGCTTCTCCGTCGTCAAGACCGGCGAGCGGGACTATTGCATCGTCGGCGAATGGGACAGCATGGAGGACCTGGTGCAAGCCCGCCCAGCGATGATCGCCAGCCTCGACAGGCTGCGCCCCCTGCTCGAGGACCTCGGCGGCGGTCGCGGCGTCACCGAGCCCTGGTCGGGCACGGTCGCGCTGCAACTGACGCCGAGCGTCAACGCCTGATCAGCCCTGGAGCCGCTCGGCAATCTCCATCGCCGCCTGCGGCGCCAGCGCCGGGACGCGGATGTAGCGCTCGGCCTTCTTGCGCCGCGGGATGGCGGGGAACAGTTCCTTGCGCGCCAGCACCACCAGCGCCCCGGCGAGCGCCGGCCCGAACAGGCGTCCCGTCCGCTCGAAGAAGCGGGTGGATTTCAGCAGCAGCGAGCGCTGCGAGGGCGGCAGGTAGAGCGCGTCCCGCCACAGTTCGGGGACGAAGCTATGGTCGCGCAGCAGCCGCTCGAGCTGGCGCTTGCTGAACGGATGCCCGTCGCCGAATGGGGTGTTGTCGGCGGCCGACCACAGGCCGCGGCGCTTGGGCACGACGACGATCAGCTGGGCATTGGGCGCCGCAACGCGCCACAGCTCGCGCATCAGTTCCTCGGCGTCGACGATGTGCTCGAAGGCATGGACGGCGATGATCAGGTCGACCGCCGCGTCGGTCAGCGGCATTTCCAGCGGGTCGCAGAGCACGGTGTGCGAAGGTCCCTCGCGCGGCCAGGCCGAGGCGCCCTGCCGGGCCGGCATGAAGGCGAGCACCCGCTCGGCCTTGTCCAGCGTGAAGCGCATGTAGGGGGTGGCGAAGCCCAGCCCGAGCACCCTCAGCCCGCGCACGTTGCCGGCGAAGCGCGTCACGTCTTCGCGCAGCAGCGCCCGGGCGATCTTGCCCAGCGGCGAGCGGTAGAACTCGATGAGCCGTGAAACGTCGGGGGTCATGGCTTTGCTCGTGAACCTTAACTAGACTCTGCCTGCTTCGGCCCCGCTTGTCACGTAAAGGGCCGACGCGACTACCGGAGACCACCCTTGTCCATCCTGATCGACATCTTCCCCGCCCGCAGCGACAACTACGGGTATCTGCTGCACGACACCGCCACCGGTCGCACCGCCGCCCTCGATGCTCCCGATGCCAAGGCGATCAAGGAGGCGCTCGGCCGCCGCGGCTGGCGCCTCACCGACGTGTTCATCACCCATCACCATGCCGACCACGTCGAAGCGATCCCGGTGCTGAAGCGCGATTACGGCGCGCAGGTCACCGGTCCGAAGGCGGAGGCGGAGAAGATCCTCGGGCTCGACGTGCTGGTCGGCGGAGGGGACACCGTGATGCTGGGCGAGACCGAGTTCCTCGTCATCGAGACGCCGGGGCATACGCTCGGGCACATCGTCTTCTACGAGCCGCTCGGAAGGCACCTGTTTTCCGCCGATGCGCTGTTCTCGCTGGGGGTCGGGCGGATGTTCGAGGGCACGGCCGGCCCGATGTGGGAGGGTCTGGACCAACTGCAGGAGCCTGCCTGACGACACGCTGCTCTATTGCGGCCACGAGTACACGCTGGCGAACGCCGCGTTCGCGCAGAGTGTCGATCCCGACAACGCGGCCCTGAGAATTCGGGCGGCAGAAGTGAAGCGGATGCGCGAGGCCGACCAGTTCACCATTCCGGTGAGCCTCGGCATGGAAAAGGCCACCAACCCGTTCCTGAGGGCCGATCAGCCGGTGCTGGCGAAGGCGGTGGGGTTGCCGGAGGGGAGCGACCCCGCCGAGGTGTTCGGCGCGCTGCGCAAGGCGAAGGACGATTTCAAGTAGCCCGGTTCAGCCCTTGCCGAAGAAGAACAGGGCAAAGAGGATGACGACGATCGCCACCGCCTGCGCGATCACGCGCGCCCGCATGAGCGTCTGGCTGCGGTTGTAGTCGCCGCCGCGGAGCATATTCCATAGCCCCATGAACAGGATGATCGCGACGGCCGCGAGGGCGATGGTGGTCAGAAGGCTGGTGATATTCATCTCGGATTTCCTGCGAGGTAACGGGTGATGCCCTCGCCCAATCGGTCGTAGATCGCACGGATCCGGCGGCTGGTGAACAGTTCCCGGTGCGTGGTCAGCCATGCTTCGAGCGGCGGCGGCCGCAGCATCGGCAACAGTCTTACCATGCCCGGCGTGCTTTCGACCATGCGTTCCTGGGCAAAACCTATGCCGAGCCCCGCCCTCATCAGTTCCCACATGTTGGTCTGGCTGTCGGTTCGGATGCGGAAATCATTCCGGCTGAGCTCGAAACCCATGCCCCGGGCGGCATCGAGCAGCAGGCTCGAGCGGTCGAAGCCGATCAGGTCGTGCCCGAACAGCTCCTCGGGCCGCTCCGGCCGGCCCCGCGCCGCGAGGTAGCTCTCGTGGGCGCAGGCGACGATCAGGCTTTCGCCGAGCCGCTTGGTGACCAGTTCCAGTTGCGTCGGGCGGAACATCCGCACCGCGATATCGGCCTCGCGCAGCAACAGGTTCTCGGTCGCGTCCGAGGGTACCAGTTCGATGGACACGTCGGGATATTCCCGCCTGAGGTCGGCGAGCAGCGGCGGCAGCACGTAGGCGCACATCACGGTGCTCGAGGTGATGCGAACGGAGCCGGACAGCGTCGAAGTCGAGCCCTCGGCCATCAGCTCGGCCTCGGCCAGCGCCGCCCGTGCGCCCTGCACCGGCTCGTAGAGCCTGCAGCGCCGTCTCCGTCGGCTTCAGGCCGCTGAGGGTGCGCTCGAACAGGTTGAGCCCAAGGCTCTGCTCGAGGGCCTCGATATGCCGTCCCAGCGTCGGCTGGCTCAGGCCGAGGGCCCGCGCCGCCGCCGAGAGCGAACCGTGTTCGACGACGGCGCCAAAACTCCGCCACAGCGACCAGTCGGGTCCGGGCATGTCCGTCGTTCCTCTTCGCTGCTATCATTCATTTATGTATGGCGAAGCAACGAACATGTCCAGTTCCTATACGCCGGTGTTGGGCGTACCTTGTTCTGACAGCAAGGAGCACCGCCATGGACGCGCGCAAAGTCACCATCCTCGGAATCAACGGCCACTTCGGCCATCATGCCGCCAAGGCCTTCCTCGCCGCCGGCTGGGACGTCACCGGCTTCGGGCGCTCCAACAAGCACCCGATCCCCGGCGTGCATTTCTTTGAGGGCGATGCGGACGATGTCGAGGCGATCCGCATGGCCATCGGCGATGCGCGAGGTCGTGGTCAACGCGCTGAACCTCACCTACCACCAGTGGGACAACGGCCGGATGGAAGCGCAGCACGCGCGCGTCATCGCGGCGCTCGGGAGTTCGGGCAAGACGCTGCTGTTTCCGGGCAACATCTACAACTATGCCGCCGAGGCGCGCGAGATCACGCCCGACCTGCCGCAGCTGCCGCCGACGCCGCGCGGCGAGATCCGCAAGCGCGTCGAGGCGATGTACTTTGCCGCCGCCAAGCGGGGCGACATCCAGGCGATCATCCTGCGGGCCGGCGATTTCTACGGGCCGGAGAGCTCGGGCGACTGGTTCGAGCTCGCCATGCTGCGCGAGGCCGGCAAGGGCAAGTTCGCCACCATGGGGGTGAGGGGCGTCGGCCATGCGTGGGCCTACCTGCCCGATCTGGGCCGCGCCTTCGAGCGGCTCGCCTCGCGCCGAAGCGAGCTGGCCGCCTTCGAGAACTTCCACTTCGCCGGAAACTTCGTCACCCCCGAACGGCTGGCCGAGGCGGTCGTCGCCGCGGCGCCGGTGCGGCTCAAGGTCTCGAGCTTCCCGCGGTTCCTCCTCACCGCGATGGGTCTCGTCGACCCGCTGATGCGGGAAGTGGCGAAGATGGGATATCTCTGGGAGCACCCGATGGAGCTCAAGGACCCCCGCCTCGACGCCATCCTCGGCCCGGACTTCGGCACCCCCTTCGCCGAAGCCGTGGCGGCAACCATCGCCCCCTATTTCGCCAAGCCTCGGCAGGCCGCGGCCTAGAACCCCACCGCCCGCTTCACGTCCCCGGGCGTCCAGCCTTCGTCCCGCAGGCTCCTCAGCGATGGGGAGCCTTTGGATTTCGCGAGCTTCCTGCCGTCGTCGCCGAGCAGCAGCCGGTGGAAATTGTAGATCGGCGACTTCAGGCCCAGCAGCATCTGCAGCAGCACGTGGATGTCGGTCGAGGCCTGCATGTCGCGGCCGCGGGTCACGTGGGTGACGCCCTGGGCGTCGTCGTCGACGACGACGCTCAGGTGGTAGCTGGTCGGCGTGCCCTTGCGCTGCAGCACCACGTCGCCCCAGCGCTCGGGCTCGGCATAGCGGATCTGCGGCCGGTCGGTCGGGGTCGGGGCCGGCGACGGAGTAGGGGAGCAGCCCGACCAGCGCCACGGCCTCGTCGGTCTTCAGCCGCCAGTTGCGCGGCCTCGCCGCCGGCGAGCTTCTCCGCCACGAGGCCCGGGTCGAGATGCCGGCAGGTGCCGGGATAGATCGGGGCGCCATCCGGGTCGGTGCCCTCGGCGCCCTCGGCGATGCCGCTGCGCGAGCAGAAGCACGGGATAGAGCAGGCCGCGGGCGCGCAGCCGCTCCGCATGGGCGGCATAGACGTCGAAGCGCTCCGATTGCCGCCAGACCGGTTCTTCCCAGCTCAGCCCCAGCCAGGCGAGATCCTCGAAGATCGCGTCGGTGAATTCCGGCTTGCTGCGCACTATGTCGGTGTCTTCGATACGCAGCAGCAGGCGCCCGCCCATGCGTTCCGCCCAGAACGACGTATAGAGCGCCGAATACGCATGCCCCAGATGCAGCAAGCCGTTGGGGCTGGGAGCGAAACGGAGAACGGGTTTGGACATGGCGTTGGACATAGCAGGTGACGGCAAGGATACCATAGTCCGGCTCGATTCCGCCGCGACGCTGGCCGAGCACCTCGCGACCTTGCTGTCGCTCGACCCGCGGCTCGCGGCCGATCGCCGAAACGGCCGGTACCTTCGAGGTGCGTCGCTGGGCAGGGCGGCTTTTCCGGCCTCGCCCGCATCGTCACCGGCCAGCAGGTGTCGCTCGCCAGCGCCGCCGCCATCTGGTCCCGCTTCTCGGCCCTCGAGGGGGCGCTCGATCCCGCCGGCTACCTCCTCCTCAGCGAAGCAGCGGTCCGCGCGTCGGGCTTTTCGGCTGGCAAGTACCGCACGCTCCGCGCGGTGGCCGAGGCGATCGTCGCCGGCGAGCTCGATTTCGCCGTCCTGCCGCACCTGCCGGCCGAGGAGGCCATCGCCGTGCTGACCCGGCTCAAGGGCATCGGGCCGTGGACGGCCGAGATCTACCTGATGTTCTGCGGCCGCCCATCCGGACATCTTCCCGGCCGGCGACGTGGCGCTGCAGCGCGCGGTGCAGTGGGCATTCGGCCTTGACGACAAGCCCCCGGTCAAGGACCTCATCGCCATGGCGCACGCCTGGTCGCCGCACCGCTCGACCGCGGCGCTGCTGTTCTGGCGCTACTATCGCGCCGTCCGCAACAAGGAAGGGATATTTGCCTGATGCCGAAACTCTCCGGCCCCATGCTGCCGCCCACGGAACGGCCCCAACGCCAAGCAGGTCATCGTGCTGCTGCACGGCTACGGCGCCGACGGTTCCGACCTCATCGCGCTGGGCCAGCAATGGGGGCCGCTGTTCCCCGATGCGTTCTTCGTCGCGCCCAACGCGCCCGATCGCCCTGCGCCGCCAATCCGTTCGGCTTCGAGTGGTTCGCGCTGTCCCAGGATCGCATCGCGGGCCGGCGTCGAGGGCATTCCGCAGGCGGCGCCGCCGCTGCGTCGACTTCCTCGGCGACCTCTGGGCGCAGACCGGGCTCACCGCCGCCGACACCTACCTCGTCGGCTTCTCGCAGGGCGCGATGATGGCGCTGCATGTCGGCATGTCGCTGCCCGAGCCGGTCCGCGGCATCGTGGCCTTCTCCGGCGCCTTCGTCCCGCCCGCCGGATTCGGCGCCGAAGCATCGGCGAAACCGCCGGTGGCGCTGATCCATGGCGACCTCGACCAGGTGGTCGATGCCCGAGCTCAGCCGGCAGGCCGCCACCGATCTCGCCGCCGCAGGGGTCGACGTCAGCTTGCATATTTCGCCCGGCGTGGCTCACGGCATCTCACCGGACGGGCTCGCTTTTGCGACAAGCTTTATGCTCGCGCAAAACGCCTGATATTCGCCGCCGATTGATGCTTCACAGCCGTGTCACAGTCGGCATAGAGTATTAATGATCATGACTGGCCGCGATTCCCGTTACGGGTGCGACAAGTGACAGTGCATGTGTCGCTTGAGAGCTGTCCCGCGTTGGTGCTGAATGCCGATTTCCGGCCACTCAGCTATTATCCTTTGTCGCTATGGTCCTGGCAGGATGCGATCAAGGCGATCTTCCTCGACCGGGTGAACGTCGTCTCGAACTACGACCGCGCCATCAAGTCGCCCAGCTTCGAGATGCTGCTGCCCAGCGTGGTGTCGCTCAAGGACTATGTCCGGCCGGCGCGGCACCCCGCCTTCACCCGCTTCAACGTGTTCCTGCGCGACAAATTCCAGTGCCAGTATTGCGGCTCGCGCGACGACCTGACCTTCGACCACGTGATCCCGCGCTCGAAGGGCGGTCGCACCACCTGGGAGAACGTCGTCGCCGCCTGCGCGCCGTGCAACCTGCGCAAGGCCAACCGGCTGCCGAGGGAAATCAAGATGTTCCCGATGCAGCACCCTTACCAGCCGACCGTGCACGACCTGCACAACAACGGCCGCGCCTTCCCGCCCAACCACCTGCACCAGAGCTGGCTGGACTATCTCTACTGGGATATCGAGCTCGAGCCGTAGGGGCCCACGGGCGCGGTGGTTGCGGGCCGGGTCGGTAGCCCGCCTGCCCGAACCGCCTCCTCCCTCTCGTTCGTCATCGCCCGACTTGTTCGGGCGACCCAGTTCTGGGCGTGGGTTGCCCGCATGAAGCGGGCAATGACGACGGAGAGAAGGGGGTGTGGATACGACGGTGGGATCTGCGCCGGCGGATGGAAGCCGTCCCGGCTCGCGATCAGCCCTTCCGCCCCCGCAGCATCGCGATGCCCAGCATCGCGATAATGCCGAGCGAGGATCAGCGCGTTGTAGCCGGCGAGGCTCAGGCCCGAGGAAGCGGAACTGCACCTTGTCGCAGGGCACGACCTTCGCCTCGTTGATGTGCTGGAGGTCGTAGAAGTTCACGTCGACGCCGGTGCCGGTGCAGGTCGTCGGCCCGGGCCAGAAGCCCCATTCGACGCCGGCGTGATAGCCCGCCAGATAGAGACCCCAGACGAAAAGGAGCGCCGCGAGGCCGAGCGCCAGGTACCAGACCAGGCGCGGCAGGCGGTTCCAGAGGATCAGCACCAGCGCGAGCAGCGGCAGGGCCCAGTAATAGGCGAGCCGCTGTTCGAGGCAGAGCTCGCACGGCACCAGGCCGCCGAACAGCTCGGAACCCCAGGCGCCGGCGATCGTCGCGAGCCCGAGCGACGAACGCCACCGCAACGAGGAGGCGCGGGCGATCCGCCGATAGCGGCTTCGTCGTGGATGCCTGCTGTGCTGCGCTTGTCAAGATCGAACTCCATCGGCGGATCGGCGCCATATTCTCGGCATGGGTCGCCAAGTCAACCGAGCGATGCGTCACGACCTCGTCAGTCCCCGCCCGGCCCCTTGAGGCCGAGCGTCGCCATCACGGCGCGGGCATTCTGCGGCGCGTGTTCCTTGTCGGTCGAAACGAAGAAGGCGAAGACATCGCGCGGCGGGCCGG
Source organism: uncultured Alphaproteobacteria bacterium (assembly GCA_963708965.1). GTDB lineage: Bacteria > Pseudomonadota > Alphaproteobacteria > Rhizobiales > Devosiaceae > Devosia_A. The sequence continues at coordinate 270,524 of CAVPUP010000007.1, read as the reverse complement.
CCTCGGCGGCCGCCACATGCGGTCCCTCCGACGGGCTTGCCTTCGGACCAGTCCCTGAGCCAGCCGGCCCGCTGATCGCGCTCGGCCGGGGAATAGCTCTCCTGGCCCGGGGCGCCCTGCAGCCGCGCATAGGAGAAGTCCGCGGTCTGGTCGAGATAGGGCCAGTCCGCCGTGTCGGCGACGACCATCGCGACGTTGTGCCGGCGCAACTGGGCGATGAAGCGCTCGTCTGCGAAACTCTTGTGCCGCACTTCGATGGCGTGGCGGACGCGGGTGATGCCGGCTGCATCGAGGATAGGGCGGGTTCTTGCCGTAGTCTGACTTTTCGGCGAGCGTCACCAGCGCCTCGGGCGCTCTGCGGCAGCAGCTCGAGGAACGCCTCCATCCGGGCCTCGTCATAGCTCGTGTTCCCCGGCAGCTGCCAGCAGAACGGCCCGAGCTTGTCGCCCAGCGCCATGACGCCCGAGGCGAAGAAGTTGGCCAGCGGCAGCTCCACGTCCTTCAGCCGCTTGATGTGGGTCACCAACTGGTGGCCCTTCACCGTGAAGACGAACCCGTCCGGCGTCTGGCTCGCCCAGTTCTGAAAGCTCGCGGGCTTCTGGTGCGAGTAGAAGGTGGCGTTGATCTCGATATTGCCGAGCCGGCGGCTCGCATAGGCGAGCTCCTCCTTCTGCTTCAGCCCCTCGGGATAAAAGCTCTTGCGCCAGGGCTCGAACACCCAGCCTGCCGTCCCGAGCCTGATCGTGCCTGCCATCACTCATGTCCCCTTGTCGATCCCGAGTCGCCGCATCAAGCCCCTGGCGTCGCCCGGCGCCTTGAGTTTGTCCGTATTGTCGAAAAAGAGGAAGACGTCGCGGTGCTTGCCGTCCGCCGTGGGGCCGGTGGCGAAGTGCCCGTCGGTGGCGCGGCCGGTCGACCAGCGGCGCACCCGCTCGGCCCAGGTGTCGAGCTCGGTGTCGGAATATCCGGAATTGTAGAGCTCGACCGAGCCGTGCAGCCGGCAATAGACGAAGTCGGAGGTCACATCCATCAGCAGCGGCCAGTCGACGGTATCGGCGCAGACGAGGGCCACGTCGTACTTCCGCAGCAGCGCGATGAACGCCGGATCGCGAAAACTCTCGTGCCGGATTTCCATGGCATGGCGCAGCGGCCGCTCGGTGCCGTCGCCGTAATCGGCCGGGGCGCGGAGCCGGTGGTCATGCCGCTGCGCCAGCTCTGCGGCTGCGCTGCTGGTCGTCGGCAGGAGTTGGAGGAACGCCTCGATGCGCTCGGGATCGAAGCGGAAGCGCTCGGGGAACTGCCACAGGATCGGCCCCAGCTTGCCGCCCATCGCCAGCGGGCCGGAGGCGAAGAAGTTGGCGAGCGGCGATTCGGGGCGCTGGAGCTTCAGCATGTGGGTCAGGTAGCGCGGCCCCTTCACCGCAAAGACGAAATCGTCGGGCACCGCCGCCGCCCAGGCGGCAAAACTGCGCGGCGTCTGCATGCCGTAGAAGGTGCCGTTGATCTCGAGCGCGTTGAACTCCGAGGCGGCGAAGGCGAGTTCGCGCTTCTGCGGCAGGCCCTTGGGGTAGAAGCGGCCGCGCCAGGGCTTGTAGGTCCAGCCGGAGACGCCGATGCGGATGTCGCCCTGTGCCATCGCCGACAAATCGTCAGCGGTGGCGTTGACGTTGCGCGCGGATTTGCCTTATCTGCCGCCCGCCGAGGCCTCGCGGGCGTGGCGGAACTGGTAGACGCGCCGGACTCAAAATCCGGTTCTGGTGACAGAGTGTCGGTTCGATTCCGACCGCCCGCACCATCGCTGCAGCCTACTGGCCATTGGCCGGGGCGTCGTTGCCGCCACTGGCGCCTTGCGCCGGTGCGGTGGAGCCGTCGGGGTTCTTGCCCTGCTGGATGTTCTCGATGTGCTGGGCTCCCGTCAGCTGCTGGATCAGGTTCAGCATGGCGATGTGGGAGGCGACCGCCTGCTCGCTGATCCGCGCCGTCACCGCCTCGATCGAAGGCTGCCGCTCCCCGGAAAGCGTGTGCTGGATCTCGAGCAGTTCGTTGTGGCCCTTGATCTGCGCCTCGACATAGGCGTTGTCGAAGTCCGTTCCGGCCTGCATTCCGTTGAGCTGGTCGATCGCCTGCTGCTGTTGCGGCTTCAGTTCCGGGGCGTTCTTGCCGGCGGGCGTTGCGGCGAGCACGCTGGCAATGGTCTTCTGCTCGGCAATCTCCAGCTCGGCGAACTGCTTCACATTGGGGTGGGTCGCTTTCTGCACGGCGATTTCCGAAGTGCGCAACGCCACCATTCCGGCGGACAGCGTCTCCGGCACGTAGTTGGAGATGCCGGCGCTCGAAGCCGGCTGCGTCTGGGCTACCGCCCGCGTTGCATGGAGGACCGGGACGACGGCGCCGATGGTAACCAGCCCGGCCAGGGCTTGACGGCGATCGAGGATCATTTCCGCTCTCCTAGGGAATTGCTGCTCCGTTAAGCCAATCCCATCGGCGGGCCCTTCGTTCCCTTCGAAACGGAAGTGAAACCGCCGCCGCCCTCAATGGGTCGGGAAGCCTGCCGGCAGCGGGTTCGGCCTCACCCGGGCGTTCTCCTTGGAGACGTCGAGTTCGTCCTCCTCGGCGAGCTCGCGCTCGGCCAGTTCCCAGTACTGCTTGTCCCTGCCCTCGGGCGAACCGTCGGCCTCCCACAGGGCATAGGCCCGCTCTCGGATGCGGTCTTCGGTCACTTCGCGCATGGTTGTTCCTCCTCCGCCCGCATCAACGCGCCCTGGTGGAACTGGTTGCCGACCTCAGGTGAAGAGCGCGAGCCGCGCCAGCCAGACGGCGAGCACGCCGCCGGCCATGGCGGCGAAGAGATTGCGGGTCAAAAGATAGATGATCGCGGTCGCCGCCGCGGCCAGCGCCTCGGCCGGACCGCCCGCGAGGATGGCGGGCGCGACCAGCGAGGCGAGCACCGCGCCGGGGAGGTGCTTCAGCCAGTGGGCGACGAACCCGCTTTCCGGCAGGCGGTTCGCCACCAGGAGGCCGCCGGCGCGGATCAGGTAGGTGACCAGCGCCATGCCGAGGATGGTGAGGAGCGCGTCAAGCGGCATGGCGGCGCTCCGTGATGCGGTCGGCGAGCGCTCCGGCGAAGCTGCCGACGAGGCCCCCGGCGATGATGTACCAGTTGCCCTCGACGAGCCGCGAGGTGACGATGGCGACCAGCGCCCCGACCAGCCACGGCACGATGTCGCCGCGGCCGCGCCACATGCCGAGCAGCAGGGCGAGGAAGGTGGCGGTGAAGGCGAAATCGAGCCCATAGCGCGCCGGATCGTCGATGAAGGCGCCGAGCACCCGGCCCGAGAGCGTCGCCAGCATCCAGGCGAACCAGGACAGCACGCCGCAGCCCATCAGGAAGGCGACGCTGCCGCGGCCGCGGTTCACCTCGGCCATGGTCACGGCCCATTGCTCGTCGGAGACGAAGAACATCGCCGCGAGCGCCCGGGGCAGCGGCAGGTGGCTGACCAGCGGCCGCAGCGTCGCCGACATCAGCAGCATGCGCAGGTTGACGATGGCGGTGGCGATGACGATCGAGAGGACCGGCAGGCTGCCCGGCGTCCACATGTCGAGGGCGACGAACTGGCTGGCGCCGGCGAACACCAGGGCGCTCATCAGCGCCACCTCGGCGACGCTCATCCCCTTCTGCCCGGCCAGCACGCCCCAGACGAGGCCGTAGGCGGCGATCGAGACGGCGACGGGCAGGAAGGTGCGGACGCCGAGCCAGAACTGGGCGGGGGAGCGGGAGCGGGCAAGTTCATCCATGGCGGCGCGCACCCTATCCGAAGTCGCGGCGCGTGGTGATGATTTCTGCTGATGCGCTGTCATCACCGCCGCGGACCCGGCGGGCAGCGTGATCCGCTAGGCTCCGATCGCCGTTGACCGCGATTCGCACTGCGGCTAGACACGGCTTCCTGCGTTGCTGCCCCATCGTGCTCCGACCCGCCGGCATCTTCCCAAAGGATGTGAAGTGGCCTCGCCGTCCGCCGATGAACCCCGGTTCACGGCAGCGGCCTTGCCGGGGCCACCGCGCCAGATAATTTACGGGTTTCGGAGCTTGTCATGATCGATTTCAGCAAGCCGCTCTGGCGGCGCTTCCTTGTCTTTCTCGTGCCGCTGACCGTCAGCAACATCCTGCAGTCGCTGTCGGGCACCATCAACAACATCTATATCGGCCAGCTGATCGGGGTACGAGGCGCTCGCCGCGGTGTCGGTGTTCTTCCCGATCATGATCTTCCTCATCTCCTTCGTCATCGGACTTGCATCGGGCGCGACGGTCCTGATCGGGCAGGCCTGGGGCGCCAAGGACCTGCAGAAGGTGAAGGAGGTGACGGGCACCACCTTCACCGTCGCCTTCTGCATGGGCCTCGTGGTCGCGGTGCTGGGCGCGCTGTTCACGCACAACCTGATGCAACTGCTCGGCGCACCGGCCGATATCCTCGAGGAGGCCGCCGCCTACGGCCGGATCATCCTCATCGGCATGCCGGGCTTCTTCATCTTCCTCGTCATCACCTCGATGCTGAGGGGCGTGGGCGACACGGTGACGCCGCTGCTGACGCTGATCTTTTCGATCGGCATCGGCCTTGTCGTCACCCCGGCGCTGATCCTGGGCTGGTTCGGGCTGCCGCAGATCGGCGTCGCTCGCCGCCGCGGTGGCCTTCATCGCCGGCTTCCTCGTGGTGCTGGTGTTCCTCTATTTCTACCTCAACTGGAAAAAGAGCCCGATGGCGCCGGACCGCGAGCTGCTGCGGCACCTCAAGGTCGATCCCAAGCTGCTGAAGCTGATCCTGAAGCTCGGCATCCCGGCCGGCCTCAGCATGGTGGTGGCCTCGATCTCGGCCATCGTCATCGTCGGCATCGTCAACCGCTTCGGCTCGGATGCGACCGCCGCCTATGGCGCGGTCAACCAGGTGCTGAGCTATATCCAGTTCCCGGCCATGTCGATCGCCATCGCCTCCTCGATCTTCGCGGCGCAGGCGATCGGCGCCCGGCGGATGGACGAGGTCGAGCACGTGACCCGCATGGGGCTGATCTTCAACACCGTGTTCACCGGCAGCCTGGTGCTGATCGCCTACCTGTTCTCGCAGCACCTGGTGGCGCTGTTCATCACCGACCCGAAGGTGGTCGAGGTCACCGAGACGCTGCTGCACATCGTGCTGTGGAGCTGCATCATCTCCGGCTACGGCACGGTGTTCTCGGCGGTGATGCGGGCCTCGGGCGACGTCTGGATCCCGATGGCGCTGTCGCTCGTCGCCATCGTCCTCGTCGAGATCCCGGCGGCGCTGCTGCTCAGCCAGATCTACGGGCTGAACGGCGTGTGGATCGGCTACTGCCTGAGCTTCTGCACCCTGCTGCTGCTGCAGGCGACGTACTACTTCGGGTGGTGGCGGCGGAAGGAGATCAAGGCGCTGGTGTGAGGCCTCGACTGCCCCTCACCCCGCCCTTCGGGCACCCCTCTCCCTCAAGGGGAGAGGGGAGGTGCGAGGCGAGATCGTGCCACAGCTCCCCTCTCCCCTTGAGGGAGAGGGTGGCCGCGTCAGCGGCCGGGTGAGGGGAAGTTCATCCCAGCTTCCGCTCCATCCACTCAACCCCGAACGCCACGATTTCCCGCGCCGGGACCAGCACCGAGCCCGCCGCGCCGATCCTCCCGCGGCTGCCCCTCTCCGGTGGCGAGGAACTCCTCGACGATCGTCGCGAAATAGTCGTCCGGCAGGCCGTCCGGCGGATCGGAGGTGTCGAACTCCTCGAACGCGCGCCACACCGTGTCGGCCCTCGACGAGGATCGGTGCCTCGAAGCGCTTGATGCGCTTGTTGGGGAAGTCGGCGAGGTGCTCGGCGTGGTGCAGCAGCGTCATGGTGTCGAGCGGCGCGCCCAGCATCAGCACCTTGCCGCCGGCCTCGACCAGCTTGCCGAGCGGCGATTGCGGGCCGTAGCCATAATCGAGCGCGTGGTCGGCGGTGAACCATTCCGCCCGGCCGCCGAGCGCCGCCATCGAGGCGCCGGGATTGCCGCTGCGGCAGCGCGCCGGGCGTGGTGCGCAGCAGTTCGGGCCAGAAGCCGTTGTCGCGGGTCGCGCGCGAGCGCGCGCGGGTCGAACGGCGGCAGGTGCTCGCGGAGCGCCGGGTTGTCGCGCGCCTCGTCCTCGAGCTGCCAGTCGCAATAGCCGAGGATGGTGCCCTCGGGCCCCACCACGTCGCAGCAGCGCATCGAGGATGGTGTCGACCCCGCCCGCCACCGGCCCGACCTGGCGCAGCGCGGCATGCACCAGCACCTGGTCGCCCGGCCCGAGGCCGATGGCGCCGAGGTCCTGCCGCAGGCTGTCGCGGGTCGCGTAGCCGGCGATCACCTGGCCGCGCCGGCGTAGCGGCGCTCGGGCGGATGCGGCTCCTCGGCCTCGCCACTGGCGGCGTCGTAGTGCTGGCGCGCGATGCTCACGTCGTGCTGGTGCTCGGAGGCCCATTGCCACAGCGCATCGAGCGGCTCGGTGAGGGTGCGGCCGAGCTCGGTCAGCTCGTACTCGACGCGCGGCGGGATCTCGGGGAAGACGGTGCGCGTCACGAGGCCGTCGCGCTCGAGGTTGCGCAGCGTCAGGGTCAGCATGCGCTGCGAGATGCCGCCGATGGCGTGGCGCAACTCGTTGAACCGCATGGTCCTGCGGTTCAGGTAGCCCACGATCATGACGCTCCACTTGTCGCCGATGCGATTGAGGATGTTGCCCATCGCATTGCAGGTTTCGACCTTGTCGGGTGAACCTATGGTCATCGCTGTGCCTTTCGGACGAATTCCAGGGCACAAATATAGACGCAGTTACCATTTGTTACTAGAGGGGTCACGCAATCGGCCTGCGACCGTCAGGCGGCCTTGCCGAATTGCCGGGCATGGAGGCCCAAATAGTAGGCGAGATTGTCGTCGGCGAGGCCGAGCCCCGCCATGATCGCCGCCATGAAGCTCACCGGCGAGGTGCCGGCGGCGGTGACGATCTTGTCGTCGGTGACGGCCTCGGCCGTGTCCTCGTAGAGCGCCTTGCCCTTGTAGCCGGTCGGGTCGAGATGGCCGACGCCGTTGCTGGTGTGCTTGCACCTCGTCGAGCAGCCCGGCGCGGGCCCCGGCGACGGTGGCGTCGCAGATCAGCCCGATCAGCTTGCCCTTCGTGCGGGCCGCCTGCAGCAGCGGGGCGAGGTCCGGGGCGCCGGGGGACTGCCAGGCGCTGCCGCCGCAGACGATCAGCGCGTCCACCGGGTCGAGATCGAGGGTCTCGAGCGCGAGGTCGGGCGTCACCCTGAGGCCGCCGGCAGAGGTCACGGGCTTGCCGCCGGGGCTCGCATAGGCGGTGTCGATGCCGTAATAGCTGCGCCCGGCGGCGTTGATGAGCGCGGTCTCCCAGTCGGCGAAGCCCTCTGTCAGAACCGTCACGATGCGTGTCATCTTGTCTCTCCTGGTTGGGTGCGGGAAACCTAGCCGCAGCCGCAACCGGTTTTTGTCAGCATCGGAACGATAATGGCCCGGCGGTCGGAAAGGCTCCTCAACCTCATGCAGGCCCTGCGCCGGCACCGGCGTCCCGTCGCCGGCCAGGTGCTGGCCGAGGCGATGGGGGTGTCGCTGCGCTCGGTCTATCGCGACATCGCGACGCTCAAGGGCATGGGGGCGGCGATCGACGGCGAGCCGGGGGTCGGCTTCCAGCTGAGGGCCGAGCACTTCCTGCCGCCGCTGATGTTCACCGACGAGGAGGTGGAGGCGCTGGTGCTGGGCCTCCGCGGCCTGATCCATGGGCCGGACGCGCACATGGCGGCGACGGCGCGGGACGCGAGCGCCAAGATCGAGGCGGTGCTGCCGGCGGCGCGGCGGGCCGAGATGCAGTCGATCGGGCTGTTCGTCATTCCGCGCGCCGGGCGCGAGCCGGACGACCGGCTGGGGGACCTCCGCCGGGCGCTGCGCGAGGAGCGGCAGGTGCGCCTGAGCTATCGCGACCAGGCGGGCAATGCCACCGAGCGGGTGATCTATCCGGTGGCGCTCGGCTATTTCGACAACCACCAGTCGCTGGTCGCCTGGTGCACGCTCAGGAACGACTACCGCTCCTTCCGGGTCGACGGCATGCAGGCGGTCGAACTGCTCGAGAGCCGCCTGCCCGAACCGCGGCGCACGCTTTTCCACCGCTGGAAGAGCGCCCGAAATCTGCCCGATTTGACCTAGAGGACCAAACCCTTATTCACTATCAATTGAGCCGCTTTGCCCGCAGTTGAGCGGCGCGGGTACGCGTTGCTAGAAGCGGTCCCGGACTGACGACCAGAGTTCTCGGAGGCGCCTTGCTCGCACAATTCCGCCGGCGCCTTGCCGCCATCTTCCTTGCCATGCTCGCCGCGACGCCGGCCTTCGCCAACCCGATGCTGCTCGTCGATTTCCAGACCGGCGAGGTGCTCTATGGCGAAGACGCGGGCCAGCCGTGGCATCCGGCTTCGCTCACCAAGCTGATGACCGCCTATGTCGCCTTCGCCGCGATCCAGGCCGGGCGGATCACGCTCGACACGCCGATCAAGATCAGCCGCAACGCCTGGAACCAGGCGCCGTCCAAGTCGGGGCTGGCGGTCGGCTCGCAGATCACGCTGCGCGACGCGCTCTACATCCTGATCGTCAAGTCGGCCAACGACATCGCCGTGGCGATCGGCGAGGCGGTGTCGGGCTCGGAGAAGGCCTTCGTCGGCGAGATGAACGAGATGGCGCGGACCATGGGGCTGACGGCGACGCACTATGTCGATCCGCACGGGCTCAAGGCCGAGGGCCAGGTCACCTCGGCGCGCGACCTCGCCATGCTGGCGATGTACATCAAGCGCGATTTCCCGCAGTACATGCCGATCTTCGCGACCGAGGCGGTGAAGCTCGGCAAGGCCAACATGCAGTCGAACAACGGGCTGTTGCAGCACTTCGCCGGCACCACGGGGATGAAGACCGGCTATATCTGCGCCTCCGGCCTCAACATCGTCGCGACGATCCAGCGCGGCGGCCGCGAGATGCTGGCGGTGGTGCTGGGCGGCTCCTCGGCGCGCGAGCGCAACGAGATGACGGCCGAGCTGTTCCTGCGCGGGCTCTCCGGCGCGGTGAAGGGCACCGGGGTGAGCGTCGTGGCGCTGGCCAACGACCTCGACGGCGAGCCGGTCAACATGCGCGCGCAGATCTGCGGCAAGCAGGCGAAGGAATATGTCGCGGCGCGCGAGGCGGCCTTCCCGATGGGCCTCAAGGGACACCCGAGCTATCTGACCGACGACATCGAGGGCATGATCTACGAGGCGACGGACCTCGGCATCCTCGTCGACGTACCCCTGCCGCGCCCGCGTCCCGAATGGGCCCCGGCGGCGTCGATGCAGGCCGCGATCGGGGAGTAGACCCGTGGGTCCCCGGGTCGAGCCCGGGGATGACGGAGTTTGTTGAGCACTCACGTCCCACACCCACCGTCATCCCCGGGCTTGACCCGGGGACCTACGAAAGTTCGGAGAGAGGAGTGGCCGCTCTAGCCCGTCCCCGCCTTCCGGAGCGAGAACCGCAGCACCTCGCCCTCGGTGGCCAGATCGCACTCGTGGCCGTGCTGGCGGCAGAACAGCGGGATGTCGATTTTGGCCATCGGGTCGGTGGCGAGGACGACGCAGCGAAGCCCCGGCGGGGAGGGCGGCGAGGCGCTTTTCCATCCGGAGGACGGGGAGGGGGCATTTCAGCCCCCGGCAGTCGAGCAGCTCGGGCTCAGTTGGCAAGCAGCAGCACCCAGTAGACGCCGTGGCTGGAATTGGGCTCGTAGGCGACCCCGAGGCCGGCGCGCGACACCGTCCGCTCGGCCAGCGCCGCGGCGTCGACCGGCACGTTCCGCCAGCCCGAGAAGGCTTCGGCGAAAGTGGTGTAGCCGGCGCTGAGTCGCATCACGTGGGCATCGGGCGGCAGGCTCGGCGGGGTGCCCGAACGGGCATAGTTGGTCGCCAGCGTCTGGGCGGTCGAATCGAGCACGGTGTCGCCGCGCACGTCGGCAGCGCCAGAGGCGCGGCGGAAATCGTTGAGCAGGAACAGTGCCTCGACGCGGTTGAGCGTCGCACCGGGCTGGTTCATCTGCGCCGTCAGCCCGGCCGAGAGCTGCTGCCCGCCGGACGAGCAGGCGGCGAGGCCGAGGGCGAGGGCAGCGGCGAAAAGGAGGCGCGGAGCGGTGAAACGCTGCGAGGACATGGCTGACGATCCTTGTGGTTGGGCCCGTGGTCTGGGTCGAGGAGCCGTGTGCTGGTGACCCCGGCGCGATTCGAACGCGCGGCCTTGGGATTAGGAATCCCACGCTCTATCCAACTGAGCTACGGGGTCGCCGTGCCTGCACATAGCAAATGCCGGCCGCGCTGCAAACCGCTTGTCCGACATGGCCGGCATCTACGGCGCCGCTGGGCTGCGCGGCGCTGCTGGTCTTCGGAAGACTCGGGGAGACGGTCTATACTTTCACCCTACGGCCGATCTGCAGTCATCCAGACAACACTCCTGCGACATTGGAAGTCGATCGCGAATCCCAGAGGAATCAGCAAGTTGATTCATGCGAGCTTTACCATCCTACGGGCAGCGCGAATGAATTCATGTTTCGTAAACGGCGATTGTTGTTCCCTTCGTGCCGTGCGTCCAGGAGGGCAGCGGGTATGCAGGGGGCAAAGAAGCGCAATGGTTCCATCTCGGGGGACCATTTCACGCGGCGTATAGTTCTGCCGATGGCCGGGATGATCATCATCTCGATCCTCACAGTCGTCGGATTCGTGGTCGGGACGGCGGATGGACAGAACCGGATCGCTGTTGACTCTTCGACTGCACTTGCACGCACCGCGCTGCAGGTAAAGCACCGAGAACTGGCCCGTAACATCGTCGACTATGCTGTGTGGGACGATGCCTACAGCAATCTCGCGCGGAAGTTCGACTTCACCTGGGCCTCAACCGACGGCAATGTCGGCGCCAATATCTACAACAGCCTCGGCTACGACCTGGCGCTGGTGATCTCCCCGGCGGGCGAGGTGGTCTATTCGGTGGACCACGGCGAACCGCGGGAGGGGCTTGGCAGCGAGCTGCCGGACAACATCGCGCAACTGGCCAAGGCCTCCGTGCAGCGCGGCGAGCCGCTGGTCAGTCCGCTCCGCAGTGGCGACGACGTGATGCTGGTGGCGGCGACGGCGATCCTCCCCGGCTCCAGCGACCAATCGCTGATCCCGCTCGAGCAGCGCTCCGTGCTGATCTTCGCCAAGAAGCTCGACGCCACGTTCCTGTCGCGCATCAGCCACGACTACCTGCTGCGTGACCTGAGGCTCATCGCCGCGCCTTCGGACGCCGGTGCGTCGATCCCGCTCGTCGGCTCGGGCAACGAGATCCTCGCCTGGCTGGAATGGTCTCCGGAACTCCCCGGCTACGAGCTCCTGAAGCTTCTCTTGCCGCCGCTCTCGGCCGCGGCGCTGATCCTTGCCGCCTTCGCCTGGCTGGTGGTCGCCAACGCCCGCCGCTCAACCAGCGCGCTCGAGGAATCGGCCAGCACCGTCGAGGCCTATGCGCAGACGCTGCAGGACAGCGAAGCCCGGTTCCGCGACGTGGCCGAGGCCTCGTCGGACTGGATCTGGGAGTGCGACCGCGAGCTCAAACTGATCTATCTCTCGACCCGCTTCTCGCAGGTCACCGGCATCGCCGCGGCGACAGTCCTGGGCAATTCGATCGAGCAGTTCTTCTTCAGCGACGCCGAGTTCGGATGGTTGGGCCAAGCTGAGCGAGGAAACGCACGAGCAGTCCTCGTTCCGCGACCTCCGCTGCTGCTATCGCGACGCCAAGGCGCAGACCCGCATCTGCCGCCTCGCCGGGCGCCCGATCGTCGGCGCCGATGGCACCTTCGTCGGCTATCGCGGCACCGCCACCGACATCACCGAGGAGGTGGAGGCGCAGGCGCGCGCCCATCACCTGGCGCTCCACGACTCGCTGACCGAGCTGCCCAACCGGGTGCTGTTCCGCGAGCGGCTCGACCAGGCGCTGGTGCGCGAGGCGCAGGACAATTCCCGCGTCGCCGTGCTCTGCCTCGACCTCGACCACTTCAAGGAGGTCAACGACACGCTCGGCCATGGCGCGGGCGACCTGCTGCTCAAGGAACTGGCGGAGCGGCTCAAGGCCTGCATCCGGCCGACCGACACCGTCGCCCGCCTTGGCGGCGACGAGTTCGCGGTCATCCAGGTGGGGGTCAACCAGCCGCTCGAAGTGGGGGCGCTCAGCCGCAAGATCATGGACGTCGTAAGGGTGCCGTTCGAGATCGACGACAAGGAACTCTATGTCGGGGTGAGCATCGGCGTGGCGCTGCCCGAAGGCGTCGACGACGACCCGGAGCGGCTGCTGAAGAACGCCGATATCGCGCTCTATCGCGCCAAGCAGGCCGGCCGCGGCACCACGCGGTTCTTCGAGCCGCAGATGGACCTCGAGCTGCAGGCGCGCAAGGCGCTCGAATACGACCTGCGGCAGGCGCTGCTGAAGAACGAGCTCGAAGTGTTCTACCAGCCGCTGATCGACGTCGAGACCGAGTCGGTGACGGCGGTCGAGGCGCTGCTGCGCTGGCGGCACCCGACCCGCGGCATCGTCTCGCCGGTCGACTTCATCTCCATGGCGGAGGAAACCGGGACTCATCGTCGGCATCGGCGAATGGGTGCTGCGCACCGCCTGCCAGCAGGTGCTGGAATGGCCGAACCTGCGCGTCGCGGTGAACCTTTCGCCGGTGCAGTTCCGCAACCGCGAGATCGTCGAGACGGTGACGCAGGTGCTTGAAGGACACCGGGCTCGAGCCGAGCCGGCTCGAGCTCGAGATCACCGAGAGCATCCTGATCAACGATTCCGAGGCGGCGCTGCGCATCCTCACCGCGCTCAAGGACCTCGGCGTCAACATCGCCATGGACGACTTCGGCACCGGCTATTCGTCGCTTGTGCTACCTGAACTCGTTCCCTTTCGACAAGATCAAGATCGACCGCTCCTTCATCTCCACCATCTCGGACACCGCCAAGTCCACCGCCATCGTCAAGTCGGTGATCGGGCTCGGCCAGAGCCTCAGCATGCGCACCACCGCCGAGGGGGTAGAGACGCTGGAGCAGGCCTCGTTCCTGCGCGAGCAGCGGTGCACGCAGGTGCAGGGCTATTTCTTCGCCCGCCCGGTGCCGGCGACCGAGCTCTCGAACTTCCTTGAGACCTGGAAGGGTTTCGAGGAGCGCCCGCCATCGGCCACCGCCGAAGTCGCCTGATCCCTTTCGCCAGACAACCGGACCCAAAGATGTTCTCGCAAAAACAAGCCACGGCCCGCGCCCTGCCTGAAACAGTGCTGCCCGCGCCGCTCGAATATCTCGACCGCGTCAAGGACGCCTTCCCCGCCGGCCGGCAGATCGCGGCACAGCCGGAAAGCTATGACAGCGTCGCCTCGGCGATCGAGGCGCTGCGGCCGTCGGAGCCGGTGTTCTGCATCGATCCCAGCGAGCTGCGGGCAGCGGCGCGGCGGTTCTCCGGCTTCCCGGGGCGCGCGCTCTATGCGGTCAAGTGCAACCCCAATCCGTTCGTCCTGAAGACGCTGTTCGATGCGGGGATCACCGATTTCGACGTCGCCTCGCTCAGCGAGGTGCGGCTGATCGACAGCCTGTTCGGCAAGGCCGCCGGGCAGTTCTTCAACAATCCGGCGAAGACCCGGCCGGCAATCCGCAGCGCCAGTTCGGAGTTCGGCATCCGCTTCTACACCGTCGACTGCATGGAAGAGATCGACAAGGTGTTCGAGGAGGTCGGCTCGGTCAGCGACCTGATCATCGCGGTGCGGCTCTCGACCGCCGCCAAGGATGCGCGCTACGTGCTCTCGACCAAGTTCGGCACCGGCCCGGACGAGGCCGTGGCGATGCTGCAGCACCTGCACCGCTCGGGCGTCCGCGCCGGCATCTCGTTCCATGTCGGCTCGCAATGCCTCGCGCCGCAGGCCTTCACCACGGCGCTGACACTGGTCGGCAAGGTCGCGGCGCGGGCCGGCGTGCCGATCAGCGTGCTCAATGTCGGGGGCGGCTTTCCGGCGCCCTATCCAGGCGACAAGGTGCGGAGCCTCAACTATTACCTGTCGCGCATCGTGCATGGCCGGCGCGAGCTGGAGCTGTCGCCGAGCTGCCTCTTGCTGTGCGAGCCGGGGCGGGGACTGGTCGCCACCGCCGGCACGGTGGTGCTGCAGGTGGTGACGCGGCGGGACCGGTCGATCTTCCTCAACGACGGCGTCTTCGGCACGCTGCAGGAGCTGGGCCATCCCAAGGAGCGCCGCCCGACGACGCTGCACCGACTGGGCGGCATCCCGTCGACGCGCATGGCCGAGTTCCGGGTCTACGGGCCGACCTGCGATTCCAACGACGTGCTCGGCGCCCCCTTCGTCCTGCCCGAGGACGTGCGCGAGGGCGATTGGCTCGAGGTCGGGATGATGGGGGCCTACAGCCTCTCGATGCGCACCCGTTTCAACGGCTTCCACACCGACAAGATCGTCGCCATCGGCTCGTAGCGGGCCCCAGGTGGGAACGGATGACATGCCCAAGACCACGAGCCGGCTCGTTGCCTCGCTGATCGGGGCGGTGGGGGTGACCCTGTGGGCCACCGAGACCACGCTGATCAACCTCGCGCCGGCGATTCCGCCGCTGCAGACGGTGGCGCTGGCCTTCGGCTTCGCCGCGATGCTGATGCCGGTGGTGTGGATCCTCACCGGCGACAACCCGTTCGCCGCCTTCCGGCTGCCCAAGCGGGTGTGGCTGCTGATGGTGATGTCGCTGGTGGGCTACCACGCCTGCATCTATTTCGCGACGCAACGGGCGCCGGCGGCGCCGGCGGCGCTGCTGCAGGGGACGACCCCGCTGCTCATCGTGCTCGGCTCGGCGCTGCTGCCGGGCGAGCGGCTGCGCTGGTGGCACGTCGCGGGCGCGGCGCTCGGCTTCGGCGGCATCCTGCTGCTGATCAACGCCGGCGGGACGGCCGAGACGACGACCGACAACGCGGTGTTCTACCTGAGCCTGATCGGCGTCGCGGCCGGGCTCTGGGGCCTATACTCGGTGGTCGCGCGGGGCCTCGCCGACGTTCCCACCTCCTCGCTCGGCATGTTCTACGCCGCCTCGGCGCTGGTCGCCTTCGCCGGGCATCTGCTGCTCGAGAGCTGGGTCGCCCCGACGCTGGGGGAATGGCTGGCGATCGCCGCCCTCGGCGTTCTGCCGATGGGCGTCGCCATCTATTTCTGGGACTACGGCGTGAAGCGCGGCGATCTCCAGGCGCTCGGGGTATTCTCCTACTCGGAACCGTTCATCGGCGCGCTGCTGGTCGCCCTCGTCACCGGCGCCGCGCTGCAGATCGATTTCCTGTGGTCGGGCGCGCTCATCGTCGCCGGGGCGGTGGTGGCGAGCGCCAGCCTCTGGAAGCGGCGGGAGGCGGTTCTCTCGCCGGCGGAGGAGGAACTGGCCGATCGAGCAATCAAGGCCGAAGCGGCTGCCGGCGGCACGAAGGTGCGCGAGGCGGCCTAGGCGCCTTTTCCGGCCTCGTGCGTTAGGGTGGTGCGGCACCCGTCAATTCAGCGAGGAGAATCACGATGAAGCGCAACGCCACTGCGAACTGGGCCGGAACCTTGAAGGAAGGCGGCGGGACGCTTCAATCCCAAAGCGGCGCCCTCGACAACCTTGCCCTACACTCACAAGGGACGCTTCGTCGACGAGAGCGGCCAGTCGGGGACCAATCCCGAGGAACTGATCGCCGCCGCGCATGCGGGGTGCTTTGCCATGCAGCTCAGCGCCTACCTGACCGAGAACGGCACGCCGCCGGAGAACCTCAAGGTCACGGCGGAGGTGGAGATCGTCCCGGGCACCGGCATCACCGGCAGCGCGCTGGCGCTCGAGGGCAAGGTCCCCGGCATCGACCAGGCAAAGTTCGCCGAGCTCGCCGAGAAGGCGCGGGCCAACTGTCCGGTATCGCTGGCGCTGGGGGCGATCAATATCAGCCTCGACGCCAGGCTGGTGTGACGCAGGGCTCAGCCGCCAGCCGCCTCGCCGCGCCAGTCGGGCCAGGCGGCCACCGAGTGGACGCGGCGGGTGTGCCGGCCCTCCTCGCCGAACGGTGCGACCTCCCACTTCCAGCGCAGCCCGCTGCGCGGCACCTTCCGCCCGTGCAGCAGGTCGGCGCTGTCGCGGACCACGCCATGGCGGTTGAACACCCGGTAGTCGAGATCGGTGATCAGCGTCGCCGGGCAGGAGAGCGCCGCGAGCGCATCGAGGTGGCGGTCGACCACGAGGCGCTCCTTTCCCGCTGTCGCAGCCCGCGCCAGCTGGCTGACGAGGCAGGCCGAGATCACCCAGTCGAGGCCATCGAGCGTCGCAAGGAAGCCGAGCGCATCGGGGTTGCACTCGGGCGACAGGTCGCGCCACTCGCGGCGGATGTTCGGATACCGGGCCACCCGCGAATCGGTGGTCGACAGATGGGCGACGTCGACCAGCAGGACGGTTTCGAAGGTCAGGGCGAGCGATTCGACCGGGATGTCGAACAATGGCCCGGAGCCGAGCACCGCCACGGTGCGGCGGCTCTTGAGGTCGTCGATCACCGTGTCGAGCAACCCGCGCGAATGGCCGAGATGCGGGGCCCAGGCGCGGCTCTGCCGCTTGCCCCGGGCCCAGAGCCCGACGGCGTCGGCCAGGTGGGGGCGGAAACAGGCGGGGGTGCGGCGGTAGCTCGCGGCATAGACGGCGAGTTCGGCGAGCATCGGCTGGCTGGTCCCCGGTCCATCGAATCGGCAGCGATGGTACGCAAAGTGGCCGGGCCGCAACACTGCGGCGCCCGCTTGCCGCAAGCGGAAGAATTTTGCCGCAATCTCGTGCAGGTTCACCAGGTGTCGCAACGGGGCGGGTCGTGCTCGGTCGAAATGTCGTCAGGATTGCCGCGGCCGCGGCGCTCGCCGCCATGCCGGTGAGCGCTGCTGCCTGTGAGGGGCTGGCCGATGGCCCGCAGGGCGTCGTCACGTCGGTGACCGACGGCGACACCGCGTTGCTCGACAACGGGCTGGTGGTGCGCCTCACCGGCATCCAGGCGCCGCTCCTGCCGCGCGGCAATGACGATTTCGCCGCCTGGCCGAAGGCGGTAGAAGCCAAGGCGGCGCTCGAGCAGCTTGTGCTCGGCAAGGCGGTGCGGGTGCGGCATGGCGGCGAGCGGCTCGACCGGCACGGCCGGACGCTCGGCCAGCTCTTCCTCGCCGCGGAGCCCGAGACCTGGGTGCAGCAGGAGATGCTGCGGCTGGGCCTCGCGCGCGTCTACACCTTCCCCGACAATCGGGCCTGCGCCGCCGACCTCCTCGCCGCCGAGGGGCGCGCCCGGCTTAATCGGCTTGGCATCTGGGCCGATCCCTATTATGCCGTGCGCCGTGCGGAGCGGGTTCAGGACCTCATCGGACGTTCCGGGCGGTACGAACTCGTCGAAGGGCGGGTTCTGCTTGCCGATGCGGCGCCGGGGCGGGTCTATCTCAACTTCGGCCGCATCTTTAAAGAGGACTTCACGGCGGTGATCGACAAGACCGCGCTTGGCCTGTTCGACAGCGACGGCCTCGACCCTCTCAAGTTCGAGGGCGCGCTGTTGCGGATACGAGGTTGGCTGGACGTGCATGACGGTCCGAGGGTCGAAGTGACCCATCCCGAGCAGATCGAGGTCTTGGCGACCAGATGATCGAACGGCCGGTCAACAAGCTGCTGGGCGTCTCGGGCCTGGGCGGGCTGCTCATGCTGCTCGCCGCCTGCTCGAGCCTCGTTGCGCCCGGGGTCAAGGTCAATCGCACCGAGGGGCAGAACACGCCGATCGTCACGGCCGATCGCGGCGACGACGACGATGCGATCGGCGCCCGCGAGCATCCGCGCATCGTCGCCTCCTATGGCGGCATCTATTCGGACCGACGGGCCGAGATCATGCTGGCGCGGATCGTCGGCCGGCTGCTGGCCGCGGCCGACCAGCCGAACCAGAAGTTCACCGTCACCATCCTCGATACCCCCGAGGTCAACGCCTTCGCGCTGCCGGGCGGCTATGTCTACGTGACGCGCGGCATCCTGGCGCTCGCCACCGACACCTCCGAGCTCGCGGCGGTGCTCGCGCACGAGATCGCGCACGTGACGCTGAAGCATGCGCGGGCCCGCACCAACCGGGTGAAGACCAACGAGATCGTCGACAAGGTGGTCTCGGGCGTGTTCGGCGCGGACGTCGCCACCGACCAGGCTTCGAACCGCTCGAAGATGTCGCTGGCGGCGTTCAGCCAGCAGCAGGAGCTCGCCGCCGACAAGGAGGGCATCCGCACCGCCGGCGGCGCCGGCTACGATCCGCACGCGGCGGGGCGCTTCCTCGGCGCCATGGGGCGGTTCGCGCATTTCAGCCAGGGCGACGAGAACCAGACCGACGATTTCCTCTCCTCGCACCCCTCGACGCCCGACCGCATCCAGAAGGCGATCGAGACCGCCCGCGCCACGTTCGGAGCCCCCGGTCTCGGCGAGACCGACCGCGACGGCTACATGGCCGGCATCGAGGGCCTCGCCTTCGGCGACAGCCCGGCGCAGGGCGCAGTGGTGGGCCGTGCGCTACATCAATCCGACGCTGAAGTTCACCTTCGCGGTGCCGGACAATTACGAGCTGCAGATCTCGAAGGGCGCCGTGGTCGGGGTCGCGGGCGAGGGCGAGGCGGTGCGCTTCGACAGCGCCGAAGTACCCCAGAGCATGGCGCTCGAGGACTACCTGAAGTCGGGCTGGATCGCCGGGCTGAAGCCGGACACGGTGAAGCGCGAGAGCGCCAACGGCTTCGACATGGCGTCCGGGCTCGCCGTGACGCCGGAGTGGAATTTCCGCGTCTCGGTGGTGCGGCACGAGGGCCGGGTCTACCGCTTCATCTTCGCGGCCAAGTTCGACAACCCCGCCTTCGCCGAGGCGTCGCGGCAGACGCTCAGGAGCTTCCGCGCCACCACCCAGCAGGACGTGGCGCAGGTGCGCCGGCTGGTGGTCCGCACGGTCACAGCGGGCAGCGTCGACACCGCGGACTCGCTCGCCCGCAAGATGAGCGGGCTGACCCGGGGGACGGATCTGTTCTACATCCTCAACAACCTCTATCCGGGCGACACCCTGGTCACGGGGCAGAAGTACAAGATCGTGGCGCTGGAATAGGAGGCGGCTGCGGTTCTGCCGCAAGCCGTGCATCACCCCTCCCTCCCCCATGTGGGAGGGATTGAGGGTGGGGGTGGCAAGGGGCGCGGGTTGCGCAGGCCCTGCTCGATGCGCGGCCGGTCGCCCCGGCGCCCCCTCTCCCCTGAGGGGAGAGGGTAGCGTAGCCGGGAGCGGCAGCGACCTGGCGGAGCTGGGGTGAGGGGTTCAGCGGCTGGGCCTGGCGCCCCTGGCGTACCCCTTATCCGTCTCGGCCTTCGGCCGATCCACCTTCTCCCTCAAGGGGAGAAGGGAGCTGTGGCGCCATCGTGCTCTCTGCGCTGCGCCGCCCCCCGCCGCAAAAGAAAAGGGCCGGTCCTCGGACCGGCCCTCGTGTTCATTCCAGGTGCGCGGCGTTACGCCGCAGCTTCCTCAGGGTCCGTGGCGTCGGCCTTCGGCCCGCGGCGAGGGCTCTTCGCGAGGTTCTTCTCGATGAGCTGCACGGCCTCGGTCAGGGTCAGCTTGTTGACAGCTGCCACTTCGCGGCTCATGCGGTCCATCGCCTGCTCGAACAACTGGCGCTCGGAATAGGACTGCTCCGGCTGGTCGTCCGAGCGATAGAGGTCGCGCACGACTTCGGAGATGGCGATCAGGTCGCCCGAATTGATCTTCGCCTCGTATTCCTGGGCGCGACGCGACCACATGGTCCGCTTGACGCGAGCCCGACCGGTGACGGTCTCCAGCGCCTTCACGACCTCGTCCTCTTCGGCGAGCTTGCGCATGCCGACCGACTTGATCTTGGCGACAGGCACGCGCAGCGTCAGCTTATCCTGTTCGAACGAAATGACAAAAAGCTCGAGGGTAAGACCCGCGACCTCCTGTTCCTCGATCGAGGTGATCAGACCTACGCCATGGGCCGGATAGACGATATACTCGCCCGTCTTGAAGCCGAGCCGCTGCACAGCCTTCTTGGTGACCATTAAACGATACTCCTATCTAACGCCGCCGCCGGACCGGTCCCCCGCGTCAGGGCCGTCCTTCTTGTTGCTTCACCGATGCCCGTCTCAGGGCAGAGCAGCACGTCCCGCAGTCGATCGACCCGCGCGACCGGCCGACTGCGCCCCAGCTATTGATCTGTCAAAAAAAAGGTGCCTGGCGGCACGCACTGGTCGACGGGCAAGCTCCATTCTCTTTTCCCGTCATAGCACAATTTTTCAGCAAAATCAAAAGGGCGCGAATCAATTGATCCGGAGCCGTTCAGACTCCGGAGCAAAGCCGTTCATCTACGCGGTAATTGCGCGGCGAAAGCGCGGTCAGTCACCTTCCCCGGGCGCTTCCGAGAAGTACTTCTCGAACTTGCCGGTCGACGCCGTCGAACTCCTTGGCGTCGGGCGGCGGCTCCTTCTTCTCCGTGATGTTGGGCCAGGTCGGAGGCGAACTTGGTGTTGATCTCCAGCCACTTGTCGAGGTTCGGCTCGGTGTCCGGCTTGATCGCCTCGGCGGGGCATTCCGGCTCGCACACGCCGCAGTCGATGCATTCGTCCGGATGGATGACGAGCATGTTCTCGCCTTCGTAGAAGCAGTCGACGGGACAGACCTCGACGCAGTCCATGTACTTGCACTTGATGCAGTTGTCGGTGACGATGTAGGTCATTGCAGCGAGCGGTCCTGCTCAGTTTTTCGGCGCTGGGTCTTGCCGGCCGCGGCGCCCGGAGGCACCGTCGCCACCCGCGGTGCTAGCCCTTTTTGAACGCTGTCGCAAGGGACGGAGCGGGGTATGCCTTGCCCCGCAAGTGGCCCGCTGTTGGGAGTTTATCCCCCGGCAGGGCTCGCGCTTCCAAAGCGTTTCACTGATTGTTTGAAACTAGCCCTCTTGCGTGGGTCCCCGGGTCAGGCCCGGGGATGACGGAGTTTGTTGAGCACTCACGTCCCACACCCACCGTCATCCCCGGGCTTGACCCGGGACCCACAGAGTCCGCCCACCATGGAAGGGTTGGATCGGTGAACCCGAGGAGCAGTAACGGTGCGATCAAGCGCAAAACGCCCTATTCGTCGTCGTCGAAGAGAGAGTTCGTTTCGCGCCGCTCTTTCTTGGTCGGGCGGCCGCTTCCCGGCTCGCGATGGGCATGCGGCGGGGGTGAGGCTTCGCGCGGCAGCGGCGGCGGGGAAAGATCCTCGTAGAGCAGCGCCGCCTCGGGCGCTGGCCCGCGCCGCGTCCCCGAATCGAGGATGCGCCAGACGAGCAGCCGCGAGTGGACATTCATGGTCAGCACGTCGCCGGGCCCGACCCTCAGGTCGGAGCGCTCGGTGCGCTCGGAATTGACCCGCACCGCACCGGTCTCGATCAGCTTCTGCGCCAGGGTGCGCGACTTGACTGCGCGCGAGAAGAACAGCCAGCGGTCGAGGCGCTGCTTCTCCAATCGCCTCTACTCTGGCTTGGGGTTCCGGAGCGCCGCCAGGGCGGCCCAGGGCGAGTTCGGGTCGAGCGCGGCGGGCTTCCGGTCCTCGCGCGGCCGGTGCTCCTTCCAGTCCTCGCGCGGCTTGTCGAAGCGCTTGCCGCCCGGCTTGCCCTTGTTCTCGAAGCCCTTGTCGTCACGCTGGCCATTGCGGCGGCCTTCGACAGCGCGGGCGTCCGTTCTTGGCGTCGCCTTCCGGTCCGCCAGGACGGCGGAACTGGCGGGGCGGCCGGTTGGCGTTCTCGCCTTCGGCCGGCGCGGCGCCGGCCTCGCCTTCGGTCCGGGCGGCCGCGATGCTGGCGATTGGGCTGGTGGCGCGGGTGGTCGGGCCGGCGGCCGGCGGGGAACCAGACCTCGTCGAACTCCGGCTCGGCCGGCTCGGCGGGCTGGGTCGGATCGGGGGCTGGGCCGGCTCCGGCGCCGGAGCGCCGAGGTCGGCGGTGGCGCTGTCGACGGCTCCTGCCTCATCCACCGGCGCCGCTTCGGCGATCGGAGCGCTGCCTTCAACGGCTTCCGCCGCGGCAGCGTTCACCTGGGCCTCGGCAACCGCTTCCGGCTCGGCTGCCGCTACCGGCTCGGCGACGGCTTCGGGCTGGGCCACTGATTCCGGCTCTGCCGGCACATCGGTAGGTGCCGTTTCCGGCGCGGTACTTGCCGCAGTCTCCGGGGCCTCGGCCGGCGGCGCGACCACCTTCGGGGTGCGGCGCACGCGGTAGCCGAGCGAATTGAGGATCGAGGCGAAATCGTCGCCGGCGGTGCCGAGCAGCGAGGTCATCTCCACGGTGACGCGGAAGCCGTTGCCCTCCGCCGCGCCTGAGGGCAGTTCGCCCTGATGCGTCTTGGCATCGAGCGCCACCAGCGGCCGGATGATGTCGGCGAGCCGCTCGAGGATGTCGACGCGGACGGCGCGGCGGCCGGCGACCTTGAACCCGGCGAGCTCGTAGAGCTTGGGGTTCACCTCGGGATCGATGAGGAACGAGGTGCGGCCGGAGAGGACGATATGCGGCAGCTCGGTGACGCCGGGCTGGCGCACGCCGCCATGCTTCAGCGAATAGAGGATCAGCGCCAGCTCGCGCGGCGCCGGCTTCAAGCTCGCCGGGACATAGATGTGGTAGGCGCCGAACTTGACGCCGAGCTTCCTCAGCTTGCCGCGCACCTCCTGATCGAGGCCCTTGACCTCGTCGGCGACGGCGTTGCGCGGCAGGATGCCGAGGTTCTCGTAGAGCCTATAGGCGAGGCCGCGGGCGGTGCCCTCGATCTCGGCGGGCGCCTCGAGCGCCAGCACCGGCTCGAGCTGGGTGTTGACCAGGTGCCTGAGCCACAGGTTCAGCCGGTCCTGCACGCGCTCGAGGTCGGGGCCGGAGAGGGTCTCGTCGGCGAGCACGATGAGGCGCGGGGTGAAGACCTGCTCGCCCTCGGCGAGATTGCGCGACCACCTGGCCGCGCCAGCGGACATAGCCGTCGGTCGACAGCACGAATTCCTCGTTCGGGGCGCCGGCGACGCGTTCGGCGCGCTTGGCGATCTCCGGCGCCACCACCTGGCTCGCGGCCGCGGCGACGCCCTTGGCGTCGCCGCCCTCCGAGCGGGCAAGGGTAAAGCGGAAGCCCTCGATCGATCCGATAAGGTGGCCCTCGAGGCTCACTTCACCGCGGTCGTTAATTTCAGGCGATACCATATGCTTGTCTCTCAGGTGGCGCATCAGCACGGAGGTCCGGCGGTCGACGAAGCGCTGCGTCAGGCGTTCATGCAGCGCGTCGCTGAGCCGGTCCTCGATGTCACGGGTCTTTTCGCGCCAATGCGTGGGGTCTTCAAGCCAGTTCTTTCGGTTGGCGACGAAGGTCCATGTGCGGATTTGCTTGATCCGGTTCGACAGCGTGTCGATATCGCCGGAAGTGTTGTCGCAAAACCGCACCTGTTCGGCAATCCAGTCGGCATCGACCCGGCCGTGGCGGCGGAGGTCGAGATAGATGCGGGTGATGATCTCGCCGTGCTGTGCCGGCGAGATGTCGCGATAGTCCGGGATGCCGCAGCACTCCCAGAGCAGCTTCACCGCTTCGGCTGCCCCGCGCGGCGGTGCCGGCCTCGTTGCGGGCGAGGAATTCCAGCGCCTGCTGGTCGGTGGCGACGGGGACGCGGGTCAGCGCCCGGACGGCCGGCGGCTTGTCGAGGCTGGCGCGCAGATCCTCGATCGAGGTGAAGTCGAGCTCGGAATTGCGCCACTGCACCACGCGCACCGGCTCGAAATCGTGGGTCTCGAGCTGCTTCACCAGTTCGTCCTCGAACTCGGCGGCGTTGCCGGTCACCCCGAAGGTGCCGTTGTGCATGTGGCGGCCGGCGCGGCCGGCGATCTGGCCGAACTCGGCCGGCGTCAGCGGGCGGGTCTGGTGGCCGTCGAACTTGTGGTCGTCGGCGAAGGCGACGTGGTGCACGTCGAGGTTGAGCCCCATGCCGATGGCGTCGGTGGCGACGAGGAAGTCGACATCGCCGTTCTGGTACATGTCGACCTGGGCGTTGCGGGTGCGGGGCGAGAGCGCCCCCATCACCACCGCGGCGCCACCGCGCTCGCGCCGGATCAGCTCGGCGATGGCATAGACCTGGCTCGCCGAGAAGGCGACGATGGCCGAACGCTTGGGCTGGCGGGAGAGCTTCTTCGAGCCGGCATAGAGCAGCTCGGAGAAGCGCGGCCGGTGGATGATCTCGGCCTTCGGCAAGAGGGTACGGACCAGCGGCGCCATGGTCGCGGCGCCGAGCAGCAGGGTTTCGCTCAAGCCCCGGGCATGCAGCAGGCGGTTGGTGAAGATGTGGCCGCGGTCGAAATCGGTCGCCACCTGGATCTCGTCGACGGCGAGGCATTCGACCGGCACGTCGAGCGGCATGGCCTCGACGGTCGCCACCCAGTAGCGGGGCCGGGCGGGAACGATCCGCTCCTCGCCGGTGACCAGCGCCACGTTCTGCGCCCCGACCCGGTCGACGACCTTGTGGTAGACCTCGCGGGCGAGCAGCCGCAGCGGCAGGCCGATCATCCCCGATCGGTGCGCCAGCATCCGCTCGATGGCGAAGAAGGTCTTGCCGGTGTTGGTGGGCCCAAGGATCGCCTTGAGCGAGGAGGCGGGCAGTGAGGTCATCTGGACCTATGTAGGCGAAGTTTCAGCAGGAAACGAGTGTTCCGATCCGGCACAGGTTTCGGAGTTTGTTCCGCCGACCCGTTAAGCTCTGGTACGAACCGGGAACAAACCGGAAAGGAATCGGTTGCGACTCGGCAATCCGCCTTTGTTCTCCACATCATATGGTGTAGCCCGCACGGATTCGCCCCAAGCCGGCCCGGTTCGCCGAACAGTGCGGCGGAGTGTCCCCCAAAACCGTTCACCAAGGTTGCCAAAACCCTAATTTCTGGGCCGGCGCGGCCCGAATCGGGGATTTGTGAACGAGCCGTAAAGCGCTGCGCGACAAAGATTTTCGGCCGCTTCACGGAGCGGGTGAGGCGAGGCGGGGCTTTGCGGCGTGCGGATTGTCAAAAAAGCCGTTGACCGTCCCGGAACGGCACAGGATCTCCGGCAACCGGACGTTAACCATGATTTCGGCGGTGCTCGCTGCTCCAACCCTCGTCGCTGTCATTCCGGCAAGGCCGGAATCCAGCCTGAGCTGCGGCAGTCCGGTGCAAATCCCTCAGGACGTGCCTCCTTCGCGGGGATGACCCGGGAAGCAAATGCAGCACTGCGCAACACTCATCCGACCCTAGGGCGTCACCGCGATCACCACGCGGCGGTTGTCCGACGGCAGTTCGCCGAACTGCTCGGTGGCGCCGCCCCCGGCCGCGTTGACGCTGGAAAAGCTCAGCCCGTTCTGGCGCAGGTAGGTGAGGACGTTCTGCGCTCGCTCGATGGCGAACAGCGCGTTCATCGCGAAGGCGCCCTGCTTGCTCGAATAGCCGGTGATCTGCACCTTGCATTTCTGCGTGCCGATATCGCCGATGATCTCGTTGAGCCGCTCCATCAGGCGCGGCGTCAGGTCGTTCGAGCTCTCGTTGAAGCCGACGACATTGTAGATCTCGTCGCGGTCGCAGCTGGCGCTGGCCGCCGCGCCGGCGGGCTGCCGGATGCTGCCGGTCTCCACCTTGTCGGTCGCCGTCGCGCTGCCCTCCGGCACCTTCAGCGACGCCGCCACCACCGGCGCCTTGGCCGGCTTCGCGCTGCACCGCCGCGATCTCGGCTCCCGGCTCCGGCCAGCCGCCGGCCGGCGCCTTCGACACACCCTCGACATTGCCGTCGTGGAGAACCAGGAACTCGCCCACCAGTTCGTTCTCGATATCAGGCTTGCTGCCCTGGGTGGTGAGCCCCGAGACGGTCACGGCGCGCCCGTTCACCGCCACCGCCGCCAGATAGAGGTTGCGGTCGCGATCGGAGCCGTCCCCGCCATAGGCCTCGTTGACCAGCCGCACCCGCACCTCCCCGCCCGGCTTGAACACGTCCTCGGGGATGGCGAAGTCGAAGCTCTGCACATAGGCGCTGCGGTCCGCCGCGTCGGCGAAGCGCCCGTCGTTCGCCGTGTCGATCGCGGCATCCACGGCGCCCTCGCCGAGCGCCTTGCCGTCGAAGGTGACCTCGAACTTCGGCGGCCCGTCATAGGCCTCGCCGCCGATGATGAGCTGAAGCGTGCTAGGGGCCGCCAGCGCGGCGCTGGACATGGCGCAAACCGCCAACGAGGCGGCTAGCCCCAGGCGAAGCAATCTGGACACGGTGCCCTCCCAATCTGTCTGCCCGCTAACAGCTAGGAAAGACTGCGGGCGGAAATTCGCCGGATTGAAGGCAGTTTTGACCGCGATGCGGCGAGATTTCGGCGGGGGCGGGGGCCAGCTCGGAGAGGGGGGAATTCTGCAGCCGGCGCCACATGTTGGCAGCCGCCACCCGGAGCACATTCGGCTACTGGTATCGCGGCCCACAGCACCTATCTGTGGAAGAAGCCTCAGGCGGGACCCGGAATCACCTCGATGGCGAGGGCGTGGATACCGCCCTTCAATTCGGCGTCCAGCGTCTCCATGATGGCGCGGTGCTGCATCACGCGGGAGAGCCCCACCAGGGCCGGGCTCCCGATGCGGACGCGAAAGTGGCTTTCGCCGCCCGGCCGGTAGCCGCCATGCCCCCGATGTTTCTCGCTTTCGTCGATGACTTCAAGATGGCTGGGACTGAATTTGAACGAAAGTTTTTCGACAATCTCGTCACGAACGGACATATGCATACCGGTTCAGCTGGTGGTCACGACACCGGGGTTAACTAGGATTGATGAAGCTGGATTCCAAGTACTTTGACCGCATCCGGATCCGCTCGCGGCAGCCGGAGGAGCAGCCCAAGCCGGACGTGCCGGCCTGCGCCTGGGAAGGTTGCGACCAGCCCGGGCTCTATCGCGCGCCCAAGGGCAACCGCGCCGTCGGCGAGTACCATCATTTCTGCCTTGAGCACGTGCGCCACTACAACCAGGTGTTCAACTTCTTCGCCGGCATGAAGCCGGAGGAGATGGAGAGCCAGTTGAAGGCGGAGCAGGAAACCGACGGGCGGCCGAGCTGGGGTTTTGGCGCCAAGCCCGGGGCCGCCGGGCCGCGCATGCCGCGCGGCGCCCCCCGGAACCCCGAGGTGAAGCGGGTCAACGATCCCTTCGGCGTGTTCGCGCGCTACGCCCGCCACCAGAAGCGTGCCCCGCAGGAGGAGCGGCCCAAGCCGCTGCACGAGCCGGACCGCCGCGCCTTCGAGACGCTCGGCTTCTCCGGCTTCGCCAAGTCCGACGAGGTCAAGCGGGCCTACAAGACCCTGGTGAAGCTGCATCACCCCGACGCCAATGGCGGCGACAAGAGCTCCGAGGACCGGCTGCGCGCCGTCATCGCGGCCTACACGCACCTCAAGAACAAGGGGTTCGTGGCGCGGTAGACCGGCGCCTCGGGCCGCCCCCTCCACCGCCTACGGCGGTCCCCCTCCCCCGCTTCGCAGGGGAGGAACTGAGGTGGCGCCACCGGTGATCCTCCCCCGTTCACGGGGGAGGGGGACCAGCGAAGCTGGTGGAGGGGGCGGCCCCAAGCACCGCCCATGAAACTTCCCCTTAAGCGCCCCTACCGCGTCTCCAGCACATGCGCCGCGCCGATCACGCTCAGCCGTACCGGGGTGCCGGCTTCCGGCGCCATCGGGCTCGGGGTCTCGACGCTGATGCGGGCCGGCGGGCCGGAGGGCATCTGCTGCTCGACCACCAGCCGGCAGGTCGAGCCGCGGAACAGTCGCTCGAGCACGCGGCCGCTGGCGGGCTCGCCGCTGCCAGTCGGAATGACGACGATTTGCTCGGGCCGGAGCAGCACCGTGGCGAGCCCGGTGCGGCCGGGGGCATTGGTGGGCAGCGCCCCGAGCGGGGTCTGCGCCACGCCGTTCTCCAGCACCAGCTCGAACACGATGGCTTCGCCGAGGAAGCGCGCCGTCTGCGCGTCGCCGGGGTTGCGGTAGAGCTCCTGCGGCGGCCCGGCCTGTACCAGCCGGCCGTCGCGCATCACCGCCAGGTGGTCGGCGAAGGACAGCGCCTCGGCCTGGTCGTGGGTGACGAGGATGCTGGTGATCCCCGCCTCCCCCAGCACCTCGCCCACCATCTCGCGCATCGAATCGCGAAGCCCGGCATCGAGGGCCGAGAACGGCTCGTCGAGCAGCATCAGCTGCGGCCGCCGCGCCAGCGCCCGGGCCAGCGCCACGCGCTGCTGCTGGCCGCCCGACAGCTCGTGCGGACGGCGGTTGTGCATCGAGGGCGAGAGGCCAACGCGCTCCATCAGCTCGGCGATGGTTCGCCGGCGGTCGGGATCGCCGCGCCGCATGCCGAAGCCGATATTGTCGGCCAGCGTGAGGTGCGGGAACAGCGAGCCCTCCTGCGCCACATAGCCGATGCCGCGCCGGTGCGGCGGCACCGCCCGCGAGGCGTCGGCCAGCACCGTGTCGCCGAGCGCGATGCTGCCGGCGTCCGGATCGTCGAAGCCGGCGATCAGGCGGAGGAGCGTTGTCTTCCCCGAGCCGGAGGGGCCGACGATGGCGGTGCGGCTGCCCGCGCCCACGGCCAGCGACAGGTCGGAAACCGCCGCGACGGGACCATAATGCTTGCTGAGATGGCCGAGCGACAGGGAGCTCATGATTTCGGCACCCGGTCGGCTTCCACCCGGAGCAGGATCACCAGCGGCAGCGAAAGGACGATCATCAGCAGCGCATAAGGCGCGGCGGCCGAGAAGTCGAGTTCGGTCGTATAGGACCAGAAGCGCGTGGCGAGCGTGCGGACGCCGCTGGGGGCCAGCATCAGCGTGCCGGTGAGCTCGTTGGCGATGCCGAGCGCGACCAGCGCGGCACTGGCGGCAGCGCCCGGCGCGGCGAGCCGCACCGTGGTCTGCCAGATGGCGACCAGCGGATGCCTGCCGAGCCCGATGGCGGCCCGCTCGAGCTCCACCGGCGCCTGCGCGATGCTGGCCCTGAGCCCGAGCAGCGCCCGCGGCAGGAACATCAGCAGGTAGAGTACGAGCAGCGTCGCCATGGTCTGGTAGAGCGGCAGCGCGAAGCGCACCGTGATGGTGACCAGCGCCAGCGCCACGATGACGCCCGGCAGAGCCCCGACATAGGTGTGGCAGGCCTCGACGAAGCGCTGCAGCTTGCCCGGCGCCCGGAGACTCAGCCACGCTGCCGGGATCGCGGCGAGGGTGGTCAACACCGCGCCGATAACGGCCAGCGACAGGGTCTGGCCCAGCGCCGTGCCGATAGCGTCGAGCTGCCAGATCCGGGCGCCCCCGAGCAGCAGCCAGCGACCCAGCGTATAGAGCGGCACGCCCAATGCCAGGATCGCCACGGCGAGCGGCAGCAGCAGCGACGGCAGGGCCAGCCGTCCCAGTTGCCGACGCCTCGGCAGCCGCGCCGCGCCCGTGCCCACCCGCGCATAGCGCTCGCGGCCGCGGGCGAGCCCCTCGAGGCCCAGCAGGCCGAAGCAGACCAGCACCAGCACGCCGCCGAGCAGGTTGGCGGAGGGGCCGTTATAGACCGACTGGAACTGATCGACGATCGCCGTGGCGAAGGTATCGAAGCGGACCAGGACGAACAGTCCGTACTCGGCCAGCAGATGCAGCCCCACGAGCAGCGCGCCGCCGCAGATGGCAAGGCGGAGCTGCGGCAGCACCACGCGGAAGAAGATCTCCCAGGGCGAGAGCCCGAGCGAGGCCGCGGTCTCCTCGAGGCTCGGATCGAGCCGCCTGAGCTGCGCCGCGAGCGGCAGGTAGAGGAACGGGAAATAGGCCAGCGTCGAGACCAGCACGGCGCCCCAGAGCCCGGTGAGGCTCGGCGCCACGGTGTTCCACGCATAGCTCTGGACGAAGGCCGGCACAGCGAGCGGCGCCACCATCAGCCAGGACCAGGTCCGGCCGAACTTCAGATCCGTGCGCTCGGTGAGCCAGGCCAGCGCGACGGCCAGCACGATGGCAATCGGCAGTGTCGCCGCCTCGAGCAGGAAGGTGTTGAACAGGAGCTCGGCCACCTTGGGCCGGAACACCAGTTCGCGGACCTTGTCCCAGCCGCTGTCGACGGCGATCCAGGCGATGAAGGCGAGCGGCATCAGGCTGAGCAGCGAAACGACGCCCGCCAGAGCGAACATCGTCAAATGCCTCGGCAGGCGCCGGGGACGGGCGGGATGGCTCGGCGATGCGGTAACGACACTCAAGGCGGCTGGCCCACCGGTACTGGGTCTGCCGGGCGGCGCCCGCCCGGCAGGTAAACGAGAGGTCTGCTCTAGAGCATTTGTTGTCGCGTTTTCGAACCGGAAAAGTCTGCAACTTTTCCTGAAAACGCTGACTAGAGCAGTCCGGCAGCCGTCATCAGCGCCGTGACCTTGGCGTTGTCAAGCTGCGAGGGGTCGATCTTGGGCGCATCGAGCTCGGCGAGCGGTGGCAGCGCGGCATTCGCCTTCTGGTCGACGCCGATCGCATATTCGAACGAAGTGCCCTCGCGCAGCACCTTCTGGCCCTCGGGCCCGGCGACGAACTTGAGGAAGGCGAGCGCCGCGTCCTTGTTCTTGGAGGAGGCGAGCACGCCGCCGCCCGAGACCGAGATGAAGGCGCCCGCATCCTGGTTCTTGAAGTAGTGCAGCGCCACGTTGCCGCTGTTCTCCTTGGTGTTCGCCTGGTCGCCGAACCAGTAGTAGTGATAGATCAGCGCGCCTTCGAACTCGCCCTTGTTGACCGCCGCCATGGCGGTGCGGTTGCCGCGCACGGACGTGGCGTTTTCCTTCATGCCCTTGAGCCAGGCGGCAGTCGCCTCTTCGCCGTTGAGCGCCAGGTAGGCGGCGACGATCGCCTGGAAGTCGGCGCCGCCCGGCGAGGCGGTCCAGCGCCCCTTCCAGCCCGGCTCGGCCAGCTCGGCCATCGACTTGGGCAGCGTGTCGGCGCTCAGCTTTTCCTTGTCGTAGGCGAAGACGGTGGTGCGCGCCGCGATGCCGGTCCAGTGGCCGTTCGCCGGGCGGTATTCCGCCGGGATCTGGTTGAGGATGTCGTCCGGCAGCGGCTCGAACAGGCCGGCATTGTCGACCAGCACCATGGCCGGCGAATTCTCGGTGAGGAACACGTCGGCGGGCGAATTGGCGCCTTCCTGCAGGATCTGGTTGCCGACCTCGAGGTCGCTGCCCTGCCGCAGCGTCACCTTGATGCCGGTCTGTTTGGTGAAGGCATCCGCCCATTCCTGCGTCAGGCTCTCGTGCTGCGCGTTGTAGACGGTGATCGAGCCCTCCTGCGCGAAGGCGGCGACGGCTGAGAGCCGCGAATGCGACGCCCGCGACCAGGGCCTTGGCTGCGGCGGAAAAGGGAAACTGCATGTTCTGCCTCTTGAGTGGGCGTCCCTCCCAGGGTACGCACTGCCGAGGTAAAAAATTTGATCGTGATTGTCAACTTTAAAGTCAACGGCGCGTGATGGGCTTGAACGCGGCCGGCGCCGGCCCATTTCCGATTGACAAGCCGGCCCTACCGCCGCCGCCGTGTTGCTGCTATAGAGCCCGCAATCCAAGTAGACAGCCGTCTTGACCTATCCGCGCTGCGAGCATCGTCACATGCCTGAATTCACCAATCTGCCGAACAAGGAATATTCGGTCCGCGAGACCTTCGGCATCGACACCGACATGAAGGTCATGGGCTATGCGGAGACCGATCCGCACGTGCCGCCCATGGACCCCGACTACCTGTTCGACCGCAACACCACGCTGGCGATCCTTGCCGGCTTCGCCTTCAACCGGCGAGTCATGGTGCAGGGCTACCACGGCACCGGCAAGTCGACCCATATCGAGCAGGTCGCGGCGCGGCTCAACTGGCCGCTGGTCCGCGTCAACCTCGACGCGCATGTCAGCCGTATCGACCTCGTCGGCAAGGACGCGATCGTGCTCAAGGACGGCAAGCAGATCACCGAGTTCCGCGACGGCATCCTGCCCTGGGCGGTGCAGAACAACATCGCGCTGGTGTTCGACGAATACGATGCCGGCCGCCCGGACGTGATGTTCGTGATCCAGCGCGTGCTCGAGACGCAGGGCCGGCTGACGCTGCTCGACCAGAACCGCGTCATCACCCCGCACCCGGCCTTCCGGCTGTTCGCCACCACCAACACCATCGGGCTGGGCGACACCTCGGGCCTCTATCACGGCACCCAGCAGATCAACCAGGGCCAGATGGACCGCTGGTCGATCGTCACCACGCTCAACTACCTGCCGCACGACAAGGAAGTCGGCATCGTGCTCGCCAAGGCCAAGACCTATACCGGCGAGAAGGGCAAGAAGACCGTCGCCAACATGGTGCGGCTCGCCGACCTGACGCGCCAGGCCTTCATCAACGGCGACCTGTCCACGGTGATGAGCCCGCGCACGGTGATCACCTGGGCCGAGAACGCCGAGATCTTCGGCGACATCGGCTTCGCCTTCCGGCTCACCTTCCTCAACAAGTGCGACGAGCTCGAGCGGCCGGTGGTGGCCGAGTTCTACCAGCGCGTGTTCGGCGAAGACCTGCCGGAAAGCGCGGCGAACCTGGCCGTGACTGCTTAAGGTCCATAGTACGGACCTCTCCGTCGACAGGCTCAGGATGAGGTCCTCCCAAGCAGAGCTTCCCGCCCTCGCGGTGAGCTTGTCGAACCCAAGCCGACCCGCTGAGCCATGGCCCTTCCGCCGCGCAACAAGCCCAACAAGCCCGACACCACCGCCCCCTTCAAATCGGCGATGGGCGCCGCGGTGCGCGCCATCGGCGGCAAGCGCGAGCTGGAGGTGAGCTTTTCGGCCGACCGGCCGATGCTCACCGCCGACAAGGCCCGCCTCGCCAACCTGCCGCGCCTGCCGACGCCGCGCGACATCGCGATCGCCCGCGGGCAGGGCGACGCCATGGCCATGCGGCTGGCGAGCCACGATCCCGACACGCACCGCAAGCGCGCCCCGGCCGAGCCCGAGGCCCGGGCCGCCTATGACGCGCTCGAGCAGGCCCGGGTCGAGGCGCTCGGCTGCATCCGCATGCCCGGCATGCGCGGCAATATCCACGAGATGCTGGAAGACCGGCTCTACCGCCAGAACTTCGCCGAAGTCAGCGACAAGGCCGATGCCCCGCTGGCCGAGGCGCTCGGGCTGATCCTGCGCGAGCGGGTGGCCGGGGTGAGCGTGCCGCCCTCGGGCAACGCCATCGTCGAGCTGTGGCGGACCGAGATCGAGCAGCGGGCCGGCCATTCGCTGACGACGCTCCTCACCAGGTTCGAGGACCAGGAACTGTTCAGCCGCGCCACGCGGCAATTGCTGCGCGACCTCAACCTCGTGCCCGACAGCGATCTCGACGACGGCGAGAGCGACGAGGAGGGCGAGGACGACCAGGAACCCGAGCGCGGCAAGGACGACGAGAAGACCCCCGAGCAGGGCGAGGGCGAGAGCGAGGACGCCGAGGCCGACGAGGACCAGACCCCCGGCCAGTCCGAGGAGCAGGGCGAAGTCGAGGGCGCGGAGATGGATTTCTCCGAGACCGACGAGGACGAGAGTTCGGATGCGGGCGAGGACATGCCCAATCCGCCACCCGGCGCCAATGCCAAGGAATTCCAGAACGTCTTCAACTACAAGATCTTCACCCAGAAGTTCGACGAGATCGTCCGGGCGCCCGACCTCTGCCCGCCCGAGGAACTGGACCAGCTGCGCGCCCTGCTCGACAAGCAACTCGAGAGCCTCGCCGGCGCCGTCGCGCGGCTCGCCAACAAGCTGCAGCGCCGGCTGATGGCGCAGCAGAACCGCAGCTGGGATTTCGACCTCGAGGAGGGCCTGCTCGACACCGCGCGCCTGACCCGCGTCGTCACCGATCCGCTGCAGGCGCTGAGCTTCAAGGTCGAGCGCGACACCGATTTCCGCGACACGGTGGTGACGCTGCTGCTCGACAATTCGGGCTCGATGCGCGGCCGGCCGATCACCATCGCGGCGATCTGCGGCGACATCCTCGCCCGGACGCTCGAGCGCTGCGGCGTCAAGGTCGAGATCCTGGGCTTCACCACGCGGGCCTGGAAGGGCGGCAAGTCGCGCGAGGCCTGGCTCGAGGCCGGCCGCCCGCCCAATCCCGGCCGCGTCAACGACATCCGCCACATCATCTACAAGGCGGCCGACGAGCCCTGGCGGCACGCCCGGCGCAACCTCGGCCTGATGATGCGCGAGGGGCTGCTCAAGGAGAACATCGACGGCGAGGCGCTGCAATGGGCGCACAAGCGCCTGCTTGCCCGCTCCGAGAATCGCCGTATCCTGATGGTGATTTCCGATGGGGCCCCGGTCGACGATTCGACCCAGAGCGTGAATGCCGGAAACTATCTCGAGGCTCACTTGCGCCAGGTGATCGAAGAGATCGAGACCCGTTCGAGCGTCCAGCTGGTCGCGGTGGGCATCGGCCACGATGTCACGCGCTACTACCGGCGCGCCGTGACGCTGCTCGATGCCGAGGAACTCGCAGGCGCCCTGACCGACGAGCTGGCCGCGCTGTTCGACGAGGAGGCGCCCGGCGCCTATCGAAGGACCCGCTACGGATGAGCGCTGCGAGCGCCCGCCTGACCCGTCTGCTCGGCGCCGCATTGCTGATACTGAGTGGAGGGGCGACGCTGCTGGCGCTGGGCAGCCTCAGGGCCAATGCGGACGAGGAAACCGTCACCTCGCTGCCGATCAAGACCTTCCTGACCGCCCAGGTGGGGCAGCGCGTGCAGGGCCTCGTCTGGCGCGGCGGCATCGAGATGCAGAGCCAGGCCGACACTTTCGGCGGGCTTTCGGGCATGGGCTTCACCGGCCCCGGGTACCGGCTGGTGATGGTCTCGGATCGCGGCAACTTCGTTTCCGGCCAGCTGCTCTACGACGACCAGGCGCGCCCGATCGGGCTCATCGGCGTCACCATCGAGCCGATCCAGAACTCCAAGGGCACCGAGCTGCCCCGCCCCTATACCCGCGACGCGGAAGCACTTGCCGTGATCGAGCGCGACGGCAAGCCGCGCGCGGTGCGCGTCGGCTTCGAGAACCTGACGCGGGTGGCCGATTTCGAGCTGGTCGACGCCGTGCCCAAGGGGCCGGCCCGCGAGGTGAAGATCCCCAACTGGCTGACCGACACCCGCACCAACGAGACGCTCGAGGCGGTGTGCATCGCGCCCCCCGCCTCGCCGATCGCCGGTTCGACGCTGCTCCTCACCGAAGGCATCATCGACGATGACGGGCAGCACTCGGCCTACCTCCTCGGCCGCAACGACAAGGGGCCGCTGAGCTACATCTCCGGCGACGGCACCAACCCGACCGACTGCGCCTTCATGCCGAACGGCGACCTGCTGGTGCTGGAGCGCGGCGTCGCGCTCCTCACCTTCAGCATGCGCCTCGTCCGCATCCCGGCCGCCGAGGTGCGACCCGGCGCCCACCTCAAGGGCGAGGTGCTGCTGCGGACCATGGGCCCGGACATCGACAACATGGAAGGCATGGCGGTGCACCAGGGCCCGGACGGCACGACCCGGATCACCCTCGTCTCCGACAACAACTTCAACGACTGGCAGCGCACCCTGCTGCTGGAGTTCAGCCTGCCCTAGACGGCGGCCCTGAGCGGCGGCAGGGGCATGAGCTTGCCCATCAGCAGCCGGTAGGGCGCCAAGAGGAACAGCGCCGCGAGGAATTTCACCAGGAAGTCGCCCGTGGCCAGCGAGGTCCAGAGCGGCACCTCGGCGCCGATGCCGAGCCAGGGCGCGCCGAAGCCGAGCGAGCCGTCCTTCATGCCGAACAGCGCGTCGACGAAGCCCAGCGCCGGCGCGAAGGCGATGGTGAAGAACACCAGCGTGTCGAGCAGCGAGCCGAACAGCGACGCGGCGAGCGGCGGCAGGAACCAGACGCGGTTTCTCAGCCGCGAGAACACCGAGATGTCGAGCAATTGGCCGAGGAGGAAGGCGCTCGCCGAGGCGATGGCGATGCGCGGCGTGGCGAGGACGGCCGAGAGCCCCAGCGCGACGATGAAGCCGACGACCACCACCAGGCGCGCCCGCCGCGGGCCCTCATGCCGGTTGGTGAGGTCGGTAACGAGGAAGGCGAAGGGATAGGTGAAGGCGCCCCAGGTCAGCAGGTCCCCCAGGTGGATCGGGCCGAGACTGGCCTCGACCGGGAACTGCACCAGGATGTTGGAAGCGGTGACGACCACCACCATGGCGGCCACGGCCACCAGGAGTCGAGCGAGCATATCCTGCACCTCAATATCAACCGCTGGCCGGCATCAGACCGGGGCGGCACGTGTGTGATGGGGCCGTATACACGCGGCGTGGCTGCCGGGAAAGCGGGAACCGCGTTCGGCCCCCCGTGGTAGGTGATGACGCCGTGGCCATGAGGCCCGGCCCCTAGGACCGGTGCCCTCGGCGCGAGGCCTTGGCCTATCCCCAAAAACTCGGTGTCATTCCCGCGAAAGCGAACCTCTGTTTCGTTTCGACGCCGCAAACAGAGATCCCCGCCTTCGCGGGGATGACATCGAGGAGTTTTGCACCCCCGGGGGCTATCCGCAAAAACAAACCGCGCGCCCCTCTCGGAACGCGCGGCGAATACTCGGGCAGAAAACCCCTTACGCTGCGGCGGCGAGCGCGGCGCGGACTTCCTGCTTCAGCGCCTTGGCGCGCGGTCGCTCAGCTCGTCGTCGCTGGCCTTGAGCAGGAACGCGTCGATGCCGCCACGGTGCTCCACCGTGCGCAGCGCGTTCGCCGAGATGCGCAGCTTGACCAGGCGGCCCAGCACATCCGAGAGGAGCGAGACGTTGATGAGGTTGGGGAGGAAGCGGCGGCGGGTGCGGTTGAGCGCGTGGCTCACCGTGTTCCCCGTCATCACGCCCTTACCGGTGAGTTCGCAGCGGCGAGCCATGTCTTTTCCTGTCGCAAAAGGCCCTCGGCGCGGGATTTCCCACGCAACGGGCTGGAGTTTGTTCTTGATTGCGGGCGCTGCATAACCAAACGGCGGCCGTCCGTCAAGGTTAGAGCCCCGCGAGCGCCTTGTCAGCCGGGCGGACGCTGGGCAAGTTGGTCACTTGGTTGATTCGTTGGGCGTAGCGTCGGCGCCGGAGGTCGATTCTATCGTGTTGAGCGCCCTGTCCCGCCCCCTTTTCCTGGCCGCTGCCCTGGGCCTCGGCCTGTCGCTGCCCGCCGTCGCGGCGCCGGTGAAGGCCACCGCCGGCTATGCCGTGACGCTCGGCGGCACGCATGTCGCGACCGTCGAGGTGAGCCTCGACGACGACGGCGGCAAGTACGCGCTCACGCTCGACGCGCGGATCACCGGCCTCGCCCGGCTCGTCGCCAGCGGCACCGCGAAGCTCCGCTCGAGCGGCAGCTCCGGCAACACGGGCCTGCGCTCGCAGAAGTTCGACCTCCTGACCCGCGCCGGCGGCGAGGATTTCACCGTCGCCGTCACCTATGCCGCGGGGAACGTCAACTCCTTCGTCGTTTCCCCGCCGGTGATCAACGAGATCGACCGCGTCGCCATCGAGCGCAGGCAACTCGCCGGCAGCATCAACGACATGGCGGCGGCCTTCGTCCTCAAGGGCGAGAAGCTGGACGGCCGGCTCTGCGAGCGCAAGCTCCAGATCTTCACCGGCGTCGAGCGCTTCAACCTGTCGCTCGCCTACGCCAAGGACGATGTCGCCACCTCGCGACGCACCGGCTACCAGGGACCGGTGGTGCTCTGCCGCGTGCACTACACGCCGATCTCCGGGCACTACTCGACCTCCGAGATCACCACCTACCTCGCCAGGAACGATCGCATCCTGATCTGGTACGCCCCGATGCGGACCCCGGGCTATTTCATCCCCTACCGCGCGCTGATCGCGACGGATGCCGGCGACCTCTCGATCGTCCTCACCTCGCTCGAGGAATAGGGGACTCCGTTTGCGGCATCGAAGGGAAACAGAGGTTCCCGCTTTCGCGGGAATGACATCGTGGGCAACGGGATAGCACGGCTCGTTCTCCGAACGTTTCCACCAAACCGAGAAACGCCCTAGACCAGCCCGCTCCGCATCTCGTCGAGATAGGCGCGGACGGCAGCCGGGTCGACCTGCTTCTCGATGAAGGCCTGGCCGATGCCGCGGGTCAGGATGAAGGTCAGGGCGCCGCGCACCACCTTCTTGTCCTGGGCGATGGCCTGCATCAGGAAATCGGTCCCCGGCAGCTCGCCGGGGATGTCCGCGAGCCGGGTCGGCAGGCCCACCGCCTCGAGGTGGTTCGCCACCCGCCCGGTGTCCTGGCTCGGCGCCAGCCCGAGCTTGGCCGAAAAGCCGTGCGCCAGCACCATGCCGATGGCGACGGCCTCGCCGTGCAGCAGCCGGTCGGAGTAGCCGGTGGCGGCTTCCAGCGCATGCCCGAAGGTGTGCCCGAGGTTGAGCAGCGCCCGCACCCCGGTCTCCTTCTCGTCGGCGAGGACGAACCGGGTCTTCGCCGCGCAGGCGCGCGCGATCGCCTCGGCGCGGGCCGGGCCGCCGCCGAAGATCTCGCTGCGGTTCGCCTCGAGCCAGTGGAAGAACGGCTCGTCGTCGATCAGCCCGTACTTCACCACCTCGGCATAGCCGGCGGCGAACTGGCGCGGCGGCAGGGTGTCGAGCGCGTCGAGATCGGCCAGCACCAGCCGCGGCTGGTGGAAGGCGCCGATCAGGTTCTTGCCGTGCGGCGAGTTGATGCCGGTCTTGCCGCCGACCGAGGAATCGACCTGGGCGAGCAGACTCGTCGGCAGCTGCACGAAATCCATGCCGCGCCGGGCGATGGCCGCGGCGAAGCCGGCGAGGTCGCCGATCACGCCGCCGCCGAGCGCGAGGATCAGGTCGCCGCGCTCGAGCCGGGCGTCGAGAATGCCTTCCACCGCCTCGCCCAGCCGTGCCAGCGACTTGGTCGCCTCGCCATGCGGCAGCACGATCGCGGCATGGCTCAGGCCCGCCGCTTCGAGCGAGGCGACGAGCCGCGGCAACTGCGCCTTCGCCACCTCGGTGTCGGTGATGATGCCGAAGCGGCGGCCGGGGAACATCGCCTTCAGCCGCTCGCCGGCGCCATCGAGCAGGCCGCGGCCGATCTCGATGTCATAGGCGCGCTCGCCCAGCGGCACGTGGACGCGGAGCGGCTCAGTCATCGGCATGGTCCTCGAGGGGTGCGGGGGCGCCCAGGTGGGCGAGCATGGCGTCGATCAGTTCCTCGGCCACCTGGTCCTGCGGCACGTCGCGCGAGATCACGGTGACGTCGGCCTCGGCATAGATCGGGTAGCGCGCCTCGATCAGCTGCTGCAGCGTGGCGCGCGGATTGGCGGTCTTCAGCAGCGGCCGGTTGGAGCGGCGGGAGACGCGCTGGAACAGCAGCTCGAAATCCGCCCTGATCCACACCGAGATGGCCGACTGCTTCACCAGCGCCCGGGTCTCGGGGTTGATGAAGGCGCCGCCGCCGGTGCCGAGCACGAGGTTGCGGTTCTTGAGCAGCCGGGCGATGACCTTGACCTCGCCGGCGCGGAAATCGGCCTCGCCATGGGCGGCGAAGATGTCCTCGATCGACATGCCGGCGGCCTTCTCGACCTCCTCGTCGCTGTCGGCGAACTGGCGGCCGAGCCGCGCCGCGAGCCGGCGCCCGACGGTGGTCTTGCCGGCGCCCATCATGCCGATCAGGACGATCGGCCGGGGGCCCACGAGTCGCAGCAGTTCATCGCGCTTCTGGTCGCGGGTCATGGCGCTGTCGCGAGGCATCGGCCCTCATCTCCTGGTCGGCGGTTTAGAACCGTTAGGGCGCTATAAAGTCAATGGCCGCTAGACTGGCGCTGCCTCGCCGGCCATGCCAAAGAGGGGAGAAGCTCTCCCCCGCCAGTCAGAAGCGGAATGCCATGCCGACCCTCATTCGCATCATCGTCATCCTCCTCGTGCTCGTCGGGCTGGCCTATGGCGCCATGTTCGCACTGGTCGCCGCGGTGACGCCGCGCGACCGCCAGGTGACGATCCGGATTCCGGCCCGCGAACTGGTTCCGGCGCCCTCGCGCGATCCGCTGGTGCGGCGCGAGATCGACACCAGCCGCAAGCCCGAGGCCCCGGCCGCTCCGGCGCCGGCCTCCGAGGATGCGCCGGCGGCACCGCAGGCCGCCGATACGCCGCCACCCGCCGCCGCCGATGGCGAGGTGGTGACCCTGCAGCCGGGCGTCGAATGAGCGGCGAGCACCTCGTCGACGCCTTCCTCGAGATGATGAGCGCGGAACGGGGTGCGGCCAGGAACACCATCGAGGCCTATCGCCGCGACCTGTCCGGCTATTGCGACTTCCTCGCCGCGAAGGGGCTGGGGCCGGGCGCGGCCGGGCGGGAGCATGTCAGCCAGTACCTCGCCCGGCTCGAGGCCGAGGGGCTCGCCGCCTCGACGAGCGCCCGCAAACTCTCCGCGATCCGGCAGTTCCACAAGTTCCTCGCCGCCGATGGCCTGCGCGGCGACGATCCGACCCGCATCGTCCCCTCGCCGCGGGCGCGGCGGGCGCTGCCCAGGGTGCTGTCGGTCGAGGAGATCGACCGGCTGATCGGGCAGGCGGAGACGGAAGTCGAGCTCGAGGGTGCCACCGAGGCGCAGCGGGCACTGTCGCACCGGCTCTATGTGCTGCTCGAACTGCTCTATGCCACCGGCATGCGGGTCTCCGAGCTGGTGGGGCTCAGGCGGGCCGCGGTGATGCGCGACGCCGGCTTCCTCACGGTGCGCGGCAAGGGCAACAAGGAGCGGATCGTGCCGCTGACCGACCGGGCGCGCGACGCCGTGAAGGCCTATCTCAAGACGCTCGAACCTGGCCCCTGGCTGTTCCCCGCCGGCGGGGAGAGCGGGCACCTTAGCCGCCAGGTGTTCGCGCGCGAACTCAAGGGGCTGGCGGCGCGCGCCGGGATTGGTGCCGGCCGCATCTCGCCGCACGTCCTCCGCCACGCCTTCGCGAGCCACCTGCTGTCGGGCGGCGCCGACCTCAGGGTGGTGCAGACGCTGCTCGGGCATGCCGACATCTCGACGACGCAGATCTACACCCACGTGCTCGACGACAAGCTCAGGGATCTGGTCGAGAGCCACCATCCGCTGGCCGAGAAATAGCGCGACTGCACGGCGATGCCGAGCTCGCCCGTCACGGCGTCGCGGCCGACGATGGAATAGATCATTCCCGCCTCCCCGGTGTCCGGCGCCATCCTACAGCATTATTGCCGCGGCGCCTCCCGCCGCATGGGGATGCATGTGCACTGAGACAACCACGCATGCCCGGCAAGCTTGACTCGGCGGCTCGCCATCGCCACTTTCCGGCCACTTTACGGCGCCAGTGGAGCGCCTCCCTCAGGCCCATTTGGCGGGTTGGATGCAGTCTTATCTCGATTTCGAAAAGCCGGTTGCCGACCTCGAAGGCAAGATCGCCGAACTCAAGTCCCTAGCCGCCTCGGACCAGGCCGTCTCCATCGACGAGGAAGTGTCGCGGCTGAGCGCGCGGGCCGACGAGGCGCTGATCGACATCTACAAGAAGCTGACGCCCTGGCAGAAGACGCAGGTGGCGCGCCATCCGCAGCGCCCGCACTTCTCCGACTACATCAAGACCCTGATCACCGAGTGGACGCCGCTTGCCGGCGACCGCAAGTTCGGCGAGGACCCGGCGCTGCAGGCCGGCTTCGGGCGCTATAACGGCCAGGCCGTCGCCATCCTCGGGCAGGAGAAGGGCTCCAACACCGAGACCCGGCTCAAGCACAATTTCGGCATGGCGCGGCCCGAAGGCTACCGCAAGGCGGTCCGCATCATGGACATGGCCGACCGCTTCGACATCCCGATCCTGAGCTTCGTCGACACCGCCGGCGCCTATCCGGGCATCGGGGCCGAGGAGCGCGGGCAGGCCGAGGCCATCGCCCGCTCCACCGAGCGCAGCCTCGAGCTCGGCGTGCCGAACCTCGCGGTGATCATCGGCGAGGGCGGCTCGGGCGGCGCCATCGCCATCGCCACCGCCAACCGGGTGCTGATGCTCGAGAACGCCATCTACTCGGTGATCTCGCCCGAAGCGGGCGCCTCGATCCTGTGGCGCGACGCCGCCAGGGCGCAGGACGCCGCCAACAACATGAAGATCACCGCCACCGACCTGATGGGGCTGGGGGTCATCGACGGCATCATCCCGGAGCCGCCGGGCGGCGCGCACCGGCATCACGCAGAGGTGATGAACAACACCTCGAGGGCGATCAACCAGTTCCTCGAGCGACTTCGTCGGCAACAAGGGGCGGCTGGAGATCCGGGAACACCGGCGCGACAAATTCCTGGCGCTCGGCACCAATCTGGGTTGATCGGCGAAGGACGGAAGCGCACAAAGCTGCTTAAGGGCAGGGTAACCAACGCGGTTCAGGATGTCGTAACCCTGGGCACGTAACCCGGGCGCGCAGGGCATTCGTTCTTCGGGTAACGCATCTTGGGCAGATTCCTCCGCTCCTTCCTCACCGTTGCGGCCATCATCATGGTGGCCGTGGGCCTCTCCGCTTGCGGCGGCCTCAAGCCGGGCAACGCCAAGGCGAACAAGCCGCTCTCCAACGAGGCGACCAGCCGGCTGGCGGCGATCGGCTCGAGCCCCGGCTCGGCCATGATGATCCGCATCTTCAAGCAGAGCTCCGAGCTCGAGGTCTGGAAGCAGAACCGCAGCGGCGAGTTCAAGCTGTTCAAGACCTACGAGATCTGCGCCTGGTCGGGCGAGCTCGGCCCCAAGATCCGCGAAGGCGACCGGCAGTCGCCGGAGGGCTTCTACACGATCACGCCGGGGCTGCTGAACCCGAACTCGAGCTACTACCTCGCGTTCAACACCGGCTTTCCGAACAAGTTCGACCGCGCCTATGGCCGCACCGGGTCGGACCTGATGGTGCACGGCGACTGCTCGTCGCGCGGCTGCTACTCGATGACCGACGCCTCGATCGCCGAGATCTATGCCCTGGCGCGCGAGAGCTTCGCGGGCGGCAATCCGTCGTTCCAGCTGCAGATCTACCCGTTCCGGATGACCACGGCGAACCTCGCGCAGCACGCCTCGAGCCCGCACATGGATTTCTGGAACAACCTCAAGGGCGGCTATGACCGCTTCGAGCTGGCGCGCCGGCCCGCGACCTGGGACGTCTGCAACCGGCAATATGTGTTCGACGTGCCGGCCGGCATGGCGCTCGATGCCGCCGCCGCCTGCCCGGTGCAGCTCGCCTCGCTGTCGCCCGAGCTCGAGGCGAAGCAGGCCGCCGATGCGGCGGCGGTCGCCAGCCAGCTCGAGGCGATCACCCAGCGGCAGACGAAGGCCGCCGATGCCGAGGCCAAGGCAATCGCCGACAAGGCCGCGGCCAAGGCGCGCGGCGAAGCGATCGGCAGCTTCGTCGGCGGGCTGTTCGGCAACGGCGCGCAAGACCGTGGACCCGACGATCGTGGCGCCGGTGCCGGCGTCGCGGCCGCACGGGGCGTGATGGTTCGGTCCAGGCCGACCGGCGCGCGGTTCGACCTGGGTCCCTCGATCATCCTCATCGCGGTGGCAGCGCTCGTCGCCGGACGCTATTCTCGGCCCATGCAGGGCACTTCACCGATTCCCGGGCGGCAGCCGTTCGACCGCACTGAACTCGCGGCCACGGGCTTTCGTCTCGGTCGCGGCCGCTGCATCTTCGGAACTGATGCGGAGGGGCCGGCATGCGCCGCTATCGTCGCCTGGTCCTGACGGATCGCCTGATCCCCTTCCTCGCCGCCGGCGGTGGGGCTGATCGCGCTCGGCGGCGCGGTGATCGTGCAGATGGACGGCTCGGCGCGTTCGCGCGCGGTGCTGGAGGAGCTGGGCAAGGTTCGGACCTCGATCGAAGGGCTCGAGCAGCGGGCCGATGCGCTCGCGGCAGCCGATGACGACGGTACGGCGGCCGGGCTTCTCGCACTGCAGGACCGGATGAACCGGCTCGAGGCCGACTGGCAGACGCAGCAGCAGGCGGCAGCAGCACTGCCGGCCGCACCGGCACCGGGGGGCGAAGCCGCCACCGCCAGCACCGAGATCGACCCCAGCCTTCCCACCACCGACTGCATCCCGCTCGGCACCCGCTTCATGGTGACGCCGAACGAGACCTATCCGCTGTGCCAGACCAAGACCGAGCTCAAGGTGGGAATGATCACCGGCGAGAGCGTCGACATCACCGGCGCCGGCCAGATCGTCGAGACCGGCTTCGGCGCGATCGTCGGCACCGGCTGCACGGTGATGGTGTTCTCGGCCGAGGCGGAGGGTTTCGCGGAAGTCCGCGTCACCTGCACCTGAGGAGAGTGGGAGGGCGGAAGCGTCATGCGTTGCCGGCGGTTGCGCCCGTGCAGCGCTTCCTCCCCCTGGGGGTCATCCCCGCGAAAGCGGGGACCTCCGTTTGCGATGTCGAAGGGAACAGAGGTTCCCGCTTTCGCGGGAATGACATCGTGGGGGTGGCGAGATCGTGCCACAGCCTCCTCTCCTCTCAGGGGAGAGGGTAGCGCAGCTTGGAGCGCCAGCCCGGCAATAAAAAAGGCCGCCCCCAAGGGCGGCCTTGTTGTTTTCGCTGCGCCGGCGCTCAGAACGCGCCGTGGCAGTGCTTGAACTTCTTGCCCGAGCCGCAGGGGCAGGGGGCGTTGCGGGAGACGCCGACCAGCAGCTTGGGGTCGATCGGCCGCAGCGCCGGGTCGGCCTCGGCCACGTCGGCGCCAGCGCCGGCACCGGCCGCGGCGAAGGCGGCGAGCCGAGGGGCAGGGCCGACGG
This sequence comes from uncultured Alphaproteobacteria bacterium, assembly GCA_963708965.1. Lineage (GTDB taxonomy): Bacteria > Pseudomonadota > Alphaproteobacteria > Rhizobiales > Devosiaceae > Devosia_A. The sequence continues at coordinate 225,633 of CAVPUP010000007.1, read as the reverse complement.
CGCGCGGCATGGTGCCGGTGACGCCGGTCTCGGCGTCGTTCTCGCCCGTCGTCGGATCGATGTGGATCTCGCTGAGCCCCGAGAGGTCGAGCTCCGGCGGCGGCTCGGGCTGGCGCATCTGGATCTCGACATGGCTGAGCTGGGTGGTGACCAGCTCGCGCAGCTGTGCCAGCAACTGCTCGAACAGCTCGAAGGCCTCGCGCTTGTACTCGTTGAGCGGGTCGCGCTGCGCAAGGCCGCGCCAGCCGATGACCTTCGACAGGTGGTCGAGGGTCACGAGGTGCTCGCGCCACAGCCCGTCGATCGACTGCAGCAGGATCGACTTCTCGACCTGGCGCATGATCTCGGGGGTGTAGCGGGCCACCTTGGCGGCGGCGAAGGCGTCCGCGGCCTCGGTGATGCGCTCGCGCACCACCTCGACGTCGATGCCCTCTTCCTCGATCCAGGCCTGCGGGTCGATGTCGATGTTGAGATAGGTCTTGGCGGCCGCCTGCAGCTGCTCGACGTTCCATTGCTCGGGATAGGAGCGGTCCGGGATCGCCTTGGCGATGATGTCGTCCACCACCTCGCGACGCATGTTGGTGGTGGTCTCCGACACGTCCTCGGAATCCATGAGCTCGAGGCGCTCGGCGAAGATCACCTTGCGCTGGTCGTTCATCACGTCGTCGTACTTGAGGATGTTCTTGCGGATGTCGAAGTTGCGCGCCTCGACCTTGGCCTGCGCCCGCTCGATCGCCTTGCTGACCCACGGGTGGGTAATCGATTCGCCCTTCTCCAGCCCCAGCTTGCCGAGCATCGAATCCATGCTGTCGACCGGGAAGATCCGCATCAGCTCGTCCTGCAGCGACAGGAAGAACTTCGAATGCCCCGGGTCGCCCTGGCGGCCGGCGCGGCCGCGCAGCTGGTTGTCGATGCGGCGGCTCTCGTGCCGCTCGGTGCCGATGATGTAGAGCCCGCCGGCGGCCAGCACCTTGGCCTTGTCGGCCGCGATCTGCTCCTTGATGCGGGCGATCTTGGTGTCGCGCTCGACGCCCTCGAGGCCCTCGCATTCGCGCTCGATGCGCATCTCGAGGTTGCCGCCGAGCTGGATGTCGGTGCCGCGGCCGGCCATGTTGGTGGCGATGGTCACCGCCCCTGAGACGCCGGCGTCGGCGATGATGTGGGCTTCCTGCTCATGGTAGCGGGCGTTGAGCACCTGCAGGTTCTCGACGCCCTTCTGGCGCAGCAGCTCCGCCAGCATCTCGGATTTCTCGATCGAGGTGGTGCCCACCAGCACCGGCTGGCCGCGCTCGCGACAGTCGGCGATGAGGTTGGCGATCTCGTCGAACTTCTCCGCCGCGGTGCGGAAGATGGCGTCGTCCTCGTCGGCGCGCGCCACCGCCACGTTGGTCGGGATGGTGACGACGTTGAGCCCGTAGATGTCGCCGAATTCCTCGGCTTCCGTCGCCGCCGTGCCGGTCATGCCGGCGAGCTTCTTGTAGAGCCGGAAGTAGTTCTGGAAGGTGATCGAGGCGAGCGTCTGGTTCTCGGGCTGGATCTTGACGTGCTCCTTGGCCTCCAGCGCCTGGTGCAGGCCTTCGGAATAGCGGCGGCCCGGCATCATGCGGCCGGTGAACTCGTCGATGATCACCACTTCGTCGTTGCGGACGATGTAGTCCTTGTCGCGGTGGAACATCATGTGGGCGCGCAGTGCCGAATTGAGATGGTGCACCAGCGCGACATTCTCGATGTCGTAGAGGTTCTCGCCCTTGAGCTGGCCGTTCTCGGTGAGGGCCGCCTCGAGCTTCTCGATGCCCTGGTCGGTGAAGGTGGCCGAGCGCTGCTTCAGGTCGATGTCGTAGTCGCCCTCGCCGAGCAGCGGGATGAGCAGGTCGGCCATCTCGTAGAGCGCCGAGCGGTCCGCCGACGGACCGGAGATGATCAGCGGGGTGCGCGCCTCGTCGACCAGGATCGAGTCCACCTCGTCGACGATGGCGTATTCGTGGCCGCGCTGCACCATCTGGGCGCGGCTGAACTTCATGTTGTCGCGCAGGTAATCGAAGCCGAATTCGTTGTTCGTGCCATAGGTCACGTCGGCGTCGTAGGAGGCCTTGCGCTCGCTGTCGTCGATGCCGTGCACGATGATCCCGACCGAGAGGCCGAGGAAGCGGTAGACCTGGCCCATCCAGCCGGCGTCGCGGCGGGCGAGGTAGTCGTTCACCGTCACGACGTGCACGCCCTTGCCGGCGAGCGCGTTGAGATAGACCGGGAGAGTGGCGACCAGGGTCTTGCCTTCACCGGTCCGCATCTCGGCGATCGAGCGGTTGTTGAGCACCATGCCGCCGATCAGCTGGACATCGAAATGGCGCATGCCGAGGACGCGCTTGGCGGCTTCGCGCACCGTGGCGAAGGCGGGCTCGAGGATGTCGTCGAGGCTCTTGCCGGCCTCGAGCTGGGCCTTGAACTCGGCCGTCTTGGCCTTGAGCTCGCCGTCGCTCAGCTTCTCGAACTCGGGCTCCAGCGCATTGATGGCGGCGACCCGCGGGAGGTACTTCTTCACCTGCCGATCGTTGGCCGAACCGAAGATCGCCTTGGCGAGCGCAGCCAGTACCATTCCTATGTCCTTTGATTTCGGGCCGGGGAGCGCGGGGCGGCGCCTGTAGTCGTCCGGCGGGCGGCGGGTCCTCACCCGTCAACACTCTTTTGAAGTGGTGCGACATGTAAGAGCGGGTGTTTTGCTTGTCAACGGAAGGGAAATGGGCCAAACCACCCCGTCGAGCGGCGGGGGCTCCTGCGCCATCCCGAGGAGAATCCATTCATGACCCATGATGCCCAGCAGGGTTTTCGTACCACCTTCAAGACCCTGGCGGGCGGCCTGCTGCTCGGAACGGCGCTGATTTTGGGGCCGGTTTCGGCCCTCGCGCAGGACGCGGCGGCTCCCGCGGCCAATGCCGCGCCGGCCCAGCCGGCGGCGCCGACCCCGGACACCGTCGTCGCCACGATCGGCGACCAGACGATCACCCAGGCCGATCTCGCCTTTGCCGCCGAGGACCTGCAGCAGGAACTCGCGCAGGTGCCCGCAGCCGACCGCGAGGCCTTCCTCGTCACCGTGCTGCTTGACATGAAATTGATGTCCAAGGCCGCCAAGGACGCGGGCATGAACCAGACCGACATCTTCAAGCGCCGGCTCTCCTATCTCGAGGACCGGGCGCTGCGCCGCGCCTATTTCGCCGAAAAGATCGCCGGCACGGTGACCGAGGAGAAGGTCCGCGCCGCCTATGACAAGTACGTCGCCGACTTCAAGCCGGTGGACGAGATCCATGCCCGCCACATCCTCGTTCCGACCGAGGAGGAGGCGAAGGCCGTCAAGGCCGAGCTCGATGCCGGCAAGCCCTTCGAGGTGGTCGCCATGGAAAAGACCACCGACCCGTCGGGCAAGCAGAACGGCGGCGACCTGGGCTTCTTCTCCAAGGGCATGATGGTGCCGCAGTTCGAGGAGGCCGCCTTCGCGCTGCAGCCGGGCCAGGTGTCCGAGCCGGTGCAGAGCCAGTTCGGCTGGCACATCATCAAGGTCGAGGAGACCCGCCAGAGCTCGCCGCCGCCGTTCGAGCAGGTGGCGCAGCAGCTCGGCCAGCAACTGATGTACGAGGCCTTCGACAAGGCCTCCGCCGACCTCAAGGCGGGCGTCACTATCGACATCCCCGACCCCAAGCTCGCCGAAGCGGTGAAGCGCCAGCAGGAGCCGAACAGCGCCGAGGAGAACGCCGCGACCCAGTAGGCGGCGGATACCGGATCTATCGGGGCCTCCCTTCAGCGCTGAAGGGAGGCCTTTTTTTGTTTGGGCCTTCGTGAGACGGCCCCTCCCAGCCTCCCCATGAAGGGGGAGGTGAAGAACCGAGGCTGGGGCTCGATCCTGCCAAATACACCGGCCGGCACCTCCCCCTTCATGGGGGAGGTTGGGAGGGGGCCGTCCGCGAAGGCCGGATGGCGTGTAAGCCCCCACCTCCCACACCCCCTCCGCGTTCATTGCGACTTGCACCCGCGCGGCGCTTGGGGCAAACGGAGGCCCGAAATCCACGCCAGTCAGGGACGCAGCATGGCTCATCCGGTTTCTCCCCTCGCGCCGAAGGACTATCCGACGCTGCCGGAGGTGCCGGGCGTGCGCTTCGCCACCGCCGAGGCGGGCATCAAGTACAAGAACCGCACCGACGTGCTGCTCGCCGCGATGGACGAGGGGACGGTGGTCGCGGGCGTGCTGACGCGCTCGAAATGCCCCTCCGCCGCGGTCGACTGGTGCCGGCAGAACCTTCCTGGCGGCAAGGCGCGGGCGCTGCTGGTCAATTCCGGCAATGCCAATGCCTTCACCGGCAGCAAGGGGCGGGAGTCGGTGAAGCTCTCGGCCGAGATCGTTTCCCAGGCGCTGGGCGTCGACGGGTCGGAGATCTTCCTCGCCTCGACCGGGGTGATCGGCGAGCCGCTCGATGCGCAGAAGTTCGCCGGCGTCACCGGCGATCTGGTGCAGCGCCTCGCGCCCGGCCCGTGGATGGATGCGGCCAAGGCGATCATGACCACCGACACCTTCCCCAAGGTCGCCACCGCGACGGTGGAGTTCGACGGCGTGCCGGTGGTGATCAGCGGCATCGCCAAGGGCTCGGGGATGATCGCGCCCGACATGGCGACGATGCTGAGCTTCGTGTTCACCGACGCGCCGATCGCCGCCGGCGTGCTGCAAGGGCCTGCTGCAGCCGGCGATCGACCACGAGCTTCAACGCGGTGACGGTCGACAGCGACACCTCGACCTCGCGACACCTGCCTCGTCTTCGCCACCGGCAAGGCGCGGCGATCGCGCCGATCGCCACGGCGGACGATCCGCGCGCCGTCGTGTTCGCCGAAGCGCTGGCCGACGTGCTGCACGAGCTCGCGCATCCTCGTCGTCCGCGACGGCGAGGGCGCGACCAAGCTGGTCGACCGTCAACGTCGACGGGCGCCGAGAGCGACGCCAGCGCCTTCCGCATCGCGCAGTCGATCGCCAACTCGCCGCTGGTCAAGACCGCGATCGCCGGCGAGGACGCCAACTGGGGCCGCGTCGTCATGGCGGTGGGCAAGGCCGGCGAGCCGGCCGACCGCGACCGGCTGTCGATCAGCTTCGGCGACATCCGCGTCGCCACCCAGGGCGAGCGCGACCCGACCTATGACGAGGCGGCGGTCAGCGCCTACATGCAGAACGAGGAGATCGAGATCGGCGTCGAGCTCGGGCTCGGCGAGCGGCGCCGCCACGGTCTATACCTGCGACCTCACCCACGGCTACATCACCATCAACGGTGACTACCGCTCCTGATGGTTCCGCTCAGCGTCGGCCAGATCGAGAGCGCTACCCTCACCGCATGGCCGGCCCTGCGGCAGGCCCATGACGGGCTCTGGCTCTGGCGCTATGCGCGCGGCTACTCGAAGCGCGGCAACTCCATCCACTGCCTCGATCCGTCCGACGGCGGCTATGCCGAGGCGCGGCTGCAGCGGCTGGCCGGGCTGTCGCAGCGGCACGGCATCCCGCCGATCTTCCGGGTGACGCCGCTGACGGCTCCCGGCATCGTCGACGTGCTCGACGGGCTGCAGTGGCAGGAGTTCGAGCCGAGCCTGGTGATGGCGATGGAAATGCCGGATGTCGATTTCCCGGTCGAGTTCCAGGCCCGCTCGTTCGATCCCGCCGACCCGCGAATGGTACAAGGCGCAGGCGCAGATGTCCGGCTACGGCGTCGAAACCGTCGAGGCGCTGCGCCAGATCGTCGAGGCCATCGCCTGCGACTGCCAGGGCGTCCTGGTCTATCATCGGGCCGGGCTGCCGGTCTCGGCGGCGCTCGCCTGCGTCACCGGCGGCATGGCGGTCTATCTCAACGTGGTCACCCATCCGAGCGCCCGCGGCATGGGCTATGGCCGCGCGGTGATGGGCGCGGCGCTCAACTGGGCGCGCGCGCAGGGCGCCACCCATTCGGTGATCCAGGTGCTGGCGAACAACCTGCCGGCGCTCAACCTCTATGGCTCGCTGGGGTTCGGCGAGGTCTATTCCTACAGCTACCGGCGGATGCCGGAGCGGGGGCGGCAATGAAACTGCAACTGGTCGTCGCCTGCGCCCTGGTCGATGCCGACCGCCGGGTGCTGATCGCCCAGCGGCCGCAGGGCAAGCCGCTCGCGGGGCTCTGGGAATTCCCCGGCGGCAAGCTCGAGCCGGGCGAGACGCCCGAGGCGGCGCTGATCCGCGAACTCGAGGAAGAGCTTGGCGTATCGACGAAAACGGCCTGCCTCGCGCCGTTAAGTTTTGCCTCACACTCTTACGAAAGCTTTCATCTTCTGATGCCACTTTACGTGTGCCGGAAGTGGCAGGGGGTTCCGGTCGCCCGCGAGCATGCGGCCCTCAAATGGGTGCGCCCGCAGGCCCTTCGCGACTATCCCATGCCGGCAGCAGACGAACCCTTGATCGCGCCGCTCTGCGATCTGCTCTAGGGATGTGTCCATGAAGGTCCTCAGCACCGAGCTCGGCCGCTTCGCGTCGAACGAGAATGGCGCCACCGCCATCGAATACGGGCTGATCGCGGCGCTCGTCGCCGTCGGCTCGATGCTGGCGATGACGGCGCTCGGCGTCCAGCCTGACCGGCATGTTCAACTACGTCTCGGAAACCGCCGGCGGCGCCATGGACCGCGCCGGCGGCTAGCGCTTCTTCTCCAGCACGTCCTTGAGGCTCACCGTGGCGCTGCCGCGGCGCAGCGGCTTCTGCTGGCTTTCGTGCGGCGACCAGCCGGAAATCCAGACCAGCTCCAGCGTCGCCCGCACCCGGCCGTCGGGATCGGCGGCGAGCTCGCCATAGGCCTCGGCCGCCGCCAGCAGCAGGTTGCGGGTCGCCGGCCGGCCGGGCCGCTCGGCGAGGGGGTTCTGCGCGCCGAGCGCCTTCAGCTCCCGCATCAGCCGCAGCGGGTCGGCATAGCGCACGCGGTGCGTCTCGACGTCGGTGACCGGCAGGGCGAAGCCGGCGCGCTGCAACAGGCCTCCGGCATCGGCGAGCGGGATGAACGGCGCGACGCGCGGCGAGGCGCCGCCGGTGAGCCGGGCCTCGGCGGCGAGGAAGGCCTGCCGCAGCTCGGTCAGGCTGTCGCCGCCGACCGCCACCGCCATGAACAGCCCGTCGGGCCGCAGATGCGCCCGGATGCGGGCGAGGAACCCCGGCACGTCGTTCACCACCGTGAGGTCGAGGATCGAGACGATCAGGTCGTAGCCGCTGCGCGGCAGCTCCAGCGCTTCCGGATCGACCAGCGGCACGCCTTCCGAGGCAACGACGGTCGCCGCCCGCTCGAAGCGGAAGGCGCCGTTGGCGGATCGTCCCATCAGCGGCAGCCCGGCGGCATCGGGCGCCATGATCAGCGCCTGCTCGAACGCGCGCGTCACCGATGATCAGCCGGCTCGCGAGATCCTCGAGCGCCAGGTCGATGACGAAATTGTCGGCGGCCGGGCCGCCGCGCAAGGTGGCGGGCGACGAGGTCGCGGTCGAACAGCTTGGGGGGCAGGGCCATAGGCAAGCGCAGCCATCTCTCCTAGTGTCGGGGTTATGGAGATGGGGAGCTCGATTGTCAAAATGGGGCGGCACTCGGCCCGCGCGCTGTCGCGGCTCGGGCGCGGCGTGGTCGACCTCCTCTATCCGCCGACCTGCCTCGATTGCGGTGCGGCCGACCGCCACGGCGGATGCGCTCTGCCCGCGCTGCTTCGCGAAGCTGAGGCCGATCAGCGCCCCCTACTGCCCGCGGCTGGGGCTGCCGTTCGCGGTCTCGCCCGGCCCCGATGCGCTTTCGGCCGAGGCCATCGCCGATCCGCCGCCCTTCGACCGCGCCCGCTCGGCCGTGCTCTACAACGAGGTGGCCCGCGCCATCGTCAGCCGGCTCAAATACGGCGACCGGCCCGAGCTCGCCGGGTTCTGCGCCCGCCTGATGCAGCGGGCCGGCAGCGAGCTCTGGGCGCGAGGATGCGGTGCTGGTGCCGGTGCCGCTCGCCCGCTGGCGGCAATTCGAGCGGCTCTACAACCAGTCGACGGAACTCGCCCGGGCGCTCGGGCGGCTGACCGGCCTCGCGGTCGAGCCGGGGCTGCTGCAGCGGGCCCGGCCCACGCGGCAGCAGGTCGGGCTCTCCCGCGAGGCGCGGCAGCGCAACGTCGCGGGCGCCTTCCGCGCCCATCCCGACATCCTCGCCCGGCTCAGGGGCCGCCGCGTCATCCTCATCGACGACGTGATCACCACCGGCGCGACGGTCAAGGCGGCGACGCGGGCGCTCAACCGCGCCGGGGTCGACCGGGTGGACGTCTGCTCCTTTGCCCGCGTTGTCGTTGGCGCGGAAATGACCATATAGAACCAAACTCACGCTAGTCCCTGGATTGCAGCCGCAATGAAGAAAGTCGAAATCTACACCACCAACTGGTGCCCCTACTGCCATGCCGCCAAGGCCCTGCTCGACGAGAAGGGCGTGCCCTACGAGGAGGTCGACGCCGACGACCCCGAGGTGCGCATGGCGATGGTGCAGCGCGCCCACGGCCGCCGCACGGTGCCGCAGATCTTCGTGGGCGACACGCATGTGGGCGGCTATGATGACATGGCCGCGCTCGAGCGGCGCGGCCAGCTCGATCCGCTGCTCGCCGACTGAGGAGACGGGGCATGCGCGTCGCCGTCCTGCAGATGAATTCGGGCACCGAGCCCGGCCCCAATCTCGACCAGCTCGAGGCGCTGGCCGCCGAGGCGGCGGCAAGAGGGGCGACCTATCTGCAGTCGCCGGAAGTATCGGTGGTGTTCGCCGAGAACCGCGAGGGGCTGCGCGCCGTCGCCGGGCCGTGGGAGGGTAATCCGGCGGTGGCCCGGGTCGGCGCGATCGCGAAGCGGCTGTCGGTGAGCCTGCATCTCGGCTCGCTCGCCGTGGCGCTGCCCGACGGGCGCTTCGCCAACCGCTCGGTGCTGTTCCGGCCCGACGGCACCATCGCCGCGACCTACGACAAGATCCACCTGTTCGACGCAACGCTGCCCGGCCTGAGGCAGTATCGCGAGAGCGAAACCTATGCCGCGGGGCGAGGTGGCGGTGGTGACCGACGGGCCGGGCTTCCGGCTCGGCATGACCATCTGCTACGACCTGCGCTTTCCGGCGCTGCATCGCGCGCTGGCCGAGGCCGGCGCCGAAGTGCTCGCGGTGCCCGCCGCCTTCACCGTTCCGACCGGCGAGGCGCACTGGGAAGTGCTGCTGCGGGCCCGCGCCATCGAGACCGGCTGCTGGGTCATCGCCGCGGCGCAGGCCGGCACGCACCAGAACGGCCGCTCGACCTACGGCAACTCGATGATCATCGATCCCTGGGGCAAGGTCGTCGCGCGGCTCGGCGGGGAAGGCCCGGCGATCGCGCGTCGCCGACATCGACCTCGCTGCCGTCGCCGAGGCGCGCGGCCGGGTCCCGGCCCTTGCCAACAGCCGCCGCTTTTCAGTAACCCTCAGCGAAACGGGCGCCGAAATTCCGGCCCGCGAGGACGTTTCCGCGTGATCCAGTACACTCTCGCCTGCGAAAACCAGCACAAGTTCGACGCCTGGTTCCGCTCCGCCGAAGCCTACGAGCGAGCAGGCCGGGCGCGGCGACGTCAGCTGCCCGGTCTGCGCCTCCGACAAGGTCGAGAAGGCGCTGATGGCGCCGGCCGTGGCGCGCTCCGGCTCCGACAAGGCGTCGCTCTCCTCAGGCCATCCGAAGCAGGCCGAGATCCTCGAAGATGCTGCGCGCCATGCGCCAGAAGGTGGTCTCGGAAGCCGACTATGTCGGCGACAAGTTCGCCGAGGAGGCGCGGAAGATCCACTTCAACGAAGTCCGACCCGCGCGGCATCTACGGCGAAGCCAGCCGCGAGGAGGTCGCCGGGCTGATCGAAGACGGCGTCGACTTCCTCCCCCTGCCGCGCCTGCCGGACGAGGCGAACTAGCTCGCCGGGCCCCGTGGGTCTCCCCTCACGGACCTCATCCTGAGCCTGTCGAAGGACGAGGTCCGCTCACCGGCAGGCCCAGTGGCCCGCCCTCGTGGTTCGACAAGCTCACCATGAGGGCTTGCTTGGGTGCCGGTGCCAGGAGCCTCAGGCTGACCCGGCCCCCGACGTCCACGCCCCCGGCTTTTCCGCCAGCACCATGTAGTTGACCCCGAGATCCCGGCTCTGCCGCCATTCGTCGGCGAGCGGGTGGAACACCACGCCGGTCTTCTCCACCACCCGCAGCCCGTTGCGCCTGAGCAGCGCCCCGATCTCGTCGGGCGTCAGGAATTTTCTGAAATCGTGGGTGCCGCGCGGCAGCCAGCCGAGCACGTATTCGGCGCCGACGATCGCCAGCGCATAGGCGCGCGGCGTGCGGTTGATGGTGGCGGTGAACATCAGCCCGCCCGGCTTCACCAGGTTGGCGCAGCTCTGCATGTAGAGCGGCACGTTGTCGACGTGCTCGACCACTTCCATGTTGAGCACCACGTCGAAGCGCTCGCCGGTGGCGTCGAGCGCCTCGGCGGTGGTCGTGCGATAGTCGATCTCGAGGCCGGACTGCTCGGCATGGAGCTCGGCGATGCGGATGTTCTTTTCGCCGGCATCGATGCCGGTGACGTCGGCGCCGAGCCGCGCCAGCGGCTCGCTCAACAGCCCGCCGCCGCAGCCGATATCGAGGATGCGTCAGGCCCTCGAGCGGCCGGCGCACCGAGCCGTCCTTGCCGAAATGCGCGATCGCCTTGTCCCGCACATAACCCAGCCGCACCGGGTTGAACTTGTGCAGCGGCCGGAACTTGCCCTTCGGGTCCCACCACTCCGTCGGCCATGGCCGCGAACTTGGCGATCTCGTCGGGATTGATGGTGGTGGTGCTCATGGAGGGGTTATCGGACTCGACGCGGCGGGTGGCAAGGGGAGGGGCTGGTTGAGGCGGACGGCCCCCTCCATCCTCCTTGAAGGCGGAGGTGCCCGCCGGCATATTGGACAGGATCGAGAAAGGGCCATCTTCACCTCCCCCTTCATGGGAAGGCCGGGAGGGGGCCGTCTCAGTCGGATCGCGTAAAGCGGCGGCCAGAGGAGCGACAACACGCGCCCCGGCCCCCCGTTGATAAACCGGCCCGTTTGTGGCACATCCGCCGCGAAAATCCAGCGTACCGGCGGGTTCCGCCGAGAAATGTCGGGGTAGGGGCCTTGGGCCGTATCGTATTGAAGTTCGGCGGCACCTCGGTCGCCAATGTCGAGCGCATCCGCCAGGCTGCGCGGCATGTGAAGCGCGAAGTGGACGCCGGCAACGAAGTGGCCGTCGTCGTCTCGGCCATGTCGGGCAAGACCAACGAGCTGATCGGCTGGGTGAACGAAGCCTCGCAAGCTCCATGACGCGCGCGAGTACGACGCCATCGTCGCCTCGGGCGAGCAGGTGACGGCCGGGCTGATGGCGGTGGTGCTCAGCGAGATGGGCGTGCCGTCGCGCTCCTTCCAGGGCTGGCAGGTGCCGATCCGGACCGACGACGCGCATGGCGCGGCGCGCATCGACGGAGATCGACCCGACCGAGCTCGAGAAGCGCTTCGCCGACGGCGTGGTGCCGGTGATCACCGGCTTCCAGGGCATCGCCCCTTCCGGCCGGGTCACGACGCTCGGCCGCGGCGGCTCCGATACCAGCGCCGTGGCGGTCGCCGCGGCGGTGAAGGCCGACCGCTGCGACATCTACACCGATGTCGACGGCGTCTATACCACCGACCCGCGCATCACCACCAAGGCCCGCCGGCTCAGCCGCGTCTCCTTCGAGGAGATGCTCGAGATGGCCTCGCTCGGCGCCAAGGTGCTGATGATCCGCTCGGTCGAGATGGCGATGGCGCACGGGGTGCGCCTCACCGTCCGTTCCAGTTTCGACGATCCGGATGCGCCGCAGATCGCGCCGGACGGCACGCCCGGGGTTCCCGGCACTATCGTATGCGATGAGGATGAGATCATGGAAAAGCAGATCGTTTCGGGCGTGACCCTGGCGCGGGCCGAATCCAAGATCACGCTGCGCAACGTCAAGGACCGGCCGGGCGTCGCGGCGGCGATCTTCGGGGCGCTGAGCGATGAGTCGATCGTCGTCGACATGATCGTGCAGAACGTCTCCGAGGACGGCTCGACCACCGACATCACTTTCACCGTGCCCGACACCGAGCACGACAAGGCGGTCAAGGCGCTGAAGGCGGCGGGCGATGCCGGTCGCTTCGAGTATTCCAAGCTCACCAGCGCCAAGGGCGGCGCCAAGGTCTCGGTGGTGGGCGTCGGCATGCGCAACCATGCCGGTGTCGCCGCCTCGATGTTCAAGGCGCTGGCCGACAAGTCGATCAATATCCAGCTGATCACCACCTCGGAGATCAAGACTTCGGTGCTGATCGACGACGAATATGCCGAGCTTGCGGTCCGCGCCCTCCATACGTATTACGGATTGGACAATCAGGACGCCTGAGACGCCTAAGACCCCCGGTCGCGGCGCCTCTGGCTAGGGCGACGCGGGGTCGCCAGGCGGGAATCATGGCCACAGCGATCAGCGGGCCGCGCGTGCTCTTGAAGCAGCTGCGCGAAACCATGGCGGAGCCGCTGGCCTCGCAGGCCCGGCTCGACAAGATCGTCGCGCTCATCGGCGACAACATGCATGCCGACGTCTGCTCGTTCTACGTGCTGCGCGACGACAGCGCGCTCGAGCTGTTCGCCACCCGCGGCCTCGCCGCCGAGCGCCGTGCACATGACCACGCTGCAGGCTCGGCGAGGGCCTCGTCGGCCTGATCGCGGCGCAGGCCGAGCCGCTGAGCCTCGACAATGCCCCGGCCCACCCGGCCTTTGCCTATCGTCCGGAGACCGGCGAAGACCCTTTTCGGTCCTTCCTCGGCGTGCCGGTGCTGCGCGCCGGCCAGACGCTGGGCGTGCTGGTGGTGCAGAATCGCGATGCCCGCAATTACGGCGAGGACGAGATCGAGGCGATGCTGACCACGGCGACGCTGCTCGCCGAGATGATGTCGACATCCGATTTCGATGCGGTGATCCGACCCGGCCAGGACATCGACCTGCGCCGGCCGCGCACCTTCAACGGCAACGGCTTCTCCGATGGCGTGGCGCTCGGCACGGTGGTGCTGCACGACCCGCGCGTCGTGGTGACCAACTTCGTCGCCGAGGATACCGACGTGGAGCTCGCCCGCCTGCGCGAGGCGCTCGACCAGATGCGGGTCTCGATCGACAACATGCTGAGCCATGGCGACATGCAGTCGTTCTCGGATCACCGCGAGATCCTCGAGAGCTACCGGATGTTCGCGCATGACCGCGGCTGGGTCGATCGGCTGAACGAGGCGATCAGCAACGGCCTCACCGCCGAGGCGGCGGTCGAGCGGGTGCAGAACGATACCCGCGCGCGGATGATGCGGTCGACCGACCCCTATATCAAGGATCGGCTGCACGACCTCGACGATCTCGCCAACCGGCTGCTGCGCATCCTCACGGGGGACGGCGGCGGCGTGGGCAAGAAGGACCTGCCGGAGAACGCCGTACTCGTCGCCCGCAACATGGGGCCGGCGGACCTGCTCGAATACGACCGCACGCGCCTGCGTGCCGTGGTGCTCGAAGAGGGCGCCGCCATCAGCCATGTGGCCATCGTCGCCAAATCGCTCGGCCTCGTCGCCGTCGGCCAGGCCGAGAACGTCGTCTCGCTGTCCGAGAACGGCGACGACATCATCGTCGACGGGGCGCAGGGCACCGTGCACCTGCGGCCGACCCCGGACATGATCCAGGTCTATGTCGACAAGGTCCGCATCGGCGCCAAGCGGCGGGCCCACTATCTCGAGCTCAAGGACAAGCCGGCGGTCACCCGCGACGGGGTCGAGATCACGCTGCTGCACAATTCCGGCATCGTTGCCGACCTGCCGATGCTGCACGACACCGGCGCCTCGGGCGTCGGGCTGTTCCGCACCGAGCTGCAGTTCATGATCGCCTCGCGGCTGCCGCGGCTGCAAGGAGCAGATCGAGCTCTATACCGAGGCGATCCGGCTCACCGAGGGCAAGCCGATCGTCTTCCGCCTGCTCGATATCGGCGGCGACAAGGTGATTCCGTATATGCGCTGGGAGCCCGAGGAGAATCCCGCCATGGGCTTCCGCTCGCTGCGGCTGGCGCTCGACCGGATGGGGCTGCTGCGGATCCAGATCCGGGCGCTGCTGCAGGCGGCCAATGGCGGGCCGATGAAGATCCTCGTGCCGATGGTCACCGACGCCTGGGAGTTCCGGCAGACAAGGCTGGTGGTCGCCAAGGAGGTCGAGCGGCTGAAGCACATCGGCATGCCGGTGCCGAGTAAGCTCGAGCTCGGCGCCATGATCGAGGTGCCCTCGCTGCTGTGGGAGCTCGACCAGGTGCTGCCCGAGGCGGATTTCGTCTCCATCGGCTCGAACGACCTGGTGATGTTCCTCACCGCCGCCGACCGCGCCAATCCGCGCGTCGCCAAGGCCTACGACCCGATCGCGCTGCCGCGCCTCCGGGCGCTCAAGCACATCGTCGACATGGCGAGGCGCTACAACGTGCCGCTCACCATGTGCGGCGAGCTCGCCGGCCGCACCATCGAGGCGCTGGCGCTGCTCTCCATCGGCATGACCCGGCTGTCGATGAGCCCGCCCTCGATCGGCCCGATCAAGGAAATGATCCTCGGCGCCGAGCTCACCCCGATCCGCAACTCCGTCTCCGCCGCCCTGCTCGAAGGCGCGCACGGCCCCGGCATCCGCGAGCTGCTGCTCGACTGGGCCGACCGGCAGGGACTGGTGATCTAACAGAATGATATTTCTTCAACTCGTGCTCTGACTGCCCCTCACCCTGTCCCTCTCCCCGGAGGGGAGAGGGGACGCGGGGGCACCTGCCGCGCAACAACGCCCCCTCTCCCCTCCGGGGAGAGGGACGGGGTGAGGGGAAGTATCGCGAGGACCCCACCTGATGCCCACACTCCCCCAGGACAAGCTCGACGCCCTGACCAAGCGCTTCGATTCCATCGAGGCGGCGCTGGCGGCCGGGCCGTCGCCCGAAGATTTCGTGCGCCTCAGCAAGGAATATGCCGAGCTCGAGCCGGTGGTGCGGCCGATCCAGGCGTACCAGAAGCTGCGTCGCCGACCTCGAATCGGCCGAAGAGCTGGCGGCCTCGGGCGACCGCGAGATGGCGGAGATGGCCGAGGCCGAGATCGAGGAGCTGAAGCCCAGGATCGAGGCGGCGGTCGATGAGATCCGCATCCTGCTGCTGCCCCGCGACGCGGCGGACGAGAAGAGCGTCATCCTCGAAGTGCGCGCCGGCACCGGCGGCGACGAGGCGGCGCTGTTCGCCGGCGACCTGCTGCGCATGTACCAGCGCTATGCCGACCTCAACGGCTGGAAGTTCGTGCTGCTCGAGGAGAGCCCGGGCGAAGCGGGCGGCTACAAGGAGGCGGTGGCCAACATCTCGGGCAAGGGGGTCTATGCCCGCCTGAAGTTCGAGAGCGGCGTGCACCGGGTGCAGCGGGTGCCGGCGACCGAAGGCTCGGGCCGCATCCATACCTCGGCCGCGACCGTCGCGGTGCTGCCCGAGGTCGAGGACATCGACATCGACATCAAGCCCGAGGACATCCGCATCGACACCATGCGCTCGTCGGGCGCCGGCGGGCAGCACGTCAACACCACCGACTCGGCGGTGCGCATCACCCACATCCCGTCCGGCATCGTCGTCACCGCGCAGCCAGAAGTCGCAGCACCAGAACCGCGCCACGGCCATGAAGGTGCTGCAGGCGCGGCTCTACGAGGAGCAGCGCAACGCCCGCGATTCGGCGCGCTCGGAGGCCCGCAAGGAGCAGGTGGGCTCGGGCGACCGGTCGGAGCGCATCCGCACCTACAATTTCCCGCAGGGGCGAGTGACCGACCACCGCATCAACCTGACGCTCTACAAGCTCGACCGGGTGGTCGCCGGCGACGCGCTCGACGAACTCGTCTCGGCGCTGATCACCGAGAACCAGGCGGCGCAGCTCGCGGCGATGGAGGGCATCTCCTGACGCTCAGCATCGGGATGGCATGGCGGGAAGTGCGCGACCGCTTCCGCGAGGCCGGGATCGACACGGCGGAACTCGATGCGCGGCTGCTGGCCGAGGCGGCCTTCGGCATGGAGCGGCTGGAACTGGTCAATCGCGAGCGGGAGCCGGCGGCGCGCAGCGCCGCTCGGCGCGCTCGAGGCTTTTGCCCGGCGCCGGCTCAATGGCGAGCCCGTGGTGCGCATCCTGGGCGAGAAGGAATTCTGGAGCCTCAAATTCCGGCTCAATGCGGCGACCCTCTCGCCGCGTCCGGAAACCGAGCTGCTGGTCGAACGCGGCCTCGAGGCGCTCGAGCCGATCACCCGGCCGGCGATGCTCGACCTCGGGACCGGCACCGGCTGCATCCCGATCGCGCTGCTGACCGAGCGGAGCGACCTCCGCGCCGTGGCCGTCGACCTCTCCGGCGAGGCCCTCGGCATGGCCGAGGAAAATGCCCGCCGGCACGGCGTCGCCGACCGGTTCGCGGCCCGGCAGGGCTCGTGGTTCGAGCCGCTGGCGCCCGGCGAGCGGTTCGACCTCATCACCTCGAACCCGCCCTATATCGAGACGGCGACCATCGAAACGCTGATGCGCGAGGTCAAGGAGCACGATCCGGCGCTCGCCCTCGACGGCGGGACGGACGGGCTCGACGCCTATCGCGCCATTGCCCGCAAGGCGCCGCTCTACCTCAAGCCGGGCGGCGCCATGCTGCTCGAGATCGGCTCCGGACAGGCCCGGGCGGTGCGCGACATCGTCGCCACCGCCGGTTTCGGCAATATTGCTCTGGAGCGCGATCTGGCCGGTCTCGATCGTGTGATAGTGGCATATCGCGATTGAGGACTTGCGATCTGTTGAGCGGCCCCCATATTTTGTGCTTGGAAATAACCGACGAACAAGCTAGGTTCGCCGTGCTGTCAGGGGCGTGAGTAGATCGCGCCATGGTGACGGCCACCCGCTCATCGGCGAGCTGCGTTTGGCAGCGTGGGATACCTGGACGAGGAACCGGGGCGCCTTGATGGGCCACAAGTGGTTCGACCCGCGATAGCTCTAGTCACCGCAGACAGAATTGGCTCGCGCCCGGTGCAGGCGCTCGCGGGCCCCGGTGCTGAAATCGCAATATTGCCTGTAGTGTTCTTTTCCAAGGCTTGAAAAGAGACGATGAGACCAAACCAGCAGAACAACAAGAACCGCTCGCGTGGACGGAACAACAATGGTGGCCGCAAGCACGGCAATCCGTTGAGCCGGAACTACGAGAGCAACGGACCCGACGTTAAGGTGCGCGGCAACGCCGCCCATGTCGCGGAGAAATATGTGCAGCTCGCACGCGACGCGCAGTCTTCGGGCGACAGCGTCATGGCGGAGAACTATCTTCAGCATGCCGAGCACTATTTCCGCATCCTTTCCGCGGCGCAGCCGCAGCAGGGCCAGTTCCGCGAGGGGCAGTTCGCCCCGCAGGCGGATGAGGACGATTTCGACGACGATTTCGCCCCGATGAACGACCGCTTCTCGATGCCGGAGCGGCCGCAATACAACCAGCCGCCGCAGCAGCAGCACCAGCAGCAGCCGGCCGCCGAGCCGCAGGCCGCCGAGGGCGAGGCGGAAGCGCCGGTCGCCGTTGCCGCCGAGGGTGCGCAGGCCGCCGAAGGCGAAGCTGCAGGCGCCGAAGGCGAGCCGCGCCGGCACCGCGAGCGTCGCCCGCGCCGCCGCACCCGCGCCCAGGGGACCGAGGGTGGCGCCGATCCGGCGAACGCCCCGCAGCCCGATGTCGGCGAGCTGCCGGCCTTCCTCACGGCGGGCAACACGCCGGCCGAGTGAGCGCCGCATACACCCTTCGAATGCCACAAGGCCGGGAGCGATCCCGGCCTTTTGTTTTGCCCGGGCCTGCCTATATCTCATCGGGAATCGGGAGGTGCTGCCAAGCGGGCTTCACGATCCGGTCGGATTTCGGCCTTCGGCTTGATCCCGATCAACGCTTCAGGCGTTGGACTCGTGCCTGGATAGGGCGGTCCGGAGTGCCAGAGAGGAGAGTTGAATGAACATCGAGAAATATACCGAGCGCGCGCAGCGGATTCCTCCAGAACGCGCAGCAGCTGGCACTCAGCAGCGGCCATCAGCAGCTGTTGCCCCTGCACCTGCTCAAGGTGCTGCTCGACGACGAGGAGGGGATGGCGGCCAATCTCGATCGCGCGGGCCGGCGGCGATCCGCGCATCGCCGCGGGCCGAGACCGAAGCCGCGCTGGCACCGCATTCCGAAAGTCTCCGGCGATGCCGGGCAGGTCTACATGAGCCGCGAACTGGCGCGCGTCTTCGACACCGCCGAGAAGGCGGCGCAGAAGGCCGGCGATTCCTTCGTCACGGTCGAGCGCCTGCTGCAGGCGCTGGTGATCGAGAAGGACACCGACGCCGGCAAGATCCTCGCCAGCGCCGGGCTCACGCCGCAGGCGCTGAACGACGCGATCAACGAGATCCGCAAGGGCCGGACCGCCGACTCGGCCTCGGCCGAGAACCAGTACGACGCGCTGAAGAAATATGCCCGCGACCTCACCGAGGCGGCCCGCGAGGGCAAGATCGACCCGGTGATCGGCCGCGACGAGGAAATCCGCCGCACCATCCAGGTGCTGTCGCGGCGGACCAAGAACAACCCCGTGCTGATCGGCGAGCCCGGCGTCGGCAAGACCGCCATCGTCGAGGGCCTCGCCATCCGCATCGTCAATGGCGACGTGCCCGAGAGCCTCAAGCACAAGTCGCTGCTGGCGCTCGACATGGGCGCGCTGATCGCCGGCGCGAAATATCGCGGCGAGTTCGAGGAGCGGCTGAAGGCCGTGCTCAACGAGATCACTTCCGCCGAGGGCCGGATCATCCTCTTCATCGACGAGATGCACACGCTCGTCGGCGCCGGCAAGACCGACGGCGCGATGGATGCCTCCAACCTGCTGAAGCCGGCCCTGGCGCGCGGCGAGCTGCACTGCGTCGGCGCCACGACGCTCGACGAATACCGCAAGCACGTCGAGAAGGACGCGGCGCTGGCCCGGCGCTTCCAGCCGGTGTTCGTCGCCGAGCCGACGGTCGAGGACACCATCTCGATCCTGCGCGGCCTCAAGGAGAAGTACGAGCTGCACCACGGCGTCCGCATCTCGGACTCGGCGCTGGTCGCCGCCGCGACGCTTTCGAAGCGCTACATCACCGACCGGTTCCTGCCCGACAAGGCCATCGACCTCGATCGACGAGGCCGGCGGCGCGGCTGCGGATGGCGGTCGAATCGAAGCCCGAGGCGCTCGACGAGCTCGAGCGCCGCATCATGCAGCTCAAGATCGAGCGCGAGGCGCTGCGCAAGGAATCGGACGAGGGCTCCAAGGTCCGGCTCGGCCGGATCGAGCAGGAGCTCGGCGAGCTCGAGGAGCAGGCGGCGGCGCTCAACGCCCGCTGGCAGGCGGAGAAGTCCCGCATGCAGGGCGGCCAGAAGCTCAAGGAAGAGCTGGACCGGGCCCGCACCGAGCTGGAGCTGGCGCAGCGCCAGGGCAACCTCGGCCGGGCCGGCGAGCTCGCCTATGGCGTGATTCCCGATCTCGAGCGCCGCATCAAGGAAGCCGAAGGCGGCGAAGGCAAGCCCGACAGCCCGATGGTCGAGGAAGTGGTGCTGCCGACGCACATCGCCCAGGTGGTGTCGCGCTGGACCGGCATCCCGGTCGACCGCATGCTCGAAGGCGAGCGCGAGAAGCTGATGCACATGGAGGACGAGCTGTCGCCGGCGCGTCGTCGGCCAGGCCGAGGCGGTCGAGGCGGTGTCCCGGGCGGTTCGCCGGGCCCGGGCCGGGCTGCAGGATCCCAACCGGCCGATCGGCTCGTTCATGTTCCTCGGCCCGACCGGCGTCGGCAAGACCGAGCTCACCAAGGCGCTCGCCGAGTACCTGTTCGACGACGAGCACGCCCTGGTGCGCATCGACATGAGCGAGTTCATGGAGAAGCACTCGGTGTCCCGGCTGATCGGCGCGCCTCCGGGCTATGTCGGCTACGACGAGGGCGGGGTGCTGACCGAGGCGGTGCGCCGCCGGCCCTACCAGGTCGTGCTGTTCGACGAGATCGAGAAGGCGCATCCGGACGTGTTCAACGTCCTGCTGCAGGTGCTCGACGACGGCCGGCTCACCGACGGGCAGGGGCGGACGGTCGATTTCCGCAACACCATCATCATCATGACCTCGAACCTCGGCTCCGAATACCTGGTCAGCCTCAAGGACGGGGAACCGGTGGAGCTGGTGCGCGGCAAGGTGCTCGACGTGGTGCGGGCCTCGTTCCGGCCGGAGTTCCTCAACCGGATCGACGACATCATCGTCTTCCACCGGCTCGAGCGGGCGCACATGGGCGCCATCGTCGACATCCAGCTCAAGCGGCTGGCGAGCCTGCTCAAGGAGCGCGACATCACGCTCGAGGCTCACCCCGGAGGCCCGCGAGTGGCTGGCCAACGAGGGCTACGATCCCGCCTACGGCGCCCGGCCGCTGAAGCGCGTCATCCAGAACGAGGTGCAGGACAAGCTGGCCGAGGAGATCCTCGCCGGCCGGGTCGTCGACGGCCAGGCGGTGGCGATCGACGTGGGCGAGGAAGGTCTCAGGATCGTGCCCTGCCGGCGAGGCCGACCACGCCAGGGCCGCATAAATCGAGAAACGGGCCGGTCATCAGACCGGCCCGTTTTCATTCTGCCTACCATCAGGGCCATGGACGCCAGCCAGGCGAGCTGCATGCAGCGGCTTGCCGGTAAGCGGTGCCTGCGTTAGAACGAAACATGAACGACACTGGAGGCCCAGCGATGAAGCAGCGCTATCAGATCGACTATCTCGAGTTCCCCTCGGCCAGCGCCGCGGCCAGCCGGCAAATTCTTCGCCGAGGCCTTCGGCTGGGCCTTCACCAGCTATGGCGCGACCTACGAGGGGATCGACGATGCCGGCATCGCCGCCGGGATCGACGGCAGCGCCGAGCGTGTCTGCGCCCCTGACGGTGATTCGCACCGAGGACCTCGAGCTCGCCGAACGCGAGGTGCTCGCCGCCGGCGGCGAGATCACCCGCCCCGCCTTCGACTTCCCCGGCGGCCGCCGCTTCCACTTCCGCGAGCCGGGCGGCAACGAGCTGGCGGTGTGGATCGAGAAGGTGTGAGGAGGGTGGGAGGGCCTCGTCCTGGGCTTGCCGACGGACGAGTCCGTGCTCGGCCTCCGCGTGCTCGATCCACCCTCTCCCTCGAGGGGAGAGGGTAGCGCGCTAGGAGCGTCAGCGATGCGGAGCTGGGGTGAGGGTTCAGCCTCTCGCACTGCAACACAAGCCTCCGCCTTCTCGGTGTCAGTCCGGCGTAGGCCGGAACCCAGCCTGAGACATCTCGGCCGGCGGAGACCTTAACTTGGGCTCCGGCCTTCGACGGGATGACGCCGTGGAGAGCGAGGGTCCGGTGGCCCGAAGGCGGATGAGGGGTGGGCCCGGGGCTCACCCATCAACCGGCTTCTGCAACCCCGCGGCGAGGAGTAGGCTCCGCGCATGAACGAGAAGACCTCGACCGCGGCCGAATCGAGTTTCTGTCCGCCGGAACGGCGCCATCTGGTGCTGATCGCGGCGATTCTCGCCTCCTCGATGGGCTTCATCGACGGCTCGGTGCTGGCGATCGCGACGCCGGCGATCCGGGCCGATCTCGGGGCCGTCGCTGGCCGATGCGCAGTGGATCTCCAACGCCTACCTGCTGTTCCTCTCCTCGCTGCTCCTGATCGGCGGCGCGGCGGGCGACCGGTTCGGCCTGCGCAATGTCTTCGCCGCCGGCATCTGCCTCTTCGTTGTCGCCTCGCTGGCTTCGGCGCTCGCGCCCGACCCGGGTTTCCTGATCGCGGCGCGGGCGGTGCAGGGGCTCGGCGCCGCGTTCATGGTGCCGGGCAGCCTCGCCATCATCGCCAAGGCCTATCCGCGCGACGAGCGCGGCAAGGCGATCGGGCTGTGGTCCTCGTTCTCGTCGCTGACGACCATCCTCGGCCCGGTGGTCGGCGGGTTCGTCCTGACCATGCTGGGCGACTGGAGCTGGCGCCTGGTGTTCGCGATCAACCTGCCGCTCGGGCATCATCGCGCTGGCTGCTGCTGTTCCAGGTGCCCGCCGACACGCCCGGAGGCGGGGCGGCGGCTCGACGTCGTCGGCGGCGTGCTGGCGACGGTCGGCGCTGCTGCTCCTGGCGCTGGGGCTGACCGGCGAGCGACGGCGGCGCGCCGCAGCTCAGCCACGTGCTCGCTCTATGGCGGCAGCGGCCTGCTGGTCCTGCTTGCCTTCCTCTGGTGGGAATCGCGCAGCCGGGCGCCGATGCTGCCGCTCTTCCATTTCCGCAACGTCGCCTTCGCCGGCGCGCAGGGCGCTGACGTTCCTGCTCTACTTCGCGCTCGCCGCGGTCACCTTCTACCTGCCGATGACGCTGATCGGCGGCTGGGGCGTCACCGCCGTCGAGGTTTCGATCGCCTTCCTGCCCTTCGGCATCGCGCTGACCGTGCTGTCGCCCTTCGCCGGCCGGCTGGCCGACAAGGTCGGCCCGGGGCCGCTGATCGCCATCGGCGCCGCCATCGTCGGCGTCGCCTTCGCGCTGCTCGGGCTGAGCATCCACACGCAGAGCGTCTGGTTCGGCGTCTTGCCGCTCACCGTGCTGATGGGAATCGGCATGGGCGCCGTCGTCTCGCCGCTCTCGACCGCGGTGATGACCTCGGTCGCCGACCGCGACACCGGGCTCGCCTCCGGCGTCAACAATGCCGTGGCGCGGGTCGCGGGCCTGCTCGCCGTGGCGCTGATGGGGGCGGTCGCCGCCTTCGTGTTCGAGCGGGCGCTGGGCCAGGCGGCGGAGCTGCCGCTGTTCTTCGGCCTCGAGCCGGAAGAGCCGCTGCCGGCCGATACCGAGGCGGTGCGGATCGGTGCCAACAATGCCGCCTTCGCGGCGATCGCCTATTGCAACGCGGCGCTGGCGCTGGCCTCGGCGGTGATCGCCTGGTTCACCCAGGAGCGGAAGATCTGGAAATAGGGCGTCGGTGGGCGACTGGTCGTCGCGGGCGGACACTCGCTCGCCAGCCGCTCCGGGCTTGACCGGCCACGCAATGGGCGCCGGTTCGAACTTCAGGCGCCGCCAGCTCAGCGGACCGAGGCCACCGTCATCGGCGCGGCGTCGCGGCGCATCAGGTCGCGGACCTGGCTGATGGTCTGGCGGAACGCGGCGTCGTACTGCGCCGACAGCGACTTGTCGCGCGGCAGCTTGACGCTGAGCGGATCGACGAAGCGGCCGTTGACCTTGATCTCGAAATGCAGGTGCGGGCCGGTCGAATTGCCGGTCGAGCCGACATAGCCGATCACCTGGCCCTGCTTGACCCTGACGCCCGGCTTGATGCCCTTGGCGAACTGGCTCTGGTGGCCGTAGCCGGTCTCGAAGCCGTTGACGTGCTTGATCTCGATGTACTTGCCGTAGCCGGAGAGCCACTGCGCCTTCTCGACCACGCCGTCGCCGGCGGCGTAGATCGGCGTGCCGGTGCGGCTCGCGAGGTCGACGCCGGTATGCATGCGGCGCGACTTGAAGATCGGGTGCACGCGGCTGCCGAAGCGGCTGGCGAGCCGCCCGCCGCCCTGCACCGGCCGACGGGTGAGGAAGCGCTTCCCGGTCTCGCCGTCCGGATCGTAGAAATCGACGGTGCCGTCATTGGTGCGGAAGCGGAACAGCTCGCGCGTCGTGTTGCCGAGCTTGAGCGCCACGTAGAGCAGCTCGCGCCGGCCGCCGGCGTCGGCATCGGTCTCGAGGATCTCGATCGAATCGCCGGCGCTGATCTTCTTGGTGAGGTCGATGTCGTAGGCGAACATCGCCGACGATGCGCGAGGTGATCGCGTCGTCGATGTCGTGTTTGCGCGCCGTCTCCCAGATCGAACGATAGACCGAGGGCAGATTGTTGACGTTGATCTGCTCGGTATCTTCCTGCGGGAAGGCGATCTCCGCCGGGGCGAGGCCGAGCACGTAATTGCCCCGGTCGGTGAGCGCCGCGGTCGCCGCATGCTTGATCTGGCCGCTGCGGGGATCGGGGAAATAGATGCTGAGCCGCTGCGGGATCAGCGTGGTGGAGTTGCGCGACGGGCCCATCAGGATTCGCAGGCGCGCGCCCACCGGCACGGCGGTGGTGTTGAGCACGTTCTTGAGCGTCCCCGCCACCATCTCGTAGGTGCGCTCGTCGAAGCCGTTCTTCAGCAGCGTGTCGCGGAAGCCGCCGTTCTCGCGCACCGTCACCACGCGCTCCGAGCGGCCGAGGCCGGCTTCGTCGGCAGGCCGGGTCTTGGGCATCACGGTGACGTTCTCGGCGACGCCGACCAGGCCGTCGCTGCCGACCTCGTCCAGTTCGCGGACGCTCTGGTTGGTGGGCGCATAGGCGAGGGCGATCTCGCCGCCGTAATTGCCGGCATCGCCCTCGCCGAAGAGGTTGTCCACCGTCATCCGCACGAAGGCCGCGGCGCTCTTGTCGGAAATGGCGGGCCGCGGCACCAGGGTTAGCGGCAGCGCGGCGGTGTTGATCTGCACCTCGCCCTCCACCTCGGCGCCGTAGATCTCGGGATTGGCCTCGGCCCCCTCATCGGCCTCGATCGGCTGGCTGGCGTCGATCATCGCCACCGGGTCGTAGTCGGGGATATCGTCCGACAGCGCCGTCGCGGCGGTGGCGAGCGTTGCGCGTACGCGCACGAAAGGCTGTTTCTTGATGATGGCGCGGCCGTCGACCATCTCGCGGATCGAGGCTTCCACCACCTCGAGCTCGGACTTGGTCTGCGCCACCGGGCGCATGCGGTCGCCCTTCACATGCGAGTCGGAAGAGTTGTTGGCGGGATGGGTGATGAGCTGCAGCGCCTCGTAGGCAGTCGAGAACGTGTCCTGGCCCTCGAAGGAGACATAGAGCGCGGCGCCCATCAGCAGCACCGAGGTGAGGCCGGTCATCACCGTGCCGGTGAGCCAGGCGAAGCTCAGCTCGCGTCCGTGGGGGATCTCGCCGTCAGTGGATTGCACGGTCAGCGCAGGACCGTCCTCGAAGCCGCTTGTCCTGAGCAAAGCGGCGCTGCGATTGCGCTGTGTAGGGTTCAACCCGTGTCCTGCCCGCTACCCAAAGGCCCCGTGGCCGAAGCAGTGACGCGCCCTTGCCGCCAAGTCAATGTTCTGGCCGATAGCGTTGGTGCGGTGACAATGCGGCAAAACTAGGCCGACCAAGGCCTTGCGGGGAATCTACCGGTGGATGGTCCGGGGCAGGGATAACAAAGCCCGAAAAGTTATCCCCAGGGGGCAAACGCCGATCTTGCACCCTTGAAAGCGGGCCGGCCGGTGCCCAGATGACAACTCTCGCGCGCACGTGCTATATATGGGTCTGGACCGGTTGGGCGGGCGCCCGGCCGGCCTCATTCGAAAATGTCAAATTCGTCATCTTCGGCTGTTGACACCCAAAAGGGCCGCCCCTATAACCCGGCTCATCGCTGAGGACCGCGGCGCCGCAAGACGCCAACGACTGAAGCAAGCCTCTGAAAGAACTGAGAAATTAGCTCTTTCAGGTTTTCAAAATTCGGTTCTT
>CAVPUP010000007.1:0-192500 GCA_963708965.1 uncultured Alphaproteobacteria bacterium | reverse complement strand
CCCCTACAATTTCTATCCGTTCGAGTACGGGCAGGTACGCGATACGTTCGGCGCGGCGCCCAATCCGGAGGGTACCCAGCCGGTCAACCTCGTCACCCCGAACGCCCCGCCGATCTTCCTCGCCAGCGGCACCTCCGATCCGATCGTCAGGGTGCAGAACTCGCAGGCCCTCGCGCAGAAGCTGCGCGACCAGGGGGTGTGGGTCACCGAGAAATACTACGAGGGGTTCGGTCACCTCGAGCCGGTGATGGCGCTCGGCGCCATGATGCGGTTCCGCATGCCGATCCTCAAGGACATGACCGATTTCTTCCAGATCTTCGGCGCCTTCCCCTCGGGCACGCCGCGGCCGGTGTTCACGCCCGATCCGCCAGAGGACGAGATGACGGCGGTGATCCAGAAGATGGAAGAGGTGCTGGCGCCGATCGAGGCCGGCGGGCCACGCGTCGAGTAGGCTCAGATGCTGACGCTCGCCATGCGCCGGGCGAGCGCCTCGCCGAAATGCGCCATGCCGTCGGTGACGATGCTGCCGACGGCGAAGGCCGCTACCGCGTAGAACTTCTGCGCCGGCTTGGTTCTGAGGAAGTTGATGTAGCGGCCGAGTTCGGCATCGCTGAGGTCGCGATAGGCAAAGGCCATCAGCGCCCGTTGGGTGCGCGACACCTCGGCGGAAAGCTGCGGCATCATCGCCTTCACCTGGGCGTCGATCTCCTCCCACGGCACCTGGATGTCGCCCTGCTGGTGCGACACCGACATGCCGAGCAGCAGCGCCCGCACCGACTGGCCGACCATGGCGGCCGAGATCTCGGCGCCCACCAGCCGCATCAGCTCGTCGAGCTGCAGCTCGCGCACCAGCCCGGCCTCGTCGGAGAGGCGCTTGCCCTCAGCGACCGCCCGGACCTGCTCGGCCGGCTCCAGCCGCGCCACGACGCGTTCGAGCTCCGTCATCCGCTGGCCGAAGTCGGAGCGGAAGAAGGCGCCCAGCGCCTCCTGCTCGGCGTCCGAGAACCGGCCTTCGAGCGAAACCAGCAGCTGTCGGTGCAATAATGCGGGGTCGAAGACGCTGGCTGCCGTCGCCTCCCAGTGCTGCAGGAAGATCTCGTCGCTCGAGATGTCCTCGCTGCGCGCCGAGGCGGCGATGCTTGCCCCGAACTGGGTGAAGACGTCGTCCAGCGCCGTGGCGCGCATCATCTCCACGGTCGGGAACGGCTGGGCCCGCGCCGGCGACACGAGCGGCGGCAGCACGGGCGAGAGGCTGGCCAGGACGATGAGGGTGAGCACTACGAGAAAACGCAGCATCGGCACTTCCTCCATGCCCCCGCGCCAAGCGTAGCTCAGGCAGGCGCCGCTCGCCACACCGCCCGCTCAGATGTTCACAGCCCGCGAGCGGGCAACCACGTCCGCGACCGCCTCGAGCATGGTGCGCTTGACGATGCGGCCCACCCCGAGGGTCAGCGCCTGGTGGAACTGGCGCAGCGCGGGCTGCCGCAGCACCACCAGATAGGCCTCGAGCTCGTCATCGCCGAGCCCGCGATAGGCCGCCGCCATGCTGCCGAGCATGGCGGTCGAAAGGCTGTCGTCGAGGTCGGCCAGCGTGGCGCTGACCTCGGCGTCGGCCTCCTCGAAGCTCACCTCGATGCCGCCATGGCGCGACATGCGGAGCGCCAGCGCCAGCGCCCTGAGCGATTCATGCATCACCGCGATGCCGGTCTCGGCGCCGCTCAGCTCGAGCAATTCGCCCAGCGCCGCCCGTCGCCCGGCCGGCATCTCGATGAGCAGCGCCTGGCCTCTCGCGATATTGGCGAGCTGCTGCGCCTCCGTCGCGGCCGCCGCCTGCTGCTCGATGCGCGAGCATCCGGCGGCCCAGGTCGGAGCCGAAGAAGGCCGCGACCTCGCCGAGTTGCGGTTCGCCCAGCCGGCTGCTGAGGTCGCGGTCGAGCTGGCCGACCAGCCTCGCATCGCCGAAGGCCCGGGGGACGATCGCTTCCCACAGCAGCAGGAAGCGCTCGTCGCTCACCCCGCTCTGCCGCGGTCCCGGCGCGATCGAGCGGCCGAAGCCCGCGAACAGCCCGTCCAGGCCGATGGAGTGGATGATTTCCCTCGCGGTGGCCGGCGCCGGCTCGGCCGCGGCCACGGGAAGCACGGCGCAGCCCAGCGCCAGTGCGATGAAAACACGTCCGAATCTGATCACGTCGATGCCCCAGTTCCCTCGGGCCGCATGCCGACGCCCCGGCCTGCAGTCCCGCTTTGCCCCGGTCGACGCTCACCCGGTGTGGCTGTTACTCTCGGCTGAATCGCAGGGAGTGTGAAGATGGAATATGCGCGCCTGGGCCGTTCCGGCCTCGAAGTCAGCCGCCTCTGCCTCGGCTGCATGTCGTTCGGCGACCCCAAGTCGGGCAGCCACGAATGGACCCTCGACGAGGCGGAGAGCCGGCCGATCCTCAAGGCCGCCTGGGAAGCCGGGATCAACTTCTTCGATACCGCCAATGTCTATTCGGCCGGCACCAGCGAGGAGATCGTCGGCAAGGTGCTGAAGGACCTGGCGCCGCGCGACGAACTGGTGATCGCCACCAAGGTGCATGGCGAGATGCGCAAGGGGCCGAACGGGCGGGGGCTCAGCCGCAAGGCGATCCTCGGCGAGATCGACCATTCGCTGCGCCGGCTCGGCACCGACTATGTCGACCTCTACCAGATCCACCGCTTCGATCCGATCACGCCGATCGAGGAGACCCTCGAGGCGCTGAACGACGTCGTCCGCGCCGGCAAGGCCCGCTATATCGGCGCCTCGTCGATGGCCGCCTGGCAGTTCATGAAGATGCTCGCCGCCTCCGACGCGCATGGCTGGGCCCGCTTCGTCTCGATGCAGGGCCAGCTCAACCTGATCGAGCGCGAGGACCAGCGCGAGATGCTGCCGCTCTGCATCGACCAGGGCATCGGCGCCATCCCCTGGTCCCCGATCGCCCGCGGCCGGCTGGCCCGGCCCTGGGGCGAGACCACCGAGCGCAGCGAGACCGACGCCTACGGCAAGACGCTCTATCAGAAGACCGAAGCCGCCAACCGCGAGATCAACGCCGCCGTCGCCGACATCGCCAAGGCCCGCGGCGTGAAGATGGCGCAGGTGGCGCTGGCCTGGGTGCTGCAGCAGCAGCCGGTGACGGCGCCGATCGTCGGGGTCACGAAGCTGGGCCACCTCGAGGATGCGATCGGGGCGCTCGAGGTGAAGCTGACGGCGGAGGAGATGGCGCGGCTCGAGGCGCCGTACCATTCGACGGGGGAGAAGAGTTTTCGGTAGGGGGCTTCCGAGGCTGATCCACGAAACCCACCCCATCCACCGCGTCACCCCGGCGAAGGTCGGGGCCCATCCTGAGGTATTTCCACCACCACCGCGGGCGGCGATTCCTCAGGCTGGATTCCGGCCTTCGCCGGAATGACACCGAAGTAGCGGTGAGATGGTGCCACCTCGCCTTCTCCCCTTGCGGGAGAAGGTGCCCGAAGGGCGGATGAGGGGTGGGCCAGGGGCGCGGACGATGGTCTGAACCCCTCACCCCAGCTTCGCTACGTCGCTGCCGCTCCTAGCTCCGCTACCCTCTCCCCCTCAGGGGAGAGGGTGCACCTGGCGCGCCCGTGCAACCCCTCACACCGGCTCCCGCACCACCGACGCTGCCGAGCGCTTTTCCTTGCCGTGGGTCACGGCTTCGATGTTGTTGCCGTCGGGGTCGAAGACGAAGGCGGCGTAGTAGCCGGGGTGGTACTGGCGTTCGCCCGGGCCGCCATTGTCGGTGCCGCCGGCCTTGAGCGCCGCTTCGTGGAAGCGCTTGACCATTGCCTCGTCGCGGGCCTGGAAGGCGATGTGCACCTTCGAGATCGACTGGCCGGGGCCGGGCCGGCTGACATAGAGCTCGTCGGCCTGGAAGGCGTGCGGCGAGCGGTTGCCCGGCGGCAATTCCAGCGCTTCCAGCACCGCCGAATAGAAGGCCGCGGCCCTGTCGAGGTCGGCGACGTTGATGTGGACGTGGTCGATCAGGCGGCCGGCGTGGAACTGCATCGGAGGTCTCCTCTGTCCAGGGGGGTGAAAGTGAACAAATGGGGAACGGATGTCAATTGCGGGAGCGTGGACTGCCCCTCACCCCGGCCCTCTCCCCGGAGGGGAGAGGGGGCGATGTGCACCGTCCTGGCCCCAGCGTCCCCGCCCCGAGAGTGATCACCCTCCGGTGCCCAGCGTCCCCTCTCCCCTCCGAGGAGAGGGACACGGTGAGGGGAAGTCTCGAACCCGCGCCTCGGCGTCCTAAGCCCTATTCCACCTTGTCCGCGCTATCCGAATTCAGCTGGCCGTACTTCTCCGGCCCGATGGTGTTGAGCAGTTGCAGCTGGCTCTCGAGGAAGTCGATATGGCCCTCCTCGTCGGCGAGCAGCTCCTCGAACAGGTTCTTGCTGACATAGTCGCCCAGCGACTCGCAGAGCTCGCGCGAGGCCTTGTAGGCGTTGCGGGCGTCGTACTCGCCGGCGAGGTCGCACTCGAGCACTTCCTTGATCGTCTGGCCGATGCGCAGCGGCGCGACGCGCTGCAGGTTCGGGTGGCCTTCGAGGAAGATGATGCGCTCGATCAGCTTGTCGGCGTGGTGCATCTCCTCGATCGACTCGGCGCGTTCCTTGGCGGAAAGCTTGGTGTAGCCCCAGTCTTCGAGCAGGCGGAAATGCACCCAGTACTGGTTGACCGCCCCGAGCTCAAGAAACAGAGCCTCGTTGAGCCGCTCGATGACCTGTGCCTCGCCTTTCATGCCGACCTCCTAGCCGTGTACGTCGCATAGCCAAAAGCCGCTGCGGAGCAGGTCTTGCCTCGGCGGGATTCTCGGCCAACTGGAGGTGGTACTCTTCCGTGACCTTGATGATCATGTCCACCACATTCGGCACGCAGCCGGCGCACTTGAAGCGCTTGTCGAGTTCCCGGTAGACCATGGCGGGCACGATGATGGTCCACGGGTCGTCGCGCAGCAGGCCGAGCACGATCTGCTTGATATCCCTGTCGGTTATCACGTTGCACTGGCAGACGAGCATCGGCGGGCAAGGGGTGCGAGGCGGCGGAAACCGCGGCATAGAGCCCGGCACAAACATGAATGTCAATGTCAGATATTGCCGCGGCCGAGGGGGCGCCACCCCGCCTTACATCCGCTCCCGCTCCAGCGCGTGCTCCTGCTCCCGCCGCGCCGCCAGCACCGCCACCGAGGCGGCGACGCGATGCGCGGTGGAGAAGAACTCGCGGTGGATGAGGAACGCCACGGTCACGAGGCTCGCGGCGATCGCCAGCCATTCGCTGGCGAACCAGGCCACCATCGGCACCGCGAAATAATAGGCGCGGATGCCGTTGTTGAAGTTCTTGGCGGCCATCGTGTTGAGCTGCGCCACTGCCTCGATCTCCTCGCGGCTCGTGTGGCCCGAGTGATCGATGGCGCCGAGCATGATGCAGAAATGGTTGAACTGCCGCAGCGCCAGGGTGAAGGCGAAGAACGAAAGCACGAAGATCGCGAGGGTGGTGAACAGGTGCACCTGCACGTCCTGCGTGGTGTAGCTGGCGCGGATGCCGACAATCGACAGGGTGTCCATCAGCGCCGTCAGGTTGCCGAAGGCGGTGAACACGGCGAGCACCAGCAGCACCGAGGTGGAGGCGAGGAAGCTCACCGAGCCCATCAGGTTGCCTGAGAGGATGGCGTCGAGCGGCGTCTCGCGGTCCACCGCGTTCGCCACCCAGCGGCGGCGCTGCATCGACATGATAGTCGAGAGCGACGGCCGCCGGCGTTCGAGCAGGGGCACGCCGAAATTGTAGGCAAACCAGCACAGCAGCGGGAACAGCGTCGCGATCAGCGTCATGGCGCACCAGGGGAATCGGGCACCCCCTTATAGCGCCACCGCTGCCGATTGTGAGTGGGAGTGGCAGAGGAAGCGGAAGCGGAAGCGGAAGCGGGAGAGGGAAGGGGGAATGGGGAAGGGGGAAGGGGCGGCATATCCCGTCCTCTCCCACCTCCCACGATGTCATTCCCGCGAAAGCGGGAACCTCTGTTTCCCTTCAACCCCGCCAACAGGGGTCCCCGCTTTCGCGGGGATGACCCGGTGAAGGAAGCGTCAGTACTGCGCTGCCCTCATGGTGAGCCTGTCGAACCACGAGGGCAGGGGCACTGGCCTTCGGCGAAGACCTACAGCGTGCGCGCAAACCGCATGAAGATCTGCTGGATGTCGTCCAGCACGTCTTGCGACAGCGTCACGTCGGCGGCGGCGATGTCGGAGCGCAACTGCTCCATCGTCGTTGCGCCGATGATCACCGAGGTCATGAACGGCTTGGTGAGGCAGAAGGCGATCGCCATCTGGCAGACGTCGAGGCCGTGCTTCTCCGCCAGCGCCATGTAGGCGCGGATGGCGGGCTCGGTGTACTGGTTGTTGCGATAGGCCGAGCCGGCCACGGCGCCGCGCGTCCCCTCCGGCAGCACGCCGTCCAGATACTTGCCCGAGATCGCCCCGGCGGCGAGCGGCGAATAGGCGAGCAGCCCCACATCCTCATGGAACGCCAGTTCGGCGAGGTCCATGTCGTAGTAGCGGCGGAGGAAGTTGTACTCGTTCTGGATGGTCTGCACCCGCGGCAGGCCCAGCTCCATCGACAGCCGCAGGTACTGCATGGTGCCCCAGGCGGTCTCGTTGGAGAGCCCGAAATGCAGGATCTTGCCCTCCTTCACCAGCTCGCCCATGGTCTCCAGCACTTCCTGGATGTTGGGCAGCACGGCGTCGCGGTCCTGCAGGTAGGGGTTGTAGTCCCACGAGCCTTCGAAATGATAGTGCCCGCGGCGGGGCCAGTGGATCTGGTAGAGGTCGATGCGGTCGGTCTTGAGCCGGCGCAGGCTGCCCTCGATCGCCTCGCGCACGCTCGGCCCGTCGATGCCCTTGCCGCCGCGCACCCAGGGGCGGCCGCCGCCGGCGACCTTGGAGGCGAGCACGATCTGGTCGCGCTTGCCGGTCTTTTCGAACCAGTTGCCGATGATCTCCTCGGTCTTGCCGTAGGTCTCGGCCGAAGGCGGCACGGCGTACATCTCGGCGGTATCGAAGAAGTTGATCCCCTGTTCGACCGCGTAGTCCATCTGCTCGTGGCCTTCGGCCTCCGTGTTCTGCAGCCCCCAGGTCATGGTGCCCAGGCAGATTTCGGACACCTCGATATCGGTGCGGCCAAGCTTCTTCATTCGCATCGGATCAACCCCCTTAGAAGACGGCGCGCACCCTATGAGCCATGTCGCACCACGACAAGGGCGGCGGTTGCGTCAAGCGTTCGGATCGTGGACATTGCCGTCGCTTCCCAGCACTGGATTCTGCCCTTGCCCGCCAAACTCCGATTCCCGATCGCAGTCGTAATCGGCCTCCTCGTCGCGTTCGCGGCGAGCCCGGGCAGCGCGCAGGACGAGGTCGAGCTCGAACGGATCGCGGCGATGTCGCCCAAGGAGCTCGAGGCCTTCGTCGACACGGTGACGGTGACAGTGGCGCAGGACACGCTGAAGATGCGGAACGCCGGCCCGCAATCCGACTGCCTCGAGCTCACGCGTACCGCCAATTCCTTCGCGCTCGGCTACCGGTACCTCGCGGAGGCCAATGCCGCGATCGATCCTGAGACCGAGCGGGAACTGCTTATCTTGAAGGCGCGGATCGTCCAGGCGCGGGTGCTCACCTTCGCCGCCCGTACCCGGGCGGCAGAGTGGCTGCGGCAGCGCTGCGCCGCCTTCACGCCCCCGGCGGAGCAGGCGGACAACCCGCGCTACCAGACGCCGGCGAAGCTGCAGACGGCGGAATATTCCGAGGCGGTGATCGAGGCGCGGATCGCGGCGGAAGCGAATCTCGCGGCCGCCATGGCCGCGGCAAGGGCCGGCCGCTGCCCCGAGGCGATTGCCGCGGCACGCGGCATCCAGCTCTTCATTCCCTATGTGGACAAGCTGTTGGCCGACCTGAAGGTCCGTCCCGAGGCGCTCGGGCCACGGGCCAGCCGCCGCGGCCTCGAGACTGCCCGGGCGCAGCTGCTCGCGACCTTCAACGGGCTCGAGCGGGAATATTCGGTCCGCTGTGGCGCCCCCGTCGCCGGCGCGAATGCCGAGGATCCGGGGCCGGTCGAGCCGGCTTCGCCCTGAGACGCGCGAGCTAATTCAAGAATTTGTCACGCAGGTTCGTTTTGGGCTTGAGGTGCCCGGCATCACCGCCTATATACCCCCTGCGTCGCGGTTGATGGCCGCCACGAAAGACGCGAAAGCCCAAGGCTTAGAGTTTCTTGGCGCGGGGTGGAGCAGCCCGGTAGCTCGTCAGGCTCATAACCTGAAGGTCACAGGTTCAAATCCTGTCCCCGCAACCAAATCAGCCCGCCAGGTTACCGACCTGGCGGGCTTTTGCTTGGCAGCTTGAGGGAAGCGTGTCGGACCTCCTGATCGGCTTCATCGTCACCTGTATTGTTGTCGAGGTCACGCCGGGGCCCAACATGGGCTATCTGGCGGTCCTCAGCCTCGATCGTGGTCGCCTGGCCGGCCTCGCCGCCGTGGCAGGCGTCGCCATCGGACTCGCGGCGCTGGGGCTTGCCGCCGGCCTCGGGCTCGGCGTCCTGATCGGCTCGACGCCCTGGCTCTACGAGACCATCCGCTGGGTCGGCGTCGCCTATCTGCTCTGGCTGGCCTTCGACACCTGGCAGGAATCGCGCCGCCCGCTCGACGAATTGGCCGGCAACGAGCGCTTCCTGGTCAACTTCCGGCGCGGGCTGGTCACCAACCTGCTGAACCCCAAGGCGGCGCTGTTCTACGTCGCGGTGGTGCCGAGCTTCATCGATCCGCTGCAGCCGGTCGCGGGCCAGACCCTGCTGCTGACCGCGATCTACGTCGCGATCGCCACGCTCATCCACGTGGGGATCGTCCTCGCCGCCGCCAGCATCAAGCCGCTGGTCGTCTCCAGCACCACCCGCGAGCGCCTCGGCTTGGTGTTCGCCGTCCTCCTCGCCGCCATCGCCATCTGGCTGGCGTTCAGCACCCAGCGGGCGTGGGGGTAGGGGGGCCCGCTGTCTCCTCCCCTCCACGGTGTCATTCCCGCGAAGGCGGGAACCTCTGTTTTCTTTGCGGCGCCGCCAACGCAGCTCCCGCTTTCGCGGGGACGACCCGGTGAAGGGAGCGCAGCAACGCGCAACCTCACCGACGCACGCCCCACTCAGCCCGCCGGCGCCGCGAAGTGGCTGCCGAGGAAGTAGGGCCAGATGAACAGGCCCAGCAGCCCCATCAGGAAGTCGAGCCGGAGATATCCGATGGTGAACAGCCAGCCGGCGAACCAGACGGCGCCCAGCGAGGTGTGTTGCGTGATGTGTATGCGTTCCATGGCGCCACTCCATCTTCCCTCCGCCGTTCATAGGCCGGTCGCGATGGGCGGGGTTTGACCTTCGTCAAGCCGGGAAAAATAGCCCTGCCGACAGGGGAGCCGGCAGGGCCACCCGCGCGGGTCCAGCGGGTCAGAGCTGGACCAGGCGCAGATAGGGTTTCAGCGTCTCGAAGCCCTGCGGGTACTTTGCCCGCGCGGCCTCGTCCGAAATCGCGGGCGAGATCACCACGCGCTCGCCCGGCACCCAGTTCACCGGGGTCGAGACCTTCTGCGCGTCGGTCAGCTGCAGGCTGTCGATCGAACGGAGGATCTCCTGGAAGTTGCGGCCGGCGCTCGGCGGATAGGTGAGGATCAGCCGCACCTTCTTGCTCGGGTCGATGACGAAGACGGCGCGCACTGTGACGGTCGCGTCGGCCTCCGGATGGATCATGCCGTAGAGGTTCGCGACATGCGCATCGGCATCGGCGATCATCGGGAAGTTGAGCGCGTGCCCCTGCGTCTCCTTGATGTCGTCGGCCCAGCGGTTATGCGCATCCACCGCATCGACGGAGAGCCCGATCGGCTTGATGCCACGCTTGTCCCATTCCGGCTTCAGCCGGGCGACCTCGCCCAGCTCGGTGGTGCAGACCGGGGTGAAGTTCTTGGGGTGGCTGAAGAACAGGCCCCAGGAATCGCCGAGCCACTGGTGGAAGCGGATCGGTCCCTTGGTGCTCTGCTGTACGAAGTCCGGCGCGATCTGGCCGAGCTGGATGGTCATGGCAATCTCCTGATCAGTGGTCCGGCCGGGCCCTGGGACGCGCTGGACACGTCCCGCCGACAGCCGCCCCGGGCAGCAATGGAGCGAACTAAGTCCCTCGCGTTGACATTAGTCAAACGAATGGTATTGAATGATAAGCTCAAAAAGAATGATGTGTAGCGTGCGTGGACATCACCCTCGCAAAGACCTTCCTCGAAATCGCGGCAACCGGCAGTTTTGTTGCGGCTGCAGGGCGTTTGAACGTAACGCAAACCGCTGTGAGCGCACGCGTTCAGGCGCTGGAAGAGCAGCTCGGGCGGCGCCTGTTCGTGCGCAACAAGTCCGGCGCCCGGCTCACCCCGGCCGGGGAGCGCTTCATGCGCCATGCCTCGACGCTGGTGCAGGTGTGGGACCGGGCCAAGGCGCAGGTCGGCCTGCCGCAGGGGCACAGCGACATCGCCGGCGTCGGCGCCGAGATCAGCCTGTGGAACCCGGTGCTGGTCGAATGGCTGGTGTGGATGCGGCGCACGGCGCCGCACATCGCGCTGCGCGCCGAGGTGGATACGCCCTCGCGCCTGCTCGAGGCGGTGCACAACGGCTCGCTCGACCTCGCCGTGCTCTACGACCCGCCGCCGCAGGGCAGCGCCACCGTCGTCGAGCTGCTGACCGAGGAGAAGCTGGTCATGATCACCAGCTCCGAAACTGCCGAGCCCGGCCCGGTGGAGGATTACGTGCAGGTCGACTGGGGCCCGTCCTTCCAGGCCAGCCAGCACGCCGCCTTCCCGGCGCTGCAGGGCGCCGGCGTCTCCGTCTCGCACGGCCCGCTGGCGCTGCAATACCTGCTGCAGGTCGGCGGCACCGGCTATTTCCGCCTGAGCGCGGTGCGGCCCTACCTCGAAGCCGGCCGCCTGAAGCGCGTCACCGACGCCCCGGAATTCTCCTACTCCATGCACCTCGTCTATTCGAGCCGGGCGGAATTGGAGCTGCTCGACCTCATCCGCCGCGGCTTCCGGTAGTGCGCCTAACAATGTGCGCGGTGCTGCGCTTCTTTCACCGGGTCATCCCCGCGAAAGCGGGGACCTCCGTTTGCCGCGTGGCAGGAGAACAGAGGTTCCCGCTTTCGCGGGAATGACATCGCGGCAACAGCACGCCCCCTCACGCAATCAACTCAGCCGCCGTCCTCGACCGCTGCGCTTCGATGAATTCCCGCAGCCGCGACAGGTCGTTGCGCAGGGCCGTCTCCGGCAGGCGCGGGATCAGGTGGCTGAGGCGGTGCAGCAGCGCGGCGTGGATCAGCCCCAGCTCGCCCGTCGCCGGCGGGCGCGTCGCGACCAGGTCGGAGGTGCCGATCTCCCGGCGGAGCCGCAGCAGCCATCTCGCATAAGCCGCGGCGCCGGGCGGGAAGGGCGGGGCGTCGTGGTCGGCGGGCCGCGCCACCAGGGTGCGGAGCGCCGTCCTGAGGTCGGCGGCGAGCCCCAGCAGGTGGCTCGCGAGCTCGCTGCCGGAGAGCTCGCCCATGTAGTCGCCCCGCATCTCGCCCATGTAGCAGACCGGCGAGCTGGGCTCGATCGACGCACCGGGCGCCTCCGTTTCCGCCAGCAGTTCCGCCGCTTCCTTCACGATGGCGGCGATCCGATCGGCGGCGGCCGGGATGTCGGTGATCGCCCCGACGCCGGTGCCGGCATAGAGCGCCATCGCCTCGAGCTCGCCGCTGGTGCTGCGGAGCGGGGAATCGGTGCTGAACAGGTAGATCGGGCGGCCGTCGTCCTCGCCGATGACCGTCCTCGCCCCGTTATCCGGCCCGCGGCGGCTCGCCAGCGTCACCGCGCTCTTCAGCACCCGCACCGGCGCACCCGCCGGCCAGTTGACGTGGAAGGTGTCGGTGAGCACGGTGTCGATCGCCGAGGCCTCGAGCAGGCGCTGCTTTGTGGTGCTCGTGCGCGAAGGCCTCGCGCGTCGCCATCAGCGCCGTCCCGAGCACGATGCCGTCGGCGCCGAGCGCCTGCGCGGTGACGAGGTCGGCGCCGCTGGCGAGGCCCCCGGCGGCCAGCACCGGCGCCCGAATCGCGCCGACGACGTCGGGCAACAGGCTCGC
This sequence comes from uncultured Alphaproteobacteria bacterium, assembly GCA_963708965.1. Classification (GTDB taxonomy): domain Bacteria; phylum Pseudomonadota; class Alphaproteobacteria; order Rhizobiales; family Devosiaceae; genus Devosia_A. The sequence goes on along the minus strand of CAVPUP010000007.1, from coordinate 180,300 downwards.
GAGTTGCCGCGTGCCGCGCACATGGCCGCCGGCCTCGCGCCCCTGGACGATGATGATCTCGGCGCCCGCCCGCTCCGCCGCGATCGCCTCGTCGACCGAGCCGACCTGGTGCACGACGAGGATCCCGGCATCGCGGAGCCGCGCGATGACGCGCTCGTCGATATCCCAGAACAGCCCGACCACCGGCACGCTGCAGCTCGATGCAGGTGCGGACCTGGTTGTCGAGCAGCCGCCGCTCGGTCGCGGCCGGGATGAGGTTGACGCCGAAGCGGCGGTGGTGCGCGGCATAGAGATGCGCCACTTCGCTCGGCGATCAGGGAGGGCGGCTCGCGCACCATGCCGAGGAAGCCGAAGCCGCCCGCGCGGGTGACGGCGGAGACGAGCTGGTGCCGGGAGACCCCTCCCATGCCGGCGAGGACCACCGGCACCTCGCAGCCCAGCAAACGGCAGGCATTGTCGCTCATGATGCTGATTTCCACTTCGATTTGAGGTAGCCGGCGAGCGCCACGGCCTGGTTATGCTCCTGGTCGTGCGCGGAATAGAGCAGCGTGACCGGACCCTTCGCGGCGACCGGTTCCCGCAGCTCCTCGAGCGCCGCCGCCCGCTCGTCGAGCTCGGCCGCATAGCGACGCTGGAACTCGTCCCAGCGCTCGGGATCGTGGCCGAACCACTTTCGCAGTTCGGCGCTCGGGGCGATGTCCTTCAGCCACAGATCGACATGCGCCTCGGCCTTCGTCAGCCCGCGCGGCCACAGCCGGTCGACCAGCACCCGGGTCCCGTCGCCCGGCGCTTGCGGCTCATAGATGCGCTTGATCGATGGTGCTCGCATTTCGCACTGTCCCGTCTCTTCCCCTGCGGCTCACGCGGCAGCGTCGGTGCCGGCGAGGATCCACTTGGGCGACGCAGCGCTGAGGTGCCGCTCGAATGTCCAGGTCTCGGCGATGTCGACGACCATCGCCGGGTGGCCCGCAATGACCCGGCCCTCGCGGTCGCGGGTCGCGGTCACCAGCTCGGCGACGAAGCGCAGCTCGATCCAGGCGAGGCCGTTGTCGAGGTCGGCATCGGTGATCTCGACGCTGCGGAACCCGATGAACAGCAGCGACACCGTCTCGCCGCGCGCATTCCGTTCCGCGATAGCGTCGGCGAAGACGGTGCGCACCTCGTCGCTCAGCAGCAGCGCAACTTCCGCGAGGTTGCCCGAGGCATAGGCCTTGATGATGGATTCATAGGCCTGCTTCGCCCCCTCGATGAAGGCTTCGGGACTGGGATAGCCGCCGCGGCGGCGGATCTTCTGCAGGGTCTCGGCGAGCTGCGTTTCCGCCGGAGCTGCCGCCGGCTCCGCCCAGCTGCCCGCCGCGGTGGCGGACATGGCGAGCAGGTCCCGCTTGCGGTCGGCATTGGCCGGTGGCGGCTGCGCCGCATGGTAGATGCCCCAGGACAGGGCGACGACCGCCAATGTCATCAGGTAGTCAAAGAGGAATAACGCACTCATCGTTTGCTCCTGTGGTACCGGGTGGAACTTCTGCCGCCGCTACTCGATGCGGGGCAGGGTGTTGAACTGGTGCTGCGGCGGAGGCGAGGAGAGCGTCCACTCGAGGGTGATGGCGCCCGCGCCCCACGGGTTGTCGCCCGCCGGCAGCTTGCGCATGAACGCCTCGGCGACGACGACGAGGAACAGCAGCACGCCGGCCGTCGACACATAGGCGCCGAGCGAGGAGACGAGGTTCCACAGCGCGAAGGCATCGGGATAGTCGACGTAGCGGCGCGGCATGCCGGCGAGGCCGAGGAAATGCTGCGGGAAGAACACCAGGTTGACGCCGACGAAGGTTAGCCAGAACTGCAGCTTCCCCAGCCCCTCGTTGTAGAGGTAGCCGGTCATCTTGGGGAACCAGTAGTAGAAGCCGGCGAAGATGGCGAAGGCCGATCCCAGCGACAGCACGTAATGGAAGTGCGCGATGACGTAATAGGTGTCGTGCAGCTCGTGGTCGACGCCGGCGCTCGCCACCACCACGCCGGTGACGCCGCCGATGGTGAACAGCAGGATGAAGCCGATGGCATACAGCATCGGCGCGCGGAAGCTGATCGAGCCGCCCCACATGGTGGCGATCCAGGAGAACACCTTCACGCCCGTCGGCACCGCGATCACCATCGAGGCCATCATGAAATAGGCCTGCGCGCTCTGCGCGAGGCCGGCGGTGAACATGTGGTGGGCCCAGACGATGAAGCCGATGAAGCCGATCGCCAGCATGGCATAGACCATCGCCAGGTAGCCGAAGATCGGCTTTCTCGAGAAGGTCGAGATCACGTGGCTGATGATGCCGAAGGCCGGCAGGATCATGATGTAGACCTCGGGGTGGCCGAAGAACCAGAACAGGTGCTGGTAGAGCACCGGATCGCCGCCGCCCTCGGGCGCGAAGAAGGTGGTGCCGAAATTGCGGTCGGTGAGCAGCATGGTGATCGCTCCGGCCAGCACCGGCAGCGACAGCAGCAGCATGAAGGCGGTGACCAGCATGGCCCAGGCGAGCAGCGGCATCTTGTGCATGGTCATGCCCGGCGCCCGCATGTTGAAGATCGTGGTGATGAAGTTGATGGCCCCGAGGATCGACGAGGCGCCCGCGAGGTGCACCGCGAGGATGACGAAGTCGACCGCCGGTCCCGGCTGGCCGGTGGTCGAGAGCGGCGGATAGAGCGTCCAGCCGCCGCTATGCCCGTTCGAGCCCGCCGGCCCCTCGACGAAGAGCGAGGTCAGGAACAGCGCGAAGGCGGCGACCAGCAGCCAGAACGAGATGTTGTTCATGCGCGGGAACGCCATGTCCGGCGCGCCGATGAGGATCGGCACGAACCAGTTGCCGAAGCCGCCGATCAGCGCCGGCATCAGCACGAAGAAGATCATCACCAGCCCGTGCGCCGAGACCACGGCGTTGTAGCCGTCGGTGTTCTGGAAGATCTGCAGCCCCGGGTACTGCAGCTCGATCCGCATCAAGAGCGACAGGCCGGTGCCCAGCAGTCCCGCGACGATCGAGAAGATCAGGTAGAGGGTGCCGATGTCCTTGTGGTTGGTCGAGAACAGCCAGCGGGTGGTGAACGACCGGGTGTCGAGGGTCGGATTTGCAGCGTCCATTGCGCATTCCTTTGACGCACCACGAATTCTCGCGGGCTGAGCCTCAATTGAGGGCAACCTAGCCCTCGGTTTTACTGCAGACAAACGAATTTAATTCGTGCTTGAGCGCAATAACGGTGATGAATAGACCAGAGGGATCAAAGGCTTGGAGGTGCGAGACTGATTGCCGGCGCAGCCGTCCTGCGCTAAACATGCATGGTCGATGCATGTTTTTGAGGAGAGAGAACCATGCTGTCACGACTGCTCGCCGTCGGGGTCGCCGTGTTCGCGTTCAGCGGCCCGGCCAGCGCCGCCAACTTCCAGATCCTGATGCTCAACAAGGGGACCGACGGCAAGACGATGGGGTTCTCCCCCTCGTTCCTGCAGGTCGAGCCCGGCGATACGGTCACCTTCATCCCGGTCGACAAGGGCCACAATGCCGAGACCATCCTCGGGATGATCCCGGCAAAGGCCGAGACCTGGAAGGGCAAGCTGGACGAGGAACTGACGGTCACCCTCACCGAGCCGGGGCTCTACGGCTTCAAGTGCCAGCCGCACTACAACATGGGCATGGTCGGGCTGATCGAGGTGGGCGGCGACAAGTCCAACCTCACCGAGCTGATGAACGTCCGCCTGCCCGGCAAGGCCCAGGCGAGGATGATGGGCCTGTTCGCCAAGACATCGCCGCGCTAAGGCGCTGCGGTCCCGAGGTGTGCTTGCGGCACCTCGATGGCGAACCCCACGCAAGGAGACGCCATGCGCCTGACTGTCTACAGCGACTATTCCCTGCGGCTCCTGATGTTCCTCGCGGCGCGAGGCGAGAAGCTGTCGACCATCCCCGAGATCGCCCGCGCCTACAACATCTCCACCAATCACCTGATGAAGGTCGCGAGCCAGCTCGGCCGGGCCGGCTTCATCGAAACCGTCCGCGGCCGCAATGGCGGCCTGCGGCTGGGCCGACCGGCCGACGGCATCAATGTCGGCGACGTGCTGCGGCACACCGAGCCCGACATGGACCTCGTGCCCTGCTTCCAGCCCGACAACGAGGATTGCCCGTTGCGCCGTGCCTGCCGCCTCAAGGCGGCGCTGGAACGCGCGCGGCATGCCTTCATGTCGGTGCTCGACGACTACACCGTCGGCGACCTGGTCGGCGGTCCGAGCCTCGCCCGCTCGCTGTTCGGCCTGCCGCCCGAGGCGCCGCCGGGCGGCTGATCAGGCGCCGATGAGCCGTGCCCACCACGGGCGCTCCCGCACCAGCCGGAAGCCGAGATTGTCCGGCGGCGCGCCGACGCTGCAGCCGCCGCCCTGCGCATCGCGCACGAAGGTGCTGATCGGCGTGCGGTGCCGGCCCTCCAGCAGGCGGACGCCGCACGAACTCGAGATGCGACAGCGTCTCGCCGGCCGCTCCGAGAATGGTCCGGCCGCCGCAGGTGGCGGTCCATTCCCAGACCGCCTCGGCGAGGTCGAAGACCCCGTATTCGTTCGCCCCGAACGTGCCGAGCGGCTGCGGCACCCTTTGCGCACCGGCGGCCAGCGCCGCGTCGCGCTTGTAATAGGCGAGCCAGCGCTGGGCCGGGTCCTTCTCGTCCGTCGCCCGGTCGAGCGCGTGATCGCGCGCCTTGCTGCCGGCGGCGAAGGCCCACTCGCCCACCGTCGGCAGCCGCCAGGTCTCGCCGGTCCTGTGGCTGAGCCAGGCCGCATAGTCGGTGGCATCATCGAAGCTGACGCCGGTCACCGCCACGTTGCCGCTGCCGCGCCGCCTGGGCTCCGCCTTCCGGCACGCCCCGTCGGCGACGCAGAGCCCGTACTCGGCAACGCTCACCTGGTACTGCATGATCTCGAGCGGCGCCGGCTCCACCACCTCCACCAGCGGCCCATCCACCACCGCCGTCCCCCGCATGAAATCCCCGGGCGCCCGGTACGCATACGGCCGCGGCTGCGATGGTCACCGTCCCCGGGTGCGTTGACCGCGCTCGCGGCCGGGCAAGTGCACCAACCCGGTCTGCAACCCGATCGTCGCCAGCAGCGCCGTCAGCAACAGCGCCGGCAACAAGAGGCCCCGGGTTCCTCGGCCATCGCCAGTGCCATCACGACCTCCTTCACGTGCACGCTGCCGGTGCAGGCGTCCCCTCCCCCTTGCGGGGAGGGACAGGGTGGGGGGTGCTCTTCCCCCCGATCGCCCTCATCCCCCGATCGGCGTCGGCGCCTGCACCACCGTCATCAGGTCGTCGTTCCATTCACCGCCCACCGTGAAGTGCGCGGTGGCGCCGAGCTCGACCGCCTCGATCAGGTTGTGGTTCACATAGGCGTAGATGCCCGGCTGCAGGAACGTGTAGAGCGCCGCCCCGGCGCAGCCGCCGGGGATCAGCCAGGTCTCGAGGTCGACTTCCGGCGGGTTGTGGAACTTGCCGGTCGCCCAGACATGGTCGCCGTGCCCGCCGATCAGGTGCGGGCGGGTGTCCCGGGTGGCCTGCGAATGGACGATCAGGATCGTCTCGCCGACATTGGCCGGCATGGCATTGTCGCCGGTCAGCGCGCCGACCGCGCCGTTGAAGACCTCGTGCGTCGGAATGAGGGTGCGCATCACCTTGACCATGTCGTCATAGCCGTCCCCGGCCGTCGGGTAGGTCTTGAAGTTCCCCTCGTCGTCGCGCGGGACGTAGAAGTCCTGCTCGCCGATGTAATAGATGCGGTCGTAGTGGAGCGGGTTGCCCGCGCCATCCTTGAGGCCGTCGCGCGGCAGCACCATGATGGCGCCGTTCATCCCCGACACCACGTGCCAGGGGATCATCGGGCCGCCCGGCGCGCAGTGGTAGACGAAGACGCCGGCGCGCGTCGCCTTGAAGCGCAGCTTCACCTGCTCGCCGGGGTTGATCAGCGTCAGCCCGCCGCCGCCGAGCCCGCCGGTCGCCGCGTGGAAGTCGATATTGTGCTGCATCTGGTTGGTGTCGGGGTTGACCAGCGTCACCTCGACATAGTCGTCCTGGTGCACCACCATCAGCGGGCCGGGCACCGAGCCGTTGAAGGTCATCGCGTGGACGGTGGTGCCGTACTCGTCGAGCACCAGCTCCTTCTCCTCGATCACGATGGTGAACTCGACCACCTTCGGCCCGCCGACCGCCACCTGCTCGTGCGCGTGGACCAAGGGCGGCGGCACCAGCTCGACCTGCACCCGGGGCAGGGCCCCGAGATCCGGGGCCGGGCCGGTGGTGACGCCCGCGTCCTCGGCCCGCGCCGGCACCGAGGCGAGCACCGCACCGAAGACACCTGCAAAAGCGGCGGCGCCGAGCAGCGTACGACGCGATACTTCTACTCTATCCTGACCGTCCATCTGGTTCTCCACCGTTGGACCGGCCTTATTTGGCCGGTTCGAGGATGGATTAAGCTGGATCGGCAGAAGGTTCTTTGATCCTGCGCAAACAGGTGTTGCGACCGTTTGTGTCGAACGCGGCGCTGTTTGCTTCGTCCGCGTCAACGAGGACTTTCCAGGGCTGTCGCCGCGCCGGGAAGTGGATGTAAGGTCGGGCGACGAGTGGGGAGGGGGCCGAGCAATGCTTCACAAGATCAATCGCGCTGCCGTCAGCGGCATCGCGCTGTTCGACCAGCTGCGGCCGGAAGAGGTCGACGAGATGCTCGATCTCGCCACCACCCGCCGCTATCCGCCGGGCGAGCCGGTGTTCGAGCAGGGCGAGACCGCCACCCGCTTCTTCGTCCTGCTGAACGGGCGCCTGAGGGTGACGCAGGTCACCAGCGAGGGCCAGCAGGTGGTGGTCCGGATGGTCAATCCCGGCGATCTCTTCGGCATCGCCAAGGCGCTGCGGCGGCTCGACTATCCGGGCACCGCGACGGCAGTCTCGGAAAGCCTGGCGCTGGCCTGGCCGATGCAGCTGCTGGACCGAGTTCCTCGAGCGCTACCCCGCGCTGGCGATCAGCGCCATGCAGACCATGGGCAGCCGCCTGCATCGAGGCGCAGCAGCGGGTGCGCGAGCTCTCCACCGAGGAGGTGGAGCGGCGCGTCGCGCATGCGGTGCTCCGCCTCGCCAACCAGTCGGGCAAGCCCGAGGACGGCGGCGTGCGCATCGATTTCCCCATCTCCAAGCAGGACATCGCCGAGATGACCGGCACCACGCTCCATACCGTCTCGCGCATCCTCAGCGCCTGGGAGGCGGCGGGGCTGGTCGAGGGCGGGCGGCAGAAACTCCTGGTGCGCGATCCGCATCAACTGGTGCTTGCTCGGCGACGGTCTGCGGCCCGGCTATCTCTAGCCCGCGCCTGTTCCACATCGGCCACCAAGCCCGCGAGCAGCAGCTTGTGCTCCTCCGCCGCGTCGACCAGCGTGTGGAAGGGCGCGATCGGGCAGCCCACGCAACGCATCCGGCGGTCGAGGAACACCCTTATGGTCGCCGGCCAGCGGGACATGATCTCGGCGAGGCTCAAATCGATGAGGTCGGTCGGCTGCATGGCGGAATTCCTCCTTGCCTGGGGCCGACATTAGTGCCGACCGATGCGCCGCTTCCTTGCGCAGCCGCAAAGACCGCGGCACCTCGACCTGCCATCAAGACGGCGACCAGCCACGGAGAGCAAGAATGAGCGCTGTCGCCGAGCCCGCCCCAAAATCCCGCAAACCCGTGCCGCGCGGCATCGCGCGGAGCGGCCCGGCGCTGCTGTCCTACGGCTTCAGGCCGTTCTTCATGCTCGCCGGCGCGTTCGCGGTGGTGGCGATGGCCGGCTGGATCGGCGCGCTGGCGCTCGGCTGGGAGGTCGGCGGCGACTACGGCATGCTCAACTGGCACGCCCACGAGATGCTGTTCGGCTATGCCAGCGCGGCGCTCGCCGGCTTCATGCTGACCGCCATCCCCAACTGGACCGGCCGGCTGCCGGTCTCCGGCCTGCCGCTGCTCGGCATCGTGCTGCTCTGGATCGCCGGCCGCCTCGCGATCGCCATGCCGGGGGTCCTCGGCCTCGTCCCCTCGATGCTGGTCGATGCCGCCTTCCTCCCCGTCCTCGCCGCGATCGCCGGGATCGAGATCGTCGCGGGCAGGAACTGGAAGAACCTCAAGATCCTCGCCGGCCTCGTGGCGCTCTCCATCGCCAACGCCGGCTTCCACCTCTCGGTGGCCCTCACCGGCGGCGCGCTCGAGGCCTCGCGCGCCGCGGTCGCGGTCTACATCATGCTGATCGTGCTGGTCGGCGGCCGGATCGTCCCGAGCTTTACCCGCAACTGGCTGGTGAAGGCCGGCTCGCCCCAACTCCCGGCCCCCTTCGGGCGCTTCGACGTCGTGGCGATCGCCTGGCTGCCGCTCGCGCTGGTGCTCTGGGTGGCGCTGCCCGAGCATCCGGTCACCGCTCTCGCCGCCGCGGCCGCCGCCGCTCTCCACGCCATCCGCCTCGCCCGCTGGCACGGCTGGCGCGCCGTCGAGGAGCCGCTGCTCCTCGCCCTCCACGCCGGCTACGCCTTCGTGCCGCTGGGGCTGCTCGCCGTCGCGCTCGCCGCCCTGGGCTGGATCGCCGGCGCCTCGGCGCTGCACGTCCTCACCGTCGGCGCCATCGGCGGCATGACGCTCGCGGTCATGACCCGCGCCAGCCTCGGCCACACCGGCCGGCCGCTCATGGCCTCGGGCGACCACCTCCTTCGCCTACCTGTTCCTCGGCGCTCGCGGCCGTCATCCGCCCCTTCGCCGAGCTCATCCCCGTCGCACTACCACCTGCTGCTCGAGCTGAGCGCCGGATTGCTGGCTGCTCGCCTTCGCGCTGTTCTGCGTGGAGTACGGGCCGATGCTGTTTACGCGGCGGGCAAAGGGATGAGGCGGCGGGCATGTCCGGGCCCCGGGTGACGGTGGGGTGGGACGTAGGTCACACCCGTCATCCCCGGGCTTGACCCGGGACCATGGAAAGCATCTACTCGCCCCCTAGCGCGCGCTCGTACACCGTCACCTCGCCGCGCCAGTAGTGAACGCCCCCTCGGGCAGCACCCAGCTCACTTCGCCCTGGGTCGGGATGCGGTAGCCCCCGAACCGGCGATACTCGCCATACGTGCCCCGCCACGGCGTCGGCACCGTCTCCCGGCCCACCGTCATCGGCCGGTCAGCCGCCAGCATGCCGACGATATCGCCGGCTTCATCGAAGAAGAACTGCACGCTGGCCGATCCCGCCGGCGGTGCTGCCGCTGACCTCGACCGTCCTCTCGTCCACCTGCCGCCAGGTCAGCGCGTCATTGTTGAGGATGGCGTCCGGATGGAGCGGCAGTTCCGACAGATAGCGCTGCAGCTCGCCCCGGTCGAACGCGGCGCCCACCCCCTTCGCCACCGCCACGGTACCCAGCAGCCGCGCTTCCAGCAGCCCGGAGCCGCCGACGAAGCTGTCCACCACCGCCACCGGCAGGCCGAACATGGCGCCCTTGCCGTGCCAGACGAATTCGGGGCGGTACGAGGACAGCCACTGGTCGGCCTCGATCGTCATCGGCGGCCGGTTGCGGTCGGTGGCGAGGCTGGCGTGATGCTTCAGATGCACGAAAGCGGGACCGCCCACCGTGCCGCCCGCCTTCTCTGCATAGGCCCGCACGATCGTCGGCAGCACAACCTCGCCGCCCGGCCCCGCCGCGCGGATCGCCTCATCCCGCAGCCCCGCGATGCGGGCCGAAAAGCCGGCGTTCTGCCACCAGACGAAACCCGCCCCCAGCAGCAGGACGATCAGCACGAGCAGCATGGCCACAATCCATCTCATCGAGCGCTGCGCGTCACTCGCACATGGCCGCGAGGGCCGCGGTGTCGAGCAGTTCGACCTCGCTGATCGATGCGGAGCCGGATCAGCCCCAGGTCCTTCAGCGCGCGCAGCACGCGCGACACGGTCTCGAAGGTCATGCCGAGATAGTCGGCGATGTCGTTGCGCTGCATCGGCAGGAACACCGAGCTGTCGTCGCGCTGGCGCTCCGCCAGGTCGAGCAGCAGCGCTGCCATGCGCTCGTTGGCGTTCCGGCGGCCCAGCAGCATCAGATGGTTCTGGGTGCGGGCGAGGCTCTTCAGCGCCAGCTTGAGCATGCTGCCGGTCGGCAGTTCGCCGCAGCTCGGACGCAGCGCCCGGATGCCGGCGCCGTCGACGCTCTCGGCATAGGAGCCGTGCATGCCGTCGGCCTCGAAGCCGAAGACCTCGCCAGCCATGTGGAAGGCGCTGACCAGCCGGCGGCCATCGGCCGTCATCCGGCAGATCCGCACCATGCCGAACTCGACCAGGTAGAGCGGCCCGCTGGCCTCGCCCTGGGCGTAGATCACCGCATCGGTGGGGTAGAAGGTCATCGCCGCCGGCTGCATCGCCGTCAGCAGGTCATTCGCTTCGTTCGCGCGCTCGGCCCTGAAATTCGGCTGGATGTGCATCTCGGCTGCCCCTGATTTCGATGCTCAAGGGTAGGGCGATCAGGGGCGGCGCTAAATTCCGGTCGGTATCTCAGGACGCCCACTTAGGGATGTTACGTAGGAGCGTTTCACGGTTGGAGGAGCCGTCCCGCCACTCCCTCTCGGTCGTCATTGCCCGCTTCATGCGGGCAACCCATTCCAGAGGCTGGGTCGCCCGAACAAGTCGGGCGATGACGACTGAGAGTTGGAGCGTTTAACTGATTGTTTGAAGCGCCCTAGACGGCCACCGAGTGCCGCCCGACGCCGCTCGCCAGATAAGCGTCGAAAGTCGAGGCGACCGAGCGCACGGAGCCGGCCCGGCTCGGTGATGGCGAAGGTCTCGCCATCGAAGGCGATGACGCCGTCGAGGTCGCCCTGCGCCGCCGAAGCGGTGCTGCAGCTCTTCCACCGAGATGCGGAAGTCGCACATCAGCCGCTCGATCACCGAGGGCGGACCACAGGCTCAGGATGCCCCACATCCTCCTCCAATATCCTCACGCTCGCCCCGTCCAGATCCTCGTACTGCCCCGAACGCAGCGCCCAGAGGAACGCCGCCAGCGCCAGCAGCCCCATGGCGATCGCCAGCGGAATCAGCAGAACCAGCCCGCTCATGCCGATTGCTCCACCAGTTCGCCCGCCGGCTCGCGCCGCGGCACCCCGGCGCGGTCGAACCGCAGCCGCAGCGCGTTGGCGACGACGATCACCGAGGACGAGGACATGGCGATCGCCGCGACCAGCGGGGTGACGAAGCCGCAGATGGCGAGCGGCACGGCGATGACGTTGTAGCCGATGGCGAGGCAGAGGTTCTGGTTCACCAGCCGCGCCGCCCGCCGGGCCGTGCCGATGACGAAGGGCACGGCGCCCAGGTCCTCGCCCGAGAACACGAAGTCGGCGGCGCTGCGGCCGATATCGGCGGCCGAGGTCGGCGCCATCGAGACATGCGCGGCGCGCAGCGCCGGGGCGTCGTTGATGCCGTCGCCGACCATCATGGTGAGCCCCTCCGACACCGCCGCGACCTTCTGCTCCGGCCGCAGGGCGCCGCTCGCCGTCCCGATCCCGACGGCGGCGGCAACCGCCGCGACCGGCCCCGGCATGTCGCCCGAGAGGAGGCGCGACGGCAGGTCCATCTGCGGCAAGCTCGCGCACGCTTCGCCCGGGCGCTCGGCCGCACCGTGTCGCTGAACCGGTAGCGGCCCTGGGCGACGCCGTCGGCGGTGAGCCAGGTTTCGGTGAACTGCGCTGCCGCGGTCCGGCGCGAGCCCGCACCATTCGCGGCTGCCGAGTCGCCAGGTCACGCCGTCGGCGATGCCCTCGACGCCGCGCCCCGAAACCTCCTTCACCTTGCCGGCAAAGCTGCCCGCGCCGCCGAGATGCGCAACCAGCGCCACCGACAGCGGATGCGTGCTCGCGCCGGCCAGCGCCGCCGCGACTTCCGCGGCCTCGGCCGTCTCGCTCTTCGCATCCACCACCTGCGGCCGGCCGGCGGTCATCGTGCCGGTCTTGTCGAAGGCGACCGTGTCGACCTCGGCCGCGCGTTCCAGCGCCGCGCCGTCCTTCATCAGGATGCCGCGCTCGAACAGCCTGCCGGCCGCCACGACCTGGACGATCGGCACCGCCAGCGCCAGCGCGCAGGGGCAGGTGATGATCAGCACCGCCATCGCGATTGAGCAGCGCCAGGTGCCAGTCGCCGCGTCACGAAGCCCCAGCCGAGGAAGGTCGCCGTGGCGATGGTGTGCACCACCGGCGCATAGAGCGCGGCGGCGCGGTCGGCGATGCGCCGCGTAGCGTGGTGCGGCCGCCTGCTCGGCGGCATCCATCATCGCGCGCCATGTCGGGCGAGGAAGGAATCGGTCGAGGGCTTCAGCGCCGGCATCGTGCAGCCGGCCCGTCGAGATTGCGCGTGCCGGCCACCACCTCGTCGCCCACGGCGACACGATCTGCGGCGCGGTCTCGCCGGTGATGATCGAGCAGTCGAGTCGAAGGCCGCGTCCTCGGAGGTGATGCGCGATCGACCGGCACGCGCTCGCCGGCCTTCAGCTCAAGCAGCATGCCCGGCTCGATCTCGTCGAGCCGGCAGGTAGTCGCGGCGGCCGTCCGGATGGATGCGCGTCGCGCCGCGCGGCTGCAAGCGCGCGCCAGGTCGGTGATGGCGCTCCGCGCCCGCTCGCGCATCAGATGGTCGAGCGTCCGGCCGATCAGCAGGAAGAACAGCAGGCGTCGTCGAGGCGTCGAAATAGGCGTGCTGGCCCGATTGCATGGTCTCGAACAGGCTCAGCGCCGTAGGCGAGGATCACGCCGATCGAGATCGGCACGTCCATGTTGGTCATGCGGCCACCCGCAGCGCCGCGCCAGGCCGAGCGGAAGAAGATGCGGCCGGCGATAGACCACCGCCGGCAGTGCGATCATCGCCGAAAGCCAGTGGAACAGGTCGCGCGTCGCGTCCTTCGGCGCCGGACCAGACCGAGACCGAGAACAGCATGATGTTGCCGGCGGCGAAGCCGGCGACGCCGAGCGCCCGCAGCAGTTCGCCGAGCACCGGGTCGCCGCCCTTCTCCTCGGCCGGGGTCGAGCACGTAGTTGTGGTAGCCGACTCTGCCGGATCGCCGGCGACAGCGCCGGCGGCCGCCCGCCGCGGGGTCGAAGCTGCACGCGGACCCGCCGGGCGGTGAGGTTGACGCGGGCCGTCTTCACCTGCGGCAGCGCGGTGAGCGCCGTCTCGATCGAGCGGATGCAGGCGGCGCAATGCGCGTCGGGCACGGCGAACTCGAGCTGCCGCAGCGCCGTCGCCGAGCGGCCGGCTCAGCGCCAGCAGCGCTGCGTCGTCGGCCTCGATGGCGTTGGCGGTCGCTCGGTGATGGCATGGGTGCCGGGAACGCAGCAGGTCATTGGGCCGAGCCTTTCACCTTGAACCGCTCATGCAGCTCGAACGGGCCGGTCGCCGGTGTCGGCGGTCGACCTCGCGCGTCCCACACGCCGTCGGCGCAGCGTCACCGCGGCGCGGTAGGCGCCGTCCGCCGACTGCTCGAGCGTCAGCTTCGCGTCGTCATGCCCGCCGACCGGGCGGTTGAGCTGCAGCGTCACCGGCCCCAGCGTCCACCGGCGCGCCGGCGGCGTCCTTCGACCAGCAGTTCGCGCCGTGCCCGGCGTGTAGCCGAAGCGTCGCCTTCCAGCCGGCGGCGCGCTGCGCCTCGTGCGCGAGGCGCTTGCGTCTCGAACTCCTGGCTCGCGACGTAGGAGTTCTGCACCACGAGGCCGGTCCAGCTCGCGATGGCGATGGTCGCCATGGTGACGTTGACGGCGATGATGACGCCGAAGAAGGCGACCATCAGCAGCCAGCATGTGGCGGCCGGTGAACTCCGCCCTTCCGGGTCTGGGGCGTGGCGCTCATGGCTTTTTCTCCGGAGCGTCGAATGTGGATTCCACCGCGCGCACGATCCCGGCTTGCCCGGTCCTCGACCACGATGTTGAAGCGGGCCTGGCTCGCGGGCAGCGCCTCGGGGTCGACGCGGACATAGAGGCGCACCGGCAGCACCTTGTCGGGCTCGCAGCGACAGGGTGAGGCGCTGCGCCGTGCCGGCTGCCCTCGACTTCCGACAGCGACGAGCCCGGCAGCCCGTCGAGCGTAGAGCACCACCGTCGCGCGGCTCGGGGGTCATGTTGAGCAGCTTGACCGTCGTAGCCGTTGCGGATCGAGCCGTCGCGACAGCGTCGACGAAGTGCGGGTTGCGGTCGTGCAGCACGTTGACTCGAGAGCGGTCGAGCGGCAGCGCCAGCGCCGTCAGCATGGCGAGCCCGATCGCCGACCAGCCGACGAAGTAGACGAAGGTGCGCGGCCGGATGATCGAGCGCCAGTCGGTGTGCTTGATCGCGTCGACAAGCCTGCCGGCGAGCCGGTCGCGCACCCGGGCCGGCTCGATCACCTGTGCCGCTGCCGGTGGCGAGCGCCATGTTGGCGTTGTAGTCGTTGAGCGTCGCGTAGGAGATCAGGCCGCGCTCCTTGCCGAGCTTGTCCATCACGTCGTCGCAGGCGTCGATGCAGAGCGCGCAGGTGATGCATTCGAGCTGCTGGCCGTCGCGGATGTCGATGCCCATCGGGCAGACCGCGACGCAGGCATTGCAGTCGACGCAGTCGCCGACCGACTTGCCTGCGGCGGCCGCCTTCTTGGCGTGGCGCGCAGCGCGGCTCGCCGCGCCAGTCGTTGTAGGTGACGGTCAGCGAGTTCTCGTCGAGCATCGCGCGCCTGGATGCGCGGCCACGGGCACATGTAGGTGCAGACCTGCTCGCGCATCAGCCCGCCGAAGACGTAGGTCGTGGCGGTCAGGATGGCGACGGTGATGTAGGCGATCGGCGCGCGCCTTGCAGCGTGACGACATCGACCAGCAGCGTCGGCGCGTCGGCGAAATAGAAGATCCAGGCGCCGCCGGTCGGCACGCGCGATCAGCAGCCAGATCGGCGTGCTTGGCGGTGCGCTTGCACGAGCTTGTCGAGCGATCCAGGGCGCGGCGTCGAGCTTGATGCGGGCGTTGCGGTCGCCCTCGATCGCAGCGCTCGACGACGAGGAACAGGTCGACCCAGACCGTCTGCGGGCAGGCATAGCCGCACCAGGCGCGGCCGACGGTCGAGGTGACGAGGAACAGGCCGATGCCGGCCATCACCAGCAGGCCGGCGACGAAGTAGAACTCCTGCGGCCAGATCTCGATGAAGAAGAAGTAGAAGCGGCGGTTGGCGAGATCGATCAGCACCGCCTGGTCGGGCGCGAACGGGCCGCGATCCCAGCGCAGCCAGGGCGTGACGTAGTAGATGCCGAGCGTCACCAGCATCACCAGCCACTTGAAGCTGCCGGAAGCGGCCGATGGCGCGCTTCGGGAAGATCTTCTTGCGCGGCGCATAGAGCGGCGGGCGCCGGCCGGCGGCGTTCACCGCCTCGACGTCATAGGTCTGGGTATCTGGTTGTTCCGCAAGCATTCCGGTCTTCCGGGTCGTGGTCGACCCGTACCTCACACGGCCGAGGGCGGGCCGGATTGATCTGGGTCAAACCCGTGGCCGGGATGTGAAAAAGGGGGCGCTTGCGGTCGCCCCCCTTCCCACCACGGCAGCGCGGTCAGCCTATTGCCCGCCGCCCAGTCCGTGCACGTAGACCGCCAGTTGCCTTGACCGTGGTGTCGCCGAGCCGGTCGCCCCAGGCCGGCATCACGCCGTGCCGCGGCTGGGCGATCTGGGCGCGCGATCGTCGCCAGCGAGCTCCGTAGAGCCAGATCGCGTCGGTCGAGGATCGGGCGCGCCGGCCTCGACCATGCCCTTGCCGCGCTCGCCGTGGCAGCCGGCGCAGTTGTCGGCGAAGAGCTGCTCGCCCGCCGGCGACGCCGTCGCCGCCCTCGATGCCCGAGAGCGAGGCGACGTAGCTTCGCCACCTGTCGATCTCGCGTCGGCTCCAGCAGCCCGTCGGGCCGAAGGCCGGCATCTCGGTTGTAGTGCGTGTCGGGGTCGATGGGCGAGCGGATGCCGTGCGCTGATCGTCTGGCATGGATCTGCTCGAGCGTGCCGCCCCAGAGCCAGTCGTCGTCGTTGAGGTTGGGGTAGCCGGTGCTGCCGGTGCGCGCCGGTGCCGTGGCACTGCGACGCAGTTGACCTTGAACAGCGACTTGCCGCCGGCCGCGGGCGAAGCGCGCGCAGCTCCTCGTTCTGGCAGGATGTCGCCGAGCGGCGTCGTCGCCACCGCCTCGAGCATGTCGCCCTGCGCCGCCTTCGCCGCCGCGACGTCCTGCGTGCAGCTCGCCGCGGCTCGAATAGCCGAGCACGCCCGGTCGTCGCCGACGAGAGCAGCGGCCAGGCCGGGATAGGCGATCGTGTAGCCGAGGGCCCAGACGATGGTGGCGTAGAAGGTCCACAGCCACCAGCGCGGCAGCGGGTTGTTCGAGCTCCTTGATGCCGTCCCACTCGTGGCCGGTCGTCTCGACGCCGGTGACCTCGTCGATGTGCTTGTCGCTCATGCGTCATCGCTCAGTCGTCCTTGAGCGGGATGCGGGCGGCCGTCGTCGGCGCGCTTGCCTTGGCGCCGGGGCGGAAGGCGAAGAGCACGACGCCGACGAAGAAGAGCGCCATCATGCAGAGCAGGCCCCAGCTGTCGGCGAAGTGCGCGCATGTGCGTGTGTAGGTTTCCATGGTGCGTCTCCTCAGCGGTAGCCGGCGGCGGCGTCGTAGGTCGAGAAATCGACCAGCGTGCCGAGCATCTGCAGGTAGGCGACCAGCGCATCCATCTCGGTGAGCCGCCTGCGGGTCGCCGTCGAAGTCGCCGAGCTTGCGCCTTGCGGATAGCGCGCCACGAGGCCCGACGTGTCGGCGTTCGGGATCGGCCTGCGCCATGAGGTCGGCCTCGGCGTTGGCGATCATCTCCTCGGTGTAGGGCACGCCGACCGCGCGCGTTGGCCACGAGGCTGCGTCGCGATGTCGTTGACGTCGAGCTCGGTCGTCCGCGAGGAAGGCGTAGCGCGGCATGATCGATTCCGGCACCACCGACGCGCGGGTCGGTCAGGTGCTGCGACATGCCATTCGTTCGAGTAGCGGCCGCCGACGCGGGCGAGGTCCGGCCCGGTGCGCTTCGAGCCCCACTGGAACGGGTGGTCGTACATCGACTCCGCCGCCAGGCTGTAGTGGCCGTAGCGCTCCACCTCGTCGCGGAACGGCCGGATCATCTGGCTGTGGCAGATGTAGCAGCCCTCGCGGACGTAGATGTTGCGGCCGGCCAGCTCGAGCGGCGTGTAGGGGCGCATCCCCTCCACCTTCTCGATGGTGTTCTCGAGGTAGAAGAGCGGCGCGATCTCGACGATGCCGCCGATGCGTGACGACGAGGAGCGAGCCGAGCGAAGAGCAGGGTGGCGTTGCGTCTCGATGATGCGCGTGTTTGTCCAGGAATGTCCATGTCGAGGCTCCTATTCGGCCGGCTGCAGGGCGGGCGCGTGCCAGGGATCGGCGCTTCGTCGCGCTGATGCGCCGCGGATGGTCATCCAGATGTTGAAGGCCATGACCAGCGCCGCCGGCGAGGTAGAGCACGCCGCCGACAGGCGCGGACGACGTAGTAGGGGTGCATGGCCGCGACGGTCTCGGCGAAGGAGTAGACGAGGAAGCCCTGCGTCGTCGTATTCGCGCCACATCAGGCCCTGCATGATGCCGGACACCCACATCGCCGCGGCGTAGATGACGATGCCGAGTGGTGGCGAGCCAGAAGTGCCAGTTGACCATGCGCAGCGAGTAGAGCCGCTCGCGGCTCCACAGCCGCGGCACCAGGAAGTAGATCGCGCCGAAGGTGATCATGCCGTTCCAGCCGAGCGCGCCGGAGTGCACGTGGCCGATGGTCCAGTCGGTGTAGTGGCTGAGCGAGTTGACCGCCTTGATCGACATCATCGGGCCTTCGAAGGTCGACATGCCGTAGAAGGCGATGGCGATCGACCATCATGCGGATGATCGGGTCGGTGCGGATCTTGTCCCAGGCGCCGCGACAGCGTCATCAGGCCGTTGATCATGCCGCCCCAGGAGGGCATCCACAGCATGATCGAGAACACCATGCCGAGCGTCTGCGCCCAGTCGGGCAGCGCGGTGTAGTGCAGGTGGTGCGGGCCGGCCCAGATGTAGAGGAAGATCAGCGCCCAGAAGTGGATGATCGACAGCCGGTAGGAGTAGACCGGGCGCTCGGCCTGCTTGGGCATGAAGTAGTACATCATGCCGAGGAAGCCGGCGGTCAGGAAGAAGCCGACCGCGTTGTGGCCGTACCACCACTGGGTCAGCGCATCCTGCACGCCGGAGAAGAGCCGAGTAGCTCTTCGAGCCGAGGAAGCGACACCGGCATCGCCAGGTTGTTGACGACGTGCAGCATCGCGATGGTGACGATGAAGGCCAGGTAGAACCAGTTGGCCACGTAGATGTGCGGTTCCTTGCGCTTCAGGATGCGTGCCGAGGAACACGACCAGATAGGCGACCCAGACGATGGTCAGCCAGAGGTCGACGTACCATTCCGGCTCGGCATATTCGCGGCTCTGGGTGATGCCGAGCAGGTAGCCGGTCGCCGCCATGACGATGAAGAGCTGGTAGCCCCAGAACACGAACCAGGCGAGGTTGCCGCCGAACAGCCGGGCGCGGCAGGTGCGCTGCACGACGTAGAAGCTGGTGGCGATCAGCGCGTTGCCGCCGAAGGCGAAGATCACCGCCGAGGTGTGCAGCGGCCGCAGCCGCCCGAAGTTGAACCAGGGCTCGAGGTTGAGGTCGGGAAAGGCCAGCTGCAGGGCGATGACGACGCCGACCAGGAAGCCGACGACGCCCCAGAACACCGTGAGGATCGAGCCGATGCGGATCGGCGCATCGAAATAGCCGGTCCTGTCGGGCTGCCCCGCCGCGGGGAGCGGATCGCGCCGGGTCAACAGGATGATCGTCGCCAGCGCGAGAACCGCCGCGATTATCCCCATATGCGCCCGGAACGGCGCATCCACTCCAAGGCCGGAGAGCACGAGCGCAAACAACGCTCCAGCTCCCAGCAGGATTATCCAAGGCAGATTCTGCAACACGGCCCCCATAGGTCTTCACGGTCTGAACCGCCGCAACCTATGCGGGGGGCGATGGGGCGAACTTGATCCAGATCAACCGGGGGCCTCTTGATCCTCCCCCGTTCACGGGAGGGGGACCACCCGAAGGGTGGTGGGGGGCGGTCAGAGGCGATTCACTCTCCCCCGCGCGCGGAAGTGGATCACGCCGTGGCGATCGCCCGCCCCACCGCCACCGTCATCGCGTTCCCGATCACCGGCGTCTCCACGACCTCGGCCACCCACCCGAGCAGCCACGCATGCGGCCGGGCGGCCAGCAGCACGACGGGGTAGGCCGCCTTGCAGAACGCGATGCTCTCGTGGTCCGCGCCGGTCAGCGCCTTCTGGTCCAGCACCGTGCAGTCGAACCCGGCGACCGAGCCATGCTCGGGCAGCTCACTGGCGACGGTGACGTCGAACCCCTCGGCCTCGAGCGCGAAGGCCACCGAGCCGCCGAGGTCGGCGCCGGGCGCAACGATGAGTATGCGGCCGGAGGCCATGGGCGCGATCCTCGTGAGCCCGGCTCCTCCCGGGCGTCCGCTCACCATGCCCGAGCCGATCGGCCGCCCGCTTGAGGTGGATCAAACGCTTGCGGCCTTCAGCCGGCGTCGATCTCGAGGTCCATCACCATGCGCACGAGGTCGGGGAGGCTCCGCGCCTGCATCTTCCCCATCAGGCCGGCGCGATACACCTCGACCGTGCGCGGACTGATCCCGAGCTCCAGCGCGATGGCCTTGTTGGGATGGCCGGCGACGACGCCCTTCAGCACCTGCCGCTCCCGCTCGCTCAGCGAGGCGACACGCTGGCGCACCAGCTCGACGGCGGCCCCGCTCTGCACCCGCTCGGCCGCCCGGCTCGCGGCGCGGGTGATCGACTCGATCAGCACCGTGTCGCTGAACGGCTTCTCGATGAAGTCGATGGCGCCGTTCTTCATCGCCTCCACCGCCATCTGCACGTCGCCGTGCCCGGTGATGACGATCGCCGGCAGCATGGCGTCTGAGGCGCGCAGCTGCCGCAAGAGCTCCACCCCGTCCATGTCCGGCATGCGCAGGTCGGTGATCAGGCAGCCGTTGGTGATGTTGGGGGCGACCGGCAGGAAGGCGGTGGCGCTCTCGTGCACCCGCACGGCGAAGCCGGCGCCCGACAGCAGGAAGGCCAGCGAGTTGCGGACGGCCTCCTCGTCGTCGACGATGTGCACCACGGTGTCAGCTGTACTCAACGGGAGCCTCCGTGTAGGTCGGGACAGAGAAGGCGAAGGTGGCGCCGCCCGCCGCGTTGCGGCTGACGGTCAGGTCGCCGCCGTGCGACTCGATGATGCGCTTCGAGATCGACAGCCCGATCCCCATGCCGTTCGCCTTGGTGGTGACGAAAGGCTGGAACAGCTGCGGGGCGATCTCGTCGGAAATGCCGGGGCCGGTGTCCTCCACCTCGACCTGCAGCCAGTCGGGCGACAGGTGCCGGGTGCGCACGGTGAGCTGCTTTTCCGGGCTGTCGCGCATCGCCTCCATGGCGTTGCGCATCAGGTTGATCAGCACCTGCTGGATCTGCACCCGGTCGGCGACGACGATGCTGCTGTCCGAGCCGAAATCGAACACCGACTTGATGCCGCGTTCGCGCGAGCCCACCAGTGCCAGCGCGCCCGCTTCCTCGACCAGGTGGTTGATGTCCTCGGGCCCCTTGTCGGTCTCGCCGCGGGTGGTGAATTCGCGCAGGTGCCGGATGATGTTGCCGGCCCGCAGCGCCTGCTTAGCGGTCTCGTCCAGCGCGCCGCGCATGCGGTTGGCGTACTCCTCGTCGAGCTTCTCCAGCATGCGCCGGCAGCCCTGCACATAGTTGGCGATCGCCGACAGCGGCTGGTTGAGCTCGTGGGCGAGGGTGGAGGCCATCTCGCCCAACTCGTTCAGCCGCGCCAGCCGCGCCAGCTCGCTCCGCGCCTGGTCGAGCATCGCCTGCGACTCCTCGCGCTCGGTGAGGTCGCGGATGAAGCCGGTGAAATAGATCCGGTCGCCCTGCCGCATCTCGCCCACCGCGAGCTTCATCGGGAAGGTCGAGCCGTCCTTGCGCCGCCCGACCACCACCCGGTCGATGCCGATGATCCGCTTCTCGCCGGTCTGCAGGTACCGCGCGAGATAGCCGTCGTGCTGGTCGCGGTAGGGGTTCGGCATCAGCATGGAGACGTTCTGGCCGATCGCCTCCTCGGGCGTGTAGCCGAACTGGCGGACGGCGGATGCATTGAACGACAGCATGATGCCGGCGGTGTCGATCACCACGGTGGCATCGAGGACGGTGTCGAGGATCGACTGCAGATGCGCCTCGCGCTCGCGCAGCCGGTCGGAGGTCGCCGCCGCACTGTCGCGCAGCGCCAGCACCGACCGCAGCAGCAGGTAGATGGCGCCCAGCCCCGCGAGGGCGAAGACGATCGAAAAGCCGGTGCGAAAGCCCGGCGCGACCAGCGGCTCGGGCGACAGCGCCATGCCCGCCGCCAGCACGAGGCAGATGCCCGCCACCGCGGCGATGGCCAGGTCCCCGCGATCCCGCATGCTGGAGTTCGTTTGCTGCATGGCCTGCTCTAGCTTTATGCCGTCATCGACACAACCGGCGGTCGCGACCTGCGGCCGCGGCGTGGATCGATCGGGTGGGGGTCACGTTGGTCCATCGGGTAGCGGATCGAAGGAGAAGCGAAATGGACGACGCACGCACCGTCATCGCCGGTTGGCCGGAAGAGTCGAAGGAAGCGGCCGGAGCTGGTGCTCGACAAGTACGGCACCCCGGACGAGGTCACCCCGCATCAGCTGGTCTGGCGCGACCGCGGCCCGTGGAACCGGATCGTCGCCACCAAGGCCTTCCACCGCCATGATTTCCCGACCACGCATTATGACTCTGTCGAGGGGATCATCGATTACAAGGTGCCGCCCGACAAGGTCACCGAGCTCGCCCACTTCGACGGCAGCGTCGTGGTCGATCGTACCCAGGGGGAGCTCTCGGCCCGCTGCCACGACGAGGAGGCCAATTCGCTGGCGCTCAACCTCGTCCATGACATCGTGACGGGCCGCAAGGACGTCGACGCGGCCCGGCAGTACTACAAGCAGGAGTTCCTCGACTATCGCCGCGGCAAGCCGACGCCCTACATGGAGAGGCTGCACTTCCAGCCCGCCGCCAAGGGCGCCGCGGCCGATCCCGATGTCAGCAACATCACCGACCGGGAACTCGAGGCGGCGAAGGACGAAGGCAAGAAGTCCGGCCGCGCCGCCTGAAGTCCGAACCCCGCGCAGCCGGCAGGCCGGCGGGGTTCGTGGTCGTGCGGTGCCCTAGCGGTTCGCCAGCTCCATCGTGCGCGCCGAGCCGCCGCGATTGATCGACAGCTCCTTGATCTCCTTGTTGGAGAACACGTGCATGCTCTGGGACGGGGTCGCCGCCATCCGCTTCATCACCCCCTTGGGGATGCCGTAGGCCTTCAGCTCGTTCTGCAGGTGGCCGAAGGCGGCGTTCGTGGCAGAGGCGTTGTTCGAGCCGTCGGCGGCGATCCGATGCACGCCCAGCTGGCCGGTCACCACATGCTCACGTCCGGCGAAGAACACGAAGGCGCAGGCGGAGAGGCAGTGGAAGCTCGACGGAACGACCGTGTGCAGGCCGCGGCTGCGGATCATGTTGGCGACCTTGAGGGCGCTGTCGACATAGCCGCCCTGGCTATGGAGGATGATGTACTTCGTCCCCGGCCGCGCCGCGAGCGCCTTGCGCAGGTCCGAGGCGGTGTTGCTGCCGATGACGCCGTGCAGGACGAGCGCATCCGGCACGTCGGGATAAAGAATGAAGGAACCGATACGCGGCGCCGCGGCGGCGGCGGGATTGGTGGTCAAGGCAAGCAGAACGGCCGAAGCCATCGCGAGAAACGGCTTCATGGAGCCCCCCTCTGGTTAGGACAAACTTAACGTTACTAGAGTCCTAACGAGAGTGCGGCAAATGGAAGGCGGCAATTAAGCGCAACGACTGTCCCGGATCATGCCGGATACGCCGCAGGCGAAGCTAATTGTCGGTAAATGTTATGAAAAAAGGGCCGTTAACCAACGGCCCATTTGGCTGCGTACTTTGGTCGCGGCGCCCGTCAATGCCCGATGAGGGTGTCGTACTCGCGTTCGGCGATGCCGTAGGCGCCGTGCGTATAGGCGATCAGCCCGTCGCGATCGGCGATCGCCACGGCGCCGCGCATGGCCCGGATCAGGCCCCTCGACTCGAGGTCGCGCAGCGCCCGGGTGACGCCGGCGCGGCGTACCGAGAGCATCATGGCGAGGAACTCGTGCGTCACCTGGAACGAGTTCCCGACCCGGTCGGCCACCATCAGCAACCAGCGCGCCAGCCGCTCCTCGAGCAGCAGCTTGCCGTTGGCCGAGGCGGTGGAGGCGAGCTGCACGGTGAAGGCGCGGGCATAGCGCATCAGCAGCGCCTGCATCGGCTGGCTGCGGGTCACGGCGGCGCGCAGCATGTCGGGCTCCACCCTTATCGCCGTGCCCGCGGTCTGCACGATGGTGCTGAACGGGGTGGTTTCCGCCCCGTGCACCACGGCGAGCCCGGTCATCCCCTCGGGACCGATCAGCCCGACCTCGATCAGCCCGCCATCCTCGGAGTCCGAGACGACGGAGGCGAGGCCCCGTTCGATGAAGTAGACCGAGTCGATCGTCCGGTCCGCCACCTCGAGGGCGTGATGGGGCGCGAGCTCCACCCGCTGGATGGGACCCAGCAGCTCCAGGTCCGGCTCGCTCAGTTGCGAGAGAAGCTTGTTCTCGATCAATGGAAGGATTGTCGTCACCGTACGCCCCTGAAGGGAGCGGTGCCATGTCTGTTGTCCCCGCCGCAGCCAGCACCGGCAAAAGCACGGCACAACAAACGGTTGTCAGGCAACCGCTCTGACAATCGAGGCCGAAAAGTCCGCCCCGCCCAACGAATTTCACTGTGCCTCGCCCCCCTGCCGGGCAGTTGCCCGGGACCTTTGGCAAAGCATTGACGGCACCTGCCGCTTATCCTCGCACCTGGCCGTCTGCTGTACGGCCGCGTGCCTGGCCGCCGCGGCGGCCGGATTCCCTCACAGTGCCCGTTCGTGCGCCTGGCGCCGAGTACGAACAACTACCGGTGAAGCTAACCACAAGAACGGTGTGACGCAAGCCTGTAGTTGCTCGCCCAAATCCGCCACCAGGGAGGCGACTTCAGCATCTGTAGAAACTGGTGTCCGAGTATCCGGGCCTTCTGTTTTGTCAATAATTCAATCGATTAGGGACAGTGCGCAAATGAAACGCCGCGCGCTCGTCCGGAAAATTGCTGGAGATTGCCGGTTTACTCGCCACTAACTGCCGCGCCATTTCATCTCTTCGTGATCGCGGCAGGGGAGTAGGCTGCTCCTTCCTCCGGAGGCGGAAGATGACCCTCCATGCAATGCGGCGCCTCGTGCACGCCGGTAGCCTTGCCGGACTTCTCGCCCTTTCGGCGCTGCCCGCGATGGCGCAGCGTTCGCTGCTGTCGGACGATAACGGCGGCCGCGACCGTCCGTGCATGACCGACCACATGCTGCGCAACTTCCTCGCCAGCAACGGCTTCACCAACATTTCGCTGAACGTTTCGAGGGGAGTCGATTGGCCGGCCAAGGGCACCAAGGATGGCCAGGTGCACCGCGTGACCGTGGATACCTGCGCGCGGCGAATCTTCTACCAGACCGGCCGCTGAGGGGAGCCGCCGCCCCGTGCAAGGGCGGCGGCGATTGCCGTTACGGGCGGTTGACCGGCAGCCCGAGCGCCGGGTTGATCGCCTGCCGCTGCGCGCGGGACAGGAAGTAGTAGTTGTTGGTGTCGAGCGGATCGGCCTGGGGCACCGGCAGCAGCGTCCGCTGCGAGAAGCCTAGTGCCGTGTAGCAGCGATTGCCGAGCGCCGCGGCTCGAAGATAGGCGTCTTCGCCTTCGTCGGTGGTGGTGATCAGCGACCGCTGGTCGGCCCTGAGGCAGAGCCGTCCGGGCTCGATGCCCAGCCGCGCGCGCTGCTGCTGGACCAGCGCCTGCGCCTGGGCCTCGACCGGCGCGAGGGTTACGAACGAGCCGGCAACGAGTGCGGCTCCCAGGAGTATTCCGATAGTGGCTTTCATCTCAGTTATCCTTTCAGGCCTCACTTGTGCGGGTCCGTTCGGGCCCTGGTGCTGGAGCCTCCGCGCCGCACATCGGCGCCGCGAGTGCTCGCGATCTCCCTCGGGGAGACCGTAGTCGACGGATGGGGGTGGGGCCTTGAAGGGGCAGCGCCCGACATCCGAAACCTGGCTCCGGTTGCGGCAAGGGCGGGCTACTCGCGCCTTGCGCCGGAGGCTTGGATGTGAGGCAGGCTCGTCGAGCCTATTGATTCAATCTAGCAACGGCCCGCCGGGCACTCAATGAACCGCTGCGTCATATTGCCGGGTGAACTGAATGTTTTGTTGCCGGGCTTCGTCCACTCTCGCGGGGATTCAGCACCCGAACGTAAAAGACTTGGTTGCCATTCCGGGTCCGCGCTGCCCACAAAAATCGACCGTCCGGGCGGCAGGGCCTCCGCCCGGACGGTCATCGACCTTTTGCTGTTCCCGACCGTGGGTTGAAGCGGTCTACAGTGGCCTAGGGGGGCTCGCGTGTCAGCGATGGGGAGCCACTTGGAAACATGTTGCAGTCGGTCGAACCGGACGTCACCAAGGCCTCACAACTTGATATCGCCCGACACGTGTAAGGTTAAGTGCGGACCTTGAAGGGTTCCTGACCAATGAGGCGGCATTTCTTTCTACTATTCCCTAAAGTTGATGCGAGGACTGTGCGTTCCGACACCATAGGGAATTCAAGCAACGCTCCACGATGCTAAATATCAATTTGACATGTTCATGAATATAACAACGCCGCGACTGGCACTAATACTGCAGTAGCGCCGCCGTGACTTGCGCGCTAGCGCCGCGCCGCTGGTAGAGGTGGCAGGAAAACGCGAAGCGCTGCGGGGCACCGTCGAATGGAGGGGGAGGAGGGAACTCCACTCATCCGCGGCCCCGCAGCGCTCTGCTGACGCTCCCTAGTCCCGGAGCATCAGATGGCGTTCGGTCGCTCTGCAGCCGGCGGGGGCCGTTGCCGCCCGGAGGCATCTGACGCCGTTCCGGAAGGCGCTGAGGGAGTTGGAGCACGCTGAACCGGCAGCGTCACGCGCAACCATCTCAGTGTTTAGGCAATGTGCTGACCCACATCTGCAACTCTAGGCTAGCGATGGTGGCTGGACCCGTCAATCAAGCCAACAGTATCAGGAGTAACAAATGATGAAATCTGTCATGGAACATAAGATTTATCATGTGAGTACTCGATGATTTCTCGGAGCCATCTGGGATAAATCCGCCGGCGGCGCGCGCGGCCGTAAATGCAAGGCGAATTGTTCGCTGTAGTCCGCTAAACCATTCCGGGCATTTGAGTTCAATGAGCCCGGTGGCTTCCACCGGGGCGTCATACTAGCGGGGTTAGGCATGTATCGGGAGGTAACGGAGGAAAGAAGATGCGTAATCTGCTCCCCAGCCTGCTGGTGGCCGCAGCCCTGGCGGTCCCCGTGCCGGCCGTGGCCCAGCCCCTCGAAGTCTACGTGCCCTATACCGCCCCCCCTCGGGGCTATGATCCGAGCGTCTTTCTGCCGCGGTTCCAGTACCCGCACTACCAGATCTACGGTAACCCCTACGACCTGGGGAACTTCGACCCGGCGGCCGCGGCGATCAATGCCGAACTCGCTATCCATCCGCGGACCCGGCAGATCCAGCTGGACCCCGAACTGTTCTCGACGCTGGCGCGCACCGGCGAGAACGCGACGGAGCACTTCCTGAGGTGCCAGGCGAGATATCCGAGCTACGATCTCGCCAGCGACACCTGGCTCGACAACGGCCTGCCGAGGCGCTGCCGCTACTAGGTTCGGGCACGGGGTTCGGTGCAGGTCACCTCGTCCTTCGACAAGGGCAGGACGAGGTGACTGAAAGATCGATTCCACGCTCGCGGTGGCGCCACCTCGTTATCCTCCCCCGCACAGCGGGGGAGGGGCGCCGGCGGAGCCGGTAGAGGGGGCGGCCGGAGGGGACCAACTCTCCGTCCTCATCTGTCGACCGCCCCCTCGTAAGAACCACCCCTCAGTCCCCACCCCCATCGCCTTTACCCGGGCTCACTGGGCTGAGGGCAATCCGGTTCGAGCTTGAGCTAACTTGGATTAGCGTCATGCCGCCGATCGTGCGTTAATTCCGGCTCCCAGGAGCGGGAGCCAGGAAATGCCCGACGAGTTCGACTACGACCCCCCGGAGGGGCCGCTCGATTGCTGTTCCGGCATGAGCCGCCACGGCCGGCTGCTGCAGGAGGCCCGCACTCCGCTGCCCCTGCCGCCGGCCTCCGCGCCGGCCCAGCGGGCCGGCATCCAGCAGCGGCGGCTCACCGAACTGATGCAGCAGCTGAAGCGCCAGCCGCCTCAGCCGGAGTCGTTCCGCGGATGATGCAGCGGAAGCCCAGGTGCGAGGTCGAGGTGTCGACCGGCTGCGCCATACGGGCGGCGGGGCGGTAGCGCCGGCAGTAGTTCGGGGCGCAGAGGTGCGAGCCGCCCTTGGTCACCTTGCGCGGGATCGCGACCCCCGGCTGGCGCGGGTCGATGCTCGCCTCGCGCGGCCCGCCACGCGGGTTGTCGCCCGGCTCGGGCGCATTGCCGGCATGCTCGCGATACCAGTCGTCGGTCCACTGCCAGACATTGCCGGCCATGTCGTAGAGCCCGTAGCCATTGGGCGGGAAGGAGCCGACCGGGGCGGTGAACTCGAAGCCGTCCTCGAGCGTGTTGCGATAGGGGAACTCCCCCTGCCAGGTATTGGCCATCGGCCGCCCCTCCGGCATCCACTCGTCGCCCCAGACATATTCGGCCCCGTCGAGCCCGCCGCGGGCGGCGAATTCCCATTCCGCCTCGGTCGGCAGCGCCTTGCCGATCCAGGCGGCATAGGCGAGCGCATCCTCGTAGGCGATGTGCACCACCGGATGGTCGAGGAACTTCTTGAGGTGCGTCCCCGGCCCGCGCGGATGGCGCCAGTCGGCGCCGCGCACATAGGTCCACCAGTTGTAGTGGTTGCGCATGTCGACCGGCGCCTTGGGACTCCTGAACACCACCGAGGCCGGGGCCAGCATCGCCGGGTCGGCGCCCGGGTAATCCTCCGGGTTCGCCGGCCGCTCGGCCAGCGTCACATGGCCGGTGACCTCGACGAAGCGGGCGAAGTCGCGGTTGGTGACCGTATGGCGGTCCATCCAGAAGCCGCCGACCGACACCGCATGCGCCGGCCGTTCTTCCGGATAATGCCGGTCCGACCCCATGCGGAAGGTGCCGCCGGGGATCCACTCCATCGCTGCGGTGTCACGAGCCATCGCCCACCGCCGCCGGCAGTTGGTGGCCGCGCTGCCGCCACCACATGTAGGGGATGGTGACGATGACGCTGAGAATGAGGTGGAGCAGCACCACCGCGAACGCGGCGCGCAGGTCCGGGAAGTTGAGGCTCACGATGGCGATGGCGACGCCGGGATGCCGCGTCCCCGTGGCAAAGGCCAGTACCGTGCGATCGCCGTCGAGCGGTCCGCCGAGCCAGTGGCCGATGGCGAGCCCGACCAGCGTGAAGGCGACCAGCGCCACCAGCAGCCCCTCGCCGACCAGCTTCCAGAGCACCGGCGCCGCGACGACGAGCAGCGGGATCACGGCGGCGAACAGCACGATGCTCGCGAGCCGCGCGAGCGGCCGCAGCAGTCCCTCGGCGATCCCGGGCGCGAGCCTTCGGATGATGGTGCCGACGACCAGCGGCACGATGACCGAGAACATGACGATGCCGGCGTCCTCGCCCGGCGAGAGCCGTAGCGGAACGCCGGAGGCGGCCGACAATAGCCTCAGCCCCAGCGGCACCAGCGCGATCGAGGCGATGGCGGCGGCGCAGAGCAGGCTGATGGTATATTCCCGCCGCCCGCCATATCGCAGCTGTCGCGTCGGCAGGATCGGCGGCACCGGCGAGAGCGACAGCGCCATCAGCGCCACCCTGACCTCCGGCGCCGGGTCCAGCAGCACGATCAGCAGCAGCGCCACCGGCACCATCAAGACGTTCATCGCCAGCAGCGAGCGGAACAGCAGCCCGGGGTGCCGCAACAGGTAGGTCGCCTCGCCGAACACGGTCGAGAGCCCGATCGTCAGCACCAGCAGGAACATGCTGGCATTGATCGCGAGGCTCACCAGGTGCGGCAGGTCCATGCTCCGCTCTCCCCGCCGCGGGCCGCCTTACTCCATCGGCTCGATATTGGGCAGCGGCCAGCTCTTGTCGAACACCGGCTTCTGCGGCCCGTAGAAGCGGAAGAAGGTGAACCACGGCGTGCCGCGCTGGGTGTAGATCCAGTTGGTCTCGTGCCCGGCCGGCGCCAGCGGGCCGAAATAGATGTCCATCGAGCCGTCCTCGTTGCGCACCGCCTGCTCGTTGTAGGAATCGATCCCCACCCGCGGCGACTCGCGGATGAAGCCGGCGGTGGCGACGTCGTAGACCGTCACTGCCCAGTACTGCTCCACCGGCACGTTCGCCGGTACCCGCAGCCGGTAGGTCTTGTGCCCGGAAAGCGGCGCACCCTTGGCGTCATAATAGGCCGCGACATAGAAGCTCGCTGCGCCGAGGTTCTTGGGCGCCGCATAGGCGACAAAGAAGGTCGTGCCGCGCTCGTCGATCTCGAGCCGGTCGTCGGTCATGTAGGTGAAGCCGGTCTTCGGCCCGACCGAGACCGAGACGATCCATTGCGATCCCGGCCAATACGCAGTCCCGATCGTCATCGCCTTCATGAAATGCGCATGCGCCTCGCTCGCCGCGTGCCTGAGGATCATGCCGGTGCCGGAGTCCGGCTTGAACGGCTGGCCCTTGACGATCCCGAGCGAGCGCAACTGGCCCATGGCGACGAAGTCGCGGGTGCGCACCGGCTCCTCGTTCACCATCCGCGCCAGCCCGTCGTAGAAGCTCGCGTCGAAATGCACGAGGCCCTCGAACATCGTGCCCGCGATGTCGATGTGGTTCTGCTGCGGCGGTGCCGCGGACTCCTCCAGCCGGTAGAAGCGGATCTTCTTGATCAGCGCGATCGCCTTGTTGCGATCCTCGGAGGCCGAGCCCGTCGGCACCGCGCGGAACAGCGCATAGCCGTTATAGGTGCCGCACGGCACCTGGATCGCCTCCTCGTCCGGATAGTCGCGATAGCCCGGCGGCAGCAGCACGTACTTGGCGCCGGCGCCCCCGTCCTCGCCCTCCGGGCCGACATCGGCGAGCGGCACCTGCCAGGCGTCGACCAGCGAGCCGAACAGCCCCGCCTCGTTGGCCGGCGGCACTTCCAGCACCATCGGCCCGTCCTTCAGGTTGAAGTTGAAATAGACGTAGAGCGAGGAGGCATTGGGGGTAGGGGTCTGGAACTTCCAGTTCGCCGGCCGCGAGAAATACAGGATGTCGCCATATTTCGCTCCCGCTGCGAAGAAGGCGCGGCGCAGCGCATCGACGGCTACCAGCGGCATCCCCCAGATCGCGGCCTCGATGCCGCGCCTCGCGATGGTGCGATGGTCGGCGCGGAACTGGGTGTGCGCCTGCATCGAGATGGGCGGGCTGGATTGCGACGCTGTGCTCATGCTTTTTCGTCCTCGTTTGCCAACGCCCTGCCTTCAAAACTGCGGCCGCCGTCGCCGCTCAGCCGAACGGCCCGGTACTGAACACCATGCTGATGATGGCTAAGAGGCCGAACAGCAGCAGCAACAGCGCGGTGATCAGCGTGTAGGAGGGCGGGAACCGGCTCTGGCCGTGGATCAGCCCGTCGATGATCATGGTTTCGCGCTGGTGCCGCAGCTCGAGCATGAATTGCGCGTGATAGACGATGCCGACGACCAGCATCAGGATGCCGAGGCCCACCAGGGTGACGCCGAAATTACGCGCCGCACCGCTGCTGATCGCGACCAGATGGCTGGCCTCGACCCGCTTGAACACCTGGAAGATGGTGAAGCCGAACGAGATCAGCGCCAGCGAGGTCCGGATCACGCCCATCAGCGTGCGGTCGGCGCTGAGCCGGGTGCGCTGGAACGACATGCCGGTCCGCCGCATCGCCAGCTCGGTCTCGGGCCGCATCGGCGTCGGATCGGCCCGCAGCGCCGGCCGCTCCTCATCCGGCCCCGCGCCAGGCCACCCGGGCATCGCCGCCCCCGACGAACTCATCTCGCGCCCCGCACTCGACGCAGGCGGCGGAAAAGCAGCTCGTGAACACGCATGGCAGGGTCCGCCTCAACAGAAACGCCGCTCCGCCGCATCGATCCGGCGGGCAGGCAATCACCAACGCCGACCCGCGCTGCCCTGACCCGCGCAAGTCCATCCAACTTCGTCATTCTGTGAAGCAAATTGTCGGAACGACCCCACTACAAATACGTCCCCCGCCAACAGAGCGCAATCGCCGATTTAGCGCGCTTTGTAGGCAATGATGAGTGAATGTGAGCGGGTAGTTGGGTTTGCTTGTGCAGGATGCAGCTATACTGCAACGTTGCATTGGCGCGGGATGCCGCAACCGCCATCCTCCCCCGTTCACGGGGGAGGGGGACCAGCGAAGCTGGTGGAGGGGGCGGCCCCAAGCGGGAAACCCGCCCGCATTGCCACCCCCCACTCTCTCGTTCGTCATTGCCCGCTTCATGCGGGCAACCCAGCGCCCAGAACTGGGTCGCCCGGACAAGCCGGGCGATGACGACGGAGGGAGGAGGGCTCTTCCCCACCCACCCATGCTACCCTCCCCCCATGCAACCCCCATCCCCCATCCTCGAAACCACCGAACAAGCCATCCGGCTCGCCAAAACCCTGCTGCGCACCGCCCGCTCGGGCGCCCTCGCCACGCTGGAGCCGGGGACCGGCTGGCCGATCGCCACGCGGGTCGGGGTCTCGACCGACAGCGACGGCGCCCCGGTCATCCTGATCTCGCGGCTCGCCGCCCATACCGGGGCGCTGCTCGCCGATCCGCCGCTGCTCGCTGCTCCTCGGCTATCCCGGCAAGGGCGATCCGCTGGCCCATCCGCGCCTCTCCGTCGCCTGCGCGGCGCGCGAAGTCGCCCGCGACACCCAAGAGCACCAGCGGCTCGATTTCCGCTACCTCGCGCACCAGCAGAAGGCCGCGCTCTATGCCGGCCTCGGCGACTTCCGCTACTTCCGCCTCGAGCCGAAAACCGCCGCCCTCAACGCCGGCTTCGGCCGCGCCTACCGGCTGGAGGCGGGGCAGCTCCTCAGCCCGGTTCCCGAAGGGCTTGCCGCAGCCGAGCCGCAGTGGATCGAAAAGCTCAACACTTCACCGGGCAGTCGTCGCCTCCTGGGCATCGACGCCGAAGGCGTGGACCTCGCCGACGGCGACGAGGTCCGCCGCATCTGGTTCGACGATCCCGCTCAAGTCGGCCGCCGACCTGGGCGACACGCTGGCTCGCGCGCTGGGCGGAGAGTGAGCCACCCAGGATGGACAAGGGGCAGGGGATCGATGCTGTCCCGAGGAGCGAGGAACGCGTCCAATGCCCGCCCGCTTTCCACGGTGTCATTCCCGCGAAAGCGGGAACCTCCGTTTCCCTTTGGCCGCCGCAAACGGAGATCCCCGCTTTCGCGGGGATGACCCGGTGAAGGAAACCCATATTGCGGTGCCACGCCCCCGTGGTTCGACGAGCTCACCATGAGGGCCTGAAGGATCCCCTACGACCCGACCCCGCCCCCTCCCCGGACCTCATCCTGAGCCTGTCGAAGGACGAGGTCCGCTCACTGATCCAACCATCCGCGGCCACTCCCACCAGCCTCCTACGACTGCAGCTGCTTGAGGTCGCTGTCGAAGAACTTGCGCAGCAGCGGCATGTGCGCCGCGCCCAGGGTCACGGCATTGCTGCCGAGCCGACCGGGCGCCACGCGCGGGCGGCCGGTGACCAGTCCCGGCAGCCGCTCTATCTCCCGGTCGGTATGGGCGACCAGCCGCTCGAGGATGGAGCGGGGCACGTCCCCGTCGATAATGGTGAGCTCGATTTCCGTGACGGCGATGAGGCTGTGGATGATCTCGGCCAGCGCCACGCCGCAGTCGGCGAGCCAGGGGGCGACATGGGGCTCGAGCTCGTCCCAGGGCAGGGTCTCCGGGCAGCCGCCGGGCCAGGAAATCCCGGCCATCTCGCAGGCGGTGCCGGAACGCATGCATGGAGGCGACATAGTGCCCGACCTCGCGGCCGCCGTCCGGGCCGGTCACCAGCATGGAGCCGAAATTGGCCGACGCGCCGGTCGGGCTTTCCCACACCGTGTGGTTGGCGACCAGCGCGGCGCCGATGAAGGTGCCGATATGCAGGTAGGTGAAGGTCCGGGGACGCGGCAGCGGGGTCAGCGTCGCTTCCGCCCAGCTGGCGCAGTTGCCGTCGCTGTAGCGCCGCGTCGGCAGCCCGATCCGCGCTCCCACCTCGCCGGCGAGGTCGAGTTCCGCCCACAGTTTCCCCTGCCCGGGAGGTGCGCCGACCGACTCGATGGCCTTCTCGACATTGGCCGGAGTCGCGAGGCGCGATGCCCGCCATCTTCTGGCGGTGCTCGGCGGGGAGCTTCTCCAGCATGCGGGCGCAGGTGTCGCAGATCTCCTCGACGATGGTCGTCGCATCGAGGAACGGGTAGTCGCGCCGGTAGCGGTCGAGCATGTTGCCGGCCATGTCGATCAGCACCATGTCGAGGTGCTGCCAGCCGACATTGCAGCCGATGGCGAAGCCGGCCTCCTGGTTGAGATAGAGCGGGGTGGCCGGTTGCCCCCGGCGGCCACGCAGCACTTCGCCCCGATGGATCAGGCCCTCGGCCTCGAGCTCGGCGACGATGCCGGAGGCCGTCTGCGGCGCGAGCCCCGTGTGCCGTGCGATGTCGGCATTGGTGATCCCGGGGCTGGAGGTGATGGCGCTCAGCACCGCACGGCGGTTGGCGGCACGCAGGGCAGCGTGCCGGACACCGCGGCCGGCAGTATTGAACAGGTCGGTCAGTGTTAGCGGCCCCCTCCCGCCATCCCCCGGAAGCAGCAGCAAACCGACCGCTCCGGATGAACTGGAGCGGGGCGGTCTGGACTCTGCGTCAGCGCGCAGTAAAGCCGGGCCCGCCCCGCTCCGTCAATCCGTGCGGTTTGTTACCAGTTGGTGACCGAGCCGTCCCTCCGGGTCAGCATCGGTGCCTGCCAGAACTTGAAGCTCTGCGCCTTGATCAGCTCCTCGTTGACCTCGATGCCAAGTCCCGGCGCGTCGCTCACCGGGTAGTGCGCCCCCTCGAGCCGCGGCTGCACCGGGAAGAAATCCGAATTGTCGAAGCCGAGGCTCTCGGCCGGGCTCGACCGGGTCTCGAGCCAGGAGAAGTTCGGCACCGCGGCGGCGAAGTGCACGGTGGCCGCCGTGCAGATCGGCCCGAGCGGGTTGTGCGGCATCAGGTCGACGTAATGCGCCTCGCTCCAGCCCGCGACCTTCATCGACTCGGTCAGCCCGCCGGCATTGCACACGTCGATGCGATTGAACTGGTGGATGTCGCGTTCGATGTAGGGCAGGAACTGCCACTTGGAGGCGAACTCCTCGCCGATCGCGAAGGGGATGTCGGTGAGCTTGCGCAGGGCCTCATAAGCTTCGGGCGTCTCGTCGCGGATCGGTTCTTCGAGGAAGTCGAGGGTGCCCGAGGGCATCTTCTGGCAGAAGCTCGCCGCCTCGGCGACGCTCAGCCGGTGGTGGTAGTCGATGCCGAGGACGACGTCCTCGCCCAGTTCCTCGCGCGCCTTCACCATCCACTTGGCGGTCTTGCCGATATGCTCGCGCGGCTCGTAGATCTCGGTCGCCGTGGCCCGAGGGCGAGAGCCGCATCGCGGTCCAGCCGTGCTCGATCAGCATCTTGGCCTGCTCGATCATCTCCGGCCCCGGCTCGGCCGAGGTGGTGGCGAAGGTCGGGATGCGGTCGCGCTGCTTGCCGCCGAGCAGTTCGTAGACCGGCACGCCCAGCGCCTTGCCCTTGATGTCATGGAGCGCGATATCGATCGCCGACTGCGCCGCGGTCAGCACCCGTCCGCCCTCGAAATACTGGCTCCGGTAGAGGAACTGCCAGATCTGGCCGATGCTGGAACGGGTCCTTGCCGATCAGCACCTCGGCGAAATGCTCGATGGCGCCGACCACCGCCTTCTCGCGGCCCGACAGGCCGCTCTCTCCCCAGCCGAAGATGCCCTCGTCAGTCTCGATCTTGACGACTAGCTGATTGCGGATGCCGACCCAGACCGCGTAGGGCTTGATGGCGGTTATCTTCATTTTCGTTGTCTTCCGTTCATCGGTGTGGCGTTTTAGCGGCGGCGATCGGCACTCCTCCCAATGCCGCCGCCGAGACGCTTTCAGATCGTACATTATCCGTCAACGCGCATGTATGATGCGCCGGGCCGGACCAGAGAGAATGCAATGAAGGTCACCATCTTCGGCTCCGGCTATGTCGGGCTCGTCACCGGCGCCTGCCTCGCCGAAACCGGCAACGACGTGCTGTGCGTCGATGTCGACACCGCCAAGGTCGAGCTCCTCAACCGCGGCGTAGTGCCGATCTACGAGCCCGGCCTCGAAGCACTGATCGCCGCCAACCGCGAGGCGGGGCGGCTCCGCTTCACCGCCGCGCCGGCGGAGGGCACGGCGCATGGCGAGGTGATCTTCATCGCCGTCGGCACCCCGCCGGACGAGAACGGCTCCGCCGATTTGAAGCACGTGCTGTCGGTCGCCCGCTCGATCGGCGAGACCATGGATGGCTTCAAGGTCATCGCCACCAAGTCGACCGTACCAGTCGGTACCGCAGACAAGATTTCCGCCGTCTTGCGCGAGGTCCACGCCGCGCGCAGAAGTTCACGGTCAACCGACGGTCAGGATGCGGGCGCCGCACCGTCCTTTACATGCATTTCGAACCCGGAATTCCTGAAGGAGGGAGCCGCCATCGGCGACTTCACCCGCCCCGACCGGATCATCCTCGGCATCCAGGACGGCCCCGAAGGGGAGCGCGCCCTGGCCCTGATGCAGCGGCTCTATGCCCCCTTCAACCACAACCACGACCGGGTGATGGTGATGGACGTGCGCTCCGCCGAGTTCACCAAATACGCCGCCAATGCCATGCTGGCGACCCGCATCTCGTTCATGAACGAACTCGCCAACCTGGCCGAGGACCTGGACGCCGACATCGAGGCGGTGCGGCGCGGCATCGGCTCGGACCCGCGCATCGGCTACAGCTTCCTCTATGCCGGGGCGGGCTATGGCGGCAGCTGTTTTCCCAAGGATGTCAGGGCCTTGCAGCGAACCGCCGCCGAGCACGGGCACCCGCTGCGGGTGCTGGCGGCGGTCGAGGCGGCGAACGACGCGCAGAAATATGCGCTCAGCAACAAGATCCGCCTGCGCTTCGGCGAGGACCTCACGGGCCTCACCTTCGCGGTCTGGGGCCTCGCCTTCAAGCCCAATACCGACGACATGCGCGACGCGCCGAGCCGCGTCCTCATCGCCGACCTGGTGCGCCGCGGCGCCCGGGTCGTCGCCCACGATCCAGTGGCCGAGCACGAGGCGGCGCGGGTCCTCGCGCTCGATCTCGCGCTGGAGTCCGGCGCCATGGACCGCATCCGCTTCGCCCCCGACCCGATGGAAGCCCTCGACGGCGCCGACGCGCTGGCGATCGTCACCGAGTGGAAGGCCTTCCGCACCCCAGACTTCTCGAAGATCGCCAAGTCACTGAAGCACAAGGCGATCTTCGACGGCCGCAACATGTACGACCCGGCGGCGGTGCTGGAAGCCGGCCTCGCCTACTACCCGATCGGCCGCCGCGGCGCGTCGCGCTAGAGCCGTCCGGCGAGGTAGCGCGCCAGCGTCTCCCGCGTGCCCACCGACCACAGCGTCGCGAGGGCATGGGTGAAGTCCTCGACATAGCGGGGATCACCGGCGAGCGGGCCGAAGATATCGGTCATCTCCAGCCATGCCGCCGGCTCGTTTCTCGCCTTTTTCGCCTGGGCGGTGAGCCGGTCCCAGCTCGGATCATTGGGCGGAATCGGCTTGCCGCTGTCGCTCTCGCCGTAGCAGTAGCGGGCCCAGAGGGCCGAGACGAGGGCGAGGCCGGTGATGGACCCGCCGGTGGCAAGCCGGTCCCGCACCGAGGGCAGGATGAACTTCGGCTGCCGGTTCGAGCCGTCGAGGCAGAGCCGCTGGATGGTGTCGCCGATCTTGGGGTTGGAGAAGCGGCGCTCGATGAGCTGATAGTACTCGTCGAGGTCGGTACCCGGCACCGGAGGCACGACGGGGATGATCTCCTCGCGCTCGACCTTCTCGAGAAAGGCCCGGATCTGCGGCTCCTCCATCGCCTCGTGGACGAAATGGATATCCATCAGGCCTGCTGGATAGGCGATGGTGGCGTGCCCGCCATTGAGGATGCGGATCTTCATCAGCTCGAACGGCGCGACGTCGGGCACGAACTGCACGCCGACCCTCTCGAGCGCCGGGCGGCCGGCCGGGAAGTGGTCCTCCAGCACCCATTGCTTGAATTCCTCGCAGAACACTGGCCAGGCGTCGGTGATGCCGAACTCCTTCTCGAGCACCTGCCGCTCGCGGTCGGTGGTCGCCGGGGTGATGCGATCGACCATGCCGTTGGGGAAGGCGACAGACTGCTCCACCCAGTCCGCCAGCGCCGGATCGATGAGGCGCGCGAGCCCGGCGACCGCGTGCTGCGTGACGTGCCCATTGCCGGGGATGTTGTCGCAGCTCATCACCGTGAACGGGGGCACGCCGCGGTCGCGGCGGCGCCGCAGGCCGGCGAGGATCAGTCCGAATACGGTCTTGGGCGAATCGGGGCTGGCTGCATCGGCGGCGATGTCGGGGTGGCGCGGATCGAACTGCTGCGACGCCGGATCGATATAGTAGCCGCCCTCGGTGACGGTAAGCGAAACGATGCGGATCGCCGGTCGTGCCAGCGTTTCGACGATGGTTTCAACGTCGCCGACCTGCAGGAAATCCACCATGGCGGACGTCACGCGCGCCGTGGTCCGCTCGGCCTCCTGCTCGACCACGGTAGTGAGGTAGTCCTGACCGGCCAGCTTGTTCCGCATCTCCTCGTCGGCGGGGCGAACGCCGGCGCCGATCAGCGCCCAGTCACGATCGACGCCGAGATTGAACAGCGTATCGAGGTAGACGGCCTGATGCGCCCGATGGAAGTTGCCGACGCCGAAATGGACGATTCCGGCCGCAACGTCCGCCTGGCGGTACTTCGGCACCTGGGCAGTCCTCGCGATCTCCGGCAGCGCGGCGGCGGAGAGTTTTGGCATGTCGAACCTCATGGTCGAGCGGCAGCGCCCCCAGGGACGCCCGCTGCCGGTCAGTGAAGCGCCAGGCCGGCGCGGTCGAAGCGGTAGATGCGGGCGGGGTCGGGAGTCAGCCACACTTCGTCGCCATGGGTGAGGTCGGTCTCGCCCTGGGTCCGAACCGTCTGCAGCCCCGCTCCGTCCACATGCACATGCAGGAACGTATCCGACCCGAGGTGTTCGGCAACCCCCACGCGCCCCGCCCACTCGCC
The DNA here is from genome assembly GCA_963708965.1 of uncultured Alphaproteobacteria bacterium. Classification (GTDB taxonomy): domain Bacteria; phylum Pseudomonadota; class Alphaproteobacteria; order Rhizobiales; family Devosiaceae; genus Devosia_A. Next base: position 141,643 of record CAVPUP010000007.1, on the reverse strand, counting down.
GCTTTCGCGGGAGATGCGGATGTGCTCCGGACGCACGCCGATGGCCGCGGCGCCGTACTTCTCCGCCGCCGAGCCCTCGAGGAAGTTCATCCTGGGCGAGCCGATGAAGCCGGCGACGAACCGGTTTGCGGGGCTGCGATAGAGCTCCAGCGGGGTGCCGAACTGCTCGACGCGGCCAGCGTTCAAGCACGACGATCTTGTCCGCCATGGTCATGGCCTCCACCTGATCGTGCGTCACATAGACCATGGTGGTCTTGAGCTGCTGGTGCAATTCCGTGATCTCGATCCGCATGTTCACCCGCAGCGCCGCGTCGAGATTGGAGAGCGGCTCGTCGAACAGGAAGGCCTTGGGCTGGCGCACGATGGCGCGGCCGATGGCGACGCGCTGGCGCTGTCCGCCCGAGAGCTGGCGGGGCTTGCGATCGAGGTAGTCGGTCAGGTTCAGCACCCGCGCCGCCTCCTCGACCTTCCGGTCGGCAGCCGACTTGTCGACATTCGCCATCTTCAGCGGGAAGGCGATGTTCTGGCGCACCGACATGTGCGGGTAGAGCGCATAGGACTGGAACACCATGGCGAGTCCGCGCTGGGCCGGCCCCTGGTCCGTGACATCGACGCCATCGAGCTTGATGTGGCCTGCTGTCGTGTCCTCGAGGCCGGCAATCAGCCGGAGGAGAGTGGACTTGCCGCACCCCGAGGGCCCGACGAAGACGACGAAGGCGCCGTCCTCGATCTCGAGCGACACATCGGGAATGACCTGATGGCCGCCGAAGTTCTTGTTGACGTGTTCGAGAGTGATGGAGCCCATCGGAATTCCCCTACTTCACGGCGCCGAAGGTGAGCCCGCGGACCAGCTGCTTCTGGCTGAGCCAGCCGAGCACCAGGATCGGCGCGATCGCGAGGGTGGAAGCGGCACTGAGCTTGGCCCAGAACAGCCCCTCGGGGCTCGAGAAGCTGGAGATGAACGCGGTCAGGGGCGCCGCCTGCGCCGCGGTCAGGTTGATCGTCCAGAACGCCTCGTTCCAGGCGAGGATGATGTTGAGCAGCAGCGTCGAAGCGATGCCGGGCACCGCCATCGGCATGAGCACATAGACCAGTTCCTTCCAAAGGATCGCCCCGTCCATGCGCGCCGCCTCGAGGATGTCGACCGGGATCTCGCGGAAGTAGGTGTAGAGCATCCAGATGACGATCGGCAGGTTGATGAGGGTCAGCACCATGGTCAGCCCCCAGACCGTGTCGAGAAGTCCGAAATCACGGAAGATCAGGTATATCGGCACCAGCACCCCGACCGCCGGCATCATCTTGGTCGACAGCATCCACATCAGCACGTCCTTGGTCCGCGGCGTCGGCGTGAAGGCCATCGCCCAGGCCGACGGGATGGCGATCGCCAGCGCCAGCAGGGTCGAGCCGACGGAGATCCACACCGAGTTGAAGAAGTGCCGGAAATAGTCGGCCCGGTTCTGGACCTCGAAATAGTTCTCGAGCGTCCAGTGCGGGATGATCACGGGCGGCGAGGCGATCGCCTCGGCCTCGGTCTTGAAGCTCGTGAGGACCGTCCACAGGATCGGGAAGAAGAGCAGCAACGCCACCGCCCAGGCGAGGATAGTGAAGCCGATCTTGCGCTGCATCGTGACTTCGCGGGCCATCAGACGACTTCCTCCGTCGGCGTTTGACGCTGGTGATCCTCACCCGCGAAGCGGGGGAGGGGGACCGCCGAGGGCGGTGGAGGGGGCGGCCACGAGCGCAGGCCGCGCATGCTCGACTTCGCCTTCCACCAGCCTCGCTGGTCCCCCTCTCCCGTCCTGCGGACAGGGGAGGATCGACTGTGCCGCGATCACGCATCGAGGTTCTTCCCCACGGCTCGCATCAGGAAGATGGCGACGATGTTGGCGATGATCACCGCGATGACGCCGCCGGCCGAGGCGCCGCCGACGTCGAAGCTCAGGAGCGCGGTGCGATAGACGAGGAAGGCGATGTTGGTCGAGTTGTAGCCAGGGCCGCCATTGGTGGTGACCAGCACCTCGGCGAAGATCGCCGAGCAGGAAGATCGTCTGGATCAGGATCACCACGGTGATCGCGCGGGCGATATGCGGCAGGATGATGTAGAAGAACCGGTTGACCGCACTGGCGCCGTCCATCTCGGCGGCTTCCTTCTGCTCCTCGGAGAGCGACTGCAGCGCGGTCAGCAGGATCAGCGTCGAGAACGGCAGCCACTGCCAGGCGACGATGATGATGATGGCGAGCAGCGGCAACTGGGCGAACCAGTCGACCGGCTGTTGCCCCATGGCGCGCGCGATATCGGCGAAGAGCCCGTATTCGGGGTTCATCAGCATGTTCTTCCACACCAGCGCCGCGACCGGCGGCATGATGAAGAACGGCGAGATGACGAGGATGCGCACAATCCCCTGGCCGAATATCGGCTGGTCGAGCAGCAGCGCGATAAAGACGCCGCCGATCACCGTGATGAGCAGGACGCCGACCACCAGGATCAGGGTATTGACCAGCGCCTGGGTGAAGGCAGGGTCGGTGAGGAAGTAGGTGTAGTTGCTCCAGCCCGCGAAGCTCGTGATCGGGTTCAAGAGGTTGTAGTTCTGGAACGAGAACCAGAGCGTCAGGGCCAGCGGCACGATCATCCAGATGAGCAGGACGACCACCGAGGGCGCCATCATGAAGCGCGCGAGCGTGCGCGACTGCCGCGTGGCCATTGGCGTACTCTCCCCTCGACGCCCGGTTACACACTCGTCAAGTCTGGCGCATCGCTGCCGGCACGGGCCGTGTGCCTGGGGGTCGGCAGCATGGCAGGCTTCGAAACTGGGGTCGGCCGCATCGAGGCACGCGGCCGACCCTGACCGTGGGAGGCTACTTGAGGTATCCGCCCTTGGTCATCTCGCGGGTCGTCGCATCCTGCGCCTGCTTGAGCGCGTCGTCCACGCTCATCTGGCCGGCGAGGGCGGCCGAGAACAGCTGCCCGACCGTGGTGCCGATGGCCCTGGAACTCGGGAATGGCGACGAACTGCACGCCGACATAGGGCACCGGCTTGACGCGTCGGCTTGGTCGGGTCGGCCGCGTTGATGGAGTCGAGCGTCATCTTCGGCGAACGGCGCAGCCGCCTGGTACTCCGGGTTGTCGTAGAGCGAGGTGCGCGTGCCCGGCGGCACGTTGGCCCAGCCTTCCTTGCGGGCGACGAGATCGAGTATAGTCCTTGCGGGTCGCCCAGGAGATGAACTTCTCGGCGGCCTCGGCCTTCTGCGTGCTCGGCCGGGATGGCGAGGCCCAGGCCCAGAGCCAGTTGCCGCGCTTGCCGAGGCCGTTGTCGGGTGCGAGGGCGAAGCCGACCTTGTCGGCGACCGTCGAGTCCTTGCCGGTGACGAAGGAGCGCGGCGACCGTGGCGTCGATCCACATGCCGCACTTGCCCTGCTGGAACAGCGCCAGGTTCTCGTTGAAGCCGTTGGACGAGGCGCCCTGCGGGCCGCGCGTCCTTCATCAGGTCGACATAGAACTGCAGCGTGTTCTTCCACTCCGGCTGGTCGAACTGCGGCTTCCAGTTCTCGTCGAACCAGCGGGCGCCGAAGGAGTTGGACATGGCGGTCAGGAAGGCCATGTTCTCGCCCCAGCCGGCCTTGCCGCGCAGGCAGATGCCGTTGATGCCGTTGGCGCGGTCGGTCATCTTGTCGGCCGCCTCGCCGATGAAGTCCCAGGTCGGGGCGTCGGGCATGGTCAGCCCGGCCTTCTCCATCAGGTCCTTGCGGTACATGACCATCGAGCTCTCGCCGTAGAACGGCGCGGCGTAGAGCTTGCCGTCGACCGACAGGCCGTCGCGGATGGCCGGCAGCAGGTCGTCGACGTCGTAGTCGGCGCCGAGATTGTCGAGCGGCAGCAGCCAGCCCTGCTTGGCCCAGATCGGGACCTCGTAGGTGCCGATGGTGACCACGTCGTACTGGCCGCCCTTGGTGGCGATGTCGGTCGTCACCTTCTGGCGCAGCGCGTTCTCCTCGAGGGTGACCCATTGCAGCTGGATGTCGGGATTCTTGGCGGTGAAGTCGTCCGTCAGCTTCTGCATGCGGATCATGTCGCCATTGTTCACGGTGGCGATGGTGATGCTCTCGGCCGAGGCCGAACCGGCGAGCGCAGCTAGCAGCGCGCCCGCGAATAGAGGTACGAGTCTCATCGATATCCTCCCAATCCAAGACGAGCATTTGTCTCGGTAATGAGCAATTACCCACGATCCGGCGGGTAGAGTCAAGCCGGGACAGAGCGCGCGGTATGATCCGGGTGCCGCCCGTTAATGCGCCGTTCAGGGATGTGGCGGAAGATGTGGCGCGGTCAGGGTTCGGCGAGCAGGCCTTCGGCCGTCATCTCGTCGGTCAGGATGCCATTGACGAGGCGGCGGTTGAGCGCTGCCCGGATGCCCGGCAGTTTCTTCTTGCCCATGGCCAGGGCGACGACCAGCGAAGTCTCGCGCGACGGCAGCGGGGCGCTGGCGACGCGCTCGTTGGTCAGGCCCTCGATCAGTCGGCCCTCGGCATCGAAGGCCCAGCCGACGATCTCGCCCACCGCGCCGGCCTTCTGCAGCGCCCTCAGCTCGGGCTCGGTGATGAAGCCGTCGAGATAGAGCGGCGCCTCGTCGTCGAGGGCGCCGATGCCGAGGAAAGTCACGTCCGCCTTGGCGGCGAGCGCCAGGGTCTCGCGGATCATCGGCTGCATGAGCAACATCTCCCGCTCCTCGGGCGTGGAGACGATAACCGGCAGCGGCATCGGGAAGCTGCGCGCCTTCACCGCGTCGGCCATGGTGAAGATCACGTTGTAGAACGAGGCGGAGCCGTCGGGCGTGATGTTGCCGGTCAGCGAGACGATCTTGTGCTGCGGCGCCTCCATCGGCGGCAGCTGCTCGATGGCCGCCTTCAAGGTGCGGCCGGTGCCGATCGCCATGATGATCGGCGCGTCCTGCCGCAGCCGCCGCTCGATCTCCGCCGCGGCGGCCTGCGGCGAGGCCCAGGACGGTGGAGCTCGATCCGGGATCCGAGGGCACCACCTCGCAGAAGTCGAGCGCATAGCGGGTGCGCAGCCGGTCGGCCAGTTCCATGCAGCGCCCGATCGGATGGTCGAGCCGGACCTTGATCAGCCCCTCGCTCACCGAAAGCGACACCAGCCGCTGCGCCGTCTGCCGCGACACGCCCAGTTTCCGGGCGATCTGCTCCTGGTTGTTGCCTGCGACATAATAGAGCCAGCCGGCGCGGGCTGCGTCATCCAGGCGGTTGCCTGAGGTTTCCTGTCTGGTCGCCATGTCTGAAGTCCCGAGAGTTTGGGCAGATACTCATGCAATGAGCTTTTGCCCGCAAGAGGAAGTTGGTCATTTGCCGCAGAGTTTTGGCGCGGAAAACGAAGCGCCAATCAAAGAACGGGAGGGTCCCGGAGGCCCCCGGCGGGATCAGGGGAACTGTACCGGGCAGCCGGTCTTTGGCTTCGGTCGCCGCTCGATCCTCCTGCAGCGGGGGATACCCTAGATTTTTCGGTCCGATCCGCTTAGAGACGGACGACAAGTGGAAGGGGTGACTGATGCCGAGGACCGATATCGCGCGGCGGGTCTACAACCACACCTGGAAGCTCGATCCGATCGTCCGCAGCCTGTTGGACACGGATTTCTATAAGCTACTGATGCTGCAGATGATCTGGGGACTTTACCCCAAGGTCAATGCCACCTTCTCGCTTATCAACCGCAAGCGCTCGGTGCGCCTTGCCGACGAGATCGACGAGGGCGAGTTGCGGGCGCAACTGGATCACGCGCGCACGCTGCGCTTCTCCAAGAAGGAGATGATCTGGCTCGCCGGCAACAGCTTCTATGGCTCCAAGCAGATCTTCTCGCCCGAGTTCCTGCGCTGGCTGGCGGAGTTCCGGCTGCCCGAATACCAGCTCGAGCGGCGCGACGGGCAGTACGAGCTGACCTTCCCGGGACCCTGGGTCGAAACCACGATGTGGGAGATCCCGGCGCTCTCGATCATCAACGAGCTGCGCAGCCGGGCGGCGCTGAGGGACTACGGCCCGTTCGCGCTCGACGTGGTCTACGCCCGGGCCAAGGCCAAGATGTGGGAGAAGGTCGAGCGGCTGAAGCTCTTGCCCGAGCTTCGCATCTCCGATTTCGGCACCCGCCGGCGGCACTCCTTCCTGTGGCAGCGCTGGTGCGTCGAAGCGCTGAAGGAGGGGCTCGGCCCCGACAACTTCACCGGCACCTCGAACGTGCTGCTCGCCATGGACAACGACCTCGAAGCGCTCGGCACCAACGCGCACGAGCTGCCGATGGTGCTGGCCGCGATCGCGCCGAACGAGCAGGTGCTGCGCGACGCTCCCTACCAGGTGCTCGAGGACTGGGAGAGCTACTACGGCGGCAACCTGCTCATCGTCCTCCCCGATGCGTTCGGCACGGCGGCGTTCCTGCGCGACGCGCCGGACTGGGTGGCCGACTGGACCGGCTTCCGGCCCGACAGTGCTCCCGCGATCGAAGGCGGCGAGCGCATCATCGAATGGTGGAAGCAGAAGGGGCGCGACCCGCGCGAGAAGCTGCTGATCTTCTCCGATGGGCTGGACGTCGACATGATCGAGGAGGCCTATCACCACTTCCACGGCCGGGTGCGCATGGCTTTCGGCTGGGGCACCAACCTCACCAACGATTTCGCCGGCTGCTCGCCGTTCCCCAATCCGCAACTCGATCCGATCTCGCTGGTCTGCAAGGTGTCGAGCGCCAATGGCCGGCCGGCGGTGAAGCTCGCCGACAATCCCGAGAAGGCCACCGGCGATCCGGCCGAGATCGCGCGCTACCTGCGGATCTTCGGCGACAAGGGCCGCGTCTCGCACGACGTCACGGTCTGAGGGCACATGCGGTATTCCGCCTGCATCGAATGGCTGTTCGCAGCCGAACATGAACGGGTCGCGGACCGGATCCGCGCGGCGAAGGCGGCGGGGCTCGATGCGGTCGAGTTCTGGCGCTTCTCGAACAAGGACCTGCCCGCCATCCGGCAGGCGCTGGATGACACGGGTCTTGCGCTCGCGGGCATCCTCTGCGAGCCGATCGCTCCGCTGACCAGCCCCGAGGCGCATGCGGGGTTCCTTGATGGGGTCAGGACATCGCTCTCGGCCGCGTCGCAGCTGGGGGCGAACGTGATCATCGCGCAGGCCGGGGATGATCAGGCGGGGATCGCGCGGGCGGCCCAGCATGCCGCTATCGTCAAGGTGCTGAAGGAAGCGGCGGGAATCCTCGAAGGCTCCGGCGTGGTGCTGGCGCTCGAGCCGCTCAACGACCGGGTCGATCACCCGGGCTATTATCTCACCTCGACCGTCGAGGGGCTCGACATCGTGGACGAGGTCGGGCGGCCGGAGGTGCGGCTGCTCTATGACATCTATCACTCGGCGGTGATGGGCGAGCGGATCGAGGAAGTGCTCGACGGCCGGCTCGATCGCGTGGTGCACGTGCATCTTGCCGATGCGCCCGGCCGCGGCGCGCCGGGCAGCGGGGCGCTGGACTACCTCGACCGGCTGCACTGGCTGCGGCGCGAGGGCTATGCCGGCTATGTCGGGCTCGAGTACCGGCCCGGCGGCTCGACGGAGGAAGGCCTCGGTTTCAGGGCGCAGATCGGCTGATTGTTCGGGAACAGCGAACGATCTGTGCCGATCTTCCGGCTTTTGTTCAGGCAACCGGTCGACCCATATACGGGGCCTGAAACAATGGCACAGTAGCCTGGAGACGAGCCAATGCTCACGCAGATCAAGGGCTTGCACCACGTCACGGCGATGGCGCGCGATGCAGCCGAGAACAACCACTTCTTCACCCACGTGCTCGGCCTGCGCCGGGTCAAGCAGACCGTCAACTTCGACGAGCCCGAGCGTCTATCACCTCTACTACGGCGACGAGCGCGGCTCGCCCGGCACGATCATGACGCACTTTCCCGTTCCCGCAGATCATCCGCGGGCGCCCCGGCACCGGCGAAGTCGGCACGACGGCCTTCTCGGTGCCCGAAGGCTCGCTGGGGTTCTGGCAGGACAGGCTCGCGGCGGGCGCTGGCGATCTCGAAACGTCGGAGAGCTTCGGTCAGAAGCGGCTGCATTTCCGGGCCCCCGAGGGCGACTCGCTGGCGCTGGTGGAAGTCGCCGATGACAAGCGGGCACCCTGGGTTCACGGTGGCGTCGGCGAGGATGCGGCGATCCGCGGTTTCCACTCCGCTTCGCTGCGCTTGCGGGATAGCGGCGCGACCGAGGAACTGCTCGCCTTCATGGGCTACGAGAAGCTGGACAAGCAGGGTGGCATCAGCCGGCTGGTGCGCCCCGGCGGCAACGGCGCCGACCTCATCGACATCGAGGTGTTGCCGGAGGTCGGTCGAGGCGATCTGGGGGCCGGGTCGGTGCACCACGTGGCCTTTGCGGTGGAGAACCGCGCCGCGCAGCTCGAGGTGCGCAAGGCGCTGCTCGATACCGGCTACAACGTGACGCCGGTCATCGATCGCGACTATTTCTGGGCTATCTACTTCCGCACGCCCGGCGGGGTATTGTTCGAGATCGCCACCAACGAGCCGGGCTTCGATCGGGACGAGGACGGCGCGCACCTGGGCGAGGCGCTCAAGCTGCCGGCCCAGCACGAGCACCTGCGCAGCCGGCTCGAGACAGATGCTGAAACCCCTGGAGGACGAGGAGGACGCCGCCCGATGACCCAAGCTCTCGACACCTATCACTTCATCGATCGTCCCGGCGCCACTTCCGATGCGCCGGTGCTGTTCCTGCTGCACGGGACCGGCGGCGACGAGCACCAGTTCCTCGACCTGGCCGCCGAACTCAAGCCGGCGGCGCGGCGGATCGGGATTCGCGGCGACGTCTCGGAAGGCGGGGCGCTGCGCTACTTCAAGCGCCTGGGCGAGGGGCGCTACGACATGGCGGACCTCGCGCGCGCCACGGCAAAGCTCTCGAACTTCGTTGGCGAGGTCGCCGGCGACAGCGCGGAGAGGGTCGCGCTAGGCTACTCGAACGGCGCGAACATCATCGCCTCTGTGCTGTTCGAGGCCCCGCAAACCTTCGATGCGGCGGTGCTGATGCATCCATTGATCCCGTTCACCCCGGCGCCGCAGGCGGGACTGAAGGGCAAGCGGATCCTCATCACCGCCGGGCGCCGCGACCCGATTGCGCCGGCGTCCTCGGCCGAGGATCTGGCCGGCTACTTCAAGGGGCAGGGGGCGGAGGTCACCCTGTTCTGGCACGAGGGCGGACACGAGATCCGGCGCGAGGAACTGCTGGCGATCAGGGATTTCCTCGCCTGAACCGGACTGGGCCGACGCAGGGCGTCACGCCTTGAGGTCGGCCCATTCGGGGTGCCGGCGGAACTGGGCGACCACGTATGAGCAAAGCGGGACGATCTTGAAACCCTTCTCGCGGGCGTCGGCCATCACCTCTGCCACGAGCTTCTCCGCGATCCCCTGGCCGCGATATTGCGGCGGCACCCCGGTATGGTCGGCGACGATGATGCCGGGATCGCGCCTGGCATAGGTCATCTCGGCCTCCGAGCCGTCTGGCAGGTAGATGACATAGCGGCCGCGGGAGCCGGACTCTTCGTGCTCAACGGGCAAGTCGATGGTCATCGGGCATTCCTTTTCTCGTGCGTTGCAGGGCTAGTGCCCAAGCAAGCCGGATGGTTCCAGTATCGCGTGTGGCGAGCGAAACGAACCTAGATACGGGTCGTCTGCTGGTTGAGCTCGGGAAACAGTCGTCGCTCGGAGAGGAAGGGGTGGATGGCCAGCGCCGCCGCCATGTCCTTCAGCGCCAGGGCGCGCTTGCCGAGTTGCAGGTAGATCAAGGCCCGGCCGGAGAGGGCGCCGAAATGGCGTGGCTCGAGTTCCAGCACCTTGCCGCAATCGGCGATGGAGGCTTCAAGGTCGCCGAGCATGTAGAACATCGTGGCGCGCTGGTTCCAGCCCTCGGCATAATCAGGATAGTCGGCGGTCAGCTTGTCGAGCAGGCTGATCGCGCCACGAATGTCCCCCATGGATCTGGCGTTGAGCGCCTCGCGCATCCGGCCGGCGAGGATCGGGTCCGATGGCGTGGTCCAGTAGAACCAGATGCGCTGGTCGATCTCGCTGGCGGTTTCGGCATTGGGGGCGACGCGCAGCTCGGCGAATAGCTGGTCCAGCGCCGCCTTGTCCTCGAGTTCGCCGGCATGAGCCGCTGCGGTGAGCAGGACGAAAAGGAGCGGCGCCAGCAGCGTGCGCAATACACCCCAGAGGATCTTGCTGCGGCCCTGCACCATGGCGGGACTTTCGGCCCCAGCGCGTCCCGGCGCAAGTGGGATTCTAGTGGCCGGTTCCAGCCTTCTGCCAGCGCGCCTGCATGGACCGGCCGTAGCGGCCGAGGAAGGGGGCGAAGAACAGCAGAATGTTGCGCCAGTAATGGACCAGCAGGAACAGCGCCACGAGAATGAGCGTGCCGACGACGATCACCATCTCGAGGCTGAGCCCGATCGACTTCAGCCAGGCCGAGAGCAGCATGCCGGGCAGGATATGCGCGGCGGCCCAGGCGAAGGCGGAGGTGATGTTGATGATGGTGAACTTCCGGTAGGGCATGCCGAACATGCCGGCGATGCCAGGCACCACCGCCTTAACCCCGGGAATGAAGCGGCCGATGAAGACCGACTTGCCGCCGTGCTTGGCGAAGAACACCTCGCCGCGGGCGATGACGTCGAGATAGTTGCGGAACGGCCAGATCGCCTTGATGCGGTCCTTGAGCCAGAAGCCGACGGTGTAGGAGATGGCGTCACCGATGACGGCCCCGAGGACCGCGGCGAGATAGACTTCCCAGAAGGGGAGCCTGCCTTGGGCGATGATGCCGCCGGCAAGCAGGAGGACGGGGGTGGAGGGCACGAACAGCCCGAGGATGAAGACCGCTTCCCCGATCGCCACCGCGAAGATGAACCAGAAGCTCAGCCAGAAATTGTCCGAGATTCCTTGCAGGAACATCTCCAGCCAGGCGGAGATCATGTGGAAGAAATCGAACATAGATAGCGGGCTCCCCAATGCCATACTCGAGGCCTGGCCCCGCTCGGTGCAAAACTGTCACGTTGCGCGCAAAGCCGCTAGAGGCGGCGTTTCACGCGGGAGGACCATTTGCTGCCACGCGCATGAACTCTGCGTGAACACTCTCGGCGGAGGGCCAGGGCGGGGGCCCAAAGCAAAGCGGCGCCGCCGTGGGGCAGCGCCGCAACGCAAGTGGTCAGGCGAAGGGTCAGGCCGCGTAGGCGCGGGTGCGCTGCTGCTGCTCGCCGAGGCCCTCGATGCCGAGCCGCATGGTCTGGTTCGGCTTCAGCCAGATCGGCTCGGGCTTGATGCCCATGCCGACGCCCGGCGGGGTGCCGGTGGTGATGACGTCGCCCGGCTGCAGGCTCATGAACTGGCTGAGATAGGCGACGAGGTGGGCGACGCCGAAGATCATCGTCTTGGTCGAGCCGTCCTGGTAGCGATGGCCGTCGACTTCGAGCCACATCTTCAGGTTCTGCGGGTCGGCGATCTCGTCCCTGGTGACGAGCCAGGGGCCGATCGGGCCGAAGGTGTCGGCCGACTTGCCCTTGGTCCACTGGCCGCCGCGCTCGGTCTGGAAATGGCGCTCGCTCAGGTCGTTGACGACGCAATAGCCGGCGACGTGGTCGAACGCGTCCTTCTCTTCGATGTAGCGCGCTTCCTTGCCGATGATGACGCCGAGCTCGACTTCCCAGTCGGGCTTCTTCGTGTTCTTGGGCAGGATGACGTCGTCGTTCGGGCCGATGATGGCGCTGGTCGCCTTCATGAACAGGATCGGCTCCTCGGGGATCGCCGCGCCGGTCTCGGCGGCGTGGTCGGCATAGTTGAGGCCGATGCACATGAACTTGCCGACATTGCCGACGCAGGGGCCGATGCGCGAGTTCTGGTCGAGCACCGGCAGGCTGCCGTGATCGGCGGCGCGGATCTTCGCCAGCCCGTCGGGGGTGATGGCGTCGCCGGCGATGTCGGGGACGACGGAGGACAGGTCGCGATAAGTACCGTCGGTGTGCAGGATAGCGGGTTTTTCGGCGCCCTTGGCCCCGACGCGCAGAAGCTTCATGTCTTTACTCCTCGAGAGTTCCCCGGCAGATAGCCGAGGCGGAGCGGCCTAGTCGAGGCCGACTTGGGTTGGAATCGTTCGGTCCGGCGGGTTATTCAGGCCGGATGATGCCCTTCTTCAACAGCACGTTGCCGTAGAGCCGCCGTTCGCCGGTCTGGACGACGGCGTAGGCGCCGCGCACGCGCTCGTAGAAGGCGAAGCGCTCGATCAGCGTGAGCGTCATGTCCGGCTCGTGCTTCTTGACTAGCCGGTCGAAGTCCTCGTGGATCGGCGCGCGCCCCGTCGGGATCGCCGACCACCTGCATGCCGATCGCCTGTTCCTCGACGAACGTGTCGAGCGGCATCACCGTCAGCACGGCGTCGAGCACCTCGGTCGCGGTGAGGCCGTCGAGGCGGATGACCTCCGGCCCGGCGCTGTCGCGCCGGATAGTTGGCGTCGACGATGGCGATCTCGTCGCCATGGCCCATGGCGCGCAGGACGTGCAAGAGATCGGGGCCCAGGATCGGGGGTATCCCCTTGAGCATGGCTGTTCCTTCCTGATGGGTCTGGCCGGCGTTCAGCCGAACGGGAAAGCGGTATGGGACGGGTCGGTAGTGAGCAGGTCGCCGTCGGCGAAGAGCTCGGCATTGCCGATGGCGAACTCGATGAGTTCGGCCATGACGGAATCGATATGGGCGCGCATCGCCGCGGCCGCCGCGGGCAGCATCGCCGGCGGCGATGCCGTCGAGGACTTGCTGGTGCTCGTTCAGCGTCACGCTGAGCCGGCGCGGCGTGAGGATGAGCCGGCGCGCGCGGTCGAGGTTGGCGCGCGTGTTCTCGATCACGCCCCGCACCTTGGTGAAGCGCATGTCGCCGAAGATAATGTCGTGGAATTCGAGGTCGCGCTCGTGGAAACCGTAGCGGTCGTCCATCTCGACCGCGGCGCGCTGGTAGCTCATGTTGCGCTGCAGCGTCTCGACCAGTTCCTCGGAATGATTGCCGGTGACAACGCGCACCGCTTCGGCTTCGAGCGCCTTGCGGATCAGCATGTATTCGAGCACGTCGGCGATGCGGACCAGCGACACGGTGGAGCCGCGCTGCGGCAGGATGTCGACCAGCCCCTCGGCCTGCAGGCGCGCCAGCGCTTCGGAGACGGGGAAGCGGGAAACGCCGAGGCGTTCGCAGATGGCGCCCTTGTCGATCGGCTCGCCCGGCGCCAGCTGCAGCGTGACGATTGCCTGGCGCAGCGCGTCGGTGACGAAAACCGTCACATTGCCGCGGGTCGGCGTGGCGGGGACCGATAGAAATTGATAGGGACTTGCTTCCATCCTCATGCTAACATGTTAGTTGGCCTTACCGTGCAATTCAACCGCTCGCCGCGCTGCGCCGCCTGACCTCGCCAGCGCCGATCGAGCCGGTGATCCACCATTCCGGCCCGCCCGACCAACCCAAGAGATCTTCATGTCCGACGTCATGTCCCGCCCGACTTCCCGCACCCTGCTGCTCAATGCGCAGGACAATGTCGCCGTGGCGCTCGGCAATCTCGACGTGGGGGCCGACACCGCCGAAGGGGTGCGCACCACCAAGCGCGTGCCCAAGGGCCACAAGTTCGCGGTGAAGCAGATCGCCGCCGGAGCAGCCGGTGGTCAAGTTCGGCCAGATCATCGGCTTCGCCAAGCAGGACATCCCGGCCGGCGAGTGGGTGCACGAGCACAATTGCGGCATCGGCGAGGAGCACGGTGCGTTCGAGCGCGACTATGCCTTCTGCGAAGGCGTCGTGCCGGTCGACTTCGTGCCGGACGACGAGCGCGCGACGTTCCAGGGCTTCAAGCGCTCGAACGGCAGCGTGGGGACGCGCAACTATGTGGGCATCCTCACCTCGGTGAACTGCTCGACCACGGTCGCCGGCTTCATCGCCCGGGAGATCGAGCGCTCGGGCATCCTCGACGACTATCCGAACATCGACGGCATCGTCGCGCTCAAGCAGGCGAACGGCTGCGTCGTCGACTATCGCGGCGTGATCTTCGACACGCTGAAGAAGACCACCTGGGGCTATGCCACCAACCCGAACATGGGCGGCGTCATCATGGTGGGGCTCGGCTGCGAGGGCTTCCAGATCCCGCGGCTCAAGGAAGCCTACGGGGTGACCGAGAACGAGACGTTCCGCACCATGACCATCCAGGAGGTGGGCGGCACCAGGAAGACCGTCGAGGCGGGCGTCGAGGCGGTGAAGGCCATGCTGCCGATCGTCAACCAGGCGACGCGCACCACGCAGCCGGCGTCGGAACTGATGCTGGCGCTGCAGTGCGGTGGTTCGGACGGCTATTCGGGCATCACCGCCAATCCGGCGCTGGGCGTCGCCGCCGATATCCTGGTGCGCCATGGCGGCACCGCGATCCTCTCCGAGACGCCCGAGATCTACGGCGCCGAGCACCTGCTGACCCGCCGGGCGAAGAACCGCGAGGTCGGCGAGAAGCTGATCGACATCATCCATTGGTGGGAAGACTACGCGACCCGCAACAACATGGAGATGAACAACAACCCCTCGCCCGGCAACAAGCTGGGCGGGCTGACCACCATTCTCGAGAAGTCGCTCGGCGCGGCGGCGAAGGGCGGCACCACGCCGCTGAACGCGGTCTATCACTATGCCGACCCGGTCACCGAGAAGGGCTTCGTGTTCATGGACACGCCGGGCTACGATCCGGTGTCGGCGACCGGGCAGGTCGCCGGCGGCGCGAACATCCTCTGCTTCACCACCGGCCGCGGCTCGGCCTATGGCTGCAAGCCGACGCCATCGATCAAGATCGCCACCAATTCGGACATCTACCACAAGATGATCGACGACATGGACATCAACGGCGGCGACGTGCTCGACGGCGACTCGCTGGAGCAGAAGGGCCAGGAGATCTTCGACAAGATCCTCGCGCGTCGCCTCGGGCGAGAAGAGCAAATCGGAAGAGCTGGGCTACGGCGACAACGAGTTCGTGCCGTGGCAGATCGGCGCGACGTTCTGATGCGCCGGTCCGTCCACGTCATCGTGCGGGGACGGGTGCAGGGGGTCGGGTTCCGTGCGTTCGTCGAGCGCACGGCGACGGGGCTCGGGCTCGACGGTTGGGTGCGCAACCGTCGCGACGGAACGGTCGAGGCGGTGTTCGCCGGGCCGGAGAGCGAAATCCAGTACATGCTGATGGAACTGGGCGCGGGTTCGCCGGCGGCGTCGGTGGCCGAGGTGGAGACCAATGCCTACGAGGGGCCGGTCGCGATCGGTTTCAGCCACTTTGCCGACGGCCTGACATATCGCCGTTTGACAATCGGCGCAGGGTCCCCATATTGGCTCCATGGTATATGCAGCGACCATTTTCGGTATCGACCCGCACCGGGAGCACCCGGTCGCAGGCTCATAGCCCCATGACCCGCGCCTGAGGCGCCGCCGGGTCTGGGGTACGCCGGACGCTGCGGCCGCTGGTCGCGTTCCTGCACTTTCACGAAGCGGCGCTCACCCAAATATATAACCGTGGCTGTCGCGGCTCGTCGCCGCCGACGTCTTTTGAAGGAAGCAGCACATGCAATCCGTGCGCAAATACGACTTGAAGCCCAGAATTGTCCTGGCCGAAGATGATCACAAGACGCTCATGGCGCTCGCCCGGGCGGGCAGCGATGCCGCCGAAGACCTGCTCTACGAGGTCGAGCGCGCCAGCGTCGTGCCGAACGGCAAGCTCAAGTCCACCGTCGTGCGGATGGGAACGACGGTGACCTATCGGCCCGACAACGGCGCCGAGCGGACCGTCACCCTGGTCTACCCGGCCGAGGCCGACATCGCCGAAGGCAAGATCTCAGTGCTGACGCCGATCGGCACCGCGCTGATCGGGCTCGACGAAGGCCAGTCGATCACCTGGGAGGCCCGCAACGGCAAGAAGCACGTGCTCAGCGTGGTGTCGGTGCGGAACTAGGGTTGCCGCCTGGCTGAACGTGCATGCTCACGTCACCCCCCATGCTCGATCTCCCGTTGCCCTCATGCTGAGCTTGTCGAAGGCGCGAGGGCCCACGCGGGGGCGACCTCGTCCTTCGACAGGCTCAGGATGAGGTGCCTCGAGTCTCGGCGAGGCCCAAGCCTACGGCCGGCCCGCCCCGTTCACCGCAAGGTAGATGACGTGCAGGCTCTGCGTCGCGCAGATGAAGAGCCGGTTGCGGCGGGGGCCGCCGAACTCGACGTTGGCGACCACGTCCGGCGTCAGCAGCTTGCCCAGCAGCACGCCCTGACGGGCTGAAGCAGTGGACGCCGTCGCCGGCGGAGGTCCAGACGTTGCCGCGGTCGTCGAGGCGGAAGCCGTCGGGCAGGCCGGTGTCGGTGACGCAGAAGACGCGGCCGTTGCTGAGGGTGTTGCCGTCCGCGACATCGAAGACGCGGATGTGCCGCGGCAGGTCCTCGCCGTGGCTATAGGCGCTGTCGGCCACGTAGAGCAGCTTCTCGTCCGGTGAGAAGGCGAGGCCGTTGGGGCGGACGAAGTCGTCGACGACGACCTTCAGCTCGCCGGTCGCGCGGATCGAGGCAGAAGACGTAGCAGCCCTCCTGCTCGAACTCGCCCTTGTAGCCCTCGTAGTCCGAGAGGATGCCGTAGCCCGGGTCGGTGAACCAGATGGTGCCGTCGGACTTCACCACCACGTCGTTGGGGGCGTTGAGCTTCTTGCCGCGATAGGAATCGGCGAGCACGGTGATGCGGCCGTCGAGCTCGGTGCGGACCACGTTGCGGCCGCCATGCGAGCAGGAGACGAGCCGGCCTTCGAGGTCGCGGGTGTTGCCGTTGAGGTAGTTGGCGCCGTGCCGGAACACCGAGGCGCCGCCTTCCGGCGTCCAGCGCATCAGCCGGTTGTTGGGAATATCGCTCCAGATCAGCTGGTTGTGGTCGCCGAACCAGCACGGTCCCTCGGCCCAGCGGCAATCGGAATAGAGGGTCTCGAGCTTGGCGCTGCCCTGGATCAGGAAGCGGAACTCCTTCTCGTGATGTTCGTAGATGCCGGCCATAAGTTTCCCCTCCCGCTGATTTTTGCGAGCATCCAATCGGAAGAATCGGAGTGCGGCAAGCCGCTTGCGTTCGCCGCGACGGGGAGCGCAGAGCTTGCCGGCAAGGAGAAGTGCGATGCCGATCACCGATGCGCTGAACAGCCGCCTCAAGGACAAGTCGCTCCTGCGCGCCGCGGTGCTATATCGGCGGGCGCTGGCTCGAGACGGCGGAGAACGGCACGACGTTCGAGGTCACCAATCCGTCGAACGGCGAACTGCTCGCGGTGCTGCCCAATTGCGGCGTGGCGGAAGCGCGGCTCGCGATCGAGGCGGCGGAAGCGGCGCAGCGCGCTGGGCGAGGAAGACCGGCAAGGAGCGCGCCGCGGTGCTGCGCAGGCTCTACGACCTGATGATCGCGAATGCCGACGATCTCGCGGCGATCATGACGGCCGAGCAGGGCAAGCCGCTGGCCGAGGCGCAAGCGGCGAGATCGCTCTACGGCGCCTCCTATGTCGAGTGGTTCGGCGAGGAGGCCAAGCGCGTCTATGGCGACATCATCCCCGGGCACCAGGAGGACAAGCGCATCATCGTGCATCAAGCAGCCGGTCGGCGTCGTGGCGACGATCACGCCGTGGAACTTCCCCAACTCGATGCTGGCGCGCAAGATGGCGCCGGCGCTGGCCGCCGGCTGCGCGCTGGTGAGCAAGCCGGCGGCGGAGACGCCGCTCTCGGCGCATCGCGCTGGCGGTGCTGGCCGAGCGGGCCGGGCTGCCGGCGGGCCTCTTCAACCTGCTGCCGTCGACCGCATGCGCCGGCAACTCGGCAAGGAGTTCTGCTCGCAACGAGACGGTGCGGAAGATCAGCTTCACCGGCTCGACCGAGGTCGGGCGCATCCTGATGCGGCAGGCGGCGGACCAGATCAAGCGGCTGAGCCTCGAGCTCGGCGGCAACGCGCCGTTCATCGTCTTCGACGACGCCGATCTCGACGCGGCGGTCGAGGGCGCGATGGTCTCGCAAGTTCCGCAACAACGGCCAGACCTGCGTCTGCGCCAACCGGCATCTACGTGCAGGCGGGGGTCTACGACGCCTTCGCCGAGAAGCTCGCGGCGGCGGTCGCGGAAGCTGAAGGTCGGCGACGGGTTCGAGCCGGGCGTCACCACCGGGCCGCTGATCGACGAGCAAGGCGGTCGAGAAGGTCGAGCGGCACCTCGACCGACGCGCTGCGCAAGGGCGCGAAGCTGCTGCTCGGCGGCACGGCAAGATCGGCGGGCTGTTCTTCGAGCCGACGGTGATCGCCGACGCCACCGCGGAGATGGTGCTGGCGCGCGAGGAGACGTTCGGGCCGGTGGCGCCGCTGTTCCGGTTCGAGACCGACGAGGAGGTGATCGAGCTGCGCCAACGACACGGAGTTCGGCCTCGCCTCCTATTTCTACGCCCGCGACCTGAGCCGGGTGTTCCGGGTGGCCGAGGCGCTGGAATACGGCATGGTCGGGATCAACACCGGGCTGATCTCGACCGAGGTCGCCCCGTTCGGCGGCGTGAAGCAGTCGGGCTTCGGCCGCGAGGGCTCGCAAGTACGGCATCGAGGACTATCTCGAGATCAAGTACCTGTGCCTCAGCGTCTGAGGGAGATCAGCCCCGCCTTGGTCGGCCTGAAGCCGCAGGCGGCGTAGAACGGCTCGAGCCGCGGCTCGTAGTCGACGTGGAGCCAGGTCGCGCCGCGGGTCCGTGCCGCATCGGTCACCAGCCGGACGAGGTGGGTGGCGATGCCGCGCCGCTGGAATTCCGCATCGACCGTCGTGTCGAGCAGGAACGCGTGCTGGCCGCCGTCCCAGGCGACGTTGACGTAGCCGATGAGCCTGCAGGCCGTCATAGGCGCCGGCATGCACCAGGCTGCGCGCCAGGATTGCCGCCAGGTCGCCGTGCCAGTCGGTGCCCCAGGCACTGCGCCACAGGCGGTTCAGCTCCTCTTCGCTGGGGAACGGATCGAGGCGGTAGGCGATCTCAGTGGCCGCCATGCGGCGCCACTCCGGCGAGGCTCTCGATGATCGGGCAATCGGGCCGGTGATCGCCCTCGCAGGCATCGGCCAGCGCCGTCGAGCGTATCCCGCATCTCGCCGAGCAGCCGGATCTTGCTGGTCGAGCTCGGCGATGTGGCTCTGGGTCAGCGCCTTGACGTCGGCGCTCGAGCGCTGGGTATCGCCCCAGAGCCGCAGCAGGTCGCGGATCTCGTCGATCGAGAAGCCGAGGTCGCGGGCGCGGCGGATGAAGCCGAGGCGGTGGATGTCGTGGTGGCCGTAGTCGCGATAATTGCTCTCGCGCCGGTCGGCGCTCGGGATGAGCCCGATGGCCTCGTAGTGCCGGATCATCTTGGCGGAAACGCCGGTCAGCCGCGATGCCTCGCCGATCTGCATGTCGATACCTCGTCGAAGAATGGGCTTGACCTTACCATGATGGGAAGGTGCAGAACAGGCGCCGTAAGTTAGGAGCCGGGCATGGATACGCACGCAACACACACCCATTCTCACGCCGCACCGGCGGGCGCGGTCACCCGCGACCCGGTCTGCGGCATGACCGTCGACATGGCGAAGACGCCGCACCGCACCATCTACGAGGGCCGCGAGATCGGCTTCTGCAGCGGCGGGTGCAAGGCGAAGTTCGAGGCCGATCCGGCGAAATACCTGAGCGCCACCGATCCGGTCTGCGGCATGCAGGTGGATCGCGCGAGCGCGAAGCACATGCTGAAGCATGAGGGCACGCGCTATTATTTCTGCTCCGAGGGCTGCAAGACGAAGTTCGAGGCGGACCCGCGAAGTACCTCGAACCGCCGGCGGGGAGCACCACGGGCATCACCATCACGGCCAGGCGGGGCGCCGGTCGACCCGGCGACGGTCCCCGAGGGGGCCAAGTGGACCTGCCCGATGCATCCCGAGATCGTCCGCGACGGGCCGGGCGACTGCCCGATCTGCGGCATGGCGCTCGAGCCGATGGTGGCGTCGCTCGACGACGGTCCGAATCCGGAACTGGTCGATTTCACCCGCCGCCTGTGGGTGAGCGCCGCGCTCTCGCGTGCCGCATCCTGGTGCTCGCGATGGGCGACATGGTCGGGCTGCCGGTGCGCGAATGGATCGGCGAGCCGCTGGCCAGCTGGATCGAGCTGGCGCTCGCGACGCCGGTGGTGCTGTGGGCGGCGCTGCCCGTTCTTCCGGCGCTTCTGGAACTCGCTGCGCAACCGCTCGCCCAACATGTGGACGCTGATCGGGCTCGGGGTCGGCGCGGCCTACCTGTTCTCGGTGGTCGCGGTGCTGTTCCCGGACATCTTCCCGATGAGCATGACGCATATGGGCGGGCTGCCGCCGGTCTATTTCGAGGCGGCGGCGGTGATCGTCGCGCTGGTGTTCGTCGGCCAGGTGCTGGAGCTGCGGGCGCGCGACGCCACCGGCAAGGCGCATCCGGGCGCTGCTCAACCTCGCGCCGAAGACGGCGCGGCGGATCTGGCAGGGCCAGGACATCGAAGTGCCGCTCGAAGAGGTGCAGGCAGGGCGACTGGCTGCGCGTCCGGCCGGGCGAGGCGGTGCCGGTCGACGGCGAGGTGCTGCGAAGGGCGAGAGCTTCGTCGATGAATCGATGCTGACCGGCGAGCCGGTGCCGGTGGAAAAGACCACGGGCGCCGAGGTCACCGGCGGCACGCTCAACGGCGAGGGCAGCTTCGTCATGCAGGCGACGCGGGTCGGCGCCGAGACGCGGCTCAGCCAGATCGTCGAGCTGGTCGGCAAGGCGCAGCGCAGCCGCGCGCCGATCCAGGCGCTGGCCGACAAGGTCGCCGCCTGGTTCGTGCCGCTGGTGGTCGCTCGTCGCCATCGTCGCCTTCGTCGCCTGGCTGGTCTGGGGCGCCGGCGGCTCGGCGCAGGCCGTGGTCGCGGCGATCTCGGTGCTGATCATCGCCTGTCCCTGTGCGCTCGGGCTCGCGACGCCGATGTCGGTCATGGTGGCGACCGGGCGCGGCGCGCATGCCGGCGTGCTGGTCAAGGACGCCAAGGCGCTCGAGGGCTTTGCCCGGGTCGACACGCTGATCGTCGACAAGACCGGCACGCTGACCGAGGGCAAGCCGACGCTCGACCAGGTGATCCCGGTCAAGGGCGTCGACGAGGGCTTCGTGCTGGCGGTCGCGGCGGCGCTGGAGAAGCAGCTCGGCGCATCCGATCGCGCATGCCGTGGTCAACGGCGCCGAGGCGCGCGGGGCGCGGGTCTACGAGGTCGACGGGCTTCGCCTCGCTCACCGGCACGGGCGTCAGCGGCAATGTCGGCGGCGAGCCGGCGCTGCTGGGCAATGTCCGCCTGCTGCGCGAGCAGGGCATCGAGGTCGACGACAAGCTCGCCGGGCTGCTGGAGCAGCAGGCCGCATCGGGCCAGACGGCGATCCTCGTCGCCCATGCCGGGGCGGCGATCGGCGTCGTCACCGTCACCGACCCGATCAAGGCCGGGGCGAAGGAGGCGCATCGCGGCGCTGCGCGGCCGACGGGGTCGAGGTGGTCATGGCGACCGGCGACGCCAAGGGCACGGCCGAGGCGGTCGGCGCGCGAGCTGGGCCTCACCGACGTCGCAGGCCGGCATGACGCCCGAGGACAAGCACGAGCTGATCGAGGACCTGAAGGCGCGAGGGCAAGTCGGTGGCGTTCGCCGGCGACGGCGTCAACGACGCGCCGGCGCTGGCGGCGGCCGATGTCGGCATCGCCATGGGCACCGGCGCCGACGTCGCCATCGAGAGCGCCGGGATCACGCTGCTCAAGGGCGACCTCGCGGGCATCGTCAAGGCGCGCCGGCTGGCGCACGCGACGCTCGGCAACATCAAGCAGAACCTCTGGTTCGCCTTCGGCTACAACGCGCTCGGCATCCCGATCGCGGCCGGCGTGCTCTACCCGCTGACCGGCTGGCTGCTGTCGCCGATGATCGCCGCCGCGGCGATGGCGCTGAGCTCGGTCAGCGTGATCGCGCAATGCGCTGCGGCTGAACGGGGTGAAGCTGTAGGTGAGGGTCGGAGGGCTCGACGGAGGTGAACCCCTCACGCTAGCTCCGCCACGTCGCTGGCGCTCCTGGCTGCGCTACCCTCTCCCCTGAGGGGAGAGGGGCCGCTCGCTGCGAGGGGAGGGTTGAGGCGGGATCGGGCCGCGAACTCCCTCTTCAGCTCCCCCTTGCAAGGGCGGAGGTGCCGATCTCGCCTGAGGCGGCAATGGTGGAGACGCGACGTGCTTCGGTCGGCACCCACAACGTCGCATTGACCACTGACATGTCAGGGGACTAGAACAGCGCGCAACCGCCCGCTGCGCGGGGGCGGGCACGCGATGGCGAATCATCGACAAGTATCTCACCATCGAAGACCTGATGAAGGCCGCGCGAGCGCCGCGTGCCGAAGATGTTCTTCGACTATGCCGATTCCGGCGCCTATACCGAGGGCACCTATCGCGACAACACCACGGATTTCGAGAAGATCAAGCTGCGCCAGCGCGTGGCGGTCAATCTCGAGAACCGCAACCTCGCGACCACCATGCTGGGCCAGCCGGTCGCCATGCCGGTGGCCATCGCGCCGGTCGGCTCGACCGGCATGCAGACGCGCCGACGGCGAGATCAAGGCGGCGCGGGCGGCCGAGAAGTTCGGCATTCCGTTCACGCTCTCGACCATGGCGATCTGCTCGATCGAGGACGTCGCCGAGAACACCACGCAAGCCGTTCTGGTTCCAGCTCTACGTGATGCGCGACCGCGCCTTCATCGAGCGGCTGATCGACCGCGCCAAGGCGGCCAAGTGCTCGGTGCTGGTGCTGACGATGGACCTGCAGATCCTCGGCCAGCGCCACAAGGACATCCGCAACGGGCTGAAGGCGCCGCCGCCGATCACGCCGAAATTCCTGTTCGAGATGGCGACCAAGCCCGCCTGGGCCTTCGGCATGCTCGGCACCAAGCGGCGCACCTTCCGCAACATCGCCGGCCACGTCACCGAGGCGATCGATCTCGGCTCGCTCAGCCGCTGGACGGCGACCCAGTTCGACCTGACGCTCAACTGGAAGGACATCGCCTGGATCAAGAAGCGCTTCGGCGGTCCGGTGATCGTCAAGGGCATGCTCGATCCCGAGGACGCGCAGCTCGCGATCGACAACGGCGCCGACGGCATCATCGTCTCCAACCATGGCGGCCGGCAGCTCGACGGCGCGCCGTCCTCGATCCGGGTGCTGCCCGAGATCGTCGATGCGGTGGGCCACAAGACCGAGGTGCTGATGGATTGCGGCATCCGCTCCGGCCAGGACGTGCTGAAGGCGCTGGCGCTCGGCGCCAAGGGCACCTTCGTCGGCCGCGCCATGGCCTATCGGGCTGGGCGCCGGCGGCGAGGCGGGCGTCACCCGCGCGCTCGAGATCATCAACAAGGAAATGGATACCACCATGGCCTGATGGGCGAGCGCGACATCGCGCAATGTCGGGCCGCACAACATCTATTCCAACGACCTGCTGCGGCGGCAGGGCTACTGAGGCCGTAAGCTCAAGTCTGGGTGGCCGTCCGGCCGCCGGGTGAGCTGCTGGTAGACCTTCTTCGCGACCGCCTTCATCTGCGCCTCGGGCAGGTCGCCGACGACGGTGCAGGTGATCTTGTCGTTGGCCCAGTAGAAGGCATCGAGGTTGGCGCGGGTGGTGAACTCCTAGGCCTTGGCCTGGTCGGGCAGCGGCGGCGGTGATGTAGACCGTCACGCGCTCCGCCGACGGCGTTCTCGTACATCAGCTGGGCGGCGGGGCCGTCGCTCCGCGTCATAGCCCGGCAGCAGCCGGCCGCCGACCAGCGTGAAGCCGTCGGCCGTGAGGTCCGGGCGGATCGATCGGGCGCTCGATCCGGTTGGACAGCCACGAGACCAGGTGCTGCCGGTCGGCCGCCGCGACCTCGACGGCGTGGCGGTTCTCCTTGACGTAGAGCGCATGCGCGGTGATCGCGCTGGCGATCAGGCGTCGCTGCGGCTTCGGCCGGCGGACGAAGTCGCGGCCGACCCAGCCGGCGGCGCCGCCGATGCCGACGAGCAGCACCGCGGCGGCGGCGACCTGCGATCCAGCTGGCGGCCGCGGCGCTGGCCGCGGGCGATGCGCGTGCGGGCTGAGCCGTCGCGGGGATCGGTCTCGCCGTCGAGCGCGGGCGAACAGGGCGGTGAGGGCCTCGTTCTGGCGCTGCCAGTTCTGCACCTCGGCGGCCTGTTCCGGGTGGGCCGCGAGCCACGCCTCGACCGCGGCCCGCGCTCGGCCGTCCAGCTGGCCGTCGACATAGGCGTGCAGGTCGGTTTCGGAAATCGCGGGCCGTCTCGGTCTTCATTTCACGATCCTCAGTCTCGGTTCCTCGCCGCGATGCCGGTCAGCGTGCGAAGCGCCGCGCGGGCGCGGCCGAGGCGCGACATCAACGTGCCGATGGGAATGCCGAGGATGTCGCGCCGCCTCCGCATAGCTCACGCCCTTCGAGCACGACGAGCAGCAGTGCCTCGCGCTGCTCGCCGGGCAGGCGGTCGATGGCGCGCGACATCTCGGCGAGCGCGATGCGGCCCGGCTGGGCGGAGCAACGGAGGGCTCGACCAGCAAGGTTTCGACCGGCACGTGCTCGCCGCGGCGGCGCTCGGAGCGCAGCTCGTTGCGGTAGAGGTTGAGCAGGATGCGGAACAGCCAGGCCTGCAGCGGCCCGGTCGGCGCCACAGCCCCTGCTTGCGGATGGCCCGCTCGAGGCAGTCCTGGACGAGATCGTCGGCGCGATCGGCATTGCGCGTCAGTGCGCGGGCGTAGCGGCGGAGGGCCGGCACGCTGCTTTCGATCTCGTCCAGGAAGTCCATCGCGAAGGTCTTCGGCTGACGGCTTACTCCTCGACGGCAGTGTGCCAGATGTCGCCGACGCCGTCGCCGGTGGTGTCGCCCGGCTTGGTGTCCTTGATCCACAGATAGAGCGGCCAGCCCTTGTAGGCCACGATCTTCGTGCCGTCCGTGCGGTCGACGAGGGTGAAGTCGCCGTCGGCGGCGGCGCC
Source organism: uncultured Alphaproteobacteria bacterium (assembly GCA_963708965.1). GTDB lineage: Bacteria > Pseudomonadota > Alphaproteobacteria > Rhizobiales > Devosiaceae > Devosia_A. The sequence continues at coordinate 116,524 of CAVPUP010000007.1, read as the reverse complement.
GGCATCGGCGAGCAGCGGCGGCCAGTTCACGGCGCACTTGTCGTAGCAGTTGGAGACGCCCGGCGGTGTCCTTGTCCCAGGTGTAGAGGGTCATGCCCTTGGCATCGGTGAGCACCTCCTTGCCGCCGATGTCGGCGGTCTTGACGGCGCCGCCGAGATAGTCGTCGGCGAAGGCAATGGTGGTCGAGAGCAGGCCGAGCAGCGGCGGCGCCCGATGAGCAGAGTGCTAGTTTCATGACTGTTCTCCCTTGAGGGTTGTGAGGCGGTCGATGGACCGTCCTCAAGCGATCAACACCGGCGGCCGGCCGCTATTCCGTCGGACGGCGCGAGTTTTCTTCGCATGAGGCGGTAGACAGCCGGGTTATCTTATTCCGATCGCGAGATAATCTTGTGCGCGGCGGGGCTTTTGGCTTGTTCGCCAGCGATGATATTCGGGAGGATTACGATGAAGAGACGTCAGTTTTTCGGCGCGGCCGACGGCGGTCGCGGCCATCGGCGCTTGCCGATGCCGGCCATCGCGCAGATCGACGCCCAAGGTCAGCTGGCGGCATGACGTCGTCGTTCCCGCAAGTCGCTCGACACGCTGTATCGGCGGCGGCGAAGACTGCTCGCCAAATACGTGTCGGACGCGACCGACGGCAATTTCGCCATCGACGTGTTCGCCGCCGGCGAGATCGTGCCGCCGTGCGCAGGTCGCCGACGCGGTGAGCGTCGGGCTCGGTCGAGGCGGCGCACACGCGTCGGCTACTATTTCTGGGGCAAGGACCCGGCCTGGGCAGCTGCCGACGACGATGCCGTTCTCGCTCAACTCGCGCGGCATGAACGCCTGGTACTACTATGGCGGCGGCATCGACATCTGCAACGAGTTCTTCGCCGCGCAGGGCATCGTCGGCTTCCCGGCGGCAATACCGGCGCGCAGATGGGCGGCTGGTTCCGCAAGGAGATCAACACGCGTCGCCGACCTCCAGGGCCTCAAGATTCCGCATCGGCGGCTTTGCCGGCGCGATCCTGCAGCAAGCTCGGCGTCATCCCGCAGCAGCCAGCCGGCGGCGAAATCTACGACGCGCTCGAGAAGGGCACGATCGACGCGGCCGAATTCGTCGGCCCCTATGACGACGAGAAGCTCGGCTTCGTGAAGGTCGCGCCCTACTACTACTATCCCGGCTGGTGGGAAGGCGGCCCGACCGTCCACGCCATGTTCAACAAGGCCAAGTTCGAAGCGCTGCCGCCGGCCTACCAGTCGCTGCTCAAGACCGCCGTGCCAGGCGGTCGAACGTCGACATGCTGGCCCAGTACGACTTCGTCAACCCCACCGCGATCAAGCAGCTGGTCGCCGCGGGCGCGCAAGCTCCGGCCGTTCAGCCCCGAGATCCTGGAGGCCGTGCTTCAAGGCGGCCGACGAGACCTACGCCGAGATCGAGCGCCAACGAGCCCGACTTCGAGAAGATCTGGGACTCGATCAAGGCGTTCCGCAAGGACCACTACCTGTGGACGCAGGTCGCGGAGCTATACCTTCGACGCGTTCATGATGAGCCAGCAGCGGGCCGGCGACGCTGTAGGCAGCTCAGCATGGCGAGCCGCAGTGCGAAGGGCCCGGGCTTGCGGACCGGGCGCTTTGCTTCGTGCTGCCGCCAGCTCGCTCGACAGCTTCGGCGGCCGTCGCTCGTGCGGCGTGAGGTCGGTCGCCGGCGTGGCGTCGAGGTTCGAAGTTCGGCGGCGCGTCGAGTCGAAGGCGGGGCGTGGTCGATCGCCGTTCTGGCCGGCGGGCAGGATGATCTGGATGGTGTTGAGGTCGACGTGCGGGGCCTGGTCGAGGAAGGCGGTCACCAGCTCCGGGAAGGCGATCAGCGAGCCGCACCAGGATCAGCTGCAGCACCACCCAGGGGATGGCGCCCCAGATAGATGTCGCGAGGTCTTGACCTGCTCGCGCGGCACGATGCCGCGCAGGTAGAACAGCGCGAAGCCGAAGGGCGGGTGCATGAAGCTGGTCTGCATGTTGGCGCAGATCATCACGCCGAACCAGACGAGGTCGATGTCGAGCGCCTGCGCCGCCGGCGCCAGCAGCGGGATGATGATGAAGGCGATCTCGAAGAAATCGAGGAAGAACGCCATGACGAAGATGAAGATGTTGACGAAGACCAGGAAGCCGACCGACGCCGCCGGGCAGCGAGGTCAGCATGTGCTCGATCCAGTGGCCGCCGCCGACGCCCTGGAACACCAGCGAGAAGACGCGGCGCCGAGCAGGATGAAGACCACCATGGCGGTGAGCCGCATGGTCGAGGCCATGCCCTCCCAGATCAGCGTCCAGGTCAGCCGGCCGGTTGATCGCAGGCGAGCAGCATCGCGCCGACGACGCCCATGGCGCCGGCCTCGGTCGGGCGTGGCGAGGCCGAGGAAGATCGTGCCGAGCACGATGAAGATCAGCGCCAGCGACGGCACCATGCCGCGTGATGCATCTTGCGCCACAGCGCCCAGCCGTGCAGCGTGCGCGCCTCGGGCGGCAGCGCCGGCACGTCCTGCGGGCCGGATGATCGAGAGGATGAACACCCAGCCGGCGAACAGCAGCACCTGGACGATCGAGGCGCCGATCGCGCCGACATACATGTCGCCGACCGAGCGGCCGAGCTGGTCGGCGAGCACGATCAGCACCAGCGAGGGCGGGATCAGCTGGGTGATGGTGCCCGAGGCGGCGATGACGCCGGTGGCGTGGCGCACGTTGTAGCCGTAGCGCATCATCACCGGCAGCGAGATCAGGCCCATGGCGATGACCGAGGCCGCGACCGTGCCGGTGATGGCGCCGAGCACCGCGCCGACGAGGATCACCGCATAGCTCAGGCCGCCGCGGACGCCGCCGAAGAGCTGGCCGAAGCCTTCGAGCAGATCCTCGGCCAGGCCGCAGCGTCTCGAGGATCGCGCCCATGAGGGTGAAGAACGGGATGGCCAGCAGCAGGTCGTTCGAGAGCACGCCGAAGAGCTGGTAGGTGAGGTTGCCGAGAAAGTCCGGCGCGATCAGCCCGAGCTCGATGCGCGACGAGCCGAAGAACAGGCCGACCGCGCCAGCGAGAAGGCGGCCGGATAGCCGATCAGCATGAAGACGATCAGGCCCGCCGAACATCAGCGGCGCCATGTTGGCGCGGATGAAGTCGATCATTGCAGCGGCTTCTCGTAGGCGAATTCGCGCACGTAGTCGGTGGTCAGCGCCAGGATGCATTTGATGATCTCGGCGATGCCCTGCAGCACGAGCAGCGCGAAGCCGACCGGCAGCAGCAGCTTGCACCGGCCAGCGCGGCAGGCCGCCGGCATTGGCCGAGGCCTCGTCGCTGCAGCCAGGACTCCAGAACCAGGGCCAGGTGAAGTAGATCAGCAGGATGCAGAGCGGCAGCAGGAAGAACAGGCCGCCGAGCAGGTCGATCCAGGTGCGGGCGCGCTCGCTGACCGCGCCGTAGACCAGGTCGACGCGGACATGCTCGTTGACCTTGAGCGTCCAGGCGCCGCCGAGCATCACCATGCCGGCGAACATGTTCAGCCTTCGAGCCAGGCGACCTGCTCGGGCGTCAGCTTGATGTCGAAGGCCTTCAGCGCTGTCGTCGAGCTCCTGCAGGGTGCGCGGCCCGATCAGCGGGATCGACGGGAAGGGCTGGGCGAGGACGTAGGCCAGCGCCACGTGGATCGGGCTCTTGCCGAGCTTCTTGGCCAGCTCGACCGCGCGGTCGCGGCGGGCGAAGTTGCGGTCGGAGTACCAGACGCGGACCAGTTCCTCGTTGTCGCGCTTGTCGCGGCCGGCCCGGTCGGTGAAGAAGCCGCGGCCCTGGCTCGACCAGGAGAAGTTGGGAATCTGGCGCTGCCTTGAGCCAGGCCTTCCACTCGTCGGTCGGAGGCGGTGACGCAGCCGGCCCAGATCGGGTCGAGCATCTCGGCGAGGGCGAAGTTGTTGGAGAGCGCGCCCGGCCGCTGCTTGCCGGTGCGATCGGCATAGGCGATGGCCTCGTCGATGCGCTCCCGGGTCCAGTTCGAGCCGCCGAACGGCCCGCGGATGCGGCCCTTCTTCACCTCGGCGTCCATGGCGTCGACGAACTCGCCGACCGGCACGTCGAGAGGTTGTCGCGGTGCATGAAATAGATGTCGACATAGTCGGTCTTGCAGCCGGTCGAGCGATGACGTCGAGCTGCTTGGCGATCACGTCGGGGTAGCAGAGCGGGGAGTGCGCGCCCTTGCCGATCAGCACCGCCTGTTCGCGGGTGCCGCGCGAGCGTGTGCCACTCGCCGAAGCAGCTTCTCGGTATAGCCGGCGCCATAGACGAAGGCGGTGTCGAACAGGTTGCCGCCCTTCTCCCAGAAGGCATCGAGCAGGATCGCGCCGGAGGCGAAGGTGCGGAAATCCTCGAAGCCCAGCGCCACGACCGAGGCCGGCTTGAGCACGCCCGGGATGGAGCGCTTCGGGATGGTGCTGCCGCCCGCCGCGAGCGGGCGGCCGGAGAGGGTGTGGACCCGCTTCGCCGGCTTCTCGACCGCGTATTCGATCCCGGCATCGGCCCGCCACTTGTCGAGCACGCGGGCATTGCCGAGGCTGTCGGCCCAGCTCATGCCGGGCGCGGCGAACTCCTGCCGGCCGGCGCGGATCGCTTCGGCGACGGCGTCCGCCTCGAAGGAGATAGAGGTGCCGCTGCTTGCCGACGCTGATGGTCTCGCGCGTGCCGTCGTTGCGGATGATGTCGATCCGGCCCTCGCCGCCGGCGCGATCGCCGTCGGCGAACCAGAAGTTCGGCACCTCGATGCGGCCGGTCGAGCCGAGGATGCGCAGCACGTTGTCCTGGTTGACGAAGACCGAGCAGCTGACCTCGGCGATGATGCCGTTGTCGAACTGCAGCAGCGCCGCGGCCCAGTTGTCGGTGCCCTCCGGGTTGAGCGTCGCCATGCCGGAGACCTTGACCGGATCGAGGAACGGCTTGTTCGACGCGGCGCCGGCGATGAAGCGCGACATCGAGACCGGGTAGCCGCCGACATCGAGGATGCCGCCGCCGGCCAAGCTCGGAGGCGAACAGCCGGTGCTCGGCGATGAACTTGCCCATCTGGAAGCCGAAGCTCGACTTGATGGCGCGCACCTCGCCGATGGCGCCCGAGGCGACGAGTTCCCAGAGCTTCCTGGTCTGCGGATGGAGGCGGTACATGAAGGCCTCGCCGACGAAGGTGCCGGCCTTCCGATGCGCGTGGATCACGGCGTCGACCTCGTGCGCCGAAAGCGCCATCGGCTTCTCGATCAGCGCGTGCTTGCCGGCTTCGGCCGCCTTGATCGCCCACTCGGCGTGGCCGGTGTGGGGGGTGGCGATGTAGATCGCGTCGACGTCGGGGTCGCGCAGGATGGTGTCATAGCCCTCGAGGATGCGGGCGCCGGCGAAATCCTCGGCCAGCCCGGGCTTGTCGGGGTTGCGCGTGGCGATGGCCTCGAGCTTGCCGAGCCGCGAGTCCGCGACACCGCGCCTGAAGTCCCTGGCGATCGCACCCGGGCCGATGATGCCCCAGCGCAGCGGGGACACGGATGAAGTCATTTCTCTCTCCTGGAAGCGAGGGGTTGAGTTCCCCGGCAACTTGTGAGGCGGGCAATTGGTCGCGAGGAGTTTTGACCAAGTCAGCACCGGCCGCAAGTTCTTGCCGCGCCGGAGACTGCTTGAAACCGCGCGCCGCGGCATTGTAACGATGCCGGGTCTTTGTTGAGGGGTTGAGCCGATGTTCGTGGTGGGTGGCGAGAGCCTGATCGACCTGGTTTCCGAGCCGGTCGGGGCCGACGGGGTTATTCACATGACCGCGCACCAGGGCGGCTCGCCGTATAACTGCGCCATCGCGCTGTCGAAGCTGGGCAACGACACCGGCTACCTCTGCCCGATCAGCAAGGACGGGTTCGGCGCCTATCTCATGGGACCGCTCGACGCCGCCGGGGTGAAGCCGCTGCTCACGGAGCGGGTTTTCGCGCCCACCACGCTCGCGGTGGTGACGCTGAACGAGAAGAAGCAGGCGCAGTACGAGTTCTATCGCGGCGCTGACCGTGCCTTCACCCAGGAAGGGATGGTGGCGACGCTCCCCGACGCGCTCGAGCTCTACCAGATCGGCGGCTTCTGCCCGATCGAGGCGAGCGACGCGGCGATCTGGACCGAGGTGGTGAAGACAGCGCTGGCGCGGGGGGCGACGGTGTCGATCGATCCCAATGTCCGCCCGTCGCTGGTTGCCGACTTCGACGCCTACAAGGGCCGGCTCAGCGCCTTCCTCGACCTCGCACACATCATCAAGCTGTCGATCGAGGACCTCGAGGCGCTGCAGCCCGGCCTCTCCATCGATGCGCATAGTGCGACGCTGCTGGCGCGGCCGAATTGCGAGCTCGTCGTCGTTACGCTGGGCGAGCAGGGTTCGCTCGCCTTCACGGCGAGCGGGCGGGGCAAGGCGGGGATCTGGTCGCCGCCGGTGTTCGGCGACACCGTGGGCGCCGGCGACAGCCTGATGGCCGGCATCCTGACCTGGCTCGAAGAGAAGGGAGCGCTGCGTCCCGGCAAGCTCGGGCAGCTGGGAGAGGCCGCCCTCAACGACATGCTGCGTTTCGGCGCGGTCGTCGCCGGCCTCAACTGCGGCCACAGGGGCTGCGTGCCGCCAACGCGCAGTGAGGTCGACGCGGTGTTGGCGCGGGCCTGACGGGCTCAGGCGCCGGCGCGGATCGCGAGGGCCTCGTTCCAGGGTGATCTGCGTGTGGTGCCGCCACGACTCGTCGGGCTGCGGGAAGTCCGTGCGGAAGTGGCCGCCGCGGCTTTCCTGCCGCTGCAGCGCGCCGGCCGCGATGAGCGTCGCCGAGCTGGTCATGTTGAGGAACGAGCGGGTGACGCCCCTGGCGGTCGCCTCCAGGTCGGCGATGCGGCGGAGCGCCGTCCTGAGATCCGTGGCGTTGCGCTCGACGCCGACGAAGTCGGTCATCACCCGGCGAAGCGCCTGCACCGGCTCCAGGTTGCGCAGCCGCTCCTCCACCGCTTCGCCCTCGCTTTCGTTCCAGGTGATGCCGGCAAAGGGCAGCAAGGGTTCCCGCACCGGCTCGAGCCCGGAGATGTCGGCGGCGATGCGCGCCCCGTAGACGGCGGCCTCGAGCAGCGAGTTCGAGGCGAGGCGATTGGCGCCGTGCAGGCCGGTCGAACTCGCCTCGCCGCATACCCAGAGGCCGGCGAGGCTGGAGCGGCCATGGGCGTCCACCTTGACGCCGCCCATGTGGTAATGCGCCGCCGCGGTCACCGGGATCGGCTGCGTCACGGGATCAATGCCTGCAGCGAGGCAATACCCGGCGACGGTGGGGTAGTCGGTGAGGATGCGCGGACCGAGGGCGGGGCGGGTGTCGAGAAAAACCTTCCGGCCCGCCTTGATCTGGCGGTAGTTGGCCCGCGCCACGACGTCCCTGGGCGCCAGTTCGGCATCCTTGTGGATGGCGGGCATGAAGCGCTCACCCAGGTCGTTGACCAGGATGGCGCCCTCGCCGCGGAGCGCTTCGGTGGCGAGCGGGGCGGGATCGGCGCCAGTCGCGATGGCGGTGGGGTGAAACTGCACGAATTCCGGGTCGGCGATGATCGCCCCGGCGCGGGCGGCCATGCCCATTGCGTGGCCGCGGACGCCCGGCGGATTGGTGGTGATCGCATAGAGCCCGCCCAGGCCGCCCGCGGCCAGCACGGTGGCGCGGGCCCGAACCAGCACCGGCTCGCCGTAGCGGTCGCCGAGCTTGCGGGCATAGACGCCGACGATGCGGCCCTCTTCCGTCGCCAGATCCACCGCCGTCAGCCCCTCCACCACGCGGACGGACGGGGTGCGGCGCACCTCGGCGATAAGGGCCTGCATGATGGCGAGGCCGGCCCGGTCGCCGTCCACCCGGACGATGCGACGGTGCGAGTGCGCGGCCTCGCGGCCGAGCAGGAAATGTCCCGCAAGGTCCCGATCGAAGGGCGTGCCCCAGCGCGCGAGATCATCGATGCGCGCCGCCGCCTCCGCGGTCACCGACTCGGCGATTGCCTCGTCGACGATGCCGGCACCGGCAACCTCGGTATCGACCGCGTGAGCGTGAGAGCTGTCGCCATCGCCTACTGCAGCCGCGACGCCGCCCTGGGCCCAGGCCGACGAAGCGCCGTGACCGAGCGGCTTGGGCGACAGCACGGTCACCGGCCGCGGCGCCAGCTTCAGGGCGCAGAAGAGACCGGCCAGTCCTGCTCCGACGATCAGAGCGCCGTCGGCATTCAGGACGTTGTCGTGCGTTGGCATGCGGCCCCCTTCGTTGCGGCTCAGGTCTTTACCCGATGGGAAGTCTACGTATAGTTGCCCGACCGGCTGGGGGCGGGATTGGAGAGACTGGCGCTGGCCATCGACGACGACACGGTGCTGGGGCCCGCCCGAGCGCTGCTGAGCGTCGATGTCAGAACTGCCCGCGCCGCCTTCGACAGCCTCGGGCAGACCGTTCTGCTCTACCGGCGGGAGGGCGGCAAGTCCGTCCTGTTCATCGGCAGGGGGAGAGTTGCCGCCGTCGAGACCGGGGCCGATGACAGCCGGCGCCGGCTGAGGATCGAGGAGGTCCGCCGGTTCGAGGTGTCGGTGCCGGGCGAGAGTGAGCGCGGCGCTCCGGGCATCAGGCGGTTGCTCCGACTGTCCGGTGAGCGGTTCGACGAGATCGTCGCGACGGGCGGGGCGTCGCCATGGCTGCCCGGCGCAGCCGAGGCTCGCCCCCTGTTCGTCGAACGGGACGCGCCGAGCCTCCAGACTTATCTCGCCATCCACGACCTGGTGCTTGAGCGCTGGGGTTATCGCTGCGCCTTCACCGACCGGCAGTTCGAGGCGGCGGCCGCCCGCCCGCATCCGGGCCTGCAGGTCGTCGCCATCCGCCCGCGCGAGCAGGGCGGCCCGCTCCACGTGCGGAACTACCTGCCGATGGTGGCGGAGGCGGCAGGGGCCTGGAGGCGGGGGGAGATCACGCTTGGCAACGGCCATGAGTTCTGGGTTGCCAAGGATCGGCTCGATCCGGAATTGGAGGAACAGCTGCGGCCGCTGGGGCGGCTGGTCTTGCCAGAGAGGCGCGAGGACTGGCCGGACCCGGAGCAGATCCGCTTCCATCGCGAGCAGATTTTCGCGCGTTAGGGTGCGAGCCCACCCCGATTGAAGCGGGCAAAGACGAACGAGAGTAGGGGCTGGTCCGGCTGCAGCGCTCTACGGAGAACGCCTTCAGTCCCGCCTTTTGGAGAAATCGATCATCCGTTGGACCGCGGCCCGGGCCGGGGGGATGATCTCCTCGGGGATGGTCACTTCCTCGGTCATGGTGTGGAGCGACCACAGGATGTTCTCGAGGTTGATCCGCTTCATATGCGGGCAGATGTTGCAGCCGCGCAGGAAATCGACACCGCTGGCTTCCGCCGCGACGTTGTCGGACATCGAGCACTCGGTCACCATCACCACGCGCGCCGGCTTGGTCGACTTGACGTAGTCGATCATCGCGGCGGTCGAGCCGGCGAAATCCACCGCGTCGATCACCTCGGGGGGGCATTCGGGATGGGCGATGATCTTGGCCGTGGGATAGGCGTGCCGCAGTTCGGAGATGTCGTTGGCCGTGAAGGTCTCGTGCACCTCGCAGGAGCCGGCCCAGGTGATCACCTTCTTGGCGGTCTTCTTCGCCGTGTTGCGGGCGAGGTACTGGTCGGGGATCATGATCACGGAGTCGCCGGGAACGCCGTTGACGATGTCGAGCGCGTTCGAGGACGTGCAGCAGACATCGGTCACCGCCTTCACGGCGGCCGAGGTGTTCACATAGGTGACGACCGGCACGCCCGGATATTGGGCGCGCATGGCGATCACGTCCTCAGGCGTGATCGAGGCGGCGAGCGAGCAGCCGGCGCGGCTGTCGGGGATCAGCACGGTCTTCTTCGGATTGAGCAGCTTCGAGGTCTCGGCCATGAAGTGCACGCCGCACTGCACGATCACCGACTGCTTCACCTTGGTCGCCTCGATGGCGAGCTGCAGGCTGTCGCCCACGATGTCGGCGACGCCGTGGTAGATCTGCGGCGCCTGGTAGTTGTGGGCGAGGATGACGGCATCCTTCTGCTTCTTCATGCCGGTTGATCTGCAGGATCAGCGGCGCATAGAAGGGCCATTCGATCTCGGGGATGCGGTCCTTCACCTTGTCGTAGACGCGCGCAGTGACGCGCTCGACGGCCTTGGTGAACTTCAGGTCGAAGCTCTCGGCGAGAATGGCGCGCGCCTCCTCGAGCGGGGTAAGCGCATTGATCAGTTGCACCGCGAAATCCCTCCCGGACGCGGGCAGACTTAAGGTCGATCGCCGGGCATTTCAATGCAGTTTGGCTTGATCGTCAGGTTTGAAGTGCCTAACGCTCTCCCGCACGCCAGATATCGGGGATTTTCCATGCCGCAAGATGCCGCCGCCCTTCGCCAGACGCTGTCGCTCGCACCGGTCATTCCGGTGATCATCCTCGATGACGTCGCGGCGGCGCGGCCTTTGGCCGAAGCCCTGGTGGCCGGCGGGCTGCCGGTGCTGGAGGTGACGCTCAGGACCCGGCACGCGCTGCAGGTGATCGAGGAAATGGCCAAGGTCCAGGGCGCCGTGGTCGGTTCCGGTACGGTGCGCAGTCCGCTGCAGATGGGGCATTCGGTCGATTCCGGCTGCCAGTTCATGGTGTCGCCGGGCGCCTCGCCGCGCCTGCTCGAGGCGGCCGAGGAGCATCCGATTCCGCTGCTGCCGGGCATCGGCACCCCGACCGAGGCGATGACCGCGTCCGAGCACGGCTACACCTACCTCAAGTTCTTCCCCGCCGAGGCGCTGGGCGGCGCCAAGGTGCTGAAGGCCTATGCCTCGCCGCTGCCCGACATCACCTTCTGCCCGACGGGCGGGATCGACATGGAGAAGGCCAAGTCGTACCTGGAGCTTCCCAACGTCATCTGCGTCGGCGGCTCCTGGGTGCTGCCGGCCGATGCGATCGCCAACCGGGACTGGAAGCGGATCGAGACGCTGGCCCGCGAGGCGGCGGCGCTGAAGCGAGGCTGAGGCTCCTCACATAGCTGGGGGCGGGAGGGGACCATTCACAGGAACCGGACGATCGGCCTGTCGCACCTGCGGGTCACCCTCTCCGACAGCTTCTATATCGGGCCGGGACGTGCCGACCTGCTCGAGTTCATCCAGGCCACCGGCTCGATTTCGGAAGCCGCCAAGCGCATGGGCATGTCGTACAAGCGGGCCTGGGGGCTGGTGCAGGCGCTGAACGAAGGGTTTGGGGCGCCGCTGGTGGAGACGGCGCGCGGCGGGCGGGAGCAGGGCGCCTCGCTCACTGCCGCCGGAGCGGAAGTGCTGGAGCGCTACCGCGCCATGCAGGAGGCGACCCGCCGGGCGATCGCCAGGGATTTCGAGGCGCTGGGTGCGCTTCATGTCGATATGTCCGAACGAAAATAACGCTTGCCCCGCCGGCACTGCCTTGGCACTAACTTGATATTCCCGCACGGACATATCGAGGAGCCGAGCATGCGCCGCATCGTTCTGCTGCCGAGCCTGATGCTCTCGATGCTGGCCGCCCCCGCCCTTGCCGCCGACGTCAGCGTCGCAGTTGCCGCCAACTTCACCAAGCCGGCGGAGGAACTCGGAGCGGCGTTCACGGCGCGGACGGGCGACAGCGTGACGTTCAGCTTCGGCGCGACGGGTGCGCTCTACACGCAGATCACCCAGGGCGCGCCGTTCGAGGTGTTCCTCTCTGCCGACGCTGCGCGGCCAGCGCAGGCGATCGCGGACGGGTTTGCCGTCGATGGTTCCGCTTTCACCTACTCGGTCGGCAGGCTGGTGCTCTACTCGCCGATGCTCGATCTCACGGATGGGGAGGCGGTGCTCGAGGCCAATGCTTTCGAGCACCTCGTCCATCGCCGACCCGGCGACCGCGCCCTACGGGGCGGCGGCGCTCGAGGTGATCGGCAAGCTGGGGCTCAGAGGCGTGCTGCAGCCGAAGCTGGTCATGGGGCAGAACATCACGCAGGCGCTGCAGTTCGTCGAGAGCGGCAATGCCGAACTCGGCTTCGTCGCGCTGAGCCAGGTGATCGACCGGCCCGCGACGCCAGGTCTGGCGCGTGCCGGCCGACGGATCATGCGCCCATCCTGCAGGACGCCGTCCTGCTGAGGGCCGGCGAGGCTGATCCCGCCGCCAAGGCCTTCCTCGAGTTCCTGAAGAGCAAGGAGGCCCGCGCCATCATCGGCAGGTACGGTTACGAAGCCGGATCGGACAGCTGAATGCGGGATCGGGCATGAGCGCCGATGAGTTGGCGCAGCCGATCGGGCTGACGCTGTCGCTGGCCCTGATCGTCACGGTGCTCCTCATCATCATCGGCACGCCGATCGCCTGGTGGCTCTACCGCTCCGAGTGGCGCGGCAAGGAGGCGGTGGCGGCGATCGTCGCGCTGCCGCTGGTGCTGCCCCCGACGGTGCTCGGCTTCTACCTCCTGATCGCGCTCGGGCCGCAGGGGCCGGGAGGCGCGATCGCCTCGCTCTGGGGCGCGCGCACGCTGGCCTTCTCCTTCGAGGGCCTGGTGATCGGCTCGGTGATCTACTCGCTGCCCTTCATGGTGCAGCCGCTGCGCAACGCCTTCGAGGCGATCGGCGAGGAGCCGATCGAGGTGGCATCGACCCTCGGGGCCGGGGCCTGGCAGACCTTCATCCGCGTGGCGGTGCCGCTGGCGCGGCCGGGGTATCTGACCGGCGCCGTGCTCACCTTTGCCCATACGGTGGGCGAGTTCGGCGTGGTGCTGATGATCGGCGGCAATATCCCCGGCGTCACCAAGGTGCTGTCGATCGCCATCTACGACTATGTCGAGCGCGGCGCGTGGTCCGAGGCGCATGTACTGGCGCTGGGCATGGTGCTGTTCGCCTTCGTCACCGTCACGGCGGTGATGCTGATCGACCGGCGCCTGGGGCGGGTGCAGTAGTGGTCTCAGGCGAGACGCAGCAGTTCGGCAAAGCGCTTCAGCACCCGGTCGAAGCGCTTCCGCCGCTTGTCCGGCAGTTCGGCGAACAGGGCCTCTTCGAGCTGCTGCCAGTGCGCCGAGAGAACCTCGAGCATGCGCTCGCCGCGTTCGGTGAGGGCCAGATGGGCGGCGCCGCCGTCCTCGGCGCCTTGGTTCGAAACGATCTCGCGCTCGATAAGGCGCTGCAGCCGGGGTTTCAGCGCGATCGCAGTGAGGCCGAGGTCCTCGGCCAGCGAATCCTCGGTCGCCGAGGGGGACTCCCTGAGGGCGAACAGCACGGCATCGTCGCCCGGCTCGAGCCCGCGGTCGAGCAGCGGCACGAGCAGCGCCTTGTGGGCGAGTTGCCCCACCTCGATCATGCGGTACAGCGCCGAACGCGCCCTGGGTTTGGACATCAGCGGATAGATAGCCCCGTAGTCTGCCCCGATCGACATGGCGCCCATCCTATCGTTAATCGCAGCCGGACCAAGAGCCCTCATTGTTCAGCCTTTGCGAATGACTTATGCCTGAGGGCAGGCGCGCCCATGCGCCGAGCCGCAGGAGGACAATGAGCCAGGACCTCGCCCGGATTCGGGCCTTTGTACAGGTATTCGACGCCGGTGGCTTCTCCGCCGCAGCCCGGCAGCATGGACGATCGAAGGCGCTGCTCAGCAAGTACGTCACCGACCTCGAGGACTATCTCGGGGTCCGGCTGATGAACCGCACGACCCGCAAGCTCGGGCTGACGGAGGCGGGAGAGGCCTATTACCGCGAGGCGAGCCAGCTGCTGCAGCAGCTCGACGACCTCGATGCGACGATCTCGGACCAGACGGCGGAGCCGCGCGGGCTGCTCCGCATCTCGGCGCCCCGCAACCTGGGCGAGACGACGCTGGCGCCGGCGATCTTCGATTTCATGGCGAAGAACCCGATGGTCTCGGTCGACCTGAAGCTCGAGGATCGCTACGTCGACCTGGTGGAGGAGGGCATCGATGTGGCGCTGCGCATCTCAACAATGTCCGAACTCCTCGCTCATCGCGCGCAAGATCTCCGACATCCGGCATGTCATCTGCGCTTCGCCGGAGCTGATCCAGCGGCATGGACTTCCGGCCTCGGGGAGGCGCTGAGGAACCTGCCCTGCGTCCTCGACACCAACATGCCCACCCACGCGTCCTGGCGTTTCGTCGAGAACGGGAAGCCGGTTTCGGTGCATGTCTCGGGCAGCGTGCGGGTGAACTCCCCCGTGGCCGCGATGCAGGCCGCCCTCGCCGGCCTCGGCTTCGCCGTAGTGCCGAGCTACCTCGCCGAGCCGTGGATCGCCGAGAACCGGCTCGTCATGGTGCTGGAGGACCGGATGCCCGAGGGGCCCAGCCTGATGGCGGTCTATCCGCATCGGCGGCATCTTGCCGGCAAGGTCCGGACGCTGATCGATCACCTGGTGGCCTGGTTCAACGACCACCCGGTGCGCTAGATTTACTTGGGGTTGGGATTGAACCGGTTTCACTTGCAGGGGTTGGCCAGTCTGGTGCTGGCGCTCGGGCTGACGAGCCAGACGAGCGCCCATCCCCACATCTTCGTCGATGCCAACGGCGACCATCGTCTTCAACGACCAGGGCGAGCTCGCCGCCATCCGCCATTCCTGGACCTTCGACGAGGCCTTCTCGGTCTGGCAGGTGCAGGGGCTGGACACTGACGGCGACGGGACGATCACGCCGGAGGAGATGCAGGAACTCGCCGACGAGACTATCGAGGGGCTTGCCGCCTACGATTTCTACACCTCCGCCGGTGAGGCGAACACGTCGCTGCCCTTCGCCTCGATGGGCGATGCGCGCTTCGTGTTCGAGAACAACCGCTCGACCCTGACCTACACGATCGCGCCGCGACAGCCCTATCGCATTGGCGACAGGCTCGAGATCGCCGTCGCCGACCCCGAATACTACGTGGCCATCGGCTTTGACTCGCCGGCCGACGTGACGCTGGAGAACGCACCGGCGGGCTGTGCCTTCCACATGCAGCCGGGACGCGACCTCTCTCCCGACCTGCAGGCGCGGCTGTTCGAGCTGCCGCCGGACGTCACCAAGCTGCCGCCCGACCTGGAATTCGCGCTGCGTGGCGCCCAGGGTGCGATTGTCGTCGATTGCTCGGGAGGCGCTGCACCGCGTGAGGCAAACACCGCCCTCGAGGCGGCAACGAACGTGGCCGAAGCGAAGCCGGCCATGCCGTTCGGCGGGCCGCCGCCCGAGCCGGGCTTCACCATGCCGCGCACCGGCTTTCTCGGCTGGGTGGCGCAGATGCAGAGCGACTTCTACCAGGCGCTGACCGCGGCGCTCGGCCGGCTCAAGGCCGACTACACGGCCTTCTGGGTGCTGGGCGGGCTGAGCTTCCTCTACGGCGTGTTCCACGCCGCGGGGCCGGGCCACGGCAAGGTGGTGATCGGCTCCTACATGCTGGCCAACGAGCGGCAGCTGCGCCGCGGCGTCGCGCTAAGCTTTGCGGCCGCGCTGATGCAGTCGGTGGTGGCGGTGGTGTTCGTCGGCGTCGCCGCCGCGATCCTGGGCCTTTCCAGCGTTGCAATGGGCACGGCGGTCGGCTGGATCGAAACGACCTCCTACGGGCTCGTGGCGCTGCTCGGCCTGTGGCTGATCGGGCGCAAGCTCTTCGGCTGGGGACACAGCCACAAGTACGACCTAAAAGATCTCAGGGCCAAGCCGCGCGCGCATCTGCACGCGGAGCCCCGACACCGTCCTGTGCAGCGGGCGCCCGAAATCGCGTTGCAAGCTGCCGGCCCCGACGCCTCTGGCCGCTTGCCGGGCGATGCGCATCACGGCCACCAACACGGTCCCGACGCGCATGGTCATGACCACCATCATCACCATGTGGTGGCGGCCGAACAGACCAGCGGCGACTGGCGGGAGCAGCTTGGCGTGGTGCTGGGCGTCGGAATGCGGCCGTGCTCGGGAGCCTTGGTGGTCCTGGTGTTCGCCCTCAGCCAAGGGATTCTCCCGGCAGGGATCGCGGCGGTGTTCCTGATGGGGGTGGGGACGGCGGTGACGGTGGCGGCGCTGGCGGTGCTGGCGGTCTCCGCCAAGGGTTTCGTCTCGCGCTACCTGGGCGCAGAAGGCCGGTTCGGCGGCCGGCTCGTCTGGTGGGTGGAACTGGCGGGCGCACTGGTGGTGTTCGCCTTCGGCGCCGTGCTGTTGCTCGCCAGCCTCTAGGTCCTGTGTCGCGTTTTCGGACCGGAAAAGTCTGCAACTTCTCCCGAAAACGCTTCGCCTCCGCCGCGACACACTTGCACTTGTGTTCGAGGCTCCGCTGGCTATGGTGCCCAGCCTAGAACGCTTCCAAAATACAGGTCGCCAATGGCATCCGGACTTCCCGCGGGACACCCCCAGATCAAGACGCCGAAAGTCGGGGTGCTGCTGCTCAACCTGGGGACGCCCGACGCCACCGACTATTGGTCGGTGCGCCGGTATCTCTCGGAGTTTCTTTCCGATCCACGGGTGATCGAGTCGCCGAAGTGGCTCTGGCAGCCGATCCTGCAGGGCATCGTGCTTTCCACGCGACCGCAGAAGAGCGGCGAGAACTACAAGCGCATCTGGGACAACCAGGCGGGCGACAGCCCGCTGCGCGTCATCTCCCGCAGCCAGGCGGAGAAGCTGCAGCAGCGGCTGGGCAGCGGCATCGTGGTCGAGTTCGCGATGCGCTACGGCAACCCCTCGACCAAGGCGGGCATCGAGGCGCTGCAGGCGGCGGGCTGCCAGAAGATCCTGTTGGCGCCGCTCTATCCGCAGTACTCCGCGACCACCACCGCGACCGCCAACGACAAGGCGTTCGATGCGCTGAAGCGGATGCGCTGGCAGCCGGCGGTGCGCACGCTGCCGGCCTATTTCGACGAGCCCGCCTATGTCGCGGCGCTGGCGCAGAGCATCGCCGACGGCGTGGCCAAGCTCGACTTCACCCCTGACGTGATCCTCACCTCGTATCACGGCATGCCGGTGCAGTACCTGGAGAAGGGCGACCCCTACCACTGCCAGTGCATCAAGACGACGCGGCTGGTGCGCGAGTTCCTCGGCTGGCCCGAGGAGAAGCTCAAGGTGACGTTCCAGAGCAGGTTCGGGCCTACCAAGTGGCTGGAGCCCTACACCGACGCGACGCTCGAGGCGCTGCCGGGGCAGGGGATCAAGCGGGTGGCGGTGGTCGCGCCGGCCTTCTCGGTCGACTGCATCGAGACGCTCGAGGAGCTGGCCATCACCGGCCGCGAGCAGTTCGAGCACGCGGGCGGCGAGCACTATGCCTATATCCCGTGCCTCAACGACGGCGAGCTCGGCATGTCGATGCTCGAGACGGTGATCCGCAAGGAACTCGCCGGCTGGGTGTAGGGATCAGCCCCGGCGGCTCTTGGTCGCTGAAACGCCTAGGGTTTTCAGCATCTTGGCACTGATCGACTGGTCGAGCTCGAAATAGTCCGGCCAGGGATCGGGAGCCTGGGCGCGGGCGGCGGCGGCTTCCAGCGAGAAGAGGTTGGCGCCTTCGATCGTCTCCACCTCGTCCCAGCCGATCGGAACGGCGCAGGGGGCGCCTTTCCGGGAGCGGGTTGAGAAGGGGGCGATGGCGGTGGAGCCGCGCTCGTTGCGCAGGTAATCCACGAACATCCGGCCCTTGCGCTTGGCCTTGCTCATGTTGGCGACGAACCGGTCGGGCTCGTCGTCCTCGAGCTTCTGCGCCACGGCCTTGCAGAAGGCCTTGACCTCCGGCCATTCGGTGACGGGCTTGAGCGGGGCGATGACGTGGATGCCCTTGCCGCCGGTGACCATGGGGAAGGTCTTGAGGCCCCAGGCCGCGAGCTTGTCGCGGATGTCCATGGCCGCCTGGCGCACGTGCGAGAAGTCGAGGCCCTCGTCGGGGTCAATATCGAAGATGATCCGGTCGGGTTTTTCCAGGTCGTCCGTGCGGCTGCCCCAGATGTGGAACTCGAGTGAGTTCATCTGGACGCCGGCAACGAGGCCTGCCGCATCCTCGATATACATGTAATCCTCTGTGCTGCCGTCCTTTTCCTCGATCGCGACCTTCTTGAAATCGTCGGGGAAGCCGCCGGAATCATGCTTCTGGAAGAAGCAATGCTTGTTGGCGCCCTGGGGGCAGCGGACGAGGCTGAGGGGGCGGTGGGCGGCGTGGCGGAGCATGCGCTCGGCCACGGCATCGTAATAGGCGACGAGCCGCGCCTTGGTGACGCCGTCGCCCGGATAGGCGTCGCGGTCGGGGCTGGTGAGCTTGACGCCGAGCCGCTGGGCGGCAGCGATGCCCATCTCTTCGGTGAGCTCCACTGGCGCAAGCAGTTGTTGTGACGTGCGTTTCGGCGCCGACTTCGCCTCGGCAGCAGGCGCCTCGAACTTGACTTCGGCGGCCGGCTTGTCCCCGCGGAGGCCGATGAAGGAGGGGTGGCGCAGATAGCCTTCGGGGGTGACTTCGCTGTAGGCGATCTCGGCGACGAGGTCCGGTTCGACCCATCTGGCGCGGCGCGAGATGTCGCGCGGGACGGACTCGAAATGCGTGGTTTTGCTCGCGCGGCGTTCGAGTTCTTCCTGCAGTTCGTGCGGAAACGTCTGCGCTGTAGCCTGTGCCGACGCGGCCGCGGTAGACCAGCTTGCCGTTTTCCCAGGTGCCGAGCAGGAGCGAGGCGAAGGTCTTCTTGTTCTCGGACGGGCGCCAGCCGCCGATGACGAATTCCTGGCGCGTGATGCACTTGATCTTGAGCCAGGTGCGGGTGCGCTCGTGGCGGTAGGGGGCGTCGGCCTTCTTGGCGATGACGCCTTCCTGGTGCGCGTCGCACATCGCCTGGAACACCTTCTCGCCATGTCCCTGAACGTGTTCCGAATAGTGGATGGCGGGGTCCTGGGCGGATCGCTCGAGGAAGGCCTTGAGCCGCTCCTTGCGCTCGAGCGGTCGGCAGGTGCTCGAGGCTCTCGCCGTCCTGCTCGAGAATGTCGAAGACGAAGTAGACGAGGTCGCCGCCGGTCGAGAGCGCGTCCTTCAGGGTGGAGAAATCGGTGTGGCCGTCCTTGAGGGCGCAGATCTCGCCGTCGAGCAGCACCGAGCCGGTGGTGAGCTTCGAGAGCGGCGGCGACGATGCGCTGGAACTGCGTGGTCCAGTCGTTGGCGTTGCGGGTATAGACGCGGACCTCCGGCCCGGCGATCGCCGCCAGCGCGCGGTAGCCGTCGTACTTCATCTCGAACAGCCAGCCGTTGCCGGCCGGCACGTCGTCGACCAGCGTCGCGAGTTGCGGCGAGCGGAACTCGGGCAGCGCCACCGCCTTGCCGCCGGTCCAGACCTTCGACTTCGGCTCGGAGGCGGCACCCTTGCGCCGGGACTTCAGGCCCTTGGCGATGCCTTCGAGGTCGCGGCCGGTCTCGACGCTGGTGGTGAACTTCTCGGTCAGCCCGTCGGTCTCGGTGGCGTATTCGTCGCGATGCTTGATCAGCAGCCAGTTCTCGCGCGTGCCGTTGCGGGTCTTGTTGTCGCGGCCCTTCATGTGGACGAGGACCCACTCGCCCTTCATCCGCTTGCCGTCGAGGCGGAACTTGAGGTCGCCGTCCTCGAGGTCCTTGTGCGGATCACCGAGCGGCTCCCAGGTGCCTTCGTCCCAGAGCATGACGGTGCCGCCGCCATACTGGTCCTCGGGGATGGTGCCCTCGAAGTCGCCATAGTCGAGCGGATGGTCCTCGACCCGCACCGCGAGCCGCTTGTCGGCCGGGTTGGTCGAGGGGCCCTTGGTGACGGCCCAGCTCTTCAGCACGCCGTCGAGCTCGAGGCGGAAATCGTAGTGCAGGCGCGTCGCATCGTGCTTCTGGACGACGAAGCGCAGCGGCTGGCCTTCGGACTTGCCGGCCTCGGCAGTCTCGCCTGAAGGCTCGGCCGTCTTGGTGAAGTCGCGCTTCTTGCGGTAGTCCTTGAGCAGCGAGTGAGGCGTGGTGGGCATGGCCAACCCTCCGGCTATTGGCCCCTACTCAACTCGCCTTCTTGCGAGTCGTTGCCCGGGCCGGCTCCTTGGCCGCGGTGGCCTTGCTGGCAGCGGACTTGCTGGTGGACTTGGCCGCGGCGGACTTCGTGCCTTCCTTGCCCTCGCCGCTCTCGAGGCTCTTCTTCAGCATGGCCATGAGGTCGACGACGTTGCTGGTCTGCGGGGCGCGCTTGGGCTCCTCGACCTCGATGACCTTCTTGCCCTTGGACTTGAGCTTGCGCGCGATG
Organism: uncultured Alphaproteobacteria bacterium; assembly: GCA_963708965.1. Classification (GTDB taxonomy): domain Bacteria; phylum Pseudomonadota; class Alphaproteobacteria; order Rhizobiales; family Devosiaceae; genus Devosia_A. The sequence goes on along the minus strand of CAVPUP010000007.1, from coordinate 96,291 downwards.
AGCTCGCGCAGCGCCGCCTGGTAGTGGTCCTCGAACTGCTTGGCGTCGAACTTGGCGGTCTTCTTGTCGATCAGCGCAGTCGCCACGTCGAGCAGGTCCTGGTCGGTGGCCTTGGCCGAGATGTCGGAGAAATAGGCCTCGGGCTTCCTCAGCTCGTCGGCATAGTGCAGCGTCTCGAGCAGGATGCCCTTGTCGTAGGGTTTTACCGCGACGAGGTATTCCTTGCCGCGCAGCGCCAGCTGGCCGAGGCCGACCTTCTTCGACTGCTTGAGTGCGTCGCGCACGACGCGGAAGGCGTCCTCGGCGAGCTCGTCGGCCGGAGCGATGAAATAGGGGGAGTCGTAGTAGAGCGGCGGAATCTCGGACTCGTCGACGAACTGCACCAGCTCGAGCGTCTTCTTGGTCTCGAGCTTCACCGCGTCGAGCTCGTCGTCGGTGAGGAGGACATAGTCGCCCTTCTCGTATTCATAGCCCTTGCGGATGTCGTCCGGATCGACCGCGCCGATGCCATCCACCACCTTCTCGTAGCGGATCGGCTTGCCGGTCGGCTCGTGGATCTGGCGGAAGCTCGGCTTCGCGCTCGACTTGGTGGCCGTGAACATCTCGACGGGGATGGACACCAGTGAAAGACGCAACTGCCCCTTCCAGATCGGGCGCGTGACTTCGGGCATGGCTCAACTCGCGAACAACGACACAAGGACAACGCCGTCTCGACGAGGAGTGTTCCTCCTCTCACGACCGGCGGATAACGACCTTGCAATATTGCACGAAATCGGATCGGCACATACATGTTGATTCGGGTCTAGAGCGCAGATAGGTAAACGGGAATGGATGGGTTCCAACTCGACGGGCTGAGCGCGACGCTGATCGCGCTGGGCGTATTGTTCGTCCTGGTCCTGTTCGCCGGCGCCAAGACCGTGCCGCAGGGCTACAACTACACCATCGAGCGCTTCGGCCGGTACATCCGCACGCTGAAGCCCGGGCTCGGGCTGATCATCCCGTTCGTCGACAGCATCGGCAAGAAGATCAACATGATGGAGCAGGTGCTCGAGGTCCCGCACCAGGAGGTGATCACCCGCGACAACGCCACCGTCACCGCCAATGGCGTCACCTTCTACCAGATCCTCGATGCCGCCGCGGCGGCCTATGAGGTCGCCCAACTCGAGGTGGCGATCCTCAACCTGACCATGACCAATATCCGCACGGTGATGGGCTCGATGGATCTCGACGAGCTGCTGTCGCATCGGGACGAGATCAACAGCCGGCTGCTGCGGGTCGTCGACACGGCGGTGAGCCCCTGGGGGCTGAAGATCACCCGCATCGAGATCAAGGACATCGACCCGCCCAAGGACCTGGTCGAATCCATGGGCCGGCAGATGAAGGCCGAGCGCGAGAAGCGCGCGCTGATCCTCGAGGCCGAGGGCAAGCGCCAGGCGGCGATCCTGCAGGCGGAGGGGCAGAAGCAGAGCCAGGTGCTCGAGGCGGAAGGCCGGCGCGAGGCCGCGTTCCGCGACGCCGAGGCGCGCGAGCGTTCGGCCGAGGCCGAGGCCAGGCGACGCAGGTGGTGTCGGACGCCATCGCCTCGGGCGACGTGCAGGCGATCAACTACTTCGTCGCCAACAACTACATCAAGGCGCTGGAAGGGCTGGCGCGGTCGCCGAACCAGAAGGTGCTGATGCTGCCGGTCGAGGCCGCCAGCGTCATCGGCGCCATCGGCGGCATTGCCGAGATCGCCAAGGAGACGTTCGGCGGCGAGCGGCCGGCGACGACGCGGGCGGCCGACCTCGCGGCCGCCATCCACCAGCTGAGCGGAGACGGACATGGACCTCATCGGGCTCATCGGCGGCCTAGGCGCGTGGTCGTGGTTCGTCGCCGGGGCGGTGCTGCTGGCGCTGGAACTGGTGCTGCCGGGCGGCATCTTCCTCTGGCTCGGCATCGCCGGGTCTGGTCACCGGGCTCGCGAGCCTCGTGCAGCCGATCGGCTGGCCGCTGCAGTTCCTGATCTTCGGCATTTTGAGCCTGGTCAGCGTCTTCGCCTGGCTGCGCTACTCGCGCAGCCGCCAGCGAGACGACCGACCGGCCCTTCCTCAACCGCCGGGCCGAGCGCCTGATCGGCCAGGAGGTGGTGCTCGACGAGCCGATCCGCGACGGCAGCGGGCGGCTGGCGCTGGGCGATACGACCTGGCGGGTCACCGGGCCGGACCTCGCGGCGGGCGCGAAGGTGCGGATCGTCGAGGCGGATGGGGCGGTGCTGAAGGTGGAGGCGGTTTGAGGGCGCTTCGTGGACGCTGAGGCGTCGCCGGTTGGCGAGGCCCTCGTCCCTTCGACAGGCTGAGGATAAGCAGGGCCATGGCGGGGGATACGATTGCCTGGAGGCGCTACTCGTCTCCACCCCGTCGTCATCGCCCGGCTTGTCCGGGGGACCCAGGCTGTGGCGCTGGGTTGCCCTCATGAAGCGGGTAATGATGAACGAGAGCGGGTCTTGGCTGGTGGGTGGCCGCGGGCGGTGCGCTGATGAGGCTCTGAACCCCTCACCCCAGCTTCGCTACGTCGCTTCGCTCCTAGCTGCGCTACCCTCTCCCCTCAGGGGAGAGGGGGAGATGGGGCCGGTGATTGGGGCCGCCCCCTCCACCACCCTTCGGGTAGTCCCCTCCCCCGTGAACGGGGAGGATAGGGGTGGCGCCTCCCCAGGACTCGCGAGCCCTCATCCTGAGCTTGTCGAAGGACGAGGGAGGCGCGGGGCACCTGCCGTTACGGCTTCAGGTCGATCGGGACCGGGGGCTTTTCGTTGAGCAGGGTGATGGCGACGCGTTTGTTGGCGCTGAGGTAGGGGTCGTTGGGGTAGAAGGGGTCGGTCTGGCCGCGGCCGGTGACGGACTTGATGCGGTCGGAGGGCAGGCCGAATTCCTCGAGGATCTGGCGCATGACGTTGGCGCGGTCGAAGCTCAGTTCCCATTCGCCGTAGCGCGGGTTGTCGTAGGTGGCGCCGGCGGCGGTGTGGCCGGTGATCTCGATCTGCTGCGGCAGCTTGGCGAGGAGCGGGGCCATGGCGGCGACGGCCTTGCGGGTCAGCTCGTAGGGATATTTCGAGCCTTCGGGGAACATCGCGCGGCCTTCCTGGTCGGCGATGATGATGTTCAGGCCCTCCGCGTCCTCCTCGACGATGATGTTGTCGCTGACCGCGGTGATGTCGGGATTGTCCTGCCAGGCCTGCTTGAGGCTGGCGGAGGCGAGGGCGAAGTTCGCCGCCTTCTCGATGTCGGTCTTTTCCTTGACGTAGGTGTTGGCTTCCTGGCCCTGGCGCTCTTCCTGGCGGTGGTCCTCGGTCGAGAACTCGGAGCTCGACTTCATCTCCTCGGTGGAGACGTTCTTGAGGTAGTCGCGCTGCGGGTTGCCCTGCCGCTCGATCATGCCGGTCATGTCGGAGAAGGGCTGGATGCCGAAGGCGTCCTGCACCGAGCCCGCCGCCATGTTGAGCTTTTCCTGGTCCTGCACCGAAAAGCTCAGCAGCATGACGAAGAACGCCATGAGCAGGCTCATCAGGTCGGCGAAGGAGATGACCCAGGCGCCGCCGTGGCCGCCGCCCCGCCGTGGCCTTTTCGCGGAGCGCCATCAGGCGGCTTCCAGCAGCTTTTCGCGGGTGTGCAGCGGCAGGAAGCTCGCCAGCTCGTCGCGGATGGTCGAGGGGTTGCGGCCCTCGCGGATCATGATCAGCGCCTCGATGATGAGGGTGCGGTTGGTGCCCTCCTCGGTGGCGCGATTGGCGAGCTTGTCGGCAATCGGCAGGCAGAGGACGTTGGCGAAGCACGGCGCCGTAGAGCGTGGTCAGCAGCGCGATCGCCATGCCGGGACCGATCTTCTTGGGATCGTCCATGTGGCCGAACATCGAGACGAGGCCGATCAGCGTGCCGACCATGCCCATGCCCGGGGCGGCCTCGCCAAGGCCTTGAAGATCTTGTGGCTTTCCTCGATGCGCTCGTAGTCGAGATCGCGCTCGCGCTCGAGCGAGGCGCGGATCGCCTCGGCGGTGAAGCCGTCGGCGATCATGCGGACGCCGCGCTTGAAGAACGGGTCCTCCACCTGCACCGATTCGAGCGCGATCGGGCCCTGGCGCCGCATGGTCTCGGCGATCTCGGCGATCTGGTCGATCAGCTGGGTGGTCGAGACGTGCTTGTAGAACATCACGGCCTTGAAGCCGTTGGCGGTGCCGCTGACGAAGCCGCCCATGGTGTAGCGGGCCATCACCGCCATGGTGCCGCCGCCCACCACGACGACCGTCGCGAGCAGGTTGACGAAGCTCATCGGGCTCGAGCCTTCGAGGAGGATCGCGCCGAACAGCATGGCGAATCCACCGACGATGCCGATGAGGGTAGCAATATCCATAAGTCCGAGCCCCGACGCTGAGTTTGGGCTGAAGGCCCGACAGCAATCCTGACGGAAACCGGATAATCCGCGTTTAAGCTCCAAGGGTTAACGACTGCTTGCGGCTGGCCGGGCCGGAGCGCGGCGGAAGGGTTCGTTAACCATAAGCTGCGAGGTTCTGTACGGTTTGGCACAGGGGTTCGGCGGTGATCGGCAGGGGATGGCGCGCTATCGGGGTGCTGGCACTGGCCGTGGCGCCGGCGGCGGGCGCCGAGTTCAACCCGATGGGCGACGGCTCGCGCTTCGACAACGCGGACCTGATGCGGCCGGGAGGCGGGGGCTGCGAGAACTGCCTGCCGATGCCGCCGCATGAATGGCAGGACCTGGCTTCGCCGCTCGACTGGAGCGTCGGGCTGAGGGGGGCGGTGACGCAGTCGGACAGCGGCACGCGGTTCACCAGCGTGATCCTGTCGCGCGCCAGTGTGGCCAACGACATCCTGCGCGGCAGCTATGTCGTCGGGGCGGAGAGCGAGATCAGCTACGAGCTCGACGGTGCGGCGCGGGTGGACCGGCTGCGGGTCGACGGGGCCATGGACTACCGGCTGGACGAGGTCACCGTGGCGACGCTCGGGGGGAGCCTCGAGCTCTCGCAGGATGCGCCGGACGCGCCGGGCTATGGGGCCAACGTGGTCGCGGCGCCGCTGGTGGTGGCGGGCGAGGCGGAGGTGGGGTTCTCGCGCGAGTTCGGCAGCTTCAGCGCCGGCCTCCGCGGCAGCGTGGGGCGGACGGTGTTCGGGGAGACCGAGTACGACGACGGCACGAGCAGCGGCAACGGGTTCCAGAACAACAGCCGGGTCGGGGTCGGGAGCCGGATCGGGGTGCCGGTCGGGCCGGGGCTGACGGCGTTCGTCGACACCGAGATCGGCTATCGCGCCCATGACGAGGTGTCGCCGAGCCTTGCGGCGCGGCTCGACAATGTCACGACCGAGATGCGGGCGGGGGTGAGCGCGGCGGTGGACGCGACGCTCGAGCTCGAGGGCTCGCTCGGGCTGGGGCATCGGGACTTCGTCGATGCGTCACTGGGGGATTTCACCGCGGTGCTCTACGACGGCAGGGCGGTGCTGCGGCCGGACGAGACGGTGGAGCTGTCGGCGCGGCTCGCGACGACGATCGGGTCGCCCGGCAATATCGCGGGCGCGACGGGGAAGGTGACGCACGAGCTGATCGGCGAGGCGAGCTACCGGGTCAACCCGTGGCTGAAGCTGAGGAGCGCGGCGGGCTGGAGCGAGGCGCGCCATGTCGGGGTCGGCACGCGCGAGCAGGGCTGGAGCCTTGGGGCCGGCGCCGACTACCTGCTCAACGAGCACATGGATGCGAGCCTCGACTACGTCTTCTCGCGCAGCCAGACCCTGCCGGATCCGGCTGAGGACAAGCAGGTGCTGACGCTGGGGCTTACGCTACACCGTTGAGCTCGGCGAAGCAGGTGCCGCATCTCCTTGCGGAAGGCGTCGCGCGAGGTCCGGCCGGTCGAGCGCGAAGACGACGTTGGCGGTGAGGAAGCCGAGCTTGCGAGCCGCAGTCGATAGACCTTGCCGTCGTACTTGACGCCGGTGAACGTCTGCGTGCGGATCAGGGTCTGCATGGCGTCGGTGAGCTGGATCTCGCCGCCGGCGCCGCGCGGTCTGCTCGGCTCAGGAGGCTGAAGATCTCGGGCTGCAGGATGTAGCGGCCGGAGATGAAGAGGTTGGACGGGGCATCGGCGGGCTTGGGCTTTTCGACCATGCCGGTGATGCGGAAGCCCTTGTCGGGGCCGGCGCCGCGCTCGACGATGCCGTAGCTCGAGACATCGGCCGGATCGACCTCCTCGACGCCGACGATGTTGCCGCCGGTCTCCTCGTAGGCATCCATCATCTGCTTGAGCACGCCGGGCGTGGCGCGGAACACCATGTCGGGCAGCAGCAGGGCGAAGGGCTGGTTGCCGACCAGCTCGCGGGCGCACCAGACGGCGTGGCCGAGGCCCAGCGGCTCCTGCTGGCGGGTGAAGCTCGCCTGGCCGGCCGAGGGCAGGTCCTTCTGCAGCTCGCTGCAGCGCCGCGGTCTTGCCGCGGATCTCGAGGGTCTGCTCGAGTTCGTACTGGCGGTCGAAATGGTCCTCGATCACGCCCTTGTTGCGGCCGGTGACGAAGACGAAGTGCTCGATGCCCGCCTCGCGCGCCTCGTCGACCGCGTACTGGATCAGCGGGCGGTCGACGACCGTCAGCATTTCCTTGGGCATGGCCTTGGTGGCCGGCAGGAATCGGGTGCCGAGACCGGCGACGGGAAACACTGCTGTGCGAACGCGTTTTGGCAAAGCTGGCTCCGCGAGAGGTTGGGTGTAAGCCGTTTCTTAGCACCTCGCGGTTAGCCTGCGGCTTATTAATTTGAAGTATGGCGAGGCATCCGATGGCCGTTCTGGTGACGGGCGGAGCGGGCTATATCGGCAGCCACATGGTGCTGCGCCTCGCCGACGCCGGCGAAGCGGTGGTGGTGCTCGACAATCTCAGCACCGGATTCGACTGGGCGATCGACCACCGCGCGACGTTCGTCAACGGCGATGTCGGCGATCTGCGAGCTGGTGGGCGCGCTGATCGCGACGCACGGCATCACCGAGATCGTGCATTTCGCCGGCTCGATCGTGGTGCCCGAATCGGTGGCCGATCCGCTCAAGTACTACGCCAACAACACCGCGCCTCGCGCAACCTGATCGAGGCGGCGGTGCCGCTTCGGGGTGAAGCACTTCATCTTCTCCTCGACCGCGGCGGTCTACGGCATGGCCGGGCTCGAGCCGGTGGCCGAGGACATGGCCGCTCAACCCGATGTCGCCCTATGGGCGCTCGAAGCTGATGACCGAGATGATGCTGGCCGACGTCGCGGCGGCGCATCCGCTGACCTATGGCGTGCTGCGCTATTTCAACGTCGCGGGCGCCGACCCGCAAGCGGCGCAGCGGGCAGAGCTCGCCGACGGCGACGCACCTGATCAAGGTCGCGGCGCAGGCGGCGCTGGGGCAGCGGCCGCACATGGCGATCTTCGGCACGGACTTCCCGACGCCCGACGGGACCGGGGTGCGCGACTACATCCATGTCACCGACCTGGTCGAGGCGCATGCGCTGCTGCTGCAGTATCTGCGGGACGGCGGCGCGCCGGTGACGATGAACTGCGGCTATGGCCGCGGCTATTCGGTGCGGGAGGTGATCGAGACGGTGAAGGCGGTGGCGCGGCGACTTCAGCGTGATCGAGGAGCCGCGCCGCGCCGGCGATCCGGCCTCGATCGTCGGCGCGCGCCGACAAGATCCGGCAGGTGCTCGGCTGGCAGCCGGCGCATGAGGACCTCAACGAGATCGTGACCGCGGCGGTGAACTGGGAACGGTACCTTGTGACGCGGAATCGGTAAGGGCGGCGACGGGATTCGTGAGGGGGACTATGCCTGCATGCGGATGGTCGAACCCCTCACCCCAGCTTCGCTACGTCGCTGGCGCTACTAGCTGCGCTACCCTCTCCCCTCAGGGGGAGAGGGTGGCAGCGGTTGGGGGAGAAGGCGATCATTGACAGGACGACTCACATTGATCCGCGGACTCTTTCTTGCACTCCTCCTCCTGCTCATCACGCCGGCCGTTGCGGCCCCGATCGAGTCGTTTTCGTCGTTCATCCGCAATTTCGAGGCCAAGGCGGTTGCGGCGGGGGTGAGCCGGGCGACCTATCGGGCGGCGACGGAGGGGCTGACGCCCGATCCGACGATCCCGGAGTTCGTGGCCACCCAGCCCGAGTTCACCACGACGATGTGGGACTACCTCGACAAGCGGGTGACCAGCAGCCGGATCGAGCACGGGCGGGCGGCGATGGACAAGCACAAGGCGCTGTTCACCGAAACCGGGCGGCGGACGGGGGTCGATCCCTATATCCTCGGGGCCATCTGGGGGATCGAGACCGATTATGGCTCGGTGCTGGCCAATTCGAAATACATCAAGCCGATCATCCGCTCGCTGGCGACGCTGGTGCACCAGCGGCGCAGCCGGCTCGAAGGCGACACGGCGGATTTCATCGCGGCGCTGAAGCTCGTCGAGATGAACCGCATGGCGCCGCAGGACCTGGTCGGCTCCTGGGCCGGGGCGATCGGGCACCTGCAGGTCAATCCCTCGAACGTCATCGCGCATGGCGTCGACGGCGACGGCGACGGGCGGATCGACCTCCATCGCTCGCTGGCCGATGCGCTGGCGACGAGCGCGAAATTCCTGCTCGACCTCGGCTACACGCCGGGGGTGGACTGGGGCTTCGAGGTCGAGGTGCCGGCGGGGTTCGACTACCTGCTGGCGAGCCGCGAAGAGCTGCGTCCGGTCTCGTTCTTCGCCGAGCGCGGGGTGCGGCGGGTGCGCGGGCGCGATTTCGCCGACCTCTCGACGCCGGTGTTCCTCTACGTGCCGGCCGGGGCGAACGGGCCGAAATTCCTGATGACCCGCAACTACCTGGTGCTCAAGGGCTATAATTTCTCCGACAGCTACGCGCTGACCGTCGCGCACCTGACCGACCGGCTGAAGGGCGCGGGCGGGTTCGTCGCGGACTGGCCGCGCAGCGCGAAGTTCCCGAACCTGCAGCAGCGGATCGACGATCCAGAAGTCGCTCAGCGCGCTGGGGCTACTACAGGGGGGAGGCGGACGGCCGGCTGGGGCCGATCAGCCAGGCGGCCTATGCCCGCTTCCAGGCGGCGCGGGGCGAGGTCGCGGACGGGTTCATCACGCTTCAAAGCTATGAGGAGCTGGCGCGGGCGGCGCAGTAGGCGGGGAACGGCGCGCGGTCAAAATCTGTTACACGCCTTCAAATGGGCGCCCATCCTCGGCTAGATGAGCGGCATGCAGAAGAAGCGCAACAGGTTCGTGATCTGGATCGTCGGCATGGTGGTGGCGGCGCTGGTGCTCACCGACATGCTGCCGATGTTCGTCGTCGCGCAGGAGCCAGCGCCGCCGGCGCCGATCGCAGCGGCCCGAGACGGCGAGATCGTGGTGGCGCAGCAGCAGCAACCGCGGCGGCGGCGGACGCTGATGGACCTGTTGTTCGGCAATGACGAGCAACAGCAGCAGCAGGAACAGCCCCCGGTGATCGAAAAGCCGGTGCGGAAGCCCCGGCCGGCCGCCGAGCCGGCGCCGCCGCCCAAGCCCGAGGTGGCGAAGGCGGCGGGCGCGACGCGGCTCGCGGTGTTCGGCGATTCGCTCGCCGGCGACATCGGCAAGGCGCTCGAGCGCTTCTATGCCGAGGACCCGAACATCGTGGTGATCACGGAGGCGGAGGGATCGTCCGGCCTCGTCAGGCCGGATTACTTCGACTGGCCCGGGCAGGATCGGCCGACGGAGATCGCCAAGAACAGTTTCGACATCGCGGTGATGATCATCGGCATCAACGACCGGCAGAGCATGACCCTCGGCGAGGCGAGCTACCGCTCGCTGACGCCCGAGTGGTCGGCCGAGTATTCGGCGCGGGTGACGCGGATCGTCCAGCAGCTGCGGGCGGCCAACAAGCCGACCATCTGGATCGGGCTGCCGCCGATGGAAGCGCCGAAGTTCGGGCAGACCATGGTGCAGGTGAACGAGATCCAGCGGCTCGCGGCGTTCGGCGGCGGGGCGGAATTCCTCGACATCTACGACCGCTTCGCCAGCCCGGACGGCAAGTACACCTCGCGCGGGCCGGACGTGAACGGCAACCAGGCGCGGATGCGCAAGGACGACGGCATCCATTTCTCCACCGCCGGCGCCGACAAGGTGGCGTTCTACCTGAGCCAGTCGCTGCGCGCCTATTATCGCGGCGGCGGCACGGTGGGGATCGGCGTCGCCGATCCGCTGCTCGGCACCGACGCGCAGACGATGGTGCGGCCGCCCTATCAGGGGCTGGGGCAGATGAAGCTGCTCGAGGTGGCGGGGGCAGTGATCCCGCTCAGCCGCACGCCGAAGCGGGCGACGGACATGGTGAGCGGAGGCGCGGAGGCGGCGCCGGTGGGGTTCGACCTCGAGCAGCTGGTCGATGCGCCGGCCGGGACGGGCGGACGCGTTCGGGGTGGGGAAGACGCCGGGCGTGGTGGAGAATCCGGTGGGGCGAAGGGGCGCCGAGGCCTGTGGCTCGGGCCGACCCTGATCCGTCTGGCCTTCGGCCATCCACCTTCTCCCTCAAGGGGAGAAGGGAGGCCCGAGGTGAGATCGTGCCACCTCTCCCTTCTCCCCTCGAGGGAGAAGGTGGCGCGTAGCGCCGGATGAGGGGCGGGGGTACTGCCGAGAGCTGAACCCTCACCCCAGCTTCGCTACGTCGCTGGCGCTCCTAGCTGCGCTACCCTCTCCCCTCAGGGGAGAGGGGGTGGAGAGCTCGGGCGTGGGGCCGCTCCCTCCACCATGCTTCGGGCGTGCCTGTCGAGCGTAGCTCTCAAGGCCTTCTCATCTCAAATCGCTCCACTGGAGCGATTTGCCCTTGGGACGGTTCGAAGCCCCTCCCCCGCCACGCGGGGGAGGATCACGGCCGTTACCGCGGCAGATCCGTCTGGCCCATCAGCCACAGGTCGATCGAGCGGGCGCATTGGCGGCCTTCGCGGATGGCCCAGACGACGAGGGACTGGCCGCGGCGCATGTCGCCGCAGGAGAAGAGTTTCTCCCTGGTGGTCTTGTAGTGGAGGGTGTCGGCGAGGACGTTGCCGCGCTTGTCGAGTTCGACGCCGGACTGCTTGACCATGCCGTCCTGCACCGGGCCGAGGAAGCCCATGGCGAGGAGCACGAGGTCGGCCTTGAGCTGGAACTCGGTGCCGGGGATCGGCTGGAAGCGCTCGTCGGCGCGGGCGCAGTTGAGCGCCGTGACCTTGCCGTCGCTGCCTTCGAACGACGACCGTCGCGACGGCGAAGTCGCGCGCGACGCCTTCCTCCTGCGAGGAGGAGGTGCGGAGCTTCAGCGGCCAGTTCGGCCAGACCAGCGCCTTGTTCTCCTTCTCGGGCGGCATCGGCATGATCTCGATCTGGGTGACCGAGAGGGCGCCGTGGCGGTTCGAGGTGCCGATGCAGTCCGAGCCGGTGTCGCCGCCGCCGATGACGACGACGTGCTTGCCGGTCGCGAGGATCGGCTTCACGTTGTCCAGCGGCTCGTCGGCGTCGCGGCGGTTCTGCTGCGGCAGGAAGTCCATGGCGAAGTGGATGCCGTCGAGCTCGCGGCCGGGGATCGGCAGGTCGCGCGGCTTCTCGGCGCCGCCGGCGAGGGCGATGGCGTCGTACTCGGCCTCGAGCTCGGCTCGATGGTCACGTCGTAGCCGACATGGACGCCGCAATGCATGGTGACGCCCTCGGCTTCCATCTGGGCGACGCGCCGGTCGATGTGGCGCTTCTCCATCTTGAAGTCGGGGATGCCGTAGCGCATCAGGCCGCCGATCCTGGCGTTCTTCTCGTAGAGATGCACGTCGTGGCCGGCGCGGGCGAGCTGCTGGGCGCAGGCCATGCCGGCCGGGCCGGAGCCGATCACGGCGACCTTCCTGCCGGTCTTCTCCGGGTTGACGTGCGGGGTGATCCAGCCTTCTTCCCAGCCCTTGTCGACGATGGCGCACTCGATCGACTTGATGCTGACCGGGGTGTCCGGGATGTTCAGCGTGCAGCTCGCCTCGCACGGGGCGGGGCAGATGCGGCCGGTGAACTCGGGGAAGTTGTTGGTGGAGTGAAGGTTGATCAGCGCCTTCAGCCACTCGCCGCGGTAGACGAGGTCGTTCCAGTCCGGGATCTGGTTGTTCACCGGGCAGCCGTTGTGACAGTACGGGATGCCGCAATCCATGCAGCGCGCCGCCTGGTCGCGGGTGCCCTTGTCGCCCAGCGGGATGACGAACTCGTTGTAGTTGCTGAAGCCGCTGCTCGACCGGGAGGTAGTCGCGGTCGACGCGGTCGATCTCGAGGAAGCCGGTAATCTTGCCCATTATCTTCTCCAGGCCTCTAGAGTTCAAAGTCTTCGGCGAAGACGCATTCGGATTTGACGAAGGTCATGCCGCTGAACTCGTCGATGGTCTTGGGTATCTTGTCCTTGTACTGCGAGGTGACGCTGCGGATCGATTTGAGGCACTGCGTCATGCTCATGGATGACCGGGCGTCATAGATCATGTTGGTTTTCACCTTGCCGGCCTTGTCCTTGTAGGTGAAGCCGACCGCTGCCGGCGTCGGCAGCTTGTTCAACCCGAGCGACTTGGTGCTGATCAGGTAGTCGTCGCCCTTCTTCGTGCAGGCGGCGCTGACGAACGTGTGCCCGACCAGTTCCTTGTAGTCGGTGACATAGGAGCTGAGCCGGGGCTTGCTCGGCTTGGGCACCGTCGTCTCGCAATCGGTCCGGGCCGCCTCGGCACTGGAATAGGTGATGTATTCCTTCCAGGTCCGGGCTTTGCCGGCGGGCGAGGTGAACTGGTAGACCACCTCGATCATGACGGCCGGTCCCTTCGCGACGGCTGCGACCGGCGCGAGGGGGATGAGCAGTGCGGCCAATGCTCCCAGAGCGCGCCGCATCATTCCGCCGCCTGCTGGAGCGCGGCACGTTCCTGTTCCATCTTCGGCGAGGGCCTTGCGGTACTCGACCGGCATGACCTTGCGGAACTTGGGCAGGTACTCGTCCCAGTTGGTCGAGGATGTGGTCGGCGCGCGACGGAGCCGGTGAAGCTCTTGTGGCGCGCGATCAGCTGGTAGAGCCGCTCGGCGTCGCCGCGGCCGAGATCGTGCAGGATCTCGACGACGCCCATGGTCTCGAGGTCGCCGTGGTGGCCGAAGTCGCGGCCGGAGATGGCCTCTTCCTCGACCACCGGCTCGAGCTCGACCATCGACATGTTGCAGCGGCTCTCGAAGCTCTCGTCCTCGTCGAGCACGTAGGCGACGCCGCCGGACATGCCGGCCGCGAAGTTGCGGCCGGTCTTGCCGAGCACGACGACGACGCCGCCGGTCATGTACTCGCAGCCGTGGTCGCCGGTGCCTTCGACCACGGCGATGGCGCCGGAGTTGCGGACGGCGAAGCGCTCGCCGGCGACGCCGCGGAAGTAGCACTCGCCGGTGATGGCGCCGTAGAGGGCGGTGTTGCCGATGATGATCGATTCCTCGGGCACGAAGCCGGGGTTGTCGGCGGGACGCACGACGAGGCGGGCGCCGGAGAGGCCCTTGCCGACATAGTCGTTGGCTTCGCCGACGAGATCGATGCGAGATGCCGCGGCGTCGGCCCAGGCGCCGAAGGCCTGGCCGGCGGTGCCGGTCAAGCGAGATGGCGATGGTGTCTTCGGGCAGGCCGGCATGGCCGTAGCGCTTGGCCACGGCGCCGCCGAGCATGGCGCCGGCCGAGCGGTCGACGCTGGTGATCTTCTCGACGATCTTGACCGGGGTGCCGTGCTCGAGGGCGGGCTTGGCCTGCTCGATCAGCGTGCGGTCGAGGACCTTGTCGATCGGGTGGTCCTGCGTCTTCGCGAGTGGGTGATCGCCACGCCTTCGGCGGCCCAGGGCTTGTGGAAGAGCTTGCGAGAAATCGAGCCCCTTGGCCTTCCAGTGCGCGACGGCCTCGGTCTTGTCGAGCATCTGCATCTGGCCGACCATCTCGTCGAACCTGCGGTAGCCGAGCTCGGCCATCAGCTCGCGCACTTCCTCGGCGACGAAGAAGAGGTAGTTGATGACGTGCTCGGGCTTGCCGGTGAAGCGCGCGCGCAGCACCGGGTCCTGCGTCGCGACGCCGACCGGGCAGGTGTTGAGGTGGCACTTGCGCATCATGACGCAGCCGGCCGCGATCAGCGGCGCGGTCGCCATGCCGAACTCGTCGGCGCCGAGCAGGGCGCCGATCACCACGTCGCGGCCGGTGCGGATGCCGCCGTCGACCTGCACGGCGATGCGGCCGCGCAGCTTGTTGCGCGACCAGCGTCTGGTGGGTTTCGGCAAGGCCGATCTCCCAGGGCGAGCCGGCGTGCTTCAGCGAGGTCAGCGGCGAGGCGCCGGTGCCGCCTTCGTAGCCGGAGATGGTGACGTGGTCGGCGCGCGCCTTGGCGACGCCGGCGGCAACGGTGCCGACGCCGACTTCGGAGACGAGCTTCACCGAGACCAGGCCCTCGGGATTGACGTTCTTCAGGTCGAAGATCAGCTGCGCCAGGTCCTCGATCGAATAGATGTCGTGGTGCGGCGGCGGCGAGATGAGGCCGACGCCGGGGGTCGAGTGACGGACCTTGGCGATGGTCTCGTCGACCTTGTCGCCGGGCAGCTGGCCGCCTTCGCCGGGCTTGGCGCCCTGGGCCATCTTGATCTGCATCATGTCGGAGTTGACGAGGTATTCCGTGGTCACGCCGAAGCGGCCCGAGGCCACCTGCTTGATGGCCGAGCGCTTGGAGTCGCCGTTCGGCAGCGGCGTGAAGCGATCGGGTTCCTCGCCGCCCTCGCCGGTGTTCGACTTGCCGCCGATCCGGTTCATGGCGATGGCGAGCGTGGTGTGCGCCTCGCAGCGAGATCGAGCCGTAGGACATGGCGCCGGTCGAGAAGCGCTTGACGATCTCGACGGCGGGCTCGACCTCCTCGAGCGGCACGGGCGTGCGGCCGTCCTCCTCGGCGCTCTTGAGGCGGAACAGCGAGCGGATGGTGACGTAGCTGGTCCTCGACCTCGTTCACGAGCTTGGCAGAACTCGCGATACTTGTCGCGGGCATTGCCGCGGACGGCGTGCTGCAGGTTCGCGACGGTTTCGGAGCGCCAGACATGCGCCTCGCCGCGCAGGCGGAAGGCGTAGTCGCCGCCGACATCGAGCGCGTCCTCGAGCACCGGCGAGTTGCCGAAGGCATCGCGGTGGCGCTGCACCGTCTCCTCGGCGATCTCGGCGAGGCCGGCGCCCTCGATGGTGGTGGCGGTGCCGGTGAAGTAGGTGTCGACGAAGTCCGAGGTCGAGGCCGACGGCGTCGAAGATCTGCGCGCCGCAATAGGACTGGTAGGTCGAGATGCCCATCTTGGCGGTGACCTTCAGGATGCCCTTGCCGATCGCCTTGATGTAGCGGTGGATGATCTCGTGCGCGTCGACCTCGCCGGGCAGGTCCGGCTTCATGGCGAGCAGCGTCTCGAAGGCGAGATAGGGGTTGATCGCCTCGGCGCCATAGCCGGCGAGCGCGCAGAAATGGTGGATCTCGCGCGCGTCGCCGGTCTCGACCACGAGGCCGACCGAGGTGCGGAGGCCCTTGCGGATCAGGTGATGGTGGACGCCGGCGGTCGCCAGCAGCGACGGGATCGCGATCCGGTCGCGGCCCGATCGCGCGGTCGGAGAGGATGATGATGTTGTCGCCCGACTGGACGGCCAGCTCGGCGTCGGAGAACAGCTGGTCGAGCGCCGCCTCCATGCCCGTCGGCGCCTTCGCGACACCGGATAGGTGATGTCGAGCGTCTTCGAGTGGAACGGGTTGTCCTCCATGTCGCCGATGGCGCGGATCTTCTCCAGATCCTCGTTGGTGAGGATCGGCTGGCGCACTTCGAGGCGCTTGCGCGTTGCCGGCGCCCTTGAGGTCGAGCACGTTCGGCCGCGGGCCGATGAACGAGACGAGGCTCATCACCAGCTCCTCGCGGATCGAGTCGATCGGCGGGTTGGTGACCTGGGCGAAGTTCTGCTTGAAGTAGGTGTAGAGGAGCTTCGACTTGTCCGAGAGCGCCGAGATCGGCGTGTCGGTGCCCATCGAGCCCACGGCTTCCTGGCCGGTGGTCGGCCATCGGCGTCAGGAGGAGCTTCAGGTCTTCCTGGGTGTAGCCGAAGGCCTGCTGGCGATCGAGCAGCGGCACGTCCGAGGTCTTGGGCGCGAAGCTGGCACCGCGCGGCAGGTCCTCGAGCACGATCTGGGTGCGGCCAGCCACGTCTTGTAGGGCTGGCGCGTCGGCGAGCTCGGCCTTGATCTCCTCGTCGGAGACGATGCGGCCCTGCTTCAGGTCGATGAGCAGCATCTTGCCCGGCTGCAGGCGCCACTTGCGTCACGATCTTCTCTGGCGGGATCGGCAGCACGCCGGCCTCGGAGGCCATGATGACCTCGTCGTCGTCGGTGACGAAGTAGCGGGCCGGACGCAGGCCGTTGCGGTCGAGCGTCGCGCCGATGTGGACGGCCGTCGGAGAAGCACATGGCGGCCGGGCCGTCCCACGGCTCCATCAGCGCGGCGTGGTACTCGTAGAAGGCCTGCGGCTCCTCATCCATCAGCGGGTTGCCGGCCCAGGCCTCGGGGATCAGCATCATCGCGGCGTGCGGCAGCGAGTAGCCGCCGCGGATCAGGAACTCGAGCGCGTTGTCGAAGCAGGCGGTGTCCGACTGGCCGGCATAGGAGATCGGCCAGAGCTTCTGCAGTGTCGGCGCCGAACAGCGGCGACGACACCGACGCCTGCCGCGCCGCCATCCAGTTGACGTTGCCGCGCACGGTGTTGATCTCGCCGTTGTGGCAGACGAACCGGTAGGGGTGCGCCAGCCGCCAGGACGGGAAGGTGTTGGTCGAGAAGCGCTGGTGGACGAGCGCGAGCGCCGACTCGAAGTCGCGGATCGTGCAGGTCCTGGTAGTAGGCGCCGAGCTGGGCGGCGAGGAACATGCCCTTGTAGACCAGCGTGCGGCAGCTCATCGAGACGATGTAGAAGTCGTTCGGCTTGCCCTCGAAGGCCGAATAGATCTTGGCCGAGCATCACCTTGCGGATGATGTAGAGCTTGCGCTCGAACGCGTCCTCGTCGGCGATGCCGTCGCCGCGGCCGATGATCACCTGCCGGTGGCAGGGCTCGGTGGCGACGATCTCGGGCGCCTTGCGACAGGCGAGGAATTGTCGGACGGGCACATCGCGCCAGCCGAGCACCACCTGGCCCTCGTCCTCGATGACCTTGTTGACGACCTGCTCCATCTTGCGGCGGAGTTCGGCATCCTGCGGCATGAAGATGAAGCCGACGGCGTAGCTGCCCGGCTCGGGCAGGCGGAAGCCGAGCCGGGCGCTTCGCTTGACGAAGAACTCGTGCGGGATCTGCACCATGATGCCGGCGCCGTCGCCCATCAGCGGATCGGCGCCCACGGCGCCGCGATGCTCGAGGTTCTCGAGGATGCGCGAGGCCGTTCTGGACGATCTTCTGCGGCTTGGCTGTTGTTCAGGTTGACGATGAAGCCGACGCCGCAGGCATCGTGCTCGCGCGTCGGATCGTAGAGGCCCTCGGCCGCTGGCCGATGACGCCGGCTGGGAGGTCTTTGCGAATGCCGGCGTTCCGATGACGGGGGGTGAATTTCTACCGTTCCTTGGTCAGCCATGTTGCAAAGTCCTCTCTCGTGGAGTCGCCGGTACGGTCCGGGCAGGGCCCCGGGTGTTCACTTCCTTTCGACACGCCGTCGGCCTCGGTCCGTACTCAGTGTACGGCTCGGAACCGATGGCGCAATCCTTTCGTGGGGAGCGGCTCTGCATCCAAATGGCCGCTCGTACGGGCTCGATGAGCCCCCGCCCCTCCGTTTCCGCTATCGTCAAGCGGGCCAGCCGGATCGGCGTGTGACACGAAACCGGGGAGACCGGCCGCTCACTCATATTGGACAGACTTGCTGTCCTATCGAGCGTAGACTTGCACAACTCCACGCGACTGCGCAAGCGGGGGTTTATCACTTTTTTGGGGTGATGGGCAGCGCGGGATAGGAGACTGGGTAAAGGAATAGGAGATGTGTAGGAGATCTGGGGGCGGGCGATCGGCCGGAAGTGCCGGTACGGGCAGCGATTTCGCGCCAGCCGCTTCCCGCCCCAATCAACATCCCTTGGTCGTCATTGCCCGCTTCATGCGGGCAACCCACGCCGGGAACTGGGTCGCCCGAACAAGTCGGGCGATGACGACGCAGAGGGAGGGGTGCGCGGAGGGATCAAGCGGAGCGGTGCGGCAGTGGGCAGGAGGGAGCGCGGAGGGGTGCGGAGGCGGAGGGCAGTCCGGGCCGCTTGACTGGGAGCCGGCGCCTGCCATTGTTTCCCCAGGGGAGGGAGCCATGGCTGAACCGGAACGACCGCCTTTCATCAGGAACTATCGTGACTTGCTGCGGCCTTACGAGCGCGCGCCGGAGGGCATGGAGGGCGCCGGCGCACGGTTCGGGCAGCAGTTCGGGCTCGGGCGGATCGGCATCAACCTCGAGGTGATTCCGCCGGGCAACCGCTCGTCGCATCCGCATGCGGAAAAGCTCGAGGAGGAGTTCGTCTATGTGCTGGAGGGCACGCCCGACGTGTGGATCGACGGGGTGCTGCACCCGCTCGGGCCGGGGGACGGGGTGGGGTTTCCGGCCGGCACCGGCATCGCGCACAGCTTCCTCAACAATTCCGATGCGGACGTGCACCTGTTGATCGTCGGGGAACACCAGCGGCCGGGCAACCAGCTCTACTACCCGCTGAATCCCGAGCGGATGGAGGAGTTCGGGAAGCGGGACCGGGCCTGGGACGACGCGCCGAGGCGGGAGCTCGGGCCGCATGACGGGAAGGCGCGGGCAGGGACGCGGGGGTAGGGGGCGGGGCCGGGCGGGGCACGTGGGGTACTCTTCCAGGCCCGCACACTCGGTGTCACCCCTGCGGAAGCAGGGGTCCATGTCGCCGCTCGCGCGGGGGGACAAGTGGATCCCAGCGCTGGGATGACACCTGGTGGGGTGGTGAGCGCGGGGAGACTGCCTACGCTGAGTTGCGGTGCCCGCCCGCTCGTCCTTCGACAGGCTCAGGATGAGGGGCTTCGAGGCCGGGGTGACCTCGGTCCCCTGCGCGACCCTGCGCTTCTTTCACCGGGTCATCCCCGCGAAAGCGGGGACCTCCGTTTGCGGCGTCGCCAAGGAAACAGAGGTTCCCGCTTCCGCGGGAATGACACCGTGGAGGGAGGGAGAGGTTAGGGCGTGGGGAGTGGTCGCCTGGGTCCCCCACACACGCGGTGTCACCCCAGCGGAAGCTGGGGCCCACGTCACCACTCGCGCGGGGGGAGAAGTGGATCCCAGCTTTCGCTGGGATGACATTCGGGGTGGGGTGAGGGCCGGGAAAAGGCGACAGGTCGGGACCGACATTCGGGCCGCCCCTCGTCCTTCGACAGGCTCAGGATGACGGGCTTAGAGGCGGGGGTGACCTCGGTCTCGTGCGCGACCCTGCGCTTTTTTCACCGGGTCATCCTCGCGAATGCGGGGACCTCCGTTTTGCGGCGTCGCCAAGGAAACAGAGGTTCCCGCTTTCGCGGGAATGACATCGTGGAAGGAGGATAAAGCCGCTCTGCAGCCCCCCTTATTCCAGGTGGCTCCTCAGGAACCACAGGTCCTTGTCGAGGGCGCGGGAGAAGGCGGTGAAGATGTCGGCGGTGTCGGCGTCGCCGGCTTCGTCGGCGTGGTCGATGCCTTCGCGGGTGGATTTGCTGAGCGCGGCGTAGCGCTCGACCAGCGCGGCGACGTGGTCGGGGACCTTGCGGATGTCGGTGGGGTAGGGCGGCAGCGTGCGTGGCCTTGCCGACCGTCTGCGCGGTGCCCAGGGCGATGCCGTCGAGCTGGGCGACGCGCTCGGCGATGATGTCGACGTGCTCGTCGAGGTTGCCGCGCAACTGGTCGAGCAGCTCATGCACCGCGATGAAGGTCGGGCCCTTGAGGTTCCAGTGGGCCTGCTTGGCTGACCAGCGCCAGGTCGATGGCGTCGGCGAGGCGGGCGTTCAGCAGCTCGATCATCTGCGGTCTTGGTGTTGGACTTGAGCCCGATCTCGGGGGATTTCATGGGGATGCTCCGTGGCTTCATGGGGACAGCTCGAGTAATCCTCCGGCACCGCGTCGGGTTCCGGGCGCGCGGGCCGGACGCGAAAAGGGCGCGGATCCGGATGGATCCACGCCCCATTTCGGTGACCTGGTCAGGGCGCCGCGCCGAGGCGGCGCGCCGGACCGTTAGTTGACCGACTTGTCCTCGATGGTCTGGGTGCCGGTGGCGCTGATCGGGATCTGCCGGGCCTTCTTGCTACTCGGGCAGCTCGCGCTTCAGCTCGATGTGGAGCAGGCCGTTCTCGAGGCTGGCGCCGGCGACCTCGACATAGTCGGCCAGCTGGAAGCGCAGCTCGAAGGCGCGCTCGGCGATGCCGCGATGGAGGAACTCGCGGGTCTTGTCCTCGGTCTCGGCGGGCTTGGCGCCCTTGACCACGAGGTTGTTCTCCTTGGACTCGATGGCGATGTCGCCCTCGGCGAAGCCGGCTACCGCGATCGAGATGCGGTAGGCGTCAGTCGCCGACCTTCTCGATGTTGTAGGGCGGGTAGGTCTTGGCCTCCTGGCCGACGAGGCCGTCGAGCCGGTTGAACACGCCGGTCGAAGCCGACGGTCGAGCGATAGAAGGGGGAAAAATCATAGGTCTGCATGTCACATTCTCCTTGTGAGCAACGTGGCTTTGCGGGTGTCCCACGCGAGCCTCCCCTAGCGGGCAAGGCGGCATTCCCGGGTGTCCCGGTCCCCGGGGTCTCCCGGCGGACAGCATTGATTTAGGAGCGCCAAAGCGTCGTTCAAGACCCCGTTCTGCGTCGATGAACGGAAAATGAATGGGCCGATCAAACCGGGTTCAGGCGGGCGCTCGTAGAAGCGGGACTGTGCTGACTGTCTGCTGCAGGGCACACCGAATGCGCCGCCTTCACCCGCCCCCCGCAAGGCGGCCATCTCAGGAAAGCCAGTGCTCCTCGACGGGGCGCTGGCTTTTCCTTTCGGGCGGCCAAGACGCTTGCCAGCGAGGCGCAATAGCGGCAACAAGGTCCTGTCGGAGCCTCGAATTCACATGAACGCCATCGTCGATCCCAACGGGCCGTCGCTCGCCGTCGTGCCCTCCAATCCGGTGCCGGAGGGGGCGCGGGTCGGGGATGTTCGAGACCTCCGACCGGGTGAGGCTGCGCTATGCGACCTTCCCCAAGGGCGCGGGCGCGGCGAAGGGCACGATCTGCCTCGTCGGCGGGCGCACCGAGTTCATCGAGAAGTATTTCGAGACCATCGCCGATTTCCAGGCGCGCGGCTTTGCGGTCGCGACCTTCGACTGGCGCGGGCAGGGCGGCAGCCGACCGGCTGATCCGCAACCGGACGCTCGGCTATGTGAAGCGACTTCGACGACTACTGGACGCGACCTCAAGTCGTTCCACGGCTCGATCCTGCTGCCCGACTGCCCGGCGCCCTACTACCTCGTCGGCCACTCGATGGGCGGGCTGGTGTCGCTCTATGCCGGCGCGCGCGACCGCATGATGTTCGAGCGGATGTTCCTCTCCGCGCCGATGGTGGGGCTCGACGGCCAGCCGTTCGGCGTCGCCGGCATGGCGCGGCTGGGCAAGGTGCTGACGGCGCTCGGGCTGGGCCGGCTGCCGATCGGCCGCAAGCGCGACAAGGCGCAGACCGAGCAGAGCTTTGCCGGCAACCCGCTGACCTCCGACCTGGTCCGCTTCATGCGCTCGAGTCGAGGTGCTGAAGGCGCGGCCGGACCTGCGTCGTCGGCGAGCCGACGGTCCGCTGGGCGGCGGCGGCGATTCGAGGCGATGGCGGGCGCGGCGCACGACCAGTTCCCGGGCCACGGTGAAGATCCCGGTGCTGATGCTGGCGGCGGCGCGGGACGAGATCGTCTCGACCAGCGCGATCGAGCCGCTGGGCCTGCGGATGCGGACCGGCCGGCACGTGGTGATCCCCGGCGGCGCGGCACGAAATGTTCATGGAAACCGACGCGATCCGCAGCCAGGTGTTCGCGGCGTTCGATGCGTTCATCACGGAGCAGTCGGGGTAGGGGCAGAGCCTGACGATGGCTGAACCTCACCGCTCGCTAGTGCTCGTCCAGCTGCGCTACCCTCTCCCCTGAGAGGGGCGCCGACTGCCCGGCCTTCGGGCTAGGGGCGGATGAGGCGGTGGATGCGGCGTTGCGGGTGGTAGGGGCTGTCGGGGTTCGTGTCGTAGTGGACTTCCGCGACGCAGGATTGTGCGGTGCTGCGCGCGCTGCCGGTGTGCCAGGGGCCGTCGCGCAGCTCGATGTCGGTGACGCTCGGCGAGGACGAGGCAGCGCCAGCTGCCGCTCGGCGGCAGGGGCTTGCTGCCGGCGCCGCCGAACTGGAAGGTGAGGGACTTTTCCACCCCGCCGGTGCAGCCGAGGATGATCGGGCAGAGCTCGCGCCGGAAGCCCTGGTAGGTGCAGACGACCTGGCGGCGCCGCTGCATGGCTTCGAGGAACAGCTCGTAGGCGCGGCTGTAGGTGCGCAGCTCCGCCTCCCCCGGGTTAGCCGGTTCAGCACCGCCAGCGCCGCGGCGTGCAGCTCCGGCGTCGCGGCGGCGACGCAGTTGCCGCCCTGCTTCGGCGGGGCCGCCGTCCCAGGTGGTGACGACGCCGCCGGCATTCTCGATCAGCGGGATCAGCGGGCAGATGTCGACATCCTTGAG
The DNA here is from genome assembly GCA_963708965.1 of uncultured Alphaproteobacteria bacterium. Taxonomy (GTDB): domain Bacteria; phylum Pseudomonadota; class Alphaproteobacteria; order Rhizobiales; family Devosiaceae; genus Devosia_A. Next base: position 73,539 of record CAVPUP010000007.1, on the reverse strand, counting down.
CGCCGCCTCGACCACGAGGTCGATATGGCCGGCCGCCAGCAGGCAGTAGCCGTAGCAATCGAGGCCGTAGCGGGTCGTGCAGCACGGCGCGGCGCAGCGCGGTTCCAGGCGAGGTCGGTGCCGGCGCGCTCGAACATGTCGGGCGAGGTGGCGGTGAGCTTGGCGCTGGCGAGCTCGGTGACGCTTCGAGGTGCGGAGCGGCACGCTGTCTGCTCGCCGCGGATAGCAGGCGGCCTCGCCGGGCAGGCCGAGGTAGATCTCGCCGGTGAAGGGCTGCGCCATCAGGCCGGCGACGGCCCGGCCGTCGACGGTGAGGCCGATCAGCGTGCCCCAGACCGGGACGCCGGTGATGAAGGCGCGGGTGCCGTCGATCGGGTCGATGATCCAGTCGAAGCGGCCGTCGAGCCGCTGCTTGTCGTCCCATTCCTCGCCGATGATGGCGTGGTCGGGGAAGCGCTCGCCGATCAGCTGCGCGGATGGCGAGCTCGGCCTCGCGGTCGGCGTCGGTCACCGGATCGAAGCCGACGGCTCCTTGTTGTCGACGGCGAGGCCGGATGCGGAAGCGCGGCAGGGTGTGGCGCGGCGGCGATCTCGGCGGCGTCCAGCAGGGTCTGGCGGACGATGTCGGAACCAAGCTCGCCAAGCGGTGATGCGGTCATAGGAGGCCCAGAATGCGAGGATTGTCGTGTAACTACAGATGCATAGCAGCGAGACGTCGGCGCGGCATTGCGGCCAATTAGTCGTCACATGCGCTGATTTATTTTTGCAACAATGCGGCGCGCGTTCGGCTGTTGAAGTCTTTGCGCGCAGCTTGTCGGCAGGGGCAAATCAGTTCACGCCGGAAGGTGCATGATGGATGGGTGGCTTGCGATCTGTCGCCGCGACTTGGGCGACATCGCTGGCCGCCATCGTTTCCTCCCTTGACTGGGCCGCTCCGGCGGCCCGATTTTTTGTGGGCGGAACGCTTACCTCATGCCACAGCCGAACTGGTCACTCCGCCGCGTAGCGGTCGATGCCCGCCTGCGGGCGGCGGGTAGAGCAGCGCCAGAGTCGACGCCGATGCAGGGCGATGAGCAGCCGGTCGACCAGCTGCCGCATGGCGGCGAAACCCTCGTTCTTCTCGAGCGTCACCTCGTTCATGTAGAGGTGGCGGCTGATCTCGACCTGCAGCGCATGCACGCCGTGCTGCGGGCGGCCATAGGTGCGGGTGGAAAAGCCGCCGGCATAGGGCCGGTTGCGCGCGACGCGCAGGCCGGCGCCGGAGAACACCATCTCGGCGAGGTCGATCAGCACCGGGGCGCAGGTGGTGCCGTAGCGATCGCCCAGCACCACGTCGGGACCGCCGCGGTCGCCGGTGCGGGCGAGGCGCGGCATCGAGTGGCAATCGACCAGCACCGCGATGCCGTAGACGGCGAAGGCCTCGCTCAGGAGCCGCTGCAGCGTCGCGTGATAGGGCTGGTAGATGCCCTCGATGCGCATGCGCGCGTCGTCGAGCGTCAGGCGCTCGCGATAGATCGGCTTGTTCTCGGCGACGACGCGGGCGAGCGTGCCGAGCCCGGCGGCGACGCGCGGGCTGGTGGTGTTGAAGCGCTCCGACAGCGGCTCGACGAACATCGTCGGGTCGAGTTCCCAGGGCTCGCGATTGACGTCGAGATAGGCGCGGGGGAAGTGCGCCCGCAGCAGGGGCGTGCCCAGGTGCGGCGCGCGCGAGAACAGCTCGTCCACATAGGCGTCCTCGGACTGGCGGATCGACATGTGGTCGAGCCGCGTCATCTCGAGGAAACGCTCGGGATAGTCGCGCCCGGAATGGGCGGAGTTGAACACCAGTGGGGCCGTCAGCCGGCGCGGCCGGACGGTTTCAAAGGCTGGCCTGTCCCAATAGTCGGACTGCACCGAGATCTCCCTGGCGCCGAAGCGCTCGCCTACGACTTTAACTGTGCCGCGCGTCGGCTGGCTTGTCCATAAGTCGTTGGATGGGCTGTTGGCTCCCGCACGCTTCGGGTTCTCGAAGCAGAAAACTTGCATTAAAGATCGCTCAGATAGAATCGCTCCGGGAAGCCGCCAGAATGGGTCTCATGAAGCGCATCTTGCTCGCTGAAGACGATAACGACATGCGCCAGTTCCTCACCCGGGCGCTGAAGACGGCCGGCTATGAGGTGGTGTCGTTCGACAACGGCCGGTCGGCCTACGAACGGCTCCGGGAAGAGCCGTTCTCGCTGCTGCTGAGCGACATCGTGATGCCGGAGATGGACGGCATCGAGCTGGCGCGGCGCGCCACGGAGCTCGATCCCGACCTCAAGGTGATGTTCATCACCGGCTTCGCCGCCGTGGCGCTCAACCCCGACTCGCGATGCGCCCAAGGATGCCTCGGTGCTGTCGAAGCCGTTCCACCTGAAGGACCTGGTGCACGAGGTCGAGCGGCTGCTGGCGGCTTGAGGCTGCCGGTCGGGGGGCTGGTGCTCCAATCCTGATGTCATCCCAGCGAAGGCTGGGAGCCAATTCTCAACATGTGTCGGTGGCGATGTGGGGCCCAGCTTGCGTTGGTACGACAGCCGGTGGTGAGTCGCGAATCGGGCGGTGTGAAGCTCGGCCTGGTCGGGGGCGCTTGCCTGGTTTCGTCCCCACCCGGAATTGACCCTTGACCCACAAGGCGGTTTCATGGTCTATCCGCGCTCGCAACGACGGGCGCTGCCCGGCGTTCGGCGAAGTGATGGGTGTATAGCTCAGCGGGAGAGCACTACCTTGACATGGTAGGGGTCACAGGTTCAATCCCTGTTACACCCACCATCCTTCGCCCTCGGGGACGCCCAAGTCCTTGAAATTGCCGGCCTTCGAACGGTCGGGTGCGTAGCTCAGCGGGAGAGCACTACCTTCACACGGTAGGGGTCACAGGTTCAATCCCTGTCGCACCCACCATTCGGCCTGCGGGTCTCCGCGGCGGGGCTGTTCCGCATTCCATCCAAGTCATCGCCACGCTTCTACAGACTCGTGACGTACAAGTATTGTGCGCTTTCGTACAGTATTCGTAGCAATGTACGAATCTTCGCGCGTTGGAAACCAACTGTGGCAACAATTGGTCAATCATATCAGATGCTTCGCTCTGCAAGGCCGCAATATCCGTTCTGACGTAAATTTCGAGCCAATTGCTTGTTAATCAAGGGAAATCGTCCGAAAGCTTTGACATGCAGCGATGCATAGTTGCAACACTTGCCTCATTAGTGGCTAAATACCGCGAATATTGGGGCAAAGGGTCTCGATTTCTGGGGGGCTTCATTCTAGCCTGACCTTCGAACCGCAGGAGGCAACTCATGAATCGTCTTGGACTTACTGTACTGGCCGGCGCGACTGCCCTTGGTTTCTCCACCGCCGCAATGGCCGCTGACCTGATCGTTGCGCCGCCGGCGCCGATCGTTCCCGCTCTACACCTGGGATGGGCCCTTCGTCGGTATCTTCGCCGGCGGCGTCTGGGGCAGCATCGACGACCAGCTGGGCAATCTCGGACTCGTCGACAACAGCTTCGATGCGAGCGGCTGGGTGCTCGGCCTCGATGCCGGCTACAACTGGAGCACCGGGCAAGGCATCGTCTACGGCGTCGTCGGCGACATCGGCTGGTCCTGGCTCAGCGGCGACGGCAACGGGCTGTTCGATAACGACTTCAATCCCGACACCCCGCTGATGGTCGGCAGGATCAACGTCGACGTCGACTGGGCCGGGTCGCTGCGCGGCCGGATCGGCTGGGACGGCGGGGCCTGGATGCCGTACCTGACGGGCGGTGTCGCCTTCGCCCACATCAGCGTGGACGACGGGGTGTTCCAGGACGACAACACCCAGTGTCGGCTGGACGGCGGGTCTCGGCGTCGAGTTCATGGCCACCCAGGATCTCTCGATCGACCTGCTGTGGCGCTGGACCGACTACGGGAACGACGACTTCGCGCTGACCATCCCGACGGAGTTCGATGTCACCTCGAACTTGTTCACCGCGGGCCTGCACTGGAAGTTCTGAGTTCTACCCGAGTACTGCGTTAGGCGACCCCGCCCGGCGAAAGCCGCGGCGGGGTTTACCATGTCCGGCGAGATCCGGCGGGGGAGGGCCAAGGTAAGCGCCGCGTAAACGAATTATTTGCATTTTGGATTCGATTCATGCGGGCACAAGGAAATGTCCCATTTCGTACCTTGGAGAGCCTCCCATGAACCGTCTTTCCCTCGCTCTGCTGGCCGGCGTCGCCGTTTTCGGCGCCCTTCCCGCGGCCCAGGCAGCTGACCTGCTGATCAATCGTCCTTCCACCCCGGGCTTCGTCGATGTCGGCGGCGGCGGCGGTGGCTGGGACGGCGTCTATGTCGGCGCCTTCGGCGGCTTCGCCTGGAACTCGTTCGATGCGGCCGGCGCCCCCGAGCCGATCGACGGCAGCGGCTGGCTGCTCGGCGTGACCGGCGGCGCCAACTTCACCGTGACCCCGGGCCTGGTGGCCGGCATCGCCGGCGACATCGCCTGGAACGACGTCAACGGCGAAGAGCCGGGCGTGGTCAGCAGCATGGACTGGACCGGCTCGCTGCGCGGCCGGCTCGGCTGGGATGCGGACGCGATCCTGCCCTACGTGACCGGCGGTCTCGCCTTTGCCGGCGGCACGCTGGCAGGAGCCGGCGTGGACGCTACGGCGACCCATATCGGCTGGACGGCCGGCGCGGGCGTCGAGATGGCGGTCGCCGAGCAGCTCTCGGTCGACCTGCAGTACCGCTATTCCGACTACGGCACCGAGCAGTACACCGTCGGCGGCGTCGCGTCGGCGACTACAAGCTCACCTCGAACCAGGTGACCGTCGGCCTCAACTTCAAGTTCTGATTGCGTTCGGGCCCGTCCGGTGCATCCGGGCGGGCCCGACCGAGTCGCCGGGGCCACAGCGGAAGCAAAAGTGGCGATTGCCTCTTGCCAAGCGGGCGGAAGCATCCCACCTTCGGCGCATCGTCAACAAAGCAAAGGAGGTGATCCAAGTGACCCATCAGAAATCGTCGGTTTCGAAGGATCTTGGACTCTCCGCTAGCTCGGAGCAGCCTCTGGCCTAGTCGAAGGGTCCTGGCCCCACGAGGGCAAAGAACTCCTTCGCAAGACCTGCGAAATCGGAAAGGGCCGCCTCCGGGCGGCCCTTTCTTTGCGTTCGCTACGCACAACTGCGCTGTTGCACCACAGCAACGCCACGAAATCTTCGTGGCTATGGCCGCTTTCGTACACTTTTCGTGCGGTGCGATACGGGATTATGATCGCCTTCTCTGGATGGAGGCATGTACATGACCCGTTTTGCACTTCTTCTCGCGGCAGGCGTTTCGGCGCTGTCGCTCGCCTCGGCGGCCCAGGCAGCCGACCTGATCATCAGCCAGCCCGCTCCCGTCGGCGTCGTCAACGTCGGCGGCAACTGGGACGGCGCCTTCATCGGCGTGTTCGCCGGCGGCGGCTGGGGGACGGTCAGCGACCTCACCGATGCCGACGGCACGCCGCTCGATGACACTCGATCTTTCCGGCTGGCTGGTTGGTGTCGACATCGGCGCCAACTTCACGGTCGGCAGCGGCCTCGTCGTCGGCGTCGTCGCCGACATCGCCTGGACCGACATCAGCGGCGAAGATGACGACGTGCTGATATCGCCTTTGACGTCGACTGGGTTGGCTCGCTGCGCGGCCGGCTCGGCCTCGACGGCGGGGCGTTCCTGCCCTACCTGACCGGCGGTCTCGCCTTTGCGTCGGCCACTGCCGACGATACGGCCGTTCGACGACAGCAACACTCACATCGGCTGGACGATCGGCGCCGGTGTCGAGTTCGCGGCCACCGACAATCTGTCGATCGACTTGCTGTATCGCTACTCCGACTACGGCACGCAGACGTATGACCTCGGCTCGGATGTCGATTTCGACCTCCGGACCCATACGGTCACCGCGGGCCTGCACTGGAAGTTCTGATCCTTCCACGCGAGAATCTCACGAAGGGGCCGCTCGCTGCGGCCCCTTTTCTTTGTGTCCGACTTGGTGTTGCAGCAGGGCAACTGCGGCCGAACTTCGGCCATAGTGCGGCTTCGCACCCTTTCCGTACGATCGGAGTCGGCATATTGGGTTCGCATCTACGGAGGACTGATATGAACCGTTTTGCACTTCTTCTCGCGGCCGGCGTCTCGGCGCTGACGCTCGCTTCGGCCGCCCAGGCCGCTGACCTGATCATCAGCCAGCCCGCGCCGGTCGGCGTCGTCAACGTCTCGGGCAACTGGGACGGCGCCTTCGTCGGCGTGTTCGCCGGCGCCGGCTGGGCGACGGCATTCGACGCCGACGCGACGACCTCACTGACCTTCGACATCACCGATTACAGCGGCTGGCTGCTCGGTGGCGACGTCGGCGCCAACTTCAGTGCCGGCAACGGCATCGTTCTCGGCGTCGTGGGCGACATCGGCCTGGACCGACATTTCCGCTACGAACGATCGCAGCGTGACCCGTTGATTGCCAGCCTCGACTGGCCGGCTCGCTGCGTGGCCGGCTCGGCTTCGACGGCGGCGCCTTCCTGCCCTACCTCACCGCCGGTCTCGCCGTTGGTGGCGGCACGATCACCGATCCGCGATGAGACCGATACCGCTCGGCCACCCACTTCGGCTGGACCGTCGGTGCCGGTATCGAGTTCGCCGTCTCCGACAGACGTCTCGATCGACCTGCGAGTATCGCTACACCGATCTCGGCCGCCACATATGACCTGCCGGCGGCCCGGGAGGGCGAGCTTCGACGTCGCACACCGTCCGGTCGGCCTGCAACTGGCACTTCTGATCGGCCGATCAGACAATCGTTATCGAAGGGCCGCCTCGTGCGGCCCTTCTTTTTGCATTCGGGGCCGGGAGCGATTATGTAGCGGGCTTTCCCCGCCCCGAGCATCACGATGAACGCCCTGACCGCCACGGCGCCTGCCACCAAACTGCTGCCTTACCAGTCGCGTCGCACCTTCGCGATCATCTCGCACCCGGACGCCGGCAAGACGACGCTGACCGAGAGGCTGCTCGCCTCGTCGGGCGCCATCCAGCAGGCGGGCGCGGTGCGGCATCGCGCCAAGCAGCGGGCGACGCGCTCGGACTGGATGGAGATCGAGCGGCAGCGCGGCATCTCGATCACCTCGTCGGTGATGACCTTCGAGCACCAGGGCCTGACCTTCAACCTGCTCGATACCCCCGGCCACTCGGACTTCTCCGAGGACACCTATCGCACGCTGACCGCGGTCGACGCCGCGGTGATGGTGATCGACGTCGCCAAGGGCATCGAGAGCCAGACGCTGAAGCTGTTCGAGGTCTGCCGGCTGCGCGACATCCCGATCGTCACCTTCGCCAACAAGGTGGACCGCGAGGGCAGGGACCCGCTCGAGATCCTCGACGAGATCGCCGATACGCTGGCGCTCGACGTGACCCCGGTGGTGTGGCCGCTGGGCGGCGGAGTGGACTTCAAGGGGATCGTCGACCTGATCGGCAAGCGCGTGCTGAACCCGGCGGGGGAGACGCTCAGGACGTTCGAGGAGGTGGAGGAGCTGTTCGGTGACGAAAAGCTCAACGCCGATCCGGTGATCAAGGCCGGCGCTCGAGAATTTCGACCTGGCCGCTCGACGGCTATCCCGCCTTCGATCTCGAGACCTACCGCGCCGGGCACCTGACGCCGGTGGTGTTCGGCTCGGCGCTGAAGACCGTCTCGGTGCCGCAGCTGCTGCGGGCGCTGGGCGACTGGGCACCGGAGCCGCGGCCGCAGCCGGCCGAGCCCAAGCCGATCGACCCGGCCGAGCCCAAGGTCACCGGGCTTCGTGTTCAAGGTGCAGGCCAACATGGACGCCAACCACCGCGACCGCATCGCCTTCGTGCGGCTGAGCTCGGGCACCTTCAAGCGCGGCATGCGATTGAAGAACGTGCGCACCGGCAAGGACATGGCGGTTTCGAACCCGATGTTCTTCTTCGGCCACGATCGCGAGCTGGCCGAGGAAGCGGTGGCCGGCGACATCGTCGGCATCCCCAACCACGGCGCGCTCAGCGTCGGCGACACGCTGACCGAGGGCGCCAACGTGAAGGTGACGGGCATCCCGAACTTCGCGCCCGAGATCATCCGCCGCGTGCGGCTGAGCGACCCGATGAAGGCCAAGCAACTGGCCAAGGCGCTGTCGGACCTCGCCGAAGAGGGCGTGGCGCAGATCTTCAGGCGCATGGTGGGGGCGGACTACATCGTCGGCGTCGTCGGCCAGCTGCAGCTCGAAGTGCTGCAGAGCCGGATCAACTCCGAATACAACGTGCCGATCAGCTTCGAGACGATGAACTTCGAACTGGCGCGCTGGATCGCCTCAGAGGACAAGAAGGAGCTAGAGCGCTTCATCACCACCAACAAGCTGGAGATGGCCGAGGACAAGTACGGCGACCCGGTGTACCTCGCGCAATCGAGCTGGTGGCTGGGGCGGGCCGCAGCGGGACTATCCGAAGGTGCAGTTCCTGAGCACGAAGGAACGGCATTAGGGGGGGCGTCACGGCGCGGCTGAGACGGCCCCCTCCCATCCTCCCCCATGAAGGGGGAGGTGCCGGTCCGTGTAGTTGGCACGATCGAGCCCCCAGCCTCAACTCTTCACCTCCCCCTTCATGGGGGAGGCTGGGAGGGGGTCGTCTCGGCTGCAGTTTTCTGGTTATCGTCTCTGGGACTTCCCCTCACCCTGGCCCTCTCCCCTTCCTGTTCCAATCTCCCGCGGCTATGAAGCCTCGGAACGAAGGAGTGGACCATGCAGAGACGCATTCTGGGCAAGACCGGGTACGAGGTTTCGGAGATCGGGCTCGGGACCTGGCAGCTGGGCGAGAGTTTCGGGGCGCTGAACGACGAGACGGCGAGCCAGATCCTGAAGACGGCGCGGTCGCTCGAGGTGAATTTCTGGGATACGGCCGACGTCTATGGCGGCGGGCAGTCGAAGTCGCGGATCGGCGAGTACAAGGACAAGGCGGGCGTGCTGGTCGCGACCAAGCTCGGGCGCAACGGCGACATCTTTCCCGGCCGGACCGGCTACAACCGCAAGAACATCAAGCAGAGCCTCGCCGGCTCGCTGAAGCGGCTCGGGGTGGAGACGCTGGACCTCGCGCAGCTGCACACCATCCCGACCGAGGTGCTCGCCGACGGCGAGGTGTTCAACATCATGGACGACCTCCGCGACGAGGGGATGATGCGGCACTGGGGCGCCAGCGTCGAGAATGTCGAGGAAGCGCAGATCGCCATGCGGGCCGACGGCTGCACGACGCTGCAGGTGATCTTCAACCTGTTCCGGCAGGACTACGTGACCGAGGTCTTCCCCGAGGCGCAGAAGCGCAATGTCGGCATCATCGTGCGGCTGCCGCTGGCGAGCGGGCTGCTGTCGGGCAAGTGGAGCAAGCAGACGCAGTTCTCCGAGAAGGACCACCGCAACTTCAACCGTGACGGGCAGGTGTTCAACGTCGGCGAGACCTTCTCCGGGCTGCCGTTCGAGACGGGCGTCGAGCTCGCCGAGCAGCTGAAGCAGATGGCGCCGAACTATCCGCTGAGCCAGTTCGCGCTGCGCTGGATCCTCGACCAGCCGGCGGTCTCGACGGTGATCGCCGGGGTGACGCGGCCGGACCAGCTGCGCGCCAACGTGGAGGCGACGAAGCGCGAGCCGGTCGAGCCGGCGCTCGTCGAGAAGCTGGCGGGCTGGTACCAGGAGAAGGTGCGGCCGGCGATCCGCGGGCGGATCTAGGCGGCGTTTCCGACGAGAGGGGAGGGGGAAGGCCCCCTCACCCGCCGCTGCGCGGCGACCTCTCCCCCGAGGGAGAGGTGGGAAGGGGGGCTGCCTCCGGCGTTCCACACCTCATTCCGCTTCGTCATCGCCCGACTTGTTCGGGCGACCCAGTTGGGGCGATGGGTTGCCCGCATGAAGCGGGCAATGACGACTGAGAGGGGAGGGGGTGGCGGCACCGGTGTTACCCTGTCGCGCTACCTGCTTAGGCTGGATGAGGGGTGCACAGTGTTGCGCTTCTTTCACCGGGTCATCCCCGCGAAAGCGGGGACCTCCGTTTGCCTGCGTCGAGGGAAACAGAGGTTCCCGCTTTCGCGGGAATGACACCGTGGGCGACGGCTAGCACGGGATGCGATCGACCTCGTGCAACGCTTCGGGGGACTCTGCCGTTTCAGTGAAATGCTGCGGGCCGCCGGGGGCGCAAGTTTTCGTCATCGGCCGCCGGCGGGCGGTATCGCCCGGAATCCGGCGGATTTCGGGCGGTAAGATATTTTTCGACTATCCTTTGGGCATGTTGCCGTCGCTTTCGAGGTGGCGGAGAACAGTCATGGCCTGTTTTTGCCAAGCGTTCAGTCGTTCTATAGTTGATCCGGTAAATGAATGCGGCTGCCTGCCAACTGTTGCTGGGCAAGTATTGGCGGATTTGACAGCTATGCTGCCATAACCGTAAGTTTGTTGCCGCAACATCACAAGGAACATCACGGATGATTTTCAAATCCGGCGGCAGGGCCGCTGCGATCGCAATTCTCCTTTTGTCCAGCGCCAGCGCGCCTGCCCTGGCCCAGGATGGCGGGGACACCACCTGCGGTACCGATCGTACCATTGATATAGCCGAGATGACGTGGCCGTCGGCCGCCGCGCTTGCCCATATCCATGCCACGATCCTCGAGGCGGGCTATGGCTGCAATGTCGAGATCGTCACCGGCGACACGGTGCCGACCTCGTCCTCGATGCTGATGCGCGGCACGCCCGCGGTGGCGCCGGAACTCTGGACCAGCACCATCGAGGAGCCCTGGGCGAAGGGGCTCGCGGACGGCACCGTGGTGCAGCTCGGCGAAGCCATCACCGACGGCACGGTGGAGGGCTGGTTCATCCCGCGCTACACGCAGCAGGCCAATCCGGAGCTGACGACGGCCGAGGCGGTGATCGCGCGGCCGGACCTCTTCGCCGATCCCGAGGATTCGAGCCAGGGCCGGCTCTACTCGTGTCCGCCGGGCTGGGCCTGCGAGCTTTCGACCACGGCGCTGTTCGAGGCCTATGCCATGGACGACACCTGGAACCTGTTCTCGCCCGGCTCGGGCGGGGCGCTCGATGCCTCGATCGCGCGGGCCTTCACCCGCGAGGAGCCGATCCTCTTCTACTACTGGGGGCCGACGGCGATCCTGGGCAAGTACGACGCGGTGCAGCTCGACCTGGGCGAAGCCAACCCCGAGGTCTATGCCTGCAACACCGACCCGGATTGCCGCGAGCCGGCCGGCAAGACCGCCTATCCGTCGAGCCCGGCGGTGGTCGGCGCGGCGGCCTGGGTGCAGGAAGAGGCGCCCAATGTCGCCGGCTATTTCGCCAAGGTCGGGCTGACCAACGCGCAGATCAGCGAGCTCCTGGTCTATGGCGACGAGAACCAGGCCGATGCGGCTCAGACGGCCGAGAACTTCCTCAAGACCAAGCAGGACGTGTGGACCGCCTGGGTGCCGGCGGACGTCGCCGAGAAGGTGCTCGCCAAGCTCGGCTGATCCCCAGCAAACATTCCCGCATGGCGGCCGGGTTCCGATCCGGCTGCCTTCCGCGTCCGATCTCCAAGCCTGCCTCGGGTAGCCTTCGTGATCGGACGATGATTTTGGCTCCCCAACGAGAGCAAGCATGTTTCCCGAACTGATCGACACACGCCCGCTGCGACGGGCGATCGACGACGCCTTGAACTGGGTCGTCCGCAACTGGGGGGGCGAGTTCGAAGCCGCCGCCTCGCCACTGCTCTGGCTGCTCAACGCCATCGAGCGGCTGCTGGTCGCGACGCCCTGGTGGATCATCGTCGCCGTGCTGGTCGGCATCGCCTGGCTCGCCACCCGCCGCTGGCCGCTGCCCACCATCGTCCTCGTCTCGCTGCTGTTCCTCGGGGTGATGGAACTGTGGCGCGATGCCATGACAACGATGGCGCTGATGCTCGCCGCGACCCTCACGGCGATCGTCGTTTCCATCCCGGTCGGGGTGTGGATGAGCCGCTCGCTGCGAATCCGGCAGCTGATCACGCCGCTGCTCGACCTGATGCAGACGCTGCCGAGCTTCGTCTATCTCATCCCCACGGTGATGATCTTCGGTCCCGGCAAGATCCCGGCGCTGATCGCCACCATCGTCTATGCCGCGCCGCCGCTGGTGCGGCTGACCGACCTGGGGCTGCGCTCGGTCGATCCGGCGGTGATGGAGGCGAGCCGCGCTTTCGGCACCACCCCCGGGCAGCGGCTGTTCGGGGTGCAGATCCCACTGGCGCTGCCGACCATCCTCGCCGGCATCAACCAGACCACGATGATGGCGCTCGCCATGGTGGTGATCGCCTCGATGATCGGGGCGGGCGGGCTCGGCTACCAGGTGCTGCAGGGCATCGGCCGGCTCGAGGTCAGCCGCGGCCTGTTCGCGGGGCTGGGCATCGTCGCGCTGGCGATCGTCTTCGACCGCATCACCCAATCCTTCGGCAAACAGCTTCAGGGCCGCATCGGCCTGGCGGAGGCACGTTGATGAACGCCATGAACACCGAAACCCACCTCGCCATCCGCATGCGCGGCGTCACCAAGATCTTCGGCGAAGACCCCGCGGCGGCGCTGGCGCTGCTCAAATCCGGCAAGTCGAAGGCCGACGTGCAGGCCGAGACCGGCCACGTGGTCGGGCTCGACGACGTGTCGCTCGACATCAGGCGAGGGCAGATCTACGTGGTCATGGGCCTCTCGGGCTCGGGCAAGTCGACGCTGATCCGCCACGTCAACCGGCTGATCGAGCCGACGGCGGGCGAGATCGTCGTCGACGGCACCGACGTGCTGCAGATGAACCTGCCCGAGCTCCGGACCTATCGGCGCAGCACCGTCGCCATGGTGTTCCAGAAGTTCGGCCTCCTGCCGCATCGCTCGGTCATCGACAATGTCGCCTATGGGCTCGAGGTGCGCGGCGTCGCCAAGCCCGAACGGATGGCGAAGGCGCAGCAATGGATCGAGACGGTCGGGCTCAAGGGCTACGAGCAGAGCCGGCCGCGCCAGCTTTCGGGCGGCCAGCAGCAGCGTGTCGGCCTCGCCCGGGCGCTGGCGCTCGATACCGACATCATCCTGATGGACGAGGCGTTCTCGGCGCTCGATCCGCTGATCCGCTCGGGCATGCAGGACCAGCTGATCGAGCTGCAGAAATCGCTGGGGAAGACGATCCTGTTCATCACCCACGATTTCGACGAGGCGCTGAAGATCGGCGACCGCATCGCGGTGCTGAAGGACGGCGCGGTGCAGCAGGAGGGCAAGCCCGAGGAGATCGTGCTGCGTCCCGCCAACGAGCATGTCGAGGAGTTCGTGCGCGAGGTGAACAAGGCGCGGGCGATCCACGTGCGGACGATCATGGAGCGTGGGCGAGACCGAGCCGTGCGAGCTGTCGGTGCCGGATTCGGCGCGCTGCGAGGACGTGCTGCCGCTGTTCGCCGAGCACCAGTGGGTGGGGGTGACCGATGCCGCGGGGCGGCAGATCGGCCGGGTGACGGCGAAGCAGGTGATCAAGGCGCTGGCGCGGTATAGCGGGTGAGGGGGCCCCATCGCCCCCTCTCCCCTGAGGGGAGAGGGTAGCGGAGACGGGAGCGTCAGCGACCTGGCGGAGCTGGGGTGAGGGGTTCAGGCTGACGTTCGGCGCCTCGGGCCGCCCCCTCCACCGGCTTCGCCGGTCCCCCTCCCCCGTGAACGGGGGAGGATATGAGGTGGCGCCATCGCGCCTCTGGCCCCTTCCATCCGTCCGCTCACATCCCTAGATTACCTCCACCCTCCCATCCATCCCGAGTAGCCCCCATGTCCGAGCATCCCGCCTTCGAACTCGTTCGCGAGCAGCAGATTCCGGAGATCGGATCGCTGGCGAAGTTTTATCGGCACAAGCGGACCGGGGGGAGGTGCTCAGTCTCGTCAATGAGGACGAGAACAAGGTGTTCGGGATCACCTTCAAGACGCCGCCCGAGGATTCGACCGGCGTCGCGCATATCCTCGAGCATTCGGTGCTCTGCGGCTCGCGCAAATATCCGGTGAAGAAGCCGTTCGTGGAGCTGATCAAGGGCTCGCTCCACACCTTCCTCAACGCCATGACCTTCTCGGACAAGACCGCCTATCCGGTCGCGTCGCAGAACCTCAAGGACTTCTACAACCTCGTCGACGTCTATCTCGACGCGGTGTTCTTCCCGCTGATCACCGAGGACACGTTCCGGCAGGAGGGCTGGCACTACGAGCTCGACAACACCCAGGGGCCGATGGTGTTCAAGGGCGTGGTGTTCAACGAGATGAAGGGCGCGTACTCGTCGCCGGCGGCGGTGCTGGGCAAGGTCAGCCAGCTGTCGCTCTATCCGGACACCACCTATGGGGTGAACTCGGGCGGCGACCCGAAGGCGATCCCGGACCTCACCTACGACTATTTCAAGCGCTTCCACGAGAAGTACTACCACCCCTCGAACGCGCGCGTGGTGTTCTACGGCGACGACGATCCGGCGCAGCGGCTCGACATCCTCGAGGGCTATTTCAGCCAGTTCGAGCGCACCGATCCGAAGGCGGAGATCCCGCTGCAGGCGCGCTGGAGCGAGCCCAAGTCGGTGCACGAGACCTATGCCGCGAGCGAGGCGGAGGCGGGCAAGAAGACGGCCATGGTCTCCGTCAACTGGATGGTTGACGAAATCAACGATCCCGAGACCGGCCTGGCGCTCAACGTGCTCGAGTCGATCCTCGTCGGCACGCCCGCGGCGCCGCTGCGGAAAGCGCTGATCGATTCCGGGCTCGGCGAGGGGCTCACCGGCTCGGGCTTTGCCGACGGCATCAGGCAGCCCTATTTCACCTTCGGGCTCAAGGGCATCAGCGACGACGGACGGCGGCAAGGTCGAGGCGCTGATCGTCGAGACGCTGCGAGCAGCTGAGCAGCGAGGGGATCGATCCCAAGACCATCGAGGCGGCGATGAACTCGGCCGAGTTCGCGCTGCGCGAGAACAATACCGGCTCCTTCCCGCGCGGCATCGCGCTGATGTTCCGCTCGCTCGGCACCTGGCTCTACGACCAGGATCCGCTGGCGCCGCTGAGCTTCGAGGGGCCGCTCGCCGCGATCAAGGCGAAGCTCGCTTCCGGCGAGCGCGTGTTCGAGCAGCTGATCAAGACGCATATCCTCGACAACCGGCACCGCACCACGGTGCTGCTGACGGCCGATCCCGACGAAGGCGGCCGAGGAAGCGGCGGCGGAGCGGGCGCGGCTCGATGCGGCGCGCCAGGGGCTCGATGCGGCCGGCGTGGCCGCGGTGGCCGAGCAGACGCAGCGGCTCAAGCAGCTGCAGGAGGCGGGCGATCCGCCGGAGGCGCTGGCCAAGATCCCGACGCTGACGCTCGAGGACCTGCCGCGCACCAACAAGCCGATCCCGATCGCCGAGGAGGAGCTGGCGGGCATCCGTCTGTTCACGCACGACCTTGCGACCAATGGCGTCGTCTATCTCGACCTCGGCTTCGACCTGAAGGCGCTGCCGGAACGGCTGCTGCCGTACCTCCCGATCTTCACCCGGGCGCTGACGCAGACCGGGACGAGCAAGGAGGATTTCGTCTCGCTGACGCAGCGCATCGGCCGCACCACCGGCGGCATCGGCGCCAACCGCTGGATCTCGACGCGGCGCGACGGCGCCGGCACGGCGGCCTGGCTGTTCCTGCGCGGCAAGGCGACGCCGGAGCACGTGGGCGACATGCTGTCGATCATGACGGACGTGCTCACCGACGCGCGGCTCGACAACCGCGAGCGCATCCGCCAGATGGTGCTGGAATCGAAGGCCGGGTTCGAGAGCTCGCTCGCCGGCATGGGCAACGGCATCGTCTCGATGCGGGTGCGCGCCGGGTTCAGCGAGGCCGACTGGCTGAACGAGAAGCTCGGCGGGGTGAGCAACTATTTCTTCCTCAAGGACCTCGCGGCGCAGATCGACGGCAACTGGCCGGCGGTGCAGGCGGCGCTGGAGGAAATCCGCACCCTGCTGCTCGGCCGCAAGGGCATGGTCGCCAATGTCACCGCCGACAGCTTTGCGACCGCGGCGCTGAAGCCGGAACTCGCCGCCTTCGTCGCGGCGCTGCCGGAGGGGCAGGGGCCCTCCGCGCGCGGGCTGGGGCTTTGCGCCGGGGCCGCTCTCCGAGGGGCTGACCTTCCCGGGTCAGGTCAACTATGTGGCCAAGGGCGCCAATCTCAGGGCGCTCGGCTTCGAGCCGACCGGCGGCGACTGCGGTGGCCATCAAGCACCTCAACACGACCTATCTGTGGGACAAGGTGCGGGTGCAGGGCGGCGCCTATGGCGGCTCGTCCGGGCTCGACCTGTTTGGCGGCACCTTCGCCTTCACCTCCTATCGCGACCCCAACCTGATCGACACGATCGCCGTCTATGACGGCGCGGCGAAGTTCCTGCAGGACGGGGTGGGCGAGCAGGACCTCGTCCGCTCGGTGATCGGCGTCATCGGCTCGGTCGACACCTATCGGCTGCCCGACGCCAAGGGGTTCACCTCGCTGATCTGGGAGCTGAGCGGGGACACCGAGGAGGCGCGGCAGCAGCGGCGGGAGGAAATCCTGTCGGCGTCCGCCAAGGACTTCAAGGAACTGGCCGGGGTGCTGGAGCAGGTGGCCGCCAAGGGCGAAGTGGTGGTGCTGGGCTCGGAGACGGCGATCAAGGCGGCGAACGCGGAGCGGGGCAACTTCCTCAAGGTGACGAAGGTTCTCTGAGTCTGGGGCCGCCCCCTCCACCGCCTATGGCGGTCCCCCTCCCCCGTGAAAGGGGGAGAATCACCGGCGGCAACGGCTGAGGAGTTGCAGCATGACTGAGGCCCGGATGATCGTCTGCCCGCATTGCGGGTCCACCAACCGGGTGGCCGGGGAGAGGCCGCTGGCCGAGGCGAAGTGCGGCAGGTGTCATCGGCAGCTGTTCGACGGGCAGCCGGCCTCGGTCGATGCGGCCCGGTTCGAGCGGCAGATCGGGCGCAGCGACGTGCCGGTGGTGGTCGATTTCTGGGCCGACTGGTGCGGCCCCTGCCACATGATGGCGCCCTCGTTCGAGGCCGCGGCGCGGCAGCTCGAGCCGCGCATGCGGTTCCTGAAGCTCGATACCGAGGCGGAGCCGCAGGTGGCGGCGCGGTACGATATCCGCGGGATCCCGAATTTGATCGTGTTCAGTAAGGGCAAGGTGCTGGCACAGCGGGCCGGGGCGATGGATGCACGGACGCTGACGGGGTGGCTGGAGCAGTTTGCGGGGTAGGGAAGCGCCTCGGGCCGCCCCCTCCACCATCCTTCGGATGGTCCCCCTCCCCCGTAACGGGGGAGGATACGCGGTGGCGCCGCCGGTGATCCTCCCCTGCGAAGCGGGGTAGGGGGACCGCCGAAGGCGGTGGAGGGGGCGTCGTGCGCAGGTCTTGAACCCGCACGCCCCTTCCGCCGTTACATCCTTCCTCATGACCCCGTTCCTCGATCGCGACCTGCGTGTCATTCCTATCGATGCCTATGTCGATCCGCCCTGGCCGCGGGAGCGGGCGATCATCACGCATGGGCATTCGGATCATGCGCGGGCGGGGCATGGGGCGGTGCTGGCGACGCCGGACACGATCGCGATCATGAAGGCGCGGTACGGGGAGGATTGTGCCGGGAGTTTCCAGGCGCTGGAGTTCGGGGTGCCGCTCGCGGTGGACGATGTGACGATCACGCTCAGGCCGGCGGGGCACATACTCGGCTCGGCGCAGGTGGTGCTCGACTATCGGGGGCAGCGGATCGTCGTCACCGGGGACTACAAGCGGCTGCCGGACCGGACGGCGCAGCCGTTCGAGCTGGTGGAGTGCGACCTGCTGGTCACCGAGGCGACGTTCGGGCTGCCGGTGTTCCAGCATCCCGATCCGCAGGACGAGATCGCGCGGCTGCTGCGCTCGGTCGCCACCTTCCCGGACCGGGCGCATGTCATCGGCTGCTATGCGCTGGGCAAGGCGCAGCGGATGATCGCGCTGTTGCGCGATGCCGGCTACGAGGCGCCGATCTACCTGCACGGCGCGATGATCCGGCTGTGCCAGCTCTATGTGGAGCGCGGCATTCCGCTCGGGGAGCTGCGGCCGACGCATGGGGACGAGCAAGGCCGAGCTCGCGGGGCAGATCGTCATCGCGCCGCCTTCGGCGATCAAGGATCGCTGGAGCCGGCGGCTGCCCGACCCGGTGCTGGCGGTCGCCTCGGGCTGGATGAGCGTCAAGCAGCGGGCGCGGCAATCGGGGGTGGAGCTGCCGCTGGTGATCTCCGACCACGTCGACTGGAACGAGCTGCGCCAGACCATCGCCGAGAGCGGCGCCGGCAAGGTGTGGGTGACGCACGGGCGCGAGGATGCGCTGGTCTATCACTGCCGGCAGCAGGGGCTCGAGGCGGAGCCGCTGAGCATCCAGGCCTATGAGGAAGGCGAGCTGGAGGAGGGCGAATGAGGGCCTTCGCGCAGCTGATGGAACTGCTGGCGCTGACGCCCTCGCGCAACCGCAAGATCGAGGCGCTGACGGACTACTTTCGCCAAGACGCCCGACCCCGACCGGGGTTTCGCGCTTGCCATCCTCACCGGGGCGCTGACCTTTCGGAACGTCAAGCCGGCGGTGCTGCGCGACGTGGTGCTGGCCGAGGTCGATCCGTACCTCTTCGGGCTCAGCTACGACTATGTCGGCGACCTCGGCGAGACCATCGCGCTGATCTGGCCGCATCATGGCGGCACCGAGCCGCTGCCGTCGCTTTCCGACCTGGTCGAGCTGTTCAACATGACCAGCAAGGCGGAGCTGCCGCGGCTGATCGGCTCGCTGCTGACGCGCGCCTCGATCAACGAGCGCTGGGCGCTGGTGAAGTTCGCGACCGGGGCGCTGCGCATCGGCATTTCGGCGCGGCTGGCGAAGACGGCGCTGGCCGAGATGAGCGGCAAGGATTTGCAGGAGATCGAGGAGGTGTGGAACGGGCTGGTGCCGCCCTATGCCGACCTGTTCGAATGGCTGAGCGGCAGGGCGGAGCGGCCGGATATCGACCACACGATGCGCTTCCATCCGCTGATGCTGTCGAACCCGATCGACGAGGAGAAGGATCTCGAAAAGCTCGATCCCGAGCGACTTCGTCGCCGAGTGGAAGTGGGACGGCATCCGGGTGCAGCTGGTGCTGGGCAAGGGCAGGGCGTCGCTGTTCTCGCGCACCGGCGACGACATCGCGGCGGCGTTCCCGGACGTGGTCGAGAATGCCTTCGGCGAGGCGGTGCTCGATGGCGAGCTGCTGGTCGGCGCAGGATTTCGAGCCGGCGGCGTTCAACGACCTGCAGCAGCGGCTCAACCGCAAGGTGGCGATCCCCAAGCAGATGAACGACGTATCCGGGGTTCATCCGGGTCTACGACATGCTGTTCGACGGGCACGAGGATATCCGGCGCGCTGCCCTGGTCGGAGCGGCGGCAGCGGCTCGAGGCCTGGTTCGAGCGGAACCCGCAGACGCGGCTCGACCTCTCGCCGGTGATCCCGTTCGGGGACTGGGACGAACTGGCGGAGATCCGCCGGCGCGGCGCGGCGGAGCAGGGGCACGAGGGGGTGATGCTGAAGCTCACGAACTTCGCGCCTATGTGCCCGGCCGGCCCAAGGGGCTGTGGTTCAAGTGGAAGCGCGACCCGAACGTCGTCGACGCGGTGCTGATGTATGCGCAGCGCGGCCACGGCAAGCGCTCGTCGTTCTACTCGGACTACACGTTCGGGGTGTGGAAGGGCAACGAGATCGTGCCGATCGGCAAGGCCTATTTCGGCTTCACCGACGAGGAGCTGCGCCAGCTCGACAAGTGGGTGCGCAACAATACCGTGCAGGCGCTTCGGGCCGGTGCGCGAGGTGAAGAAGGAACTGGTGTTCGAGGTGGCGTTCGACTCGGCGCAGGAGTCCGGGCGGCACAAGTCCGGCATCGCGTTGCGCTTTCCGCGCATCAGCCGGATAAGGTGGGACAAGCCGGCCAGCGAGGCGGCGACGCTCGAGGACATGCAGGTGTTCCTCGAAGCCACCTGAGGAGAGACGATGTCGCTGGCAGCGATCCAGAGGAAGGTGCTCGAGCTCGAAGCGCAGATGCGGGTGGCGGTCGAGCGCGAGGACTTCGAGAGCGCGGCGCGCCTGCGCGACGAGATCGCCGCGCTCAAGGGCGGCGGCGCGGTGCGCAAGCCCCCGCCGGGCGAGATGGGGCTCGGCACGCAGGTGCCGGTGGTCGAGCCGCCCAAGGGCTGGAAGCGGCCGAAGAAGCCGGACCTGATGACGAACGTGAAGGGGAAGAAGCGGTAGTCCCCACGGCTGCCCACCGCCACCGTGTCATTCCCGCGGAAGCGGGAATCCCGGTTTCATGAGCCGACAACGAGATCCCCGCCTTCGCGGGGATGACCCCGTGGGTGGGGCGTCTCAACCGCGCGCCATCTGCTCGCCGGCGAGCTTGCGGATCTCGCGCAGCTCGCTGATCGTCGTTTCGAGGTCGGCCTGCTGGCGCTCGAGGAGGCTGAGGCGCTCGTCGACCTTTTCGACCAGCAGGCTGACCTGGGCGGTCTGCGACTGGGCGTCGTAGAGGCTCAGATAGTCGGAGATGTCGCGCAGCGAGAAGCCGAGGCGCTTGCCGCGGAGGATCAGGATCAGCCGGGCGCGGTCGCGGCGGCGGAAGACGCGGGTGCCGCCGACGCGCTGCGGGCTGAGCAGGCCCTTGGACTCGTAGAAGCGGATGGTGCGCGTCGAGATGCCGAACTCGGCGGCGAGGTCGGCGATGGCGAACAGGTCGCGGGCTTCGGGTTCAGGCCGGTTCATTCTTCTTCGACCGCGCTCGGTATTCCTCGCGCAGTTCCTTCTTGGAGAGCTTGCCGATCAGCGTCTTGGGCAGTTCGTCCTTGAAGATGATCTCGCGCGGCATCTCGACCTTGTTGAGCGTTTCGCCGATGAAGCGCTTGAGCTCGGATTCGGTCACCTTGGCGTCGGGCTTGAGCTTGACGAAGGCGATGGGCGCCTCGCCGCGATATTCGTCCGGCACGCCGATGACGTTGGTCTCCTCGACCGCCGGGTGGCGCATCAGCGCTTCCTCGATGGCGCGCGGATAGACGTTGAAGCCCGAGCAGATGATCAGGTCCTTGATGCGATCGACGAGGAAGACATAGCCGTCCTCATCGACATAGCCGACGTCGCCGGTGCGCAGCCAGCCGTCGATGAACACCTCGCGCGTCGCCTCCTCGTTGTCGTAATAGCCGAGCATGACCTGCGGGCCCTTGACCTGCAGCTCGCCGCGCTCGCCGAGCGCCACCGGCTTGCCGGTGTCGATGTCGACGAAGCGGATGTCGGTCGCGGGCAGCGGCTGGCCGATGGACATGGGCTTGCGAGGGAACGCGGAGCGCCGCGCAGCAGACCACCGGCGAGGCATTCGGTGAGCCCGTAGCCCTCGGCGAGCAGCGCCTTGCCGATCTTGCTCCAGGAGTTGCGCACCTCGTCGGGCAGCGGGGCGCCGCCGGAGATCGACCACCTCGAGCGAGGCGAGGTGCGGCGCGGCCTTGTCGCCGGCCTTGGCCAGCGCCTGGATCAGCGTCGGCACGGCCGGGCAGCACGTTGGCGCCGGTGCGGGTCGAGCAGCTCGAGGAAGGCCTTGAGCTCGAAGCGCGGCAGCATCACCACCTGCGCGCCGTTGCAGAGCGGCACGTTCATGCACACGGTCATCGCGAAGATGTGGAAGAAGGGCAGCACGGCGACGACGCGCGAGGGCGGGTAGAACAGTCCGCAGCCCCAGGCGTCGATCTGGCTCATGTTGGCGGCGATGTTGGCGTGGCTCAGCATCGCGCCCTTGGGGATGCCGGTGGTGCCGCCGGTATATTGCTGCACCGCGACGTCCTTTCGCGGATCGATGGTCACCGGTCCCGGCAGCAGGTTGCGCTGTCAGCATGTCGCCGAAATGCGTGATGCGGGCGGCGACGCGGGATTCGGCGAGGTTGGAGAGGTCCTTGGCCTTGGCGAGCTTGTAGAGCACGCGCTTGACGCGCGGCAGTGCGTCGGGGAAATGGCGCGACGATGATCTGCCGGATGTGGCCGGCCTCGCTCAGCCCCTCGGCCTTCTCGAACACCTGCTTGATGTCGAGCGTCACCATCAGCTCGGCGCCGGAATTGCCGACGATGTGGCTGAGCTCGTGCAGGGTGTAGAGCGGGTTGCAGTTGACCACGGTGCCGCCGGCGCGCAGCACGGCGTAATAGGCGACGACGTAGAACGGGGTGTTGGGGAGCAGCAGCGCGACGCGGGTGCCCTTGCGGACGCCGAACTGCGCCTGCAGCGCGCCGGCGAAGGCGTTGATCATGTGCCCGAGTTCGCGGAAGCTGGTCTTCTTGCCCAGGAAATCGAGGGCGTCGGCCTCCGGGTAGCGGGTGCAGGCCGCGAGCACCTGCTCGTGCACCGGGGTGGTATTGATCGGCACGTCCCAGCTGATGCCGGGGGGATAGTGCTGCACCCAGGGGCGTTCCGGCGCCTCCACATTCGACATCCGTTTTCCTCCTCTGGGCGTCGACTGTCCTCCATTCAGACAGATACCGCACATTACGTTAACGTCAAACCACCGACGCGGCGTCGCCAACTGCGCTGTCCGGGAACTGCAACAATGCAGGCGCTGGCTGTCGTTTAGGGGCTTAGGTTGACGTTAACGTCAACCGTCACTAACGTATCGCATTGCTCATCGACTGTGCATACATGTCGTGTGCGGAGCCGCGCGGGAGAGCTCATCCCCACGGCCCGGGCGGCGGAGGAGGGTTGCTCGCATGTTCCTCATCCTGTTGATCGTCGGCCTGGTCGGCGGCGCGGCCCTCGCGATGCGACGCGCCCCGCTGTGGCAATGGGCGCTGGGGGCGGCGATCATCGGCGCGCTGACGCGCCTCTCCGTCGACAACGGGCTGTGGCTGCGAACGGACTTGCTGGGCTGGGTGCTGGCGCTGCTGCCGGCCGCGATCCTCGGCCTGCTGGCGATCCCAGCGGTGCGCCGGCTGGTGCTGACCGGCCCGGCCTATGGCATGGTCCGCAAGATCCTGCCGCGGGTCAGCCGCACCGAGCAGGAGGCGCTCGACGCCGGCACGGTCGGCTGGGACGCCGAGCTGTTCTCGGGCCGGCCGCGCTGGGAGAAGCTGCTCGGCATCCGAAAGCCGACGCTCTCGACCGAGGAGAAGGCCTTCCTCGACGGCCCGGTCGAAACGCTCTGCGCCATGATCGACGACTGGGACATCCGGCACAACCGCGCCGACCTGCCGCCGGAGGTCTGGCAGTACCTCAAGGAGCAGGGCTTCCTCGGCATGCTGATCTCGCGCGAGCATGGCGGGCTCGGCTTTTCGGCCCAGGCGCAGAGCCAGGTGGTGTCGAAGGTGGCCAGCCGCTCGATCGCGGCCGGCATCACCGTGATGGTGCCCAATTCGCTCGGGCCGGGCGAACTGCTCGAGAAATACGGCACGCCGGAGCAGAAGGACGAAATATCTCTCGCCGCCTCGCCAAGGGGCTCGAGAGTCCCGTGCTTTGCGCTCACCGGCCCGCATGCCGGGTCGGACGCGGCGGGGATGCGCGATGTCGGCGTCGTCTGCTAGGAGATGTACGAGGGCAAGAAGACGCTCGGCGTGCGGCTGAGCTGGGACAAGCGCTACATCACGCTGGCGCCGGTCGCGACGCTGCTGGGCCTCGCCTTCCACCTGCACGATCCGGACCACCTGATCGGCAACGAGCGAGAATGTCGGCATCACGCTGGCGCTGGTGCCGGCCGACTTCAAGGGCGTGAAGATCGGGCGGCGGCACTATCCGGCGCGCTCGTCCTTCATGAACGGGCCGACGCAGGGGACGGACGTCTTCATCCCGATGGATTTCCTCATCGGCGGCACCGAGTATGCCGGCCAGGGCTGGCGCATGCTGATGGAGTGTCTCTCCACCGGCCGCGCCATTTCGCTGCCGGCGATCGGCACGGTGTCGATCAAGCACGCGCTGCGCGTCTCCTCGGCCTATGCGCGGATCCGGCGGCAGTTCGGCATCCCGGTCGGGCTGATGGAGGGCGTGGCCGAGCCGCTGTCGCGCATGGTCCGGTCCGCCTATACGTTCGAGGCGGCGCGGGCGCTCACCGCGTCGATGGTGGACGAGGGCCAGAAGCCGTCGGTGCTGTCGGCGCTGCTGAAATACCGGACGACCGACGCGATGCGCGAGCGCTTCAACGACGCGATGGACATCCATGGCGGCCGCGCGGTGCAGGACGGGCCGTCGAACTACCTGTTCTCGGGCTACCAGACCGTGCCGGTGGCGATCACCGTCGAAGGCGCGAACATCCTGACCCGCACGCTGATCACCTTCGCGCAGGGCGCGCTGCAGGGCGCATCCCTATCTCTACGCCGAGATCGAGGCGGCGCAGGACAAGGACCGCAAGCGGCGGGATCGTCGGCCTTCGACAAGGCCTTCGCCGGCCATGTCAGCTTCATGCTGCGCAACATGGTCGGCAGCTTCCTGCATGCGATCAGCTTCGGCGCCTTCGCCTCGAGCCCGGTCGATCACGAGATGGCGCGCTGGTACCGCCAGCTCAGCCGCTATTCGCAGAGCTTCGCGCTGGTCGGCGACTGGACGGTGACTTCCTCGGCGGCGACCTGAAGCGCAAGCAGCGGCTCTCGGGCCGCATGGCCGACATCCTCTCCGACCTCTACCTGCTGTCGGCGGTGCTGAAGCGCTACGAGGACGAGGGGCGGATCGAGGAGGACCGGCCGCTGGTCGATGCGATCGCGCGGGACTGCATCCACTCGATCGAGACGAGCTTTGCCGCGGTGTTCGCCAACTTCCCCAATGTCTGGCTGCGGAACCTGATGCGGGTTCTGGTGTTTCCGCTGGGACGGCACGCGCGGCCGGCTTCGGACCGGGTCACCTACCGGCTGGCCCGCGCGGTGCTGCAGCCGGGCGCCTTCCGCGACCGGCTCACCCAGGGGACCTACGTATCGATGGATGCCGACGACGTCACCGGCGTGCTCGAGGATGCGCTGCTCAAGGTGACCAGCGCCGCGGAGGCGGAGACCAAGTTCGTCCGCGCCGTCAAGAAGGGCGTGGTCGAGCGCCGGCTCGACCGCGACGCCATCGCCGACGCGGTGGCGGCCGGGGTGCTGACCGAGGCACGAGGCCGCGACGCTGCGGGCTGGCCGACGAGGCCACCGACCGGGTGATCCGGGTCGACGATTTCGAGTTCGACGAGCTCGCCGCCAAGCAGTTGCGGCGCGAGCGCCCGCTGGGCGAAGCGGCCGAGTAAGCAGGGACGGGGAGCCGCAGATGGTCCAGCCGCAGATGCCGGCAACGAAGCACTGGCGCTTCGAGATCGATTTCGAGGGGCTGGGCTGGCTCACCATCGACACGCCCGATGCGCCGGTGAACACGCTGGGCCGCGAGGCGCTGCTCGAGCTCGAGACGCTGGTCAGCCGCTTCGAGGAACTGATCGCGACCGGCGAGCTGCTGGGCGTCGTCCTGCTTTCGGGCAAGGCCGGGCGGCTTCATCGCCGGGGCGGACGTCGCCGAGTTCGACGAGATGGCGGACCCCGGCGTGCTGCCGGCGGCGCTGCAGCGCACGCATGCGCTGTTCGACCGGATCGAGGCGCTGAAGGCGCCGATCGTCGCCGGCATCCACGGCTTCTGCCTCGGCGGCGGGCTGGAGCTCGCGCTCGCCTGCCACTACCGGATCGCGGTGAATGACGATGCGACGCGCATCGGCTTCCCCGAAGTCAATCTCGGCATCTTTCCGGGCTTTGGCGGCACCGGCCGGTCGATCCGGCAGGCGGGGCCGGTCGATGCGATGCAGATCATGCTGACCGGCCGGCTGCTGCGCGCCGGCCAGGCGCGGCGCATGGGCCTTGTCGACAAGCTGGTGCGGCATCGCGACAACCTGCGCTGGGAAGGCGCGGAAGGCGGTGCTGCAGAAGCGCCGCAGCGTCGAGGCGCCGTGGAGCAAGCGGGTCATGGCGATGGGTCCGCTCCGCAGCTATGTCGCGAAGAAGATGCGGGAGCAGGCCGGCGAAGAAGGCGCGGCCGGAGCACTATCCGGCGCCGCATGCGCTGATCGACCTGTTCGAGCAGCATGGCGACGACTGGCGGATGATGAGCAAGGGCGAGATCGCCGGCTTCGTGCCGCTGATGGCCTCGCCCACGGCGACCAATCTGCGGCGGGTGTTCTTCCTCTCCGAGGGGCTGAAGAAGCAGGGCCTGCGCGGCGCGGAGAAGCCGGTGTTCCGGCGGGTGCACGTGGTGGGCGCCGGGGTGATGGGCGGCGACATCGCGGCCTGGTGCGCGCTGCGCGGCATGGGCGTGACGCTGCAGGATCTCGACATGGAGCGCATCAAGCCGGCGCTCGATCGCGCCAAGGCGCTGTTCAAGAAGCGGCTCCGCTCGAAGACCGAGGTCGACAACGCGGTGGCCCGGCTCGAGGCCGACGTCTCCGGCAAGGGCCTCGCGCGGGCCGACGTGATCATCGAGGCGGTGGTCGAGAACCTCGAGATCAAGCGCAAGATCTTCGCCGACGCCGAGCTCAGGGCGAAGCCGGACGCGATCCTTGCCACCAATACCTCGTCGATCCCGCTGGAGCGCATCGCCGACTGGCTGGCCAACCCCAACCGGCTGATCGGGCTGCATTTCTTCAACCCGGTGGCGCAACTGCCGCTTGGTCGAAGTGATCCGCTCGAACTACAACAGCGACGCCGACATCGCCCGCGGCGCGAGCTTCGCGCTCGCCATCGGCAAGAGCCCGGTGGTGGTCAAGTCGGCGCCCGGCTTCCTCGTCAACCGCGTGCTGATGCCCTACATGCTCGGGCGCGGTGCAGCGGGTCGAGGCGGGCGGTGCCGAAGGAGCAGGTCGACGCCGCGGCGGTGGCCTTCGGCATGCCGATGGGGCCGATCGAGCTGATGGACACGGTGGGGCTCGATATCGGCAAGTCGGTGGCCGAGGAGCTCGGCACCAGCGTGGCCGAGGACAGCCAGTTCGCCCGGCTGGTGGCGGAGAAGAAGCTCGGCCGCAAGACCGGGCAGGGCTTCTACCAGTGGAAGGACGGCAAGCCCGTCAAGGCCGAGCTGCACGGACGACACCGATCTCTCGGGGCTCGGCCGGCAGCTGGTGCAGCCGCTGGTCGATGCGACGGTGGTGGCGGTCGAGGAGGGCGTCGTCGCCTCGGCGGACCTCGCCGATATCGGGGTGATCTACGGAACGGGCTTCGCGCCGTTCCTCGGGGGGCCGATGCAGGCCCGCAAGGACGGGAGGGCCTGATGGCCGAGCTGCGCAGGGTCGCCATCGTGGGCAGTGCCCGCATTCCGTTCACCCGCGCCTATACGGGCTATGCCGAGCAGGGGAACCTCGTCGATGCTTGGCGGGGCGCTCGGCGGCCTGGTCGAGAAGTTCAACCTCAAGGGCGAGCCGATCGGCGAGGTGATGGCCGGCGCGGTGCTGTCGCACAGCCGCGACTTCAACCTGGCGCGCGAGGCGGCGCTCGATGCCGGGCTCTCGCCGCGTACGCCGGGCACGAACGTGCAGATCGCCTGCGGCACCTCGCCTGCAGGCCGCGCTGAGCCTCGGCGCCAAGATCGCCATCGGCGAGATCGACAGCGGCATCGCGGCGGGCTCGGACACGGTGTCGGACAGCCCGATCGTCTTCGGCGACAAGTTCCAGCACCGCCTGATCGCCCTCAACCGGGCGCGGAGCGGCGGGCGAGAAGGTCAAGGCGTTCAAGGGGTTCAACCTCGGGCGAACTGACCCCGGTGGCGCCCTCGACGCAGGAGCCGCGGACCGGGCTGTCGATGGGCCAGCATTGCGAGCTGATGGCCCGGCAGTGGGGCATCACCCGCGAGGAGCAGGACCTCCTGGCGCTGAAGAGCCACCAGAATGCCGCCAAGGCCTATGACGATGGCTTCCACGACGACCTGGTCGTCCCCTTCGCCGGGGTGCTGAAGGACAACAATGTCCGCGCCGATACCAGCCTCGAGAAGATGGCGACGATGAAGCCGGCCTTCGACAAGAGCTCGGGCAAGGGCACGCTGACCGCCGCCAACTCGACGCCGCTCACCGACGGCGCCGCCTCGGTGCTGCTGGCGAGCGAGGACTGGGCCAGGGCGCGGGGGCTGCCGGTCATCGCCTACCTGACGCTGGGGCAGGTCGCGGCCAACGATTTCGCCGGCGGCGAGGGCCTGCTGATGGCGCCGACCATCGCGGTGTCGGAGATGCTGCGGCGCTCGAACCTGAGCTTCGCCGATATCGACCTGTTCGAGATCCACGAGGCGTTCGCGGCGCAGGTGCTGTGCACGCTGAAGGCCTGGCGCGATCCCGCCTACAACCGCGAGGTGCTCGGGCGCGAGGTGCCGCTGGGCGAGATCGATGCGGAAAAGATCAACGTCAAGGGCTCGAGCCTTGCCTATGGGCACCCGTTCGCAGCCACCGGGGCGCGGATCCTGGGGATGACGGCGAAGCTGTTGAACGCACAGGACAAGCAGCGCGCGCTGATCTCGGTCTGCACCGCGGGCGGCATGGGCGTCGCGGCGCTGGTCGAGCGGGCGGCCTGAGAATAGCGGCCAGTTGCCTCGCCGCGATACTTGTCATTCCCCGCGATTACCGTACTTCCCCGCGTCTTGACGCTTACGTCAAGACCCGCTTGTCAGCGAAAACTTCATGCCATAGGGTCCGTACCCAATCGGACGGTTGCGACCAGTTCGAGTAAAATTGGGGCATGGCATACTAGGGGCCACGCCTGTGAGGGAATGTCATTCAAGGAGATGGGACGAGAATGAAAATAACACAGGTCCTGAAGGCGGCAGCCACCGCCGGGGCGCTGGCGCTGCTCATGGGGAGCACTGCGCTGGGCGTCACGCTGAACCTCGGCAACGGCAGCGAGCCCGGCTCGCTCGACCCGCACAAGGTGTCCGGCGACTGGGAGAACCGCGTCGTCAGCGAGTATCTCGAGGGTCTCGTCGTCGAGGACCCGCAGGCCGCCCCGGTTCCCGGCCAGGCCGAGTCCTGGACCATCTCGGACGATGGCCTCGTCTATACCTTCAAGCTGCGCGCCAATGCGAACTGGAGCGACGGCGTGCCGGTGACGGCGCAGAACTTCGTCGACGCGTTCCAGCGCCTGTTCGACCCCAAGACCGCCTCGGAATACGCGTACCTGCAGTATCCCATCAAGAATTCGTCCAAGATCGCGTCCGGCGAGATCACCGATTTCAGCCAGCTCGGCGTCAAGGCGATCGACGACAAGACGCTCGAGATCACCCTCGAGGCGTCCACGCCGTATTTCCTCGCGGCGCTGATGCACTACACCGCCTTCCCGATCCGCAAGGACGTGATCGAGAAGTTCGGTGACCAGTGGACGCAGCCGGCCAACATCGTCGGCAACGGCCCCTACAAGATCGTCGAGTGGGTTCCGGGCTCGTACCTGCGCGGGGTCAAGTCCGACACCTATTACGACAAGGACGCGCTGAAGATCGACGAGATCCGCTGGGACAACACCGAGGACCTCAGCGCGGCGCTCAACCGCTACCGCGCCGGCGAGCTCGACATCCTCACCGACTTCCCGGCCGACCAGTACCAGTTCCTGCAGGACAACTATCCCGGCCAGGCGCACGTCGCCCCGTTCCTGGGCATCTACTACTACGTGTTGAACCAGGAAAAGCCGCCGCTGGACAACGTCAACATCCGCAAGGCACTGTCGATCTCGGTGCTGCGCGACGTGATCGGCCCGGACGTGCTCGGCACCGGCGAACTGCCGGCCTATGGCTGGGTCCCGCCCGGCACCACCAACTACGAAGGCACGCAGTACCTGCCCGAGTGGTCCGATGTCCCCTACGACCAGCGCGTCGAGGAAGCCAAGAAGCTGATGGCGGAAGCCGGCTACTCCACCGGAGAAGCCGCTGAAGCTGCAGCTGCGCTACAACACCAACGAGAACCACCAGCGCATCGCCGTGGCCATCTCGGACATGTGGAAGCAGATCGGCGTCGAGATCGAGCTGTTCAACGCCGAGACCGCGGTGCACTACGACGCACTGCGCGCCGGTGACTTCAACGTCGGCCGCGCCGGTTGGCTGCTCGACTACGACGATGCCTCCAACACGCTCGACCTGCTGAAGACCGGCACCAAGGGCACCGACGGCAGCATCAACTGGGGCAACAACTACGGCCGCTTCTCGAATCCGAAGTTCGACGAACTGCTGACCCAGGCCTCGACCGAGCTCGACCTGGTCAAGCGCGCCGGCTACCTGCACGAAGCCGAGCAGATCGCCATGGACGCCTTCGCGGCCATCCCGATCTACTGGTACGTGTCGAAGAACGTCGTGTCGCCCAAGATCACGGGCTTCGAGGACAACGCCAAGGACATCCACCGCGTGCGCTGGATGAGCAAGGCGGAGTAATCCGGCACTTTCTCGGTGGCCGCGGAGCCTGTGCTCCGCGGCCATGCTGCTTGAATGCCGCCGACATCTCGGCGTTGAACCCGCTGCCAGGCGGGAAAGGTCTCACACAGAATGCTCGGATATGCGCTCAGGCGCGTGCTGTCGGCCATCCCGATCGTGTTCTTGACGATCACGGTGTGCTTCTTCATCCTCAGGCTCGCACCCGGGGGGCCGTTCGACGGTGAACGGGCGCTGCCGCCCGACCAGCTGCGCAACCTGCGCGCCTACTATCACCTCGACGATCCGCTGATCATGCAGTTCTTCAACTATGTGGGGGGCGTGCTGCGCGGCGACTTCGGCCCCTCGATGGTGATGAAGGACTTCAACGTCTCCTCGCTCATCGCCATCGGCCTGCCCTTCACCCTGATGCTCGGCTTCACCGCCTTCATGCTCGGGACGGTCGCAGGGATGATCGCGGGGGCGCTGGCGGCGGTGAACCAGAACAAGTGGCCCGACTACCTGCTGGTGCTGGTCGTGCTGCTGCCGCTGGTCATTCCCAATTTCCTGATGGCCGAACCTCGCCCAGCTGCTGTTCGGGGTGTACCTCAACTGGCTGCCGGTCGGCGGCTACAAGCCCGGTGCCTGGATCAACCTGGTGATGCCGGTGACGATCCTCGCGATGCCGCACGGGGCGCGCGTGGCGCGGCTGATGCGCGGCTCGATGATCGAGGTGCTGGGCACCAACTACATCCGCACGGCGCGGTCCAAGGGCCTCGGCGCGCGGCTGATCCTCGCCCGGCACGCGATCAAGCCGGCGCTCATCCCGGTGGTCTCCTATCTCGGGCCGGGGCTCTCGTACCTGCTCACCGGCTCGCTGGTGGTCGAGCAGGTGTTCGCGCTGCCCGGCATCGGCAAGTACTTCATCACCGCCGCGCTCAACCGCGACTACGGCCTCGTGCTCGGCACCACCATCCTCTACGTCTTCATCATCCTGGCGCTGAACCTGATCGTCGACGTCATCTATGCCTGGCTCGATCCCAAGGTGAGGTACCGCTGATGGCTGGCATCACCGGCAAGGACGCCACCCTCACCGCCTACGCCGACGCGCTGGCCAAGAGCGCGCCGAAGGGCCGCTCGCTCACCCAGGACGCGATGCGGCGCCTCATCCGCAACAAGGCGGCGCTGGTCTCCATCTTCGTGCTCGTGGCGGTGGTGCTGGTCGCCTATCTCGGCCCGTATTTCCTGCCCTGGGCCTACGACAAGATCGACTGGGCCGGGATCCGCAAGCCGCCGGACTGGGCCAAGGGCCACTATTTCGGCACCGACCAGAACGGTCGCGACATGCTGGCGCGGACGCTCCAGGGCACGCAGATGTCGCTGCTCGTCGCCGCCGTCGCGACCGGCGTCTCGGTGGTGATCGGCATCGTCTACGGCGCCGTCGCCGGCTATTTCGGCGGCCGGGTCGACGCGGTCATGATGCGCTTCGTCGACATCATGTACGCGCTGCCCTACATCCTGTTCGTCATCATCCTGGTGGTGATCTTCGGCCGCTCGCCGGTACTGCTGTTCGTCGGCATCGGGTGCCTCGAATGGCTGACCATGGCGCGGATCGTGCGCGGGCAGACGCTCTCGCATCAAGCAGCGCGAGTTCATCGAGGCGGCGAAGGCCGGCGGGGCCGGGCCGTTCACCATCATCTTCCGCCACATCGTGCCCAACCTCACCGGGCCGGTGGTGATCTACGCCACGCTGACCATCCCCGAGATCATCATCACGGAGAGTTTCCTTTCCTATCTCGGGCTCGGCGTGCAGGAACCGCAGACCTCGCTCGGCACGCTGATCTCGTTCGGCGCGCCGGTCGCCGAGGCGATGCCCTGGATGCTCTACACCCCGGCATTCTTCCTCGTCGTCATGCTGGTCGCCCTCTCCTATATCGGCGACGGCCTGCGTGACGCACTGGACCCCAAGGACCGATAGAACGATGGCCGATGTGCTCGTCGTCGACGATCTCGACGTAACCTTTGAGCTGCACCAATCCGAGGTGAAGGCGGTCTCCGACCTCGACTTCACCCTGGCGCAGGGGGAAACCCTGGCGGTGGTGGGCGAAAGCGGCTCGGGCAAGAGCCAGGCGTTCCTGTCGATCATGGGGCTCCTGGCGCGGAACGGGCGCGCCTCCGGCCGCGCCATGCTGGGCGATGTCAACCTGATCGGCCTGACGCCGGCGCGAGCTCGACCGCTATCGCGGCAAGGACATCGCGATGATCTTCCAGGATCCGATGACCTCGCTGAACCCGAGCCTCAGGATCCGCACCCAGCTCGCCGAGGTGCTGGTCCGCCACCAGGGCTACGATCGCGACAAGGCCGACCGGGCGGCGATCGAGATGCTCGAGCGGGTCGGCATCCCCGAGCCGGCCAAGCGCGCCAATGCCTATCCGCACGAACTCTCCGGCGGCATGCGGCAGCGCGTGATGATCGCCATGGCGCTGCTCTGCCGGCCGAAGATCCTGATCGCCGACGAGCCGACCACGGCGCTCGACGTGACGGTGCAGGCGCAGATGCTCGACCTGTTCAAGTCGCTGACCAACGATTTCGGCACGGCGCTGGTGCTGATCACCCACGATCTCGGCGTGGTCGCCGGCATCGCCGACCGGATGATGGTGATGTATGGCGGGCGCTGCGTCGAGAAGGGCCCGGTCGACACGCTGTTCTACGAGCCGCGGCATCCCTATACGCTGGGGCTGCTGCACTCGACGCCGCATGTGGCGCAAGCGGGCCGAGCGGCTCGACCCGATCCAGGGCCTGCCGCCCAGCCTCGAGAACCTGCCGCGCGGCTGCGCCTTCCATCCGCGCTGCGCCTTCCGCTTCGAGCGCTGCTTCGAGGAGCGCCCGCCGCTGATGCCGGCCGAGGCCGGGCAGGCAAAGGCGTGCTGGTACCAGGGTCCGCTCAACTACGGGGAGGTCGCATGATGCTCGATCGCACCGAGGACCTCCTGAAAATCGAGAACCTCTCGAAGAGCTTTTCCATCTCCGGCGGGCTGTTCGGCCGGCCGCTCGAGCTCAAGGCGCTGCAGGACATCAGCTTCACCGTGAAGCGGGGCGAGACGCTCGGCATCGTGGGCGAGAGCGGCTGCGGCAAATCGACGCTCGGCCGCTGCATCCTGCAGCTGTTGCCGACCGATGAGGGCAAGGTGCTCTGGCTCGGCCAGGACATCACCCAGCTGCCGGCCGAGGAGATGCGGAAGAAGCGGCGCGACCTGCAGATCATCTTCCAGGACCCGCTTGGCTTCGCTCAACCCGCGCATGACGGTGGGCGAGATCATCGCCGACCCGCTCCGCACGCTGATGCCGGAGGTCGACGCCGCGCGGCCGGCGCGAGCGGGTGATCAAGACCATGGAGGCGGTGGGGCTCCTGCCCGAGATGATCAACCGCTATCCGCACGAGTTCTCGGGCGGGCAGGCGCAGCGCATCGGCATCGCGCGGGCGCTGATCAGCGAGCCCAAGCTGATCGTCTGCGACGAGCCGGTCTCGGCGCTCGACGTCTCGATCCAGGCGCAGATCCTGAACCTGCTCTCCGATCTCAAGGAGCAGTTCGGGCTGACGCTGATCTTCATCTCGCACAATCTGAGCGTGGTGCGGCACGTCTCGGACCGCATCCTGGTGCTGTATCTCGGCCGGGTGGTCGAGCTCGCCGGCGGCGACGAGATCTACGAGGACGCCAAGCACCCCTATACGCGGGCGCTGCTGACGGCGGTGCCGATCCCCGATCCGCGGCTGGCGCGGCAGCGCTCGATCGAGGGGCTGGTGGGCGAGGTGCCCTCGCCGATCAACCAGCCGTCGGGCTGCACCTTCCGCACGCGCTGCCGCTATGCGCATGCCCGCTATGCGCCGAGCAGCGGCCGCCGCTCGAGACGATCGAGGGCGGACGGCTGGTCGCCTGCCATCGCTGGGAGGAGATCGAGGCGGGGCGGGCGGAGGCGACGCAGGCGGCGGTGTAGGGGCGCCGCAGGGCGGAGGCGCGTCCCTCGGAGCGTTCACCGCTTGTTTGAATGGAGGCGCCTCTTGCGTGGGTCCCCGGGTCCGGGATGACGGAGTTTGTTGAGCACTTCACCTACCACACCCGCCGTCATCCCCGGGCTTGACCTGGGGCGGGCTTGACCCGGGGACGGGCTTGACCCGGGGACCGACAGGTTCTGGCACGGTGGAGAGGTGTGCTCGGTGAGCCCAAAAGGGTCCGCCCGGACAAGTCGGGCGATGACGACCGGAACGGCCGAAAATGCCGGTCGGAAGGGGGGTGGCGAGCGTTGACAGGGGAGCGGTTTGCCCTTATGCACAGCGGCAATCCAGAGGGCGCGGCGCGCCTTTTTTGTTTGGTCCGAGGTTTGGAATGAAAGTCACCAATTCGCTCAAGGCTCTGATGGGTCGCCATCGTGCCAACAAGCTCGTGCGCCGCCGCGGCCGCGTGTACATCATCAACAAGGTCGACAAGCGCTACAAGGCCCGCCAGGGCTGAGCCGTTTGCGATACGAGTTTTGAAGGGCCCGCGAAAGCGGGCCTTTTGCTTTTGGGGGATGGGGTGTCGGGTGAGGGGAAGTCCGCTTCCTGGCTTCCTGAGACGGCCCCCTCCCTCGCCATTCGAGCATAGCTCTCATGGCCTTCTCACCTCAAATCGCTCCACTGGAGCGATTTGCCCTGCGGGACGGCTCGAAGTCCCCCATGAAGGGGGAGGTGAAGAGTCGAGGCTGGGGCTCGATTGTGCCAGAAGCGCCGGCGGGCGCCTCCCCCTTCATGGGGGAGGTTGGGAGGGGGCTGTCTGCTGCCTATGCCGCGAAGGCGGCGATGATGCGCAGCCAGGAGCGGATGCCCTTGTGGAAGCTCGAGAGGTCGTATTTCTCGTTCGGCGAGTGGATGCGGTCGTCGTCGCGGGCGAAGCCGATCAGCAGGGTGTCGAGGCCGAGGATGCGCTTGAAGTCGCCGGCGACCGGGATGGAGCCGCCGGAGCCGATGAGGGCGGCTTCGTTGCCCCATTCATCGCTGAGCGCTCGGGCGGCCTTGCTCAGGAACGGGCCGTCGGTCGGCACGGAGATGGCGGGGCTGCCGCCGTGCTCCCTGAAGGTGACGGTGGCGTCGGCGGGGAGCCGCGCCTGCACATGCGCGCGGAAGGCGGCGCGGATCTTCACCGGGTCCATGCCGGAGACGAGGCGGAACGAGATCTTGGCGCTCGCCTTGGCGGGGATCACGGTCTTGAAGCCCTCGCCGGTATAGCCGCCGGTGATGCCGTTGATCTCGCAGGTCGGGCGCGAGCGGGTCTGCTCGAGCACCGAGCGGCCCTGTTCGCCGGCCGGGGTGGTCAGCCCGGCGCCGGCGAGGAACGCCTTCTCGTCGTAGGGCAGGCGCTTCCAGAGCGCGGCGATGTCGTCGGGCAGCTCGGCGACGTCGTCGTAGAACCCTTCGATGGCGACGCTGCCGTCCGGGTTGCGCAGCGAGGCGATGATATCGGCCAGGACCTGGATCGGATTGCGCGCGGCGTTGCCGTACATGCCGGAATGCAGGTCGTGGCTGGCGCAGGTGATCTCGATCTCCTCGCCGACGAGCCCGCGCAGCATGGTGACGATTGCCGGCGTATCCTTGTTCCAGAGGTCAGTGTCGCAGACGAGCGCGATGTCGGCGCCGCCGAGCTCGGACTTGGCGCTCTCGAGGAAGCCGGGGAGGCTCTTGCCGCCGGTTTCCTCCTCGCCCTCGAACAGCACGCTCGCCTTGAGCGGCAGGGCGCCGTGCACCGCCTTCCAGGCGCGGCAGGCCTCGACGAAGGTGAGGAGCTGGCCCTTGTCGTCGGAGGTGCCGCGGCCGACGATCTGCGTCTCGCCGTCAGGGGCCTGCTTCAGCGTCGCGGTGAAAGGGTCGGTGTGCCAAAGGTTCAGCGGATCGACCGGCTGCACGTCGTAGTGGCCGTAGAACAGCACGTGCGGGCCCTCGGTCGTCGAGTCGTGGCCGACCACCACGGGATGGCCGGGCGTCGGGCGCACCGAGGCGTCGAAGCCGAGGGCCGTGAGTTCTGTCGCCAGCCAGTCCGCCGCCTGCCGCACGTCGGCGGCATAGGCGGCATCGGTCGAGATCGACTTGATGGCGACGAGCTGCCTCAGCCGCTCGACGCTGTCATCGAGATGCGCATCGGCATGGGCGAGGGCGGCTTCGAGCTTGGACATGGTGGCTCCGGTGTGGGCGCCTCGTGCTTCGACAGGCTCAGCATGAGGCGCGGAGAGATTTTGGGTAGGGACCTCATCCCGAGGCGAGGAAAGATCTGGATGGGGCTCATCCTGAGCTTGTCGAAGGACGAGGTCCGTTCACTGGCGTCTGGTCAGGACGACCCCGCTCCGTCCTGCCGCACGAAGGCGATGCGGAGCATGTTGGTGGCGCCGGGGGTGCCGAGGGGAATGCCGGCGGTGATGGCGATGCGGTCGCCGGGGCGGGCGAGGCCCTCCTGGTAGGCGATGACGCAGGCGCGATCGACCATGTCCTCGAGGTTCACCGCATCCGGCGTCTCGACGCATTGCACGCCCCAGACGACGGAGAGCCGCCGGGCCGTCCGGAGGTTCGGCGAGAGCGCGAGGATGGGCTTGGAAGGCCGCTCGCGCGCGGCGCGGATGGCGGTCGAACCGGACGAGGTGTAGGTGACGATCGAGGCGAGGTCGAGGGTCTCGGCCACCTGCCGGGTCGCGGCGGAGATGGCGTCGGCGGCCGTCGCCTCGGGCTCGGCGGCCTGGGCGCGGATGATGCCGCGATAGTTGACGTCGTTCTCGACCGCCACCGCCACCTTGTTCATCATGGTGACGGACTCGACCGGGTACATGCCCGAGGCGCTTTCGGCCGAGAGCATCACCGCATCGGCGCCCTCGAACACGGCGATCGACACGTCCGAGACCTCGGCGCGGGTCGGCACCGGCGAGGTGATCATCGATTCCAGCATCTGGGTGGCGACCACCACCGGCTTGCCGTAGCGGCGGGCGATGCGGATCATGCGCTTCTGCAGGCCCGGCACCGTCTCGATCGGCATCTCGACGCCGAGGTCGCCGCGGGCGATCATGAAGGCGTCGCAGAGCTTGATGATCTCCTCGAGCCGCTCGACCGCCTGGGGCTTCTCGATCTTCGCCATAACGCCGGCGCGACCCTGGACGATCTTCCTGACATCGATGATGTCCTCGGGGCGCTGCACGAAGCTCAGCGCGATCCAGTCGGCCTCGTTCTCGAGCCCCTGCAAGAGGTCGGCATGGTCCTTCTCGGTCAGCGCGCCGACCGGCAGCAGCGTATCGGGCAGGCTGACGCCCTTCCTGTCGCTGAGCTTGCCGCCGTAGATCACCTCGGTCTCGATCACGCCGCCGCCGACGCGCGTGGCCTTGAGCTGCAGCTTGCCGTCATCGAGCAGCAGCCGATCGCCGACGGAGACGGA
Source organism: uncultured Alphaproteobacteria bacterium (assembly GCA_963708965.1). Taxonomy (GTDB): domain Bacteria; phylum Pseudomonadota; class Alphaproteobacteria; order Rhizobiales; family Devosiaceae; genus Devosia_A. The sequence continues at coordinate 35,719 of CAVPUP010000007.1, read as the reverse complement.
CTCGATGATTTCGGGATGCGGCAGCTGGACGCGCTCGGCCGTGCCCGGCTTGTCGGAACTGTCGAGCACGAACTTCTGCCCGGCCGCCAGCTGCACGGCGCCGTCGGCGAAGCTTGCCGACGCGGAGTTTCGGGCCCTGCAGGTCGACCAGCACGCCGAGCGGATGGCGCAGGCGCTCCTCCACCGACCGGATGCGCGAGACCGTCTGACGCAGCAGTTCGTGGCTGGCGTGGCTCATGTTGATGCGGAACACGTCCGCGCCGGACCGCGCCAGCTTCTCGATCATGGCCTCGTCGTTGGACGCGGGGCCGAGGGTCGCCACGATCTTCACGCGTCTCAATCGTCTCATTCGGGATCCGTACCTTCGTCAGTGGGGGTGTCGTCAGTGGGGGCGGCCGCGCCGTCCTCGCCCGGCAGGTCGCCTTCGAGCGGAACGACCTGATCGGATGGTGCGGCATCCTCGCCGCCGACCCTGTCGCCCTCGGTCAGCTGCAGCGTCCAGTTGCTCTTGTTCTGCGTATCGACCTCGAAGAAGCCGGTTCGCTCGTATCCGCGGGCGAGGCAATCCTCAACTCCGAAGATGGTGAAGGTCTCGTCGCGGGTGCACATGTAAACCGTGCCGTCCCAGGCTCCGCCGCTGATGTCGTCCGCCGCGTAGACGTAATAGTAGCGGCGCGTATCGAGGGCGCCCTGGTAGACGGTGACGCAGGCTTCCGGATCGGCCACCCACCAGCCCTCGGACTGCCAGCCCTTCTCGGCGCGATAGCCGAAGGCGATAGAGACCTTGTTGGGGGTTTCGTTGCAGACGCGGAATTCGCCCTGCTCGGAGTTCGCCGCGGCGACCTCGCCCTGCGGCGCGGCCTGCTGCTGGGCCTGCGCTTCGCCGCTTCGGATGAGGCTTGCGGGCGAGCGGGGCAGGGCCATCCATACCACGAGAGCGACACAGGCGGCGGCGAGCAAACCAGCAATAGCCAGGACGTAGCGCATGGACCTATCCGGGGATGCGGTGCAATCGTTTGCAGCGCGTGGTGTTGTGCAAAGTGCCCCGCGCACTGTCAACCGCTATTCGGGCTTTTCTCCGAAATGGCCGGTCAAGCTTTTGCTCGATGTGAATTGAGGGCCTAGGCACTTGAACCGGCGGCTTCGATTGGGTTGAAGAGGGCTCCTACTGAATGAGGTTAATTCCATGGCCACCGTCTCCTCCGACAGCGTCGCGCAGGACCAGATCAAAGCCTTCATCGAGCGCATCGAGCGGCTCGAGGAAGAAAAGGCCGCCATCTCCGGCGACATCAAGGAAGTCTACGCCGAGGCCAAGGGCAACGGGTTCGACACCAAGGTGCTGCGCAAGATCATCTCGATCCGCAAGCAGGACCACAACGAGCGCCTGGAGCAGGAAGCGCTGCTCGAGCTGTATCTGACAGCGCTGGGCATGGCCTCGGCGCCGAGCGAGGACGAACTGGCGTAAGTCGCCCCGCTTAAGGAGGAGGGGTGGAGAGATCGAGCCTCGGGCCGCCCCCTCCACCAGCTTCGCTGGTCCCCCTCCCCCGTGAACGGGGGAGGATTTGAGGTGGCGCCGCCGGTGATCCTCCCCTGCGAAGCGGGGGAGGGGGACCACCCGAAGGGTGGTGGAGGGGGCGGCAACAGGCGCCGGAGGCCGCAAGCGCCGGACTGCGCTATTCCCCGCCAACCACCGCGTCGCCGACGGCGCGGCGGAGTTGCAGGATGCCGCTGTCGGAGTAGCGGCTGGGGTGGACGCGGTTGGTGAGCAGGGCCCAGGCGCGGCGGTTGTCGAAATCGAGCCAGAGGCCGGTGCCGGTGAAGCCGGTGTGGCCGATGGTGGAGGCGTTTGCCAGGTCGCCGCCGTTCCAGCCGATATAGGGGCGCTCCCAGCCGAGCGTTCGCGTGGCGGAGAGCGGGCGTGCGCTGCAGCTTGACCATCGGGTCGCCGTTGTCGTTGCCGCGCAGCAGCGCCTCGGCGGCATCGAGCACCGCCTGCATGGTGCCGAAGAGGCCAGCATTGCCGGCGCCCTGGAGGGCGGCGCAGTTCTCGTCATGCACTTCGCCCGCGACGATGCGGTTGCGCCAGGTACAGAACTCGGTCGCCGCCGATAGCTCGGGCGGGGCGGAGAAGGCGAAGCCGGGACCGGGGTCCATGTCGCGGATCTTCTTACCCTCCAGGCGCTCGAGCGCGATGCCCATCAGGATGAAGTTCACGCAGGTATAGACCGACGGAACCGGCTCCCAGCGGTGCTGCAGCACGAAGTTGCGCAGCAGGTTGGGGTTCTCGCCATAGGTGAAGATGGCGACGTCGTGCGGGAACGGGGTCTGGTGGCCGAGGCACTGCCGGAAGGTCACCTTGCGCTCCCAGGACTCGGGCAGGGACTGCCGGAGATCGGGAAGGAGGGAGGTGAGCGGCGCGTCGAGATCGAGGCGGCCGGCCAGGTGATGGGCGAGGATGCGCGGGGTGGTGAACAGCACCTTCGTCAGCGAGGCGAGGTCGAACCAGGTGTCGAGCTGCATCGGCCGCCGTTCCGGCACCACCCAGGCGGAGCCGGTGGCGCGCGCCATGCGGCCATGCTCGAGGTCGATGATGCCGAGGACGCCGCCGGGGATGCGGTTGGCGGTCACCCCCTGGTCAAGCGGCGCGAAGGCCCTGGCGAAACGGCGCGCGAGGTTTTCGTCGCCGTCCAATGTGCTGTCGGTCATCGTCGCCCCCCTCAGGGTAGTCGCTATTGCTGTGCCTTCGGCGTCGATCAGGCTGCGGCGCAGGAAGCCGTCTTGCCGGTCGAGGGCCGCGGACGCCTCGTCACGCGACATGCCGGTGAGGCCGATCAGGATCGCCAGCTTCACGTCGTTGCCGCCGGCTGCGAGGAACTCGGCGGCCTGATCGTTCGAGCAGCCTACGGCCTCGGCGATGATGCGCACCGCCCGCGCCGCCAGCTTGGCGTTGCTGACCGAGACGTCCACCATCAGGTTCTCGTAGGTCTTGCCGATGCGGATCATGCTGGCGGTGGAGAGCATGTTCAGCACCAGCTTCTGCGCCGTGCCGGACTTGAGGCGGGTCGAGCCGGTGATCACCTCGGGTCCGACGACGGGCGAGATGGCGATGTCGGCGAGGGCGGCGATGGTCGAGTGCGGGTTGCACGACAGGGCGACGGTCGTCGCGCCGACGCTCTTGGCGTATTCCAGCGCGCCGATGACGTAGGGCGTGCGGCCGCTGACCGCGATGCCGACGACGACGTCGCGCGGATGCCAGTTGCACCGCCTCGAGCGCCTTCTTGCCCTCGACCGGGTCGTCCTCCGCGCCCTCGATCGGATGGCGGAGCGCCCGGTCGCCGCCGGCGATCAGACCGACCACCATCTCGGGCGGGACGCCGAAGGTCGGCGGGCACTCGGAGGCGTCGAGCACGCCCAGCCGGCCGCTGGTGCCGGCGCCCAGGTAGATCAGCCGGCCGCCCTGACGGAAGGCCTCGACGATGCTGTCGACCGCGGTGGCGACCTGCGGCAGCACGCGCTCGACGGCGGCCGCGACCTCATGGTCCTCGCGGTTGATGGTCGAGACGATCTCCGCCGTCGACATCAGGTCGATGCCGGTGGTGCGAGGATTGCGGGCCTCGGAAACCAGCTGGCCGAGCTCGGCGATCAGGCCGTCATTCATCATCGCATCCTTCCGCAGTACCGGGCCGAAGTCGTAGGAGTGGATATTCCGGCTGTCAATGAATGGTGGAATATTTTATTCCATGTGCTGCTTCGTTTGACGAGGGGCGGGCGGCTTCCCAGAATGCGCCTGCCGGCCCGCTTGCCGAGCTCGGGGGAAAACGCATGTCCGTCCTGAAACTGCTCGCCGCCAAGCTCGACGCCATGACCGACGCGGACCGCCAGATCGCGCAGTTCATCCTCGACGATCCGGAGCGCATGCTGGGGCTGTCGTCGGCAGCGCTGGCCGAGCAGATCGGCCGCAGCCAGTCGAGCGTGGTGAAGTTCAGCCAGAAGCAGGGCTATGAGGGGTATCAGCAGCTCAAGCTGGCGGTGAACAAGGCCAAGGCCCAGGAGTGGCAGCTGCCGGCCGGGGTGATCCACGGCACCATCGGTGCCAACGACGGCTACATGACGATCCTGCAGAAGATGATCGGCAGCAAGCTGCTGTCGATGCGCGAGACCATGGCGGCGAATGCCGAATCGACGATCGACGAGGTGCTGACGGCGCTGGTCGGTGCCCGGCGCATCCAGCTCGCCGGGGTGGGGGCCTCGTCGCTGGTGGCGCGCGACTTCTGCTACAAGCTGCAGAAGATCGGGCGCACGGTGCTGCTCGACAATGACAGCCATATCCAGATCTCGCATGCCTCGACGCTGAACGGACAGGACCTGCTGATCGCCCTCTCCTATACGGGCGCCAGCCTGGAGATCCTGCGCATCGCCGAGCTGGCGAAGAAGCGGGGGGCGAAGGTGGTGTCGATCACCGACCTGCAGCCGAACCCGCTGATGGCGCTGGCCGACATCCCGCTCTACACCATCGCCGACGAGGAGCGGGTGCGCTCCTCGGCGATCACCTCGCGGGACGCGCAGTTCATGCTCACCGACATGCTGTTCATCCTGCTGCTCAGGCGCCAGGCCGACGCTGCCGACTACATCCAGCGCAGCGAGGCCGCGGTGAACGTGTTGAAGGAATAATCGAGGCCACACGAACTCCCCTTGTCGGAATTTCATATTCTTGACATGGAGGAAATGAGGAATTTAGTATTCCAGGACGCGCGTGCCGGCTGACCGAGCACCGCCGCGGGGGCGAAGGGCAGTGACCGGACTTAGTCGAGAACCTGGCGTTGCGCCGCTCTGGCCGACGGGTGGCGAAGCACGGCCGCCATTGCCCCCCATCACGTAGCATGCTCCGGAGAGCCTCTTGGTTGACCTATCACTGCGCGGCATCAAGAAGCGCTTCAAGACCGTCGACGTGCTGCATGGCATCGACCTCGAAATCCGGGACAAGGAACTGGTCGTCTTCGTCGGGCCGTCGGGCTGCGGCAAGTCGACCCTGCTGCGGCTGATCGCCGGGCTGGACCCGCTGTCCGACGGCGAGTTCGCGATGGGCGGCCGGGTGATGAACGACGTGGCGCCGTCGCGGCGCGGCATCGCCATGGTGTTCCAGTCCTATGCGCTCTATCCGCACATGGACGTCTACGAGAACATGGCGTTCGGCGCGCGGCTGATGGGCCTCGACAATGCCGAGGTCGAGCGCCGCATCGCGGAAGCGGCGCGGATGCTGCGCCTCGATGCGCTGCTCAAGCGCCGCCCGCGCGAACTGTCGGGCGGGCAGCGCCAGCGCGTCGCCATCGGCCGGGCGCTGGTGCGCAAGCCCGACCTGCTGCTGCTCGACGAGCCGCTCTCCAACCTCGATGCGGCGCTCCGCTCCGAGGTGCGGCTCGAGATCGCGCGGCTGCACCGCGACATCGGCGGCACCACCATCTACGTCACCCACGACCAGGTCGAGGCGATGACGCTGGCGGACCGGATCGTGGTGATGAACCTGGGGCGGGTCGAGCAGTTCGGCACGCCGCGCGAGCTCTACGAGACGCCGGCCAATACGTTCGTCGCGACCTTCATCGGCTCGCCGCAGATGGCGCTGTTCGAGGTCGAGCGCGACGGCGAGCGGATCGGCATCGCGGGCGCCGGCAGTGTCGCGCCGGGGCGGATGCCGATTACCGACGACAAGAGCTTCCTGGTCGGGCTCCGGCCCGACGCGATCGAGCTCCGGCCCGGCGAGGACGGCGAGGGGTTCGCCGCGCGGGTCGTCTACACCGAATATCTCGGGGACAATGCGTTCACCTACGTGCGGCTGGCGAGCGGCCAGCTCGTCAGTGCGCGTTGCGCCCCCGACAGCGAGTTCGCGATCGATGCGCCGGTTCGCGTCGGGCTCTTGCCCAACAAGGCCCACTTCTTCAGCAGCGCAACAAAGCAGCGTCTGCCGACCTGACGGCCGACGGGGACAAACATAGGGATGAGAATGAAGCACATTATCGGTACCGCGGTCGCTGCCGCGGCAATGCTCGGCGCCTGGGGCGCCATGGCCCAGGAGCTGAACTTCTGGACGTGGCGGGCTGAGGACAAGGCGCAGTACGAACAGTACATCAAGACCTTCGAGGCGGCGAACCCGGGCATCACCGTCACGTTCTCGGCCTACGAGAGCACCGGCTACTTCTCGGCCCTCTCCACCGCGCTCACCGGCGGCACCGGCCCCGACGTGATGATGGTCCGCTCCTATGGCGGGCTGGAGACGATCTCGAACGGCGGCTACCTGCTGCCGCTGGACGCCAGCAACGTGCCGGCACTCGCGGACTTCCCGCAGACCGCCCTGGCGTCGGAGACGTCGCGCACCGATGGCAAGACCTACGCCATCCCGTTCGCCAGCCAGACCATGCTGGTGATCTACAACAAGGACCTGTTCGACGCGAACGGCATCACCGAGCCGCAGACCTGGGACGAGCTGCTCGCTGCCGCCGAGAAGCTGAAGGCCGCGGGCGTCATGCCCTTCGCCAACGGCACCGCGACGGCCTGGCAGAACGAATCCACCTTCCACGCCCTGGCGGCGTCGACCTACGGCCGTGGCTTCTATGACGACCTCGTCGCCGGCAAGGCGGACTTCACCGATCCGCGCTATGTCGAGGCGCTCACCCGGTACAACGAGATCTCGACCAAGTACTTCCCCGAGGGCTTCGTCGGGCTCGACTACCCGTCGGCCCAGCAGCTGTTCATCTCGGGCCTCGCCGGCATGTTCGCCGGTGGCTCGTTCGAGCTCGCCTCGTTCGGCAACCAGAACCCCGACCTGAAGATGGGCATCTTCGCGGCTCCCGGCCCCAAGGCCGAGGACGAGAAGCTCGGCAGCATCTACTACGATGGCGGCTATGCCGTGAACGCCACCAGCAAGCACCCCGAAGCGGCGCTCAAGTTCGCCAACTACCTCGCGAGCCTCGAGTTCGGCCAGGCGTTCGCCAACGGCCTCAAGAACATCTCGCCGATCCCGGGCGTGACGTTCGAGAGCGAGCTGCTGCAGGAAGTCGCCGATCTCAACAAGACCGCGATCCCCTACATCATGTTCGTGCACTTCCGCTATGCGGAGCCGTCGGGCTCGGCGCTGCTGCAGGCCGAGATCCAGAAGATGTCGGCCGGCCAGCAGACGCCGGAAGGTATCGGCAAGGTCATCACCGAGGGTGTGGCGGCCTGGTACGAGCCGTTCCAGAAGTAACAAGCCTCGACGCGGTCCGGGCCTCGCGCCCGGGCCGCACCCACTCCCCGTCTGACCGGATTGGTCCATGTTTTCACGCGCACTCACGGGCCGCCGGCTCTGGATCGCCGCACTGATCGTGCCGCCGCTGGCCTTCGTGTGCCTGTTCATCGTCTATCCGATCGCCTCGGCCTTCGCCTACGCGTTCTTCCAGTGGAACGGGCTGGCGCGCGGCGACTTCGTCTGGTTCGACAACTTCCACCGGGTGCTGTTCGTCGAGCCGTTCGCCACCCGCACCATCAACGCCTTCCGCAACAACGTGGTCGTGTTCTTCGCGCTGATGGTGCTGCAGAACGGCGTCGGCTTCATCCTTGCCTATTTCCTGTGGAAGGAACTGCCCGGCCACCGCTTCCATCGCGTCGCGGTGTTCCTGCCGGTGGTCCTCTCGACCATCGTCGTCGGCTTCCTCTGGCGGCTGTTCTTCCACCCGCTGTTCGGGCCGGTGAACGCCGGGCTGAAGGCCATTGGGCTGGGCTTCCTGGCGCAGCCCTGGCTGGGGCAGGACACCACGGCGCTCTGGTGCCATCATCTTCGCCAACGCCTGGCACATGGTCGGCTTCCCCACCCTCGTCTTCCTCGCCGGCATGCAGCGCATCCCGGGCGAGATCCTCGATGCGGTGCGGATGGAAACGCAGAGCGAGTGGATCAAGATCACCAAGATCGTCTGGCCGCTGGTGGCGCCGAGCGCGACGGTGGTCTTCACGCTGCTGTTCGTCGGCGCCTTCAACTGGTTCGAGCTGCCCTACATCATGGTGGGCCTCGAGGGCTCGCCGCACGGCTCGACCGACGTGCTGGGGCTCTATTTCTACCGCACCGCCTTCGGCAACCAGTCCGGCGCGCCGCCCGATTTCGGCGCCGGCAGCGCGCTGGCCGTGCTGATCTTCCTGTTCATCGCCGTGATCGCGGGCGCCCTGACTTTCGCGACTGCGCCGCCGGGAGATCGAGCTGTGAGTGCCATCAATCGCAAGGGCTCGGGCCGCGCCGGCGAGCTGGGCCTCGCCGCCCTGATCCAGATCGTCCTGATCGGCAACACGCTGGTGATGCTGCTGCCGATCGTCATCATGGTGTTCTCGGCGTTCAAGACGAACGTGCAGATCTTCCAGTCGCCGTTCTCGATTCCGGATTTCAGCAACCTCACCAACCTGGGCAAGATCTGGACCCAGACGAACTTCCTGCGCTACCTCGGCAACTCGCTGTTCGTCACCGGCACGGCGATGGCGATCATCCTGACGCTGGGCACGATGGCCGCCTACGCCATCGCGCGCTACCGCTTCACCGGCTCGGGCATGATCCTGATGTTCTTCGTCGCCGGGCTGACGCTGCCGCTGAAGCTCGCGATCATCCCGCTGTTCATCCTGATGCGCGACCTCGGCTTCCTCAACAGCCATGCCTCGCTGATCGTCGTCTATGTCGCGACGGGCCTGCCGTCGACGGTGTTCATCATGACCGGCTTCATCCGCACGCTGCCGAGCGAGCTCGAGGACGCGGCCCGGATGGACGGCGCCAACGAGGCGCTGATCATGTGGAAGATCATGCTGCCGCTGGTGCGGCCGGCGCTGGTGATCGCCGGCGATCCAGAATGCCGTGCCGATCTGGAACGACTTCTTCTTCCCGCTGATCTTCATCCAGTCCGACGGGCTGAAGACGCTGCCGCAGGGGCTGACCAGCTTCATGGGCGAGTTCAACACCGACTGGGGCGTGCTGTTCTCGGGGCTGACGCTCTCGGTGCTGCCGATCGTCGTCGTCTACATCGTGCTGTCGCAGCAGTTCATCAACGGCATGACCTCCGGAGCGGTGAAATGAGCCTCGCGCTGCCACGCAACCGCCTGATCGTCTCCTGCCAGGCGCGGGCCGACAATCCGCTGCACGGTCCGGTCTACATGGGCGCCATGGCGCTCGCGGCGCGCGACGGCGGGGCCGGGGCGCTGCGGGCCAACGGGCCCGACGACGTCCGCGCCGTGAAGGCGGCGGGGCTGCCGGTGATCGGCATCAACAAGGTGTTCGGCGACTACCCGGTCTACATCACGCCGAACTTCGCCGCGGCGGCGGCGATCGCGGAGGCGGGGGCCGAGATCGTGGCGCTCGACTGCACGCTGCGGCCGCGCGAGGGCGGCGAGAGCCCGCAGACCCTGGTCCGGCGCATCCGCGACGAGCTGGGCGTCGAGGTGTTCGCCGACATCTCCACCCTCGAGGAGGGGATCGCCGCGGCGGACTGGGGCGCCACCTACGTGGCGACGACGCTCTCGGGCTACACGGCGGAAACCGAGCCGCGGCCGAAGGAGCCCGACCTCAGGCTGATCGAGGCGCTTGCCGCCCGCGTTGCCGTGCCGGTGATCGGGGAAGGGCGCTTCAACACGCCGGCGGACGTGCGCCGTGGCTTCGAGGCCGGGGCCTACGCCATCGTCGTCGGCACGATGATCACCAATCCGCGCGAGATCACGCGGCGCTTCGTCGCCGAAGGCGTGCCGGCTTGAGCAGCCATTACCTCGGGATAGACGTGGGCGGCACGGCGTGCCGCTGGGCCCTCTGCGATGCGGCGGGCAACCAGGTGGCGAGCGGCGCCGCTGCCGGGGCGACCGGCCACGTGTTCAATCCGGTGGAGCGCGACAAGCTGTCGGCCGCCATGGCGGCGATCGCGGCGGAGGTTCGCGCGACCGCGCCGACCCTCGCGGCGGTGACGGCGGGGATCACCGGCTTCGGCAGCGTCGTCGCGGACGACGTGAAGCGCATCCTCACCTCGGCCTTCGCGATCGGGCCCGAGCGGCTGACCGTGGTCGACGACATCACGCTCGCCTATGCCGCGGTGTTCGCGCCGGGCGAAGGCCACCTCGTCTCCGCCGGGACCGGCTCGATCGGCCTGCACCTCAGCCGCGAGGCGGGATATGTGCGGGTCGGCGGGCGCGGCATCCTGATCGACGACGGCGGCTCGGGGAGCTGGATCGCGCTCAGGGCGCTGGACGAGACCTTCCGCTGCCTCGACCGCAGCGGCAGCTTCGCCGAAGTGCAGGCGCTGGCCGACGAGCTGTTCGCCATCATCGGCGGCGATGATTGGACGGACGTGCGGCAGTTCGTCTATGCGGGCGATCGCGGGCGGATCGGCACGCTGGCCACGGGCGTGGCGAAGGCGGCGGTGCGCGGCGATCGGATGGCGCTGGCGATCTCTGGCTCAGGCGGGGCACGAGCTCGCACGTCTGGCGAAGGCGCTGGTGGCGCGGACCGAAGCGAAGCCGACACGATTCATCGGCGGGGTGCTGAGATTGCACCCGGTGATTGCCTCGACAATCTCAGCTGAGCTAGAGGGCTGGGACGTGGGTTACCCGGCAGCGGTGGACGCGGCCCTGGCGGCGGCGCGGCTGCACGTCGGGGGGACGTGGGCCGGGGTGCTTGCCGAAAATTCAGTGAGGGGGGACGAGGATCTCGCCCTTGGCCCCTCCGGCCTTCGGCCACCTTCTCCCTCAAGGGGAGAAGGGAAGGGGGCAAACTGCGAGATATGATCCCGTTGTCACCTTTGCGGTAGCAGGGGCCTAGCTGGCGGTCCACGCTGGAGGCGAGATGGGTCCCCGGGTCAAGCCCGGGGAGACGGTGGGTGGGGGACGACAAATGCTCAACAAACGCCGTCATCCCCGGGCGTGAGCGACCGGGGAGCCATCCAGCAGGCGCGGCCTAGCCGTCCCGCCTACTCCGCCGCCGTTCGGCGAACAGCCTCATCCGGCGCTGCCGGATCACCCGGGGCCGTTTCGGTGCCGAGGTCGGGGAAGGAGGCGATGCGGCGGCCGCGGTGGTCGTTGTGGAGGACGATGAGGCCGCGTTCCTCGAAATAGGTGAGCAGGCGCCGGGCGCGGCCGGTGGAGTGGGTGCCGTAGGCGCGGGCGAGAGTGGCGTCCGAGGGGCAGGGGGCGCCGGCGAGGCTCGCCTGGGCGAGGATCAGGAACACGCCCTGCACGTCGTCGGCGAGGGTCTGCGACAGCGCGAGGGCCTGCTGCCAGGCATCCGAGTCCGCCGCGTCGGCATCGACGCCGGCGCGCACCACGGCCAGCTTCCTGCGGAACGCCGGCAGCGCCAGCGCCTCGCCGCGGACGCGCCGGATGCGGCAGCGGACGAGGAAATCCTGGTACAGCACCGCGACCGAGCGGAACGCGGTGTCGGGGTCCTCCAGCATCTCGCGCAGCACCGCTTCGATCGCCGCGTCGCGTTCCTCGTCGCTGATCTCGGGCTCGGCGGGCTGCGCCGGGGCGGGCCGCGGGCGGGAGAGCTGGGCGAGGAGGTCGGCGGTCGCGACGGGAACGGGGCGCGGGGCGGCCGGGCGGCGCGGCAGGCGCTCCTCCTCGGGGTCGCGGGCGAAGATCAGGTCCTTGGTGTCCTCGGCCGTTTCCGGCAGCGGCAGCAGCTTGGGGCTGGTGGAGCGCGCCGAGGTCTCGACCGGCGCCGATCACCAGCGGCAGCGGCCGGCGGGAGAGGGCGGGGCCGAGCGCGACGAAATGGCCGCGCGGCGAGGTCGCGGAACATCTCGGCCTGGCGGCGGTCCATGCCGAGCAGGTCGGCGGCGCGCGCCATGTCGATATCGAGGAAGGTGCGGCCCATCAGGAAGTTCGAGGCTTCGGCGGCGACGTTCTTGGCGAGCTTCGCCAGCCGCTGCGTGGCGATGACGCCGGCGAGGCCGCGCTTGCGGCCGCGGCACATCAGGTTGGTCATCGCGCCGAGCGAGAGCTTTCGCGCTTCGTCGGAGACTTCGCCGGCCGCCGGCGGGCGCGAAGAGCTGCGCCTCGTCGACCACCACCAGCACCGGATACCAGTAGTCGCGATCGGCATCGAACATGCCGCCGAGGAAGGCGGCGGCGGCGCGCATCTGCTGCTCGACGTCCAGGCCCTCGAGGTTGAGCACGCACCGAGACGCGGTGCTGGCGGATGCGGCCGGCGATGCGGGTGAGCTCGGCCTCGCTGCGATCTGCGTCGACGACGAGGTGGCCGTACTTGTCGGCCAGGGTGACGAAATCGCCCTCGGGATCGACGACGCATTGCTGCACCCAGGGGGCGCTCTGCTCGAGCAGCCGGCGCAAGAGGTGCGACTTGCCGGAGCCGGAATTGCCCTGCACCAGGAGGCGCGTCGCGAGCAGTTCCTCGAGGTCGAGCAGCCCGCTCGCCCCGCCCTGCGCCGCGCCCATGTCAATGCCGACCTGCATGAGGTCTCCGTAGCTGATTCTCGGGGTCTGCGGGGGGTGGTGGGGGTATGCCCACACGATGTCTCACACCTGGCGGACGAGACGGCCCCTCCCCAGCCTCCCCCATGAAGGGGGAGGTGCCGGTCCGCGTGGTCTGGCACGTTCGAAGTCCAGCCTCGACTCTTCACCTCCCCTTCATGGGGGAGGCTGGGAGGGGGCCGTCTTGGTTGAAATGTAACGCTAAGCCAGTGTCGACCGTTGCCCAGCCCCGCCCGCAATCCCCAGCGTCGTCAGCACCGTTGCGACGATGCCGGCGCGGTCGAGGCCGGCTTCGGCGTACATGTCGTTGACACCGGCCTGCTCGACGAAGCGGTCGGGGATCATCAGGGGGCGGAAGCGGAGCTTGCCGTCGAGCAGGCCCTCGCGCGCGAGGAAGGTCGCGACGTGGCTGCCGAAGCCGCCGATGCCGCCTTCCTCGATGCTGATCAGCAGCTCGTGCTCGGCGGCGAGGCGGGCGATCAGCGCCTCGTCGAGCGGCTTGAGGAACCGGGCGTCGGCGATGGTGGCGTTGAGGCCGTAGCCCTGCGAGCTTCTCGGCGGCGGCGAGCACTTCGCCGAGCCGGGTGCCGAAATTGAGCAGCGCGACCGACTTGCCTTCCTTGAGGATCCGGCCCTTGCCGATCTCGAGCACCGAGCCGCGCTCGGGCAGCTCGACGCCGAGCCCGTCGCCGCGCGGGTAGCGGAAGGCGATCGGGCCCTGGTCGTAGGCGGCGGCGGTCGCCACCATGTGCCGGAGCTCGGCCTCGTCGCCGGCGGCCATCACCACCAGGCCGGGGATGGCGCCGAGATAGGCGTTGTCGTAGTTGCCGGCATGGGTCGGGCCGTCGGCGCCGACATAGCCGGCGCGGTCGATGGCGAAGCGGACGGGCAGGTGCTGCACCGCCACGTCGTGCACCACCTGGTCGTAGGCGCGCTGCAGGAAGGTCGAGTAGATGGCGACGAAGGGCTTCAGCCCCTCGGTGGCCATGCCGGCGGCGAAGGTCACCGCGTGCTGCTCGGCGATGCCGACATCGAAGCATGCGGGTGGGGAACAGCTCGGCGAACTTGTCGAGCCCGGTGCCGCTGGGCATCGCGGCGGTGACGGCGACGATGCGCTCGTCGGCCTTGGCCTCGGCGATGAGGCTCTGCGCGAACACCGAGGTGTAGGACGGGGCGTTGGACTGCGGCTTCGCCTGCGCGCCGGTGATGACGTTGAACTTGTTGACGCCGTGATACTTGTCGGCGGAGTTCTCGGCCGGCTCGTACCCCTTGCCCTTCTTGGTGACGACATGCACCAGCATCGGGCCGTTGACCGGTGTCGCGCACGTTCTGCAGCACGTCGATCAGGTCGTTGAGATTGTGGCCGTCGATCGGGCCGACGTAGAAGAAGCCGAGCTCCTCGAACAGCGTGCCGCCGGTGAAGAAGGAGCGGGCGAACTCCTCGGTCTTGCGCGCCGTCTCGTGGATCAGCCGCGGCATCTTCTCGGTGATCGATTTCGCCGTGTCGCGCACGCCGCGATAGAACCGGCCGGAGACGAGCTTGGCGAGATAGGAGCGCATCGCGCCGGTGGGCGGGGCGATGGACATGTCGTTGTCGTTGAGGATGACGATCAGCCGCGCATCCATGGCGCCGGCATTGTTCATCGCCTCATAGGCCATGCCCGCCGACATGGCGCCATCGCCGATCACCGCGATGACGTTGCGCTTCTCGTTGCGCAGGTCCGATGCCACCGCCATGCCGAGGCCGGCGGAGATGGAAGTGGAGGAATGGCCGGCGCCGAACGGGTCGTACGCGCTCTCGGCGCGGCGCGTGAAGCCGGAAAGCCCGTCCCGCTGCCTGAGGGTGCGGATGCGGTCGCGCCGGCCGGTCAGCACCTTGTGCGGATAGGCCTGGTGCCCGACGTCCCAGATCAGCCGGTCGTTCGGGGTATCGAACACGGTGTGGAGGGCGACGGTCAGCTCGATGACGCCGAGGCCGGCGCCAAGATGGCCACCGGTGACCGACACGGCGTCGATGACTTCGGCGCGCAGCTCGTCGGCCAGCTGACGAAGTTCATCGCGCGACAATTCCTTCAGGTCGGCGGGTGACGAGACCTCGTCCAGCAACGGTGTCAGCGGCTTGTCCAAAGAGCGATCCTTCGCCTCTGTCGGGCGATCCTGCCCCGAGACTTAGGGCCTTGGGCGCCGCAATGCAACGCGTGCTTTCTAGCTAGAGACCGGCGACCAGGAGCGGCGCGGTCGAGACGAAACGGTCATAGGCGGGGATTGCGGCGTTGTCGGGAATGAACCCGACGCGCGCGGTGAGCGGCCCGAGCTCGGTGCCCTTCTCGAGATAGCCCTCGGCTTCGGTCAGTTCGGCCCAGAACGAAGTGGTCATCATCACCGGCTCGACCAGCGTCTCGTTGACGTGGTCCATGTCGGGGGCGACGAAGTCGATCTCGGCGCGCGCCACCAGGCTGGTGCTGCGCTGCCGGTCAAGCGCCAGGTCGGCGAGGGCGGCAGCCATGCCCGGCGAGCCGACGGCGCCGTTGAGCGAGGCGAAGGTCATGTCGAACATGCTCTCGAGGCTCTGGTCCGGCTTCGCCTCGTCGAGCGCGGCGGTCTCGATCCGGTCGGGGAGCGGCAGCGGCTTGCTGAGCGGTGGGAGCGGCGTTTCGGAGCGCTCGATGATCATCTGCAGCGCCAGCTGGGCGCCCGCATCTGCTTCCGGGGCGTAGGCGGTCACCAGCTCGCCGCTGCCGGAGGTCAGCGGCTGACCTTCCGCGGAGGGGGATTCCAGCGAGTTGAGAGCAGCGAGCGCGGTGCCGCCCTGGTCCCGATCGAGCGGCGAGCGGGTCGCGAGGCGAATGCGGGCGGACTTGGTGGCGGGCACCGGGGCGCCGAGGGTCTCGGTAAGGGCGGCGACCGCGACGGGTTCGGATCCGGCGAGTTCTTTCGGCCGGTAGAGCGGCACGGGCGCGGTGACCTCGATGGTGGAGACGACGCGCTGCGTGGGTTCCGCCGCAGCGACCAGCACGCGGTCGTTGTCCGGCCGGGTCGCCGGGACTGGCGCGACATCGGGCGAGACGGAGGCGAGCATGACGCTCGGGCCCTGCTCGAACACGGTCGCCCTGCCGTTGCACGGCACCATGCGGCACTTGTTCCACTGCGCCTGGGCATAGGCGCGGCCCGACTGCGAGAGCGGCTTGCCGTCGGTGGGCAGGTGCAGCGTCTTGCCGTCCGGGAAGACCTTCATCAGCTGCGCCCGGGTCATGCGCGGCCAGGCGCGCACGCTGCCGGTATCGACATGGACGAAGGGGCTGCCGGAGGTCGGATAGTAGCCGACGCCGCCGACCTGGTACTTCATGGCGGTGGCGCGGAGCTTGGAGAGATTGACGCCGGGGATGAAGAAATCCATCGCCTTGCCGCGCATGTGCTGGGAGTTCTCGGCGACGCCCGACGACTTGGCGCGCAGCATGTTGTTGGTCTTGGGCGAGCGATAGGAAGAGACGATGTTGATCGGCTGCGTGCCGCCGACTTCCTGGTAGATCTGCCACATCAGATCGAACAGGGCGGGATCCATCTCGGTCGGTTCCTTGGTCCGCCAGTCGGCGAGGAACACGTTCATCCGGCGCAGCACCGCCTTGTCGAACTGGCCGTTGCGCTTGAAGGTGAAGCGGGCGGTCTCGCCGGTATGGGCGTGGTGCAGCCAGAGGGTCCGGTCATTGGACGCTTGCGCCGGCAGCGTTGCCGGCGGCAGCAGGATCCCCAATGCCATCGTCGCGGCGAGCGACAGCCGCAACAATTTCCCGATGAAAGCGGTCAAGTTCCCCGTCACGCCCCGAACAGCCCATGCACCCAATCGAATGAGCGAGGACGTTAGCGTCAACCCGATGGAAAATTCATTAACGCTAACATCCGGTTGCCGCCCCCGGCAGCAACCTTGTCAAAGTCTCTAGGTAGGAAATCCGGCCGAACCAAGGCTGGATTCCTAAGCAGTCGTAAACGCTTGGCGGTATTCATAAGCAGAAAGGCCGGGCCCCGGGAAGGGGCGCCGGCCAATAATGTAGTCCTCGGGAGCGGTGCGCAGCTAGAGGTTCAGCAGTTCTATCAACCGCTTGTTCATGCCGTAGACGTCGCCGAAGGAACGGATGGTGCCGTCCGGATCGACGCGCAGCGTGAAGTAGGAGATATGCACCGGAATATGGGTTTTTAGGTTAACCCAACGCTCCTTGTTACCGAACATCGCCTCGAGCGAGGCGACGGTCACGTTCGGCTCCATCTGGGTCAGGGCGTCGGCGAACTCCATCGGGTTCTCGACCCGGATGCAGCCGTGCGAATAGGCGCGGTAGCTGCGGGCGAACAGCGACTTCGACGGCGTGTCGTGGAGGTACACGTCGTGCTGGTTGGGGAACAGGAACTTGATCTGCCCCAGCGCATTGCCGGTGCCCGGCCGCTGCCGGATGTGGAACTGGTTGATGTTGGTCTGCGTCCAGTCGACGGCCGACGCGTTGACCACCTTGCCGCCGTACAGCATCTCCATGTTCTGGCTGTCGAGATAGCCCGGGTTGGCGAGAAGGTGCGGCTTGATCTCGTTGACGGCGATCGAGGGCGGCACGTTCCAGTACGGATTGACGACGATGTGCTCGATCTCGTCGTTGAAGATCGGCGTCTGGTTCTGCGGCCGGCCGACGACGACGCGGGTGCTGTAGGTGACCTGGTCGCCGTTCTTGATCCACAGGCGGAACTCGGGGATGTTCACCGTCACGTGGAAGTCGCCGTACGTCGTTGGGCTCCCAGCGCCAGCGCTCCATGTTGGCGATGATGTCTTCCTTGGTGGTCGCCGAGCCGCCGTTGAGGGCGGCGATGGTGGCCGGCCCGACGACGCCGTCGGTATTGAGCCCCAGCGATTGCTGGAAGGCCTTCACCGCCTCGACCAGCGGCGCGTCGTAGCGGATGTCGACCGTGGCCTCGGCCCCGGCGGTCTCCGGGATATCGGGCTCCGGCACGTCGAGCCGCTGGCGCAGCAGCGTCACGCGCTCGTCCTGCATGCCGGGCTTCAGCACCTTGCCGTCGGGGATGACGGTGGCGGCATCGATGACGGAGCCGTCGTAGAACTTCGCCAGCGCCGCCTTGAGGCCGAGGAATTCCGGCTGCGTCGGCGAGAGCGCCAGCAGCACCTTGTCGGGATCGGTGCTGCTCGCGAGCTTCACCAGCAGTTCCGCCTCGTTGACGCGCTTGGGCGCGATGGTCCAGGTCTTGTTGACCTCGAGCGGGTCGACGCGGCCGCCGAAGGCGTCCTGCGCGTAGCGGATGGCGGCGGCGGAGAAGGCGGTTTCGAGCGCCGCGAGCCGGGCCGGGTCGGTGCCCGCGGCGGCGACGTCGAGATCGGGGGTGAGATAGTCGGACGGCCGGAAACCCTCGAGGTCGGCGGCCTTGAAGACGTTGATGATCTTTTCGGCATTGGCCGAGAAGGTCACCGAGCCGTCGGCTTCCTGGGTCAGCCAGAGCGGCTCGAAATGCCGCGCGCCATAGAAGAAGTAGAGCTTCTGCGTCTGCTCGTAGGCGCGGGTGCCCTTCTGGGCCGCGCTATAGGCGGTGGAGAGCCCGGCCTTGATGATGCGGGCGAGTTCGGTCTGGGGCGGGGCGATGACGACGCGGGTCGCTTCGATGCCGGCGACGTTGACCACTTCCTGGGCCACTGCCACCGCGTAGGGCGAGCCCAGGGCGATGGTGCCCGCAAGCAAGCAGGGCCTTGAGGTTCCGCATATGCTACTCCGACACCGAGAGGCCGCAAAATCTGGCTCGCGCACCCGGGGAGGAGTCGGCGCTTGCCCCCAAACAGACCCTGCTTAGCCTCAAAAACTTAACGCTGACAATTCCTCGCGAATTCGTGAGGTCTCCCTTGTGGACTTAGTGCAACGCACTGCCCCCGCTTCAGGCTGCATCGCTCTCCAGGTCGTCATCGAGACCGTACTCCCGCAGCTTGCGGTAGAGCGTCGACCGGCCGATGCCGAGGGCCCGCGCGACCCGCGACATGCGGTAGCCGTAGTGGGTGAGCGCGAAGGCGATGAGGTCCCGCTCGACGTCGGCAAGCGCGGCGACTTCGCCATTGCCCGCAACGAAGCGATCCCGGGCCGCTCTCGGTCCTCGCCTCCTCGCGTTTCCTGACGCTAGCGTCGTCGATATGAACCGGGGCTGACGGGGCCGTTGTGGAAGCAGCAAGCTTCAGCGCCTCGGCCTTGCCGGCGCCCAGCGCCACGATCTGCGGGAAATCGGCGAGCTCGAGGTGGGCGGTGTCCGACGAGGATCGACGGCGCGATAGATGGCGTTCTCGAGCTGGCGGACGTTGCCGGGCCAGTTGTAGTCGCCGAGCAGCGCCATGGCCGGCTCGGAGATGCCGACGATGCGCTTGCCCGCCTCGGCGGCGAGGCGCGCCATGAAGTAGGTGGCGAGCATCGCGATGTCTTCCGGCCGGTCGCGCAGCGGCGGCACGTAGATCGGGAAGACGTTGAGCCGGTAGTAGAGGTCCTCGCGGAACTCGCCGGACTTGGCGAGATTGAGCAGCCGCCGGTTGGTGGCCGAGATGATCCTGACGTTCACCCGCTGCGGGCGCTCGGCGCCGACCGGCTCGATCTCGCCCTCCTGGATGACGCGCAAGCAGCTTCACCTGGGTCTCGAGCGGCAGTTCGCCCACCTCGTCGAGGAAGATGGTGCCGCCGTTCGCCTCGGCGAACTTGCCCTGGTGGTCCGAGACGGCGCCGGTGAAGGCGCCCTTCTTGTGCCCGAACAGCGTCGAACTCGACGAGGTTGGCGGGGATGGCGCCGCAGTTGACGGTGACGAAGGGCTTGCCCGAGCGTTCGCCGGAACCCTGGATGACGCGGGCGATCAGTTCCTTGCCGACGCCGGTCTCGCCCTCGATCAGCACCGGAATCGGGCTCTTCGCCGCCTTGCCGCAGAGCATCAGGACGCGGTCCATGGCGGGCGAGCGGGTGACGATGTCGGCGACGCCGAGCGTGCCGCCCAGGCGGTTGCGATCGGTGCGGACCAGCGTCTCGAGCTCGCCGAGCTTCAGCGCATTGCGCAGCGACATGATCATGCGCTCGGGCGCCACCGGCTTGACGAAGAAGTCGGCCGCGCCCTGCCGCATGGCGGTGACGACGGTATCGAGCGAGGATTGCGCCGTCTGGACGATCACCGGCGTCGCGATGCCCTCGCGCCGCATGACCTCGAGCACCGCCATGCCGTCGAGATCGGGCATCACCAGGTCGAGCACCATGGCGCCGATGCCGGGGTCGGCGCGGAGCAGGTCGAGGGCGTGCAGCCCGCCCGTCGCCGTCACCGCCTGGAAGCCCGCCCGCGAGGCCACCTCTGAGGTGAGGCGGAGGTGAACCGGGTCATCATCAACTATCAGAACGCGCGCCATGGTCTCGGACTCTTTCGTTGCGCGGTCCGAAGCGGGGTTCGAATCGCGCTGTGCCGTTTTGGTTCAGCATGGCGGGGGCTGGTTAAGGGCCACTTAAGGCTGATGGCAGCGGGCCCGCGGCCTTCACATCAGCGGCGCCGCTGAGTAAGGTCGCGCCGCATTTCGACGAGGTGACGATCTTGATCAGCCGCACTCTGCCGCACGCCGCCGAAGCCCAGGGCAACAGGGGTCACAACCAGTTCGGCGAGCTGCCGGTCTGGAACCTGGCCGACCTCTATGCCAGCAACGACGCGCCCGAGCTCAAGGCCGACCTCGGCCAAGGCGCAGGCGGAAGCCAAGAGCTTCGAGGCCGACTACAAGGGCAAGCTCGAGGAGCTCGCGAAGGCCGGCCGGCTGATCGAGGCGATCAAGCGCTACGAGGGGCTGAGCGACCTCACCGGCAAGCTCGGCTCCTATGCGTTCCTGCAATATGTGCGCAACACGCAGGATCCGGAGAAGGTGAAGTTCCTCGGCGACCTGAGCCAGGCGCTGACCGACCTCTCGACCGGCCTCATCTTCTTCGGGCTCGAGCTCAACCGGATCGACGAGGCCGTGCTCGAAGCGGCGCTCGCCGGCGATCCGGCGCTGGGCCGCTACCGCCCCTGGTTCGCCGAGCTGAGGAAGGCCAAGCCCTACCAGCTCGAGGAGAAGATCGAGGAGCTGTTCCACGAGAAGTCGGTCACCGGTGCCTCGCGCCTGGAACCGGCTGTTCGACGAGACCATGGCGAGCCTCAAGTTCGAGGTCGGAGGGCGAGGAGCTCAACCTCGAGAGCATCCTCAACATGCTGTCCGACCGCGACGAGACGCGGCGCGAGGCGGCGTTCCACGGCATCTCGACGACGCTGCACGGCAACGAGCGGCTGTTCACCCACATCACCAACGTGCTGGCCAAGGACAAGGAGATCTCCGACCGCTGGCACGGCTTCCAGGATATCGCCGACAGCCGCCACCTCGAGAACTCGGTGGAGCGCGAAGTGGTGGATGCGCTGCAGACGGCGGTGCGCGAGGCCTATCCGCGGCTCAGCCACCGCTATTACGCGATGAAGGCCAAGTGGTTCGGCAAGGACAAGCTCGACGCCTGGGACCGCAATGCGCCGCTGCCGGCGAGCGACGAGCGCATCTACGACTGGGCGACCGCCCGCGACACCGTGCTCGAGGCCTATGGCCGCTTCTCGCCGGAGCTGGTGAAGATCGCCGAGCCGTTCTTCGAGAAGGGCTGGATCGATGCGCCGACGCAGCGACGGGCAAGTCGCCGGGCGCCTTCGCGCATCCGACCGTGCCGTCGGCGCATCCGTACCTGATGCTCAATTACCTGGGGAAAGCGCGCGACGTAATGACGCTGGCGCACGAGCTCGGCCACGGCGTGCACCAGGTGCTGGCGGCGGGGCAGGGCGCGCTGATGGCGCCGACGCCGCTGACCCTCGCCGAAACCGCCTCGGTGTTCGGCGAGATGCTGACCTTCCGCTCGATGCTGGAAAAGACCACCGACCCGAAGCTCCGCTTCGCCATGCTCTCGAGCAAGGTCGAGGACATGCTGAACACGGTGGTGCGGCAGATCGCCTTCTATACCTTCGAGCGCGAGGTGCACACGCGCCGCAAGGAAGGCGAGCTCACCACCGCCGAC
This sequence comes from uncultured Alphaproteobacteria bacterium, assembly GCA_963708965.1. Taxonomy (GTDB): domain Bacteria; phylum Pseudomonadota; class Alphaproteobacteria; order Rhizobiales; family Devosiaceae; genus Devosia_A. The sequence goes on along the minus strand of CAVPUP010000007.1, from coordinate 14,176 downwards.
CTCAACCGCATCTGGCTCGACGTTTCGGCCGAAAGCCTCGGCCCGGCGATCCGGCTGAACGAGGGCTACGACATCTTCTGGTCGTACATCCCGCACTTCATCCACTCGCCGTTCTACGTCTACGCCTATGCCTTCGGCGACTGCCTGGTGAACTCGCTCTACGCGCAGTACGAGCAATCCAGCGACGGGTTCGCCGAACGCTACTTCGAGTTGCTGAAGGCCGGCGGCAGCAGGCACCACTCGGAACTGCTGGCGCCGTTCGGGCTCGATGCGCGCGATCCCGAAATTCTGGTCGCTGGGGCTCGGGATGATCGAAAGACTGATCAACGAGCTCGAGGCGACGCAGGCGTAGGCCTGGCCCCTCTGTATCCATCCAGCAGGTGAGCGTCGCGACGCCCGGGGCAACTCCGGGCGTCCATTTTTGCGGCTGCGCCAAGTCGTTGTTGCACTAAAGGCGGGGTTTGCGCCAAAGGCTCGGCGCTTGTATGCGCCAATCACTCGAACTATGAGTCGGCCGGGTCGATCGAGGAATCTGCGACCCTCACTTAAGGATCAAGGACTCCCGAATGGCCAAGAAGCCCGCTACTGCCGCCGCCGACCTGGCGCCGGCGATGGACTACGCCGAGCACGAAGCGACCTACAAGGGCTTCATGTTCGCTGTTCAAGTGGACCATCATCTCGATGGTCTTCGTCATGGTGTCGCTCTACTTCTTCATCCAGGCGCAGCAGCCGCTGCTCGGTATCGCGCTGCTGGCGGTGCCCCCGGTTGCCGCCATTGTCGCGGCGGTCACGAGAACCCGCCGGTCCTGACGGCGAATCTCGTTGTGTCCGCGGGTCTCACTGATCCGCGCCGGCCAGCGATGATCTGGAGAGTTGCATGAAGATTGCAGTGTTGCACGAGCGGGCCCTGGGCGAGACCCGGGTAGCGACGACACCTGAAACCGTCGGCAAGCTGGTGGCGCTCGGCGCCACCGTCGCCGTCGAGGCGGGTGCCGGCGACCTGGCGCGTTTCCCCGACGCCGACTATGCCGCCGCGGGCGCCGAACTTGGCGATGCCGCAGCTACCTTGAAGGGCGCCGATATCGTCCTCACCGTGCGCCGGCCCGATGCGGCCAGCCTCGCGGGCGTTGCGGACGGGGCGCTGGTGATCGGCGCCATGGACCCCTATGGCAACGAGGCCGAGATCGCGGCGCTGGCCCGCGCCGGCGTCACCGCCGTGGCCATGGAATTCATGCCGCGCATCACCCGCGCGCAGGTGATGGACATCCTGTCGAGCCAGGCCAACCTCGCCGGCTACCAGGCCGTGATCGACGCGGCCGGTGAGTTCGACCGCGCCATGCCGATGATGATGACTGCGGCCGGCACGGTGCGGCCGGCCAAGGTCTTCGTCATGGGCGCGGGCGTTGCGGGCCTGCAGGCCATCGCGACCGCCAAGCGCCTCGGCGCGGTGGTCACCGCCAACGACGTGCGGCCTGCCGCCAAGGAGCAGGTCGAGTCGCTCGGCGGCAAGTTCATCGCCGTCGAGGACGAGGAGTTCAAGCAGGCCGAGACCGCCGGCGGCTACGCCAAGCAGATGTCGCCGGAATACCAGGCCAAGCAGGCGGCGCTCACCGCGCAGCACATCGCCAAGCAGGACATCGTCATCACCACGGCGCTGATCCCGGGCCGGCCGGCGCCGCTGCTGATCACCCGCGCCATGGTCGAATCGATGGCGCCCGGCTCGGTGATCGTCGACCTCGCGGCGGAGCGCGGCGGCAACGTCGAGCTGACGCAGCCGGGCAAGGTGGTCGACCCACAACGGCGTGACCATCGTCGGCTACACCAACGTTCCGGGCCGGCTCGCGACCTCGGCGAGCCAGCTCTATGCGCGCAACCTCGTGCGCCTTCGTCGAGACGCTGATCGACAAGAAGGAGAAGCGGCTCGCGGTCAACTGGGACGACGAACTGGTGAAGGCCACCGTGCTGACGCGCGGCGGGGCCGTGGTTCACCCCAACATCAAGGTCGAGGCGGCGGCTGCCGCCCCCGTTGCGCCGGTCGTCGCGGCGCCCGCCAAGACGGCTACCGGCTGCCAAGCCGGCAGCGCCGGCCAAGACCGGAGCGGCTTCGAAGGACGCCAAGCCGGCAGCCCCGAAGACCGCCGCAAAGAAAACGACGGCGAAGAAGCCCGCCGGCAAGGAGACCAAGTAGATGGGCGCGATCGATCCCTTCATCTTCCAGCTGGCGATTTTCGTGCTCGCCATCTTCGTCGGCTATTTCGTCGTGTGGTCCGTGACCCCGGCGCTGCATACGCCGCTGATGAGCGTCACCAACGCCATCTCCTCGGTGATCGTCGTGGGCGCGCTGCTCGCCGTCGGCGTCAACCAGGTGGGTGAGCCCGCCTGGACCTCGAAGATCCTCGGGTTCTTCGCGCTTATCCTCGCCAGCGTGAACATCTTCGGCGGGTTCCTGGTCACCCAGCGCATGCTGGCAATGTACAAGAAGAAGGGCTGACCCTGATGATTTCGGCGGATATCGCTGCCCTTCTCTATCTCGTCTCCGGCGTGCTGTTCATCATGGCGCTGCGCGGGCTCTCGAGCCCGGCCTCGGCGCGCCAGGGCAACCGCTACGGCATGATCGGCATGGGCATCGCCATCGTCACGACGCTGGCGGTGGCCGGGCCGCGGGACGTGCTCTCGTGGGTGCTGATCCTCGGCGGCCTCGCCATCGGTGGCGGCATCGGCGCCTACATGGCGCGCACCGTGAAGATGACCGAGATGCCGCAGCTCGTCGCGGCCTTCCACTCGCTGGTCGGCCTCGCGGCGGTGTTCGTCGCGGCGGCGGCGCTCTATGCGCCCGAGTCCTTCGACATCGGCACGATCGACCACATCCACCCGGCCAGCCTGATCGAGATGAGCCTCGGCGTGGCGATCGGCGCGTTCACCTTCACCGGATCGGTGATCGCCTTCCTGAAGCTCAATGGCAACATGAGCGGCAAGCCGATCATCCTGCCGAACCGGCACTCGATCCACATCGCGCTGGGCGTGGCGCTGGTCGTGCTGATCGCGGTGTTCTTCACCACCGGCGACCCGGTGTTCTTCTGGCTGATCACGGCCATCGCGCTGGTGCTCGGCGTGCTGATGATCATCCCGATCGGCGGCGCCGACATGCCGGTGGTCGTCTCGATGCTCAACTCCTATTCGGGCTGGGCGGCGGCAGGCATCGGCTTCACCCTGGGCAACACGGCGCTGATCATCACCGGCGCGCTGGTCGGCTCCTCGGGCGCGATCCTCAGCTACATCATGTGCAAGGCGATGAACCGCAGCTTCATCTCCGTGATCCTCGGCGGCTTCGGCGGCGAGACCGCCGCGGCCAGCGCCGAGGAGGAGACGCGGCCGGTCAAGCAGGGCTCGGCCGACGACGCGGCGTTCATGATGAAGAACGCCGGCAAGGTCATCATCGTCCCGGGCTACGGCATGGCGGTGGCGCAGGCGCAGCACGCGCTGCGCGAAATGGCCGACATGCTGAAGGCGGAGGGCGTGCAGGTGAAGTACGCCATCCATCCGGTGGCGGGCCGCATGCCGGGGCACATGAACGTGCTGCTGGCCGAAGCGAACGTCCCCTATGACGAGGTGTTCGAGCTCGAGGACATCAACTCCGAGTTCGCGCAGACCGACGTGGTCTACGTCATCGGCGCCAACGACGTGACCAACCCGGCGGCCAAGACCGACAAGACCTCGCCGATCTACGGCATGCCGGTGCTGAACGTCGAGGACGCGGGCACGGTGCTGTTCGTCAAGCGCGGCATGGCGGCAGGCTATGCGGGCGTCGCAGAACGAGCTGTTCTTCCGCGACAACACCATGATGCTGTTCGGCGACGCCAAGAAGATGACCGAGGACATCGTCAAGGCGCTGGGCCACTGATCGCCTAGCAAGTTCGGCGGGAGGCGCATGTTCAAGGCATGTGCCTCCCGCCCTCTCTCTGCCCGGGGGCTTCGTTCCCCATTACGGTCACCTCCTTGTGCGTACTTGCGCCGAAGCTGCCCGTTCGCCATCTCTCGGCGATGTGCTCCGAGGTTGCCAGTGTCCCGTACCATCAAGGTTGATCTGTTCACCGATACCGTCTGCCCCTGGTGCCTCGTCGGCGCCGAGCGGCTGGACCAGGCCATCGCGGCGCTGCCGGCCGATGTGACGGTGGATGTCGAGAACCATCCGTTCTACCTCAATCCCAACACCCCGGCCGAAGGCGTGGTCGTCGCCGACATGCTGCGCGAGAAGTATGGGCGCGAGCCGAGCGAGATGTGGGCGCGGGTCGAGGGCGAGGCGCGCAAGTCCGGCATCGACGCTCGATCTGAGCAAGCAGCCGCGCTCCTACCCGACGCAGAAGGGGCACACGCTGGTGCGGCTGGCGCGGCCGAAGGGCACGCAGCATGCGCTCGCCAATGCCATCGCCTGGGCCTATTTCATGGACCACCGGCAGATCAACGACGACGAGGTGCTGGCCGACATCGCGACGGCGCACGGCTATGCGCGCGAGGAGGCGCTGCAGGTGATGCGCGATCCGGACGCGCTCGGCACGACGCACGACCTCGCCATCGCCGCGGCGCAGCAGGGCATCCAGGGCGTGCCGTTCTTCGTCTTCGACAACAAGTTCGCGGTCTCCGGCTGCCAGCCGCAGGAAGTGTTCGCGCGCGCCTTCGAGATCGCGCTCGATCCCGAGAAGGCGAACGCCTGAACCGAGCGCGGGGAGGGGGACGATGGTGATGAAGTGGGTGAAGCGCGTCTCGATCGGCGCCGTGGCCCTCGCCGCCGTCGCCTATCTCGGGGTGCTGGGTGGGCTCTACTTCTTCCAGCGCGATTTCCAGTACGACCGCTCGCGGCCGCATGTTCGCGCTGAGCGAGACCAAGCTCGCCGGCGCCGAACAGGTGTCGATCCCGAGTGCCGACGGATCGGCCGTCACCGGCTGGTACGAGGCGCCTCAGGCCGGCAAGCCGCTGATCCTCTATTTCCGCGGCAACGCCCAGAGCTTTTCGCGCGAGCACGAGCGCTACGAGGCGATGGTCGCGGAAGGCTATGGCTTCCTCGCCTTCGACTATCGCGGCTTTCCCGGCTCACCCGGCGAGGTGACCGAGCAGCACATCCTCGCCGACAGCCTCGCGGCCTATGACTGGGCGGCGGCGAAGGGCGCGCCGATCGTCCTCTGGGGCCGTTCGCTTGGCTCCGGGCCGGCGACCTATGTGGCGAAGGAGCGCGAGGCCGACGCGCTGCTGCTGGAGACGCCGTTCCTCTCGGCGGTGTCGGTCGCGGCCGACCGCTACGCTTTCCTGCCGGTGGGGCTGCTGATGTTCGACCAATTCCCGGTCGAGCAGTGGATCAAGGACGTGGCCGAGCCGGTGTTCATCGCGCACGGCACGGCCGACCAGACCATCAATGTGAGCCACGGCCGGCGGCTCTACGAGTTGGTGCCGAACAAGGACGCGCTCTGGATCGAGGAGGGGGCCGACCATGGCGACCTCTGGGAGCACGGGCTCTGGACGAAGGCCAAGGCGTTCTTTGCACGGGCCGAAGGGGATTAGCCTAGAGGGAATTGATCATGGTTGCGCGGTGTAGCGCCTTCCTTCACCGGGTCATCCCCGCGAAAGCGGGGACCTCCGTTTGCGACGTCGAAAAGAAACAGAGGTTCCCGCTTTCGCGGGAATGACATCGTGGTAAGCGGGTAGCACGGGATGCGACCGGACCTCGAAGGCGGGAATGCCTCAACCAACGCGTGAAACGCTCCAAGAAAAACGCCGGCCCCGAGGGACCGGCGTTTCATATGGCGTGTGCCGCCGGCTCAGCGGAGAGTCAGGCCCGCGAGGGCGACCGAGTAGTTGAGGCCGGTCTGGCCCTGGATGCTCAGCGGCTGCAGCGCGAAGCCGCGACGCGAGCCGCCGATCAGCCAGTTGCCGCCGAGCCCGACGCCGAGCGTCGCCTCGGCCGAGCCGCCGACATAGGTGCCGCGCAGCGAGCCCGGGCCGTACTTGGTGTTCGCGGCCGAGAACACCAGCCACTCGATGTGGGTGCGGCCGGTGACGCCGATGTCGAGGCCGAGCTTGTTGATCTGGCCGTGGTAGACCTCGGTCTTCTTGCCCTTGCGGATGAACTTGCAGGTCATGTCCTTGGACGAGCCGAGGATCAGGCCGACGCCGCCCTCGACATCGCAGGACAGGCGGCCGACCTCAACGCGGGTGTCGGCCTGGGCAACGCCGGCGCTGGCCAGCACGGTCGCGGCGATGGCCGCGGCAAGCAGTTTCTTCATGGTATAGGGTCCCCTCTCTTGATGACGCTTGTTCAACCCGGTCGTGCGACTAATCCAAGCAAACGCGGCCTCGATGGGTTCCCCAAAAACCCTGGCCGCGCGCTCAATATTGATAGCCGCGTAACAGAAACGCCGCCCTTTTGAGGCGGCGTTCCTGAATGCTGTATGAATGCGCTTACGGGCGGGCGGCCCGGGCAGCGGCGGCGGGCGACGGCAGGCCGCCCTCGCGCTGGGCGCGCTTCCGCGCCAGCTTGCGGGCGCGGCGCACGGCTTCCGCCTTCTGGCGTGCCTTCTTCTCGGAGGGCTTCTCGTAGTAGTTGCGAAGCTTCATCTCGCGGAAGACGCCTTCGCGCTGGAGCTTCTTCTTCAGGGCGCGCAGCGCCTGATCCACATTGTTATCGCGAACAACTACTTGCAAGCGCAACCGCCCTTCATGCCCATCAGAATCTGTTTGATTGAACGCCCCGGGTGCGGAACCTGAGGCGCCGACCAGCTCCGCCGGTCACCGTGGGGCGGGTATATAGGCTAAAGTCATAGGCTTGTCCACACCACCAAAAGGGTGAAATTGCCTATTTTGCGCCCTTCCTGGCGCCCCCAATCAGGTTGAGGTGACCCATCTTCCGGCCGCGGCGCGACTCGGTCTTGCCATAGGCGTGCGGACGGATGCGCGCCTTGAGCGCGCCGGGTATCGCCGCGATCTCGTCGCCGATCAGGTTCTCCATCACCACGTCGGCGAGGCGGGTCGGGTCGCCCAGCGGCCAGCCAAGCGATGGCGCGGATGTGCTGCTCGAACTGGTCGGTGATGCACACGGCCTCGGTCCAGTGGCCGGAATTGTGCACGCGGGGCGCGATCTCGTTGACCAGCAGCTTGCCGCTGGGGAGCACGAAGAACTCGACCCCGAGGACGCCGACATAGTCGAGCGCCGTGGCGATGCTGGAAGCGAGGCTCACCGCCTCCTTCGCCGTCCTGGACTTGATGTCGGCGGGGACGGTGCTGGTCTTGAGGATATGGTCGCGATGGACGTTCTCGGCCGGATCGAAGGCGGCCACCTCGCCCGAGGCGCTGCGCGCCACGACGACCGAGATCTCCTTGTCGAACTCGATGAGCTGCTCGAGCACCAGCGGCTTGGGCGAGAGGAGCTCCCAGGCGAGCGCCGCGTCCTCCATGTTGTGGACGATGCGCTGGCCCTTGCCGTCATAGCCCAGGCGGGTGGTCTTCAGCACGGCGGGAGTGCCGATCTCCTCCAATCCTGCTTCGAGCCGATCAAGGTCGGTGATCACCGCGAAGGGCGCGACGGGGATGCGGTTGATGGTGAGGAATGCCTTTTCCGCCAACCGGTCCTGGGACACCGCGAGCGCGTTGGCGCCCGGGCGCAGGGGCTTCAGGTTCGCGAGGAACTCAGCGGTGCGGGCGGGAACATTCTCGAACTCGTAGGTCACGACATCGACGCTTTGGGCGAAGCGGGCCAGCGCTTCCTCGTCGGAATAGGCGGCCACCGTCTTGTTCGGTGTCACCTCGAAGGCCGGGCTCTCCGGGTCGGGGCAGTAGATGTGGGTGCGCATCCCGAGCCGCGCCGCGGCGAGAGCCAGCATGCGGCCGAGCTGGCCGCCGCCCAAAATACCGATGGTGCTGCCCTGCGGCAGCGGCTGGTCAGTCTGCATCGTCGGTCGGGAATTCCGGAACGGAGGAGGTCTGGTCGCGGCGGTAGAGCTCGAGCCGCGCATCGATCTCGGGGTCGGCAAGCGCCAGCACAGCGGCGGCGAGCAGCGCCGCATTGGTGGCGCCCGCCTCGCCGATGGCGAGCGTGCCGACGGGGATGCCGGCCGGCATCTGCACGATGGAGAGCAGGCTATCCTGCCCGTTGAGGGCCCGCGAGCGCACCGGCACGCCGAACACCGGCAGGCTGGTCAGCGAGGCGATCATCCCCGGCAGGTGCGCGGCCCCGCCGGCGCCGGCGATTACCACCTTGAAGCCGTCGGACTTGGCCTGGGTGGCGAACTCGTAGAGCCGTTCCGGCGTGCGGTGGGCGGAGACGATCCGTGCCTCGTATTCGATCTTCAGCGTGTCGAGCATTTCAGCGGCATTGCGCAGGGTGGGCCAATCGGACTGGCTGCCCATGATGATGGCGACGGGTGGCGAGGTCGGCACGGTGATATCCCCCGGGTGGTGCAGGCCTTGGCAAGACAAACCGTTTAGGTGCCGCCACCGGGCAGCGCAAGCCTCGTTCGGCGTCAGGCCGTCTTCAGGCGGTCTTGCTGGTGCCGCCGAAGGTGCAGGCCAGCAGCTCGAGGGCGCCGTGGTCGGCCAGCTCGATGCTCCCCTCCGGCAGGCCGAGGATGCGGTCGATCACCGTGCCGGTAAAGGCCAGCTTGGCGACCAGCCGCTCCGACAGGCGCTGGAACTCCCTGGGGTCGCGGGCGAAGTAGAGCTTGCCGACGAGCTCGCGATGCGAGGTCATGAGGTGCATGATGGTTTCGGCGGCGCTCTCCGCGTCGGTCGTCTCGAAGGTCCGCTCCGCGACGCCTTCGGCGATGATCCGGGTGAGCACCGGCAGCACGACGTCGGTCACGGCGCGCTGGATGCGCTCGAAGAGATGCAGATTCTCGGTCCGGAACAGCGGCTCGAAGGTGGCGCGCAGCTCGGACGCCGAGTCGGCCTTGTGGCGCCGCATGGTGGCGATGAAGGCGGAAAGCTTGGAGAAGGCGTCGAGCGTGGGGTCGCGCAGCAGCGGCTCCGTCCGGGCAGCGGTGGCGCGGGCGAAGCGGCAGGCGAGGGCCTCGACCAGATCCTCCTTGGAGCCGAAATGCCGGTGGAAGGCGGCCGTCGAGCTGCCGGCCGCGGCGACGATCTGGCCGATCGTCGTGGCGTCGTATCCGGCCTCGGCGAAGAGCCGCTGGGCCACGTCGAGCAGTTCGTCCCGCCCGGCAGCCGGAAGCCTGACCAGGTACGGAAATAGCATCGGGGCTCCCTCCACTTGCCAGAAGCGCGGATGTGGGGCTTCGGCAATGACTTGTCAAATGACATATGCGGCGGGATCGTCCCGCGGCTCAGGCGATGATATCGGGCAGCAGGATGTTCTCGAGCTGGACGATGCGGTCCTTGAGGGCGAGCTTGCGCTTCTTCATGCGCTGCAGCAGCATCTGGTCGGGAAAGCCCGAGGCGGCCAGCGTGGAGATGGCCGCATCCAGATCAGCGTGTTCCTGGCGCTTCGCGGCGAGTTCCAGCCCCAAAGCGGCTTCCTGTTCCTTGGTCAAGGGCAGCATCGCAGTGGTGTCTGGTGTCCTCGCCAGGGCAAAACGCCCATGAACGAAGAGTTAACCCATCAGCCGAAGTTTTCCATCTGATTTTGCATCAGCGTGCAGGTGTGGCCGAGATGCACGTCGACATAGCGTGAATTTTTTGTGACGATCGAGTCGCCCACAGCCTGAAGAGGAGTTGTTATGACGACCGAAGGCCACAAGGAGGCGCTCGAGCGGCGTCACCAGGAACTCGATCGGCGGATCGAGGACGAAATGACCCATCCCAGCCACGACGACTTGTATATTGCGGCGCTGAAGCGCAAGAAGCTGGAAATCAAGGACCAACTGGCAAGGCTGCAACTCAGCGAAGCCTGAAAGCCGGAAAGCAAGAAAGGTAGAGGCCACAGCGTTTGCTGCGGCCTTTTTTGTTGGCCTATGCGACGGCGTCGTTGATCTCGAACCAGTAGCCGTTGGGATCCTGCAGGAAGACGGCGCGCATGCCGTCGGGGCGCACATTCACCGTTCCGGGGATGCCCTGCATGTCCGAAAACGGCACGCGCCGGACTAGAAATCCATCCAGAAGAGCGTCGAAATCCTGTGCAGTGAGCGCGAAATGCGTGCGCCTTTCCACGTGCGTCCGGGTGATGTCCCCTGCCTGGACATGAAAGCGCCGGCCATCGCCGATCTCGAACCAGCGGACGAGGGTCCCACCCATCGGATTGGGTATCTCGGGGATGCCGAGCACCTCGGTGAGAAACCGTGCCGTCTCGTCCAGGTCGCGGACGAGCAACGCAATGTGATCCAGCCGGTACGTGGTCATCGGAACACTCAGGCAACGGGTCCGGCGAGGAACACGCCGTAGACGCCATCATAGATCAACTTCAGCGCCAGCAGGAACACCAGCCAGTAGGTCAGCTGGTAGAAGCGCTTCACCGAGATGCGTCGCACCAGCCAGACGCCGGCGATCACCCCGACGATGGCGATCGGGGCGAGGATCGCGGCGTGGGTGAGGTTGGCGACGTTGAGCTGGCCGAGGAAGAAGTAGGGGACGAGCTTCGCGGTGTTGACGATGGCGAAGAAGAACGCGGTGGTGCCGGCATAGTCGACCGGGGAGAGCCGCTGCGGCAGCACGTAGATCTGGAACGGGGGGCCGCCGGTGTGGCTGATGAAGCTGGTGAAGCCGGCGAAGCCGCCCCAGAAGCCGCCCCATGGCTTCGACGGCGGCAGCCCCTCGAGCTTCTTGCGCAGCGGCAGCAACGCATCGAGGATGAACAGCAGGGTAACGACGCCGACGAAGAGCAGCACCATGGCGTCGGTGACCACGCTCCACAGCAGCCAGCCGATGATGGTGCCGACCATGGCGCCGGGCAGCATGAGCTTCAGGATCTTCCAGTTCGCATCCTTGCGATAGGTCCAGATGGCGATCGCGTCCATGACGAGGAGCAGCGGCAGCATCATGCCGGCGGCGTCGCGGGCGGGCATGACGAGTGAAAGCATAGGCACGGCGACCATTCCGAGGCTGCCGAGCAGGCCCGACTTGCTGAAGGCCACGATCAGGACCGCGGCAACCGCGACGAGCCAGAAATAGAGATCGGGCATGGGGAGAGGAGAACCGCGGAGAGAAACCGGGCGCTACTCCGATCCCGTCTTGGGCGCCTTGTCAATATCGCCTTCCGGCTGGTCCATCGCCGCAGCCGCGTCGCGGCGATCCGCCTTCATCACTGCGTCGAGCATCTCGGTCGAACGGCGGACGAAGCCGATATAGGCGTCGTGGTCGTGCCGGACGGCAGTAGCTCTCCTCGAGCAGCTTCTCGTCATGCCCCTCGAAGTGCCTCGCGACCCGCGTCGCCTCATCCTCGGATTGCCCCAGCGCCACCAGCGCGCGTTCGCCGAGCCGCAGGGCTGCGCGGAAGGTTTCGCGCTCGAATACCTCCACCCCCAGGGCCATGAGCTCATGGGCGTGGCTGCGGTCGACTGCCCGTGCCGCGACGATGACGTGCGGGAAGTGGCGGCGGATCATGCCGGCAATCGCGAGGATGCGGTCGCCACCCGCCACCGCGATGACGATCATCCGCGCTTCCGCGGCGCCGGCAGCCCTGAGGATGTCGAGCCGCTGGCCGTCGCCGTAGAAGACCTTGACCCCGAAGCGCTTCACCAGCTCGATCTGCACCGGATCGTCGTCGATCAGCGTCATCTCGTAGCCCTGGCCGCGCAGCAGCCGGGTGACGATCTGGCCGAAGCGGCCATAGCCGAGGACGATCACCTTGTCGCGCGGATCGACGGCGCTGAGGCCCCGCGCGCCCTCGCCGCCGCCCTCGCCGGCATTGAGCCGCCGCGTCCACAGCCGGTCGTAGAGGAAGAGCAGCAGCGGGGTCGCCGCCATGGAGAGGGCGACCGCGACGGTCAGCAGCTCGACCTCGGGGCGGGAGAGGTTGCCGGCGGTGCGCGCGAACTGCAGCACCACGAAGGCGAACTCGCCGGCCTGGCTGAGCAGCACGGCGAGCAGCAGGCGCTCGGCGACATGCATGCGGAAGAAGGTCGCGAGCACGAACAGCACCGACATCTTGATGCCGATCAGCGCGACGACCAGCGCCACCACGACGAAGGGGCGCTCGATCACCACCGCGAAATCGATCGACATGGCGACGGAGATGAAGAACAGTCCGAGCAGCAGGCCCTTGAACGGCTCGAGATTGCCCTGCAGCTCGTGCCGGTACTCGCTGTCGGCGAGCAGCACGCCGGCGAGGAAGGCGCCGAGCGCCGGCGAGAGGCCGAAGCTGCCGGTGGCGAGCGAGGCGCCGACCACCAGCAGCAGGGCGAAGGCGGTGAAGGCTTCGGGCACCCGGGTCCAGGCCAGCCAGCGCAGCAGCGGCCGGATGACGAAGCGGCTCGCCAGCATCGCCGCGATGAAGGCGCCCAGCACCACGAAGGCGAGCCACCAGTCGACCGAGGTGTCGACCGCGTCGAGCACGTGCTCGCCGATCGCCAGCACCGGGGCATGGCCCATCGAGGCGAGCAGCGGGATCAGCGCCAGGACGGGGATCACGGAGACGTCCTGGACCAGCAGGATGGCGAGCGCGGCGCGGCCGGTATTGGTGCGGGCGATGGAGCGCTGCGTCACCGACTGCATGGCGATGGCGGTGGAGCTCATGGCGAGCGACAGGCCGATGACGATGGCGCCGGGCCAGGCGAAGCCGACGAGCTTGGAGGCGACGGCGATCACCGCGCTGGTCGCCAGCATCTGGGTGAGGCCGAGGCCCAGCACCTGGTGGCGCATGTGCCACAGCTCGCTGCCGTCGACCTCGAGCCCGATCAGGAACAGCATCATGACGATGCCGAACTCGGCGACGTGCCGGATCACCTCGCTGTCCGAGACGATCCCCAGCCCGTAGGGGCCGATCAGCACGCCAGCGGCGAGATAGCCGAGCACGGTGCCGAGCCCCGCCCACTTGGCGAGCGGCACCAGCAGCACGGTGGCCGTGAGGAGGACGAAGATCGCGAGCAGGATGTTTCCGTCCATTCCACCCGCCCGCGACCTACGCGGTCCCTGACTTAGTTCTCGCCGTCGCCGCCCTTCAGCGACTTGAGTTTGGCGAAGACGGAATCGGCGTCAAGCTCCTCGTGCCGCTCCGGACGACGCTCCTCGCCCTCGTGATCGACCGGGACGCCGGCGGCGGCCCGGCCGGCGGCGCCGGCCAGGGCCTCCTCGGCGGTGAGCAGCATGGTGCCCTGATCCGCCTCATCGGGCGTCGCGGCGCCCTTCGAGGCGCGCTTTACCTCGAGGTCGAGGTCGATCTGGCTGCAGAGCCCGAGCGTCACCGGGTCCATCGGGGTGATGTTGGCATTGTTCCAGTGCGTGCCCTCGCGCACCGCGTCGATGGTCGACTTGGTGGTGCCGACGAGCCGCATGATCTGCGCGTCCTTCATCTCCGGATGGTTGCGCAGCAGCCACTTGATGGCATTGGGGCGCTCGTTGCGGCGCGAGATCGGCGTGTAGCGCGGACCCTTGCGCTTGGGGGCGGCGACCCGGACCTTGGGATCGGAGAGCTTCATGCGGTAGTTCGGAGTCGGCCTCGGCCTTCTCGATCTCCTCGCGCGTCAGCTGGCCGTTCTGGATCGGGTTGACGCCCATGATGCCGCTCGCGACGTCGCCGTCGGCGACGCCCTGCACCTCGAGCGGATGCAGACCGCAGAAGGCGGCGATCTGTTCGAACGAGAGCGCGGTGTTGTCGACCAGCCAGACGGCGGTTGCCTTCGGCATCAGAAGTGGCGCGGCCATGGTCATATGTCTCCTTGAGGCGCGGCCGGGTTTCCGGTCCGCCCCGCCTCGGTGATACGAAAAGAGGGGGAATGACGGTCTATATACGCGCCGCTTCAGGCCGATTCAATCGGATTGTGGCGGTCGGGGGCGAGGCTCGCGCCCCATGGCGTCACGAGGATGAACTTGCCGTGATGATCCGGGCGCTCGAACGCGGCGTGGGCGGCAGCGGCCTCGGCGAGCGGGAAGGCACGGAGGCGCGGCGGCCGGATGCGGCCGTCGGCCAGGGCCGGCCAGGCCGAGGTCTCGAGGGTTTCTGCGATCGCCGCCTTCACCTCGCGCGGCTGCGGGCGGAGGGTCGAGCCGGAGAGGGTGAGCTGCTTGCCCAAGAGCCGGCCGGCA
>CAVPUP010000006.1:160000-163471 GCA_963708965.1 uncultured Alphaproteobacteria bacterium | reverse complement strand
CGTAAGCATCCGGTGAAGGCCACGGTGCGAGCCGCCGGGCTCAGTTGATACGGTTTCGGCTCTTCTCGAACGCGGCCTTTCCCGTGGCGCGTCGCCTGGCCAGCCTTTCCAAACGCTGGGTGATCAAAGGCAGGCCGATGTCGCCGGCGTCGAATGGGCGTCCGTACCAGGTCATGATGTTGTCGTGCTCTTCATCTGTGGGATCGGCCATGATCCTGAGGAACTGCTCGAAGCCGGGGAGGCCGCCGACATCTTCTGGCGGAGCGCGACGAGCACCCTCGATGAAGCGTGGGTAGTCGACCGTTGGGTCTGCAGCGCCAACCTCTTCGACTACGACGATGTGGCGCCAGTCGTCGCCAAAGTCATAGGTGTAGGTGAAGCGGGTCTCGCCGCGTGCGAGAATGGCACCGAGCCGGATGTTGCGGGCGTCGCGCATCTCGTCACCCCATTCGGGGTCTGGATAACCGTAGCGGCGGTCGCCAATCTCGAACTGGAAGAGATGATAGTCCTCGAACAGCATGATGGCCTGGATGACGTTGTGAACGGCCTTGAGGCTACTGGTCAGGGGCACCTCGACGCGCCGCCAGATTGCGGGCTCCACATCGTCGAACTGGATATGGAGCCGGGCGATACGGTCGCTGGTCACGCGGTCTTCCTGATCTGACGCTGGGCCGCCCAGTTCCAGGGCAGCAGCTCATCGAGCTGATGGCTGGGGTGATCGGCGATGCGGGCGAGGACGTCGGCGAACCAAGCCTGCGGATCGACATCGTTGAGCTTGGCGGTGACGATGAGGCTATACATGAAGGCGGCCCGCTGCCCGCCGCGATCGGAGCCGGCGAACAACCAGGCCTTGCGCCCGAGGGCAATGCCGCGCAGCGCCCGCTCGGCAGTATTGTTGGTGAGGCATACGCGTCCGTCCTCGAGGAACCGGGTGAACACCGGCCAGCGCTTGAGCATGTAGTCCATGGCCTTGGCCAGGTCGTCGTGCCGCGACAGTCCGGGGCGGTGCTTGAGCATCATGGCTTGGAGCTCGTCCACCATAGCCGCGCTGCGCTGCTGGCGTGCGACGAGGCGGCCTTGCGATGACTGGCCGTTGAGAGAGCGCTCAACCTCGAACAGGCGATCCATGCGCTGCACGATCTCGAGGGCAAGCGGCGAGATCGGCGCCGGCTTCCTGCCGTCGACCTTGCGCCGGGCGCTCGCCTCGATATCCGCCAGCACGAAGAAGGCGCGGCGCGCATGGCTCCAGCATCCTGCCTCGATGATCGGCCCGGGTTGGCGGCCAGCGTCATAGAGCCGGGCATAGCCGCCATAGGCATCGGCCTGCAGGATCCCAAACCAGTCGACCAGGTGCTGTCTTGGATGTTCGCCAGCGCGGTTGGGCGAATAGAAGAACAGCGCCGCCGGTGGTGCGGGTCCTCCAAAAGGCCGGTCGTCTCGGACATAGGTCCAGATCCGACCTGTTGCCGTCTTGCCCCTGGCCAACACCGGCACGGTGGTATCGTCCCCGTGCAGCCGTTCGGCACTCATGACATGGGCGGCAAGCCGATGGTGCAAGGGCTCGAGCACGGCCGCGGCCGCACCGACCTGATCGGCGAGGGTCGACAGGCTCAGCGGAACCCCTTCGCGGCCATAGCGCTCGACCTGCCGGTTGAGTGGCTGATGTTGCCCGTACTTCTCGAACAGCATCATCGCCAGCAAGCTTGGCCCGGCCCAGCCGCGAGCGACCACATGGAACGGTGCCGGTGGCTGGCTGATCTTCTCGCAGTCCCGGCAGGCGACCTTCTCACGCACCGTCTGGATGACCTTCCAGCGGCGCGGAATGACTTCAAGCGTCTCGGTGACGTCTTCACCAATCCGGCTCAGCCGAGTTCCGCCGCAAGCAGGACAGGCGCAGGGCGCGGGAATGACGACGCGTTCGCGCGGCAGGTGCTCGGGAAAAGGCTGACGGGATGGCCGGCAGCGTTCAAAGCCGGGTGCGTCAGCAACCTTGCGGGCCGCTATCTGGGCCGCCGCTTCATCCTGGCTGGCCGTCGCCTCCAACTCCTCAAGCTGGAGCTCGAGTTGATCCAGCAGGCGACTACTGCGCTCGGACTTGCTGCCGAAGAGCTGGTGCTTGAGCTTCTCGATCTGCAGCTTGAGATGGGCGATCAGCGCCAGGTCGTCGGACCGCTCTGCCCGAACAGTTGCTGCCTCGGCCTTGGCTTCTGCAACTTCTGTCCGCGCAACCGCCAACGCCGCCTTGAGGGCCTCCACGTCATCGGGCATGGGCGAAACACTGGCTTGCATGACCATGATGGAATCATGGCCACCCCCCGGCGTGAAGCAGAAAATGCTCCTACAGAGAGGAAAAGTGCGACCTACCCCGCCCGCGTCGGACGCCAGCTCTGCTGCGGGTTGCGCCAGTCGATCCCTTCGAGCAGATAGCTCATCTGGCCGCCACTCAGATGCACCACGCCGCCCACCGTGGACGGCCAGATGAAGCGCCCGCGCTCCAGGCGCTTGGCATAAAGCGACAGGCCCACACCGTCATGCCAGAGCGCCTTGATCAGCGACCCGTTACGTCCCCGAAACACGAACACGTCCCCGGCAAATGGGTCCCGCCCCAGCCCTTCCTGGACCAGCAGCGCCAACCCGCCCATCCCCTTGCGCATATCGGTATGGCCACTGGCCAGCCAGACGCGGACATCGGAGCGAATAGGGATCATCGCAGCGCCCGAAGCACCGCCAGTACCAACCGAGCGGGCGCCGTCGCCGCGATGCTCATCGTAGTCCCTCCGGCCAGTTCGAGCCGGATCACTGGACTATCTGCACGACCATCCCCGGGCACGGCCGGCGCCCAAGGTCCTTCGTCCTCGGCCATGACGGCGGGCACAAACATCGCCTCGGACGGCTGGGCATCGCGGCGCCACTTGTAAATCAGACTGGTCGACACATCGAACTGCCGCGCGACCTCGGCAACCACCGCGCCCGGCGCAAACGACGCCAGCATGATCTCTTCTCGCTCCGCCGCGCTCCAGCGACGCCGGCGCTCGCGCCCCGAAATAACCGTCATATGCACTATGCTGCGCTCTTAACTGCGTCCGTAAGAGCGCAGCATCAGCGCCAAGAACCCCTATCGCAAGGCGGCCTTCACCGGAGGCTTACCGCGCAGCGGCCGGGTGAGGGGAAGTATCAGGAAGACGAAGCCTAGGGTCACCCCCTCGCGTCGAGCGGCAGCTAGAGCGCCGCGGAGCAGCCGCCCGGCCTCAGCAATGACGGCACTGACGGATCAGTGCAAGCGCTTCGTCAAGCTCAGCTTCGGGCCGCATTCGCGCGATCTCCACCCGGTCTGTCCTGCCTCGAGCTATGCCTTAGCCCGAGAACGCTGCCGCCCGCCCCAACGAAAAACCCCGCTACCGGTCGTCACATGGTCTCGCCGTGTCGTGCCGCGGGCTTCTCTTGTTGCTCGAGCCATTTGGCCCACATGCC
>CAVPUP010000006.1:0-150000 GCA_963708965.1 uncultured Alphaproteobacteria bacterium | reverse complement strand
GCTCATCGCCGACGTGCTGGAACAGTTCGAGCGCTACCTCCGCCTCGCCTCCTCGCCCGAGTCGCAACTCCTCCACGGTGCCCCAGAACACCAGACACGCACGTCAGAGCAGTAAGAGAGGATCGCTCGCAGAGGGTGGTCCGCTCCAGCAGGGAGAACGAGAATGTTCCGCCGCGACAACAGGAAGCGGCGGATCTGAGCCCGCAACTATCGGTTCAAATCCCAGAACTCTGTTAGGGTCCGACCAGTAGCTTGGCGTTCTGCTTGGCTGCCGGAGCGCTGCTGCTGCGCTCTTCATCGGCCCGAGTACCGGTACGCGCCTGATGGGCTTGGGCCAGCCCACGCCGAGCAGCAAGGGACGGGACTGGACGTCCCATGTAACTGGGCAGGACCCCGGCCCAGGTTCGCCCTGGGACCTGACGCGAACTCACTTGGACTGCGGAAATCACATTGACCGATATACCTGTTCTTCTAGCCGACTACCCTCTTATTTCGACCTTGCTGGCGATCGTGGCGCTGGTGCTCGCGGCACTGTTTGCCAATTATGTGGTCAAGAGATTGCTGCTGCGGCTGGTCAATCGCCTGATCGGCCAAACCGCCTATGGGCGAGACGAGGAACTACGGCAGCACGACGTGATCAAGCGTCTGGCCAACGTCATGCCGGCGCTGGTGGTCGCTGCCGGCATCGTGCTGGTGCCTGGGCTGCCATCCATGCTGGTGTCAGTGGTCAAGAACGTCGCCAACGCGTTCATCCTGCTGACCGTCGCCCTGGCGATGGGCGCGGCGCTGAACATCGTCGATACGGTCTACCACCGGCGCGCGAGTGCTCGGCGCCGGCCCATCAAGGGGTATCTGCAGGTCGGCAAGATCGCCATCTACGTGGTGGCGGCCGTACTGATCATCGCCACCCTGTTCGACCAGTCGCCGGTCATCCTGCTCTCGGGATTGGGTGCCATGGCCGCCGTCCTCATCCTGGTGTTTCAGGATACCCTGCTGGGCCTGGTCGCGGGCGTACAGATATCCTCCACCGACATGGTCCGCGTGGGAGACTGGATCGAAGCCCCCGACCAGCACGCCGATGGCGAAGTCATCGAGATCGCCCTGCACACGGTTAAGGTGCAGAACTGGGACAAGACGATCACCACGGTTCCCATCCGCAAGCTGGTCACCGAACCCTTCCGTAACTGGCGGCCCATGCAGGAATCCGGCGGACGGCGCATCAAGCGCTCGCTCTTTCTGGACCTGAACAGCATCAGCTACCTGGACGAGGATGATTTCGCGCGGCTGTCCCAGTTTCGCTGGCTCGAGGACTACCTCGCCAGAAAACACACGGAAATGGCGGAATGGAACCGGTCGATCGGCGACAAGGCCGCAATTCCGGCGAACACCCGCCGCGCCACCAATGTCGGTACATTCCGGGCGTATGTGGAGGCGTATCTGCGCGGCCATCCGGGAATCCACCAGGGCATGACGCTGATGGTCAGGCAATTGCCGCCGACTGCCGACGGACTGCCCCTCGAGATCTATTGCTTCACCAACACGGTGGCCTGGGCGGCCTACGAGAACACCCAGGCCGACATCTTCGACCACATCTACGCCATCCTGCCCGAGTTCAGCCTGCGGGTATTCCAGGCACCCACGGGTGCGGACCTGGCGCCCCAGTATGCACGCGGTCAGCTGCGTCGGCCCGTGCCACAAGCGGAAATGCCATAAGTCCGCTGCCTGTGGCAAACGGTCCTGCGTCACCTCTTTCAAGCTTTCACCAGAAGGAGCGCTGTGCCCCCGAAGGGGCACCGCTCCCATCGGGAGCGCAGCCTGGAAGGCGAAGCTGACGCGCTAGACCAGGCGACGACCTTCCTTCCTGGCTTTCCGCCATTCGCGACTGAAGGCACGAACCAAAACGAACAGTACACCTGCCACCAGGACGGGCCAGATCAGGACATAAACGGTCAGAAACATGGGGGACATTTGAAGCCTCCTTTGGTGTCAGGTGACGGCCGGTCTGTCATCGAAGCTTCCCGCGTCCTTCTTGATCGTCGAGAAATCGAACAGCTTGGTGTTTTTGAACGACAGGCCGACACACAAAATTGCGCTGACGGCATAGGCCAGCAGGGATGCGGTCAGGATTGGATAGGTGTGCAGGAAGCCGAACCCGAATGGCAGCACGGCAAGGGTGACCACCACACCGACCGCTCGACCGACCTGCCCACCGAAAAAGCCGAACGCCATCAAGCCGGCGATCACGCCAACCCCGATGGTTGCCAGCACGTCGCTGGTCAGGGCAACCCAGCCATGCAACTGGATAAACTCGAACCGGACGGGGAAGAAGATCGCCAGCGCCGCCAGAACGGAGACCGTGAAAGCCACGTTCGTCACCTTGTTCCAGTAAAAGCTCGCAATGACTGGAAAGACGAGCGCGCCCCAGATGGCACCGACGAGCACCAGAAGTTCGAGAATGTCGAACTGGTTGCTGGCGAAGAACATCGCGATTCCTGTCGCGACAATCATCGTGATACGGCCGATCAGCAGCATCAGCTTCGGGTTGGCGTCTCCGTCCGCGATGTTGCGTCCGTAAATATCGGTCATGATGATGGAGGACAGGGCTGAAAGATCGGAGTCAGCGGTCGATGCCAACGACCCGATGATCATCAGAAAGAACACGCATAGCAGCCCGATGCCCAGGTAGCTCGAGGCCAATTGCGGGACCAGATTGTTGACGTCGCCATTCATGGGTTCGATGCCCAGATAGAGCGCCAGAACCCCGAGCATCCCGACACCGATCACCGTTGCGCCGTAACCCACGGTAGCGGTGATAAAGGTTGGCTTGATCATATCCTGGCGCACCGCGAACAGGCGCTGGGCGATAGTCTGATTGCCGATCGCGTAGGCCAGAACCGCCGCGATGTAGGGTGCGCCCTGGTTGAAGAAGGCGTCCGACGAGAAGAAGCTTTGCTGCTGTTCGGTCAGGTTAGCTGCGCCAGCCTCGAATACGGCCGGGCCTCCGGCCAGGAAGAACACCGCCGGAACGATGATGACTACCGCGCCGAGCATGGCACAAACCTGAATGAAATCAGTGAGTATCGACGCTCGAAGCCCCGACCAGAGGGTATAGAGCAGGATACCTGTCGCAATGATCGCGATGCCGGTCGAAAAAGAGAGTGGCGACAGCATGGCGATCAGCGCGCCGCCTGCGATGAAGTTCGAGGTCAGGCTGAGTACGCTTCCAAGCACGTTTGAGCCGGCAAGAATCAGCTGACTGGATCGTCCGTGGCGGGCATGCAGTATTTCAGCAAGCGAGTGTGCCTTGGGTGCGAGCGAGCGGATGCGCTTCCCGAATGGATAGATGAGCAAGATCATCAGGGCACCCCAAAGCCCATAATGTATCGGGCCGGAAACTCCATAGGTGTATCCTGACGTCGCTGATGCGTAGAGCGACGAGGCCCAGATCCAGGTGGCGGTCATTGAGGCGGCCGAGATGCCGAATCCAACCCGGTTGCCAGCCGTCATGTAGTTGTCGGCATTTTCCCGTTTGCGGCCGATGGAGAGCGAAATGACAAAGGTCACACCGAAGAAGAGGAAAAGAAGAAAAAGAGTGAGCGGAGTTCCCAACTGTTGAAGCTGCATATGCCTATTCACATTCTTGCTGCGCAAGTTGAAAAACCGTCAGCCAAGTAAGACTGACGGTTAACCAGCGCACGCGGTCGTTGTTCGGTCAGTACATACCGAGGAAGGGCGCGCCGAGGTCTGCTCTGTTTTTAGTGCAGTATTGCGCGCGCGTATGTCAGCTGCGGAGGCAGCGAGGGACTTATAGGCCATTGGGCTGATTATTCAACCCCGCCGCCCCGTGTTGCCATGCGTGCGGCAGTTCGAGCGGCACTAACTCGTAAAGCTTTTCGGGGGAAATCCGTAGAGTGGACCTGGGCCCTGGCTGCAGATGCCGGCGCAGGATTTGCAGCATCCGCGGCCAGGATTACCTTGTGGAAGGCAGCCTGCCGGCAACTCGGACGCCACTGCGTGTGGACGTTCCTGATTCTGCTGTTGGCCTGAGAGCCGAGCGGCAGGCGAGCCAAGTCGGCATTCTAGTAAGACGTCTGCCCGAGGCACCGCGGGACCCGTTGGCAGGGCCTCAGTCTTGCGGCTTCAGGACGATGATCTGGGCGTCCTTGCCCTTGCGAGCGGGTGCCGCAACGAACAGCCGGTCCAACTCCGGCACATATAGTCCAGTGCGAGCGCCGGCGCTGGTGGGGACCTCGGCAACGGCAGTCAGCCGGTCGCCCTGGACCTGAATGACATCGACCGCTCCAACGCCACAGACGACGTACAGGACGGACCGCTTGGCGTCGAAGAACAGGTCGTCAGCGTCGCCGCAGGCCTTCAGGCTGGTTATGATCGTGCCCTCGCCTGGGTCGATCAACGCTACGGCGCCGGGCGAGCGGAAGCCGACAAGGAGGCGCCCGGTCGTCGGCTCGATTGCCATCGGAAAGTTGCCGCCGAGCCCCGGCGTGTCGATCCCGCTGGCCTTAGCAGACTTCAGGTCCACAATCGCCACTTGCCCGCGATCCGGCACGTTGACATAGGCTTGGCTGCCCTGAGCCTCGATCTGGAAGCTTTCAGGGTGCCCGCCGATATCGATCTTGGCGACGACCGTGCCGCTGGGAATATCGATTTCAGCCAGGCCGCCATCGCCATACCCGACCAGCACCTGACCGCTCGTCGGGTTGATGCGCACATTGTCCGCATCGCCGCCGAGCTCGACCTTGCCCATGGGTGCCAAGGCGTCGGCGTCGTAAAAGCGCACGGTGCCGTCGCCGCCGCTTGCCACGATCACCCGGTTGGTCTTCCCGTCGTAAGCCACGCCTTGCGGATCAGAAAGACCCCCAACCCGGCCGGCCGGTTTTCCAGCCGCGAGATCGATGGCGTCGAGAGTGCCGTTGTCGTGCTCCGCGACGAAGAGCGTGTTGGCCTTGAGGTCAATTGCGAGGTGGTCGATGCGTCCCGCCACGTCCTTCAGCGGGATCGATCGATCGAGCACAAGCCCTGCAGCACCAGCGGTCGTTCCGGAGGCAAGCAGCATGGCGACAACAGCCAATGCCAACGTATCGGCGTATCGGCGGGATTTCATGCGTCATCGCCCTCCTCCGTCGCAATGCTCTGCCTGCTGACTTACGCTCAGCTGTTCTTCTGCCCACAGTGCTCGGCGCACCAGGGGGCAACGCGCTTGTTATTGACCGCGTTCCTTGTGGCGTTCCTTTGCATCGCGGAGCCATCGCCGACGCGGGCTGACTGCGCCCGGAGCTACGGGTGGGACCGGCACCGCCGAAGGGGCGACCACACCAGAAAAGGGGCTCGCAGGTGCGGTCGCCTGCCTCAGCTTGGCACGGGCCATGTCGGCAACCCGTCCGATTGATCAATTGCAGCCGGCGGGACGCGGTTCCCGCCGAGTTCGCGTCTCGCCCAATCGTACGATCAATGATCGATCTCGTACATGGGCTTGGGAACAGGGTGTAGCTTCTTGTCTCTTCCAGCTCTGTCGGCCATCACCCCGAGGGGTGATGGATCGAATGGAATGAGCGTTAGTTGGCCTATCTGCGAGCCACAGGAGGCAGCAATGGCCGACGAGAAGACGACAACCGGCGTCCCGTTCGACAGTCCCACGGCACCGGCTGCGCCGGCTCTGAGCCCAGCCCTGGCGAGAAACATCCAGGCCATCGTCGATCGGCGCGAGCGCGATGCCAAAGCAGCGTCAGCGGAAGAGCGAGCTGCGGCGGCGATCAGTAAATTCGCAGGCAGCATGCTGTTCGTCTATATCCACCTGGCGGTGTTCGGCGGCTGGATACTGATCAATATCGGTGCATTGCCGATCGTGCCGGCATGGGACCCCTCGCTGGTGGTGCTCGCCATGGCGGCCTCAGTTGAGGCGATCTTCCTTTCGACCTTCGTCCTGATCAACCAGAACCGCATGGCTGCCGAGGACAGTGCGCGGGCGGACCTGGACCTTCAGATCAGCTTGCTCAATGAGCACGAGACGACGCGACTGATATCAATGATCGAGGCAGTGGCGCAGCATCTGGGGGTGGAGACGGATGCCGACAACGAACTGGCAGAGCTGAAGCGCGACGTGGCTCCGGACGCGGTGCTGGACAAGATCGAGGAATCTCGCCGCTAGCCGAAGCGCAGCAGGCACGTCCCGCACGCACGAGCCCCCTCGACCAACGCCATAGCTAACCCACCATTGCGGCGACAGGAATTGATGGGGCCACCAATAGACGTGCGATGTAAGTCAGCCGAGCCAGCATCGTGAATTTGTCAATCCTGGAGTCCGGACATATAGCCGGGTGCTCCACGAGGCGCCCCTCGGCCGGCGGCGCCCCTCTGTTAACGCCGATAGCCTGAGCCAGTCGGCCCTCGTCAGCTCAGTCCTGTTTTTTGGTTGACGCCCGCCCTGCGCCCCTGAGGGCAGCCGCTACCCCGGCTTCCAAGTCATTCGCTTTCAGCGTGAAAGTCGAGTTTCAGAATGAACCGTGCCCGATCACCCTGCCTAACTCGGATCCGCAGTGCTATTTCATCACCGGTAAACGGCAATTGCTCCCTCGCCATTTCGGCGAGTGCAAGTACCGCCTGGTGCCTGGCATGGCGATCGTCACGGCAATCGAAGCCCATATCGTCTCGGGCCCAATGATCGCCATCGAATATGTCGAAGAAATAGCGCATCCATCGGGTCCCCGGGCAAGACGACAACGTCCCGGCCTTGAATTTGTTCTGGCGGCAACATCGGCATCGGACACGCCTGAGACCGGCGCAGTCGCCTCGTGGAGGCGGAGATGGTCGCTCCGCAACAAGTGCAGTCGGGTTCTGCACGTCCAGGAAGAACTCTCAGCCGCAGCCGACGGCATCTGACCGCTGGAGCCACGGTCTGATCGCAGCGATGATATGGTTGGCCCTGTCCTGCCCGCTGAGTGAGCGGGCGACCCGGCCTCGTTGAGGACGCGGGCAATTTGTTTGAGCCAGGGGCTCCGCTGCTAATATTTCTAAATGCCAGTAACGGGCGATCCACGTATAATTCATTCCAGCCATGGACGCCCACGAAGCACCGAAAAACGCCGAACTCGAGCTAGAGCGCAGTCAACGGCGCCTGGAAATCGCCACCAGTGCTGCCAACCTCGGCATATGGGAGTGGAACCTCGAGACCAATGAGATGGTCTACTCAGCTATCGCCAAGGCAATCTGCGGCTTCCCACTAGATCAGCCAGTCACGTTTGAGCAGGTTGCGGGGGTGACGCACCCCGATGACCTACCTCGGACATCGGCACAAGCTCGGCGAGCGATCGACCCAAACATCCGCAGCACCGAGCCTTATCGCTACCGCATAACTCGTGCGGACACTGGCGAGGTCCGGTGGTTGTTGGCACACGGCGAGGCGACCTTCGTGCAGCGTGGCGCGGAAAGCGTGGCCGTAAGCTATACCGGTACGATCCAGGACATCACCGACGAGCAACTAGCTGCGGCGGCGTTGCGTGAAAGTGAAGCTCGTTTGCGTCTTGCCCTTCAGGCGAGCGGGATGGCGCTGTGGGAACTCGACATCGTAACCGGTCGCATCGCGCAGTCCCCCGCGCTGAACCTCATGTTTGGGCTGCGTGAAGACGCCCAGCCCACGGCCGAGGAGCTACGATGCTTCTATGCTCCCGGCGAGCATGAGCGCCTGGAGCAGGAAGCGGCAATGCTCCGGGAACGCGGTGAAACCCAGATGCAGAGCGAATTCAAAATCGCCTGCAACGGTTCCGAGCGCTGGCTGTTGCTGCGCGCCGCGTTGGCTCCTGGGTCGGACCGCAAGGTCATCGGCGTGCTGATGGATATCACGGAACGCAAACTTGCGGAGGAGCGGATGGCGTTGGTAACCGCCGAGCTTCAGCACCGAATGAAGAATACGCTCGCCGTGATCAGAGCAATAGCGGCCCAGACGTTCCGTCACTCGGCCAGGCACGAGTTGGAGGCGTTCCACGGTCGCCTGCAGGCATTAGCGAGTGCTACGGACACTCTCGCTGGCCGGCTCGCGGGTGAAGCAGAGCTTCGTGATATTCTGGGCAAGATCGTTGAGCCCTTCGTTCAGCGATCCGGATCCTTCGAAATGAGGGGGCCGAACGTTCGCCTCCCGAGTAGCCTCGCTTTCTCGATCGCGCTTCTACTGCACGAGCTCGGAACCAATGCAGCAAAATATGGAGCGCTGAGTGTCGACGGCGGGATGGTCGCCATTACATGGGAGAGAACCTCGGCGGGACTTGACCTGACATGGCGCGAAACAGGCGGACCACCTGTTGCACCTCCTGCGCGGGAGGGCTTTGGGAGCCGCTTGCTGCAGAAGGGCCTGCCAGGCGGAAGAGTAGCGGTAGACTTTGCTCCGGAAGGGTTGGTCTGCACTATTCATTGTCCACTCTGATAGCACTAGGCGTCAGCGCTGCGGCCGGTACTGCGGCAGCATCAGGTCGGCGAGCTCGTCGAGGATGGTCGACACCTCGGCCCGCGCCGCATCGTCGAGCGGCCGGAAGCCGGACTGGCGGACGGCGGTGCTGGCGATGACGCCGCGCTGCTTCAGCACTTCCTTCATCAGCGGCATGCCGTAATTGCTCTCCATGTCGAGCAGCGGCAGCAGCCGGGTGAAGATGGCGCGGGCGCGCTTGTCGTCCCTGGCCTCGATGGCGTTCCAGAGCGCCACGTGCACGTCGGCGATCTCGCAGGCGGGCATGGTGCCGGAGACGCCGTGGCGCACTTCCTCCATCAGCGTCTTGCCGGCCTTGCCGCCCATCACGCCCTCGACCTTGTCGCCGCAGAGCTCGATGATCTCGCCGACGGTCTGGGCCGGGTAGCCCAACTCTTCCTTGACGAAGCGGGCCGACGGGATGTCGGCGACGAGCTCGGCGATCAGGCCGGCGCTCATCGTCGAGGCGCCCTGCCCGTTGACGTTCTGGATCACCAGCGGCAGCGAAGTGGCGGCAGCGACGGCCCGGTAGTGGGCCTTGAGGTCGCCGGTGGTCGAGGGATGGAGCGTCGGCGGCAGCGACATCACCGCGTCGGCGCCGATCTTCTCGGCGTGCCGGGCGAAGTCCGCCGCGAGGCTGTGATGCGGGGCCGAGACGGCGACGATGGCAGGCACCCTGCCCTTCGCCTTGAGGCGCCGTCGACGAGGTCATGATGGACGGTTGGTAGGCAAGACTGCTTCTGAGCTTCGCAGCCGTTCAGCTGATGAAGTCGTAGAGCAGTTTCGCGTTCAGGGCGGCGATCGCCACGGCGATCACGCCCGGCGAATGACGATCAGCCAGAGCGGCGCGACCAGGGCGCCCATCTTGCGCCTTGTCGGCGGTGAACATGACCAGCGGGAACACCGCGAAGGAGAGCTGCAGGCTGAGCACCACCTGGGTGAGGATCAGGAGCTGCGCGGTGCCGCTCTCGCCGAACCAGATGGTGACGCGCGGCTGCCGGAATGATGGCGATGGCGCGGGTGATCAGGCGGCGCAGCCAGGGCGCCAGCCGGATGCTGCAGGAAGCCTTCCATGACGATCTGGCCCGGCAAGCGTGGCGGTGACCGTCGAGTTGATGCCGCAGCAGAGCAGCGCGATGCCGAACAGGGTCGGCGCGATGGCCGGCCCAGCAGTGGCGCCAGCAGGCTGTGGGCCTGGCCGAGTTCCGCGACCTCGGTGCTGGCCGCCGACATGGAAGGTGGCTGCGGCGAGGATCAGGATCGAGGCATTGACCAGCAGCGCGAACATCAGCGCGACGGTCGAGTCGATGGTGGCGAACTTCAGCGCCTCGCGCTTTTCCGGCAGGCTGTCGCCATAGGCGCGGGTCTGCACGATGCCCGAGTGCAGGTAGAGATTGTGCGGCATGACCGTGGCGCCGAGGATGCCGAGGGCCAGGTAGAGCATGTCCGGGATTGGTGACGATCTCGGTGGTCGGCGCGAAGCCGCGCACGACGTCGCCCCAGTTCGGGTCGGCCAGGACGATCTGGACGACGAAGCAGACCGCGATGACGCCCAGCAGCGCGACGACCAGCGCCTCGATCCAGCGGAAGCCGAGCCGCTGCAGGTAGAGGATCAGGAACACGTCGAGCGCGGTGATGAGCACGCCGATCTCGAGCGGGATGCCGAAGAGCAGGTTGAGGCCGATGGCGGTGCCGATCACCTCGGCGATGTCGGTGGCGATGATGGCGATCTCGGCCAGCAGCCAGAGCACCCAGGCGACCGGCCGGGGGAAGGCGTCGCGGCAGGCCTGGGCCAGGTCGCGGCCCGAGGCGATGGCGAGCCGCGCGCAGAGCGACTGCAGGACGATGGCCATGATGTTGGACACCAGCGCGACGACCAGCAGCGTGTAGCCGAACCTGCGAGCCGCCGGCGAGCGAGGTCGCCCAGTTGCCGGGGTCCATGTAGCCGACGGCGACGAGGTAGCCGGGGCCGGCGAAGGCCGCGGCGCGACGGAAGAAGCTGCCGCGTACGGCGACGCTGCGGTGGACGTCGGCGAGGGAGACGTCGCCTCGTTCGCTTCGCCAGCCGACTGTGCCGGGGGCGGCCGTGTCGTCCATCGCGAGCCTCGTAGCTGCAATTCATTTGCAATAGCAGAAAGAGGATCGGCGGACAAGCGGGGCAAGGGAGGCGGCGGGCGGCGGCAAGATCCCTACCCTGCCCTGCTGCGCGCGGCCATGGACGGAACCAGCCGGCGAGATCGAGGTTGTGGATCGTTGGTCATCGCGTCGGCGAGATTGGCCGCGGGGTGTCGCTGCTGGAACCGGACCGTAGGGACCGAGCGTGGCGCAGATCTTTGGTCCGCATGCAGACGAAGTGCTTCGGCTCGTGCTGATGCTACTCCTCGTTGCCGGCCTCGCGGTCCGGCGGCATGGTTCGGCTATAGTCGCTCGCCCTACCGGACCGGGCAACGTGTCGCCTATGACCGCCGGTGCCCTTCTCGCATGCGCACCATGTGGGTGAGATCGGGCTCGACTGCCGATACTGCCATCAGGGGGTTGAGACATCCGCGAGCGCCGGCCTGCCGGCGACGAATGTCTGCCTCACCTGCCATTCGCAGATACTTGCCGACACCGCGGCACTGGCGCCGGTGCGCCAGAGCCTCGCGGCCGGGGTGCCGCTGCAGTGGCGGCGGGTGAACGACCTGCCCGACTACGTGTTCTTCAACCATGCGGCGCATGTACGGAACGGCGTCGGCTGCGAGACCTGCCACGGGCGGGTCGACCAGATGCCGCTGACCTGGCAGGCGGCGCCGCTCACCATGCAGTGGTGCGTCGACTGCCATCGGAACCCGGGACCGAACCTCAGACCGGAAAGCGCCATCTTCGCCATGGGGTGGAAGCCGCAGGGCAAGCCCGAGGAACAGGCGCCGGCGCTGCTCGCCCACTACCATATCCATCCCGAAGCGCTGACCGATTGCTATGTCTGCCACCGCTGAGCCCGATCTTCGGTCGCTGCTGGGCAAGGAATCGCCGCGGCGGTTCTGGCGAAGCCTCGACGAGCTCGCTGGCAAGCCGTCTTTCCGGGTGGCGCTGGCGCGAGAGTTCCCCGACATCGCCGCCCGCTTCGGTGGGGCCACCGACCGCCGCACCGCGCTCAAGCTGCTGGGGGCCTCGCTGCTGATGGCGGGGCTCGGCGCGTGCAAGGCACCGGAGGGCATCGCGCCTTATGTCGAGCAGCCTGAGAACACCGTACCGGGCCGGCCAAAGTACTACGCCACGACCCTGCCGATCGACGGTCACGGCATCGGCGTGCTGGCAAGGAGCAATGAGGGGCGCCCGACGAAGATCGAGGGCAACCCGGCTCACCCCGCGTCGCTCGGTGGCACGGACGCAGTGCTGCAGGCCTCCGTCTGGGGTCTCTACGACCCGAGCCGGTCGCGCACGGTCCGGCACGGGACGGCGGTCGGCAGCTGGGCGGAGTTCCAGCGGGAGGCGGCGGGTTTGCGGGAAGCGCTGCTGCCGGTCGGGGGGCGCGGGTTCGGCATCGTGCTCGGCCGGACCACATCGCCGACGCTCTTGCGCCAGCTCGGCGAGCTGCGGGCGGAGATGCCCGAGTTGCGGCTCTACCGGGATGCGCCGCTTGGGCGCGTGGCGCAGTCGCGGCCGGTGTACGCGGTGGAGAAAGCGGACGTGATCGTCTCGCTCGGATACGACTTCCTCGGCGAGGGACCAGGCAAGCTCGCCTACGCGCGGGCCTTTGCGGATGGTCGCAGGGTGCGGCGGGACTCGCGCCGCATGAGCCGGCTTTACGCGCTGGACTGCGTGCCGACGCTAACGACGGCTGCCGCAGATCGCACCATCGTGGTGCGTCCGAGCGAACTGGTCGGTCTCTTCAGCCAACTGGCGGCGGGAGTGATGGACGGCGCCGAGGGGAGTCTCGCAACCGTTGCTGCGGACCTGAAGGCCTCTGGCTCCCGGGCGCTGGTGCTGGCCGATCCCGAGGGCAGCGCCTCGGCATGGTCGGCTGCGCTGGCGATCAATGGGGAGCTGCAGGGCCCGGTGCGCTATATCGCGGCGCCTGATCAGCTACCGGGGAATCCGGGCGATCTCTACGATCTCTCGGCGGACATCCGGAGTGGCCGGATCAGTACCTTGCTCTCGCTGGACTGCGACCTGGTCTACGCCTCGCCCGGCGACCTGGACCTCTCCAGCGACCTCCAGCGGCTAGCGCGCCTCTACCACCACGGGCTGCACGTCGATGCCACGGCGGAGCTGGCGAGCTGGCACATCCCGTCGACGCATGCGCTCGAAAGCTGGAGCGACCTGCGGGCCTTCGATGGCACGGCCTCGCTGGTGCAGCCGCTGATCGCCCCCCTCTATGATGGGAGGACCGCACATGAGGTGCTCGCAGCGTTGGGCGGGGATTTTACCAGCAGTGCCCTCGACCTCGTGCGACGCACCTGGGCAACGCTGTCGGGCGGGCAATGGACGGAGGCGCTGACGATCGGGCTGGTGAGTGGCACCACCTATCCCGCCACCAATCCGCCTGCCCCTCAGCCCCTGACGGTCGAGAGCACCATTCCGGGGGTCGAACTGGTGCTCAGGCCCGACCCCTACCTTGGCTTCGGCGAAGGGGCGGCGAACCTGCCGCTGAACGAGCTGCCGCGTCCGCTGACGAAGCAGGTGTGGGGGAACGCAGCCGAGCTCTCCCCGGCAACCGCAGCGCGCCTCGGGGTCGGCGAGGGCGACGAGGTGCAAGTCGAGCGCGGGGGACGCGCGATCAGGCTGCCGGTCTATGTCATGCCGGGGATGGCGGAGGAAACGGTCGCCGTCAGTCTGGGCTTCGGACGGCGCCTTGGGGCGGACGACACCGTGGTCGGCATGAACGCCTTTCCGCTGCGCGATCGGGCCGGCGGGGCTGTCGATCTCAGGGTGACGGGCAACCGGCTGCGCCTGATCACGACGCAGGAGCACCACGCCTTGGAAGGCCGCGACCTCGTGCGGGAGGTCGCGCTGGCGGACTGGCCAGGGCCGCGTCCTCCGCCTCACGAACATGCCTCTCTCGCTGCCAACTGGGAGAACCCCGACGAGGCCTGGGGCATGAGCATCGACCTCAATGCCTGCATCGGCTGCATGGCCTGTGTCGCAGCTTGCCAGATCGAGAACAACAGCCCGGTGGTCGGGCCGGAAGAGGTGGAGCGCGGCCACGACATGCACTGGCTGCGGGTCGACAGGTACTTCGCCGGCGATCCGGCGGAGCCGGACGTGCTGTTCCAGCCGGTGCCGTGCATGCATTGCGAGGAAGCGCCCTGCGAGGTCGTCTGCCCCGTCAATGCCACCGTGCACACGCATGACGGGCTCAACGCCCAGGTCTACAACCGCTGCGTGGGCACCCGCTATTGCTCGCAGAACTGCCCCTACAAGGTCCGGCGCTTCAACTTCGCCGCCTACCAGGACTTCTCGAAGACTCCCCCCTCTCGCTGCTGATGAACCCGGACGTCACGGTGCGCGAGCGCGGCGTCATGGAGAAGTGCACCTACTGCGTGCAGCGGATCAGCAGAGCGCGGATCGATGCCGACATCGCGGACCGGCCGATCCGGGACGGCGACGTGATGACCGCCTGCCAGCAGGCGTGCCCGGCCCGAGCCATCACCTTCGGCAACATC
This sequence comes from uncultured Alphaproteobacteria bacterium, assembly GCA_963708965.1. Classification (GTDB taxonomy): domain Bacteria; phylum Pseudomonadota; class Alphaproteobacteria; order Rhizobiales; family Devosiaceae; genus Devosia_A. The sequence continues at coordinate 135,882 of CAVPUP010000006.1, read as the reverse complement.
AAGGATCGGGCAAGCCAGGTGGCCGAGGAGAAGGCCGAGCCGCACAGCTACGCCCTGCTCGAGGAGCTCGGTACGAAGCCGCGGACCACCTATCTCGCCAAGGTCCGCAATCCGCCGGATGAGGGCCATGGCTGAGCCGGGCAGCGTCATTGCCGGCAGGCCATCCGAGCAAGAAATCGCGCAACGCGTCAGCAGCGTTCCTTTGCGGCCGCGCCTGCCGCGCGGCTTCTGGCTGGCGTTTGGCGTCTGCTTCCTGCTGGCCCTGGTATTCCTCGCGACCATTGCGTGGCTGCTGACGCAAGGGGTCGGCACGGCGGGGCTCAACATCCCGGTCGCCTGGGGCTTCATGATCACCAACACGGTCTGGTGGATCGGCATCGGTCATGCCGGAACGCTGATCTCGGCCGTCCTGCTGCTGCTCAGGCAGGACTGGCGCGCCTCGATCAACCGCTTCGCCGAGGCGATGACCCTGCTCGCCGCCGCCATGGCGAGCCTGTTCCCGATCCTGCATCTGGGGCGCCCGCAATATGTCTACTGGCTGCTCCCGCTGCCGGTGACGCACATGCCGTGGCCACAGTGGCGGAGCCCACTGGTGTGGGATTTCTTCGCCATCGGGACCTATATCATCGTCTCGCTGATGTTCTGGTACATGGGGCTGCTGCCGGACCTCGCGGTGCTGCGCGACCGGGCGAAGAGCCGCCTTGCGCAGGTCGGCTACGGCCTCCTCGCCCTCGGCTGGCGCGGCTCGGCGCGGCACTGGGCGCGGTTCGAGACCAGCTACATGTTGATGGCGGCGCTGGCGACGCCGCTGGTGGTCTCCGTCCACTCGGTGGTAGCACTCGATTTCACCAGCGCGATCACGCCAGGCTATCACTCGACGATCTTCCCGCCCTACTTCGTCGCCGGCGCGCTCTATTCCGGGCTCGCCATGGTGGTGACCCTTGCCGTGCCGCTGCGGGAACTGTTCGGCTTCCGCGACCTCGTCACCACGACGCATCTCGACAATGCCGGCAAGCTGATGCTCGCCTCGGGGCTGCTGGTGGCCTACGGCTATCTCAGTGAGGCGTTCTTCGCCTGGCATTCGGGCGACCCGTTCGAGCGCTACATGATGTGGAACCGGGCGTTCGGCGACTATGCCTGGACCTTCTGGGCCACGCTGGCCTGCAATGTCGGCGGCCTGCAACTGCTCTGTTTCCGGCGTGTGCGGACCACACCATGGGTGTTGTTTGGGCTCGCGCTGGTCATCAATGTGGGGATGTGGCTCGAGCGCTACGTGATCGTGGTCACCAGCCTCACGCGCGACTTCCTGCCCTCGAGCTGGCGGAACATCGTCCATACCTGGGTGGATTTCGGCCTGCTGTTCGGCTCGCTCGGCCTGTTCTTCACCCTGTTCTTCCTGTTCGTGCGGGTGCTGCCGGCGCTCAACATCTTCGAGATCGAGGAACTGCGGCACAAGCTCAAGGGGAGCGGCTGATGGCGGCGCCGATCCATGGCCTGCTGGCGGCATTCGAGAGCCCCGAGGCATTGCTGGCCGCGATCGAGCGGGTTCAGCAGCGGGGGCTCACCGCCGTGGAGGCATACACTCCCTACCCCGTCGCGCACCTGCCGGAGCGGCTGAACCTCAAGCGAAGCCGCATCCCGCTGTTCGCACTTGCCGGCGGCATCATCGGCGGCGGCGGTATCCTCTCGCTGCAGCTCTATTCGACCCTGGTCAACTACCCGGTGAATGTCGGGTCGCGGCCGCTGGCCTCGTGGACGCCATTCGCGGTGCCAACCTTCGAGTGCATCATTCTCGGGGCTGCGCTGGTGTGCTTCTTCGGGATGATCATCGGCAACGGCCTGCCACGGCTGCATCATCCGATCTTCAACGCGGCGACGTTCAGCTTCGCCAACGAGGACCGCTTCTACCTGCTGGTCAGGGCCGAGGACCCGGAGTTCGACAGCGGCAAGGTGCGGCGGCTGCTGCAGTCGGTGGGCGCGCTCAGCATCGAGGCGGTGCCGGAATGAGGCGCGCTGCTGGCGGTGCTGTGCCTTGCCCTGCTCGCTAGCGGCTGCCAGCAGCGCATGGCCGACGGGCCGAAGCGCGATCCGCTCGACCCCTCGCCGCTGTTCGCCGATGGGGCATCGGCGCGTCCGCCGGTGCCGGGCACCGTCGCGCAGGACGACGACACGCGCCGGAGCCGCGACGGCGCTTCCCGCCGCGCTCGACCTCGGCCTGATGCAGCATGGGCGGGAGCGGTTCGAGATCTTCTGCTCGCCCTGCCACGGCTATGCGGGGCACGGCGACGGCCGCGTGGTGCAGCGCGGCTTTTCGCACCCGCCGGACCTTCACTCGCCGGAGCTCGTCGCCGCGCCCGACAAGGCGATCTTCGATGCGATCACCAACGGCTATGGCGCCATGGCGCCCTATCGCGACCGCGTCCCGGTGGCGGATCGCTGGGCGATCATCGCCTATGTCCGGGCGCTGCAATACTCGGCCCGCGTCCCCGTCGCGGACCTCAGCGACGAGTTGCGGCAACGCCTCGACGGAGGTGTGCGATGAGGCGGCTCGCGATGCTGGCCGGGGTCATCGCTGTTGCCGTCATCGGCCCGATGCTGCTGGCGCCCGCCGACCTGACGCGGAGCTGGCTGGTCACGGTGCATGCAGCGCTGGGCCTGCCGCTCGGTGCCATGGCGATCCTGATGATGCACACGCTCACCGGCGGGCATTGGGGCGAGGCGCTGCGGCCTGGGCTCGTCGCCATCGCGGCGGCGCTGCCGCTGGTCATGCTGGCGTTCCTGCCGCTCTTTGCCGGCATCCATGTGCTTCTGCCGTTTCTTTCCCAGGCCCCCGGCCAGTTGCCGGAGCGGGTGGCCGCCAAGCTCGGCTATCTCGCCCCACACTGGATCGTGCTGCGGACTATCGCCGTGTTCGCCGCATGGCTGTTCGCAGCGGCGCTGATCGACGTGTTGCCATGGCCGCGGACGCGGGCTTCAAAGCGGGGCGCCGTGATCGGCCTCGTGCTCTACATGCTCGGGCTAATGGTGTTCTCGACAGACTGGATGCAGGCACTCGAGCCGGAGACGAACTCCACCATCTACCCGGTACTGGTGGCGGGCGAGCAGCTCCTCGGCGCCTTCGCTGCCGCCCTGCTCGTCGCCCCGCCGTCCCCCGAGCGGAGCAACGATCTCGCCAAGCTGCTGCTCGCCGCAGTGCTCACCTGGATCTACTTTGCCTACATGCAGTGGCTGATCTCCTGGATGGGGAACCTGCCGCCCGAAGCGGCCTGGTACGTCCGCCGAATGCAGCCGAGCTGGCTGCCGGCGCTGGTTCTGATGATCGCCGGCCTGGGCCTGGTGCCGTTCCTCGCCCTGTTGTCGAAGCGAGTGCGCCAGGATCCGCGAAGCTTGCGCCTGGTGGCGGGGGTGGTGGTCGTCGGCTATTTCGCCTCGAACCTGTGGCGTGTCGGCGCAGCCTTTCCTCTCTCCCCCACCTACTTCGCCATGCTGGCCGGCTGCCATGCGGTGCTGGCGGCGGCCGCGGCGCTGCTCATCGTCCCCTGGCACCACGCGGAGCCCCACCATGGTTGAGGAGGCGCCCACTGCGGGACCCCACGAGATGTCCGACGTCCACAGCGGGCGGCTCTGGCTGTTCGTGGTGGCATTCCTCGGCACCCTGGTCCTGATGGTCGCGGTTCTGTGGCTGATGTTCGGCGTCCGTGAGGGAGGGTTCTCGGCCGAGCAGCCCATCGCCACGATCGCAGCGGACGGCGAACTCGGGCAGCGCGAACAACTGCGGCGGTATCGGGCCGACCAGCAGGCCGAGCTGGAGCGGCTGGCCTGGACGGATGACACCCGGCAGTTCGCCAAGGTTCCCATCGAGGACGCCATGGGGCTGTTGGCGGCCAAGGGCGCGGACCGATGAGGTGGGTGCTGGCACTTTGGCTGGCGTGCGTGGCGCTGCCGGTTGCTGCAGCGACGCTCGAGCCGAACGGGGTGGTGGGCCGCAGCATCGACCTCGCCACTCCGCTGCTCGATGAAGCAGGCAAGACCCAGCCGCTCGGGACCATCCTCGCGGGCCGGCCAGGCGTGGTGCTGTTCGGCTACGACAACTGCCCGAACCTCTGCGGCGTGGCGCAGCAGCTTACCGCGACCAATCTCGGCCGCACAGGGCTGGAGCCCGGCGGCTACGTGCCGGTGTTCATCAGCCTCGCGCCCGAGGAAGGGCCGGGTGACGCTGTGGCAGCCAAGGCCGCCCTCGCCGCCGCGATTGGCGAGGACGCGTCCCGCTGGCACTTCGTCACTGGCACCGAAACGGTCGCCCTCGCCGCCAGCGTCGGCATCGACGCGTCCGAGCGCGAGGCCATCCGCAACTTCGAGCATCCGGTCGCGACCTTCGTGCTCACGGCTGACGGACGGGTCTCGAGCGTGCTGCCGGGGCTCGACGTCACACCCGCGGAGTTGCGCCTTGCGCTGGTCGATGCCTCGGCGGGCAAGCTGGGCAACCTCCTCGACCATGCACTGCTGCTCTGCGCCGGCTACGATGCCTCGACCGGGCGGTACACTCCGCTGGTGATTGCCGGCCTCAGAATCGGGGCACTGGCGACGCTCGTCGCGGCGCTCTCGGCCATCGGCTTCATCGAGATGCGCAGGCGCCGATGGACACGATAGCGCTGCACCCGCCGCAGGCCTCGACGCTCGCGCCGCAGGTTGACCTGCTGTTCTATGCCCTGCTCGCCTTCTCGTTCGGGCTCGGGCTCCTGCTCGCCACGTTCATGATCAGCTATGTCGTCAGGTACCGACGCGGCTCGAACGCCGATCGGTCCGGCGAGCAGCAGCGAAACCTGGTGTTCGAGGTGAGCTGGACCTCGGCGTCCGCGTTGATCGCGCTGGGCATCTTCCTGTGGGGCGCGAACCTCTTTCTCGAGCGCGACCATCCGCCGGCTGATGCGATGCTCATCGCCGGCTTCCCCAAGCAGTGGATCTGGAAGTTCCAGCAGCCCGACGGCCGCTGGGAGATCAACGAGCTGCACGTGCCGATCGGCAAGCCGATCATCGTCAGGCTCCGCTCAGAGGACGTCATCCACTCCCTGTTCATCCCCGCCTTCCGCATCAAGCAGGACGCGGTTCCGGGGCGGCTGACCAGCGTCTGGTTCGAGGCGACGAAGGCGGGCACGTACGATCTGTTCTGCGCTGAGTTCTGCGGCACGCAGCATTCCGAGATGCGCGGCCATGTCATCGCGCTGCCCGAGGAAGAGTTCGCGAAGTGGCTCGAGACGCGGCCGACCGAGCAATCGATCGCCGAGCAGGGAGCGTCGCTATTCCGCAGCTTCGGCTGCTCCGGTTGCCACGGGCCGAACTCCACGGTTCGCGCGCCCCGCCTCGAGGGCGTCTTTGGCCACCCGGTGCCGCTGCAGTCAGGGGGCACGGTGATCGCCGACGAGGCCTATGTCCGCGATTCCGTCCTCGAGCCGCTCAAGGACGTCGTGGCCGGATATGCGCCGGTGATGCCCAGCTTCAAGGGCCTCGTCGAGGAGGATGAGCTCAACAAGCTGGTCGCCTATGTGAAGTCGCTTGCGACCCAGGAGGTGCAGCCGTGACCGTCGCCAGCGTCGCCCCGCGGAGCAACTATTTCGACGAGGGCTGGGGCATTCGCGCCTGGTTCCTCAGCACCGACCACAAGCGGATCGCCTGGCTCTACCTCGCGGCGTTGACGCTGTTCTTCTTCGTGGGTGGCGCCGCCGCGACGCTGATGCGCATCGAGCTGGTGACTCCGGCGGGCGACCTGGTGCCCGACGACACCTACAACAAGCTCTTCACCATGCACGGCATCGTCATGGTGTGGTTCTTCCTCATTCCCTCGATCCCCGCAACGCTGGGAAACTTCCTCTTGCCCCTGATGCTGGGGGCCAAGGACCTCGCTTTCCCCCGGCTCAACCTGATGAGCTGGTACGTCTTCATGCTGGGGAGCCTGATCACGCTGTATGCGATTGTCGCCGGCGGGGTGGATACGGGCTGGACTTTCTACGCCCCGCTCTCGACGATTTTCGCCAACAGCCGTGTGAGCATCGCCGTCGCCGGGGTGCTGATCGTCGGGTTCTCGACCATCATGACCGGCATCAACTTCATCGTCACCACGCACAAGCTCAGGGCGCCCGGGCAGACCTGGTTCCGGCTACCGATCTTCGTCTGGGCCCTCTACGCCACCAGCCTCACCATGGTGCTGGCAACGCCGGTGCTGGCTGCGACGCTACTGCTGATCATCCTAGACCGGGTGTTCGGGATCGGGGTGTTCGATCCGAGCCAGGGCGGCGATCCGCTCCTCTTCCAGCACCTGTTCTGGTTCTACTCGCACCCGGCCGTCTACATCATGATCCTGCCCGGCATGGGGGTGGTGAGCGAGATCCTGCCCTGCTTCTCGCGGCGGCCGCTGTTCGGCTATCAAGTTCGTCGCCTACGCCGCCATGGCGATCGCGCTGCTCGGCTTCCTCGTCTGGGGCCACCACATGTTCGTCTCCGGCCAGTCGAGCTTCGCCGGAGTGATCTTCTCGTTCCTGAGCTTCGCCATCGCCGTGCCATCCGCGATCAAGGTGTTCAACTGGACGCTGACGCTGAGGAAAGGCTCGATCAGCCTCGAGACGCCGATGCTCTATGCACTGGTGTTCGTGGCGCTGTTCGTCTTCGGGGGGCTGGGCGGGCTGTTCCTTGCGGCGCTGGCGGTCGACGTGCACCTGACCGACACCTACTTCGTGGTCGCGCATTTCCACTACATCATGGTCGGCGGCATGGTGACCGCCTACATGGCGGGGCTGCACTTCTGGTGGCCGAAGATGACGGGGCGGCTCTACAACGAGACGGCCGGCCGGATTGCAGCGATCACCGCGTTCTTCGGCTTCAACCTCACGTTCTTCCCGCAATATGTGCTGGGCTTTCTGGGAATGCCCCGGCGCTACCACACCTACCCGGACGAGTTTGCCGCCTGGAACGTGCTGTCGAGCGCCGGTGCGGTGGTCCTGGCCCTCTCCTACCTGATGCCGCTGGTCTACCTGACATGGTCGCTGTTCCGCGGTCGGCGGGCTTCAGGCAATCCCTGGGGCGCCACGGGCCTCGAGTGGCAGACGTCCTCGCCGCCGCCCAAGGAGAATTTCGTCGCGGCACCGATCGTGACCGGACCGCCCTACGACTACCTGCTGCCGGAGGAAGACCGGCCGCCGGAGCAACAATGAGCGCCGAGGCAGAGGTCCGGACCAGGCGGGCGCGAGCGGCCGCCGACTTCGGAATGTGGGTGTTCCTCGCGTCCGAGGGGCTGATCTTCGGCGGGCTGCTGCTGGCCTATGTCTTCGCCCGGCTGCAGCCCGGGGCGGATTTCGCCGCCGCGTCCAAGCTTTTGTCCCTGCCGCTCGGGACGGCGAATACCGCGATCCTGCTCACCAGCAGCCTCGTCGTCGCGCTGGCGACCATCTGGGCCGAGGCCGGGCGCGTGCGGGCGACGCGCATCGCGCTCGTCGTCACCGCGGGACTGGGACTGGTGTTCCTAGGCATCAAGTCGATCGAGTATATCGACGAGGCGGCGCGGGGGCTGCTGCCGCTCTTCGACGGCTCGCCGCGCTACCCGTTCCTGCCGCATCCGCCGACACACCTCTTCTTCGGCGCCTACCTGGCGCTGACCGGCACGCATGCGCTGCATCTGATCGGAGGCATCACGCTGATGCTGGGCGTGGCAGTGCTCTGGCATCGCCTCGAGCGGCCGGAGCGGGTGCTGAGGACCTGCGCCCTCTACTGGCACTTCGTGGACGTGATCTGGGTCGTGCTGTTCCCGCTGCTCTACCTGGTGCGCTGAGATGACGATCCGTGCCGCGATCCTCACCTACATCGCCCTGCTGGCCCTGCTGGCGATCACGGTCGCCAGCACATTCGTTCCGCTTGGCATGGGCAATTCGGTCATCAACCTGACGATCGCCGCCATCAAGGCGGCGCTGATCGCCTGGGTCTACATGCACCTGCGCCTGGCGGAGCCGCTGGTGCGGCTGGTCATCGGGACGTTGGTGCTCTGGCTCTGCTTCCTGTTCGGGCTGAGCCTTCTCGACCTCATGACCCGCTAGCGGGCTTGTCCGGCAGGGCATAGGCGACGAGGTAGTCGCCGACCGGGGTCTTCATGAAGTGGTGGCCGCCCGCGAACATCGCGATCACCTGCTTGCCGTCGGCCTCGAAGGTCATGGGGTTCGCCTGCCCGCCGGCCGGCAGCTGCACGCTCCACAACTCCTTGCCGGTCTTGATGTCGAAGGCGCGAAGCATGTCGTCGGTGCTGGCGGCGACGAAGACGAGGCCACCCGCGGTAATCAGGGGGCCGCCGTTGTTGGGCGTACCGATCGGGATCGGCAGGTTGCTCCGGAGCCCCCAGGGGCCGTTGCCCCGCGCATCGCCGAGCGGATGATCCCACAGCGTCTTGCCGGTCTTGAGGTCGATGCCGCGGATGCCGCCATAGGGCGGTTCCTTGCAGAGCAGGCCCGTCCAGGAGAGCCGCCAGCCGGGATTGATCAGGTTCGCGTATGGCGCACCCTTCTGCACTGCCGCTTCGACACCCTTGGTCTCGGCGCCGCCGAGGTCGTCGATGGCGTGCCAGCCCATGGCATCGGCTTTCGCTCGCGGGATCAGCTGGTCGTAGTTCGGCATGTCGTTGTAGTTGGCAACGAGGATGCCGGACTGCTGGTCAACGGCGACGCTGCCCCAGTCCGAGCCGCCATTGTAGCTGGGGTACTCGATGAACGGGCGATCGACCGTCGGGGGCGTGTAAGGACCCTGGTAGGAGGCCTGCCGGAACTGGATGCGGCACCAGAGCTGGTCGAACGGCGTCATGCCCCACATGTCGGCCTCGGTGAGGTTGGGCTTGACCACGCTGTTGTAGCCGGAGAACGGCTGGGTTGGGGACAGCTTGTCGGGCTCGACGCCGCCCTTGGGCACCGGCCGCTCCTCCACCGGGGTCAGCGGCTGGCCGGTGCGCCGGTCGAGCACGTAGATCTGGCCCTGCTTGCTGGGGAGGACCAGCGCCGGCACGGGGCCGTTATCGCCCGGATAGTCGAACAGGCTCGGCTGGCTGCCGAGGTCGTAGTCCCAGACGTCGTAGTGGACGGTCTGGAATTTCCATACCGGCTTGCCCGTCGTCACGTCGACCGCAACCAGCGAACTCGAGTACTGGTTCTCGTAGTCCTTCCGGTTGCCGCCGAAATAGTCGACGGACGAGTTGCCGAGTGGCAGGTAGACGTAGCCGAGCTGATCGTCGCCGGCGGCGGCCGTCCACATATTGGGCGTGCCGCGCGTGTAGGTCTCGCCTGCCTGAGGTTCGGTGGTGACGCCGGGCCGGCCCATGTCCCAGGCCCAAAGGAATTTGCCGCTCACCGCGTCATAGCCGCGGATCACGCCCGAAGGCGCGTCCTCGTCCATGCCGTCCTCCACCTGGGCGCCGGTGACGACGACGTTGCGGACGATCATCGGCGGGGCGTTCACGCCGTACCAGCCGGGGACGCTGAAGCCGATCCCCTCGAGCAGCCGGACCGAGCCGCCGTCGCCGAAATCCTTGCAGAGCTCGCCGGTCATGGCATCGACGGCGACGAGCCGGGCATCCATGGTGCCCTCGATGATGCGGGTGGCGCAGGGCTGGTCGGCAGGAACGCCCTGCTGCGCGTAGTAGGCGACGCCGCGGCAGGTCGCACCGTAGGGGACGTGGCCGGTGCTGACCGACGGGTCGTAGCGCCAGCGTTCCTTGCCACTACCTGCATCGACCGCGAGCAGGATGTCCGTCGCCGAGCACAGATAGAGCGTGTCGCCGACCTTGATCGGCGTGGTCTCCGGCGAGTACTTGTCCTTCATCTCGTCGGTCTTGGGCATGTCCTGGGTGCGATAGGTCCAGACCTCCTTGAGCTGCGCCACATTGGCGGGAGTGATCTCGTTCAGCGTCGAGAAGCGGGTCGAGAGATTGGTGCCGCCATAGACGGGCCAGTCCGCACCGGCCTCCGTGCCGGTCTGCGCCGGGGGAGCGTCGTTCGCGGGGATGTTCTGCTGCGCCTGCACGTCGCCGTGCAGGTAGTTGGCGCCGAACACCACGAGCACCAGTGCAGCCGCGCTGCCGGCCGCCGGTCGCAGCCAGCCGGCCCGGAACTGGCGACCGCGGCGCAGCACCGGCGCGGCCAAGAGAACCAGTACCAGGACGATGGTTGGTGCGACCAGCCGCGGTACCAGCGCCCACCAGTCGAGGCCGCGCTCCCACAGGGCCCAGAACACCGTGCCCAGCCAGGTCAGGCCATAGACGTAGAGGCCGAGTTCGCGGCGAAGCGCGATCAGGACACCCGACACCACCAAGGCGGCGCCGGCGATCCAGTAGTACCAGGAGCCGCCCAGGGTCGCGAGCCAGATGCCGCCGCCGAGAAGCGCGAGGCCGGCCAGAGCGATCACGATGCCGAGGATGATCGTCGCCCAGTCCGACAGAGTGCGACGGGGGGAAGAGTGATGCGAGGTCTTCATGGCAGCACGTCCTGCAGGAGCGTCGGAGCTGCGGCGCGTGGGAGTTGAACTTGGATTTCGGGGCGCGGTTTCCGCACAAGTCCGTGTTCAGGAACCTCGCCGAAAGACGTGGCGTTGTGGGGACATGAACAGCGTCAATCTCCACACCGCCAAACGAGAAGAGCAGCTCGAGCTCGATGAGGATCGCAACTTCCAGGAACGCTGGTGGACTGCCGAACGGATCGCATGGATCGGCTTTGCGTTGGTCATTGTCGTGGCCCTGGCGGGGCTCACGGGCCTAGGCGGGCCCGTTCGCCAACGGAACGGCGGTGGGGCAGACCGGCAATGTCGAATTTCCACGGGCAAGCCGCTGGCAGGCCGGACGATCACCTGCGGATCCAGTTGCAGCCGACGGGCGAAGCGACGCGCACGATCAGCCTTTCCCAGGAGTTCACGGACCAGTTCCAGGTCGTGGACATGGAGCCGCGACCGCTCGATCGATCACGGCTGCGGAAGTGACGCACTACGAGTTCGCAGCGTCCCCCAGCAGGAGGGCCATGTCGACGTGAGCGTCCGCTCCCTGCACCCGGGGCCGCTCAGCTACTACATCGCGGTCGACGGCGAGCGGCTGCCGGCGACCACCTTCGTCTGGCCCTAGGAGCGTCCGATGGAAACCGTCATCCGTGCCGCCGTGATGTATGCCGTCCTGATGGTCATCATCCGCTTCTCGGGGCGCCGGACGCTGGCGCAGATGACCGTCTTCGATTTCGTGATCGTGCTCGTCGTATCCGAGACGGCGCAGCAGGCGCTGGTGGGCAACGACTTCTCCATCATCAATGCCGTGGTGGTGATGATCACGCTGTTCTCGCTCGACATCGGGCTGAGCTATCTCAAGCAGTTCTCGCCGCTGGCCGACAAGCTGATGGACGGGCAGGCCACGGTCCTCGTCAGCCACGGCAAGCCGGACGAGCGGGCGCTCAGGCGGTCGCGGGTCGGCATCGACGACATCCTCTCCTCGGCCAGGCAGACGCAGGGGCTCGAGCGGCTGGACCAGATCAAGTACGCGGTGCTCGAGGCCGGCGGCCAGATCAGCGTCATCCCCGAGGAGTAAGGCGTCGTCCTAGCCGCACTCCATCCCGACGACAACTGTCGCGCGATGTTCGCCGCATTGCGGAACGCGAGGGCCATGATCGTCAGGACCGGGTTGAAGCCGCCATTGGTCGGGTGCAGCGAGGCGTCGGAGACGAACAGGTTGTCGTGCCCCCAGACCCGACCCCACTTGTCGGTGACGGAGGTTTCGCGGATCGCTTCCCATCCGGCAGGTGCCGGCCTGGTGCTGGCCGGCGGAGAGGCGGAGTACAGGATCGGTGCTCCAGGTCCGGCGGGCGCCAGCGGCCTGCAGCCAGGCGGCCGCCTTGTCGTTCATGAAGCGGGTGGTGCGGACGGTCTCCTCATGCGCAACGCCGGAGAGCCTTGCCACGGGGAGGCCGAAGGTGTCGCGAACATCGGGGTCGAGCTGCACCCGGCTGTCGGGGTTCGGGATCTCGTGCACCGGCCCCTTCACCGCGGTGATGCGCCGATAGCCGCTCGCGCATGAACTCCTTGGCGCCGAGGCCCCAGCGCGGGCACGTCGGCCGGCCGCGCCGTCTTCCAGAAGATCGCCGGCAGCATGATGAAGTCGTCGGCCAGCATGCCGCCGCCGATCACGCCGGGATTGCCGTGGTTGAAGTCCACGGTGGCGATGGTGACGCCCGGCCCGCGCGGATCGTAGACCTCGTCGTCGAACTCGCCCCAGGCGGAGGCGTAGTAGTGGCCCTGGAGGTGGCGCCCGACCTGGTCGTGGGCATTGCCGAGGCCGTCCGGGTGCATGGCCGAGCGCGACAGCAGCAGCAGCCGGGCGCTCTCGATGGCGCCGGCGCAGAGCACCACGGCCCTCGCCCGGACCGTCCGGCGGGTCCCCTGCCCTTCGCTTTCGTCGACGAAGGTGACGCCGGTGACATTGCCGCGCGCGTCGGTGTCGACCTGCTCGACCGTGGCGCGGGCCACGAGCTCACAGTTGCCGGTGGCGAGGGCGCGGGGCAGGACCGTGTTCTGCGTGCCGTTCTTGCCGTCGCTGGGACAGGCGAAGCCGACGCATGAGCCGCATTGGATGCAGGCGGCGCGGCCGTCGCGCGGCACGGTGTTGATGGCGAGCGGCGGGACGAGGGTCCGGAAGTTCAGCTCCGCGGCGCCGCGCTGCAGGAGCGACGCGGTGCGGTGCTGCCAGACCGGCGGCATCGGATAGTCGCGCGCCCGGGCGCCCTTGTGCGGGTTGTCGCTGCTCTGGCCGGCGACGCCGATCTCCCATTCGGCCTGCTCGTAGAAGGGCGCGAGTTCGTCGTAGCCGATCGGCCAGTCGACCAGCGAGGAGCCGGCCGGCACCCCATAGAGGCTCGCCATGCGGAAGTCGTCCGGCAGGAACCGCCAGGCCTGGGCGCCGTAGACCACCGTGCCGCTGCCGACGGCGGCCGCGTTGTTGTGATAGCCCGGCTCGTGCGGTCGAACGACGCGAGCCGCGCCTTGCGGATCGACGAAGACACGCGGGTTGCGCTCGGTGTCGGGCCCGGCATTGTGGCCGTACTGGGCGAGCCGCTGGTTGCGCAGGTGGTCACGCCGGCCGTCCGTCTCGTAGCTGAGGCGCGGACCGCGCTCGAGCACGAGCACCCGGTGACCCGCCTCCGCCAGCACGGCCGCCATGACGCCGCCGGCCGCGCCGGCGCCGACGACGATCACGTCGTAGTCGTCCTGCGCCGTGCCGAGGCGGGGGACGAGCGGCGGCCGGGAGGCCGTCGGTCCGTTCGGTCCCTCCGGCAGGCGATGCTGGTAGCCGATCATCGACCATGACGCGGCGTCCCTGTTCCCGCCATTGCCGGGATCGGCATAGAACCCTTCGGCGACCAGTTCGGCGAGGGCAGCGAACCAGGCCGTACCCGCCACGGCGCCGAGAAGCTCATCACGCTCGGCGCCGGCAAGCGACGCGAAACCCGAGCCGAAGCGGGATTGGGCGGCCTGCTCCAGCTCGGCCAGCCCGGCGGCGATCGCGCCGGCATGCCCCTTCGCATCACCTGCGAGCTGCGCGCGCACGTAGTTCTGGGTACCGAGATCGAGCGCGCCGGGGTCCGCATCGGCCGGGATGATCCGGTCGATGGCCGCACGCAGCAGGTCACCGGCGAGCTCGGCGGGCTGGGCATGAGTGCCGGTATCGATGTCGACGCTCATGTCCGTCTGCACTCCAGTTGGACTCCGCTCGCGTGGGCAAGGATATAAGCCGCCCGGCGCGGTGGGAGCCATGGGGTCGCCGGGCAAAACACAGCGATTTCCGAGCAGGCCGCGGATTTCCTGCGCTGATTGTCGATCTGCCGTCGGCCGGTTCGTCGCGGAAGTGACGCAACGTAACGGAGGCTTCCGATGACCCCCACAATCACCGCCTTTGCGCAGTCGCCCGACCGCGGCAAGGGACAGGCGCGCGACATGCGGGTTCGCTGGGCGCTCGAGGAAGTGGGCCAGCCATACGAGGTCCGGCTGGTGTCGTTCGCCGAGATGAAGCAGCCGATGCATCGGGCGCTGCAGCCGTTCGGGCAGATCCCGACCTATGAGGAAGGCGAGCTGGCGCTGTTCGAGTCCGGCTCGATCGTGCTCCACATCGCCGAGCGCTTCGGCGGCCTGCTGCCCGAGGATGGGAATGCCCAGGCGCGCGCGATCACCTGGATGTTCGCCGCCGTCAGCACGATGGAGCCGCCGATCGTCGAGCGGGAAGTCGCCATCCTCCTCGAAGGCAAGGAGACCTGGCACGAGCAGCGCCTGCCTCTGGTCGAGAAGCGGATCCGTACTCGGCTGAGCCAGCTGTCAGCCCGCCTCGGCGATGCCGACTGGCTCGACGGCGCATTCAGCGCCGGCGACCTGCTGATGGTGGCGGTGCTACGCCGGCTGCACAGCTCGGGCCTGCTGCTCGAATATCCGAACCTCTACGCCTATGTCGCCCGCGGCGAAGCCCGGCCCGCCTTCCGACGCGCCTTCGCGGCGCAATTGGCGGTGTTCACGTCCGCAGCCGGCGGGTGATTGCTCTTGGCGCGGCGTTGCCTAACATTGCCGACACAGAGAGGATTCCGCTGCTTGCGCTGGCGGCCTCGATGGGCGGAGGCGCTATACTGGCGGGCCATCGAGAGGACGTTCGATGTTCTTCTCCGACGACAAACGTTACGCCGACCGGGCGGAAGCGGGACGCGAACTCGCCAAAGCCCTGGCGTCGACGGACCTGAAGGGTGCGATCGTGCTGGCGCTGCCGCGCGGCGGAGTGCCGGTCGGCTACGAAGTGGCGAAGGCGCTCGGGCTGCCGCTCGATATCCTGCTGGTGCGCAAGATCGGAGCTCCGGGCTATGCGGAATTCGGCATCGGCGCGGTCACCGACGGCGACGATCCGCAGATCGTCCTCAACGACGAGGCGAGGGGGGTGCCCCTGCCCTATTCCAGCTATGTGGAGGAGGAGGCGGCGCGCCAGCTGGTCGAGATCGCGCGCCGGCGCAAACTCTATGTTGGGGAACGTCCGCCGCCCGAGGTGAAGGGGCGAACGGTGCTCCTGGTCGACGACGGCATCGCTACGGGCGGAACCGTCCGCGCCGCGTTGCGGGCGCTCAGGAAATCCGGCGCCGGCCAGCTCATCCTTGCGGTTCCGGTGGCGCCACCCGAGGTCATCTCGTTCGCTCGGGGGCGAGGCCGACCGCATCGTGGTGCTGCGCACCCCCGAACCGTTCATGGCGGTCGGGCTGCATTATGCCCGGTTCGACCAGACCTCCGACGAGGAGGTCATCCACTTGCTGGAGCTAGCGCGCGGCGACTAGGTGGCCGAGGTGTCGAGCGCTGCGTTGAAATCGCGGTTAATCGCCGGATTGCGGAACAGCCCATACAGCAGCACCACCACGGCGATGATCGCGAGGACTGCGCCCGCCACCGGATTATGCCCCACGATGAAGAAATATAGGGCGGGCAGCAGGAATACGAAGTGCGCGATGACGGACTTCATTAGGTTCAGGAAACGGTTGTAGGTCCTGATGTGAGCCGGATAATCCATGTCCGTGGTCACCTCGGCGGGCTCCTGGATTGTCGGATCGGGACTTTCGGGCTGTACGATGGTCATTGGCGAACTCCTCTGCCGTCGTAACAGGCAGAATCGCGCATTGGTTCCAGCACGTCAACGCGGGCTGATGATTTCTCCGGCGACCACGTCGATCTGCAGCCCGTCATAGGCGGGGCGGACGTGGTCGGGGGTCATGGCATCGGTCTGGACGTAATCGAGATCGATGTGGAGGTTGGTGAGCACCGCCCGGCGGGGCGTGAGATCATCGATCAGCGCCAGCGCCTCGGGGAGGCTCAGGTGGCTCGGATGCGGCGTCGGACGGAGCGCATCGAGCACCCAGACGTCGAGGCCGGAGACGGCCGGGCGCGAGACGTCGGGGATGCCGCTGAGGTCGCAGGAATAGGCGAAGTCGCGGATGCGGAAGCCGAGCGAGGAGATGTCGCCGTGATCCTGGCGGAACGGCAGCACCTCGATCGAGCCGCCCGGGCCGTCGATAGCAAGCGGATGGCCGGCTTCGATCAGGTGCTGGTTGAGGATCGGCGGGTAGCCGGAGCCCGGCGGCGCGGTGAAGCAGTAGGCGAAGCTGGGGACGATGCGGTTGGCGGCTTCGTGGCTGAAATAGACGTCGACGCGCCTGCGGTTGTTCAGCGCCAGCACCCTGAGGTCGTCGATGCCGTGGGTGTGGTCGGCGTGCTCGTGGGTGTAGAGCACGGCGTCGACGCGGTCGACTTCGGCATCGAGCAACTGTTCGCGCAGGTCGCAGCCGGTGTCGATGACGATGCGGGTGGGATCGTCGGAGCCGGAGGAATAGCCCTCGATCAGCAGGGAGCAGCGGCGGCGGCGGTTCTTGGGGTTGTTGGGATCGCAGACGCCCCAGTGGCCGCCGATGCGCGGGACGCCGCCCGACGATCCGCAACCCATGATGGTGGCGACGATGCGTTCCGCCTCAGCCATCAGGCAGGCTTGGCCTTCGAGAACAGGCGGAAGAAGTTCGCGGTCGTCTCGGCGCCGACTTCCTCGAGCGGAACGTCGCGGACCTCGGCCACCCTGGCGGCGGTGTGGGCGACGAAGGCGGGCTCGTTGGACTGGCCGCGATGCGGCACCGGCGCGAGATAAGGTGCGTCGGTTTCGACGAGGTAGCGGTCAGCCGGCACCATGGCGGCGACTTCGCGGATCTCCTCGGCGTTCTTGAAGGTGATGATGCCGGAGAACGAGATGTAGCCGCCGAGCGCCAGCGCGGTGCGGGCGAGGTCCATGCCGCCGGTGAAGCAGTGGAGCACGAAGGGGAAGGCGCCCTGCCCCACTTCTTCCTCGAGGATCGACGCCATGTCGGCGTCGGCCGAGCGGGAATGGATGACGAGCGGCAGGCCGGTGAGGCGCGGCGGCGGCGATGTGGCGGCGGAGACCGGTCTCCTGCGCCTCCCTGGGGGCGTTGTCGTAGAAGTAGTCGAGCCCCGCCTCGCCGATGGCGATGCACCTGGGATGGGCGCTCAGCCGGACCAGGTCCTCGGTCTGGATGTGCGAGTTCCTGATCGGCATTGTGCGGGTGCGTGCCGACCGAGCACCAGACTTCCGGGTTCTGCTCGGCGATCGCCGAGATCTCGCCGAACTTGTCGACCCAGGTGCAGATGGTGACCATGCCGTCGATGCCGGCTGCCTTGGCGCGCGCCAGCACGCCGGCGCGGTCGGCCGCGAGCTCGGGGAAATCGAGATGGCAGTGGCTGTCGATCAGCATCAGCTCGGCCTTGGGCGTGCTCGAACTTCCTGAACACCGGCTCGGGCGGCGGCAAGGCGGTACCGGCGGGGATGCCGTCGGCGCCGAGCGCATGGCTCAGCAGCCGCTGGTCGGCCGGTACCGCGAGGGGTCGAGGAACTTGGCGGCAGAACCCGGCACGAAGGGCTGCGCGGCGATGGCGGCGCGGCGAACGACGTCGGCGGTGGTGGCGAGGATGGTGCCCATGCGCGGCAGGTCGGCCTTCAGCCCCCATGGCGCCTGCTCGGCGAAGTAGAGGTTGGCGGCGTTGAGCAGCGTCGTGAGCTCGGCGGCAGCCTCGTGGATCTGCTGGGTCTGCATCGCCTCGTTCATCCGGCCGATCGCGGCGATCGCCTCGGCGACGATGGCCTGGTCGGCGTCGTTCGGCGCGGCCTCCGGCAGGACGCCGCCGAAATTCTTCTGGATCATGGACAGCGAGCGCTGCGCCAGGTTGCCGAAGTTGTTGGCGAGGTCGGCATTGTTGCGGTTGATGAACTTGTCGCGGCCCCAGTCGCCGTCCTGGCCGAAGCTGACCTCGCGCAGGCAGTACCAGCGGACCGGATCGGTGCCGTAGAGCTCGAGCTGCTCGAACGGGTCGACGACGTTGCCGACCGACTTCGACATCTTCTTGCCCTCGGAGGTGAGGAAGCCGTGGGCGAAGACGCGCTTCTGCACCGGCAGCCCGGCGCTCATCAGGAAGGCCGGCCAGTAGACGGTGTGGAAGCGGATGATGTCCTTGCCGATGACGTGCAGGTTCGCCGGCCAGTAGCGCTTGCAACTGCTCGGGTTTGCATCGGGATAGCCGACGCCGGTGAGGTAGTTGGTGAGGGCGTCGATCCACACGTACATGACGTGGCCCGGCGCATCCGGCACCGGGATGCCCCAGTCGAAGGTGGTGCGGCGAGATCGAGAGGTCGCGCAGGCCCGACTTCACGAACGAGACGATCTCGTTGCGACGCTCCACCGGAGCGATGAACTCCGGGTGCTCCTCGTAGAGCTTCAGCAGCCGGTCCTGGTAGGCGGAGAGCCGGAAGAAGTAGCTCGGCTCCTCGACCCATTGCGCCTCGGCGCCGGAGGGCGCGAATTTCTTGCCGTCCTCGCCGTCGGTGAGCTCGCCCTCGTCGAAATAGGCCTCGTCGCGGACCGAGTACCAGCCCTTGTAGGTGGACTGGTAGATGTCGCCATTGTTGCTGGCGGCCATCTTGCGCCAGATCTCCTGGCTCGCCTTGTAGTGGCGCGGCTCGGTGGTGCGGATGAAATCGTCGTTCGAGATATCAAGCGCCGCCGCCAGCTCCTTGAAGCGGGCGGAGTTCTTGTCGGCGAGCTCGCGCACCGGGATGCCCTGCGCGGACGCCGTCTGCACCATCTTGATGCCGTGCTCGTCGGTGCCGGTGAGGAAGAAGGTGTCCTTCCCCTCGAGCCGGGCCCAGCGGGCGATGGCGTCGGTCGCGATCATCTCGTAGGCGTGGCCGATATGCGGCTCGCCGTTCGGATAGGCGATGGCGGTGGTGACGTAGAAGGTCTCGGTCATGATCCTGACGGGCCGGCGCTCAGTTGCTGGTGTTTCCGGATCGCGTCGAAGAGCGCGACCAGGGTTTGTCGCATGTCGAGGTTGTATTCATCGGCATCGGCAAGGGAAAGCCGGGCCTTGTCCCACAGCTCGCCGGCCGAGGCAAGACGGCGCCGATCGCCCGCGATGGCGGCGGTGCGGGCGACTTCGGCGAGCCAGTCGAAGATGATGTCCCGGGCGAAGCGCAGCTCGGCCGAGTCGCGTTCGCCGCCGAGAGCGTCGGCGAGGGCGAGGTGGGTGGCGACCGGCGGGCCCACGGGATCGGCGAGCCAGGCCCCGAGCGAAGCGAGCGTCGCATCGTCGCCGAGCAGCAGCGCCTCGAAGCCGCGCCGCGGGCGTCCGCCGGCCAGCCCGGTGGCGCGATCGAGCTGCTCGGGCCGGGGCGCCGTTGGTCTCGAGCACGGCGCGAACGTCGTGCGTCGGGAATCGGGCGGAGCGCGACCTGGAAGCAGCGCGACTTGATGGTCGGAAGCAGCGAGCCGGGGCGGTGCGAGACGAGCAGGAACGTCGTGTCGGCAGGCGGTTCCTCGAGGATCTTGAGGAGGGCGTTGGCTGACGAGGGGTTGCAGTCGTCGATCGGAGTCGATCGACGGCGATGCGGTGACCCGCCCTGCCCCGCGTCATGCGCAGCTGCTCGACGAAGCCGCGCACTTCGTCGACCCGGATGACAGTGTAGTAGCCCTTGCCGGTCTCCTTCGGCGCCTTGCGCATGACGAAGAGGTTCGGATAGCCGCCGGAGGCAACCTGCGCCGCGATGTGCTCGGGCGACTCGTCGCTGGTCCGCGCGAAGATGCGTCGCGCGAGGTCGAAGGCGAAGGTGGCCTTGCCGATGCCGCGCGGGCCGTGGATGAGGATGCCGCCGGGCAGCCGTCCCGCCTCGAGCCGCGAGGCGAGCGTGGCGGTCGCCGCCTCGTGGCCGAGGACCTGCTGCGGGTATTCGGGCGGCGGCACGCCGGCGAGCTGGTCCGGTTCGCGCTCCGGGAAATCGGCGTTCACGCCTTCGCCCCAAGCTCGGGGAAGCGGCGGAGCAGATTGTCCCAGATCTCCTGCTCGAGCGCGTCCTCGCTCTGGTTGGCCGACAGCACGACACAGCGATCGGGGTTGGCGGCGGCAATGGCGAGGAACCCCTGGCGCAGCCGCCGATGCCACTCCAGGTCCTCCTTCTCGAAGCGGTCGCCGGTGTGGGTCAGCGTGTGTTCGAGCTGGCGGCTGCTGACCCGGTCGAAGGCAATGTCGGGATCCATGTCGAGGATGAAGGTGAGATCGGGCTGGTGGCCGTTTAGCGCCAGTTCCTCGAGACCGCGGATCAGCTTGTCGTCGACGCCGCCGGTGAGGCCCTGGTAGGCGCGGGTGGAGTCGTGGAAGCGGTCGGAGATCACCCACTTGCCGCTGTCGAGGCTCGGCGCGATCAACTGGTTGACGTGATCGAGGCGGGCGGCGGCGAACAGCACGGCCTCGGCACCCGGGCCCCAGTCCTCGGACCGCCCCTGCAGCAGGAAGGCCCGCACGGCCTCCGCCTTGGGTGTGCCGCCCGGCTCGCGCGTCCGCACCGCCTCGATGTCGATGCGGTTGAGGTGAACGAGCAGGCGCTTGACCTGGGTCGACTTGCCGACACCCTCCCCGCCCTCGAAAGTGATGAAGCGGGCCGGGGCAGCGGCCGGTGTATCGAGCATCGATCCGTCGTCCCGGGGTCAGAGCCAGCCCAAGGCCAATTCCTTGAGCGCGTCGGCCGCCTGGCGGACGATGTCGCCTTCAGCAACGTCCTCGCCGGCATAGAGCGGCGTGACCTGTACCACGGCGCCGTTGCACATGACATTGAGCTGCGCGAGCTCGTCGCCCTTCTTCACCGGCGGCCGGATGGGGGCGTTGTAGGTCACTGTGGCCTGCGGGACAGTTCTGCGCGCCCTTGGGCAGGAAGAGATCGATGCTGCCCTTGCCCACGAGGGGAACCTGGGCGCTCGCCCCGCCGAAGACGTCGACATTGGTGACGGCCTGGCCGGCCGGGTAGACCGGGATCAGCTCGAAGCCGCGCGTGCCCCAGGTGACGAGCTTGCGCGCTTCCTCGGTGCGCTCGCGCATCGACGTCAGGCCGTGCACCACCGCGATCAGCCGGCGGCCGCCGGCGGTGGTGGAAACCACCGAGCCGTAGCCGGCCGCCTCGGTGTGGCCGGTCTTCAGCCCGTCGACGCCGATGCCCATCTCGACGAGCGAGTTGCGGTTGAGCTGGCGGATCTTGTTCCAGGTGAACTCCGGCACCGAGAACATCGGGTAGTACTCGGGAAACTGCGCGATGATGAAGCGCGCGAGGGTCGCGAGGTCGCGGGCGGTGGAGTACTGGTTCGGGTCGGGCAGCCCGGTGGAGTTCACGAAATTGGAGTTGGTGAGCCCGATCTCGCGGGCGAGCTGATTCTCCATGCCCGCGAAGGTCGCCTCGCTGCCGGCGATGCCCTCGGCGAGCGCGATCGCCGCGTCATTGCCGGACTGGATGATGACCGAGCTCAAGAGGTCGTGGACGCTCACCTTGGAGTTGAGCTCGGCGAACATGGTGGAGCCGCCGGATTTGGCGCCGCCCTCGCGCCAGGCGTGCTCGGAGATGAAGAACTCGTCCGTCATCTTGAGCTTGCCCTGCTGGAGCTGGTCGAACACGACCGCCACCGTCATCAGCTTGGCCATGCTCGCCGGTTCGAGCGGATCGTCAGCGTTCTTGTGGAACAGGATGGTGCCGGACTCGTAGTCCATCAGGACGGCAAATTTCGCCTTGGTGTCGAACTCCTGCGCCTGCGCCAGCGCAGCGGTCGCCAGAGCGACCGACAGAAGCACACCGATGAACCCGTGGGCCAGGAATCGCACCGCTCGAACCTCGAAAAGCGGCCACCGTCGGCCGCTCCCGACTAATAGAGAACTAAACCCGTGAGGCCAAGTTCTTCGGCGCGCGACATCACGTCGGAACGCAACACGCCGGGCTTCAAATGCGTGAGAGTGAGACGGGTTGCGTCCTTGCCCGGAATGCGGACCTGCTCCTCGTCAACGGCGCCGATGAGGGCGAAGGCCTCAGCCACGGTGTCCGCCTGCGCGGGGTCGGCAAAGACGCCGAGTTCGAGCCGGATGGCCCGCTGGTCTTCGTCTACCGAGGCGACCCAAGGCTCGAGTTCCGCGGATCGGGTGGCCATGGCGTTCGCGGCAGCATGGGCGCTGTTGATGGCGCGCTCGGCATCGCCGGAATCGGCATAGCCGAAGAGGTTGATGAAGTCGCCGAGCAGGTCGCTTGAGCCGTAGGAGCCGGTGCTCTGCTGGCGCTGGTCGCCGCCGCGCTGGGCGGGGACCGGCGTATCGACCATGGCGAGGCGGGTGGTTTGCTGTTCCATGCGGGTCGGCCGATCGACGCTGGCGAGCAGCATGCGGGTGTCGTCGCCGTTGAGCGGCGCCGGCCCGATGTATGCGACATGGATGTTGCCGACGCCCTTGTTGGCGTAGCCGAGGATCTCGGCGGTGCGATAGCTCAGATCCATCACCCGGCCATGCAGGTACGGCCCGCGATCGTTGACGCGGCAGACGACCGAGCGGCCATTCTCGACATTCGTAACGCGGACATAGCTGGGCAGCGGCAGCACCGGGCTGGCGCAGGAAATGGCCGTCGCCGAGAAGATTTCGCCATTGGCGGTGCGCCGGCCGTGAAAATCGGCACCGTACCAGGAGGAACTGCCGGTCGCGACATATCCGACCGGATCCTCGAGCGGCGTATAGGTCTCACCGCGCACTGTGTAGGGCTTGCCAACCATGTAGCGGCCGCCACCCTTGGGCGGATTGCGCGCATTGGTGACGCGCGGCGATACGGCGACCCCGAACTCCTGCGAAGTGAAGGCCGCCCGCTTGACGTGCGGCACCCCTGCCCCGCTGCAGGCAGCAATGATCGGTGCGATGATTGATGCCAACACCAGCAGCCGGGCGGCCGCACGAAGGTCGCGAGATGAAACTGGCACAGGTATTTTATCCAAACCCAAATCAGCGCGCAGTGTAGCGAAACTGCCCCCGGCGCTGGCGCTGCGGCTCCAAACGTGGTTTCGCTCAGGTTAATTTGCTTAAATTGCCGGGGATTATGAGGGGTTTCTCATAGTTGCCAACCACTGGATCATGGCCTCGGTGACCGCTTCCGGCTGCTCGGCGAGGGCCATGTGGCCGGCCTTCGGCACGGTGACGAGACGGGCGCCGGCGATGGCGGCGGCCATCTCGCGGGCGGCCTCGGGCACGGTGATGGCGTCGGCATCGCCGACCAGCACCAGCGTCGGCACGGCGATGGCGGCGAGGTCCGGCCGGGAGTCGGGACGGGCGATGATGGCGTTCTGGTGCCGGATATAGGTTTCCGGCCCGGCGGCGGCGGCCATGCGCATGTGCAGCGCCTTGAGCTCGGGGTTGGCGACGTGGTCGGGGTGGACGGCGTTCGGAAAACTCTGCTGCACGGCGAGGGTGAACTTGCCCTGCTCCGTCAGGGCGATGCCGGCCCGGCGCTTCTCGATGGATTCGGGCGCATCGGGCCGGGCGGAGGTGTCGAGCAGCGCCAACGCGGCGACGCGGTCGCGGGCCTGCCGCAGGATCTCGAAGGCGAGGTAGCCGCCCATGGAGAAGCCGGCGAGCGCGAAGCGCGGCGGAGCGTCGCGGAGGATGTTGGCGGCGATCGCGGCCATGCTGTCGCCCTGGCGGGTGTCCGCGATGGTCACGGGACCATGCAGCCAGAGCGCAGGCAACTGGTTCTGGTAGATCTCGGCCGTGCAGTTGAGACCGGGGATGAGGAGGATCGGTGTTGCCATTTGGGAGCTGGACCTGATGCGATGTTCCGCTTGCCGCAGGAAGGATGAAACCGGCTTGCTTGCCGCGGCGGCGGCAATCATATAAAGATATCTTTATATCCCGTCGGCGGGTGCTCCCCGGCGGTTGAGGCATTTGACGGTAGCGCCGTTGGAAAGTCGAGCCATGACTGACGCTCAACACATTGCGATCGATAGCAGTTCACTGCCGCGGGGCGAGGAGGTGCGGGCCGCGCTGACCGAAGCCGCGGCGCAGCGCATCCTGATCCTCGACGGGGCCATGGGCACGATGATCCAGGCCCTGAAGCTCGACGAGGCCGGCTATCGCGGCGAGCGATTCAAGGACTGGCACAAGGACGTGCGGGGCAAC
This sequence comes from uncultured Alphaproteobacteria bacterium, assembly GCA_963708965.1. GTDB lineage: Bacteria > Pseudomonadota > Alphaproteobacteria > Rhizobiales > Devosiaceae > Devosia_A. The sequence continues at coordinate 111,798 of CAVPUP010000006.1, read as the reverse complement.
AACGACCTGCTCAACCTGACGCAGCCGGACGCCATCCGCGCGATCCACCTGCAGTACTATCTCGCCGGCGCCGACATCGTGGAGACCAACACCTTCTCCTCGACCGACATCGTCATGGCCGACTACGGCATGCAGGAACTGGCCTATGAGCTGAACCTGAGCGGCGCTCGGCTGGCGCGCGAGGCAGCGCAGCTGGCGTTCGAGAAGGACGGCAGGCGCCGGTTCGTCGCCGGGGCGCTGGGGCCGCTCAACAAGACGGCGTCGATGTCCACGGACGTGACCTCGCCGGGGCACCGCGGGATCACCTTCGACGAGATCGTCAGGGGGTATGGCGAGCAGATCCGGGGGCTGATGGACGGCGGTGCCGACATCCTGCTGTTCGAGACCATCACCGACACGCTCAACACCAAGGCCGGCATCTTCGCGGCGCGGCAAATCTTCGAGGAGCGCGGCAACGAGCTGCCGGTGATGATCTCCGGCACCATCACCGACCTCTCGGGGCGCACGCTCTCGGGCCAGACGCCGACGGCGTTCTGGTATTCGGTGCGGCACGCCAAGCCGTTCACGGTCGGGCTCAATTGCGCGCTCGGTGCCAACGCGATGCGGGCGCATATCAACGAGCTCAGCGACGTGGCGGACACGCTGATCTGCGTCTATCCGAACGCCGGGCTGCCGAACGAGTTCGGCGGCTACGACGAGACCCCGGAATTCATGGCGCGGCAGCTCGAGGGTTTTGCGCGCGACGGATTCCTCAATATCGTCGGGGGCTGCTGCGGCTCGACGCCGGACCATATCCGGGTGATTGCCGAAGCAGTGGGCAAGTACAAGCCGCGCAAGATCCCCCAGGTGCCGACGCTGCTCCGGCTGAGCGGGCTTGAGCCGTTCACGCTGACCAAGGAGATTCCGTTCGTGAATATCGGCGAGCGGACCAACGTCACCGGCTCGGCCCGCTTCCGCAAGCTCATCACCGCCGGCGACTACACGGCGGCGCTCGAAGTGGCGCGCGACCAGGTCGCCAACGGCGCCCAGATCATCGACATCAACATGGACGAGGGCCTGATCGACAGCGAGCGGGTGATGGTCGAGTTCCTCAACCTCTTGGCGGCCGAGCCCGACATCGCGCGCGTGCCGCTGATGATCGACAGCTCGAAGTTCTCGGTGATCGAGGCCGGGCTCAAGTGCGTGCAGGGCAAGCCGCTGGTCAACTCGATCTCCATGAAGGAAGGCGTCGAGAAGTTCCTCGAGGTCGCCCGGCTGGTGCGCGCCTACGGCGCCGCGGTGGTGGTGATGGCCTTCGACGAGCAGGGCCAGGCGGATACGCTGGAGCGCAAGGTCGAGATCTGCACCAAGGCCTACAAGCTGCTGACCGAGGAAGTCGGCTTCCCGCCCGAGGACATCGTCTTCGACCCCAACATCTTCGCGATCGCCACCGGCATCGAGGAGCACGCCGGCTATGGCGTCGCCTTCATCGAGGCGACGAGCAAGATCAGGCAAACGCTTCCGCACGCTCATATTTCCGGCGGCGTATCGAATCTCAGCTTCTCGTTCCGGGGCAATGAGCCGGTGCGCGAGGCCATGCACGCGGTCTTCCTCTATCACGCCATCCAGGCGGGGATGGACATGGGCATCGTCAATGCGGGGCAGCTCGCGGTGTACGAGTTGATCGATCCGGAGCTGCGCGAGACCTGCGAGGACGTGATCCTCAATCGCCGCGAGGATTCCACCGAGCGGCTGCTCCAGTTGGCGGAGCGCTACAAGGGCCAGGCCGGCGGCGAGCAGAAGGCCAAGGACCTGACCTGGCGGACGAAGCCGGTGGAGGAGCGGATTTCGCACGCGCTGGTCAACGGCATCACCGAATTCATCGACGAGGACACCGAGGAGGCGCGGCAGAAGCTGCCGCGGCCACTCGACGTGATCGAAGGTCCGCTGATGAGCGGCATGGGCGTGGTCGGCGACCTGTTCGGCTCGGGCAAGATGTTCCTGCCGCAGGTGGTGAAATCCGCCCGCGTGATGAAGCAGGCGGTGGCCCTGCTCCTCCCCTACATGGAGGCGGAGAAGGACGCCGACGGCGACGCGGTCGGCCGCAAGTCGGCGGGCAAGATCCTGATGGCCACGGTGAAGGGCGATGTGCACGACATCGGCAAGAACATCGTCGGCGTGGTCCTGAGCTGCAACAATTACGAGATCATCGACCTCGGCGTGATGGTGCCGACGCAGAAGATCCTCGAGACGGCCAGGGCCGAGAACGTCGATGTCATCGGGCTCAGCGGCCTGATCACCCCGTCGCTCGACGAGATGGTGCATGTTGCCGCAGAGATGGAGCGCGAGGGTTTCCACATTCCGCTGCTGATCGGCGGCGCGACGACTTCGCGCATGCACACGGCCGTGAAGATTCATCCGCAATACCATAACGGGCCTACGGTTCACGTACATGACGCGAGCCGGGCGGTCGGCGTGGTGTCGTCACTGTTGTCCGACGAGCAGCGCCCGGCCTATGTCGCCGACGTGCGGTCCGAGTATGAGCGGCTGGCCCAGAAGCATCGGCAGAGCGAGACCGAGAAGCAGCGGACCTCGCTCGCGGCGGCCCGGGCCAACCGCTTCAAGCCGAAATGGGAGGGCTACGCACCGCCCCGGCCGAGCTTCCTCGGGACGAGGGTGTTCGAGAACTACGACCTCAGCGAGATCGCGCGTTATATCGACTGGACGCCGTTCTTCCAGGCCTGGGAGCTGAAGGGGCGCTATCCCGCGGTGCTCGAGGATCCCGACCAGGGGCCGGCGGCGCGCCAGCTCTGGGATGACGCGCAGAAGCTGCTCAGGGAAGTGCTGCAGAAGAACTGGTTCCGGCCCAAGGCGGTGATCGGCTTCTGGCACGCCAACCAGGTGGGCGACGACATCCGCCTCTACACCGACGAGGACCGGCAGGAGCAGCTCGCGACCTTCTTCACGCTGCGCCAGCAGCTTTCGAAGACCGGCGAGAAGCCGCACATGGCGCTGGCCGACTTCGTCGCGCCGGAGGGAACGCCGGACTATATCGGCGGCTTCGTGGTGACGGCCGGGCTCGAGGAAGTGGCGATCGCCGAGCGCTTCGAGCGCAAGAACGACGACTACTCCTCGATCATCATCAAGGCGCTGGCCGACCGCTTCGCCGAGGCTTTTGCCGAACTGATGCACGAGCGGGTACGCAAGGAATTCTGGGGCTATGGCGCCGCGGAGACGTTCCAGCCGCACGAGCTGGTCGGCGAGCCTTACGCGGGCATCCGCCCGGCCCCGGGCTATCCGGCGCAGCCGGACCACACCGAGAAGACGACGCTGTTCCACCTGCTCAACGCCAAGCAGCGGATCGGCGTGGAGCTCACCGAGAGCTACGCGATGTGGCCTGGGTCGTCCGTGTCAGGCATCTACCTGAGCCATCCGGAGGCGTTCTATTTCGGCGTCGCCAAGGTGGAGCGCGACCAGGTGGAGGACTATGCCCGGCGCAAGGGCATGGCGATCCGCGAGGTCGAGCGGTGGCTGGGGCCGATCCTGAACTACACGCCCTCGGGGAACGAGGTTTCCTGATGGGCGCGGCATGCCGGACTGCCCCTCACCCTGTCCCTCTCCCTGGAGGGGAGAGGGGACGATGGGGCGCGGGCGGTGCTGCTGACGCCCCCTCTCCCCTCCGGAGAGAGGGCCGGGGTGAGGGGAGGTTCAGTTGACCTCCCCAACCCCCTTCGCCCGCCGCGCCCGCTCCGCCCCCGTGATCATCGTCACCAACAGGGCGGCGCTGCACGGCTTCGGGGGACGCGACACGGCGATCGTCCGGCTGGAGCCGCCGCTCCATTCGCATGCGCCGGGAACCGAGTGCATCTCCTGCGAGAGCCGCGGCAATGTTCGCGTGCTGCTGTTCGAGCTGCAGGAGAAGGTGCGACTCGGCATGATCGAGCCGTTCCTGCGCGTGGTGGTGGACGCGTCGGACGCCGCCGACCCGGCCGCGGTTGCCGACGCCCTGGTCCCGGGGAAGCTGCCAGCCCTCGGGCTCCGTGACCACACGGTGGCGCGGAACTTCCACCTCGCCGAGGTGATCTAGCCGGCTAGTGCGCGTGCTCGACCGTGCACTTGCTGTGGTCTGCCAGCACTTCGATGATGCGGCAGTCGCAGATGCGGCCGTGGCCGCATTCCTCGACCATGCGGGAGAGTTCTCTGCGTAGCGCGGTCAGGCTGGCGATGCGGCGATCGATCTCGCCCAGATGATTCCGGGCGATGCTGTCGGCCTGGTGGCAGGAGGCCTGGGGCTTCGCAGCCATCTCGAGGAGCTCGCGGATGTCGTCGACCTCGAAGCCAAGCTCGCGGGAGTGGCGGATGAAGTTCAGGCGATCCACCTCTGCCTTGCCGTAACGGCGCTGGTTGCCTTCCGTGCGCGGCGGCGCCGCGAGGAGGCCGATCTGCTCGTAGAAGCGGATGGTGGGGACCTTCACGCCGGTGCGGCGGGCCAGTTCGCCGATCGGAAGATTCATCGTTTCGCCTCTTGATCCTCTAGTGGCTAGAGGTCCTAGATATGGGCGGACATGATGAAGAATCCAAGGAGCATGGCCATGTCCGACCTCGCCACGACGCTGAAATTCCGTGTCGGGGGAATGGATTGCGCCTCTTGCGTGACCAAGATCGAGAACGCGGTGAGCCGGTTGCCGGGTGTGGCGAAAGTCAGCGTCTCGCTGCCGGCCGGCACGATGACCGTCACGGGCGAGATTGCCGGGGGCGCGATCGAGCGGCAGGTGAAGGCGCTGGGCTATTCGGTTGCGCCGGCAGGCGATGGGGCAGCGAAAGAGGAGGATCACGCCGGCCATGGCCACGACCATGGCGAGGTGATCGATGGACCCTGGTGGCGGACGCGGAAGGCGGTGCTGACCTTAACGTGCGGCGGCGCGCTGGTCGCCGCCTATCTGGTCGGGCTGGTGTTCCCGCAGGCCGGCCATTGGCCCTTCCTCGTCGCCATGCTGGTCGGCCTCGTTCCGATCGCGCGGCGCGCGCTCGTGGCGGCGCTGCGCGGGCACGCCGTTCTCGATCGAGATGCTGATGACGATCGCCGCGGTCGGCGCCGTGATCATCGGCGCGACCGAGGAAGCGGCGACGGTCGTGTTCCTGTTCCTCGTCGGCGAGCTGCTCGAAGGCGTCGCCGCCGGCCGGGCGCGCGCCAGCATCCAGGGCTTGGCCGATCTCGTGCCGAAGACGGCGCTGGTCGAGCGGGACGGCGGCACGGTCGAGGTGCCGGCCGGCCGACCTGGCGGTCGGCGCGGTCATCCTGGTGCGGCCGGGCGACCGGATCGCCGGCCGATGGCGTGATCGTCGAGGGCAGCTCGGCGATCGACGAGGCGCCGGTGACCGGCGAGAGCATGCCGAAGCGCAAGGAGGTCGGCGACGCGGTCTTCGCCGGCACGATCAACAGCGATGCCGTGCTGCGCGTGCGGGTGACGGCGGCCGCGGCCGACAACACCATCGCCCGCGTCGTCCGGCTGGTCGAGGAGGCGCAGGAGAGCAAGGCGCCGACCGAGCGCTTCATCGACCGCTTCTCGCGCTACTACACGCCCGGCGTGCTGGTGGTCGGCGCGCTGGTCGCGATCCTGCCGCCGCTGCTTCGCCGGGCGGCGCTGGGACGAGTGGATCTACAAGGGCCTGGCCATCCTGCTGATCGGCTGCCCCTGCGCGCTGGTCATCTCGACGCCGGCGGCGATCGCCGCGGCCCTCTCGGCCGGCGCGCGGCGCGGCCTGCTGCTGAAGGGCGGCGCGGTGCTGGAGAAGCTCGGCAGGATCACCGCGGTCGCGCTTCGACAAGACCGGCACGCTCACCGAGGGCAAGCCGGTGGTGACCGACATCGTCGGCATCGGGCGGCCGGAGGCGGAGGTGCTGTCGCTGGCGGCGGCGCTCGAGGCGGGCTCGAGCCATCCGCTGGCCGTGGCGATCCTCGCGCGCGGCCAAGGCGGACCGAGGTGCCGGTGCCGCCGGCGGCGGGCGCCAAGGCGATTGCCGGCAAGGGCGTCACCGGCACGGTCGGCGGCGAAGACGCTGTTCCTCGGCTCGCCCAGGCGGCGGCCGAGCGCGCTGGCGCTCTGGACGCGGAGCTGCAGCGCGCAGCATCGAGGCGCTCAACGACGAGGGCAAGACGGTCTCGGTGCTGGTCGCGAACGGCGCGGTCGCCGGGCTGCATCGCCATGCGCGACGAGCCGCGGCCGGATGCGGCGGCCGGCCTCGCAGCGCTGCAGGGCCGAGGGCATCGGCACCGTCATGCTGACCGGCGACAACGCGCGCACGGCGGAGGCCATCGGCGACGAGCTCGGCATCGAGGTCGCGCGCCGAGCTGCTGCCGCAGGACAAGCAGCGGATCGTCGCGCGAGCTGCAGGCGCAGCGGCAAGGTTGTCGCCAAGGTCGGCGACGGCATCAACGACGCGCCGGCGCTCGCGGCCGCCGATATCGGCATCGCCATGGGCGGCGGCACCGACGTCGCGCTGGAGACGGCCGATGCGGCGATCCTGCACGGCCGGGTCGGCGATGTCGCGCGACATGATCGCGCTGTCGAAGGCGACGATGGGCAATATCGGCCAGAACATCACCATCGCGCTCGGGCCTCAAGGCGGTGTTCCTGGTCACCACCATCGTCGGCATCACCGGCCTCTGGCCGGCGATCCTCGCCGACACCGGCGCGACCGTGCTGGTCACGCCAACGCCATGCGCCTCTTGCAATGGCGCGGCAGGTAGGCCCGCAAACAACAACGGCTCCCCGAAGGGAGCCGTCTGTTTTTGGTGCGGTCGAGAAGACTCGAACTTCCACGCCTTGCGGCACAGCGACCTCAACGCTGCGCGTCTACCAATTCCGCCACGACCGCACGCCGAGGTAGGAGCGACGCCGAAGCGGCGAAGCGAGGCTGCGTGTAGCAACGCTGGTCGGAAGGTGCAAGGGCTTAATTGGCGATTTCCCTGGGGCGTGGAAATCAGCCGGGGCGGCGAACCTTTTCGGTGATCTCGACGGTGAGGCGGCCGTCGTCCACCTTGACCTCGCCGCGCGCCACCAGCGTGTTGTTGGCGTAGACGCGCAGCGGATCGTGCTCGGTGCTGTCGAGTTCGATCACCGCGCCGCGGCCCATGCGCAGCAGATGGTGGATCGGCATGGTCGCTGCGCCGAGCTCCACGGTGATATCGACTTCAATATGGTCTAGAGTGCTCATACATAGTCCGCGAACCGCCGGCGCGGCTGAATCACGCCGGACCCTAATGCCGGAGCATCGGCCGCCCATGCTTACCGAAGCGTTAACGACTGACCCATCCTGCGACACCGGCACGAAGCTCGTTCGGGCCGATGGCGCGGCCGTCGAGTGGAAAATCTCGGAGCAGCTGGTCCCCTACCCCGAGGCGCTCGAGGCGATGCGGGCGCGGGCGGCGGCGCTCGCCGAGGGAGCCGCGGGCGAAGCAGGTGTGGCTGCTCGAGCATCCGCCGCTCTATACGGCCGGAACCTCAGCCTCCCCGTCCGACCTGCTCGCACCCGGGCGGTTCCCGGTCTACGACGCGGGGCGCGGCGGGCAGTACACCTATCACGGACCGGGGCAGCGGGTGGCCTATTTCATGCTCGACCTGCGCCAGCGCGGCCGCGACGTGCGCTGCCTCGTGCAGGGGCTCGAGGGCCTGATCATCGACACGCTGGCGGCCTTCAACATCCGCGGCGAGCGGCGCGAGGGGCGGATCGGGGTCTGGGTGCAGCGGCCTGACAAGGGGCCGGGGCGCGAGGACAAGATCGCCGCCATCGGCGTCAGGGTGTCGCGCTGGGTGACGTTCCATGGCATCGCCATCAACGTCGCGCCGGAGCTCGACCACTTCGCCGGCATCGTGCCGTGCGGCATCACCGACCAGGGCGTCACCAGCTTCGAGGACCTGGGGCAGTTGGTATCGATGGGCGAGGTGGATAGCGCGCTGCGCGCCGCTTTCGAGCGACGTTTCGGCGCGACGCGGGCCGTTTCAGGCGCAGGCCTTGTAACAGCGGCGTGAGCGCAGCATTTTTGCTGTCAACGATTCCGCCTCTGGGGTGTGGCCATGACGCTCGACGATCTCAAGAAAATCTTCTTCAGCCCGACGCTGTTCCGGCTCGATACCATTCTCTCGCCGCGGCTGGTGCCGGTGCTCTACGCCGTGGGGTTGGCGGCCCTGCTGCTCTGGGCGGTGGGGCACCTGTTCGCCACCTTCGGACGCAATTTCGGCGATGGGCTGTGGGGACTGCTCGAGATCGCGGTCTATGGCGCGCTGTTCCTGATCATCCTGCGCGTGGTGTGCGAACTTCTGCTTGTGTTCTTCAAGGCCAACGAGATGGTCACCCGCACGGTCAGCCTGAGCCGCGTCTCGGCGTCGCTGGCGGACGAAGTGCGCGACGCCATCCACGACATCGCTGACGAAGCGCCCTACTCGGATACCGAGGCCGAGGATGACCTGGTGCCGTCGCCGCCCCCGACGCCGCGGCGGAGCGCCAAGCGTTCCCCGCCCACGACGCCGGACATCTGAAGCTGAGAAGGCCGCCCGAGGGCGGCCTTCCTGTTTGTCAGGCTGCGGCGAGCTTTCGAGCCCGCGCGCCATCGGCGCTCCAGGCGCCGGGGCCGGCGAACACCAGGTAGAGGAAGACGAAGCAGAACAGGATCGCCGCGTCGCCGAAGTTGTTGACGGGGAAGAAGTTCATCGGCGCGTGCGCCATCCAGTAGGCGACCGCCATCATGCCGGCGAGGACGAAGGCGACGGGGCGGGTGAACAGGCCGACGAGAATCGCCAACCCGCCGACCACCTCCAGCAGGGCAGCGATCAGCATGAGGGGCGGCAGGCCACCCTCGGCTCCGCCGCTCGTGCTGGCGGGGAAGCCGAACAGCTTCTGCGTGCCGTGCTCGATGAACAGCAGGGCCGTTACGATCCGCAATACGGCCAGTGCCTGCGGGGCGTAGCGGGTGAGAGTCTCGGTATTCATACAACTATCCTTTTCAGTGACGCGGCCGATTGGAAGCGCGGCGGGATGTTTTCGATCCGAAGGATTCGTTCAATGCGGAAAGGCGCTTCTGACGCGCTCGTGATCGGGAGTGATCGCGGCTGCCATGCGCTGGGGACAGGGCGGCGCAGATTGCTTTTTCCGCGATTTCCGCTATGACGCGCGACCAATGACCCAAGCACCCAAAATCGGCCTCGTCAGCCTCGGCTGCCCGAAGGCGCTCGTCGACTCCGAACGCATCATGACGACGCTGCGCGCGCAGGGCTACGCGTTCTCGCGCGACTATGCCGGCGCCGACATCGTGCTGGTCAACACCTGCGGCTTTCTCGACAGCGCCAAGCAGGAGAGCCTCGAGGCGATCGGCGAGGCGATCGGCGAGAACGGCAGGGTGATCGTCACCGGCTGCCTCGGCGTCGAGGAAGCAGCTGATCCGCGAGACCCATCCGAGCGTGCTGGCCGTCACCGGCCCGCACCAGTACGAGGCGGTGGTCAACGCGGTGAACACGCACCTGCCGCCGGTGCCGAACAAGTTCGTCGACCTGGTGCCGGAAGCCGGGCCTGCAGGCTGACGCCGCGGCACTACGCGTACATGAAGATTTCCGAGGGCTGCAACAACCGCTGCACCTTCTGCATCATCCCGCAGATCCGCGGCGACCTGGTGTCACGCCCGATCGCGTCGGTGCTGTACGAGGCCGAGCGGCTGGTGGCGACGGGCGTCAAGGAGATCATGGTGATCTCGCAGGACACCTCGGCCTATGGCGTCGACATCAAGTACGCGACGAGCGAAGTTCCGCGGCCGCGACGTCGACAGCGCGTTCCAGACGCTGGCCGAGGAGATGGGCAAGCTCGATGTGTGGACCCGGCTCCACTACGTCTACCCCTACCCGCATGTCGACAGCGTCATTCCGCTGATGGCCGAGGGCAAGATCCTGCCCTACCTCGACATTCCGTTCCAGCACGCCTCGCCGCAGGTGCTGAAGTCGATGCGGCGGCCCGCCAACCAGGTGAAGACGCTCGACCGCATCAAGGCGTGGCGCGCCATGGCGCCCGACCTCGCCATCCGCTCGAACTTCATCGTCGGCTTCCCGGGCGAGACGGATGAGGATTTCGAGTTCCTGCTCGACTGGCTGGAGGAAGCCGAGATCGACCGGATCGGCTGCTTCGAATACGAGCCGGTGACCGGCGCGCCGGCCAACGACATCGAGGGCATCGTGCCCGACGAGGTGAAGCGCGAGCGCTACGAGCGGCTGATGGAAGTCGCCCAGGATATCTCCGCGCACGTGCTGGGCAAGAAGGTCGGCCGGACCATCGACGTGCTGGTGGACGATGTCGAGCCCGATACCGGCCGCGCCATCGGCCGCAGCCAGTGGGACGCGCCGGAGATCGACGGGTCGGTGATCATCCACGAAGCCGACGGCATCAAGCCGGGCGACATGGTCTCGGTGACGGTGACCGATTCCGACGAGTACGACCTGTTCGGCGTGCCGGCCGCGCTGGCGGCCGAGGAAAAGCTGAAGCCGGCCGTCGCCGCGAGCTGATGCCCGTTCACTCCCAGCATGTTCTGAGGCTGCCGGATGGCAGCTCGATGGTGCTCGGCCAGACCGCGAAGGTCATGGGCATCCTCAACGTCACGCCCGACAGCTTTTCCGATGGCGGGCAGTTCGATGCGGTCCCCCGGGCGGTTGCGCAGGCGCGACTGATGCTCGCCGAAGGGGCGGACATCATCGATATCGGCGGCGAAAGCACGCGGCCGGGCGCCGAAGAGGTCTCGGCCGCCGAGGAGCTGGCGCGGGTCGTTCCGGTGATCGAAGCGCTGTGCTCAGAAGGGTTTGCGGCGCCGATCTCGATCGACACATACAAGGCGGAAGTGGCGGCGCGGGCGCTGGACGCCGGCGCGGGCATCCTCAACGACGTGCATGGCCTGCAGCGGGAACCGGAGATCGCCGCCGTGGCGGCCGAGCGCGGCGCCCCGGTCGTCGTCATGCACTGGGACAAGGCCCGCGACACCAGCCGGGACCTGATCCGGGAGGTGGCGCGCTACTTCGACGACAGCCTCGCGATCGCCGACAAGGCGGGGTTGCCGCGCGGGCAGATCGTGCTCGATCCCGGCTTCGGGTTCGGCAAGTCGCTCGACCGAGAACTACGAACTGCTGCGGCGATTGCCCGAACTGGTGTCGCTGGGCTTCCCGGTCCTCGTGGGCATCTCGCGCAAATCGATGCTCGGCCGGCTCCTGGACGTGCCGCCAGAGCAACGCGGGGCCGGCACCGTCGCCACCTCGGTGCTCGGCTACATGGCGGGCGGGCACATCTTCCGGGTGCATGAGGTACGGCCCAACCGCGATGCCCTGCGGGTGGCGGAAGCGGCTGCCTATGGACCGCCGGCAGCGGGAGCGACGACATGAACCAGGAATTTTCGGGCGACCGCATCATCCTCAGGGACCTGGCGTTCTTCGGCTATCACGGGGTGTTTCCCGAGGAGGCCAAGCTCGGCCAGCGGTTCCATGTGGACCTCGTATGCGGCCTCGATCTCGGCCCAGCCGGGCGGACGGATGAGCTGGAGCGCTCGGTGTCCTATGCGGAGATCTTCGAGACGGTCAAAGCGGGCTTCGAGGAGCGGCGCTTCAAGCTGATCGAGGCGGTGGCCCAGCATATCGTCGACCGGCTGTTCGAAACGTTCGAGGCGATCCGGTGGGTGCAGATCCGCATCCGCAAGCCTTCGGCGCCGATTCCGATGGCCTCGGGCGAGGCGGCAATCGAGCTCCACCGCCACCGGGACGATCGCTGATGGCCCGGGCCTGGCTCGGCTTGGGCGCCAATATCGGTGATCCGCCGGCGCAGGTGCGCGAGGCGGTGCGGAGACTCGATGCCACGCCCGGCATCCAGGTGGTCGCGCAATCCTCGATGCTGCTCACCAAGCCCTGGGGCAAGACGGACCAGCCGGACTTCTCCAACATGGTGATCGAGGTGGAGACCGAGCTCGCGCCGCTGCGAGCTGCTCGAGGCGTGCCTCGCGATCGAGCGGGCGATGGGACGGGTCCGCGACGTCCGCTGGGGCCCGCGGCTCATCGATATCGACGTGGTGGCCTACGAGCGGCTGCGTGCTCGCCGACGACCGCCTGCACCTGCCGCACCCCCACGCGCATGAGCGGGACTTCGTGCTGGAGCCGCTGCGCGAGATTGCGCCGGAGGTGGCGGAGTGGATCGTGGGGCGGAGGGGGTAGGCATCTACGTTCGCGCTGGGGCCTACCTTACCTAACCCCGCACTATCTCCAGCACCCGCACGGCCGCGTCGAAATCCTTGCGGCGTTTTTCGCGGCGCTCCGTGGCTTCCTCGACTTCGCCCCAGAGGCGGATGTTGTAGTCTTCGTCGACATGGGCGCTCTGCCAGACCTCGTCGGGGGTCATCAGGTGTTCGCGGAGCGCGATGGTGAGTAGGCCGGAGCCGGTGATGCCGGTGAGGGAGTTGAGGGCGACGCTCTCGATCAGCGCGAGGTCGTGCAGCGAAGCGGCGAGACGCTCGAGGGTCGGCTGCGGCTGGTCCTGGTGCAGGATGCCGATGGTGGGCTGGAAGCCGATGCCGAAGTGGCGGGCGAGCTTCACCAGCGCCGCGTCCCACACCCGCTCCTGCTCGGCCACCAGCTCGCGCGGGCTGTCGGCGCGATAGAGCAGCAGGTCGTTGCCGGCATATTTGACGATCTCGTCGCGCAGCGCGAGAAGTCGCTCCTCGCCGGCTTCGATGGCGGAGTTCACCAGTCGGACGACCGGCATGGTCTCGGGATCGATGAACTCGCCCTGCGCGGCCCATTCGACGGCCATGGCCTCGGCCAGGGCCTGCTGGGGCACCACGACCGGCTTCTGGCCGGGCGTGCGCGGGGAGCGACCGTCGAGGGTGACGGCGAAGCCGCCCGGGGCCGAGCCGACGCCGACCTCCTTGTAGAAGCGCTTGGGAAGGTTCTCCTTCACATGCGCCTGGGCGCGGCCATAGCCGTCGTTGCGGTGTTGGTGGGCGTCTTCGAGGAACTCGCGCATTGCTACTCCAGGACGCGGTCGATGGCCGCGTCCAGCTCCGAATAATCGTGGATCAGGGCCCCTGCCCCGGCTTTCAGCAGGGCGGCGGGGTCGTGGTAGCCCCAGCTCACGGCGATCGCCCTGACCTTCGCGGCGCGGGCCAGCTCCATATCGAACACGGTGTCGCCGACCATGACGGTCTCCTCCGGCGCCGCGCCGGTCTCGGCCATGGCGGTGAGCAGCATGCCGGGATGGGGTTTCGACGGGTTGTGGTCGGGCGTCTGCAGGGTGACGAAGTGGCCGGCGAGCCCGTGGTTGCCGAGGATGCGGGCGACGCCGGTCAGGCCCTTGCCGGTCGCCACGCCGAGGATGGTGCCGGGCTGCTGGCTAAGCCGGTCGAGCGCCTCCCGCGCACCGGGATAGAGCGGCTCGCGATCGACGTCGTGCTCGAGCGAGGCTCGATAGAAGCTCTTGTACTGGCCGACCAGGCCTTCGATGAGGTCGATGTCGTCGGTTCTGGCCAGTTCGCCGACCGCGACGGGCAGCGAAAGGCCGATGATCCGGCGGACTTCGGCCGGCTCGGGAGGCACGAGCCCGAAGGACGAGAAGGCCGCCGCCATGTGCTCGGAGATGAGCGCCTGGGTGTCGATGAGCGTGCCGTCCATGTCGAAGACGATGAGCCGCATGAGTGGGTCCTCATTAGGCCCGTTCAGAAACATAAATCGCGAGGCGTGTCACGCCCCGCGATCGGCTTGGGTCAGTTGGCCGCGAAGCAGTAGAAGAGCCCGGCGCCGCCGGTGGCGACCAGCTTGGCCTGGCTGCAACCCGGGAGGGATGCGCGGCATTCCAGGAAGCGGCGGTCGGCAGGGTATCGGGACCCATGCGGTCGTGGTGACCGAGCATGGCGGTGCCTTCGCCATCGAGGGTCCAGTCGCCGCAGGTCTGGCCGGCGGCGAGCGTTCCGTCGGCGTTGGAGCCGGTGAGCATGTCGTGCTCGTTCGGGTCGTCGCCGCGGCCGTTAACGACGGCGCCGGTTTCGGTGAGCGCCGGTCTGCTTGCTGATCTTGTTGGCGTCGCTGTGGAGGTTGGCGACATCGGTGGCGATGACGTCGCCCTTGAAGTTCTGCCATGGGCCGGCGCCGATCCGGTCCTTGGCATTGACCCCTTCGGCGCTGAGATAGGCCTTCCAGGTCTTGCCGGTCGAGCCGGCCGCCTCCGCGAGCTTCTGGCAATGGGCGTCGGCCCCTTCGAGGCCCCCGAGGTTGGCGCCGTCGCCGAGGCCGACGCTGGTGACGAAGAACGTCATCGACGAGGCGTCCTGCGCGATGGCCGGAGCAGCAATGGCGAGGCTCGCCGCCACGGAGGCAGCCAGAAGGATCGGATTCATTGTAATCTCCCGTTACGCCCGGAGTGGGTCGCAATGCGGGAACAGGCGCTGCGGGATTTTCTTTCCCCAGCTCGCGCCGAATTGATCAGCCCTCTTCCGGATCCCGATCCTGGGCATCGAACTGGTCGGCATCGAAGCCGAGCACGTCGAAGGTCGCCTGCATGTGGGGCGGAAGCGGCGCGGAGACGTCGAGGATCTTGCCATTGCGCAGCGGCAGGGCGATGCGGCGGGCATGGAGGTGGAGACCCTTGCGAGATCTCGTCGGGCGCCTGCCAGTTCTCGATGTTGAAGTAGCGCGGATCGCCCATGATCGGGTTGCCGAGCTGCGCCATGTGCACGCGCAGCTGGTGGGTGCGGCCGGTCACCGGCTTCAGGGTGACCCAGGCGAAGCGGCGAGCTGCGGTGTCGATGGTCGAGTAGTAGCTCATCGAGTGCTGCGCGCCGGGCGTGCCCTGCTTCACCACCACCATCTGCTCGCCGTCGGTGGTCGCCTGCTTGGCGAGGAAGCAGGAGATGCTCGCCCTGCCGCGGCGACGGGTTGCCCCAGACGACCGCCCAGTAGATCTTCCGCGCCTGCCGCGAGGAGAAGACCGTGCCGAAATGCGTGGCCGCCGCCTTGGTCTTGGCGACGACGAGGCAGCCGGAGGTGTCGCGGTCGAGCCGGTGGACCAGCCGCGGCGCCTCGCCCTTCTTGTTGGGGAGGCTCTTCAGCAGCCCGTCCATATGCCGCTTCGTGCCGCTGCCGCCCTGCGAGGCGAGGCCGTGCGGCTTGTTGAAGACGTAGAGGTCGTCGTCCTCGTAGAGGATGATGTCGCGCAGGAACTGGGCGTCCTTGGAGTTGACGCGAGCCTTCCGGCTTCTCGGGCGCTGCATCGATCGGCGGGACGCGGACCACCTGCCCGGCCGCCAGCCGGGTGTTGGTCTTCACCCGGCCCGAGTCGACGCGCACCTGGCCCGAGCGAAGCAGCTTCTGCAGATGCCCGAAGGTCACCTGCGGGAAATGCGTCTGGAACCAGCGGTCGAGGCGCATGCCCTCCTCGTCGCGGGCGACGGTCTGCTGGCGCACGCCGCTCATGCCAGCACCCGTATGGCGAGCATGCCCATCCAGAAGCCGACGAGCGAGAGCACCACCGAGAAGACGATGTAGAACATGGCCAGCAGGATATCGCCGCGCTCGATCAGCGCCATGGCGTCGAGCGAGAAGCTCGAGAAGGTGGTGAAGCCGCCGAGCACGCCGACGGCGACGAACAGCCGGATCTCCTGGCTGAACTGCGGGGTGGTCTTGGCGAGCACGCCGATCAAGACGCCCATCGCGGCGGAGCCGACGATGTTGATGAGGAAGGTCGAGGTCGGAAAGCCGTTGGACAGCGTGCCGATGAGGCCGCCGAGCGCCGAAGCGGGCCATGGCGCCAACGGCGCCGCCCAGGCCGACGAGAAGATAAGGGTCCATTGATGCCGCTCCGGGCCTATTCGCCCTGATCATCGGCCTTCTTTGACCTGAGCCGCGCAAAATACTCAAGCCGCTTCTTGATCTCGCGCTCGAAGCCGCGCTCGACCGGCTGGTAGAACTCCTGGCGGCCGATCTTCTCGGGGAAGTACTCCTGGCCGGAGAATCCCTCCGGGGTGTCGTGGTCGTAGATGTAGCCGTCGCCATAGCCCTGGCCCTTCATCAGCCTCGTCGGCGCGTTGAGGATGCTCATCGGCGGCATCGGGGAGCCGGTGTTCTTGGCGACGTCCAGCGCCTGCTTGAACGCGGTGTAGACGGCGTTCGACTTGGGCGCGGAGGCGAGATAGACGACCGCCTGCGCCAGCGCCAGTTCGCCCTCGGGCGTGCCGAGCATCTCGTAGGCGTCGCGCGCGGCGATGGTGAAGGGCAGCGCCTGCGGGTCGGCCATGCCGATGTCTTCCGAGGCCATTCGGATCAGCCGCCGGGCGAGGAACAGCGGATCCTCGCCGGCCTCGATCATGCGGGCGAAATAGTAGAGGGCAGCATCCGGATCGGAGCCGCGGACGGTCTTGTGCAGGGCCGAGATCAGGTTGTAGTGGCCGTCCTGCTTCTTGTCGTAGATCGGCGCGCGGCGCTGCACGACCTGCAGGAGCTTGGCCTTGTCCAGGACCTCGTCGGGCTTGACCGCCGAGAACACCTCCTCGACCAGGCCCAGCAGCGCCCGGCCGTCGCCGTCGGCCAGCTCGTAGAGCCCGGCCCGCGCATCGTCCTCCAGCGGCAGCTTGCGGTCGAGGTAGGCCTCGGCCCGCGCGGCGAGCTGCTCCAGCTCGGCAGGTCCGAACGACTTGAGCCGCAGCACCTGCGCGCGGGAGAGCAGCGCCGCGTTGAGCTCGAAGCTCGGGTTCTCGGTGGTGGCGCCGACGAGGACGATGGTGCCGTCCTCCATCACCGGCAGGAAACCGTCCTGCTGGGCGCGGTTGAAGCGGTGGATCTCGTCGACGAAGAGCAGCGTCTGCCGCCCGCTGAGCCGCTCGAACCGGGCCTCGTCGAAGGCCTTCTTGAGGTCGGCGACGCCGGAGAAGACCGCGGAGATCTGCTTGAACTTGTAGCCGACCTCGTCGGCGAGGAGCCGGGCGATGGTGGTCTTGCCGGTGCCCGGCGGCCCCCACAGGATGAGCGAGCCGAGGCGGCCCGAGGCGATCATCCGGCGCAGCGTTCCATCCGGCCCGAGCAGTTGCTCCTGTCCGATGACGTCGTCGAGCGACTGCGGCCGGAGCCGGTCGGCAAGCGGCCGGTTCTCGTCGAGCTCCCGTTCCTTTTCCGGCTCTGGCGCGAACAAGTCCGACATCAGCCACTCACTTCCGAGCGGAAGATGCGTCCGCCACGCTGCAATGTCACCTGCCAGCTCGGCGGTCTGGCATTGGCCGTGCGGGCGAAGGTCTCGGCATCGGCGGTATCCTGCCCGTTCAGGTTGAGGATCAGGTCGCCGGGCCTGAGGCCCAGATCGTCGGCCGGCGAGCCGGGTTCGACCTGGCGGATGATAACCCCCCTGGTCTCGTAGGGCAGCCCGAGGTCCTGGGCAATGGCCGGCGTGACGGTCTCCGCCGTGGTGCCGGCGAAGCGCGTGTTGCCGGTGACGGTCACGGGCTTGCCCGCCGCGGGCGCCGAGGCGAGCGTGATGACCTTGTCCTCGGTCTTGCCGTCCCGGTAGTAGGTCACGTCGGCGGTCTCGCCGACCTTCTTGGTCGCGAGGCGGAAATCGAAGGCGCTGGGCTGCTCGATGGTGAAGCCGTCGACCGAGAGGATCACGTCGCCATCCTGGAAGCCGGCCTGCTGGGCCGGGCCGTTCGGCGCGAGCTCGCTGATCAGCGCGCCGCGCGCGCGGCCGAGCCCGAGGCTGTCGGCGAGATCGGTGGTGACCGGCTGGAGGCGCGCGCCGAACCACGGCCGCACCAGGGCGCCGCCGGAGATGCCCGTTTCCGCCACCACCTTGGCCATGTTGGCCGGGATGGCGAAGCCGATGCCGACGGAGCCGCCGGAACGAGAGAGGATCGCGGTGTTGATGCCGACGAGCCGGCCCTGCAGGTCGACCAGGGCGCCGCCCGAGTTGCCGGGATTGATCGCCGCGTCGGTCTGGATGAAGAACTCGTAATTGTCGCTCTCGACACCGGTGCGGGCGAGTGCCGAGACGATGCCGGAGGTCACGGTCTGGCCGACGCCGAACGGGTTGCCGATGGCGAGAACCAGGTCGCCGACCTCGAGCGCATCGGAATTGGCGAAGGCGAGCGCCGGGAATGTCGCCTTGGCGTCCTTCACCTTGAGCACCGCGAGGTCGGTCTTGGGATCATCGAGGACCAGATTGACCTGGTATTCCTGTCCGTCATTGGTGGCGACCCGGATGTCGGTCGCGCCGTCGACCACGTGATGGTTGGTGAGGATCACCCCCGATGAATCGACGATCACGCCGGAGCCGAGCGACTGCGACTTCTGCGGCCGGCGATCCGTGAACGGGCTGCCGCGGCCGAAGAACTGCTGGAAGAACGGATCGGAGAGGAACGGCGAGCTCGCCTGCTGCGAGATGGTCGTCGCGTAGACATTGACCACCGACGGGGTGACCGACTTCACCAGCGGTGCGAAGCTCAGCTGCAGCTGGGTGCTGCTCTCGGGCACGACCCGGGTATCGTCGGACTTGGTCTCGGGCGCTCTGGTGTCGGCGGCCCTGGCTGCCATGGCGAGGTGAGCCTGCGGTGCCGGACGCTCCAGCATCGGTGTCAAGACGAGCGCCGCGGCGACCGCTACCGCCGCTCCGCCCGTCACTATCCAGATCGTCCGCCTCGTCATAGCTTCATCCCCGGTCCACGCTTCGGCGGCAGCAGTCGCCGACGCCGGACAAACGCTTAGAATCCGGCGCCTTTTGGGTGCCGGCCTTACAGTTTGGTAATCGCAGAAATATGCCGTTGCCCAGCAGGTTCAATCCCCCTATATGCAGCGCGCACTTTCCAGCCCTTCGGACCCCAGAAAGGTTAGCCGCCAATGACTGAGCCGACCACGGTCTATGCCAACACTTCCGCACTTATCGCCGCCGAGGCTCCGGACTATCCCAGCTTCCTGTTCAGTTCCAAGGAGCTGCACCGGGCAACGAAAGTGTTCCGGAAGGGTTTCGATGGGCTACTGACCTATGCGGTCAAGTGCAACCCCTCCCCGCACATCCTCAAGCAGTTGCATCGCGAGGGGCTGAAGGCGTTCGACGTCGCCTCCAACACCGAGATGGAGCTGGTGCGCGACTATGCGCCCGGCGCCGTCATGCACTACAACAACCCGATCAAGAACAAGCGCGAAATCGAGCGCGCCTATGAGGAGTTCGGGGTCCGGTCCTTCACCATCGACCACCCGCAGCAGCTCGACCAGCTGGCGGCCGTGGTGTCCCCGAGCCGCGACATCGAGGTGACCACAAGGTTCAAGGCCGGCAAGGCGCTCAAGTCGTATGACTTCGGCATCAAGTTCGGCGTGATGCAGGACGGCGCGGCCGAGATCGTCAGCCTGGTCGAGCAGATGGGCTACACGCCCTCGCTGTGCTTCCACGTCGGCAGCCAGTGCGAGGACGCCTATGCCTACGAGCGGCACATCGCCGCGGCGGCCAAGATCGCGGCGGAAGGCGGCATCGAGCTCAAGCGCCTGAACATCGGCGGCGGCTACCCGGCCCCCTACCCGACCAGCGAAGCGCCGCCGATGGACCACTATTTTGAGACGATCTCGGCCGCGGTGAAGGAACACTTCGGCAAGTCGGCCCCCGAGCTCATCATCGAGCCTGGCCGGGCGCTGGTGACGTCATCGACCTCTTTGCTGCTGCGCGTAAAACATCAGCGCGGCGGCCAGTCGGTCTACCTCAACGACGGCGCCTACGGCTCGCTGATGGAAGTGAAGTTCATGCACTTCACTCCGCCGGTGCGGGTATGGCGCGGGCCGCGCCTGCACGACAACGACGGCGAATTCTCGGACTTCACCGTCTGGGGCCCGACCTGCGACAGCTACGACGTGCTGCCGCAGATCTTCACCCTGCCCTCGGACGTGGACGAGGACGACTGGGTCGAGTTCGGGCTGATGGGCGCCTATACGCAGGCCTCGCTGACGCCGTTCAACGGCTTCGACCGCCGCGACCAGTACGAGGTCGAGGAAGTCTATACCGGCAAGGAGATGCAGCCGGCGGAGTAGGCCGGCGGCGAGAGACGATAGGGCCACCCTTCGGGGTGGCCCTTTTGCTTGGGGGGCACATGGGCGAGGTTCTGCCGCTGGAAGCGCTGGGGCAGCGGATCATGGTCTGCGGACCGTCGAACTCGGGAAAGTCGACGCTGGCCGTGGCGCTGGCGGAGAAGCTCGGCTGCGAGGCGGTGCACGTCGACCTGTTCCGGCACCTGCCCGACACCAACTGGGTGCAGCGCTCCGACGAGGAGTTCACGGCCCTGCACGACGCCGCCATCCTTGGCGACCGGTGGGTAATGGACGGGAACTACTCGTCGCACATGCCGCAGCGGATCGGGCGGGCAACCGGCATCATCGGGCTTGGCGACAGTCGCTGGGCCAACTTCCGGCGCTATCTGTGGCGGACATTGGCCCAGAAAGGCCGGGTTGGCAGCCTCGCCGGCAACAGGGACAGCATCAAATGGGAGATGGTGCGCTGGATCCTGTTCGTGCAGCCCAGGAATTGCGAGCGCGATCGGTCGCGATTGCGGGGCACGGGCTTGCCGCTGGTGGAGCTCGAACTCGATGCGCGAGTTGAGCGCGCTGTATGACGCGTGGGGGTTGAGGCGACCTTGAGAACTACCCTGCTGAAGCAGTGAAATGCAGCCGATTGGCAGCTGTGGCCTCACCGCGCTATGCTTCCTCGCCAGTTGGGAGGACCGGCAATGCCTGTTTCCTTGCTTATCGCGCTCGTGGTGCTGCTGGGTTTCCTGGCCTGGGGCGCTCTGCTGTTCTGGGGCGGCGAACGGGTCGCCAAACAGCCGCCCCGACATGAGACCAGGCGCGAGCGACGGCGGCTGCATCACAAGGGGTGAGGTTCTCGCCCGAACCTCTCACCCCCTCTTCTTCACCAGTCCCAGCCGGATCACGCTCTCCGCCGTCGCGAGGATGGCATCCTGGGCAGCGATGAACTTGCGGCCGAGGAGTTTTTCGCCCTTCGTGCCGTCGAACACCTTCTCGTTGCCGATGTCGTTGATGATCTGGCGCGTCGGGCCGCCGAAGCGGGCGATGAGCTGGATGATCCAGTCGGGGACGTGCTTCGTCGTCATCTGTGCCAGTCCGGATAGCTGGGCGCGGAGGATCTCGCGCGACCTTCGGGAACGGCACGTACTCGGCAGTGGCGAGATAGCGCTGGCCGATGGTCTCGGGGCGTCTCGAGGGCGGCGACGTGGAGTGCGGCGACGTCGCGCACGTCGATGATCGAGAAGCCGTTGGAGGGCAGCGCCGGCGTCGCGCCGTCGAGCAGGCCAGAGACCAGCCCCAGCGAGATGCTGGCGTCGCTCGTCGAGCGCCGGGCCGATGATGGCGCCGGGATGGATGGTCGTCAGCTCCATGCCGTTGGCCTTGGCGAACTCCCAGGCGAGCCGCTCGGCCCTGGTCTTGCCGACGCAATAGGCCCAGGTGCCAGCTTCATGTTCTCGAGCTTGGTGAAGTGCGTCTCGTCGTAGACGCGGCGGCCGCTGGTCTGGCCGTGGCCGTAGCCGACCGTCGCGATCGACGAGGTGATGACCACGCGCCTGATGCCCGCCGCGTGGGCGAAGCGCAGCACGCGCTCGGTACCCTCGAGGGCCGGACGGATGACGAGGCTCTGGTCCTTCGGCTCGTCGGCGCGGATGGCGGTCGCGACATGCAGCACCGCCGTCACGCCGCGCATCGCCTCGGCCCAGCCCTTGTCGTCGAGCAGGTCGGCCTCGACGAGCTCGAGCCGCGCGAGAGCCTCCTGCGCCGAGCTCCTCGCGCCAGGGTCGTCGGCACCTGCATCGGCCTTGGCCAGCGAGCGGACCGTGCCGCGCACGCGATAGCCCGCCTGCGAGAGCTGCAGCACCACCCATTTGCCGACGAAGCCGGTCGCTCCCGTGACCAGGACAAGTCCCTTGTCCGCCATGCTCGTTCCCCCAACAAATCTCTGCTGGCAATAGGCGAAAACCACGGTCGCGCAAAACAAAAAGGCGGCCCGGAAAGCCGGACCGCCTCGAAATTCGGTGTAGAAGCCGCAGCTTACGCCGCTTCGCTCTCGTCCTCGGTGCGCTCGACCACCGGGCCGGAGTCGAGGCCCTTGGCGTCGACGTCGCGGTCGACGAACTCGATCACCGCCATGTCGGCATTGTCGCCGTAGCGGAAGCCGGCCTTGAGGATGCGGATGTAGCCGCCCTGGCGGTCCTTGTAGCGCGGACCGAGGACGGCGAAGAGCTTGCTGACCTGGTCCTCGTCGCGGATCTGGGCGATCGCCTGGCGGCGGGCGTGCAGGTCGCCGCGCTTGCCGAGCGTGATCAGCTTCTCGACGATCGGGCGCAGCTCCTTGGCCTTGGGCAAGGTGGTGACGATCTGCTCGTGCTTGATCAGCGCGGCCGACATGTTGGCGAACATCGCCTTGCGGTGGCTCGCGGTCCGGTTGAGCTTACGGTTCGTATTACCGTGGCGCATTTTTATACTCCCTAAGGCCCGGCGCGTCTCACGACGGGCGGTGCGGCTGTTCGCCGGCTTAATAATGATCTTCGTAGCGCTTGGCCAGATCGTCGATGTTCTCAGGCGGCCAGTTCGGCACGTCCATGCCGAGATGGAGACCCATCTGGGCGAGCACTTCCTTGATCTCGTTGAGCGACTTGCGGCCGAAGTTCGGCGTGCGCAGCATCTCGGCCTCGGTCTTCTGGATGAGGTCGCCGATGTAGACGATGTTGTCGTTCTTGAGGCAGTTGGCCGAACGGACCGACAGCTCGAGCTCGTCGACCTTCTTGAGCAGCGCCGGGTTGAAGGCGAGCTCGGGAACGGCGTCCTGCGCCTTCTCCTTGGTCGGCTCTTCGAAGTTGACGAAGACCGACAGCTGATCCTGCAGGATGCGCGCGGCATAGGCCACGGCGTCTTCCGGCGAGATGGCGCCATTGGTCTCGACGGTCAGCGTCAGCTTGTCCTTGTCGAGGCTCTCGCCGGCGCGGGTCGCGTCGACCTTGTAGGAGACGCGGCGGACGGGCGAGAACAGCGCGTCGACCGGGATGTAGCCGATCGGCGCGTCGTCGGGACGGTTCTTGTCGGCCGGGACGTAGCCCTTGCCGGTGTTGACCGTGAACTCGATGTTGATCTCGGCGCCGTCGTCGAGGTGGCAGATCACCAGCTCGGGGTTCAGCACTTCGATGTCGCCGGTGACCTTGATGTCGCCGGCGGTCACGGCGCCCGGGCCCTGCTTGATCAGCGTCAGGCGCTTCGGACCCTCGCCGCCCATCTTGAGCGCGATTTCCTTGACGTTGAGGACGAGGTCGGTGATGTCCTCGCGCACGCCCGGCAGCGAGGAGAATTCGTGCAGGATGCCGTCGATCTGGATCGCGGTCACAGCCGCGCCCTGGAGCGAGGACAGCAGCACGCGACGCAGCGCGTTGCCGAGGGTCAGGCCATAGCCGCGCTCAAGCGGCTCGGCCACGACCGAAGCCACGCGCGCGTTGTCGCTGCCCGAAACGATGTCCAGCTTGGTCGGCTTAATCAGCTCCTGCCAGTTCCTCTGGATGGTCACGGTAACGTCCTTTCAAAATGCGGCGCTCGCCCGCCGCTCGGCCGCAAGTACGAATGTCGACATCCCGGCGCGAGGGGCGCGCCGGGAGATCTACCGTGACAACTCAGACGCGGCGACGCTTGCGCGGCCGGCAGCCATTGTGGGGGATCGAGGTCACGTCGCGGATGCGAGGTGACGTTGAAGCCGGCCGCCTGCAGCGCGCGGAGCGCCGATTCACGACCCGAGCCGGGACCGCGGACTTCGACCTCGAGGGTCTTCATGCCGTGTTCCTGGGCCTTCTTGGCCGCATCTTCCGCCGCAACCTGGGCGGCGTACGGGGTCGACTTGCGCGAACCCTTGAACCCCATGACGCCCGACGACGACCAGGAAATGGTGTTCCCCTGCACGTCGGTGATGGTGACCATGGTGTTGTTGAAGCTGGCGTTCACATGCGCAACGCCAGAGGTGATGTTCTTGCGTTCCTTGCGACTGAACGCGCGCGACTTCAGCTTTTGCCAATTTGCTTCCTTCAGTTCGATATCGACGCTGCCGTAGTTCCAGCAGCTACATCGGGACGCGCGAGGAGGTGCCTCGCGCCCCAAATTACTTCTTCTTGCCGGCGATCGGCTTGGCCGGACCCTTGCGGGTGCGCGCATTGGTGTGCGTGCGCTGGCCACGGACCGGCAGGCCACGGCGGTGGCGCAGGCCACGGTAGTTGCCGAGATCCATCAGCCGCTTGATGTTCATCGCCACGTTGCGGCGGAGGTCACCCTCCACGACGTAGTCGCGGTCGATCGCCTCACGGATCTGGATGACTTCGGCGTCGGTCAACTCGTTGACGCGACGCTCGGCCGGGATGCCCACCTTCTCGGTGATGTCCTTGGCGAACTTCGTCGACCGATGCCGTGGATGTACTGCAGCGCGATAACCACGCGCTTGTTCGTCGGGATATTGACGCCAGCGATACGAGCCACGTCCGCTCTCCTTCATGTCGGCCGGCGTACTATCAGGCGCCGTTTTCATAACAACAAGGGACCGGATTCCGACCCCTCACCCATTCGAGGAACCGAATCCAGCCCATATAATCCTTGAGACTGGCGCGGTTCTATTGGCCGATCTCCGCAGAGTCAACTGCGCGGACCGGCCGCAATTTGAATACTAGTCATGCACGGCGCGGCGGATGGCCGCCGTCACGTCCTCGACCGGCGCCATGCCGTCGACCGACTTGAGCAGCCCCTTGCCGCGATAGTAGCTCGACCAGCGGCGCGGTCTGCTCGCGATAGACGTCGAGGCGCTTGCGGACGCACTTCCGCGTTGTCGTCGCCGCGCGCGCCGCCGGTTTCCTTGGCGCGCTTGGCGACGCGCGCCGACCAGCGTGTCGGCGTCGGCGGTGATCTCGACCACCGCGTCGAGCTTCATGCCCTTGTCGGCCAGCATCTGCGTCGAGCGCCTCGGCCTGCGGGATGGTGCGCGGAAAGCCGTCGAGGATGAAGCCGGCCTTGGCAGTCTTCCTGGTCGAGCCGCTCGGAGACGATGCCGTTGACGATCTCGTCGGAAACCAGGTCGCCGCGGTCCATGATCTCCTTGGCCGCGAGGCCCATCGGGGTCTTGCCGGCGATGGCCGAGCGCAGGATGTCGCCGGTCGAGAGCTGCGGAATGCCGAGGCGTCGATCGAGGATCTTGGCCTGCGTGCCCTTGCCGCGCCCGGCGGTCCCAGAAGGATCAGCCTCATTACGCTTACGCCCCCCCAGGCGTGAACGCTTCACCAGACCCTCATACTGCTGCGCGATCAGGTGGCTCTGGATCTGGCTGATGGTATCGAGCGTCACCGTCACCATGATCAGCAGCGAGGTGCCGCCGATGAACTGGCTGACGTTGAGCTGGCTGTGGATCATCTCGGGGATGAGCGCCACGACCGTCAGGTAGAGCGCGCCGATCGACCGTGATGCGGGTCAGCACGTAGTCGATGTGCTGTGCCGTCCGCTCGCCCGGGCGGATGCCCGGAATGAAGCCGCCCGAACGCTTCAGATTGTCGGCCGTGTCGGTCGGGTTGAACACGATCGAGGTGTAGAAGAACGAGAAGAAGATGATCAGGACGGCGAAGAGGATCAGATAGAGCGGCTGGCCGCGGCCGAGCAGCGCCGCCGTGACCTGCAGCCACTGCGGCGCGTCGCCGCGGGCGGCGAAGGACGCGATGGTGGCCGGCAGCAGCAGCAGCGACGACGCGAAGATCACCGGGATAACGCCCGAGGTGTTGAGCTTCAGCGGCAGGTGCGACGTGTCGCCCTGGAACATCTTGTTGCCGACCTGGCGCTTCGGATACTGGATCAGCAGCCGACGCTGGGCGCGCTCGAAGAAGACGATCACCGCGATCACCGACGATGGCGATCAGCAGCAGGCCGAACGACCCAGATGGTCGGCAGGGCGCCGGTGCGGCTCAGCTCGAGGGTCTGGACGATCGTGGTCGGGCAGGTTGGCGACGATGCCGGCGAAGATGATCAGCGAGATGCCGTTGCCGACGCCGCGCGAGGTGATCTGCTCGCCCAGCCACATCAGGAACATGGTGCCGCCGACCAGCGTGATCGACGGTCGAAAGCCGGAAGAACCAGCCCGGATTGAGCACCACGCCCTGGCTCGCCTTCGAGGCCGATGGCGATGCCATAGGCCTGCACGGCGCAGAACACGACCGCCAGATAGCGGGTGTACTGGTTGAGCTTGCGGCGGCCGCTCTCGCCTTCCTTGCTGCAGCGCCTCGAGCCGCGGCGAAGCGGTCGAGATCACCTGCACGACGATCGAGGCGGTGATGTAGGGAATGAGGTTCAGCGCGAAGATCGCCATGCGGTGCACGGCGCCGCCGGCGAACATGTCGAACATGCCGAAAATGCCCTGCCGGGCGCTGCTCGAAGGTCGCGGCATAGGCATCCGGATCGATGCCCGGCACCGGGATATAGGTGCCCAGACGATAGACCAGCAGCGCACCCAGGGTGAACCAGATGCGCTGCTGCAGGGCCTTCGCCTTGGCGAAGGTCGAGAAGTTCAAGTTTCTTGGCAAGCTGCTCGGCTGCGGACGCCATAGTCGCTCCCTATCGCCGGCAATGGTTGCGCGTCGGCCGCGCGTTAGGCGTCAGCCTTGGTTTCTGCTGCCTTGGGCATATCGACCTTGCCGCCCGCCGCTTCAATAGCCGCGAGGGCGCCCTTCGAGGCGTGGGCGACCTTGAAGGTCACCTTCTTGGCAGTGAAAGCCCGCGCTGCCGATGACCAGACGAACGCCATCGAGCTCGCGACGGATGACGCCGGCCTTCACGAGGGCCGCGGCATCGATCACGCCCTTGTGGTCGAGCTTGCCGCTGTCGATGTAGGCCTGGATGCGGTCGAGACGCACCGCGTTGTAGCTTCTTGACGTTCGGCACGTTGAAGCCGCGCTTGGGCATACGCATGTGGAGCGGCATCTGGCCGCCTTCGAAGCCGTTGATGGCGACGCCGGAGCGCGCCGTCTGGCCCTTGCCGCCGCGGCCGCCGGTCTTGCCGACGCCCGAGCCGATGCCACGGCCGACGCGGACGCGCTTCTTGTTGGCGCCCGGATTGTCCCGGAGTTCGTTCAAACGAGTCATTGTTCTCGTCCTTTACTTCGCGTCGACGACGCGGACGAGGTGCGGGATCTTGTTGATCATGCCGCGGACCTCGGGGGTGTCCTTGAGCGTCGACTGCTTGCGGATCTTGTTGAGCCCGAGCCCGATCAGGGTCGCGCGCTGGTCGGCCGGACGGCGCGACGGGCTGGCGATCTGCTCGATGGTTACGGTCTTGTCAGCCATTCTTGTCTACTCCCAAGCCCTTGTCAGGCTTCGACGGTCTCGCCACGGCGAGCCTGCAGGTCGGAGACCTTGAGGCCGCGGCGGGCAGCGACCGAACGCGGGCTGTCGACGCGCTTCAGCGCATCGAAGGTGGCCCGGACCATGTTGTACGGGTTCGGCGGTGCCCTGCGACTTGGCGACGATGTCGTTGATGCCGAGGGTCTCGAACACGGCGCGCATCGGACCGCCGGCGATGATGCCGGTGCCGGGAACGGCGGCGCGCAGGATGACCTTGCCGGCGCCGTGATGGCCGATCACGTCGTGATGCAGCGTACGGGCTTCGCGCAGCGGCACGCGGATCATCTGGCGCTTGGCCTGCTCGGTCGCCTTGCGGATGGCCTCGGGAACTTCACGCGCCTTGCCGTGACCGAAGCCGACGCGGCCCTTCTGGTCGCCGACGACGACGAGCGCGGCAAAACCGAAGCGCGGCCACCCTTCACCACCTTGGCCACGCGGTTGATGTGGACCAGGCGATCGACAAACTCGCTTTCGCGCTCTTGAACGTCTCTCATTGTATTTTCCTTTGTCGCGATCAGAACTCAGGCCGCCTTCGCGGGCCGCATCGGCCAGGGCCTTGACGCGGCCGTGGTAGAGATAGGCACCGCGATCGAAGACGACCTCGGACACCTTGGCGGCGATGCCGCGCTCGGCGATCAGCTTGCCGACGGTGGCCGCGGCCTCGGAGGTCGCGCCGTTCTTGACCTTGGCCTTGACATCCTTGTCGAGGGTCGAGGCAGCGGCGAGCGTGCGGCCCGTCGCGTCGTCGATGATCTGGGCATAGATATTCTTGTCCGAGCGGTGCACGCGACAGACGCGGACGGCCATTGGCATGGGCCTTGAGCGCCTTGCGAACGCGCGCCTTGCGGCGGTCCGCACCTTTGAGGCTGATGGGCATCTGCGGCGCTCCTTACTTCTTCTTGCCTTCCTTGCGGGCGATGTATTCGCCCACATACCGCACACCCTTGCCCTTGTAGGGCTCCGGCGGACGATAGGCGCGAATATCGGCGGCAACCTGGCCGACCTGCTGCTTGTCGGCGCCGGTGACGATGATTTCGGTCGGCGTCGGCGCGGCGATGGTGATGCCCTTGGGGGTCTGGAACACGACGTCGTGGCTGAAGCCGAGCGAGAGCTTCAGATCCTTGCCCTGCATGGCGGCGCGGAAACCGACGCCCTGGATCTGCAGCTTCTTCTCGAAGCCGTCCTTCACGCCCGTCGACCATGTTGGCGATCAGCGCGCGGGTGGTCCCCCAGGCAGCGCGAGCCTCCTTGCGTGTCGTTGGCCGGCTCGATGACGATGCCGTCGTCGGTCTGCGTGGCGTTCACGATATCCATGAGCGTCAGCGACTGCTCGCCCTTCGGCCCCTTGGCGGTGACCGTGCGATCGTTGATCGTGACGGTGACGCCACTGACCGGAGCGATCGGCTTTTTGCCTGTACGGGACATTCTTTCTACTTCCTTCGGAGTAATCGTCACACCGACGGCTTCAAGGCATGAGCCTTAGAAGACGCGGCAGAGTACCTCGCCACCCAGGTTCTGGGACTTGGCTTCATGATCGGCCATCACGCCCTTGGGCGTCGACAGGATCGACACGCCGAGGCCGTTCGCGACCGACGGGATATTCTTGACCGACGCATAGACGCGGCGGCCGGGGCGCGAGACGCGCTCGATGGTCCGGATCACCGGGGTGTTGTCGGAGTACTTCAGCTCGATGTCGAACTGCGGCACGCCGTTGTCCGTCTTGCTGCTCCGAGTAGCCGCGGATGAAGCCTTCCGACTTCAGCACGTCGAGCACGCGGCCGCGCAGGGTCGAGGCCGGCGTCGAGACGATGTCGCGGCGGCGCATCTGCGCGTTGCGGATGCGGGTCAGCATATCGCCGATCGGATCAGTAAGGCTCATTTGCCGTCTCCCCTTACCAGCTCGACTTGACCAGGCCGGGGATCTGCCCGAGGTTACCCAGGTCGCGCAGCGCGATACGGCTCAGCTTGAACTTGCGGTAGTAGCCGCGCGGACGGCCGGTGAGCTCGCAGCGGTTGTGCACGCGGGTCTCGGCCGAATTGCGCGGCAGCGCGGCGAGCTTGAGCTGCGCGGCGAAGCGCTCTTCGAGCGGGACGCTCTGGTCCATCACGGTGGCCTTGAGCTTGGCGCGCTTGGCGAGCGAACTGCTTCGACAGGTTCTTGCGCGGTTGTTCTTCTCGATGGAGCTGGTCTTTGCCATGTCTCGTCCTTCTCTCTTCCGTTACTGCCGGAAGGGGAAATTGAAAGCCTTGAGCAGCGCCCGGGCTTCGTCGTCGGTGCGCGCCGTGGTGCACACGATGATGTCCATACCCCAGATCTGGTCGATCTGGTCGTAGTTGATCTCGGGGAAGATGATGTGTTCCTTGATGCCCATGGCGTAGTTGCCACGGCCATCGAAGGAATTCGGGTTCAGCCCGCGGAAGTCGCGCACGCGCGGCAGCGCGATGTTCACCAGCCGGTCGAGGAACTCGTACATGCGCGCCTTGCGCAGCGTCACCTTGACGCCGAGCGGCATCTCCTCGCGCACCTTGAAGCCGGCGATCGACTTGCGGGCGTGGGTGATGACGGGCTTCTGGCCGGCGATCTTTTCGAGATCGCGCCGCCGCCGACTTCACCTTCTTGGTGTCGCTACCGCCTCGCCGACACCCATGTTCAGCACGATCTTGTCGAGCTTGGGCAGCTGCATGACGTTCTTGTAGCCGAACTCCTTGATCAGGTCGGCTTGATCGTCTCCTCGTACTGCGTACGCAGACGCGGGACGTAAACGGTATCAGCCATCGATCACATCTCCGGTCGACTTGGCGACGCGCACCTTCGTGCCGTCGTCATTGATCTTGAACCCGACGCGGGTCGGCTTGCCGTTGGCGTCCGCGAGCGCGAGGTTGCTCAGATGGATCGGCGCTTCGCGTGGTGAAGATGCCGGCATCCTGCGCTGGCAGTCTGCTTGGTGTGGCGGCGCACCAGGTTCAGGCCCTGCACGACGGCGCGGGTCTCGGTCGGGATCACCTGCAGCACGCTGCCGGTCTTGCCCTTGTCCTTGCCGGCGAGAACGACGACCTTGTCGCCCTTCTTGATCTTGGCGGCCATCACAGCACCTCCGGCGCGAGCGAAATGATCTTCATGTGGTTCTTGGAAGCGCAGCTCGCGCGGCACCGGCCCGAAGATGCGGGTGCCGATCGGCTCGGCCTGATTGTTGATCAGCACGGCGGCGTTGCGGTCGAAGCGGATGACCGTGCCATCGGCGCGACGCACCGGGAACGCGGTGCGCACGACGACGGCCTTCATGACCTGGCCCTTCTTGACGCGGCCGCGCGGGATCGCGTCCTTCACCGACACGACGATGATGTCGCCCACCGAGGCGTACTTGCGGTGCGAGCCGCCGAGCACCTTGATGCACATGACGCGACGCGCGCCGGAATTGTCGGCGACATCGAGATTGGACTGCATCTGGATCATGGCTTGATGCCTTCTTCGTTTCGGCGGCCTGCCTCACGGCGAGCCCTAAATTCCGGTTTACGCGTCTGGACTTCAGGGTCCAGCGCTTGTTCTTCGAAATCGGTGCGCATTCCTCGATCCACACCACGTCGCCGACCTTGGCCGCATTGGCCTCGTCATGGGCGTGGTACTTCTTGGACCGGCGCACGGTCTTCTTCATCACCGGGTGGGTGAAGGCGCGGTCGACGCGCACCACCACGGTCTTGTCATTCGTGTCGGAGACCACGGTCCCCTGCAAAACGCGCTTGGGCATCGGTCTCTCCTTACTTCGCTGCGGACTTCTCGCCGAGGATCGTCTTGATCCGCGCGATCTCGCGGCGCACTTCCTTGACCCTGGTCGGGCTTTTCCAGCTGCTGCGTGGCGCGCTGGAAGCGCAGGTTGAACTGCTCCTTCTTCAGGCCGAGGAGCTGGTCCTTCAGTTCGTCGGGCGTCTTGGCCCGGAGGTCGGCGGTTCGGCCATGGCTTCGTCTCGTCCTTCAGTCCGGAATGCGGGTGACGACCCGCGTCATGATCGGAAGCTTCATGGCGCCGAGGCGCAGGGCTTCCTTGGCGACGTCCTCGGGGACGCCGTCGATCTCGAACAGGATGCGGCCGGGCTTCACGCGGGCCGCCCAGAACTCGACCGAACCCTTGCCCTTACCCATGCGGACTTCGATCGGCTTCTTGGAAACCGGCAGGTCCGGGAAGACGCGGATCCAGACGCGGCCGGCACGCTTCATCTCGCGGGTGATCGCGCGGCGGGCCGCCTCGATCTGCCGTGCGGTGACGCGCTCGGGCTCCTGGGACTTCAGGCCGATACTGGCCGAAGGCGAGCTCGGTACCGCCCTTGGCGTTGCCATGGATGCGGCCCTTGTGTGCCTTGCGGAACTTGGTTCTTCTTTGGTTGCAGCATTTATCTATGCCTTCTCAGTTCGCCGGCGCGCGGTCGCGATCACGGCCGCCGCGATCACCGCGGTCGCCACGATCATCCCGCTCACGACGCTGGCCGCCCTGCCCGCCCTCGCCGCCTTCGGTGGCGCGACGCTCATGGGCCGATCGGATCGTGCTCGAGCACTTCGCCCTTGAAGATCCAGACCTTGATGCCGATGATGCCGTACGTGGTCTCGGCTTCGGCGATGCCGTAGTCGATGTCGGCGCGCAGCGTGTGCAGCGGCACGCGGCCTTCGCGGTACCACTCGGTGCGGGCGATGTCGGCGCCGCCGAGACGGCCGCCCACGTTCACGCGGATGCCGCCGGCGCCCATGCGGATCGCCGTCTGCACCGCGCGCTTCATCGCACGGCGGAACGCCACGCGGCGCTCGAGCTGCTGGGCGATGCCCTGGGCGACGAGGTTCGCATCGGTCTCGGGCTTGCGCACCTCGACGATGTTGATGTGCACCTCGCTGTCGGTGAACGTCTTCACCTTGGCGCGGATCTTGTCGATGTCGGCGCCCTTCTTGCCGATCACGATGCCCGGACGGGCAGTGTGGATCGACACGCGGCACTTGCGGTGCGGACGCTCGATGACGATCTTGGAGACCGCGGCCTGCTTGAGATCCTCGAGCAGCGTCTCGCGGATCTTCAGGTCTTCCTGCAGCAGGTTGCCGTACTCGCCCTTGTTGGCGTACCAGCGGGAGTCCCAGGTGCGGTTGATCCCGAGGCGCAGACCGATCGGGTTGATCTTCTGACCCATTATGCGGTCTCCTCAACTTGGCGAACCACAATGGTGAGGTTCGAGAACGGGCTGCTCCATGCGGGCCGACGTGGCCGCGGCCACGAGCCATGAAGCGCTTCATGACCAGCGAGTCACCGACATAGGCCTCGGCGACGACCAGGCTGTCCGGGTCGAGACCGTGATTGTTCTCGGCGTTGGCGATGGCGCTTTCGAGCGTCTTCTTGACCGGACCGGCGATGCGCTTGCGCGAGAAGGTGAGCTCGGCGAGAGCCTTGTCGACCTTCTTGCCGCGGATCAGCGCGGCCACGAGGTTGAGCTTCTGGCCCGACTGGTGCGAAGCATGCGGAGGACGGCCTTTGCTTCGTTGTCCTTGAGCGCGCGCTTGGTCTTCGGCTTGCTCATCTTACTTCCTCTTGGCCTTCTTGTCGGCCGAGTGCCCGTAGTAGGTACGGGTCGGGGCGAACTCGCCGAACTTGTGGCCGATCATCTCTTCCGAGACGATCACCGGCACATGCTTGTGGCCGTTGTGGACGCCGAAGGTCAGGCCGACGAACTGCGGCAGGATCGTCGAGCGGCGGCTCCACATCTTGATGACTTCGTTGCGGCCGCTCGAACGCGACTTCTCGGCCTTCTTGAGCAGGTAGCCGTCGACGAACGGGCCTTTCCAGAGTGAACGAGTCATGGCTTAGCGGCCCTTCTTCACGTGACGCGCTGCGGACGATGAACTTGTCCGTCGCCTTGTTGCTCGGGTCTTCTTGCCCTTGGTCGGCTTGCCCCACGGGCGTCACCGGGTGACGGCCACCGGAGGTGCGGCCTTCGCCACCACCATGCGGGTGATCGACCGGGTTCATGGTCACGCCGCGGTTGACCGGCTTGCGGCCGAGCCAGCGGTTGCGACCGGCCTTGCCGATCGAGGTGTTGGAGTGGTCCTGGTTCGACACCGCGCCGACCGTGGCGAGGCACGAGCCGTGCACGCGGCGCTGCTCGCCCGAGTTGAGGCGAAGGATCGCCCAACCGGCGTCGCGACCGACATACTGGGCATAGGTACCGGCCGAACGCGCGATCTGGCCGCCCTTGCGGGGCTTCATCTCGACGTTGTGGACGATGGTGCCGACCGGCATGCGCTCGAGCGGCATGGCGTTGCCCGGCTTCACGTCGACGCGCCTGCAGCGACGAGACGACCTTGTCGCCGGCCGCAGGCGCTGCGGCGCGACGATGTAGGCCTGCTCGCCGTCCTCGTACTTGATCAGAGCGATCCAGGCGGTGCGGTTCGGATCGTACTCCAGCCGCTCGACGGTCGCCGACGCTCGTCGAACTTGGTGCGCTTGAAGTCGACCATGCGGTAGGTCCGCTTGTGCCCGCCGCCGCGATGATACGCGGTCGATGCGGCCGGCGATTGTTGCGGCCGCCCGACTTGGACAGACCTTCGGTCAGCGTCTTGACCGGCTTGCCCTTCCACAGCTCCGACCGATCGGTCGTGATGAGCTGGCGGCGGCCGGGAGAGGTCGGATTGTAAGTAATAAGACCCATGGTTCTCTCTCCCCTTAGACGCCGGTCGAAATGTCGATCGACTGGCCGTCGACGAGGGTGACGATTGCCTTCTTGACGTCCTTGCGGACGCCGAGAACGTTGCGGAAGCGCTTCACCTTGCCCTTGCGGACCAGCGTGTTGACCGCCTTGACCTTGACCGAGAACAGCGCCTTCGACGGCTTCCTTGATCTGCGGCTTGGTGGCGTCGATCGCGACATCGAACACGACCTGGCCGTGCTCGGACGCCAGCGTCGACTTCTCGGTCACGACCGGGCGAGCGGATGATGTCGTAGTTGCTGAACTTGCTCATGCGAACCGCGCCTCCAGCGCTTCGACGGCGGCCTTGGTCAGAACCAGCCGGTTGCGGCGCAGAATGTCGGCGACATTGATGCCCTGCGATGGGCAGCACGTCGATCTGCGGGATGTTGCGGGCGGCCAGAGCGAAGTTCTTGTCGAGCTCGGCGCCGTCGATGATCAGCGCGTTCGATCCACTCGAGCTTGCCGAACTGCGCGCGCAGCGCCGCGGTCTTGGGCTCCTTGGTGACGAGCGTGTCGACGATCGACAGCTCGCCGGCCTTGGCCTTGGCCGAAAGCGCATGCTTCAGCGCCAGCGCGCGGACCTTCTTGGGAAGGTCGATCGCGTGGCTGCGCGGCTCCGGACCGAAGGCCCGGCCACCGCCGCGGAACTGCGGGGCCGTGCGGTCGCCGTGGCGGGCGCCGCCCGAACCCTTCTGCTTCACCGAACTTCTTGCCCGTGTAGGCGATCTCGGAGCGATGCTTCACCTTGTGGGTGCCGGCCATCGCCTTGAGCTGCTGGTAGCGCACCATGCGGTGCAGGATGTCGGCGCGGGGCTCGAGACCGAAGATCTCGTCCTTGAGGGTCAGCGAACCGGCGTCCTTGCCGTCGAGAGAAGTGACCTGGATGTCCATTATTTGCTCTCCCCAGCGGCAGCCGCTGCGGGCTTGAACGAACCCGGCGTCGCGACGCCCTTGCGGCGCCGGCTTCTTGACCGCGTCGCGGATCTGGATCCAGCCGCCCTTGGCGCCCGGAACCGCACCCTCGACCATGATCAGGCCGCGCTCGACGTCGGTGCTTGACGACCTTGCAGGTTCTGCGTGGTGACGCGACGGTCGCCCATGTGGCCGGCCATCTTCTTGCCCTTGAACACCTTGCCGGGGTCCTGGCGCTGACCGGTCGAACCGTGCGAGCGGTGCGACACCGACACGCCGTGCGAGGCACGCAGGCCGCCGAAGTTCCAGCGCTTCATGGCGCCGGCGAAACCCTTACCGATCGAGGTGCCGGTGACGTCCACCAGCTGGCCTTCGACGAAGTGGTCCGCCTGCATCGTCGCGCCGACCTCGATGAGGTTCGCAGGATCGACACGAAACTCGGTTATCTGACGCTTCGGCTCGACCTTGGCGACGGCGAACTGGCCGCGATCAGCCTTGGTGATGTTCTTTGCCTTGACGGTGCCGGCGCCGAGCTGCAGCGCGGTATAGCCGTCCCTCTCCGCGGTGCGCTGGCCCACCACCTGGCAGTTCTGCAGGCCGAGCACGGTCACGGGGACGTGCGTGCCGTCCTCCTTGAATATGCGGGTCATGCCCAGCTTCTGTGCGATCAAACCAGAACGCATCGGTTGTTACCTTTTCTCTTTGGCGCTCGACCGGGTCATTGTTCGCAAGAGGACCCTTTGGATGGTCAGCGCGAAACTTGTCTTAGAGCTTGATTTCGACGTCGACGCCGGCGGCGAGATCGAGCTTCATCAGCGCATCCACGGTCTGCGGCGTCGGATCGACGATGTCGAGCAGACGCTTGTGCGTCCGGATTTCGAACTGCTCGCGCGACTTCTTGTCGATGTGCGGCGAGCGGTTGACCGTAAACTTCTCAATTCGCGTCGGCAGCGGGATCGGTCCGCGGACCTGCGCGCCCGTGCGCTTGGCCGTGTTGACGATCTCGCGCGTCGACGTATCGAGCACGCGGTGGTCAAACGCCTTGAGCCGGATGCGAATGTTTTGACCGTTCATCTTGCTTTCCCAACCAAAATTGAAGCGCGGCGCACGTTTAGCGCGCGCCGCGCTAGACAGTCAAGCCTTACTTCAGGATCTTGGCGACGACGCCCGAACCGACGGTGCGGCCACCTTCACGGATAGCGAAGCGGAGCTTCTCTTCCATGGCGATCGGCACGATCAGCTGGACGGAGATATTCACGTTGTCGCCCGGCATCACCATCTCGGTGCCTTCCGGCAGCGTCACAACACCGGTCACGTCGGTGGTGCGGAAGTAGAACTGCGGACGGTAGTTGGCGAAGAACGGAGTGTGACGGCCGCCCTCTTCCTTGGTGAGGATGTAGGCCTCAGCCACGAAGTCGGTGTGCGGGGTCACCGAACCCGGCTTGCACAGCACCTGGCCGCGCTCCACCTGGGTGCGGTCGATACCGCGGATCAGCGCGCCGATGTTGTCGCCGGCCTGGCCCTGATCGAGCAGCTTGCGGAACATTTCGACGCCGGTCACGGTGGTCGTCTGGGTCGCCTTGATGCCGACGATCTCGACGGTCTCGCCAACCTTGACGATGCCGCGCTCGACACGGCCGGTCACCACGGTGCCGCGACCCGAGATCGAGAACACGTCTTCGATCGGCATCAGGAACGGCTGGTCGATCGGACGCGCCGGCTGCGGGATGTAGGCGTCGACGGCAGCCATCAGCTCGAGAACGGCGTCGTGGCCGAGCTTCTTGTCGCCGTCGTTCGAGAGCTTCCGGTGGCCGAACCCTTGATGATCGGGATGTCGTCGCCCGGGAACTCGTACGAGCGAGAGCAGCTCGCGCACTTCGAGTTCGACGAGCTCGAGCAGCTCCGGATCGTCGACCATGTCGCACTTGTTCAGGAACACGACGAGCGCCGGCACGCCGACCTGACGGGCGAGCAGGATGTGCTCGCGGGTCTGCGGCATCGGGCCGTCGGCAGCCGACACGACCAGGATCGCGCCGTCCATCTGGGCGGCGCCGGTGATCATGTTCTTCACATAGTCGGCGTGGCCCGGGCAGTCGACGTGAGCGTAGTGACGGTTGGCCGTCTCGTACTCGACGTGCGAGGTGTTGATCGTGATCCCGCGGGCCTTCTCTTCCGGCGCATGTGTCGATCTGGTCGTAGGCCGTGAACGTGGCGCCGCCGGTCTCGGCCAGCACCTTGGTGATCGCGGCGGTCAGCGAGGTCTTGCCATGGTCGACGTGACCGATGGTGCCGATGTTGCAATGCGGCTTATTGCGGGAAAACTTTTCCTTGGCCATCGCTAGTCTCCGTAAACAGCCCTACTTGGGCCGGACTTTGGTTTTCTGTCTGGTTCGGAGTCAGGCGTACTTCGCCTGGACTTCCTGTGGCCACGGCGTTCGGAACCTGCTCGTAGTGGTCGAAGGTCATGGTGTACTGCGCACGTCCCTGGCTCATCGAGCGCAGCGAGTTCACGTAGCCAAACATGTTGGCCAGTGGCACCATCGCGTCGATGACCTGGGCAATACCCCGGCCCTCGGTGCCGCGGATCTGGCCGCGGCGGGAGTTGAGGTCGCCGATGACGTCGCCGACGTAGTCTTCCGGGGTCAGAACTTCAACCCGCATGATCGGCTCGAGGATCTTCGGCGCCGCCTTCTCGATGGCTTCGCGGAAGCCCGCGCGGCCGGCGATTTCGAAGGCGAGGACCGAGGAGTCGACGTCGTGGTAGGCGCCGTCCGTCAGGACGAACTTCACGTCGACGATCGGGAAGCCGATGATCGGGCCTGCGCCCATCACCGAAGCCACGCCCTTCTCGACGCCCGGCACGTATTCCTTCGGCACGTTGCCGCCGACGACTTCCGACTTGAACTCGAAGCCGGCACCCGGCTCGTTCGGCTCGATGCGGAACTTGATGCGC
The DNA here is from genome assembly GCA_963708965.1 of uncultured Alphaproteobacteria bacterium. Classification (GTDB taxonomy): domain Bacteria; phylum Pseudomonadota; class Alphaproteobacteria; order Rhizobiales; family Devosiaceae; genus Devosia_A. The sequence continues at coordinate 73,796 of CAVPUP010000006.1, read as the reverse complement.
GCGAACTGGCCCGAACCACCCGACTGCTTCTTGTGGGTGTAGTCGTGCTCGACGCTCGGGTGATCGCCTCGCGGTAGGCCACCTGCGGCGCACCGATATTGGCTTCGACCTTGAACTCGCGCGCATGCGGTCGACGATGATGTCGAGGTGAAGTTCGCCCATGCCCGAGATGATGGTCTGGCCGGATTCCTCGTCGGTCTTGACGCGGAAGCTCGGATCCTCGGCAGCGAGACGCTGCCAGCGCGAGGCCCATCTTCTCCTGGTCGGCCTTGGACTTCGGCTCGACCGCGATGTCGATGACCGGCTCCGGGAACTCCATGCGCTCGAGGATGACCTTGTGCGGTCGGATCCGAGAGCGTGTCGCCCGTGGTGGTGTCCTTGAGGCCGACGATGGCGACGATGTCGCCGGCATAGGCCTCGTTGATCTGCTCGCGCGAATTGGAGTGCATCTGGAACATGCGTCCGACGCGCTCCTTCTTCTCCTTGACCGTGTTCTCCAGCATGTCGCCGGCGTTCACGTGACCCGAGTAGATGCGGCAGAAGGTCAGCGAGCCCATGTGCGGGTCGTTGGCGATCTTGAAGGCCAGCATCGACAGCGGCTCGTCGTCGGACGCGTGACGCTCGATGTCGGCGCCGGTCTTGACGTCGATGCCGGCGATCGACGGAATGTCGGTCGGCGACGGCAGGAAGTCGATGACGCCGTCGAGCAGCGGCTGCACGCCCTTGTTCTTGAACGAGGAACCGCAGAACACCGGGAACAGCTTCGACCTCGATGGTGCCCTTGCGGATCAGGCGGCGCAGCGTGTCCTTGTCGCGGCATCTTCGCCGTTGAGGTAGGCCTCGGTCGCCGCATCGTCCATCTCGACGGCGGTCTCGATCAGCTTCTCGCGATACTTCGTCGGCCTTGGCCTTGAGGTCCTCCGGGATCTCGACGACGTCCCACTGGGCGCCCAGCTCTTCGTTGTGCCAGACGAGCGCGTTCATCTCGATCAGATCGACGATGCCCTTGAAGTCGCTCTCGGCGCCGATCGGCAGCTGCATCGACCACCGGCTTGATGCCGAGGCGCTTGTCGCAGCGTCTCGAGGCAGATAGAAGAAGTCGGCGCCGATCTTGTCCATCTTGTTGACGAAGATCAGACGCGGCACGTTGTACTTGTCGGCCTGGCGCCAGACCGTCTCGGTCTGCGGCTCGACGCCCTGGTTGCCGTCGAGCAGCGCGATGGCGCCGTCGAGCACGCGCAGCGAACGCTCGACTTCGATGGTGAAGTCCACGTGGCCGGGGGTGTCGATGATGTTGAAGCGGTGCTGCGTGCCGTCACGACCCTTCCAGAAGGTCGTCGTCGCAGCGGACGTGATGGTGATGCCGCGCTCCTGCTCCTGCTCCATCCAGTCCATGGTCGAGGCGCCGTCATGCGTCTCGCCCATCTTGTGGGACTTGCCGGTGTAGTAGAGGATGCGCTCGGTCGTCGTCGTCTTGCCGGCATCGATGTGGGCCATGATGCCGAAGTTACGATACTGGTTGATCGGGTAATCGCGGGCCATCTTGTGTGCTTCCGTTACCAGCGGTAGTGCGAGAAGGCACGGTTGGCGTCAGCCATACGGTGCGTGTCTTCGCGTTTCTTGACGGCCTGGCCGCGACCGTTGACGGCATCCATGAGTTCGCCCGACAGGCGCTCCTTCATGGTGTGCTCGCCACGCTTGCGGGCGGATTCGATGAGCCAGCGGATGGCCAGAGCCTGCTGACGGTCGGTGCGGACTTCGACCGGCACCTGGTAGGTCGCGCCGCCGACGCGGCGCGAACGCACTTCCACGGCCGGACGGATATTGTCGAGCGCGGTGTGGAAGACGTTGATCGGGTCCTGCTTGAGCTTGGACTGCACGATATCGAAGGCGCCGTAGACGATCGACTCGGCGACCGACTTCTTGCCGTCTTCCATGAGCGAGTTCATGAACTTCGAGACGACGATATCGCCGAACTTCGGATCGGGGATGACTTCGCGCTTTTCAGCGCGGTGACGACGGGACATCTCGAATGCTCCTTACTTCGGCCGCTTCGCGCCGTACTTCGAACGGCGCTGCTTGCGATCCTTCACCGACTGGGTGTCGAGAACGCCGCGCAGCACGTGGTAGCGAACGCCCGGCAGGTCGCGAACGCGGCCGCCGCGGATCAGCACCACCGAGTGTTCCTGCAGGTTGTGGCCTTCGCCGGGAATGTACGAAATGACTTCGCGCGAGGTGGTCAGACGGACCTTGGCGACCTTGCGCAGCGCCGAGTTCGGCTTCTTGGGGGTCGTCGTATAGACGCGAGAGCACACGCCGCGCTTCTGCGGATTCTGCTTCCATCGCCGGGACTTTGTTCCGCTTCGGCTTGGAGGTCCGAGGCTTGCGGATCAACTGATTAATGGTCGGCATTCACGCTCTTTCCATCGTCCAAATTCGTTGCGAAGGACGAGAACAAACCGAAAGGGCGCCCTGCTCATCCCTGAACGGGATAGCGGCGCCTCTCATTGCAGCGGACCACTGCCCTGCGGCGGCGTTCATGCGCACAAAGATTTGCTACGACGTCTCGTGCCTTTGGCGAGTGTGTTTGAGAGCCCTGGATGCCCGCACAGGTGGCAGATACCCGGTTGGCGCTCACGACCGACCGCTAAGGTGGCGCCTCTATATGAGCGATGAGTCCCCGCGTCAAGGATTCTTTGCAGCCGGGCACAGCCAGATCTTGCATGACGCCGGCGGCCTGCGCGAGCAGATCCTTCCAGCGGCGTTGGCGTTCTCAGCTCCGGACGACGCCCGAGAGACGAAGCCCGTCCGCACGCCCTTTTGGCGCCCACCGGTCTGCAGCGCCGTCGCAGTGGCGATCCCGGGCTGTCGCGGTCTCGGAGCAGACGTCGAAGCGCCGCGCCGAGCAGTCCCAGCCTGGCACGCTCGGATGTCCTCGGCCGAGCTGGCGGCATCGATCAACCGCCGGCCGTCGCGGACACGTTGTCGAGGATGATCACCGTGCCCGGGCGGCTGAGCTTGATCGCCCAGTCGAGATAGGTCGGGATTGTTGGGCTTGTCGGCGTCGATGAAGACGAGGTCGAACGGCTCCGGTTGATCGGCGGCGAGCCGCGGCAGGTCTCGAGCGGCGGCGCCCACCGTGCAGCGTCACCCGGTCCGAGAGCCCTGCCCGCGCGAGATTGCCGCCGGCGACCTCGGCGTGCTGCGGCGCGTATTCGAGGGTGACGAGCTCGCCGCCGGCGGGCAGCGCCTGGGCCATCCAGATGGTCGAATAGCCGCCGAGCGTGCCGATCTCGAGAATGCGCCTCGCGCCCGAGATCCGGACCATCAGGTTGAGGAACTTGCCCTGCGCCGGCGACACGTCGATCGGCCGGCAGCCCGCCGGCGGCATTGGCGCGCAGCACCTCCGAAGCACTGGATCTGCGCCCACCAGCATTGTCGACGATGATAGTCGTCGACCTTGGTCCAGAGCCTCGATCATCGGTCTCACTGACGCGCCTCTCTCGCTCACGCTGATCCCGGGTTAATCGCTGTCAGGGCCGCGGAGCAAGATGCAAGTGATGGGATCTAGACGCCCGTCCAGCCGGCAGTGACGGCTCGTCGCCATATGCCTCTCCAGCGAGGCGCGCCAGCAACCAGAGCCGGGGCCGACCAACAAAAAGGGCCCCGAAGGGCCCTTTCCAGACTTGTCGGTGAAGTCGGCCTTACTCGGCCGGCTCGGCCGGGGCCGCGTCCGGCGCCGGGATGGCGGCGGTCTCGGCCTGGCGGCGGCGCTCCTCGAGGATGAGGTCGTCGCGCTTGCGTGGCGATCAGCTTGGCCTTGGTGATGCCGGCACCGGTGCCCGCCGGGATGAGGCGGCCGACGATGACGTTCTCCTTGAGGCCTTCGAGCAGGTCGGCCTTGCCGGAAACCGCCGCCTCGGTGAGGACGCGGGTGGTTTCCTGGAAGGACGCGGCCGACACGAACGAGCGGGTCTGCAGCGACGCCTTGGTGATGCCGAGCAGCACCGGGTTGGCCGTCGCCGGCTTCTTGCCGTCGGCAACCAGCTGGTCGTTGAGCTCGTCGAAGTCGAGCTTGTCGAGCTGCTCGTCCTTGAGCATGCCCGAGTCACCCGGGTTCGACGATCTCGACCTTCTGCAGCATCTGGCGAACGATCACCTCGATGTGCTTGTCGTTGATCAGCACGCCCTGGAGGCGATAGACCTCCTGGATCTCGTTGACGAGGTAGCGCGCCAGCTCCTCGACGCCCTTGATGGCCAGGATGTCGTGCGGGGCCGGGTTGCCGTCGAGGATGTATTCGCCCTTCTCGATGGTGTCGCCTTCCTGCAGATGGAACGGCTTGCCCTTCGGGATCAGGTACTCGACGGGCTCGGCGCCCTCTGTCCTCCGGCTCGATGATGATGCGGCGCTTGTTCTTGTAGTCGCGGCCGAAGCGGATCGTGCCGGTGATCTCGGCAATGATCGCGTGATCCTTCGGACGACGGGCCTCGAACAGTTCGGCCACACGCGGCAGACCGCCGGTGATGTCCTTGGTCTTGGCGCTCTCGAGCGGGATACGCGCGAGCACGTCGCCGGGCGACACCTTCTCGCCGGGCTCGACGGCGATGACCGCGTCGACCGAGAGCAGGTAGCGGGCCTCGCCACCGCGATCGACCTTGACCACGGCGTCCTTGCGGGTGATGGTGATCGCCGGCTTCAGGCCGTCGCCGCGCTGGTTGGTGCGCCAGTCGATGACGACGCGCTTGGTGAAGCCGGTGGTCTCGTCGGTGTTTTCCGCCACCGAGGCACCGTCGACCAGATCCTCGAAGGCCGACTTCGCCGTCGACTTCGGCCAGCACCGGACGGGTGTACGGATCCCATTCGGCGATACGCTGGCCGCGCTTGACCTCGTCGCCCTCGTCGACGAGGAGCTTGGCGCCATAGGTCACGCGGTGCGTGACCGAGCGGTCCTTGCCCTCGGGATCGAGGATGGCGAGCGTGACGTTACGGCGCCATGACGACGAGCGGCCGCCCGAGATCTTGGCGACGTTGCGGTTGCGGATCGCGATCTTGCCTTCCGCACCGGCCTCGAGGAACGAGGTGTCGACCACCTGCGCCGTGCCACCGATGTGGAACGTACGCATGGTGAGCTGGGTGCCCGGCTCGCCGATCGACTGGGCGGCGATGACGCCGACCGCTTCGCCGATATTGACCGGCGTACCGCGAGCGAGGTCGCGACCGTAGCAGGCGGCGCAGCAACCCGTGCGGAGATCGCAGGTCAGCGGCGAGCGGATCTTGACCGACTGCACGCGGGCAGCCTCGATGGCGTCCACGTCCTTCTCGGTGAGCAGGACGTTGCTGCTTGACGATGACGTCGCCGTTCTCGGGGTTGTAGATGTCGTCGGCCGTGGTGCGGCCGAGGATGCGCTGGCCCGAGGGTGGCGACGATCTGGCCGGCAGTCGACGATCGGCTTCCATGGTCAGGCCGCGTTCGGTGCCGCAATCGAGCTCGGTGATGATCGAGTCCTGCGCCACGTCGACGAGACGACGGGTCAGGTACCCCGAGTTCGCGGTCTTCAGCGCCGTGTCCGCGAGACCCTTACGGGCGCCGTGGGTCGAGTTGAAGTACTCGAGAACGTTCAGGCCTTCCTTGAAGTTGGCCGTGATCGGGGTCTCGATGATCGAGCCGTCCGGACGCGCCATCAGGCCGCGCATGCCGGCGAGCTGCTTCATCTGCGCCGGCGAACCGCGCGCGCCCGAGTGGCTCATCATGTAGACCGAGTTGATCGGCTTCTGACGACCGGTCTCCTTGTCGATCTGAACGGCAGCGATGCCCTTCATCATCTCGTCGGCGATCTTGTCGCCGCACTTGGCCCAGGCGTCGACAACCTTGTTGTACTTTTCGCCCTGGGTGATGAGGCCGTCATTGTACTGCTGCTCGAACTCCTCGACCTGCTTGCGGGTCGTCCTCGACGATCTTCTACTTGGACGGCCGGGATGACCATGTCGTCCTTGCCGAACGAGATGCCGGCGCGGGCACGCGTGCTTGAAGCCGAGGTCCATGATGCGGTCGCAGAAGATCACCGTCTCCTTCTGACCGCAACCGCGATAGACCGTGTCGATCATCTTGGAGATCATCTTCTTGGTCATCAGCTGGTTGGCGGTCGCGTACGGCACCGGCGATGTGCTTGGGCAGCAGCTGGCCGATGATCATGCGGCCCGGGGTCGTCTCGACGATCTCGGTCGAGTGCTTGCCGTCTTGTCGTCATAGACGTCGACGCGGCCCTTGATCTTGGTGTGCATGGTCACGACGCCGGTGGCGAGCGCGTGCTCGATCTCGCCCATGTCGCGAGAACGCCATGCCCTGCCCCGGCTCGCCCTCGTTCATCAGCGAGAGGTGGTAGAGGCCAAGCACGATGTCCTGCGACGGCACGATGATCGGCTGGCCGTTGGCCGGATGCAGGATGTTGTTGGTCGACATCATCAGCACGCGGGCTTCGAGCTGGGCCTCGAGGCGACAGCGGCACGTGCACGGCCATCTGGTCGCCGTCGAAGTCGGCGTTGAACGCCGCGCAGACGAGCGGGTGCAGCTGGATCGCCTTGCCTTCGATGAGGATGCGGCTCGAACGCCTGGATGCCCAGACGGTGAAGCGTCGGCGCGCGGTTCAGCAGAACCGGGTGCTCGCGGATCACTTCGTCGAGGATATCCCAGACCTCCGGCTTCTCCTTCTCGACCAGCTTCTTGGCCTGCTTGACGGTCGACGAGAAGCCCTTGGCCTCAAGCCGCGAGTAGATGAACGGCTTGAACAGCTCGAGCGCCATCTTCTTGGGCAGGCCGCACTGGTGCAGCTTCAGCTCCGGACCCACGGTGATCACCGAACGGCCGGAATAGTCGACGCGCTTGCCGAGCAGGTTCTGGCGGAACCGGCCCTGCTTGCCCTTCAGCATGTCGCGAGAGCGACTTCAGCGGACGCTTGTTGGCACCGGTGATGGTGCGGCCGCGGCGGCCGTTGTCGAACAGCGCGTCCACAGCTTCCTGCAGCATGCGCTTTTCGTTGCGGATGATGATGTCCGGCGCACGCAGCTCGATCAGGCGCTTCAACCGGTTGTTGCGGTTGATGACGCGACGATAGAGGTCGTTGAGATCGGACGTGGCGAAGCGGCCGCCGTCCAGCGGGACGAGCGGGCGCAGTTCGGGCGGAATGACCGGGATGACGGTCATGATCATCCACTCGGGCTTGTTGCCCGAGACGATGAACTGCTCGACGATCTTGAGGCGCTTGGCCAGCTTCTTGGGCTTCAGCTCGGTGGTCGACTCGGCGATCTCGACGCGCAGGTCGGCGGCGATCTTTTCGAGGTCGAGCGACGAGCAGCATGTCGCGGATGGCCTCGGCGCCGATCTTGGCGGTGAAGCTGTCGGCACCGTACTCGTCCTGGGCGTCGAGGTACTGCTCTTCGGTCAGCAGCTCGTTCGCGGTGAACGGGGTCAGGCCCGGCATCGAGGATGACGTACTGCTCGAAGTAGAGGATGCGCTCGATGTCCTTGAGCGTCATGTCGAGCAGCAGCGCGATACGGCGACGGCAGCGACTTCAGGAACCAGATGTGGGCGACCGGCGCGGCGAGCTCGATATGGCCCATGCGCTCGCGGCGCACGCGGCTCAGCGTGACTTCGACGCCGCACTTCTCGCAGATGACGCCCTTGAACTTCATGCGCTTGTACTTGCCGCACAGGCACTCGTAGTCCTTCACGGGCCCGAAGATGCGCGCGCAGAACAGGCCGTCACGCTCGGGCTTGAACGTGCGGTAGTTGATCGTCTCGGGCTTCTTGATCTCGCCGTACGACCAGCTCAGGATCTTCTCCGGGCTGGCGATGCTGATCTTCATCTGATCGAACATCTGCACCGGGACCTGCGGATTGAACGGGTCCATGACGTGGTTGATGAGTATGCATCTAGTATCTCCTCGTCTCCGGCAGGCTCCGGGGCGGGCCGGAGCCTCGCGAGGCGTGTTCCGAAGTGAAGGGGTGAACTCGGCAGGATTATTCCGCCGCCTTCTGAGGAGGCTGCTAGCTCCGCTTCGTGCTGCCGGGCTGCGGGAAGTGCGTCGTCCTCGCCCATATCGAGTTCGACATTGAGACCGAGCGAGCGGATTTCCTTGACCAGAACGTTGAAGCTTTCGGGAATGCCCGCTTCGAACGTGTCGTCGCCACGGACGATGGCTTCGTAGACCTTGGTGCGGCCGGCCACGTCGTCCGACTTGATGGTCAGCATTTCCTGGAGCGTGTACGCGGCGCCATAGGCTTCGAGCGCCCACACTTCCATTTCGCCGAAACGCTGGCCGCCGAACTGCGCCTTGCCGCCCAGCGGCTGCTGGGTAACGAGCGAGTACGGACCGATCGAACGGGCGTGGATCTTGTCGTCGACCAGGTGGTGGAGCTTGAGCATGTAGATGTAGCCCACGGTCACCTGGCGGTCGAACGCCTCGCCGGTGCGGCCGTCGATAGACGGTCGACTGGCCGGAGGCGTCGAGCCCTGCCCGCTCCAGCATCTCGACGATGTCGCTTTCCTTGGCGCCGTCGAACACCGGAGTGGCGATCGAGACGCCCTTGGAGAGATGCTCGCCGAGGCGGAGCCATGCTGTCGTCGTCGAGATCGGTGATCGTAGTCGTCGCCGTCGAAGAGCGAGCTGATCTCCTTCTTGAGCGGCTTCATGTCGCCCTTCTGCTGGTAGATCCGCAGCATCTCGTCGATCTTCTTGCCGACGCCGGCGCAGGCCCAGCCGAGATGGGTCTCGAGGATCTGCCCGACGTTCATGCGCGACGGCACGCCGAGCGGGTTCAGCACGATGTCGACCGAGCGTACCGTCTTCGAGGTACGGCATGTCCTCGATGCGGCACGATGCGCGAGACCACGCCCTTGTTGCCGTGACGGCCGGCCATCTTGTCGCCCGGCTGGATCTTGCGCTTGGTGGCGACGAAGACCTTGACCATCTTCATCACGCCCGGCGGCAGTTCGTCACCGCGCTGCAGCTTGTCGACCTTGTCGATGAAGCGCTGCTCGAGCAGCCGGCGGCTCTCCTCGTACTGGGCGTTGAGAGCCTCCATCTCGGCCATCACCTTGTCGTCGTCGACGGCGAACTGCCACCACTTGGACCGCGGCTGGGCGTCGAAGATCTGGTCGTTCAGCTTGGTGCCGATGACATAGCCCTTCGGGCCAGCGGTCGCGGTCTTGCCGAACAGCATTTCCTTGAGACGCGCATAGACGTTGCGGTCGAGGATCGACTGCTCGTCGTCGCGGTCCTTGGCCAGACGCTCGATTTCCTCGCGCTCGATGGCCATGGCGCGCTCGTCCTTGTCGATGCCGTGGCGGTTGAACACGCGCACTTCAACGACAGTACCGGCATCGCCCGGGGGCACGCGGAGCGAGGTGTCACGAACGTCGGAGGCCTTCTCGCCGAAGATGGCGCGGAGGAGCTTTTCTTCCGGCGTCATCGGGCTTTCGCCCTTCGGCGTGATCTTGCCGACGAGGATGTCGCCCGGCCCGACTTCGGCACCGATATGGACGATACCGGCTTCGTCGAGGTTCTTCAGCGCCTCTTCCGACACGTTCGGAATGTCGCGGGTGATTTCCTCGGGCCCGAGCTTGGTGTCGCGGGCCATCACTTCGTATTCCTCGATGTGGATCGAGGTGAACACGTCCTGCATGGCGATCTTCTCGCTGAGCAGGATCGAGTCTTCGAAGTTGTAGCCATTCCACGGCATGAACGCGACGAGCACGTTCCGGCCGAGCGCGAGATCGCCCAGTTCGGTCGAGGGACCGTCGGCAACGATGTCGCCGGCGTCGACGTGGTCGCCCACCACCACCAGCGGACGCTGGTTGATGCAGGTCGACTGGTTCGAACGCTGGAACTTCATCAGGTTGTAGATGTCGACGCCCGACTTCGACGGCATCGGTCTCTTCGGTGGCGCGGATAACGATACGCGTCGCGTCCACCTGGTCGACGATGCCCTTGCGCTTGGCGACGATCGCGGCGCCCGAGTCACGGGCGACGATCGGCTCCATGCCGGTGCCCACGAACGGGGCCTCGGCGCGCAGCAGCGGCACCGCCTGACGCTGCATGTTCGAGCCCATCAGGGCGCGGTTGGCGTCGTCGTTCTCGAGGAACGGGATGAGCGCCGCGGCCACCGAAACGATCTGCTTGGGCGACACGTCCATCAGGTCGATGGACTCCTTGGGCGTCAGGCCGTTGTCGCCGGCGTGGCGGGCAACGATCAGGTCGTCGGCGAACTCGCCCTTCGTCGGTGAGCTCGGCATTGGCCTGCGCGACGTAGTGCTTGGCCTCTTCCATGGCCGACAGATAGACCACGTCGTCGGTCACCTTGCCGTTCGACGATCTTGCGGTACGGCGTCTCGATGAAGCCGTACTTGTTGACGCGGGCAAAGGTCGCCAGCGAGTTGATCAGACCGATGTTCGGGCCTTCCGGCGTCTCGATCGGGCAGATACGGCCATAGTGGGTCGGGTGCACGTCGCGGACTTCGAAGCCGGCGCGCTCGCGGGTCAGACCGCCCGGCCCGAGCGCCGAGAGACGCCGCTTGTGCGTGATCTCGGAGAGCGGGTTGGTCTGGTCCATGAACTGGCTGAGCTGCGACGAGCCGAAGAACTCGCGCACGGCGGCAGCCGCCGGCTTGGCGTTGATCAGGTCCTGCGGCATGACGGTGTCGATCTCGACCGACGACATGCGCTCCTTGATCGCGCGCTCCATGCGGAGCAGACCGAGGCGGTAGTGGTTCTCCATCAGCTCGCCGACCGAACGCACCCGGCGGTTGCCGAGGTTGTCGATGTCGTCGATCTCGCCGCGGCCGTCGCGCAGGTTCGACCAGCGTGCGGACCACCTCGACGATGTCTTCCTTGCGCAGGATGCGCACGGTGTCGTCGGCGCTCGAGCTCGAGGCGCATGTTCATCTTGACGCGGCCGACGGCCGACAGGTCGTAGCGCTCGCTGTCGAAGAACAGCGACTTGAACATCGCTTCGGCGGTCTCGACGGTCGGCGGCTCGCCCGGACGCATGACGCGGTAGATGTCGAACAGCGCGTCCTCGCGGGTCTCGTTCTTGTCGACGGCCAGCGTGTTGCGGATGTAGGCGCCCACGGTGACGTGGTCGATGTCGAGGATCGGCAGTTCGTCGAAGCCGGCGTCGGTCAGCTTCTTGAGCAGCTTCTCGTCGAGCTCGTCGCCGGCCTCGGCGTAGATCTCGCCGGTCTGCAGGTTGACCAGGTCCTCGGCGATGTACGTGCCGTAGAGGTCCTCGTCGATCGCCGCGAGGTGCGTCAGGCCGTCCTCGGCGAGCTTCTTGGCCTGGCGCGGGCGTGAGCTTCTTGCCGCCTTCGTGGACCACGTCGCCGGTCTTGGCGTCGATCAGGTCGAACGTCGGCTTGGCGTTCTTCATCTTCTCGGCGTCGAACGGCTTCTTCCAGCCGGTCTTGGTCTTCTCGTAGTTGAGCGTCTTGTAATAGGTCGCGAGGATTTCCTCGGCATCCATGCCGAGCGCCTTGAGCAGCGAGGTCACCGGAATCTTGCGGCGGCGGTCGATGCGCGCATAGACGATGTCCTTGGCGTCGAACTCGATGTCGAGCCACGAGCCGCGGTACGGAATGATGCGGCCGGCGAACAGCAGCTTGCCCGACGAGTGGGTCTTGCCCTTGTCGTGGTCGAAGAACACGCCCGGCGAACGGTGCATCTGCGAGACGATGACGCGCTCGGTGCCGTTGACGATGAAGGTGCCGTTCACGGTCATGAACGGCATGTCGCCCATGTAGACGTCCTGCTCCTTGATGTCCTTGACGGAGCGGGCGCCGGTCTCCTCGTCGACTTCGAACACGATCAGGCGCAGCGTCACCTTGAGCGGCGCAGCGAAGGTCATGTCGCGCTGCCGGCACTCGTCGACGTCGTACTTGGGCTGCTCGAACTCGTACTTCACGAATTCGAGAGAGGCCGTGTTGGAAAAGTCGGTGATCGGGAAGACCGACTTGAAGACGGCCTGCAGCCCCTCATCGGGACGACCGCCCTTGGGCTCGTTCACGAGGAGGAACTGATCGTACGAGGCCTTCTGGACCTCGATCAGATTGGGCATCTCCGTGACTTCGCGAATGCTGCCGAAGGACTTGCGTACCTTGCGGCGGCCGTTGAACGTGGTAGCCATACCCGCTCCTATCTGTTCTCGATGTCTCGGAGGCAAATGTCCAAAGCCCCGACTATCAGCCGTCGGACCTCAGGACATCTGCCTTGCTCTTTGTCGTGTCGGGGCCTGAAAAGGGAGGCGGCCCCGCATTTTCGCAACTAACGCCCTGTCCGCGTTGTGCCCGCGGGTGGCGGCTCGTCCCGCTATAGTCAACCTGCGGACGGGAATGAGGCGGCGCCCGTAGCGCCGCCCCGGAGTTCCGGGTCGAAACTTACTTGAGTTCGACCTTGGCGCCAGCAGCTTCCAGCTTCTTCTTGATGTCCTCGGCCTCGGCCTTGTTGGCGCCTTCCTTGACGGCCTTGGGAGCGCCCTCGACCAGAGCCTTGGCTTCGCCGAGGCCCAGGCCGGTGATGGCGCGGACTTCCTTGATGACGTTGATCTTGTTCTCGCCGAAGGAGGCGAGGATCACGTCGAATTCGGTCTTCTCTTCGACCGGAGCGGCGGCAGCAGCGGCCGGAGCGGCAGCAGCGGCGACCGGAGCGGCGGCGGAAACGCCCCACTTCTCTTCGAGCATCTTCGACAGTTCGGAAGCCTCGAGAACGGTGAGAGCCGAGAGGTCGTCTACGATTTTGGCGAGATCAGCCATTTGAGTTCACTTTCCGTTGTACTGTTTCAGTTCGAACCGTGGAGGGTCCTGGCGACCCCTGGTTTGAATGGTTGCCTATGCTGCGTTGCCCTTCTCGGCGTGAGCCGAGAGGACCCGAGCAATCTGCGCCGCCCGGAGCCTGCAGGACCGAAGCGATACGCGTGCCGGGCTGCTTGAGCATGCCGGCGAGCGTGGCGCGCAGCTGATCGAGCGACGGCATCGTGGCGAGCGCCTTGACGTTGTTCGGGTCGAGCCCGGTCTTGCCCATGGCGCCGCCGAGAACCTCGAACTTCTGGTTCTTGTCGGCGAAAGCGGCCGCGACTTTCGGCGCCGTCATGGGATCCTTGGCGAAGGCGATGACCGTCGGCCCGGTAAACAGGGCCGAGATGTCCGCGTTGTCGGTTTCCTTCAGAGCAAGCTTGGCCAGGCGGTTCTTGGCGACCTTCACCGTGCCGCCGGCCTGCTTCATCTGCTTGCGCAGATTCTCCAGGTCGGCGACGGTCAGGCCGGCGTTGCGCGCGACGACGATCGATCCAGCCGTCCGCGAACGACGACTGGAGCGCGGCGACGAGCTTCACGCTTTTCCGCTCTTTCCACTGCTTAGTCTCCACATTGGACCCGGCGTCGACGCCGGACCTTTGCCAATTGCTGCCCTCCGTCGCGGAGGTCAGCGGTTGATGCCTGTCAACCGGCTGACCGTCAGGAGGGCGAAATGCCCCTTGGCGGCAACTGGCCTGGTTCGAACCGAAACGCGGCGCCTCGCGGCAGTCAAATCCGGTCTTCACCCCGTCTATTGCAGGCCCCTGCTCGGGATTAAGCGCCTTGCGGCGCGCCTTGCAGTCTCGGACAGGACTTCACCGATCCGGAGATCGGCATCCGGACGGCATCGCGACCGCCCGGAATTCACTTCACCGCCGTCTTACGCGTTGACGCGACGACGGATCGACGTGCACGCCGGGGCCCATGGTCGAGCTGACGGCGACGCGCTTCACGTAGGTGCCCTTGGCGCCGGCCGGCTTGGCCTTCTGCACGGCATCGGTGAACGCCTTGATGTTCTGCAGCAGCGCTTCCTCGGAGAACGAGGCCTTGCCGACGCCGGCGTGGATGATACCGGCCTTCTCGACGCGGAACTCCACGGCGCCGCCCTTGGCGGCCTTGACCGCGCCGGCGACGTCCGGGGTCACCGTGCCGACCTTGGGGTTCGGCATCAGGTTGCGCGGGCCCGAGGATCTTACCGAGACGGCCGACCAGCGGCATCATGTCGGGCGTCGCGATGACGCGGTCGAAATTGATGTTGCCGGCCTGGACCTGCTCGACGAGGTCTTCGGCACCGACGACGTCGGCGCCGGCCTTGCGGGCTTCATCGGCCTTGGCGTCCTTGGCGAACACGGCGACGCGAACGGTCTTGCCGGTGCCGTTGGGCAGGTTGACCACGCCGCGGACCATCTGGTCGGCGTGACGCGGGTCGACGCCCAGGTTCATCGCAACCTCGACGGTCTCGTCGAACTTGGCCTTGGCGCGCGCCTTGCACCATCTTCACCGCCTCGTCGAGCGCATAGAGCTTCTTGCGGTCGATGCCTTCGCGAGGCGGCGGTCGTACGCTTACCGATGCTTGGCCATCGCTTAGCCCTCCACCTGGATGCCCATGGAACGGGCGGAGCCGGCGATCATCGTCGCCGCATGCGTCGACGTCGTAGGCGTTGAGGTCCTTCATCTTCTTCTCGGCGATCTCGCGGATCTGCTTCTGCGTGATCGTGCCGGCGGATTCCTTGCCCGGGAGCTTGGAGCCGGACTTCAGGTTCATCGCCTTCTTGAGGAAGTAGGTGACCGGCGGGAGCTTGGTCTCGAACGTGAAGCTCTTGTCGGCGTAGATGGTGATCACGACCGGGGTCGGGGCACCCTTTTCCTGCTCTGCGGTCTTGGCGTTGAACGCCTTGCAGAATTCCATGATGTTGAGGCCGCGCTGACCGAGCGCGGGGCCGATCGGGGGCGACGGGGTCGCCGAACCGGCCGGGACCTGAAGCTTCAGGTAGCCGGTAATCTTTCTTTGCCATTGTTCGTCCTTCCTAAATACGTGCCCACGAGCGGGCGGTGATCCGCGTCACCGGATCAGTGAGACGCCGTGGTGCGAGGTGTTGCCGGCGGCTGGCGGCCGCCGCCCTCTTCCACGGTTTCCGGCCGGCCGCAGGCTCGCCGGTCAGTCGTGCTGCGCAACGACAGGATCAGACCTTCTCGACCTGACCGTATTCGAGCTCCACCGGCGTCGGGCGCCCGAAAATCGAAACTTCCACCTTGAGGCGCGAGCGCTCCTCGTCGACTTCCTCGACCACGCCGTTGAAGCTGGCGAAGGGGCCGTCGGAAACGCGCACCTGCTCGCCGACCTCGAACGAGACCGAGGGCTTGGGATGCTCGACGCCTTCCTGCACCTGCTGCAGGATGGCCATGGCCTCCTTCTCCGAGATCGGCATCGGCTTGTCGCCCGAACCGAGGAAACCGGTGACCTTCGGCGTGTTCTTGATGAGGTGGAACGCCTGGTCGGTCATTTCCATCTTCACCAGCACATAGCCGGGGAAGAACTTGCGCTCGGCGTCGACCTTGCGGCCGCGGCGCATCTCGACGACCTTCTCGGTCGGCACGATCACGTCCTCGAACAGCTCCTCGAGCTTCTTCTGCGCGACCTTCTGGCGAGATGTCCTCGGCGACCTTGCGCTCGAAGTTCGAGTACGCCTGAACGATGTACCAGCGCTTGGCCATGCCGCGTTGTCGTCTCCAATAATCCGTTTGCCGCCTCAGCGGATCGACAGCAAGCAGCTGCACGAGCCACGAAATGATCTGGTCAGCCGCGAGGAAGAAGAAGCTGGCGAGGACCACCATGACCAGCACCATCACCGTCGAGATCACGGTCTCGTTGCGCGTCGGCCATGTGACCTTGCTGACTTCCTGACGCACCTCCTGCAGAAATTTCACGGGGTTGACGGCAGCCATCAGCTCTACTTTCCTAGGGGCCTCGCGGCCAAAGACCAATAACCGCGCGAGTCACCCCGGGCGGCTGAGATGCGGTATCTAATGGCTTGCCCCGCTTATTGCAAGCCCCAAGCGCGACCGCCCGAGCACCTCCGCGTGAAGGCGCCGGGAATCCGTCGAACCGCCAGCCCACCATACACCGCAATGGCGCCCCAAAGCGATCCCATCCTTTCCACAGATGCGGCAGCAGGAGCAACGCCATGGACTGGAAGCTGGAACTGGTCGCAGTGCCCGTGACCGACGTCGATCGCGCCAAGTCATTCTATACCGAGAAGCTGGGCTTCAACGCCGACCATGACCACACGGTCAGCGACGACATCCGCTTCGTCCAGATCACCCCGCCCGGCTCGGCCTGCTCGATCGCCTTCGGCAAGGGGATCACCAACGCCGCGCCCGGCTCCGTGGAAGGGCTGCAGCTCGTCGTCAAGGACATCGAGGCGGCCAAGTCCGAGCTCAACGGCCGCGGCCTCGACGTCGGCGAGATCCAGGACATGCCGTGGGGCCGGTTCGTCTTCTTCGCCGATCCGGACGGCAACAAGTGGGCGGTGCAGGAAATCCCGCTCCGGACTTGAAAACTGAATCAGCAGAGAGGCTTAGGGCTGGCAGGGGCAGCAGGACTTGAACCCGCGACCCTCGGTTTTGGAGACCGATGCTCTACCAACTGAGCTATACCCCTAAAACCAGCGGCCTCCGTTTAGTGTCAAACCCGCGCCGATGCAAGTCAGAAGTCTGCCAGATAAGCGTGCAAATCGCCATGGTGGGTCCGCTTGTGGAAGCGCTCCCTACGGCGGCACGGCCCCCTCGCTGCTGGCGGGGGTTTGAGGCACTCGGCCACCCCTTCGATCAGGTGATCGACGAGGGCACGGGCTATTGGCCGGCTCACCCCGAGAGCCGGCGCAACGTCCCAAAGATCAGGATTTTTCGCGACTGGATCGTCGCGGAGGCAGCAAAGGTGCCTGCCGTGTAGTCCCGAGTTCTGAGGAAACTTGGAGCGGGTGAAGGGAATCGAACCCTCGTATTCAGCTTGGAAGGCTGCTGCTCTACCATTGAGCTACACCCGCGCTGGGGCCGTAGATAGCCAAGAGCCCGATGCGCCGCAAGCGGCCATCAAAGCAAAATGCCCAAGCCAGGGCGATCCCGGCTTGGGCATTTGCAGGTTGCGTCGGCCGACTTGCGTGCGCATGCCGGCCGGCGATGTTCCAGATCAGGGAACGACGACGTTATTCAACGACGACGCCATCCATCTTATCGCTGATCTCGGTGAACAGGTTGCTCAGGCTGGTGCCAAGGGTAGTGGCGGCAACGATGATACCGACTGCGATCAGCGCGGCGATCAGGCCATACTCGATCGCCGTGGCTCCGTCTTCGTTCGCGATGAACTTCTTCAAGAGAGACATGTTTGAACCCCCGCGCCAGTGTGAGGTGCGCCCCCGGAGCCCTGACGCCCTGCGGCCCGGTGCGATTTAGTACCGAAGCATCATGCGTCATTCCCCTTAAGCAATAGTGAGGACTACGATTCAACTTGCGGCCATTGCTGCACCAAATCTTCACCATGCAAGCAACCCGCAACACGTCCCTCGCAGCCGCCTCAGGCGGAGCCTGCAACCTCCGATCGGTGCCGCGTTGGCGCGTAGCGGTCGATCATCCTCGGCGCAGAACTCGGCGAAGCGCGCGGGTTCGCGCGGCGGGCTGGTGTGGTGGGGGGCAATGCCTTCGTGCTCCGGCGTGAAGCAGAAGGTGACGGTGACGTCGAATTCCTCGAGCGCACCCATCTGCCGGTCGAACCAGTCCAGCGCATCTGGGCGGAAGCTGTCGGCCCAGGAGAGGCCGGTGCGCACCTGCCGTGACGCCGAGCCGCTTCATCCAGGCGACCGCATCGTCGAGCCGGTGGATCCTCGAAGTGGAACCACTGGCATCAGGCCGAGCGGCTCGGCGCAGGCTCTCGAATTCGTCGAGCGCCGGCTTCGGCGTGCCGTCCTCCCGCAGCAGGCCCATGTAGAAGTGCCGATAGTAGGAGGAGCCCTCCGCCTCCTTGTGGCGGGTCGTCGCCTCCCAGGCGCGCGGCAGGTCATAGAGGATGTACCAGTGGATCCGCGTCGACCCGCCCGGCCAGCAGTTCGGCCGTGCGCTTCAACCCCCAGGCCTGCACCTCCTCCGCGCCAAAGCTCGAAACCCCGACTTCGGTCACCCAGACAGGCAGATCGGTCGCCGCCCGGATTTCGTCGATCCTGTCCGGCCACTCGTCGATCTGCCAGAGGTTCCAGTCGAGCGGAAAGCCGTGCACGGCGACGGCATCGACCGCCTCGAGCACGCCCGTGCCGCTTCATGCTTCTCGATGAAAGCCGGATCGATCGGCGACATGCCGCCGAGCACATGCGCAGCACATTGGGGTTGACCTCGCGCGATCGCGTCGCGGCCAGCAGCGCCATGCGCGAGAACAGCGCCCAGTCCGGGATCGAGCTCCGAGATCCCAGTGCGACTTGTTGTTGGGTTCGTTCCAGATCATGGCGGCTTCGATCATGCGTGCCTCCCCCGTACGGGGTAGACGGGCGCGGCATCGGCGGGCCGCTCCGCTACGCGGCAGACATAGACCTCGGCTTCTGGGTGCGACTCGATGCGCGAACCCGGCGCTGCGCAGCATCGCCTCGGCGCAGGCGCGGTTCGGGATCCACCAGTTGGTCGGGTCATTGGAATAGCGATGCTCGACGAAGTGGAGCTTCGGGAACTCGGGCGCGTCGAACACCTCGGCATCCCAGAACTGGTAATCCTGCTCGACCCGCCGCCAGCTCGGTTGCTGCCCCGCTGCATCGACTGGAACACCAGCAGGTCGACCGGCGACGTGCTCGCGGATCGAGATCCAGGGCCAGCAGCGGGTGGCGCAGGTGGTAGAGCACGCCCATGAACAGCACGATGTCGAAGCGTTCGGCCAGCGCGCCGACGTCGTAGACCGACAGCGTGCGGAACTCGATGTCGAGCCCGTTGACCTCGGCGGCGAAGCGCGCCTGGGCGAGATAGCTCTCGTCGACGTCGATGCCGAGCACCCGCTCGGCGCCGCGCCGCTTCATCTCGATCGAGTAGAAGCCGCCGTTGCAGCCGATATCGAGCACCGACCAGCCGGTCAGGTCGGCCGGGATGGCGCTGGCGAACTTCTTCCACTTGATGTTCGGATAGTCGCCGAGGAAGTGGTCCGGCGCCGTCTGGATGCCGCCGAGCTCCATGTTGTGGAACCAGGGCCTCAGCGCGTCGATGCGCTCGCGGATCTCCCGCCCGGTCATCGCCCGCCGCGCGCCGGCGGCGCTCAATTGACCACCTCGTTGAGGCACAGCACCTTGGCGCCCCAGTCGCCCCAGGCGATGCTGCTGATCGAGGCGGCGAGACGTCGAAGCGGTTCCAGGCGTCGATCGGCATGCCAAGCGTGTGGCTGACCACGGCCCGGATGACGTCGGCGTGCGAGACAGTGCCACCGCGGCCTCGCCATGCTCGGCACCCAGCCGCTCCATCAGCCCCAGGGCCCGGCCCTGCACGTCCAGCATCCGCTCTCCGCCGGGAGTCCTGGCAAGGCTGCGCGCAGCGTTCCAGCGGCGCCAGGCGGGATCCTGCTCGAGGGTGGCGAAGTCCCTGCCCTGCCATGAGTCGCCGAAGTCGACTTCATCGAGTTCAGGATCGACCAGCACGCCGTCCATCCCGCACGCGTCGGCGATGGCCGCCGCCGTTTCCCGGGTGCGCTCGCGCGGGCCGGCGTGGACCGCCGAGAGCCGCTCGCGGCGCAGGCGCTCGGCGAGCCGCATGGCCTGCTTGCGGCCCAGTTCCCCGAGCCGGATGCCGGGGAGCCGCCCGGCGAGGGTGCCGCCCGGAAGATCGTGCGCGGCGTGGCGGACGAGGAAGAAGGTGGTGGTCACTCCGCCGCTCCGAGCATCGGCTCCTCGGTGCCGGCGATGAACTGCTCGGTGCGCCGGCGCGCCTCGTCGTCGGTGAACTGCTGCGGCGGCGACTTCATGAAATAGCTCGAGGGCCCGACCAGCGGCCCGCCGATGTCGCGGTCGAGCGCCAGCTTGGCGCAGCGCACCGCGTCGATGACGACGCCGGCCGAATTCGGCGAATCCCAGACCTCGAGCTTCAGCTCGGCATTGAGCGGCACGCCGCCGAAGGTGGTGCCCTCGAGCCGGATATAGGCGAACTTGCGGTCGGTCAGCCACGGCACGTGGTCGCTCGGGCCGACATGCACGTCGCCGGGAGGGAGCGGCAGGTCCAACTGGCTGGTCACCGCCTGGGTCTTCGAGATCTTCTTCGATTCGAGCCGCTCGCGCTCGAGCATGTTGAGGAAGTCGGTATTGCCGCCGAAATTCAGCTGGTAGGTGCGGTCGAGCCGCACGCCGCGCTCGCGGAACAGATTGGCCAGCACGCGATGCACGATGGTGGCGCCGACCTGGCTCTTGATGTCGTCGCCGATGATCGGCAGCCCGCGCGCCGCGAAGCGCTGCGCCCATTCCGGCCGCGAGGCGATGAACACCGGGATGCAGTTGACGAAGGCGCAGCCGGCCGCGAGCGCCTGCTCGCGCATACAACTCGGTCGCCTGCTGGGAGCCGACCGGCAGGTAGGAGACAAGGACATCGGTGCCGCTCCGCCGCAGCACCTCGGCCACGTCCGCCACCGGCTCGGGGGATTCCTCGATGATGTCCTTGCAGGTACTTGCCGATGCCGTCGAGCGTCGGCCCGCGCTGCACCGTGACGCCGGTCGGCTCGGCCTCGGCGAAGCGATGCGTGTTGTTCGGCTCGGCATAGATCGCCTCGGAGACGTCGCGCCCGACCTTGGAGGCCGCAACGTCGAAGGCCGCGGACAATCTCGATGTCGCCGATGCGATAGCCGCCGAGGTCGGGATGCATCAGGCCCGGGATCGGTTCGTTGCCGTCGGCGTCGCGGTAATAGGTGAGGCCCTGGACCAGCGAGGAGGCACAATTGCCGACCCCCACCAGCCCGACACGAATTCTGCGGCTCGCCATTACGCCTCTCCGCTCAGCTATGTACCTCTCCGGGTGAACCTACGCAGTTGGCATAAGTTCCTGCTGCTCGAAGGACCGCGAAGGAGCAGGCGAATGCTGGTCTTTGGGGATGTCGAGCAACCCAGGGACGCGGCAGAACTGCACCGCGAGGTCCTGCGCACGGTCCGGAGTCTCGGTTCGCACGCCGGGGCGGTCGATGCGCTATTGCAGGCGGCCGACCTTTTCCGCGCGATGCTCGATGCCGAAGCGAGTGCCACAGGCGTTGACGAGCTGACGCCGACGGTCCGGAGCTCGGAAGCGGCGCTCATGCCGCTGGCCCGGCTGGTCGACGCCGCATGGAAGAGAGGCGAGCTCGACGAGGCGGACAGGGTGCTGGCGGAGTTTGCCCTCGCCCGGCTTGCCCCCAAGGGCATGCTCCGCACTAAACCTACAGAGGGCTATGCGTTCTATGCCATCTACCCGGAAGCCTATGCCGAGGCAGCGCGGCGGTCCGGGCTGCCGCCCGCGAGCCGGGTGATCGGCATCCGCAGCATCGGCGTGAGCGTCGCTGCGATGGTGGCCGTGGGGCTCGGTAGCCAGGGTTTCGTGACGGTACGGCCCATGGGGCACCCGTTCGACCGGCGGCTCTCGGTCTCGGCAGCGCTCGCAGAGCATATCCTCGCAGGCGATCCGCCCTGCTTCGCGGTGGTTGATGAAGGACCCGGACTCTCCGGCAGCTCGTTTGCCGCGGTGGCGGCCTGGCTCACTGCACAGGGGATAGAGCGGGACCGGATCCACTTCTTTCCGGGCCATTCCGGCGATCCGGGAAGCGAGGCCAGCGAGCGGCGGCTGGCGCTTTGGCGCGCCGCGCCGCGCCACCATGTGAGCACCGACGAGATGCTGCTCGGCGGGCGGCTGCAAGCTAGCCCTCACCGAGCTTGTCGGGCCCCTGGAGCCGCTGCTCGACATCTCGTGGGGGAAGTGGCGGGGTCAGGTGGGCGGGGCGCGCGAAGTCCCGATCGCGCCGGCCTGGGAGACGGCGGAAGTTCATTGCCCGCACGCCCGGCGGCAAATGGCTGTTGAAGTTCGCGGGCCTGGGGGAAATGGGCAGGCAAAAACTGGCGCTTGCCCGCGAACTTCGTGCGGCGGGATTCGGGCCCGAGCCGGTGGGGCTCTGCCACGGCTTCCTCGTGCAGCGCTGGATCGAGTCACCGAACCTGCTCGAGTGCTCGATCGAGCGATCGGATCTGGTCGAGGCGTTGGGAAATTACCTGTCCTTCCGGGCCTCCCTCGCTGCGCCGGCCGACAGTGGGGCAACGCTCGAGCGGCTGGCGCACATGGCTGTTTACAACGCGCGAGAAGCGCTCGGCGAGGCGGCCGGCGGCCACTCTCGCCGCCTTCATGCAGCCTACGCCGGAACTGGAGAATGCGGTTCGCCGGGTCGAGACGGACAACCGGCTGCACCGCTGGGAATGGCTAGTCGAGGGCGTCAGGCTGGTCAAGACGGACGGGCTCGACCATGCCCGCACCCACGACTTCATCGGCCGCCAGGACATTGCCTGGGATGTCGCCGGGGCGATCGTCGAGCATGAGCTCCGCGATAATGACGTCGAGCGCCTCCTCGCCGTCCTTGCGACGAGCGGGCACGTGGTCCATCCGGGTCTGCTCGGTTTCATGATCCCGGCCTACCTGGCCTTCCAGCTCGGCGGGTGGACGATGTGGACGGGGCCGGACTCTGTCGCTCGCGCGGCGCTATGCCGAGCTGCTCAGCAGGATTGTCGAGGACGATCAGAAGGTGATGAACGCCTTGACGAACCCCTCCGGCCTGTCGCGCGTCGCGTCCAAGGCCTCGCCGAGCTGATCCAGCGCATAGCTGTGGGTGTAGAGCGGGCTGGGGTCGAGCCGCCCGGACGCCACCGCGTCGACTGCCTCGCGGATGCCGCGGACGTAGATCGCCGGGTCCCGCTCGTGCGCGTTGACCACGTCGAGGCCGCGCCAGTTCCACATCTGCATGTTCACCTGTCGCGGCCCGTCCTGGTGGTAGCCGGCGATGATGAGCCGGCCCCGCTCCCGCGTCAGTTCGGCGGCCAGATCGAGCGGCCATTGCTTGCCGACGCACTCGATGACACGGTCGCACAGTCTGGCCGCCGGTCAGCTCCTTCACCTGTTCGATGATCCGCCAGTGATCGTCCATGCGGACCGTCTCGGCGGCCCCCATGATCTTCGCCAGTTCGAGCGAGAACGGCCGGCGGGAGACGGCGATCACGCGCGCCCCGGCTTGCGAGGCGAGCTGGGTCAGCAGCCCGCCCAGGAAGCCGATCCCGACGATCGCAACCGTCTGGCCTGCCTCGATCTCGCTGCGGCGCATGATGTTCATGGCGCAGCCCAGTGGCTCGCCGGGGAACGGCAGACCGTCGAGCTCAGCCGGCAGCTTCACCACCGCATCGGCGTCCGCGAGGTCGTAGCCGGCGTAGCTGTGGTAGGAGAGCGCCGCCACGCGGTCGCCGGGCGCGAGGCCCCCTACCCCCTCCCCGACGGCGTCGACGATGCCCCAGCCCTCGTGGCCGAGGCCGCCGGGCTCCGTGGGGAACTTCATCCACTCGGGCCCCGCCCACGGTCCAAGGTTGGAGGCGCAGACGCCACAGCCCTCGAGCCTGACAAGCACTTGACCGGGGCCGGGTTCCGGTACGGCGACCTCGTCGATGCGCATGGTGCCGGCGCCGGTGACGACGGCGGCGCGCATGGTCCTGCCGGTACTATTCACTCTCGGCTCCCAGTTCCTTTGCGGCACGCATTGGCCGGGCAGCGGGCCGGCCCGCGCGGGCCGCCACGGCTCCGACCTTGCGCGCAGCCATCGAGCCCCTGCCGATGCCGATGTAGCGGAACCCGGCTTCCACGGCGGCGGCGGGATCGATCAAGTTGCGGCAGTCGAAGAGCTTGCGTGAGGCCATCGCCGCTCCGAGTCGCTCGAGGTCGATGTCGCGGTACTCCGCCCATTCCGTCAGGATCACGGCGATGTCGGCCCCCTCGGCGGCCTCGTAGGGGTCATCGCACCAGGTAACCGAGCCTAGCAGTTGCGGCGCCCTGGCCTTTGGGTCGTGCACTCGCACCTCGCAGCCGGCCTCCTGCAGAAGCGGAATGATCGAGAGAGCGGGCGACTCGCGGACATCATCGGTGTCGGCCTTGAAGGCGACGCCGAGCAACGCGATCCGGGCGCCGTGGGCCGGCCGGTCGAGCTCGCCGACGATCAGTTGCGCCAGGCCCGCCTTGCGAATTTCGTTCCGCTCGATGAGCGTCTCGACCAGGTGCAGCCGGGTGCCGGATTGCCGCCCCACCGCGGCGAGGGCACGGGTGTCCTTGGGAAAGCACGAGCCACCGAACCCGGGCCCGGCGGCGAGGAAGTCGGGGCCGATGCGATGATCGAGCCCGATCGCCTGCGCGACCGCATGAACGTCGCCGCCGATCCGCTCGCAGAGGTCGGCGATCTCGTTGATGAAGCCGATCCTCAGCGCCAGCAGCGCGTTCGCCGCGTACTTGGTGGTCTCGGCATTCACCGTGCTGGTGAAGAGGCAGGGCACGCCCACCCGGCTCAGCGGGAGGTAGATCTGCTCGAGCAGCCGCCGGGCGCGGGGATCGTCGGCACCCACGACAATCCGGTCCGCGTTGAGGAAGTCGCTGACCGCCGATCCCTCGCGCAGGAACTCCGGGTTCGAGGCGACGCAAAAGTCGAGCGCACCGCGCGCCTCGCCGATCAGCTCGCGCAGGTGCCGCGCCGTTCCCGGCGGTACAGTGGATTTCACGATGACGACGCCACCGCGCCGCATCACCGGCGCCAGCTGGCGCGCGGCTGCCTCGATGTAGGAGAGTTCGACCGACCCGTCCGAGCGCGACGGGGTTCCGACCGCGATGAAGATCGCCTCCGCGTCCCTGGCAGCTTCGCGCAGTTCGATGCTGAAGGAGAGCCTGCCGGCGAAGCGATTGGCGGCGATGAGCTCGGCAAGGCCCGGCTCGTAGATCGGCATCCCGCCCGCATCGAGCAGCGCGATCCGGGCCCGATCGATGTCAACGCAGGTGACCGAATGCCCGATCTTCGCCAGGCAAACCGCACTGGTCAGCCCGACATACCCCGCTCCAATCATTAGAATTCGCAACTAATGCTCTCCGATGCCGCAGAGGTACTTACCTCGCTAACTTGGCGACGCTAACCGGGTTCCACTTGGCCGAGATCGTCGAACACTTGGCGTTACCGTCACCTTGCCGGCTCCATTCGACAGCTACTTGCCAAGACATCCGGTCTCAGACGTCCTGCCCTCATATCGCCCGGGCGCCGGATAGGTACAAACCTCCATGGAACTGACGGGAGGTAAGTAGGTTGAGCCCTCGTCCTCCAACTCGAGAGGGAACCATGAAGCGCATTCTGGTGACTGGGGGTTGTGGCTTTATAGGGCGTTGGGTAACCCGCGAACTTCTTGAGAACCAATACGAAGTCAGGCTGCTCGACAGTTTCGTCGACCAGGTGCATGGCGGCTCGCGGCCCGGCATTCCCGACGGCGCGGAGCTCGTCGAAGGAGACGTCCGCGACCAGCAACTGGTGCAGCGGGCGCTCGAAGGCGTCGACGCGGTAGTGCATCTGGCTGCCGAAGTCGGCGTCGGACAGTCGATGTACGAAATCAGTCGTTATGTGGGCGCCAACGATCTCGGCACCGCGGTGCTCCTGGAAGCGATGATCGGACGGCCCGATCGACCGCATCGTCGTCGCTTCGTCGATGAGCGTCTATGGCGAGGGCCGCTATGCCGATGCGGGCGGTGCCCGGCTGGACCGGGTCCGCCGCAACGCCGACCGACATCCGGCAGAGGCGCTGGAACCCGGTTGCACAGGATGGAACCGAGCTGCTTCCGGTTGCCACCGACGAGGAGAAGCCCGTCGACCTCGCCTCGATCTATGCGCTCACCAAGTACGCGCAGGAGCGGCAGGTGCTGATCTTCGGCGAGGCCTATGGCGTCGACGCCGTGGCCCTGCGGCTGTTCAACGTGTTCGGCCCCGGGCAGGCCCTCTCCAACCCCTATACCGGGGTGCTCGCCAACTTCGCCTCGCGCCTCGCCAGCGGTGAGCGGCCGATGGTGTTCGAGGACGGCGAGCAGCAGCGCGACTTCGTCGAGGTGCGCGACGTGGCTCGCGCCTTCCGTCTGGCGCTCGAGAGTCCCGAGGCCGCGGGACAGGTGATCAATGTGGGCAGCGGCGAAGCCTACTCCATTCGCGAGGTGGCCGAGCTGCTGGCAGGCGCCATGGGCGTGCCCCAGCTCACGCCGGAGATCCTGCAGCAAGGCCCGTTCCGGCGACATCCGCAACTGCTTTGCCGACATCTCGCGGGCCCGGGCGCTGCTCGCCTATGAGCCGCGGTACCGGCTCGAGCACAGCCTCGACGAGATCGTGCAGTGGGTCCGGGAGAGCGAGGTCGTCGACCGCGGCCCCGAGATGAAGCGGCAGCTCGAAGAGCGGGGGCTGGTGTCATGAGGGGCGCGAACCATCAGGGAACCGGTCCCGTCGCGGTCATCGGCGGTGCCGGCTTCATCGGCAGCAACCTTGCCCACAGCCTCCTCGCCGACGGGCTCGACGTCCACGTGATCGACAACCTGAGCCGCCCCGGCGTGGTCCGCAACCTCGAATGGCTGCGCGAGACTGGCGAGGCCCGGCTGCGCTTCACGCGCGCCGACGTGACCGACGCCGCAGGCATCGAGGCAGCCATTGGCAATGCCTCGGCGGTGTTCCACTTCGCCGGGCAGACGGCGGTGACGACCAGCCTCGACGATCCGGAGGGCGATTTCCGCGTCAACGCCCTGGGCACCCTGAACGTGCTGGAGGCGGTGCGACGCTCCGGGCGGCGGGTGCCGGTCATCTACTCGAGTACCAACAAGGTCTATGGCGGCCTCGACGACCTCGCGTTCGAAGAAGGCCGAGAACGCTACGAGCCGGTGTCGCGCGAGCTGCGCCAGCACGGCATCTCGGAGCGGCAGCCGCTCCATCTCTGCACCCCCTATGGCTGCTCGAAGGGCGCCGCCGACCAGTACGTGCTCGACTACGCCTCCTCCTACAGCCTTCCGACCGCCGTGCTTCGGATGAGCTGCATCTACGGGCCCCGCCAGTTCGGCACCGAGGATCAGGGCTGGGTGGCGCACTTCCTGATCCAGGCGCTCGAAGGCAGGCCGATCACCATCTACGGCGACGGCAAGCAGGTGCGGGACATCCTGTTCGTCGAGGACGCTGTGGCCGCCTATCGCGCGCTGCTGCATCGCATCGATGCCTTCAGCGGCCGGGCCTTCAACCTCGGCGGCGGACCCGCGAACGCGGTCAGCCTCAACCTGGTCCTCGCCGAGATCGAGAAGGTCATCGGCCAGGCACTGCCCATCTCCCACAGCGAGTGGCGCCAGGGCGACCAGCCGTATTTCGTCGCCGACACGCGGGCCCTGCAGCAGGCACTCGGCTGGCATCCGAAGACCAGGTGGCAGGCCGGCCTGCGCCGGCTCTTCGCCTGGCTCAAGGAGATGCAGGCGGTCCAGGACGAACCCATCCTCGGGCAAAGGGCGCTCGCATGAGGCCGCCCGCCCGGTCCCGGCGGGTTCTGATGACGGTCGATTCCGTGGGTGGGGTCTGGCGCTATGCCATGGATCTCGGCCGGTCGCTCGCGGCGCACGATACCGACGTGGTTTTCGCGCATTTCGGCCCCCAGCCAAGCTCGTTCCAGATCGCCGAGGCAGAGGCGGTCGGCCGACTGGTGCAAACGGGTGCACCGCTCGATTGGCTGGTGAGGTCGCCCGACGACCTCGCCGAGGTGCCGGAAGTGCTCAGGCGGCTCGTAACGGAAACCGGCGCCGACCTGCTGCATCTCAACCTGCCCTCGCAGGCCGCCGGGCTGCAGCTCGACATTCCCGTTGTCGCCGTCGCGCATTCCTGCGTCGTCACCTGGTTCCGCGCCGTTCGCGGCACCACCGTTCCCACCGGCTGGCAATGGCAACACCGGCTCAATGGCGAGGGGCTGCGAACGGCGGACATCGTCCTCGCGCCGAGCCGCAGCTTCGCCGACATGCTGCTCAAGAGCTACGACGGCATCGCCGACCTGCGGGTCGTGCACAACGGGGCACGGCAAATCCGCTCAGCGTCCGTCAAGCAGCCGTTCATCCTGGCGGCGGGGCGGTGGTGGGACGAGGGCAAGAACGGCGCCACGCTCGATGCCGCCGCCAGATACGCACCCTGGCCGGTCCGCATGGCGGGGGCACAGTCCGGGCCGGACGGCCAGCACCAGCCTATCCAACATGCCGAAGCCTCGGGCGAGTTGCCGCACGACCAGCTCTGCCAGCTCATCGGCGCCGCCGGCATCTTCTGCTCCCCCTCGATCTACGAGCCCTTCGGCCTGGCGCCGCTGGAGGCGGCCATCGCCGGCGCGGCGCTGGCGCTCTCGGATATCCCGACCTACCGCGAACTCTGGGATGGCGCCGCGCTGTTCTTCAACGCGCGGAACCCCGAGAGCCTTGGCCGGACACTGCAATTGCTGGCAGCCAACGCTGATCTGCGCCGGCACCTCGGCGCGCGGGCTGCGGAGCGGGCTGCCGGCTTCACGTTGGAGGCTCAGGCCGGGCGGGTCAGCGCCGCCTATGGCGATGCGCTGCAGCTCCACGCCCGGGCACGCGAGAGGGCATGAGCGATGAAGTTCCTGTTCTATACCCACTCGCTGGTATCGGACTGGAACCACGGCAACGCGCATTTCCTCCGCGGGGTGATGCGGAACCTGATCCGCCGCGGCCACCAGGCGCTGGCGCTCGAACCAGCGGGCGGCTGGAGCCGGAGCAACCTCGTCGCCGATCAGGGCCCCGCGGCGCTGCAGCGCTTCGCCACGACTTTCCCGGACCTGCAGAGCCGGACCTATGACGCGGAGTTCGACCACGAGGCGGCGACCGACGACGCCGACGTGGTGATCGTCCACGAGTGGACGGATCCCGCGCTGGTCGCCCGCCTTGGCCGCGCGCGGCGCGAGGGCGGCCGCTTCACCCTCCTCTTCCACGACACGCATCACCGGGCGGTCTCGGCCTCCGGCGACATCCAGCGGCTCGCGCTAGAAGACTATGATGGCATCCTCGCCTTCGGCGCTTCGCTCCGCGAGCAGTATCTGCGGCGCGGTTGGGGTCGGTCGGTGTTCACCTGGCATGAGTCGGCCGACGACACGCTGTTCCATCCGCTGCCGCAGGTGGAGAAGACCGGCGATTTGATCTGGGTCGGCAACTGGGGTGATGGAGAACGGGGAGCCGAGCTCGCCGAGTTCCTGATCGGCCCCGTGGCAGCGTTGCAGCTCGATGCGACGGTGCGCGGCGTGCGCTATCCGGCCGATGCCCGCTCGAAGCTGGCTCGCGCCGGCGTCGCCTATGGTGGCTGGATCGCCAATGCCGACGTTCCGCGCGCCTTTGCCCAGCATCGGGTGACCGTGCATATCCCGCGCCGGCCCTATGTGAGCCACCTGCCGGGGATACCGACCATCCGCATGTTCGAGGCGCTGGCCTGCGGCATCCCGCTGCTCTCCGCCCCATGGGAGGACGTCGAAGGCCTGTTCCGCCCGGGCCGGGATTTCTTCTTCGCGCGCAACGGCGACGAGATGCGGACGCTG
Organism: uncultured Alphaproteobacteria bacterium; assembly: GCA_963708965.1. Taxonomy (GTDB): domain Bacteria; phylum Pseudomonadota; class Alphaproteobacteria; order Rhizobiales; family Devosiaceae; genus Devosia_A. The sequence goes on along the minus strand of CAVPUP010000006.1, from coordinate 44,332 downwards.
CTGCGGGATGTGCTTTCCGACGCGGAGCTCGCCCGCTCCCTCGCCGCTTCCGGGCTCGAGACCATCCGCGGACGACACACGGCGAGCCACCGCGTGGACGAGCTGTTCGAGGTGCTGGCGAGGGTGGGCACGGCGCGCGTGCTCGACCGGCTCACGCTACGGGAGGCGGCGCAATGAAGATGGCCTTTTATGGCTCGAGCCTCGTCTCGTCCTACTGGAACGGTGCCGCCACCTACTACCGGGGCATCATCAAGGGGCTGGCGGCGCTGGGCTACGACGTCACCTTCTACGAGCCCGATGTCTATGATCGCCAGCAGCACCGGGATATCCCGGCGCCGGATTGGTGCCGCTCGGTCGTCTATGCAGGTACGAAGGAAGCGCTGGACGCAGTCACCGCCCGCGCGGCGGAGGCCGACATCGTGGTCAAGGCCAGCGGCGTTGGTTTCGAGGACGACCTGCTGCTGCAGCTCGCCCTCGATCGGGCCCAGCCGGGGGCGCTCAGGGTGTTCTGGGATGTCGACGCTCCGGCAACCCTCGCGGAACTCCGGGCCTCTCCGGACCACCCGCTGCGCCGGCTGCTGGGCCGCATCGACCTAGTACTGACCTATGGTGGCGGGCCGCCGGTGGTCGAGGCCTATCGGGAGCTGGGCGCGCGCGCCTGCATCCCGATCTACAACGCCGTGGACCCCAGTACGCATCATCCGGTGACGCCGGTGGCGCGCTACTCAGCCGACCTCGGCTTCCTCGGCAACCGGCTTCCCGACCGCGAGGCGCGGGTCGAGCAATTCTTCCTCGAGCCTGCGGCCAGCCTGCCCCAACTCCGCTTCCTCCTCGGCGGAGCGGGGTGGCACGACAAGCCGCTGCCGTCCAATGTCGACTATCTCGGCCATGTGCCTACGTCCGACCACAACGCCTTCAACTGCACGCCGCGGGCCGTACTCAACATCTCGCGCAGCAGCATGGCTGAAAACGGCTTCTCGCCGGCCACCCGCGTGTTCGAGGCGGCGGGCGCGGCCGCGTGCCTCATCACCGACGAGTGGGTGGGGATCGAGCAGTTCCTCGCGCCGGGCGATGAGGTGCTGGTAGCGCGCGATGGGGCGGACGTGGCGGCGATCCTGGCCGAGCTCACGCCGGAACGGGCCCGTAAGATCGGACAACGGGCGATGCGGCGCGTGCTGCTGCAGCATACCTACGCGCGGCGCGCGGAACAGGCGGACCACGTTTTCCGGGAGTTCGCCCGGCAGCCGCTGCAGGCGGCGCGATGAGTCGGGGGCTGGACATCGTGATCCTCGGCCTCAGCCTCTCCTCCTCCTGGGGCAATGGCCACGCGACCACCTATCGGAGTCTCATCCCGGGTCTCGCGCAGTTGGGCCATCGGGTGCTGTTCCTCGAGCGCGACGTGCCCTGGTACGCCGCCAACCGAGACCTGTCCGAACCGGACTATTGCGAGCTTGAATACTACGGCTCGCTCGACGCGCTGGCGGCCACTTTCGCCGAGCGGCTGCAGCGGGCCGATGCGGTGCTCATTGGCTCCTATGTCCCCGAAGGCATCGCCGTCATCGATCTCATCCTCGACATGCGGTCGCGTGGGGTCAGCTTCTACGACATCGATACACCGGTCACGCTCGCGAGGCTGGCGCACGCCGACGCGGAGTACCTGGCACGCCGGCAGATCCCCCGGTTCGACACCTATTTCTCCTTTGCGGGGGGCGAGACCCTGACGCGGCTCGAACAGGCGTTCGGCGCCCGCCGTGTCGTGCCGCTCTATTGCTCGGTCGACCCCGAGCGCTATGCCCCCACCGGCGAAGCGCCCGTGTGGGACCTCGGATATCTCGGCACCTACAGCCCGGACCGGCAACCGGCACTCGAGGAACTGCTGCTCGAGCCCGCCCGCCGGCTGCCCCGCATGCGGTTCGCCGTGGCCGGCCCGCAATACCCTTCCGACATCGCCTGGCCCGCGAACGTCGAGCGCTTCGAGCACCTGCCGCCGGACCGGCACGCCTCGTTCTACAGCCGCCAGCGCTTCACCCTGAACGTGACGCGCGCCGACATGGTCAGGGCCGGCTGGTCGCCAAGCGTGCGCCTGTTCGAGGCAGCGTCGGTCGGCACCCCGATCCTTTCGGACTACTGGCGCGGGCTCGACGACATCCTGCCGGTCGGCGAGGCGGTTCGCGTGGTCGAGCGCGCCGAGGATGTGGTGCTGGCCCTCACCAGCCTCGACGAGGCAGCGCGCACGGCGATGGCGATCACCGCCCGACAGATCGTTCACCGCAACCACACCGGCCTCGCCCGGGCGCGCGAACTGGAGGTGGAGCTGCTGCGCGCCTTGGAGTCCCCTGCCCCACTGCCTCCCGCCGAAGCTGCCTGGAACTAGTCGAGGAGCAAATGAAGCATCACTGGACTGGTCACACCGCCTTCGTTGCGGGAGGGAGCGGGTTCATTGGGTCCCACCTCTGCCGCGCCTTGCTGCTCAAGGGCTACCGTGTGCTGTGCGTCGACAGCCTGCTCACCGGACGCAGCGCGAACATCGCGGACCTTGCCGGCAATCCTGCGTTTCGCTTCATCGAACGGGACATCATTTCCGACCTCGCGATCAACGGGCCGATCGAGGCGGTGTTCAATCTCGCCTGCCCGGCTTCGCCGCCGCAGTACCAGGCTGATCCCGTGCACACGATGATGACGAGCGTGCTGGGGACCCGGAACCTGCTCGAGCTGGCCGAGCGCCACGGCGCCCGTTACGTGCAGGCCTCGACCAGCGAGGTCTATGGCGATCCCGAGGAGCATCCGCAGCGCGAGGACTATTGGGGACACGTCAACCCCACCGGGCCGCGCGCCTGCTACGACGAGGGCAAGCGCGCCGCGGAGGCGCTGTGCTTCGACATGCTGCGGCTCGGGCGCACGGACGCGCGCGTCGCGCGGATCTTCAACACCTATGGACCCGGCATGCGGGCCGATGACGGGCGGATCGTCTCCAACTTCATCGTCCAGGCCCTCAAGGGGGAACCGCTGACCATCTACGGCACGGGCGAGCAGACCCGCTCCTTCTGCTTCGTCGGCGACCTCGTCGCCGGGTTGGTCGCCCTGCTGGAAGTGCCCGACAACCCCGGTGCCCCGGTTAACCTCGGCAACCCGGCCGAGTTCTCGGTGGAGGAACTGGCCAGTATGGTGCTGAGGCTCGTCCCTTCGAGCTCGCGGCTGGCCTACCACCCCCTGCCCATCGACGATCCGCGCCGCCGCCGGCCAGACATCTCCCGGGCGCAGCAAATTCTTGGCTGGCAGCCGGGTGTGCCGCTGGCGGAAGGGCTGCCGCCGACCATCGAGTGGTTCCGCTGCGCTTTGGCGGAATCGGTCCCTGGCGCCCGAGTTGGGCTGCATGACTCGCGAGACGCGCCATGTCCGTCAACGCCGCGATAGGCATCCTGACCTTTCACCGCTGCATCAACTACGGCTCGTACTGGCAGGCACGATGCCTGGTGGAAGGGCTGCGGGCAGCCGGGCGCGACGCGGTGCTCATGGACCACCGCTCCCCCACTCTCGATCGGCGGGAGTGGCGCTGCGCGCTGGCTCCGGTTTCCGGCGCCCCGGGCGGTGCCGAGGACCGGCAGGCCTATGCGCGCAAGGCCCGGCGGTTCTTCGAGGCTTTCGAAACCCTGCCGCTCTCGGCCCCATTCCCGCTCGACCGCCCAGAGGAGGCCAGCCCGTTCGACACGATCGTCGTGGGTAGCGACGAGGTCTGGAACCTGCGGCATCCCTGGTATGGCGGGCAGAGCGTGTTCTACGGCGAAGGGCTGAGGGGAGACCTCGTCTCCTATGCCGCCAGCTTCGGCAACCAGGATGCGGCGCACGGGCTCGATTGGTGGTGGAGCGAGCGACTGCGCAGCTTCTCTGCCATCGCGGTCCGGGACCAGAACTCGCGCCGGATCGTCGCCGAGGCGCTGCAGCGCGAGGTGGAGCTGGTGCTCGACCCCTGCCTGCAGTTTCCCGACGCAATCGCCGGCGAGGACAGCGAGATCGAAAGCCCTTATGCGCTGGTCTACGGCCACAGCTTTCCGCGCTGGTTTGCCGACGCCGTGCGCGCCTGGGCGGACAAACGCGGCCTGCAGCTGGTCAGCGTCGGCTACCGCAACGATTGGGCCGACCTGCAGTGGATCGATGCCGGGCCGGAGGAGTTTGCGGGCCTGTTCGCGCCCGCCGCGGCAGTCGCCACGAACTTCTTCCACGGCTGCGTCTTCTCGCTGCTGACACCGCAAGCCGTTCGCCTGCGCCTCGTCGGACTACCGCACGAACAAGGTTCGCGACCTGCTGGCGCTCCTGGCCGCGCCGGAGCGTCTTGCCGGTCCGGACGACGCGCTGGGTGCCCTGCTGGAGCAACCACCCTCTATGGCAAGCTACGAGCGCATCGACGGCCTGCGCCTCCGTTCGCGGCGCTATCTCGACCATGTCCTCGACTGATCCCGTCCTCACCCCGCACCGGATGGCAAAATCCGGTCTGTGTGTGGGCTGCGGCGCCTGTGCCGCGTGCGGAGGGACCCGGATGGAGTTCGATGCCTACGGGGAGTTCAAGCCCAGTGGGCCCGGCGCGACGGACGCGAGCGAACGGTTCGCCCGGGTCTGCGGCTTCTCCCCGCGGGCCCGCAACGAGGACGAAATCGCCGCCGAGCGCTTCCCCGAGGCTCCGCACGGCCACCCGCTGATCGGGCGCTTCGAGGCCGCCTATGTGGGTCACGCGGCGGAGCCGGGTTTTCGAGCGGCCGGGAGCTCCGGAGGCATCACCAGTTGGGTCGCTTGCGAGCTGCTGCGGCGCGGGCTGGTCGACGGCATCGCGCACGTCGTTCCGGGGCGGCCCGCGCAGGGGGACCCGCTGTTCAGCTACCGGATCTCCCGAACGGTGGGGGAGGTCCGCGCAGGCGCCAAGTCGCGCTACTTCCCGGTCGAACTCTCAGGCGTCATCGACGAGATCCGGCGCGTTCCCGGACGATACGCGCTGATCGGCATTCCGTGCTTCATCAAGGCGGCGCACCTGCTGCGTGCCGAGGATCCGGTCCTGCGCGACCGCATCGTCTTCACGCTGGGGCTCTTCTGCGGCCACATGAAGAGCGCGCGGATGGCGGAAAGCTTCGCCTGGCAGCTCGGGTCGGGGATCGAACAGGTCGAGCGGCTCGACTTTCGGCACAAGGACGCCTCCCGACCGGCGAACTGGTATCGCACGGAGATCGTGCTCGGGGACGGGAGCAGCCGCGGCCGGGACTGGTGGCACCTGGTCGATGGCGACTGGGGCGCGGGATTCTTCCAGAACCCGGCCTGCGACTTCTGCGACGACGTGGTGGCAGAAACGGCCGACATCGCGTTCGGCGACGCCTGGGTGGAGCCCTATTCCTCAGACGGGCGGGGCACCAATGTGGTCGTGGTTCGCGACCGGCAGCTGCATGGGCTGCTGCTCGAGGGCATCGCCGACGGCCGGGTAGCGCTTGCTCCGGTGGACGCCGGCTTCGTGGTGGAGACGCAGGCGGCCGGCTTCCGGCAGCGGCGCGAGGGCCTGGCGTACCGCTTGGCGCGGCGGCGTCGCGGCATACAGCCGAGCAAGCGAGTCGCCGCGGACGCGACGTCGCCGAGCCCTCGCCGGAGAGCGATCTATGCCATGCGGCAGCGGATCAGCATCTGGAGCCACCGGGTGTTCAGGCTGGCTCGGGCGCTTCGCTGGCGCTGGCTCTACCTGCAATGGGCGCGTGCGACGCTTTATGCCTACCACGCGCTGGCCTACTCGCGCGGCAGGCTCGGTCCGGTGATCGACCGCATGTTCGAACCCGCGGCAACATCGAAGCGCGAACGGCGCTGATGGCGGCGGGCCTTGAGCTTGTCATGAACGGGGCGGTGGTGGAGGGGGGCGGATTCGAACCGCCGTACGCTAAGCGAGCAGATTTACAGTCTGCCGGATTTAACCACTCTCCCACCCCTCCAAGGAAGCCGGAGAAACGAACGGCGCCCGTCCCCGGGCGCGTCGTCGGGGCGGTTTATGTCGGGGCAACGCCCGCCTGTCAACACCAAATGCACCCCGATGCGCTGCGGCCAACCACCTTGCCGCAGAACTGCAAAACCGCTACCGCATCCGCATGAGCCGCAACAAGTTTCCGCCCAAGCCGCGCTACGATCCCGACACCGGCCCGGTCTACCTCTACGGCCTGCATACGGTGCGGGCGGCGCTCGACAATCCGCGGCGCGAAAAGCGCAGTCTCCTCGCGACGCCCAACGCCCTCGCCCGGCTGAGCGAGAGCGGCGGCCTCGGCCAGATGCGGCCGGTCGAGACCACGCCCAAGGAGCTCGATCGCCTGCTAGGCGCCGACGCCGTGCACCAGGGCGTGGCGTTGGAGGTCGAGCCGGTCAACCGTTTTGGCCTCAATGACATCGATCCGCTGCGCCTCGTCGTGGTGCTCGACCAGCTGACGGACCCCCACAATGTCGGCGCGATCCTGAGGACGGCCTGCGCCTTCGGCGCCGACGCCGTGGTCACCACGGCGCGTCACTCGCCGCGGGAGACCGGGGTGATGGCGAAGGCGGCATCGGGAGCACTTGATCTCGTGCCGCTCATCGAGGTCAGGAATCTCGGCGACGCGATCGAGAAGCTCAAGGAGCGCGGGCTCACCATCCTCGGCTTCGATTCGGAGGCGCCTGCCCCGCTCCGTCCGCGCCAGAGCGTCGAGCCGCTGGCGCTGGTGCTGGGAGCCGAAGGGAAGGGACTGCGGCAGCGCACCCGCGAGCTCTGTGACGAGGTGGTGCGACTCGACATGCCGGGCCCGATCAAGTCGCTGAACGTCTCCAATGCCGCAGCGATAGCGCTGTTCGCCGCCACTGCGGGCGCGACGTCCCAATGAAAAGGGGCCGCGGCTGATAACCGCGGCCCCTTCGATCTCTCAGTCGCTGCTGATCACGGCAGCTTGCAGCGGACGAGCGACTTGCCGTTCACGGTGATCGCGTCCGGAGCGGTCTGGCTGATTTCGATGTTCTTGTCGTCCGAGGTCAGCGTCGCCTTGCCGTTCGTCGCGGGGACCGCGCTGGCGATCTGCATGTGGGCACCCTCGCGCACGCTGATGCGGGTGATGACCACGTATCCGAGGCTTCCCCCCTGGTCGACCGAGTTGCAGGCAGCAGCATCGGGCGCCCAGACGCCGAGATAGGAGATGGCACCGGTATCGGCCGCGGCGGCGAGGCGCGTGTCCGGCTTGAGGCCGGTTGCCGGCAGCACGCCGGTCGCGGCCGCCCGGGCAGCCGGGGCCGTTGCAGCGGCGGCGACAGCAGCCTTAGCGTCGGCAGCGCCCTTGGCTTCGGCAGTCTGAGTGGCAGGAGCCTGGGCGGCGGCGGCAGTCTCGGCGGCCTTCTTCTCCTCCGCGGCCTTGGCGGCAGCGGCAGCCTCAGCGGCCTTCTTCTCTTCCGCGGCCTTGGCGGCAGCGGCGGCCTCGGCGGCCTTCTTCTCCTCCGCGGCCTTGGCAGCAGCGGCAGCCTCAGCGGCCTTCTTCTCCTCCGCGGCCTTGGCAGCAGCGGCAGCCTCAGCGGCCTTCTTCTCTTCCGCGGCCTTGGCAGCAGCGGCAGCCTCGGCAGCCTTCTTCTCTTCAGCAGCCTTGGCAGCAGCAGCCTTGTCGGCGGCAGCCTTGTCCGCTGCGGCCTTGTCTGCAGCAGCCTTGTCCGCCGCGGCCTTGTCTGCGGCGGCCTTGTCCGCGGCGGCCTTGTCTGCGGCGGCCTTGTCTGCGGCAGCCTTGTCCGCGGCGGCCTTGTCGGCGGCAGCCTTGTCCGCGGCGGCCTTGTCTGCGGCGGCCTTGTCCGCGGCGGCCTTGTCCGCGGCGGCCTTGTCTGCGGCAGCCTTGTCTGCAGCGGCCTTGTCCGCAGCGGCCTTCTCCTCGGCGGCGGCCTTGTCGGCATCGGCGGTCGATGCGGCCGGCGCGCTCGCTGCCGGCGGCGGCGGCGCGGAATTGTTGTCGCAAGCGGCGACCGCGAGGCCGAGCGCCAACGCGAGCGGCAGACCGATGACCGTAGTAAGTTTCATGACGGCTTGTCCCTTTGAGAGTCCGGCGCACCCCACAGCGCACGGCTCCGACCATTAATCATTTGGCTCCGGTGCGTGCAACCGCGCGAAGGGACAGTCCACCCCCTCATTTGCCGGCGAGGGCGACGACGGTGTTTACCGTGGCGGCGAGGATCAGGGTGTTGAAGAAGAACGAGAACACCCCGTGCATCACCACCAGCCGGCGCATCCGGTTGGACGTCACCGGCACGTCGGCGACCTGGGCGGTCATGCCGATCACGTACGAGAAGTAGAGGAACGCCCAGCCGTCCGGCTCACCTTCGGAGGGAAAGCCCAGCCCGCCCCTGATCTCGCCTGCGCCTTCGCCCGGTGCATAATACTCGTGCGCATAGTGGAAGGCGGTGAGCGTGTGGATGGTGAACCAGCCCAGCAGCACCGATACCGCGCTCGCCGCGACGGCATAGGGGTTCGCTCCCCCCGGGTCGTTGAGTGCGAGGAACAGGAAGATCGTGGCGACCAGCACCACGGTTACCATCACGGCGAAGATCACCAGGACCGGGGCATCGGTGTCCGCCGCGCGGTGGCGGAGGTATCGTGGCGTGAAGGCGGGGAACTCCCAGACGACGAAGCCCAGGTAAGTCAGGAACATCGCGTTCACACCCACCGCCACTGCGTAGGTGGGCAGGAGAAAGAGGCTGAGCGCGAACGCCGCGACGCCGACCGCAAAGGCGAGATAGACAGCGCTGTGAGCGGTCAGCGTCTTCCTTCCGGGCATCGCTCGTCCTTCGCCGCGCTTCGGGCGGTTGTCCTTGCGTGCATTCCAACCGGGACAATGCCACAAATCAATTGAACCGTCCCGCAGTCTCAGGCCATGCCCCACCCGCGCCTCCTCTTCGACACCCTGCCGGCCGCACTCTATGCGATAGGAGACATCCACGGCTGCCTTGAGCAGTATCGGGAGCTCGAAGCGAAGATCGTCGAGGACAGCGGGGCGTTCGAGGGCGACAAGTGGATCGTCACGCTGGGCGATCACATCGACCGCGGCCCCGCCTCGGCCGGCGTGATCGCCGCTATGCTCGCCCCACCGCCGCTAGGTTTTCGCCGGCTGGCGCTGCTCGGCAACCATGAGCGCATGCTGCTGGATTTCCTCGTCGAGCCGCTCGAGCACTCGTACTGGCTCGAAGAGGGCGGTCTCGAGACCCTGCTTTCCTACGGGCTCGACGTGAAGGCAGCAGCCCGCACCGACGCGCCGGGCCTAGCGGACATCGCCCGCCGCCTGCTCCCGCCCGAGCACCTCGCCTGGATCGCCTCGCTCCCGGTGATGATCACCCTGCCGGGCTGGGTCCTGGTCCATGCCGGCATCCGGCCCGGCGTCCCGCTAGCCGCGCAGACGGACCACGACCTCGTCTGGATCCGAGAGCCCTTCCTCAGCCTCCAGCGGCCCCTTCCCCGCGGCGCGTCGTCCACGGCCACACACCGACCGAACTGCCGGTAGAGCTGCCGCACCGCATCGGCATCGACACCCGCTGTTTCATCAGCGGCCGCCTCACCGCCCTCAGGATCACTGCCGACGGCGCCACCCGCCTGCTCCACACCGGCTAGCCGCCTTGCACGCGTCCCGAACCGGTGCTAGCTAGCGCCCGACGCCGGTATAGCTCAGTTGGTAGAGCAACTGATTTGTAATCAGTGGGTCGCGGGTTCAAGTCCTGCTGCCGGCACCAGTCTTCTCAATGACTTAGGCCCCCGCGATCACATCGCCGGCTTCATGTTGGCCACCTTCTCGCACTCGGCTTTCGCCTCGGGCGTGGACGTGTCGACCATCGAGACCTTGCCCTCCTTGTCCGAGACGATCATGGCGCAGTCCGCGAGCGGTTTCGCCATGCTCGAGATCTTGGTGGCCGTCGCTTCGTCGGCGGGCATCGCGCCCATGTGACCGTTCGGCATCATCGCCATCACCATGCCGCCCTGCATCATGCCCGGCTCCGCCGTCGATGTGTTCGCGGCAGGAGGCGGGGTCGCGGCCACCTTCTCGCACTCGGCCTTGGCTTCGGCGGAGGAGGTGTCGACAACGGACATCTTGCCCGCCTTGTCGCTCATCATCATCATGCAGTCGGTCGCGGGCTTCGCCATGCCCATCATCTTGGTGGCCGTCGCCTCGTCGGGGACTTGCATCGAACCCATGTGCCCGTCGGGCATGACGGCCATGGCCGTGTTGCCCTGCATCATGCCGGGGGAGTTCATCTGGGCGGCGACTGGGGCGATCGAGAGTGCTCCGACGCAGAATGCTCCGAACAGGGACGCGAGTCGCATTTTCTCCTCCGGGTTACTCCACAGCCGCTACACGGACGGCGCCTAAGCCTATTCCTAGGGCAAGACGTTCTCTGTCCAGAAACGCACCAAGGCGGGACCATCGCGAAGTTTCTTGCGGGGCGGCCAGAGGCTGTACCCGTCGGCGAGGCTAGCGCGGGCTGGCCTTCTTCCAGCGCTTCAGCGCCATGTCGCGCTTCAGCCGCGACAGGCGGTCGAGGAAGTAGACGCCGTTGACCTGGTCGATCTCGTGCTGGGCGATGCGGGCCGGCAGCCCCTCGAGCCGCAGCTGCTGGCGGGTGCCGCCTGCGTCGTCATAGGCGATCTCGGCCCAGACCGGCCGCACCACCTCGACCTCGATGCCGGGCATCGACACCGATCCCTCCCGGCCGGCTGCCGTCTCCGGCGCCACGGCTAGTATCTCGGGGTTGAAGAGCACCAGGTAGTCCCGCTTCGCCGGGTCCGTCGCGACGCTGACGACCGCCACCGGGGCGACGGCGCCGATATGCACCGCCGCGAGGCCGTAGGCATTGGCCGCCTCGGCGGCCGCGCGCAGCCGGGTGCCGATGGCGCGGAGGCCGTCGTCGACCTGCCGCGGCTCGGCCCGCCGAAGCAGCCGCGGATCGGGGTAGTTGACGATCATCGCCTCAGAACAGTCCGCCGCGGCCCCGCGTCAGGTCGACGTTGGATGGATCCTGCCCGGCCTCGATGTTCATGAAGGCGTTGGAATCGACGCCGATCACCGAGGTGACGAGGTTGGGGCCGGTGCCCGGCTTGAACGCCTCGTAGATCGCCTGGTCGCCGCCATTCGCCTTCACGCCGGTCGCCGGGTCGATCCAGACCTGGCTCATGCCGTTGGGCATGTTGAAGGGGGTCGGCGGCTTGCCGCGCAGCGCGTCGGCCATGAACTCGGTGAAGATCGGCACGGCCATCTCGCCGCCGGTCGCCTGCTTGCCCATGTTGCGCGGCGTGTCGAAGCCGACATAGACGCCCACCGCCAGTTCCGGCGTGAAGCCGATGAACCAGGCATCCTTGTAGTCGTTCGAGGTGCCGGTCTTGCCGGCGACCGGGCGGCCGAGGCTCTTGGCGCCGGTGCCGGTGCCGCGCTGCACCACGCCTTCCATCATCGAGGTGATCTGGTAGGCGGTCATCGGGTCGAGGATCTGCGGCCGGTTGTCGATGATCAGCGGCTCGCCCTGGCTGTGCCAGCCGTCGGCGGCGCAACCGTCGCAGACGCGCTCGTCGTGCCGGTAGATGGTCTTGCCGTAGCGATCCTGGATGCGGTCGATCAGCGTGGGCACGATCTTCCGGCCGCCGTTGGCGATCGTCGCATAGGCCGAGGTCATCCGCATGTCGGTGGTCTCGCCGGCGCCGAGCGCCATGGCGAGCACCGGATTCAGGCTGTCATAGATGCCGAACATCTTGGCGTAGTCGGAGATCAGCGGCATGCCGAGATCCTTGGCGAGCCGCACGGTCATGACGTTCCGGCTGCGCTCGATGCCGCGGCGCAGGGTCTGCGGGCCGTAGAATTGCTGGGCGTAGTTCTCCGGCCGCCACACCGATCCGTCGGCCATGACGATCTCGATGGGCGCGTCCAGCACCACCGAAGCCGGCGTATAGCCGTTGTCGAGCGCCGCGGAATAGACGATCGGCTTGAACGAGGAGCCGGGCTGGCGCAGCGCCTGGGTGGCGCGGTTGAACTCGAACTCGGCGAAGGAGAAGCCGCCGACCAGCGCCAGGACGCGGCCGGTTCGCGGGTCCATCGCCACCAGCGCGCCCTCGAGTCTCGGGCACCTGCTCCAGCGTGTAGCTGCCCGGCTTGTCCTTGACTCCGGAGACATAGACCACGTCGCCGACCTTCAGGATGGTGCCGAGCTTCTTGCTCACCCACTTGATGTCCGGGCCCGCCAGCGTGCCGGTGACGCGGTCGGCAAGGATCTTGCCGTCGACATCATTGGCCGGCCGCAGCCCGATCGTCGCTTCGTTGGCGCCGATCTCGAGCACCACGGCGAGGGTCCACTCCGGCACGTCGCTCAGCGGCTTGACGGCGTTCACCGCCTCGCCCCAGTCGCCCGAGATGTCGACCGTCGCGACCGGGCCGCGGAAGCCGTAGTTGTGGTCGTAGCCGATGAGCCCGTCCATCAGGGCCTTGCGGGCATATTCCTGCAGCTGGGGGTCGAGCGTGGTGCGCACCGAGAGGCCGCCGCCATAGAGCTCGGCCTCGCCATAGAGCTTGCCGAGCTGGCGGCGCACTTCCTCGGTGAAGTACTCGGCCGAATAGAGCTGGCTGCCGGAGGTGCGCGGCTTGACGTTCAGCGGCTCGCTCTTGGCCTCGGCGGCCTCGGCGGCCGTGAGGTAGCGGTTCTCGGCCATGCGATCGAGAACCCAGTTGCGGCGCTCGACGGCCTGCTTGGCGCGGCGGAACGGGTGATAGTTGTTCGGGCCCTTGGGCAGCGCCGCGAGATAGGCGGCCTCGCTCGGCGTCAGCTCGTAGAGCGCCTTGTCGAAATAGTTGAGCGCGGCAGCGGCGACGCCGTAGGAGTTGAGCCCGAGGAAGATCTCGTTGAGGTAGAGCTCGAGGATCTTGTCCTTGGAGAAGGTCGAACTCGATCCTGAGCGCCAGGATCGCCTCCTGGATCTTGCGGTCCCAGGTCTGCTCGGAGGTGAGCAGGAAGTTCTTGGCCACCTGCTGGGTGATGGTGGAGCCGCCGCCCTGGATGGCGTTGTTGCCGTCGATGCGGGCCATCACGTTGTCGCGCAGCGCGCGGATGATGCCGTCCACCGCGAGGCCGTTATGGCTGTAGAAGTCCTTGTCCTCGGCCGAGATGAAGGCATTGATGACCAGCGCCGGAATGGTCTCGATCGGCTGGAACAGCCGCCGCTCCCTCGCATACTCGGCGAGCAGCGTGCCGTCCGCAGCATGGACGCGCGTCGTCACCGGCGGCTGGTAGTCCTTCAGCACCGTATAGTCCGGCAGGTCGGCATTCAGCTGGTTGAGATAGATGGCGCCCGCCGCAACCGCGCCCAGCAGACAGAAGACGCCGAAGCCGAACAGCCAGCCTAACAGTCTGAGCATCAGATAGAGAACCTCGGATACAGCACCGCTGGCCAGTCCGGACCACCGTCGAAGCAGCGTGGAATCATAGCAGACAGGGGCGGAAATGTGGACAAGCGCAGCTTTTCAATACCTTGAGAGCAACAGTGGCGCGCTCGTCGCAGAAGCATCATTGCGTGGCAACTGACTTTTCGCGTGCCGTCGAAATATTCGGCGATGCCCCGCGCCAGGGCATCGACGGTCCGGTCCCGCCAGTCGTTCTTCTGCAGGTTGGCGATGTCGGAGGCGTTGGACAGGAAACCGAGTTCGACGAGCACAGAGGGGACATCCGGTGCCTGCAGGACGAAGAAATCGGCCTGCCTGACGGGGAAACGCCGGAGGGTCACGCTAGGTTCAAGCTGGCGGATGATCGCCTGTGCGGCGAGATAGGAGCTCTTGCGCATCTCGCGGCGCATCAGGTCGACCAGGATGTCCATCACCGCGGGCGTCGACTTGGGGAGCGCGAAGCCGGCGACGATGTCGTAGCGGTTCTCGCCATCGGCCAGCACCTTGTCCAGGACGTCGGTGGCGTTCTCGTCGCGGGTATAGACGCTGGCCCCGCGAATCTCGGGCTGCTGGAAGCTGTCGGCGTGGAGCGAGATGAAGAGGTCGGCCTTGTTCTGCCGGGCGAGATCCACCCGCTGGTTGAGGGTGAGATAGGAATCGTCCTCGCGCGTCAGCGCCACGTCGAAGCGCCCGGAATCGATGAGCACCTTCTGCAGCGCCTGCGCGAAGGTGAGGGTGATGTTCTTCTCGTGCACGCCATTGGGGGTGCTGGCCCCGTTGTCGACGCCGCCATGGCCGGGATCGATCACCACGAGCGGACGGTTGCCGGCCGAGTTGCCATGGGTGCCCGGGTCGGTGGAGGGCGTCGGGGGAGCCGCTCCCTGGTTGGCCAGCGACGCCGCGAGGTCCGCCGCCACCTTGGCGGCGAAGTTCTCCGGCGTGTCGGTGATGAGGTCGACGACGAGGCGGGCCGGCTGGTCGACCACGGCATCGAGGAAATAGGCCTGCTGCACCTGGGCCGGCTGCGACAGCTCGAGCGTCGTGCGCGCCCTGCCCTTCTCCGCCATCTCGATCTTGAAGCCGGAGACGATGCCCTTGCCCGCGACATCCGCCGGGGCGAGGATCTTGAGCTCGAACGCCTTCACGTCGACGGCGATCCGGTTCGGGTTGGCCAGCGAGACGATGGCGAACTCCGTCGCACCGTCGAGATCGATGATGAGGCGGGCGCGATCGGGCGTCGTGGTGACGCGCGCATCCACAACGTCCGGATAGTCTTCCGGTGATTCGACCTGCGCCAGTGCGGGAGCGGGTAGCAGGGCTGCCAGTGCGACGAACAAGAGGGCGGCGCAAAAGCCGACAAATCCGGCGGCGCGGCCACCGGAACGACCAGAAATCGACAAGCCGTACTGCTCCCACAAGAACCGCAACAGGACGCCAGAGCACTCCGGCAATTCTGCGGCGTTACGGACCGGGCGAGCATTCTGCAACATCTGGGACCCACGGGAAATGGCGCGCGAGCGCTGGTTTTGAGTTTCCTGTTGCCAATTTGCGGCAACATCCCTAAAGCCTTCTTGAGGTGGCCTGCTGCCGCCACCATATGCCCGAGTAGCGCCTAGCGTGCTGCTGGCCGGGCGGTTCGGCAGCGGCGGGCCGGTATGCGCCTCAGGTGCACCGGTCGGCAAGTGCGGCACATTTGGCGCCTCAATGATGGAATCTCGACCCCTCGGGGTCGAAGGACAGGCAGCCGAATGTTGGTCTGTTCTCAGGGAAGAGGTCTGATGGCCACCGGGCGGACAAAAAGTGACGCGATCCCGAATAGCGGTTGCGCTTTTGTCATCGATCGCCCCCCGGCCCTCGCTCTCCATTATCGCAGCGGCGCTCGCGCCGCTGTTCGTTCCGGCGTGTTGAACGCCACTTTCCTAAAACCATTCGCCTCGCGAGGCGCCAGGCCAGGAGGACCGGTTCGCCGGTCGATCAGTGTCGGCGCGCGAAGGCGCGGAGTACTCGTTTATGGCTACCAAGAGAATGCTGGTGGATGGCATCCACCCGGAAGAGACCCGGATCGTCGTTACCAGCGGTAACAGGCTCGAGGAGTTCGATTTCGAATCCGCCACCCGGCGGCAACTGAGGGGCAACATCTACCTCGCCAAGGTGACGCGCGTGGAGCCCTCGCTCCAGGCGGCGTTCATCGAGTACGGCGGCAACCGGCACGGTTTCCTCGCCTTCTCGGAAATCCATCCCGACTACTACCAGATCCCGGTCGCCGATCGCGAAGCGCTGCTGCGCGAGGAAGAGGCGCACGACGCCGACGATCACGACCATGACCACGACCACGCGCCGGCCCAGCTGTCGGCGCCCGAGTCCGTGGCCGAAGGAGACGACAACCACGCGGCCGAAGGCGACGAGGGCGACGACGGCAGCCACATCGAGCAGGCGCCGACCAGCAACGAGCCGGTGGAGCACATCGGCGGCGGCGACGCGCTCGAGGACGTGCAGGAGCGCCGGCGGCCGGCGACGCAGCGGCGCCAGCAGTACAAGATCCAGGAAGTGATCAAGCGCCGGCAGGTGATGCTGGTGCAGGTCGTCAAGGAAGAGCGCGGCAACAAGGGTGCGGCGCTGACCACCTATCTGAGCCTCGCCGGCCGCTATTCGGTGCTGATGCCGAACACCGCCCGTGGCGGCGGCATTTCGCGCAAGATCACCAACGCGGCGGACCGCAAGCGGCTCAAGGACATCGTCGGCGACCTCGACGTGCCGGCCGGCCAGGGCATCATCCTGAGGACCGCCGGCGCCTCGCGCACCAAGGCCGAGGTGAAGCGCGACTTCGAGTACCTGCAGCGCCTGTGGGAGAACGTCCGCACCCTGACGCTCAAGTCCACGGCGCCCTGCCTCGTCTATGAGGAAGGCTCGCTGATCAAGCGCACCATCCGCGACCTCTACAACAAGGACATCAACGAGCTTTACGTCGCCGGCGACGAGGCCTACCGCGAAGCCAAGGACTTCATGCGGATGATCATGCCGAGCCACGCCAAGAACGTGCAGCTCTACAAGGATGATGCGCCGCTGTTCTCGAAGTTCGGCGTGGAAGGCCAGCTCGACCAGATGTTCTCGCCGCAGGTCAACCTGCCGTCGGGCGGCTACATCGTCATCAACCCGACCGAGGCGCTGGTCTCGATCGACGTGAACTCGGGCCGTGCCACCAAGGAGCACAATATCGAGGACACGGCGCTGCAGACCAACCTCGAGGCGGCCGAGGAGGTCGCCCGCCAGCTCCGGCTGCGCGACCTTGCCGGCCTCATCGTCATCGACTTCATCGACATGGTCGAGAACCGCTCCAACCGGGCGGTGGAGCGCAAGCTCAAGGACTGCCTGAAGAACGACCGCGCCCGCATCCAGGTGGGCCGCATCAGCCATTTCGGCCTGCTCGAGATGAGCCGGCAGCGCATCCGCTTCGGCGTCGTCGAGAGCTCGACCCACAAGTGCCCGACCTGCAACGGCACGGGCCTCGTCCGCTCGGTCGAGAGCCTGGCGCTGATGGTGATGCGCAATGTCGAGGACCACGTGCTGAAGAAGCCCGGGCACTCGATCAACCTGCGCGTTCCCACCGACGTCGCGCTCTACATCCTCAACACCAAGCGCGGCACGCTGAACGCGCTCGAGGCCAAGTACGACCTGTCGATCACCGTGGTCGCGGACGACCATGTCGGGCCCGCGCACTTCGCCATCGAGCGCGGCGAGACGCGCGTGATGGATCGCGAGCAGACCGCCGGGACGCATGTCCGGGTCGACACCGCGACGCTGATCGATGCCGACGCCGAGGCGGCGGACGCGGCGATCGAGGACGAGGCGGACGAGGAAGACAGAAGACGAACCGCGTCGGGCGAGCGCGCCCACTCCGAGGAAGGTGGCGAGCGGACCGGCCGCCGTCGGCGGCGCCGCCGCCGTGGCGGCGATCGCGAGGATCGCGGCGAGCGTCCGCAGCGCCAGCCGGCACAGGCCGAAGCCGCATCCGGCGAGGCCGAGGGCGAGACCGCCGAGGGCGCTGAGGCGGAAGCCGGCCATCCCCACGAGGATGGCGAGGAGCCCCGCCGCCGCCGCCGTCGCGGCCGCCGTGGCGGCCGTCGCAACCGTCGCGGCGATGAGCACGCCGACGAGCATCACGAGGCCGAGGCCGGCGAGGCGCAGACCGAGCTGTCGCCGGAGGCTGCCGAAGTTGTCGGGGCAGCGGTGCTTACCCAGGACGCCATAGCCACCGATGCGGGCATCGCGCCGGAGGCCGTGGCCGAGGCACCCGTCGAGGCGCCGGCGGGAGGTCGCCGAGGCGCCGGTGGAGAAGCCCAAGCGGACGCGCCGCAAGAAGGCCGAGCCGGCAGCTGAAGCCGCTCCGGCCGAGGCCCGAGGCTGCGCCCGCCGAGGCTGTCGCCGAAGCCGCTCCGGCACCGGAAGCTGAGCCCGAGGCCCGGCCAAAGCCGCGCGGCCGGGTGCGCAAGCCGAAGGCCGCGCCGCCCACCGAGGCAGAGGCAGTTGCCGCGGCAGCCGAGCTTGTCGAGGCGACGGCACCGGCAGAACCTGCAGCGGCAGAGCCTGCAACGGCAGCGCCGGCAGAGCCCGAGCCCGCTCCGGAGACGCCCAGCCGTCGCCGCAAGAAGGAAATACCCGAAGGCGAGATCATCGCCAGCTCGACCGCCCCGGCGGCGGAGCAGCCCGCCGAGGAAGCCAAGCCGAAGAAGGCCGGCTGGTGGCAGCGCCGCCTCGGGCTCGGCTAGTCGGTCCGCTTATCGAATGAAGGCGGCGGTCCCAGTGGCCGCCGTTTTCGTTTTCAGGCAGCAAGCTGCCGTTCATCGCGCAGGATCAACACCCCCAGGATCAGCGTCCAGAGCGCCCAGACCGAGAAGCTGATGGCGTTGATGGTTCCGGCCAGGGGCAGCCCGAACGGCTCCAGCATGCCGATGATCACGCCCAGCGCTATCACCAGTCCGGCAATCGCGACATAGCGATGCCGCGCTACGATCAACGCCGAGACGAAGACGGTCCAGGCGGCGGTGAAAAGGTAACCCAGATGTTCCCCGATCCCCATGCCGAGATAGCGGTTGGCAGCATCGAACAGCGCGACCGCCACGGACCTGTCGACGTCGTCCGCGTCCGTGGACACGAAGGTGGCCGCGAGACCTGGGACGAGCATCACCCAGCGCATCAGGCCCATCGCCTGCACCAGCCCTGCCAGCACCCCTGCCCCGATCGACAGCGCCGCGGCGAAGCTGCCGTATCTCCACAACACCAGCCCGGCGCCGATGGTCGCCGGGATCATCGCCAGCGCCGCCGCCATCATGGCGTACCAGTAGAGATGCAGGTCCGGCCCGCCGGCCGCGAAGCGGATCAGCACCTCACCCGCCGGCTGCCGCAGGATGTCGGGGTAGTCGAAGCTCAACTGCAGCCCGGTGAAACCGAGGGTGAAGACGATCGGGACGGCAATCAGGAGGATACCCGTCGTACGCAAAGTGGCGCTCATGTCCACGCTCCCTGACGTGGCATGCCGGCCGACGCGACCGCTCCTCTGCCACGGGGGCAGCCTAGCGCGCCGGGCGCTATCGCGTCAGCGCCCCTTGAGGAAGCCTTCCACCCGGTTCAAGGCTTCGTCGATCGTCGCCCGCGTGCCCGCATAGGAGAAGCGCACGAAGCGGTTGCCGTTCACCCGATCGAAGTCGATGCCGGGCGTCGCGGCGACGCCTGCCTGCTCCAGCATCTCGATGCAGAAGTTCAGCGAGTCATTGGTATAGCGGGAGAAATCGACATAGGCGTAGAACGCCCCGTCGCCCTCGCTGGACGAAGAAAGCCCGAACTGCGCCAGGCCTTCGGCCAGTGCATGCCGATTCACCGCATACTGCGCCTTCTGTTCCTCGGAATAGTCGCGCTCGCCCAGCGCCACCCGCGCCGCGATCTGGCTCAGGGTGGGTGCAGCGATGAACAGGTTCTGCTGCAGGATATTGGTGCGCCTCAGCAATTCCTCCGGCAGCACCATCCAGCCGACGCGCCAGCCGGTCATGCAGTAGTATTTCGAGAAGCTGTTGATGACGATCGCGTCGCGCGTGAACTCCAGCGCCGAGGTCGACGGCGCGCGATAGTCCAGCCCGTGATAGATTTCGTCCGAGATGAAGCGAATGCCCAGGCGCGCGCAGGTCTCGACGATCTCCTCCAGCCCCTCGCGGCTCACCGCGGCGCCGGTCGGATTGGCCGGCGAGGCAAAGAGCAGGCCGTCGAACTTCTCCCGGCGATACGCGGCTTCGATGTCGTCGGCGGTGAGCCGCCAGCCGGCGGCAGCCGTCACCGGAATCTCCACGGCGTGCATGTCGAGCCCGTCCAGGGTGTTGAGATAGGCCGGATAGCCGGGCCGGGTGACGGCGATCCTCGCTCCCCGCTCGAACGCGGCGAGGAACGCGAGGATGAAGCCCGACGATGAGCCCATGGTCACGATCATGCTGTCGGGATCGACGGCAGTTCCGTGCTGCGCAGCGTAGTAGTCGACCAGGGCGCGGCGCAGTTCGATCTGGCCGGCCGAGTGGGTGTAGTGCTGCGGCAGGTCCAGCGCCGCGGCCACCGCCTCGCGCACGCGCGGCGCCGGCGGGGCACCGGGCTCACCTGATTCCATGTGCATCACCGAGCGTCCGCTGGCTTCCAGCAGTTTGGAGCGCGCGGTGATCTCCATGACGTAGAATGGCCGGAGGCCGGTGAGTGTCTGCGGGGCGTGGGCGTGGTCTTGCATGGGCCTTGGCTACGGGAAACCCTGCAATGTCTCAACTGGAATTGAAGCCGCAGCGAACCGTGCCTTTACCCGTTGCTGCCAAACTCGGGTTAGTCTGATACAGATTTGGCCAAATCGCGCCGATCCGGAGCCTCTATGCCTCGCCTCACTCTCGTCCTCACCCTGGTTATCGGGGCCCTTGCCGGCGGTCTGGGCTTCGCCCTGTTCGGCGGCGACCGACCGCTGGATCCATCGCAGGTGCGGGCCATCGCCCAAGAGGTCGTGGCCGAGGCACCGAAGCCGGCCGCGGACCGGACGGCCATCGAGACGATCGTCGCCGACGTGCTGGCCCGCCAGCCCAGGCAGGACCAGCCGCAGCAGACCGGCTCGGTCGACCCGGCGACGCTCAACCCGATGATCGAAGACTACCTGCTCAAGAACCCGCGCATCCTGCAGCGGGTCTCCGCAGCTCTCGATGCCGAACTGACCGCAGCCAAGAAGGCGACGACCAGCGCGGCGCTCGCCGAGCTCAAGGGCGACATCTACGACGACCCCGGCCACATCGTGCTGGGCAACCCGGATGGCGACGTGACGCTGGTCGAGATGTTCGACTACAACTGCGGCTATTGCCGGCAAGCCCTTCCCGACCTTGCGCAATTGCTCGCGGAGGACCCCAATCTCAAGGTCATCCTCAAGGAGTTCCCCATCCTCTCACCCGGCTCGGTCGATGCGGCGCGCATCGCGGTACAGGTCAGCGAGACGAAGGTCGATTACTGGACCTTCCACCAGAACCTCTTCACCAGCCGCGGTCAGGTCGACAAGGCCGTCGCCCTCAAGGCGGCCGCCGACCTGGGCCTCAACCCGATCACGCTGGAACTTGGCATGAACACGCCCCAGGTCGGCGCGGTGATCGAGAAGAGCTACCGTATCGCCGACAAGCTCGACATCACCGGCACGCCCACCTTCATCATCGGCGACGAAGTGATCGCCGGCGCCGTGGGCATCGAGCAGCTCCGCCTGCGCATCGCCAACATGCGCGCCTGCGGCTCCACCACCTGCCCACCCGCGGGCCAGCCCGGCTGAGGCCCGCTCCCTCCCCTTTTTCGTGCATTACTCCGCGCCGTGCTTGCGCCCGCCGGGGGGCCGGTGCACAAGGCACGAACCATGGCTCACCGCATACTTGTCCTCAACGGTCCGAACCTCAACATGCTCGGCACCCGCGAGCCCCAGACTTATGGCACGCAAACGCTTGCCGATATCGAGAAACTGGCCATCGCCGAGGGCGAGGCCCTTGGTCTCGAGGTCACCTGCCGGCAATCCAACATCGAGGGCGAGCTCGTCACCTGGATCCAGCAGGCGCTCGGGGCCTTTGACGCCATCGTCATCAATCCCGGCGCCTATTCGCACACCTCGATCGCCATCCACGACGCGTTCCGCGCCGTCGGGCTGCCGGTGATGGAGGTTCACCTCTCGAACATCTATACCCGCGAGGCGTTCCGGCATCATTCCTACGTTTCGCCGGTGGCGACGGGGGTGATTTGCGGCCTCGGCGCCACGGGGTATAAGCTGGCGCTCCGCGCACTGGCCGAAAAACTATAAGAGGCTCATCAATGACCAAGGCGTCTCCCAATTCCGACCAGGACCTCATCGAGGCAATCGCCAAGCTCTTGAACGAGCAGAATCTCGCCGAGATCGAGATCGAGCGCGACGACCTGCGCGTGCGCGTCACCCGCAGCTATGCGGCGCAGGCGGTGCAGCAGGTTGCCGTTCCGGCCTATGCCCATGCCGCGCCAGCGCCCGCCGCCGCCGCGACCCCGGTCGCGCCCGCAGGCGCCGCCGCCGGCGTCGCCCACGCGCATGACGACCTCAGCTCGAACCCCGGCACCCTCACCTCGCCGATGGTCGGCACCGCCTATCTCTCGCCCGAGCCGGGCAAGCCCCCCTTCGCTCCGGTCGGCACCAAGGTCTCCGAGGGCCAGACCGTTCTCATCATCGAGGCGATGAAGACGATGAACCAGATTCCTGCGCATCGCTCCGGCACCGTGGCGCGCGTACTCGTGGACGACGGCTGCGCCGGTCGAGTACGGCCAGCCACTGGTCGTCATCGAGTAAGGCAGGGCGATGTTCCAGAAGGTCCTTATCGCCAACCGCGGCGAGATCGCGCTCCGCATCCTCAGGGCCTGCAAGGAGCTCGGCATCCAGACGGTCGCCGTCCACTCGACCGCCGACTCCAATGCCATGCACGTGCGCCTCGCCGACGAGAGCGTCTGCATCGGCCCGCCGCCCGCCAAGGACAGCTATCTCAACATCCCGTCGATCATGGCGGCCTGCGAGATCACCGGCGCCGACGCGGTGCACCCGGGCTACGGCTTCCTGAGCGAGAACGCGCGCTTCGCCCGCATCCTCGCCGAGCACAAGATCACCTTCATCGGCCCCTCGTCGCACCACATCGAGATCATGGGCGACAAGATCACCGCCAAGAAGACGGCGGTGGAGCTCGGCATCCCGGTGGTGCCCGGCTCGGCCGGCGAGGTGAAGACCGAGGCCGAGGCGCTCTCGACCGCGGCCGAGATCGGCTATCCGGTGCTGATCAAGGCCACCGCCGGCGGCGGCGGGCGCGGCATGAAGGTGGCGCACACCGAGAGCGAACTGCTCGATCGCCTGGTCGACGGCGCGCTCCGAGGCCAAGGCCGCCTTCGGCAACGAGTCGGTCTACATGGAGAAGTACCTCGGCAAGCCGCGGCACATCGAAGTGCAGGTGATCGGCGACGGCCAGGGCAACGCGGTGCATCTCGGCACGCGCGACTGCTCGCTGCAGCGCCGCCACCAGAAGGTGTGGGAAGAGGCCTCCGCCCCGACCGTGCCGAAGGACCAGCAGATGGAGATCGGCGAGATCTGCGCCGAGGCCATGCGCAAGCTCCGCTATTCCGGCGCCGGCACCATCGAGTTCCTCTACGAGGACGACCGCTTCTACTTCATCGAGATGAACACCCGCCTGCAGGTGGAGCATCCGGTGACCGAGCGCATCACCGGCGTCGACATCGTCTACGAGCAGATCCGCGTCGCCTCGGGCGAGAAGCTCTCGCTCAAGCAGGAGCAGATCCAGTTCAACGGCCACGCCATCGAAGTGCGCATCAACGCCGAGGACCCGCAGACCTTCGCCCCCTCGCCCGGCAAGATCCAGTTCTACCACCCGGCCGGCGGCGTGGGCGTGCGCGTCGATTGCGCGGTCTACCAGGGCTACTCGATCCCGCCCTACTACGACTCGCTGATCGGCAAGCTCATCGTCTACGGCCGCACCCGCGCCGAGTGCCTGCAGCGCCTGCGCCGCGCGATCGACGAGTTCGTGGTCGACGGGGTGAAGACCACCCTGCCCCTGTTCCAGCGCCTGATCCGCGAGCCGGACATCATCGCCGCGCGACTACGACATCCACTGGCTGGAAAAGTACCTCAAGGACAACAAGGCCTGAGCCGCTACGGCAGCGGGGGTGCCGCGGTCGCTAGGCCTTCGAGCCACCCCCGCAGCTCCTCGCGATAGCGCGCGGGGTTCTCCTTGTATGACCTCAGGTGCTCGGCATTGGTCCGGAGATAGACGGTAGGCGCGGTCCGCGCCGCCGCCAACCGGTCGCTGATGCCGACCGGCACCAGGGTGTCGGCGGCTCCATGCGCCAGGAACAGCGGGCCGGGAAACTCGGCCACCGCATCGAAGCTCACCGCATCGATCAGGTCGGCGCCGCGGTAGAGATCGAAGAACCCGATTCCGGCCTCGGCCAGCGGCTTCGCGAACGGCAGCAGCCGTCCGCCGAGCTTGTCGGCTACCACCTCCCGCAGATCGAGCGCCGGGGCGTCAAGGGCGAGCGCCGCAACCTTGTCCGCCTGCTCCGAATGCATGAGGAACTGGCCGACGATGGCGCCTCCCATCGAGTCCGCCACCAGCAAGATCCCACGTGCCCCCTGCCCCAGCGCCCAGGTCACCGCCGCGTCGAGGTCGTGCCATTCGTTGACGCCGAAGCTGAACACCCCATGGTCGACCGGCGCGCCGATGTCGTTGCGATAGGTGATCATCAGCGTCGGGATGCCCGCCTCATGCAGGATCGAGAGCTGGCGATAGCCGTTCTCGCGGATGCCGCCGATGCCGTGCACGTAGATCGCCCAGGGGCCGTCCATCTTCGCGGCCGGCACGAACCAGGCCTCGGCGGCACCGAGCTCCGTCGGGTAGGTGATAGTCTCGAACGGCAGGTTCAGCGCTGTTCGGGGGTCGCCGTGGTAGCCGAGGTTCATGGGGTCGACGGGCTTGCGCACAACCTTGCTGCCGCTCCAGTCGACGTTGCCCGGGGTCAGCAGGTAGTTCAGTGCCACGGAGGTACCGATGCCGCCCACGAGGACGTAGAGCCCTGCCACGAGAGCAATCCCGATGGCGATGCGCAGCAGCCACTTGTTCATCGCTGGTTCCCGATCTCGGAGAATTGCCCGGCGCGCACCGTCCCGCAAGCCCTCGGGCCGTTGTACCGCAGCCCCGCGCGGCCCATATTCGGCGCATGTCGCGCAAGACCGATCCCTTCGCCATCGAGCTCACTCCGGAACTGATCGTGCGGGCCTACCAGGCCGGCATTTTCCCGATGGCCGAGGATGGCTCGTCGCCGGACCTGTTCTGGGTCAGCCCGCAGCACCGCGGCATCATCCCGCTCGACGATTTCCATATCTCGCGCAGTCTCAGGAAGACGCTGAGGAACCATCCTTACCAGGTCAAAGTCGATACCGATTTCGAGGGTGTGATCGAAGGTTGCGCGAGTTTCGGGGCCGATCGGGAGACGACCTGGATCAATGACGAGATCCGGCGCCTTTATGGCGCGCTGTTCCAGCGCCGCATCGTCCACACCGTCGAGGTGTGGGACGGCCCTGCCCTGGTCGGGGGGCTCTACGGCGTGTCGCTGGGCGCGGCCTTCTTCGGGGAATCGATGTTCCACCGCAAGACCGATTGCTCGAAGATCGCCATGGCCAACCTGCTGCTCCGCCTCAGGGCCGGCGGCTACCGCCTGCTCGACACGCAGTTCGTCACCGACCACCTGAGGACCTTCGGCGGCATCGAGATTTCGCGCGAGGATTACGAACTCCGCCTCGCGCATGCCCTGAAGCACCAGGGTGATTACTTCGCCATCGATCGCTAGTCGACCTGGATGCCGAGGGCCGCGGAATGGCTCAGTCCCTCACCTTGATGGCGAGGGTCGTCTCCCACTTGTTGGGGTCGGGTTCCTCGGATGGATCGTTCTCGTAGATCTCGAAGCGCGCAGCAAAGTGGTCGCCATCGGGCGCTTCCTTGACGTCCCATTCGATGCCGCACTGCCTGGCCCACCCGATCAGCACGGCGGTAACGTCCACGAGCTTGTCGTAAGGTCCCCAATAAGTGAGCTGGGCATAGCGTCCGGCCGGCAGCACGCCGGCGATGAGCCGCCCATCGGCGGGCATAGGCGTGGCCACCGGCACGGCGAACTCGACCTCCAACTCCGGCATCTTGATGATGTTGTACTTGAAGAAGACGGGACCTGAGCCTTCTATGCCCCTGCTCTTGAGCGTCCCAAACAGCTCAGGCAACACCCGGTCAACGGTCTCGTTGAACGGTATCGCTACCTTCTCACGGATCGCCACGTAGGGTTGCGCCGGCCGTTCCACTAGCTTGGGTAGTGTCAGCATCCTTCTTCTCTCCCTCCTGCTGCCGCTGCCGGGCGGCGATGATGTCCTCGGCGACGCCGTCACTGCGCGGCCGCCCTTTCGGCCGCCAATCCGCGTCGATGAACAGCGCCACATAGCGATCGAAGACGTCGAAGCCGCTGTTCCAGCCCCAGCCATGGCTGTCGCGCTCCTCGCGGCTGATGAACGGTGTCTGCCTGAACAGCATGCGCGTCCGGCCGCCCTCGGCTTCGAGGAAGTCCATGGTCACCACGGTCTCGAAGCCGTCGAAGGCATTGATGTAGGTGAAGCTCAGCCGGCTCGGCTCGACGATCTCGAGATACTCGCCGGAAATCCAGTGAGCATGCCCCGGCCCGTTGCTCATGCAGCGCCGCCATTTCCCGCCCACCCGAAAGTCGATCTCACACTCCACCAGCGCAAAACCTTCGGGACCGTGCCAGCGTACCATGTGCTCGGGGTCGCGCCATAGGCGCCAGATCAGTTCGCGCGGCGCCTCGAAGTTGCGGTCGATCTCCAGCACCAGCTCGCGCTGCTCGGCTGTCGCACTACTGCTTCGCATCCGGGTTCCCCTTCTGAATCTCGGCAAGATAGACGTCCATGCGGGCGAAATCGGCCTCCCAATGCCGCCGGTAGCGCTCGAGCCAGCCAGTCGCCTCGGCCAGCGGCGCCGCGCTAAGCTGCACCGGTCGCCATTGCGCGTTGCGGCTCCGCGCCACCAGCCCGGCATGTTCCAGCACCTTCAGGTGCCGCGAAATAGCCGGCATCGAGATCTCGAACGGCTCGGCCAGTTCGCTCACTGATGCCTCCCCCCGGCTCAGGCGCGCCAGTATCGCCCGGCGGGTCGGGTCGGCGAGAGCGGAGAAGGTCAAGCTGAGGCGATCTTCGGACATATTTCGCGAGTACGTTAAATAACGTCTCTGTTAAATACGGCCAATGAGCAGGTGTCAAGGTGACACCTTCCATGCTCAGTCGATGCTGCGGATGTTCAGCCGCCTTGGGCCGTAGTGCCGCTCGAAGGAGCGGCGCTATCGGCCGTGGGCGGCGGCACCGCCGAGCTCTGCTTGCAGTCGATCAGCCAGATGTCATAGACCGCATGGTCGATGGCATTGAGGGCTGGGCTGTCGGCGAACATCCAGCCGACGAAGATCCGCGTCACGCTGCCCTTGAGGCTCACCTGGTCGACCTCGACGAACACCGAGGTCCGCTGCGTCTCGGTCGGCGGGCGCGTGTAGCAGGCGCGCGGGGTGATCTGCAGCGCGCCGAACTGCACCGTCTCGTCGATATAGACGTCGAACTTCGTGATGCGGCCGGTGATCTTGTCGAGCCCGGAGAACTCGGCGACCGGGTTGGCGATCGTGTCCGCCAACACGGGCGTCACGAGGAGGCTCAGGAGCGAAGCAGCGGCAAGTCCCTTGCGGACCATGGGCATGGACTTCCGGGGGAACGTGGCTATTCGGGCGACCAGGCGTCGTAGTCGCCGGTGACCCGCGGCCGCTCGCCCTTGTTCAGCAGGCTGCCATCCGGCCGATAGGCGAGCGGGGTGCCCGTGAGATTGGGCTCAGGCGCCCGCTCCCATTCCCGCGGCACGTAGCTCTGCTCGGTCGGGGGCACGTGGCTGCGGTAGTGCATCCAGCCATTCCAACCCGGCGGAATGGTCGAGGGCTCGGCCGCACCGCCGGCATAGATCACCATGCGGCGCTCGTAGCCGTTCGGGCCGGGCTTCGAGCCGGGCTTCGAGCGATAGTAGCGGTTGCCGAACTCGTCGCTGCCCACATACTGGCCGTGCAGCGCCACCCACAGCCGCGTGCCCCAGGTGTTGCCCCGCCACCAGGCGAAGATCTCGATCAGGAATTCCTTCCAGCTGAACCCGTCCCGCGTGTCGCGTGCCATGCCTTCAGTCCGTTGTCGCTCGTGCGCCCCGCCTCTAGCACGCGTCGCCACCCGCGCCTAGGGGAAACGGCCGCGCCGGCGGGTGGGCTAGATATGGTGTGCCCGCCGGGTGCCAGGGGCTGGCTATGGACGCCGCTTGTGACGGAAATAATGCGCTTGACAGGTTTTGCACGTGAATCGGCGCGCCGGCTGTCACCCGTTTCTCATCTTCAAGCGTCGCTTAAACATGGCAAAAGAGTGGCGGATTTCCTGCGGTTTGGGCCTGTTTTCCTTACGTTCGGAACTCGCTTGGATACCGAAAATTGACCCTCCCGGCGTCCGAATCGTACTGGAAACTTTTCCCCGCAATCCACATATGACACACTGGATTTAGCCATCGGGTGATCCAGATGCCACTACCGGTTGTGGCTGCGTCACACAGGTCGGCATTGACCGACTCGCAGAGAAGGGCCAACCATTTACGGGTTGCGCTGTCGTGTTCGGACGGCGCGGCTGAGTACAGGGATCAAGCGCCGGCGCAAGTCCGGCGGCGGTCCCGAACGGGGCTCATTGGCCGCCGCAAGCGGCCTACTGGATAGCGTCAACGGATAGGCAGAAGTCGTCGAATGGCGGCTCGCGGGCTTTTCTGCCCGCTGTTTTTGGGGAATCATCAGCGAATGCGCATCGAACGTCGGTACACCGAAAGCCAACGAGAGCGCCTATGCGGGGATCGAGTTCCGCTCGACCACGAGCGAGATCCGCAATCCGGACGGCTCGGTCGTCTTCAAGCTCGAGGACATCGCAGGTCCCGGCGACCTGGTCGCAGGTCGCGGCCGACATCCTCGCGCAGAAGTATTTCCGCAAGGCCGGCGTCGCCAAGGTGCTGAAGAAGGTCGAGGAGAACGACGTCCCGTCCTGGCTCTGGCGCTCGGTCCCCGACGAGAAGGCGCTCGCCAGGCTCTGCCCGAGGCCGAGCGCTACGGCTCCGAAATCGACAGCCGCCAGGTCTTCGACCGGCTCGCCGGCACCTGGACCTACTGGGGCTGGAAGGGCGGCTATTTCGACACCGAGGAGGACGCGCGCGCCTTCTTCGACGAGCTCGCGCTTCATGCTCGCGACCCAGAAGGTCGCGCCGAACTCGCCGCAATGGTTCAACACCGGCCTGCACTGGGCCTATGGCATCGACGGCCCCGGCCAGGGCCACTTCTACGTCGACCCGTTCACCGACAAGCTGCGTGCAGTCCAAGTCGCGCCTACGAGCATCCGCAGCCGCATGCCTGCTTCATCCAGTCGGTCGACGACGACCTCGTCAACGAGGGCGGCATCATGGACCTGTGGGTGCGCGAGGCGCGCCTGTTCAAGTACGGCTCGGGCACCGGCTCGAACTTCTCGCAAGCTGCGCGGCGAAGGCGAGAAGCTCTCGGGCGGCGGCAAGTCGTCCGGCCTGATGAGCTTCCTCAAGATCGGCGACCGCGCCGCGGGCGCCATCAAGTCGGGCGGCACCACCCGCCGCGCCGCCAAGATGGTGGTGGTCGACATCGATCACCCCGACATCGAGGACTACATCAACTGGAAGGTGAAGGAGGAGCAGAAGGTCGCCGCCCTCGTCACCGGCTCGAAGATCGTCTCGCAAGCACCTCAAGGCCATCATGAAGGCCGCCGTCAACTGCGAGGGCACCGGCGACGACTGCTTCGACGTCAACAAGAACCCGGCGCTGAAGCGCGAGGTCCGCGCCGCCAAGAAGGCGCTGGTGCCCGAGAACTACATCCAGCGCGTCATCCAGTTCGCGCGCCAGGGCTACACCGACATCGAGTTCCCGGTCTACGACACCGACTGGGACAGCGAGGCCTACCTCACCGTCTCGGGCCAGAACTCCAACAACTCCGTCCGCGTCACCGACGAGTTCCTCAAGGCCGTCGAGACCGATGGCGACTGGAACCTCACCGGCCGCACCAACGGCAAGGTGACCAAGACGCTCAAGGCGCGCGACCTGTGGGAGCAGATCGGCTACGCCGCCTGGGCCTCGGCCGATCCGGGCATCCAGTTCCACACCACCATCAACGAGTGGCACACCTGCCCGGCCGCCGGCCCGATCGTCGCGTCGAATCCGTGCTCGGAATACATGTTCCTCGACGACACGGCCTGCAACCTCGCCTCGGTCAACCTGCTGCCCTACCGCAACGCCGACGGCTCGTTCGACGTCGACGCCTTCGAGCACGCCTGCCGGCTCTGGACCATCGTCCTCGAGATCTCGGTGATGATGGCGCAGTTCCCGTCGCAAGCGCCATCGCCGAGCGCAGCTTCGACTACCGCACGCTCGGGCTCGGCTACGCCAATATCGGCGGCCTGCTGATGACCTCGGGCATTCCCTATGACTCGGCCGAGGGCCGCGCCATTGCCGGCGCCATCACCGCGGTGATGACCGGCGTCGCCTACGCGACCTCGGCCGAGATGGCCGGCGAGCTCGGCGCCTTCGCCGACTACGAGCGCAACGCCGCGCACATGCTGCGCGTCATCCGCAACCATCGCCGCGCCGCGCACGGCAACGACCGAGGGCTACGAGGGCCTCTCGCATCAACCCGGTGCCGCTCGACCACGCCTCGCTCGACGGACGCCGCGCTCTCGCGCCCGCGCCAAGGCCGTGTGGGACGAAGCGCTGGCGCTCGGCGAGAAGCACGGCTACCGCAACGCGCAGGTCTCGGTGATCGCCCCGACCGGCACCATCGGCCTCGTGATGGATTGCGACACCACCGGCATCGAGCCCGACTTCGCGCTGGTGAAGTTCAAGAAGCTCGCCGGCGGCGGCTACTTCAAGATCATCAACCACGCCGTGCCGCCGGCGCTGCGCACGCTCGGCTACTCGCGAGAGCCAGATCGCCGAGATCGAGGCCTATGCGGTCGGCCACGGCACCCTCGACCAGGCGCCCGGCATCAACCCGGCGACGCTCGCGCGCCAAGGGCTTCACCGACGACAAGATCGCCGCGCTCAACGCCGCGACCAAGTCGGCCTTCGACATCAAGTTCATCTTCAACCAGTGGACGCTGGGCGACGATTTCCTCAAGAGCCTCGGCGTCACCGACGAGCAGCTCGCCGACATCGAGCTTCGACCTCCTCGCCTTCCTCGGCTTCTCGCAAGAAGGACATCGAGGCCGCCAACATCCATGTCTGCGGCGCCATGACGCTCGAGGGCGCGCCGTTCCTCAAGGACGAGCACCTGCCGGTGTTCGACTGCGCCAACCCGTGCGGCAAGATCGGCAAGCGCTACCTCTCGGTCGAGAGCCACATCCGGATGATGGCGGCGGCGCAGCCGTTCATCTCGGGCGCCATCTCCAAGACCATCAACATGCCGAACGACGCGACCGTCGAGGACTGCAAGAAAGCCTACATGCTGTCCTGGCGGCTGGCGCTCAAGGCCAACGCGCTCTACCGCGACGGCTCCAAGCTTCGCAGCCGCTCAACGCCTCGCTCATCGCCGACGAGGAGGACGAGGACGAGGACGCAGGTCGAGGCCCTGCTCGCCGCGAGCCAGATGGCCGCGCGTGCCGCAGATCGCCGAGAAGATCGTCGAGCGGATCGTCGAGCGCGTCATCCGCGAGCGCGAGAAGCTGCCGGACCGCCGCAAGGGCTACACCCAGAAGGCGATCGTCGGCGGCCACAAGGTCTATCTGCGCACCGGCGAATACGACGACGGCCGGCTCGGCGAGATCTTCATCGACATGCACAAGGAAGGCGCCGCCTTCCGCGCCATGATGAACAATTTCGCCATCGCCATCTCGCTCGGCCTGCAATACGGCGTGCCGCTCGACGAATATGTCGAGGCCTTCACCTTCACCCGCTTCGAGCCGGCCGGCATGGTCATGGGCAACGACCGGATCAAGAACGCCACCTCGATCCTCGACTACATCTTCCGCGAGCTCGCCGTCTCCTATCTCGACCGCGACGACCTGGCCCATGTCCACCCGGACGCCGGCTCGACCTCGCTCGGCAAGGGCGTCGCCGAGGACCAGCCCGCCCGCCCGGCCAGCGCCCCTGCCCCGGTCCCGGCGCAGAACCTCGTCTCCCGCGGCATGACCCGCGGCAAGGTGAAGGACCAGAACCTGATGCTGGTCCCCGGCGGCCTGACCGCCGCGAGCTTCAACCCGGTCGCAGTCGATGCAGACCAGCACGGTCACGGCGCTCAAGGCCGCGACCGCCCTCAAGATCGAGCCGACCCCAACCAGCCCTCAACGCCGCCGAACTCGACCCCATCCCCTCCCCCCGGCCCAGCCAGGACGCCGGCCAGCTCCGCGCCCAGGCCCTGATGAAGGGCTACACGGGCGACCAGTGCAGCAACTGCAACTCGATGCGGATGAAGGTGAGCGGCCACTGCATGGTGTGCGAGGACTGCGGGACGACGACGGGGTGTAGCTGAGCCGCGCTTGACGACGATAATTTTCTCGACCACAATTGAGGTCGAGAGAATTATCGACAGGAGTGAGTCTGATTGGCCTTACCCAAGCTCTATCTGGATGACACAAAGGTCGACGCCAAGCTGGCGTCGACCTTCGGGGTGCAGCGCTCCGACCTTCTAAAGGTGGCGCGAGAAGTCGTAGCTGCAAGAGCCGACGCGGTGGAAGATGATCCGCTTAGCGCGGCTGGGCTACTCGCCTACATTTACGGTACCCGCAGCCTTCGCGCAGTTCTTCGGCGCGCCGGTTGGCAACGCCATCGGCGAGACAATATTGAACTGGCCAAGCATCCAGATCGCGAAATTATGGTGGCTTATCAGTCCGTAGACTTGGCGTGTTCAGAGCACCACACTTCGATGGCAATCTCAGGAAAAGGCGCAGGCGCTGCCAGAGTTCATCGAGGACAGCGCGCTGCTTTTCGCCGAAGAGGAGATGGGAGGAGAGCGGATCGAGGTAGACCACAAGAACGGCATGTGGTTCTTTTGTGTATCGGTCGATGGCGATGATGTTCGAGCAGAGTTATCGCTCTCCGGCGGACTGGAGAACGGTAATTTCATGCCGTTTATCGAAAGAATTTTCATCCTGCAGAAGGATGAATGGCAAAGCGTACGAACCGATGGAACCGTTCCGGACGACGGTCCGATCGAACTGACGCCGCAGATCGCCCGAAAGTAGGCAGATGTTCAATCCTGTTCGGCTGGAACTGGCGCGCAAAAGGCGCCAGTATACGGCCAAGATTTTCTCGCAGAACGCGCGGGAATAGCTGCCGTTACGCTGTCTCGTATCGCCAACGGCATTCAAGAGCCTGATCCGGAGACAATCCAAGGCCTCGCGTCAGCGCTTGACTACCCTTCTGCATTCTTCGAACTAGATGATGGTGATCTTCTGGCCCAGGAGTTGGCCAGCTTTCGCAGTATGTCATCGATCTCGGCCCGCGAGCGCGATGCGGCACTAGCAGCGGCAACCCTTGCCTTCGGAATAATGGACTGGGTACGTGCTCGGTTTGATCTTCCCGCTCCAGACTTGCTTGATCTGGCGCATGAACGTGACCCGGCGGCCGGGGCAAGGGCACTTCGTCAACACTGGGCGATTGGCGAGAAGCCCATTGGCAACATGGTTGCGCTATTGGAGGCCAAGGGTGTTCGTGTTTTCTCATTGGCGGAGCGAACCAAGAATGTTGACGCGTTTTCCTGCTGGCGCCGTGAAGAGCCTTATGTCTTTCTAAACACAATGAAATCTTCTGAGCGCAGCCGTTTTGATGCCGCTCATGAACTTGGGCACCTGATCCTACACAAGCACGGGGGCGCCCAAAGAGATCGTTCAGTCGAGATGGAGGCTAATGCCTTTGCTTCGAGTTTTTTGATGCCTGAAGCCGACGTGGTCTCCCACGCGCCGCGGTATGGATCAGTCTCCAATATCGTAAGTGCTAAGCGTCGCTGGGGAGTTGCAGCAGTTGCGCTTGCTTATCGACTGCATAAACTTGGCCTAATCACTGAATGGCAGTACATCCAAGTCAATCGGCAGTATCGCACAACTGAACCAAATGCACTTCCTGCAGAACGTTCTGTTGTTTGGCGAATGGTACTTTCAGAGATCTGGAAAGACGGCCTTACTAAAGCGCATATTGCGCATCATCTTGCGATGCCTCACGATGAGGTGGAGAGCTTGCTGTTCGGTCTCACCGGAGCCGCCCAAACGCCCGATCGCTCGCCAAGGCCTAGTCTTCGTGCCATTTAGGCCCAGTGCATAGCAAAGAACAGGGGCGAGCAGCAGGTGCTCGCCCGCACCTATGTTCAAAATTACTCGAAATAGCTCTCGACGACGTCTGCCGCAAACCGCAGCAGCGTCGGCGCGCGCCACCCACCAATTCGCCCTTCCTACACCGTGTCATCACCGCGAAGGCGGGGATCTCTGTTTGGGGGGTGAAACCGAGATTCCCGCTTTCGCGGGAATAACGCCGTGCCCAGTTGTCGCCAATCCTTCGACAAGTTCAGGATGAGGCCTCCTGGCACAGCACCCAAACTTATCCCCCCATCCCCAACCTCCCCCTATCCTCCCCCCATCCGCCGCACCGAAGCGAGATCATGACGAGTGGTTGGTGCGGGGGAGACCGGGTGGGTGGCGGGTCGCCGTCCTCAGGCCGAAAGCACGAGCGGAGCGATCCGGTTCGCCGGGGACGCCGCTACAGAACGCGACGGTGGAGCGATGCCCGCTCCACCAGGGATCGGGAGCTGCCGGGCAAGGGCAGCGGGAAGAGGCAGCCGGGACGGACCGAAGGGGTCGCTGCCTGCCAAGACCCTCCGATCCTCGCGATGCGGCACGGGATGCGCCCGGGCCCTCGTGCCATACGCCCAAAACCCCGGCCGGCCGGCGAGGTGGAAGCCTCGTTACAATTGCGGACTACCCGCGTGGGGCCAATGCCTCGCCGGCCCCGCTTCGTTCTTTGAAACCTCCGAGGTCCCGGGACCGTCGGATGCATGATGCTGCCCCGATGACTCCACCCCCACGATGTCATTCCGGCGCAGGCCGGAATCCATCCTGAGATGGCTCGGCCCGCGGTGGCGGCGTGATTGGTGCGCTGACCGCCCTGCCCGCTCTACTTCAGCAAGCCGGACGACACCGAGCCCTGCAGCTGGCGCTGGAAGATGATGTAGGTGACCAGCACCGGCAGCACCGTGATCACCACGGCCGCGAACAGGGCGCCGAAGTTGACCGCGTAGCCGGCCTGCGAGGCGAAGGAGGCCATGCCCTGCGACAGCACGTAGTTCGCGTTGTTGGTGTTGAGCGCGATCGGCAGCAGGAACTGGTTCCACAGGCCGAGGAAGTTGAAGATCGCCACCGAAGCAAGGCCGGGCTTCGCCATCGGCAGCATGATGGTGAAGAAGATGCGCCAATGGCCGGCGCCGTCGATGGCCGCCGCCTCGGCGATCTCCTGCGGCAGCGTCCGGAAGAACGCATAGAGGAAGAACACCGTGAACGGCAGCGCGAAGGCCACGTAGGTGAGGATCAGGCCGGGGAAGGTGTTGAGCAGCCCGAAGCCGCGCAGCGTCTGGAACAGCGGCACCACGGCGAGGAAGATCGGGAAGGTGAGGCCCGCCAGCATCAGGTAGTAGATCACCTTGTTGCCGTTGAACTCGTAGCGCGCCAGCACATAGGCGCACATGGCCCCCAGCAGCATGACGATGACCAGCGCGGCGCCGACGACGATCACCGTGTTGAAGAAATAGGTGCCGATGCTGGCCGTGGTCCAGGCCGAGACGTAGTTGTCGAGATTGAAGCTCGTGGGCAGCGAGAACGGCGACTGGAAGATCTGCGCCGTCGTCTTGAACGACGACATCAGCACCCAAAGCAGCGGCGCGCAGATGATCACCACCCAGGCGATGAGCGCCACGTGCGAGATGGTGGCGACGGTCTTGTCGGTCCAGATGGTCGGGCGCGGCGCGGCGCGGGTGACCTGCGGCACGGTCGCGGCGGCTGCAGCCCTGGGCCGCGCCGGCGGCGGCACCACCGCGGTCTTCACCGGGGCCGGGCTGGCGGCGATCGGAGCCGGCCTCGCTTTCCGCGGCCGGTTCTCGGTCAGGTAGAAGACGAGGAAGACCAGCGCCGCGAACACCAGCGTGATGATGGCCAGCGTCGCGCCCATCGAGGTGGCGTAGCCGAACTTGCCCTTCTTGAAGGCGGTGTTCAGCAGGTGCTGCGAGATCACCACGGTCGAGTTGGCCGGACCGCCGCTCGGGTTGAGCGCCTGCATGTAGACGAAGGCGTCGAGCGCGAGGATGCCGAGATAGATATAGGCGGTGCGGATCGTGTCGCGGATCATCGGCACGGTGACGCTGATCGCGGTGCGGAAGCGGCCCGCGCCGTCGACGCGCGCAGCCTCGTAGACCTCCGACGGGATGCCTTTGATGGCCGCGACGAACAGCACCATGTAGAAGCCGACCATCGACCAGGCGATCACGAAGATCGAGGCGCCCATCGCGGTGCGCTCGTCCCCGAGCCAGGCGAAGGACTTGAAGAAATCGAAGCCGAGCAGCGTCAGGATGCCGTTCAGCAAGCCGTTCGAGGGGTCATACATCTGCGCCCAGAGGATGCCGATGATGATCGCCGGGACGGTGTAGGGGAAGAAGGAGATGACGCGGTAGATGCCCGCATGGCGGAGCCCGCGGATCTGTCCCTGGGTCCCCCCGCCGACGGTGACCAGCGTCGCCAGCGTCAGCGCCAGGATGATGACGAGCGGTGGCAGGACCACGACCAGCACGATGCTGTTGTACACAGCCTTGGTGAAGACCGGGTCCTGCGCCAGTGCGAAATAGTTGGCGAGCCCCACGAAGTTCATGTTCTTCGAGAAGCCCGACCAGTCGGTCATCGAGTAGTAGAAGGCCTGCACGAATGGCGAGATCACGAAGATCACGTAGATAGCCAGCGGGAGCCCGAGGAACACCAGCATGAAGCTGGCATTGTCGAAGCTCGGCAGCTTCCACCGGCGCCCAGCGACCGGTGCTCTCGCCATCGTGCCTTCCATCACTTCACGACGACCTTCTCGACCGAAGCGTCGTTGTAGACGGCGCTGGTGATTGCCTCGAGCGCGGCGGTGAAGGCCGCCACGTCCATCTTGCCGTCAAGGAAGCTGTTCCAGACGACGAGCTCGTCCTGGTTCGTGCCGTAGAGGTCGAACGCGTTCCAGGTGAACACGTCGGTGCCGGCATCGGCCAGGAGCTTGCTCTGGGAGACCAGCGCGGTCGAACCGAAGCCGTCGGCCGGCACGGTGTCCTTGACGATGGTCGGCGCGAGCTTGGTCTTGGCGAAGTTCGACGCGGCTTCCTTCGACAGCATCGTGCGGAGCAGTTCCTTGCCGCCGGCAAGGTTGAGGGCGCCGAGCGGGATGATGAAGGGCTCGCCGGCCGTGGCGTGGAGAGCGGTCTTGGGCAGCTTGTCGTTCTCGTCGATCGACAGCTCCGGCATGCCGGTCATCCGGAAGCCTTCCTTGGTCGCCGGCTTCATCTCGTTCTCGATCCACGAGCCCGAGGGGTAGAGCAGGAACGACTGGTCATTCGACCACTGCGCCTGCGCGGCGGTGAACTGGGTGCCCGACCCGCCCGGCTTCATCATGCCGCCCTGGATGATCTCATGCAGCGAGTTGAACACCGACTGGAACGCCGGGTGCGACCAGAAGCCCGGAGTGAAGTTGTCGACGGCGAGACGCACCTCGTCGCCGCCCGCCTTGATCGCCGAGGCGACCGCGGTGGTGCGGTAGTAGGTGGCGGCTTCCTTGCCCCAGCCGAAGAGGTAAAGGCCCTTCTCCTTGGCCTTCTTGCCCAGCTCGATGGCTTCGGCCCAGGTGGTCGGCGGGGTCCAGCCATTGTCCTCGAACAGCTGCGCCGAGTACCAGATGCCGTAGACGGTCATCACGTAGTTCAGCGCGATGAACTTGTCGCCGAAGGTGCCGGGCTTCTCGACGCCGCCCACCAGGGTGTCGCGGATCTTGACGCCTTCGAGGCTCGGGGCATCGAGCACCGAGTTCATGTCCTCGAGCTGGTCCAGGATGGCCGAGAACCCGATGGACTGGGCGCCGGAGTTGTCGATCAGGTCCGGCGGGTTGCCGCCGAGGAAGCGCGGCTGCAATTCCTGGGCGATCTGGGTCGAGGGCGACACCTTCACGGTGACGTTCGGGTGGTTCTTCTGCATCAGGTTGGCAGCGAACTCGACATAGTCGATGCCGTAGCCGCCGTTGAAGATCACGGCGTCAACAGTCGAGCCGTCGGCCAAGCCAAACGGGTTGGCCGCGTCCTGCGCGAAGGCGCTGGTCGAGCCCAGCAGCCCGCCGAACGGCGCAACCGCCGCGAGGGCTGTCGTGCCGCGCAGGAATGCGCGACGGTCGATGGTCTTCTTGAACATTTGGTTTCTTCCCTTCTCCAAGCATTTAGTCGTTGAACCCCACGTCAAGCGCGTCGCAATCCCTCAGGATTCCCCGCGGATACGCTTGCCGTAAAGATCTTCGAGAGCGCGATTGTGCTCATCGCCCCCGGGCATATTTGCCGAGATGTAGAGCGGCGGCTTCTTGCCGCGCTGCTGCAGCGCCTCAGCCACACCGATGGTGATGCGCTGAGCAATGAATGCCGCGGTAATTGACGAGACTGCACCCACCCCCATGCCACCCTCCAGTTCAAGCGTACTGTCGCCGAATGGAGCAAGGTTGTCGATGGCGATATCGGCCACTTCCTTGAGCCGCTTGCCGCTCGGATGCTTGGGCGTAACTTTCGCGGTGTGGTCGAAGCTCGTCACTGCGATCACCTTGTGGCCACGTGCCTTGGCGGCGAGTGCGAGGCCGACGATCGAGCCGTTCACGCCCGAGTTCGAGGCGATGATGAAGACGTCGTTCCGGTCGATCTCGAACAGCGCGAGGAGCTTCTCGGCGACGCTCGGATCGCGCTCGAGTGCGGCGCCGCCGAGGATCGAGACATCCTCGCCGCCGCGCAGCACCAGGGCGCGCAGCGGGATCCGGTTGGCGGCGATCAGCCCGCCGGCGCGGCCGGCGATCTCCATGGCGAAGGCTTCCGAGTGACCGGTGCCGAAGGCCTGGATCACGCCACCTGCCGCAACCGCGTCGGCGACCAGCGCAATCGCGTCGTCGATCGCCTGGTTGTCGGACGCCAGCTTGGCAAGGCGCGTCGCGACTTCGGTATGGAACTGCTTGGTCAGGTCGGTCATCTTCACTCGGTTCGGTTTGATCTGGGTCGTGGCGAGGCAGTCTGGGGTGCGCCGCGCATCGGACGGCGGCGCGGTGCCACGGCTGCGCCGGAAGCGGCGAGCAGGCGCGTCGTGCGCTCGAAGTTCGACTGGGCGATGAGCAGGTAGAGCAGGTCGACGACGAACAACTGGCAGTGCCGGGCCGAGAGGTCGGCCGGCTGCAGGTAGCCGTCGGGCGAGGTGGCGATCAGTACGTCGTCCGCCAGTCGCGCCAGCGGCGAATCCGGGTTGCCGGTGATCGCCACCGTGTGGGCGCCGGTGCCCTTGGCGACCGTCAGCATCTGGATCGTCTCGTCGGTGCGGCCGGTGTTGGAGATGCCGATGGCGACGCACTGCTCGTCAAGGATGGCGGCGCTGGTGAGCCCATTGTGGACCTCGGCCCAGGTGTGGACGTTGATGCCGATCCGGTAGAGCCGCGCCTCCGTCTCCAGCGCCGTCAGGGCACTGCCCCCTACCCCATAGACGTCGAGTTGGCGCGCCTTGACGATGGCCGCCGCGACCCGGATCGCCGTCTCGAGGTCGAGCAGGCTTGCGGTGCGCTGCAGCGACAGCACATGCGTGTTGAGCAGGGTGTTCCGGATGCCGTCCGGGGGATCATCGGGGCCGAAGGAGCGGCCGATATCGGCGATCCAGGCGGCCTTGGCCCCGCCGCGGCCAACATCCTCGGCAATGTCGACGCGCAACTGCGAGTAGCCGTCGAAGCCGAGCATGCGGCAGAAGCGGGTGACACTGGCCGGTGAGGTTCCGGCGCGCTCGGCGAGTTCGGTGATCGAGAGGGTCAACGGCGCCTTCGGATCTTCCCGAGCAGCGCCGCGATCTTGCCATCGTCCCCGGCATCTGAGACTGGTAGGTCTCGATGCGGTCCAGCACTCTGAACGTCTTTGCCAGGGCGGTCATCTATGCTACAGCCGATGCCTTGAAAATCGCTATCAGAACTTGCGACCTATCGTTGAAAACAATTCTTACCCACGACGGCAGCCCTTTGCAAGCGGTCCGGTAGCGAATGAAAACAGCCTTGCTCGCCATCGACGTAGGCGGCTCCACCTCGCGTGCCACGCTCGTCGATCACGCCGGAACCTGCCTGGGCCAGGGCCGCAACCGCGGTGGCAATCCCGGCTCTAACCCACCGGACCTCGCGGCCGCCGCGATCGTCGCCG
This sequence comes from uncultured Alphaproteobacteria bacterium, assembly GCA_963708965.1. Taxonomy (GTDB): domain Bacteria; phylum Pseudomonadota; class Alphaproteobacteria; order Rhizobiales; family Devosiaceae; genus Devosia_A. The sequence continues at coordinate 4,261 of CAVPUP010000006.1, read as the reverse complement.
CCGCGCAGGCGGCGATCGAAGGTGCCGGCCTGCAATCGCCGAGGATCGAACTCGCCCTCATCGCCATGGCGGGTCCCCGGATCCACGTTGCACAGGCGCAGCTCGAAGCAGGCCTCGCCCGGCTGGGCCTTGCCGGTCCGCTGCTCTTCACCGGCGACCTGCAGGCGATGCTGGCGTCCGTCACCTCCTCCACCGACGGCTACTGCGTCGTGTGCGGCACCGGCGCCGGCGCCGTGCGCCTGCGCGATGGCGAGATCGACGCCGTGGTCGACGCGGCAGGCTGGCTGCTGGGCGACGCCGGCTCCGGCTACTGGCTGGGCCACCAGGCGGCGTGGGCGGTCACTGCCGATATCGAAAGCCGCGGCGAAAGGACGGCATTGACCCGCGCGCTTCTGGCTTCACTCGATATCCCGTTTTCTGACGAACGCGGGCGGGACAGTCGGCCGGACCCGCTTCGCCGCCTCATCGACGCCATCTACGCCATGCGGCCGATTGAGCTAGCGCGCTTTGCGCCGCTGGTGATCGCCAACCGCACCGACCCGGTGGCCGCCCGGCTGCTCGCCGAGGCCGAGCGCTACCTGCTGCAGGACTTTGGCATGGTGTTCGACCCCGGCATGCCTGGACCGGTGGGCCTCGGCGGCGGCGTCATCGCGCATCTCACCGGCCTGCCGGGTGCCATCAGCGAGATCATCCGCGGCGCGGGACAGACACCGGATATCCGGCTGGTGAAGGATGGCTCCGTGGGCGCCGTCGTGTTGGCGTTGCGCAGCGCGAATGTGAGCGTCGAAGAGGCGATGGTGCAGCGGATCATCGCATCGATTGCGGAGCACGCTGCGAGAGCGAGTGTCTAAGGGGAGAGGTAGGCCCCTCGGCCGATGTGCTACTTGAGCCCTCAGCTCTCCTCCAGCACGTGCATGCGCAGGTCCAGCGTCCGCGGCAATGGATGCGCCATGAGATCGGCGTTCACCTCATCCCTGTTCGGCGCCCGGCCCAACACCGCGGCCAGCCGTCCGCGCCGCAACCGTATCCACAGGTCCGACAGCAGTGTCTCGCCCTCGCGGATGGTGGCGAACTGCCGGCTCAGCAACAGCCCGTTTCGAGCGCATCGAAATCCTCCTCGTCTGCCGCCACCACGGCGCGGGCAAGGAGTATCCGCTCATTGTCGCCGATGTCGGCGGGCAGCGCCGCGACGAACTTCCTGAGCTCAGCCGGCCGCTCGGCGGCCATCAGGAACTGCGCGATCTCGACGGCCAGCTCGGGCGGCGCATCGCCCATGCCCCAGGCCCTGGCATAGCTGGCGATGGCGGCATCGATCTCCTCGCTGAGCAGCGCCTCGAGCCGGTAGCCTAGCCAGCTCGGCCGGAGCGATAGCGACTGCATCGTGTGCTGGCGTGCGACGCCGCGATCGCCCCGATCGAGCGCCGCGACCGCCAGCATCAGGGCGTGGATCCACGACATGCCCTCTGCAGCCGCGCTGGCGTTCAGCCGCTCGACCCAGAGGTCCGAGACGGCAACGCCGCGCGGCAGTGCATCGAAGTTTTCCGCACTCACCGCGCCGCCCGCGGCGATGTCATCCCAGAAATCGCCGCTCGGCTCCAGGTCGAAGTCGAGCCCCGCCGCCAGCTTGCGGTGCAGCAGCCGTTCCTGCCGCATCCCCCAGGGTTCCCCCGCAGACCAGCGGGTGGTGAGCGGCAGCCGCGCCTCTTCGGCGAGGAACGCACCCACCCGCTCCAGTTCCGCGGCGGGAACGGCTTCGTCCAACCTGACGGCGGCATGTGAAGCCGCCACTCCATAATCCCCGTCATGCGCCCGCGCCGCATCGAGTTGGATCGGCATGAACACTTCGGTCCACTCCCGCTCCTCATGCGGCGCCAGCGCGAAGCGCTGGTTCTGCGTGGGCGCGATCCCGCTCTGGATCTCGAGATACTTCCCCTCGCCCGGACTGGAGAGGTAGTCCATCCAGTTCTGGCCGCCCGGCGCGCTGCCGAAATAGAAGAACTTCCTGCCCTGCATCTGAGCCGTGCTGGTCTGCATCAGGCCATAGCCCGCGCGGTCCACCGAGGCGATGAACAGCCGCGGCGCGGCGGGCGCGCGGAAGAACACCGAGGTCGCGTTCTCCCAGTTGTCCGGATAGGACGGATCGTTGGCCCGCGAAAAGTCGCAGCGTCCCAGGTTGTTTCCCGGCCAGATGTGCTCGACCGAATACTCGGCCGGGCTCAGCACGCGCGTGCCGTCTTCCATCGGTGCCGCGACGTTGGTCCACCAATAGGCAAGCCGCTCGGCATCGGACGGGTTGACGATCCGGCCGTGGGCGAAAAGCTGCGCCGAGCCGGCCGGCATGAACAAATCGACCTGCCACGTCGCCTCGACGATCCGGCCGAACTCATAGAGCCTGAGGATCGGCCCCTGGGGCGTCTCCCGAACCCCGGCGAAGACCGGCGCGCAGGTGAATGGCGTATGCCCCGGCACCAGACCGTTCCACTCGATGCCGCCCGAGAACCAGGCATTGAGGGCCGCGAGGTTCGCCGGCTGGAACACCGGGTTGCGGAACACCAGGTCGCGCCCGGTTGCGAGGTCCTTGAGCTCGAGCAGCCTGCCGCCCCAGCGACGGCGCGACCACGGCGCGGAGCCACCCGTTGTCGATCACGATACAGTCGAGTTCGTCGGCACCCGTTCGCGGTCGTAGTCGTCCGAGACCTGGTAGGGCAGGATCAAGTCCTCGCCCCAGTTGAAGCCGTGGGCGCTTTCCTCTTCCGTCAGCCCCAGATTGGGCGGCGTCGGCCAGTTCGGGCATGGGCTGCTGCCAGCGAAAACCCGGAGGCAGGTTGCTTGGTGGTCCCAGCCGAGCGGCCAGAAGGGTGATGCGCTTTTGGCGGATGCTGGTCGGGCCGGAGGTCATGTCAGGCGTCCTTGAGAATGAGCTCGACCACCGGCACCACGATTTCGGGTTTCCTCACCGGCAGCTCGAGGGTCAGCGTGTTGTCCCCGACCTGGAAACCGACATTGCTGTCGACCTCGCCTCTCGGATCGATCCAATGCACTTCGCTGGCATCGTGCAGCAGCTGCGCATATTTGACCTTGCCCCCCAGCCCATCGAAGTGGAGGTGCCGGAACGGCCAATTGAAAATGTGCACGTAAAGCCGGTCGCCGCGCTGGGTGAGCCGGCAGTCGCGCGGCGCCGCAAAACTCGAGCGTGTCGCCCCGTAAATGGCCCGCCCATGGAGCCGCAGCCATTCGCCATAGACCTCGAGCGCATCATGGCGCGCCTGTCGAACGTGCCGCGCGCCGTCGGCCCGACATTCATCAGCAGGTTGCCGCCGAGCGACACGCTATCGATGAGAATCTGGATCAGTTGCTCGGGGCTCTTCCAGGTGGTCTCGTCGCGGTGGTAGCCCCAGGAGCCGCTGAAGGTGTGGCACACCTCCCAGTCGGCTCCCGCCCCTTGATCATCGGCGCCGTCCGCGGCGTGTACTGTTCGGGCGTCGTCACGTCCGGCAGATGCTCGGAGACATCGATGAGATCGAGCCGGTTGTTGACGATGATGTCGGGCGCGAGCCGGCGACCAGCGTCAGCAGCTCGCCTCTGCCAGTCGTTCGCGCCCTTTCCCGGCAGGTCCTTGTAAGTCCGGCCCGGGTAGCTGAAATCGAACCAGATGACGTCGATCTTGCCGAAGCCCGTGAGCAGCTCGGTGACCTGCTCGCGCATGTAGGCGGCATACTTCCCACATCGCGCCCGACATTCAGCGGCCGCATTCTCCCGGTTGCGCAGCGGATGGTACACATCGATCGGGAAATCCGGATGATGCCAGTCGATCAGCGAGTAGTAGAAGCCGATCTTGAGGCCCTCGGCGCGAAACGCCTCGACGAACGGCCCGAGCAGATCCTTGCCGTAGGGCGTGTTGGTGGCCTTGTAGTCCGTCGCCTTGCTATCCCAGAGGCAAAAACCCTCATGGTGCTTGGTGGTCAGCACTACATATTTCATGCCGGCGGCTTGCGCGCGACGAGCCCATTCTTTGGGATCGTAGAGGTCGGGATCGAAGTGCTCGAAATACTTCTGATAGCCCGGGTCGTCGATCTCCTCGCGGTTCTTCACCCACTCATGGCGCGCCGGCCGCGAGTAGAGCCCCCAGTGAATGAACATCCCGAAACGGTCATTGCGGAACCACTGCTTCTTGTGTGCAGGCAGGAAGAGGTCGGCGGATGCCTGGTCGGCCATGGCGGGGTCCTGCGGCGATCAGACCCAGGTAAGTACCATGCCGGCC
>CAVPUP010000005.1:0-187432 GCA_963708965.1 uncultured Alphaproteobacteria bacterium | reverse complement strand
GGGCGATTTTACCACTTGTCAAGCCGGGGCAGGATTGCGCCGCAGCGGTGGACCGCGGCGGCAGGTATATTTTCTCTCAGCGCAGCAGCCCGCCGACGAGGCCGGTGACTGGCGCGACGACCTCGGAGACGATCCCGCCGCCAGGCCCGCTGTTGCCGCTGTAGCCGCTGTTTCCGCCGGGTGCCGCTATTGCCGCCATTGCCGCTGGGACCGCTGTTGCCGCCCGAGGGAAGCACCGCGCCCGTGACGGCACCGACCGTGTTTCCGACGCCCTGGACGACGCCGCCAACGGTGTGGCCGACGCCCTGGGTCACGCCGCCAACCGTGTTACCGAGGCCCTGGGCCACTCCTCCCACCGTCTCGCCGAGTGCGTTGGTGACCTTGCCGACGGTCGTTCGGAGCCCGTCGGTGGCGTTGCCGGGATTGCCGGCCTGCGCCGCGAGCCTGCGGCACCGGCCCCGACGACCCGGCCGTCGGCGCCGATGACCGGCGGCAGCTCGCCCTTGCCGCTGACTTCGCAGTTCGCGGGCCGGATCGACGGTCGCGGTCTGGCCGGCGGACACGACGCGTCGTCGAACTCGGTGACGTGGCTCTCCACCTCGACCCGCCCGCGCAGCACCTCGACGTTGGCCGAGGTCTTGTTGGCGCGGACGACGAAGCGGGTGCCCTTGACCACGGCCGCGAGGAACGGGGTCTCGACCGCGAAGTGCCTGACGTTGCGGGCCTCGGCCTCGATCGTCACCTGGCCGAAATGCTGCTCCACCGTGGTGAAGCGCTGGCCGGCGCGGTCGCGGATGCGGATCTCGGTGTCGCCCGCCCATGGAGATCACCTCCGCACCGCGCTCGAAGTCGACCCGGCCGCTCGCGAGCGTGCGGATGACGCGATCGTCGGAGACGACGTCGCCACGCGCCAGCGGCTGCCACTCGGCGCCCACCAGTTGCAGCACCCGGCCGCGCAGCTTCGCCGCGACCCAGTCGTCGGCCGCCGCGGGCACGATCGTGAACAAGAGCCCGGCGATCACCAGGCCAAGAAGCAAACGAATGGGCATGCTGCCCTCCCCCAAACCTTCCCGACAGCGTGACGCCTCGCTGGTCGCCACAACGTGAAGAGGCCTAGTTGCGCAAGCCTTAACGTCTTGCAGCAGCTGAGGTTTGCCTCAATGCCGGGTGAACGGCGGCCGGCAAATTGCAGGTTTTTCCGAGGACGCCCTACACCGCCACGCGCTCGGCGCCGGCGCAGCAGCTGCTCGATCTCGCTGCCCGGGGACCGGCCGGCCGAAGAGGTAGCCCTGCCCGATCTCGCAGCCCATCTGCAGCAGCAGCTCGCGCTGCTCCTCGGTCTCGATGCCCTCGGCCACGGTGGCCTTGCCGAGCGAATGGGCGAGTTCGACGATCGAGGCGACCACCTTGGCCTGCGCCGAGCCGGGCGCAAGCCCGTGCACGAAGCTCTGGTCGATCTTCAGCTTGTCGAAGGTGAAGCCGCTCAGGTAGCTGAGCGCCGAATAGCCGGTGCCGAAATCGTCGATGGCGACGCCGACGCCGCGCGTCCGCAGCGCCACGATCAGCGCCTCGAGCCGGCCGGAGCGATCGGCGAGGAGGCTCTCGGTGATCTCGATATCGAGCCGGTCGGCGGGAAAGCCGGAGCGGGCCAGCGCCGTCGTGACGTCTGCCGCCACGTCGCCGAGTCTGCAGCTGCGCCGCCGAGACGTTGACGGCGAGCCGCCCGTCCCAGTTCCAGCGCGCCGCCTCGCGGCAGGCCTGCTCCAGCACGAAGGCGCCGAGCGGCGCGATCAGCCCGGTTTCCTCGGCCAGCGGGATGAACTCGGCCGGCGAGACGACGCCCAGTTCCGGGTCGGACCAGCGCAGCAGCGCCTCGACGCCGCAGATCTCGCCGCTGCTGAGGCGCACCTGCGGCTGGAACACCAGGCTCAGCCCGTCCCCCGCCAGCGCCTGCCGCAGCCCCAGGTCGATGCGTCGGCGGCGGCCGATCTCGGTGGCGAACTCGGGCGCGAACAGCACCAGCGGCGTGCCGGGCCTGAGCTTCGCCTGCGCCAGCGCAAGCTCCGCCCTGGCGATCAGGTGCTCGGGCCCGGCATCCCCGGTCGCCGCGCCGATGGCGCAATCGACATTGATGACGTGGCCGTCGACGCTCAGCGCCGGCTGCAGCGCTCGGCTGATCTGCTCCTCCAAGCCGAGGATTTCCGCCTCGTCGCACTCCTGCTTGAGGCCGAGCGCCAACACATCCTCGCCGACCTGCCCGACTTCGCCCAGTCCGAGACCGACGATACGCTCGCCGACCTGCCGCAGCGCCGCACCATGCACGCCCTGCCCGAGCGCGCCCCGCACCAGGTCGAGCCGGAGGAGACCGATGGCGAGCACGGTCTGCGGCCCCTTTCCCGGGCGCAGCGCCTCGATCATCCCGCGCCGCGACTTGAGGCCGGTGACCTCGTCGTGCCGCGCCAGGTAGGCGAGCCGCGCCTGGGCCCGTCGCCTCGCGCCATACTCGGTCCAGAACGCCTGCGCCGTGCGAAGCGCCAGGAGCCCCAGGGCGGTCACCTGGAAAGCGCCCGTATCCACGAGGACGCCGCCGAGCCCGTAGGCGGCGAGGGCGGCCAGTTCGGCGACGATCATGGCGCCGGCGGTGATGCAGTGCTGCGCCGCCGAGTCCCGGCCGCCGCGCCGGCAGCGAGAAGGCCAGCGCCAGCAGTAGCGCCCCGCCGAGGCCGGGCCAGCCGGCCCAGTCCTCGAGCACCCGTCCGGCCTTCAGCGACTCCGCCGCCCCGGCCTGCAGCAGCGGCCCCGGCAAGCGGCCGAAACGCGGCACGACGAAGATGTCGCGCAACTCCAGCGCGCTGGCGCCGACGATCACCTGCTTGCCGCGGATGCGCTGCGGCCCGACCGAGCCGTCGAGCAGCGACGCCACCGAAATGCGGTCGATGGTCCTGAGGTCGATGCCGTAGTCGATGACGATGTCGCCGCGCGGCGCGCGGTCACCCGCCAGCGCGCCGGCGAGCGACAGGACCGGACCGGTATTGGTGACGATGCCGCCGGTGACCCGGTCCACCATGCCCTGGCGGTCGGCCTGCACGTTGACCAGCACCGGCGTCGCCTCGGCGAGGAATTCGGGGATCGGCCGGCTGAGCACCACCCGCCCCGCCGCCCCGTCGGGCTGCTCGAAGCTCGCCAGGTAGGTGAAGCCGCCGGCGCGGGCGAGCGCAGCGGCCAGCGCCTTATCGCCGTCCGCCGTGGAATGGGTGGAAAAATCGATGTCGAAGGCAACGTCGCGGGCGCCGAGGTCGAGCAGCCGGTCGAGGATCTCGGCATGCACCTGGCGCGGCCACGGCCAGACGCCCACTTCGACGAGACTGCTGCTGTCGATCTCGACGAACACCAGTTCGCCGCTCGCCGGCCGGCTCAGCGCGGTGAAGCGCAGGTCGCCCAGTAGCCGATCGAGCGAGGCGAAGACGCCGAACCAGCCTGCAAGGAACAGCAGGCCGGCCAATGCCGCCGCGACCACGAATCTGCTGAAACTCGCCACGATGGATCTGTCCCCACCAATCTCGCAGCCTATCGTAGGACCGCGAGCCTTGACGAAGCCTTGCCGCAAGGGCTAGCCCAGAGATGTAGCGCGTGGGGCTCGGCTAATCCACTCCGTAACCCGTCCGCCACAAGCCTGCCGATGCTGTTTAAACCCACATAAACCGGCCACAATTAACTTCGATAGCCAGAGGGACCGCGCCGGCCTCACGCCCGTATTTGAAGGGGCATCGGCGTGACGGTCGGATTGCCTGTCGCGTCCGTGCTGTCCCCCGAGGAGGGCTGCAGCGGACCACGCCATGCGCAAGAAGAATCCCGGGGCCCTGTTCATGGACTTCCAGATTTCGCCGGACGATCGCGTCGGCGCCCAGCCCAAGAAGGGCCGCGCCCGCAAGGCGCCGGCGAAGAAGCAGGCCCGTGGCGCCCGCCTCGAGCCCGGATTCGACGACTTGGATTCGATCCAGGTCGAGGAGGAGCGCGCCCCGCGCGCCCGGCCGCAGCGCGGCAAGGCGAAGCCGGCGAAGAGCCGCCGCGGCCGCAAGCGCGAGCCGCTGACGCTCGGCCGGATGCTGTGGAAGACCATCAAGTGGCTGTTCATCCTCGGCATCTGGGGCGCGGTGGCGGTCGGCGCCATCGTCATCTACTACGCCGTGCAGTTGCCCGCCGCCAACACCTGGAAGGTGCCGGACCGGGCGGCCAATATCCGCATCGTCGCGGCCGACGGGCAGCTGATCTCGAACCGCGGCAAGACCGGCGGCGAGGCGGTGTCGCTGCGCGAGCTGCCCTATTACGTGCCGGCCGCCTTCATCTCGATCGAGGACCGGCGCTTCAAGGAGCATTTCGGCATCGACGTCCTGGGGCTGATCTCGGTGGCGCTCGAGAGCGTCAAGGCCGGCGAGGTGACGCGCGGCGCCTCGACCATCACGCAGCAGGTCGCCAAGAACCTGTTCCTCACCCCCGACCAGACGATCGGCCGCAAGGTGCAGGAGGCGCTGCTCGCCGTCTGGCTCGAGCAGACCTACACCAAGGACGAGATCCTCGAGCTCTATCTCAACCGCATGTTCTTCGGCCACGAGCGCTACGGCGTCGAGGCGGCGGCGCAGTTCTATTTCGGCAAGTCGGCGCGCAACCTGTCGCTGAGCGAAGCGGCGATCCTCGCCGGCTCGCTGCAGGCGCCCTCGCGGCTCAATCCCAGGGGCAATCCGCAGGCGGTGAAGACCCGGCAGTCGCTGGTGCTCGCCGCCATGGCGCGCGACGGCTATATCAGCGACGCCGAGGCGAAGGCCGCGACCATCGACCCCAACCAGACGCTCCGCACCAGGGTGGTGGGCTCGGAATCCTATGTCGCCGACTGGGTGAACAGCCTGATGACCGCCTATCTCGGCGAGGTGAAGGAGGACGTGATCGTCCACACCACGATCAACTGGGACCTGCAGAAGCAGGCCGAGTTCGTGGTGAAGGAAGCGGTGGCGGCGCATGGCAAGGAGCGCGGCTTCAGCCAGGGCGCGCTGGTCGCCATGGATGTCGACGGCTCGGTCCGGGCCCTGGTCGGCGGCGTCGACTACCAGCAGAGCCAGTACAACCGCGCCGTGACGGCGCGGCGGCAGCCGGGCTCGGCCTTCAAGCCCTTCGTCTATCTCGCCGGCATGGAGAAGGGCTACACGCCCGACAGCCTCGCCGAGGATGCGCCGGTCGACATCAACGGCTGGCGGCCGGAGAATGCCGACGGCAAGTATGGCGGCCAGATGACGCTGCGCACCGCGCTGGCGCTGTCGCGCAACACCATCGCGGCGCTGCTCGCCAACGATGTCGGCCCGCAGAAGGTGGTCGAGGCGGCGATGCGGATGGGCATCTCCTCGCCGCTGATGGCGGTGCCCTCGATCGCGCTCGGCACGCAGGAAGTGTCGCTGCTCGAGCTGACGGCGGCCTACGCGCCCTTCGCCAATGGCGGCATCGGGGTGATCGCCAATGTCATCACCCGGATCGAGACGGCCGACGGCAAGGTGCTCTACGACGCCGTGCCGGCCGGGCCGGGCCGGGTGATCGAGCCCAATGTCGTCGCCGAGATGAACGACATGCTGCATGCCGCGGTCGAGATCGGCACCGGCAAGCGGGCCCAGCTCAACGGCTGGCCGATGGCCGGCAAGACCGGCACCAGCCAGAAGGCGCGCGACGCGCTGTTCGTCGGCTATACCTCGCGCATGGTCACCGGCGTCTGGCTCGGCAACGACAACGATGTCGGCACCAAGGCCTCGGGCGCCAACGTGCCGGTCGAGATCTGGAGCCAGTTCATGGCCAAGGCGCACGAGGGCATCCCGGTCGCCGAGCTGCCCGGCGGCTCCGGCCCGACCAATCTCTTCGACCAGCAGCCGCTGCAGCCGATGGAGCAACCCCGCACCGAACCACCCAGGCGCACGCTGGTGGACCTGCTGGGCGAGATTTTCGGGGGGTAGGATTCGAGCTCTTGCCGGTGGGTCCCCGGGTCAAGCCCGGGAGACCATGCGCTGGGGCCGAACCTCCGGTCTGCCCCCCTACTCCCCCAGCCCGTACCCCATCAGCACCGTGCCGTTGGCCTTGAGCCAGGCCTTGCCGCGGTGCATGTCGGGGAGGGCCTTCTCGACCGTCGCCCAGAAGGCGGGGGAGTGGTTCATGTGGACGAGGTGCGCGACTTCGTGGGCGGCGACGTAGTCGAGCACGAAGCCCGGGGCGAGGATCAGGCGCCAGTTGTAGTTGAGCCGCCCGGCCGAGGAGCAGGAGCCCCAGCGGGCGCTCTGGCTGCGCATCGCGATCGACTTGATCGTCACGCCCGAGCGTCCTCGCATGCACTTCGCTGCGCTCGGTCGAGTCGCGCCTCGCCTCCTCCTTCAGCCATTCGGTGAGACGGCGGGCATGGTGCTCGGGCTCGCCCGGAACCAGCAGCGCCGGCTCGCCGTCGAGCTCTGACACCTCGATGCGGCCGCGGAGGCGCCCGGTGGCGTGGATGCGGTGCGCAAGGCCGCGCAGCGGCACGGTCTCGCCGGCGGCGAACTGGGTCCGCGGCGCCGCCCGCTTCAGCCGCTCGCCCAGCCAGTGGCGGTGCCGCTCGAGGAAGGCGCTCGCGTCCTTCCAGCGGCCGTGCGGAGGCAGCGTGAGGACCGGATTGCCGTGGTGCGGCACGGTGAGGCGGAACCCCTTGGCGCGGGGGCTGACCCGGACGGTGATCTCGACCGAGCGGCCGTCGAGCTCGAGGGTCGCCGCCGCGGGCGTCCTGGCGGGGAACAGGCGATTCAACATGTGAGGCATTCGTGTTTCGCGACCACACGAGCAAAAAAAGACGCCCCTTGTAAAGGGGCGCCAGTCGTCAGGAGGAGACCAGGAAGGGCTAGACGCTGGTGCCGCTGTTGCTGCCGTAGTCGGGCGGCTGCCGTTGCGGTCGCGCATGAAGCGGTCGAACTCCTCGCGGTCACGCGCCATGCGGAGGTTCCGCATGTACTCGTGGAAGGCGTGGACCTCCTCGTCGAGGCGCTTGCGCTCCTCGTCGAGGCGCTTGAGCTGCTCGGTGCGGTAGTCGTCGAAGGCGGCGTTGCCGCTCTGCGAGCGGAAGCCGCTCTGGCTGCGGAAGCCGTAGCCGTGGCGGCCGCAGCTGTCGGCCCAGGCGCGGGACTTGTTGACGAAGCCCTGGGCCTTTTCCGCCGACCCGCCGAACATCTCGCCCCACAGGATGTAGGCGAGCAATGGCGAGGCCGAGCGGCCACCAGAGAACGAAGCCCAGGACCATCAAAGCGATGGTCAGCGGGCCCCATTGCGGTTTGATAATCGCAGTGTGCATTTCGAACTTCTCCCAGTCACGAACAGATCCGGATGTGGTCCTGCGTAGTGCCGGGGGTCAATCGCGGTCCTCGCGGATTTTTGCACTTGAAATCCGTGCTACACTTCCCATGCGTGCTGCCTTGGCAGCCCGGAGAGGATTTTTTCATGACAGTGGCGGAGCCCGGCGGGGCGATCTTTCCCGACAGCTGGCGGCCGCTGCGGCTCGGCGACCCTGGTCGGGCTGCGCTGGCTCGCCATCGGCGGCCAGCTGATCGGCGTGCTGGTCGTCGCCTTCGGCCTGGGCTTCCCGCTGCCGCTCGCCGAATGCCTGATGCTGATCGGGCTGCCGGTGCTGCTCAACCTCTGGCTGGTGCTGCGGTTCGGCGAGGGCTTCCGCCCCTCGCCGAAGCTCGCGACGCTGCAGCTGGCCGGCGACCTCTGCCAGCTGGCGGGCCTGCTGGCGCTGACCGGCGGGCTGCAGAACCCGTTCTCGCTGCTGCTGCTGGCGCCGGTCTCGGTCTCGGCGACGACGCTGCCGCAGCGCTCGACGCTGGTGCTCGGGAGCGCTGGCGGCGGTGCTCGCCTCGCTCCTCTCGGTGTTCCACCTCGCCCTGCCGTGGCGGCCGGGCGAGACGCATCGTCTTCGACCGGGTCTATGTCATCGGCATCTGGGTCGAGCCTCATCTGCGGCATCACCTTCATCGCCGCCTATACCAACCGCGTGGCGCACGAGGCGCGCCAGCTCGCCGATGCGCTGGCGGCGACCGAACTGGCGCTCTCGCGGCACGAGCAACTGAGCGCCCTCGACGGGCTCGCGGCGGCCGCGGCGCATGAGCTGGGCACGCCGCTCTCGACCATCGTCGCTCGCCGCCCGCGAGATCCGCGACGAGGTGCCGCGACGGCCCGGTGCGCGAGGATATCGACCTCATCATCTCGCAGGCGGCGCGCTGCCGGGTGATCCTGGGCAAGCTCCGCAGCCTCAAGGACACGCCGGGCGACCCGTTCGCCGCGGTACCGGTCAGCGAGCTGATCGCCGAGGTGACCAAGCCGCTCGAAGGCGGGGGCAAGACCATCAGCCTCAAGACCGACCGCTCCTCGGGCCCCGATCCGGTGGTGAAGCGCAACGCGGGCCTGCTGTACGGCCTCGCCAACCTGATCGAGAACGCCGCCCAGTTCGCCGGGAAGTCGGTGCTGATCGAGCTGTTCTGGGACAAGGAGCGGGTGGTGCTGACGATCACCGACGATGGCCCGGGCTTCCCGCCCGAGCTGATCGCGCGGCTGGGCGAGCCCTATCTCACGACGCGGGCCCGCAATCTCGAAGGCGGCGAGGCCGGCGGGCTGGGGCTCGGCATCTTCATCTCGAAGACGCTGCTCGAGCGGACCGGCGCGCGGCTCGGCTTCCAGAACGCGGCACCCGACGGCCATGCGCAGGTCCGGATCGCCTGGCCGCGCAGTGCCATCGAGGCGAGCTGAGATCCCAAGCAGTTTTTGACTTTTCGGGCGAAAAGCCCCACATGAGGCGACGATGAGCACAGTAGATGAACTCCTGGCGGGCGATCACAGCCTGCTTCTCGTCGATGACGACAAGACGTTCCTGACGCGCCTCGAGCGGGCGATGCAGAAGCGTGGCTTCGACGTGCGCATCGCCGACACGGTGGCGGGCGGTCTCGCGGCGGTGGAAGAAGCGCCGCCGGCCTTTGCGGTCGTCGACCTGAGGCTCGAGGACGGCAACGGTCTCGACGTGGTCGCCGCCCTGCACAAGAAGCGCGAAGATGCGCGCGCCGTGGTGCTGACCGGCTACGGCAACATCGCCACCGCGGTCACCGCGGTGAAGCTCGGCGCCGTCGATTACCTGAGCAAACCCGCCGATGCCGAGGACGTGATCAACGCCCTCCTCGCCAATACCGGCGCCGCCGCCGGAGCCGCCGGAGAACCCGATGTCGGCCGACCGGGTGCGCTGGGAGCACATCCAGCGCGTCTACGAGCTCTGCGACCGCAACGTGTCGGAAACGGCGCGGCGGCTCAACATGCACCGCCGCACCCTGCAGCGCATCCTCGCCAAGCGCGCGCCCAAGTAGATTTCGCAATGGCGCTGAAGGCCCCCTCACCCGGCCTTCGGCCGACCTCTCCCCCAAGGGAGAGGTGGACTTGCGGCACGATCTCGCCCCCCCACTTCACCTCTCCCTTTGGGGGAGAGGTCGCCGCGCAGCGGCGGGTGAGGGGGCCTTCGCATTGCACCCGATGATCAGCCGGAGACCGCCATGACCGTCACGCTACATTTCCACGGGGCGGCGGGGACCGTCACCGGGTCGTGCTACCGGGTGGTGCACCCCAAGGGGCAGTTCCTCGTCGACTGCGGCATGTTCCAGGGCAACAAGACGGTCCGCGACCTCAACTACAAGCCCTTCCCGTTCGATCCCAGCGCGCATCGACTTCCTGCTGCTGACGCACGCCCATATCGACCATGCGGGCCTGCTGCCGCGGCTCATCCACCAGGGCTATCGCAAGCCGATGTGGATGACCGAGCCGACCGGCGGGCTGCTCGAATACCTGCTGCCGGACGCCGCCGGCATCCAGGAGAGCGAGGCCGAGCGCGAGACGAAGAAGCGCGCGCGCCGGGCCGAGGAGCCGTTCCAGCCGCTCTACACCATGGAGGACGCGGCCGAGGCGCTGAAGCATCGCAAGCCGGTGAAGTACGAGACCTGGATCGAGCCCGGCCCGGGCGTCCGCGCCCGCTACTGGAATGCCGGGCACATCCTCGGCTCCGCCTCGATCGAGGTGGAGGTGAGCGACGGCGACGGCAAGGTGATCCGCATCCTGTTCTCGGGCGACATCGGGCCCGAGCAGAAGGTGTTCTACGACGATCCGAGCGCCCCGGCCGGCTATGACTACATCCTCTCGGAATCCACCTATGGCGGACGCGACCGGCCCGACTACACGCTGCTCGAGCGGCGCGAGGCGCTGAAGACCGAGATCAACGAGGCGCTCGGGCGCGGCGGCAACCTCGTCATCCCGACCTTCGCGGTGGAGCGCAGCCAGGAGCTGCTGCACGACATCGGCACGCTGATCAAGAACGGCGAGATCAGCCCCAGCCTCGTCTTCCTCGACAGCCCGCTCGCCTCCAAGGTGACGGCGGTCTATCGCAAATACGCGCCGATGTTCGAGGAGACCGAGCTCGGCGCCGACGAGCTGTTCAACGATCCGCGCTTCCGCATCGTCGAGGCGGTGGACGAGATCAAGGCGATCAACTCGATCCGCGGCGGGGCGATCATCATGTCGGCCTCGGGCATGGCGGATGCCGGCCGCATCAAGCATCACCTGCGCAGCCAACCTGCCGCGCGCCAACGCCACGGTGCTGTTCGTCGGCTACCAGGCGCCCGGGCACGCTGGGCCAGATCATCCAGTCGGGCGCCAAGGAAGTGCGCATCCATTCCGAGCTGGTGCCGGTGCGGGCGCGGGTCCGGAGCCTCGGCAACTACTCCGCGCATGCCGACCATTCCGAGCTGGTCGACTGGGTGACGAAGCGCCTGCCGGCGCATGGCGCGATCTTCCTGACCCATGGCGAGGACGAGGAGCGCAAGGCGCTGCGCGCCGCGCTGATGCACGATGACGGGCTCGCCGGCGACCAGGTGCTGATGCCGCTGCTCGACGATGCGTTCGAACTGCGGGCCGAAGGCGTCGCCGGGGTGGAGCGCCCGGCCGTGCCGCGGGTCGACATGGCGCAGATCAACCTCGACTGGCACAATGCCTATGCGAGCTTCATCATCGATCTGAGCCACCAGCTGCAGACGGCGCCGAGCGACGCGCAGCGCATCAAGCTGATGGAGACGCTGCAGGCGACGCTGGCCGAGACCGGTCCGGTGACGCCGCCGCTGCCGATGAAGACGCAGCCGGGCGGGGTGGTGCTGCACGGCGAGCCGGGCGGCGAGTAGCGCTCAGGTCGCCGCCGCCGCCAGTTGCCGCCGCCGCGGCGCGAGATAGCGCGCGAGGTAGATCGCGAGCAGCAGCGGCGGCAGCATCACCGCGAAGGTCAGCCGGATCGAGGCGACCTCGGCGATCCAGCCGAGGACGGCGGGGGTGCCGAGCAGCAGGATCTGCTGGCTCATGGTCAGCGCTGCGACGTTCTCGGAGGCCGGCCGGTCGCCGAGCTGCGCCGCCGCCGAGGTCGAGAGCGGGAAGGTGACGCAGACGCCGGCGCCGATCAGCGCGAAGCCGAGGAGCGCCACGTAGAGGTTGGGCGAGAACACCACCAGCAGCAGGCCGGCGAACGCCGTCAGCCCCAGGGCGCGGGCCAGCCGCACCGGCCCGAAGCGCGCGACCGCCGCGGTCGGCGAGCAGCCTGCCGATCGACTGGGTGACGAGGAAGGCCGGCAGCGTCAGCGTATGCACCCATTCGGGCGCGGCGAAGCTGTCGCGCATGAAGATCACCGACCAGTTCCTCAGCCCGCCCTCGAGCAGCGCCGAGCCGAAGGCATAGCCGAGCAGCAGCAGCGTCATGGTCGAGGGCAGTGCGAAGCGGCGCGCCGTGCCGCCCTTGGCATGCGGTCGCGCCGGAGCCGGCGTCATCGGCCAGGCGGCGAACGCCATCCCGATCACCACCGGCACGACGATGATGCCGAAATGCAGCGCAGGCGGCACGTCGGCGCCACGCATTACGGTGCGCGATCAGCGTGGTGGCGAGCAGGCTCGCGCTCCAGACGCCGTGGCAGGTGTTGAAGATGCGGCGGCCGATCGCCGCCTCCACCCGGTCGGCCTCGACGTTGATCGCGACATTGGCGAGGGCGAACACCGCGCCCATGGCGGCGAGGCCCGCCGCCAGCAGCAGCGCGTTCGGCGCCAGCGCCGCGAGCGTAAGGAACACCGCCATCAGCGGGATCGAAGGCAGGATGACAATGCGGGTGCCGAGCCGCTCGACCAGCCGGCCGGCGACCAGGAAGGCGGCGATGGCGCCGAGCGGCTGCCCGAGCAGCGCCAGCCCGAGTTGCGCCTCGTCGAGGCCGAGCGCCTGCTGCAGGTCGGGGATGCGGGCGAAGAGCCCGCCCTGCGACAGCGCGTGCATGGCGAAGATGACGTAGAGCCGTCGCGCCGAAAGTGCCGGAATGCTCACGCCAGCGGGTCCTGCGGGTCCATCAGCACGTGCACGCGGTCGGCGCCGAGCCGGGCGAGCTTCAGCAGCATCGCCTTGCGCCGCGCCGGCGGCAGCGGGGTCTCGCCGGCCATCCTGAGGATCGCCGCATCATGGCCGTCGCCGACCATCAGGCCCTCGGACGCGGGGAAGATGTCGGGATCGAGCTCGGGCGGCTTGGCGAAGAAGAAGCGGTCGCAGAACTCCTTGTAGTCGGGCCACTTGCGGTCGACCTGGAAGTCGATGAGCGAGGACTTGATCTCGACGATCCAGATCTCGCCCTTGGGGCCGAGCCCGAGCACGTCGGCGCGCCGGCCGTTGGCGAGCGGCACCTCGGCGAAGCAGCAGAAATCGTGCGCGGCGCGCAGGAACCGCATCACGCCGCGCTGCACCCTCAGTGCCGTCGGCGATTGCCGCAGATCGACGATCTGCGGCAGCTCAGCCATGCGGGGTCACCGGCTCTGGCTCGTCGAGGATCGGCACCGGCCTGGGCGCCAGCGCGTTGATCACCAGCATGGCGGCGACGACCAGCGGCACGACGACGAAATAGGAGCTGCGGATGCCGAAATGCTCGGCGACGAAGCCGAGCAGCGGCGGGCCGAGGAAGAACACCGTGAAGGTCATCTGCCCGAGCGACGCGACATTGACCGAGGCCGGCCGGTCGGTGCGCTGCGCCGCCGCCGAGACGGCCAGCGGATAGACCGAGGAGCAGCCGAGCCCCATCAGGAGGAAGCCGAACAGCGACACATAGGGGTGCGGCGAGAGGCCGACGAGGATCAGCCCCAGCGCCGCGACGCCGAGCAGGCTCGCCGGCGACCAGCCGCGGGCTGAAGCGGTCGACCACCGGGTCCATGTAGAGCCGCGCCAGCGCCATGAACAGCGCGAAGACGGTGATGGCGAGGCTCGCCGATGAAGGGCGCGGACGTCGAACACGTCGCGCATGTAGATCGCCGACCAGTCGATGCCGGCGCCCTCGACCAGCAGCGGCGCCGCGCCGATCAGGCAGAGCGGCAACAGGCCGGCGGTGGGGAAGGCGATGAGCGGCATCTCGCCGTCGTGGCTCTCGGCGCGCTGCGGGGCGTTCTCGATCTTCGAGAAGACGATCACCCCGGCGATCACCGACGATCACCAGCATGGCGCCGATATGCGATGCGCCGGCGAGATGCCGAGCTGGCGCACGCCCGCCGAGATCAGCGCGGTGACGAAGAAGCCGAGGCTCCACATGCCGTGCGCCCGGCTCATGATGCGGTAGCCGAGCTGCGCCTCGTGCCGGTCGGTCTCGAGGTTGACGTTGATCTCGAGCGCGCCGTTCATGATGCCGGCGATGAAGAACACCGGCGCCACCCAGAGCGCGCTCGGCAGGAACGGCACCACCGCATAGCAGCGCCGAGGCGCCGAACACGGTGATGAAGGCGGTGTTGCGGGCCCCGAGCTTCTCGATGAACGGGCTCGAGAAGGTGAGCCCGACCAGCGCGCCGACCGACATCGAGATCAGCGTCAGGCCGAGCTGGCCTTCGGTCAGGTCCGAGCGAGCGCTGCAGGTCGGGCAGGCGGCTCAGCAGCGCGCCCATGGTGAGCGCGAAGATGAAGAAGATGCCGTAGATGCGGTGGTGCGGCTTCATCGGATCAGTCGACCTCGTGTCGGATCGGCTTCTTGCCCAGCGCCCCGGCGAAAATGAGGCTCAGGACGACCAGCGGGATGCCGATGCCGAAGGACCAGCGGATGCCGAAATGCTCGGCGACATAGCCGAGCAGCGGCGGGCCGAGGAGGAAGGCGACGAAGGAGGTCTGGGCCAGCGCCGCGACATTGGTCGAGGCCGGCCGGTCGGTGCGCTGCGCGGCGGCCGACATGGCGAGCGGGAAGATCACCGAGGTGCCGACGCCCATGAGGCCGAAGCCGACCAGCGCCACCCAGTCGTTCGGCGCGAAGAAGACGAGCAGCACGCCGATGCCGAGCACGCTCGAGCAGCACGCGCGACACGAGCGTCGGGCTGTAGCGCTCGACGAACGGATCGGCGAAGAAGCGCGTCACCGCCTGGGTCAGCGCCCCGAGCGCCACGGCGAAGCCGGCGAGGAACGGGCGTCACCTGGAACTCGTCGCGCATGTAGATGGCCGACCAGTCGATGCCGGCGCCCTCCATGATCATCGCCGAGAGCGTCACCGCGACCAGCACCATGATGGCGAGGGTGGGCGCGGCGAAGCGCGGTGGTCTCGTCGGTCGAGGCGCCGGTGCGGTGCGGCGCCGGATCGAAGCGGCCGAGGATCAGCGCCACGCCGAGCGACCACCACCGGCACCATCAGCAGGAGGTGCACCTGCGGGCTCAGGCCCGTCTGCGCGATGGCGGCGCCGATGATGCCGGCGGAGAAGAAGCCGAAGCTCCAGAACGCATGCGCGCGGTTCATGATGCGATGGCCGATCAGGTGCTCGGTGCGGTCCGCCTCGAGGTTGAGAATGATCTCGATGCCGCCGATGACGAGGCCGACCGGCAGCAGCAGCAGGAAGAAGGCAAGCGGCCCGGTGGCGAAGGTCGCGAGGGCATAGAACAGCGCCAGGAGCGGGATCAGCGCCAGGATCGAGCGGCGATAGCCGAGCTTTTCGAGCAGCGGCCCGGCAAAGCTCAGCGAGATCAGCGTGCCGACGGCGGCGCCGATCAGCCCGAAGCCGAGCGCCCCTTCCGCGATGCCCATGGCGCGCTGGATATCCGGCAGCCGCGGCGGCAGGCTCCCCATGCAGAACGAGTAAATGAAAAAGCCGCCATAGACCCGCTGCTGTGGCGGCAGCTCGAAACCGATTCGCATGCTGGAAAGCCCGACGAGGAGAAGGCCGGCACCCTATCAAATCGGTTCAAGTGTTCAAGCGCGGGCAGCCGAGGACGCATGGAGAGGCTGAACCCCTCACCCCAGCTTCGCTACGTCGCTGGCGCTCCTAGCTGCGCTACCCTCTCCCCTCAGGGGCGAGGGGGCGAAGGAGCCGATGGCGCGGCGTGTTGCTGAGGGGAGGTGCCGCCCTTGCGTCCCCTCTCCCCTGAGGGGAGAGGGTAGCGGAGCTAGGACCGAAGGTCCGTAGCGCAGCTAGGGTGAGGGGTTCAGGCTCTCAACGAGCACAATCTACCGCCCCTCCACCCGGAACAACGCAGCATGCGCCTGCATCAGCCGCGTGATCCGCTCCGCGACGCGGCGGATTTCCGGCCGGTGGCGGTCGTCGTGGTGGGTGACCAGCCACTGTTCCTGCATGAGTTCGGTGATGGGCGGCGCGACGCGCACCAGGCGCGGATCGCTGTCGGCGGCGAAGCAGGGGAAGACGCTGAGCCCCGCGCCGGCCGCGACCAGCTCGGCCACCGAGTGCGGGTCGTTGCCGCGCACGCCGACGCGGTCGCCGTGATGCGCCATCAGCCAGCGCGCCGAAGCGAGGCTCGCGGCGTCGCCGACAACGCCGACGAACATTCCCGCCTCCACGCCGTTGATCAGCTGCCGGCCGGCATAGAGCGCGTGCGCCACCTTGCCGATCTGCTTGCCCGCCAGATACGGCTCGGTCGGCCGGGCGGCGCGCAGGCCGATATCGGCGGCGCGGCGGCCGATGTCGACCTTGAGGTTGGCGGTGACCAGCTCCACCCTTATGCCGTCGCCCACCTGCCAGATCTCGCCGATATGGCGCGCGATGAAGGCCGAGGTCCAGGTGCCGGCCGAGACGCGCACGATCTTCTCGCCGATATTGCCGTCGCGCCAGCGGGTGACGCCGAGCATCGCCTGCTCCACCTCCTCGGCCCGCGCCAGGAGCTCCTCGCCGGCCCGGGTCAGCTCGTAGCCGGTCTGGCGGCGGACGAAGAGCGGCTCGCCGATCTGCTGCTCGAGCGCGGTGACCCGGCGTCCCAGCGTGGCGGCGCTGAGCCCGGTCGTCGCCGTCGCGGCACTGAGGCCGCCCAGCCGGGCGACGTCGAGGAAGAGCCGCAGGTCATCCCAGGAGAGGGCGTCCATCGCAATATCTTTCAGAACTGCAATACCCCTTGCGATGCTGATTGTATCGCTTCAAGGCGGCAGGCCGCAATATCGACCTTATCCGATCCGGCCCTGGACGGCTGCTCCCAGCTCGCCGCGGCCCGGGCGGACCATTTCCGGCGAAGCGCACGGACCGCCAGCCCCCACGAGGGACGGCAGCGCTTTGCCCAAATGAAAAGGAGGCTCGAATGCTGAAGGAATTCATGCGGCGCATCAACCAGTGGTCGCGCATCCAGCGCGACATCAGCCGAGTGAGGCAGCTGGACGATCACCTGCTCGACGACATGGGCATCGCCCGCGAGCGCATCGCGGCGCGGGTGTCGGGCAGGTCGAGGGTGTGATCGGGTGGAGAGGCTGAACCCCTCACCCAAGCTTCGCTACGTCGCTGGCGCTCCCAGCTGCGCTACCCTCTCCCCTCAGGGGAGAGGGGGAGGCTGCGGCGGCACATTGCTAAGCGACAAACACCGCGCCCGCGGCTCTTTCGCCCCTCTCCCCTGAGGGGCCTGTTGCGCATCTCGGGGAGGACCGCAGCAGGCCGGCAGTAGGGGCGATGAGCGGGTGGCGCAGTGGGTTTTCGGTTCGATTTGGCGTCCTTGAGGCGGCTTTTGGCCCCTCAGGACGGAATCAGGCCATGAGCGCGGCCCAGCGCCTGAGGTTGAAGGCGATGGCTGCGAGGGTGACCTGGGCGGCCGCCTTGCCGAGGCCGCGATAGCGGATCCGCGTCAGCTTCATGCGCTGCTTGAGCGTGGCGAAGGTGGTCTCCACCGCTGCCCGCCGCCGCGCGATCAGCCGGTTGTAGTGCTGGAGCCGCGGGCTGAGGGCGTGGTGCTTGTTGGCCCGCCGCATCAGCCGCGGCTTCACCCCGGCCGCCCTGAGCCGCGCCTCGCGGGCATGGGTGTGGTAGGCCGCATCGGCCCACACCACCCGCTCGTCGCCGCGGATCAAGCCATCGGCCGGCACCGTGTCGTTGACGTTGGCCGGCGTGGTGAGCACCGCCCGGATCAGCCCCGAGCCCTCGTCCACCCCCACATGCGCCTTGTAGCCGTAGCTCGAGCCCGGTTTGCCCTGCCGCCGGGTGAAGCCGGCATCGGGGTCGCCGGGCAGCGCCCCCGCAGCAGGCGGCCGCGCCACCGCCTCGATCACCGTGGCATCCAGCATCGTGCCGCGCTTCAGCACCACCCCGGCCGCCGTCAACTGCTTGTCCAGCTCGGCGAACAGCCGCTCGTATAGCCCGTGCCCGACCAGCTCGTTGCGGAACCGGTTCAGCACGCTGTGGTCGGGAACCCCCTCCTCGTAGCTCAGCCCGACGAAGCGCCGGAAGCTCAGCCGGTCGGCCAGCGCCTCTTCCAGTTCGCGCTCGCTCAGCCCGTACAGCGATCCCACCAGCAACGCCTTGAACAGCACCAGCGGCGGCCACGCCCCGCGCCCCGGCCCGTCATGCCGCAGCCCCGCCAGCAGCTTCTCGAACCGGTACCAGCGCACCAGCGACACCAGCCGGTCCAGCGTCCCACCCGAGGCCCCCGCCACCACCGCGTCGGAAAACCCCAACTGACCAACCCGCTTCACCGCCATGACTCACCCCTCCGCCCGTCAGCATCAGGGAATCATACGCAGCGAGTTATGCAACAGGCCCTGAGGGGAGAGGGTAGCGGAGCTAGGACCGAAGGTCCGTAGCGCAGCTGGGGTGAGGGGTTCAGCCTCTCCATTGTCCGGTCAGGCCGCGTCCCCAATCTCGGCCTCCGGCCGCAGCGCATCGCGGACGGCGAGCTCGGCGGCCTCGATCGAGGCGAACACCTGGCCGTCGACGCCGAACGCATCGAGCCGGACCGCGAGGAAGCGGTAGCCGTCGTCCGACTGCACCAGGACGCCCTTCGGCTCGCCGTCGATATCGACGGCTATGGGCTTGGCTGCATTGGGCTTTTCAAAATTGGCGTGCTGCATGGAATCGATCTCCATCGGCGCGTCTCGGGGACGGCCGGGGTATTACCTGAACTGTGAGACGAACGGGTGACGGCAGGTCACATTCGTTTGGTTCGGCAACACCCGAGCGCGGAAGTTACCCATTTACCGATGATCGCGGTTTGGAGCGTGGCACGAGTAGCCAGAAGCATTTTTCGTCTCCTTTCCGGCGGGCATTGGCCCTGGGTGATTCCAGTGGGGCACATGGGAATCGTGCCCCGCAGCTTTTCTATGGCGAAGTCGAGTCGCCCGATCGGTACTTCTGGGGCAAAGGCCGGAGACCCGGCTCCAAGCGTTTCCCCGAAGCGCGATGCCGGAAAGATAGTGAGGCCCGAAGCGCAGCGCCAGCCCCAGCCGTCGCGAGAGCATCGGCGAAAGCGAAAAAACGTGCCCCGAGGCGCCGCCGCGCCGGAACGTCTACGACCATTGTACCAGTGGCCGGCCGCCGAAGGGTGGCACACCCGGCCTTGAAATCGATTGCACAATCTGGTCAGGTGCAGCGGAACGGACCCGCGGGGCGCCTTCGCCGAGCCTCGCCGATGCCCTGCAGAACGGGCCGGTCCGACTAGGGAGGGATCGTTGGCAGAGACGGAAACGCGCCCCAGGAAGCGCGAGCGGCGTCGCGTGGGCGCTGCCGGCGGCACCGGCAAGCCGACCCTGCGCACCATCGCCGAGATGACCGGGCTCGCCATCACCACGATCTCGCGGGCCCTCAACAATGCGCCGGAGCTCTCCGACGAGACGCGCACCCGGGTGCAGAAGATCGCCGCCGAGATCGGCTATGTCCCCGATCGCACGGCGCTCCGGCTGAAGACCGGGCGCACGCACGTGATCAGCCTGATCCTCGATCCGCATGACGAGATCCTCGGCTTCGGGCAGTCGATGGTCTCCGGGCTGACGGCGGCGCTGCGCGGCACGCCCTACCACCTCGTCATCACCCCGAACTTCCGCAACACCGCGCCGATCGAGCCGATCCTCTACATCGTGCGCAACAAGGCGGCCGACGGGGTGATCTTCTCGCGCACCGAGCCGGACGACGACGCGGGTCAAGCTGCTGATGGAGCACGATTTCCCGTTCGTCTCGCACGGGCGGACCTCCCATCCGGCGCCGCACCCCTTCGTCGACTACGACAACCATGCCTTCGCCTATCACGCGGCGATGCGGCTCCGCTCGAAGGGCTGCCGGAAGCTCACCATCATCCTGCCGCCCGAGCGCTTCAGCTTCGGCCACCACCTGCGCGACGGCCTGCTGGCGGCGATCACCGAGACCGGGCTCGCCTGGGAGGTGCTGCCGGGCGTGACGCTCGACAACTCGGCCGAGGAGATCCGGCTCGCGACCATCGCCCGCCTCGGCCGGCCGGACGCGCCGGACGGCTTCATCTGCACCGGCGACGCCGCGGCGCTCTCGGTGATGGCCGGCATCACCGATGCCGGGCTGGCAGCATCGGCCGCGACGTCGAGCTGGTGGTGAAGCAGACCTCGGGCGTCTTCAGCCAGATCCGCCCGAAGGTCGACGCGATCTTCGAGGACACCGCGCTGGCCGGCCAGCAGATGGGCGAACTGCTGCTCCGCCGCATCCACGGCGAAGCGGCGGAGGATCTGCAGGTGCTGCACCAGCCGGAGATCTGGTTCTAGGGAACGGCGCCTGTGGCCCACCCCTTGGGCAAGGGGCGCGGAGTTACCGTCCCCCCTCGATCTTGCGGTGCCGCTGGTTGATGCCGCCCTGCCGTAGGGATAGTCGGCCATCTCCGGCGCGCTGGCCGCGGTGAGCTTCTCCGCCACTTCGGCCGGCAGCGTCGAGGTCGGCCGCCTTGAGGTTCGTCCGCCAGCTGCTCGCGGGTGCGGGCGCCGAGGATCACCGAGGTCACGGCCGGGCGGTCGGCGAGCCAGGCGAGCGCCACCTCGCCATCGAGACGCCGAGCGTCGCCGCCGCCTCCTCGAGCGCGCCGATGATGCGCCAGGTGCGCTCCTGCTGCGTTGCGGCGGCCCGTAGGATTCCTGGCCGCGATTGGGGTTCTCGCCGAGCCGGGTGGCGCCGGTCGGCATGCGCGTCGCGCTTGTACTTGCCGGTGAGCCAGCCGCCGCCGAGCGGCGACCACGGCAGCAGCCCGATACTGGCATCGAGCGCCGCCGGCACGATCTCGTGCTCGATGTCGCGGACCAGCAGGTTGTACTGCGGCTGCAGCGTCACCGGCGGCGCGAGGCTGCCGGCCTTCGCCACCCACGACCGCCTTGGTCAGCTGCCAGCCGAGGAAGTTGGAGAAGCCGTAATAGGCGATCTTGCCGCTGCGGATCGCGTCGTCGAGGAAGCGCAGCGTCTCCTCGATCGGGGTCAGCGCGTCCCAGGCGTGCATCTGGTAGAGGTCGATCTGCTCGACCCCGAGCCGGCGCAGCGACTCGTCGAGCGCGCGGCCCAGGTGCCGGCGGGAGAGGCCGAGATCGTTCGGCCCGGCCCCCATCGGGAAGCGCCCCTTGGTGGTGACCAGCACCTGTCGTGCCGCATCGGGCCGGGCCTTCAGCCAGCGCCCGACGATCTCTTCGGACACGCCGTCCGAATAGACGTCGGCGGTATCGAGGAAATTGCCGCCGGCAGCGACATAGTCGTCCATCAGCTGGAACGAGGTCGCCTCGTCGGCCTCGGCGCCGAAGGTCATGGTGCCGAGCGTATAGCGCCGAGACGACGGCGCCGCTGTTGCCGAGCTTGCGATACTTCATGGGGTCCCTCCTTGAATTGCTTCAAGCGGTTCTAGTGCGCGGCATGGCGGGTCGAGTCCGAACGCGCGCGTGCTGGGACGGCCCCCTCCCAGCCTCCCCCGAAGGGGGAGGTGAAGAGTCGCGTCTGAGGCTCGATCGTGCCCCAGCTGACGGCACCTCCCCCTTCATGGGGGAGGTTGGGAGGGGGCCGTCTCAGCTCACAGCTTCCCCCTACCCCTCGATCTCCTCCCGCAACGCCTCGAGCTCCAGCCACTCGTCCTCGGCCTTGCGCGAGCGCCGCCTGCGCCTGTTCCAGCGCCTTGCCGGTATCGGTGAACTTCTCGCGGATCGCGCGCATAGAGGCCCCGGATCGGCCAGCAGCGCATTGAGCCGCCCGATCTCCGCCTCGAGCTTCGCCATCTGCCCGGGCAGCTTTTCCAGCGCGTGCTTCTGCTTGAAGCTCAGCTTCTGCTTCGCGCGGGATGGCGGGGCGGCTGCGGCGCGGCCTTCTCCGCCTTCGGCTTCGCCGCAGCCGCCGGCGCCGTCACGCCAAAACCGCGCTGGGCCACCATGTCGGAATAGCCGCCGGCATATTCGGTCCAGCGGCCCTCGCCCTCGGCGACGATCACCGAGGTGGCGACGCGGTCGAGGAAGTCGCGGTCGTGGCTGACGACGATCACCGTGCCCGGATAGTCGGCCAGCATCTCCTGCAACAGGTCGAGCGTCTCGAGGTCGAGGTCGTTGGTCGGCTCGTCCAGCACCAGGACGTTCGAGGGCAGCGACAGCGCCCGGGCCAGCGCCAGCCGGCCGCGCTCGCCGCCCGAGAGCTTTGCCGACCGCCGTGCCGGCCTGCTCGGGGGTGAACAGGAAGTCCTTGAGATAGCCCATGAAGTGCTTGGGCTGGCCGTTGATGACCAGCGTGTCGGAGCCGCCGCCGGTGATCGCCTGCTTCAGCGTCATGTCGGGGCTGAGGCTGGCGCGGCGCTGGTCGAGGCTCGCGAGCTCGAGATTGGCGCCGAGCCGCACCCGGCCGCTGTCGGGCTCGAGCTCGCCGGTCAAGCAGCTTGATCAGCGTGGTCTTGCCGGCGCCATTGGCGCCGATGATGCCCAGCCGGTCGCCGCGGATGACGCGGGTCGAGAGGTCGCTGACGATCGGCGCGGTCGCCGAAACTTTTCGAGATGCCCTCGGCATCGATCACCATCTTGCCCGACACATCGGCCTCGGCGACGCTGATCTTCACCTCGCCGACGCCAGCGCTTCAGCTCGCGCCGCTCCTGCCGCAGGTTGAACAGCCCTTCGAGCCGGCGGACGTTGCGCTTGCGCCGGGCGGTGACGCCATAGGTCAGCCAGTGCTCCTCGCGGACGATCTGCCGGTCGAGCTTGTGGCGGGCGGTCTCCTCCTCCTCGAGCACCTGGTCGCGCCACTCCTCGAAGCCCGCGAAACCCTGGTCGAGCCGGCGGGTGACGCCGCGGTCGATCCAGACGGTCGAGCGCGTCAGGTCGGCGAGGAAGCGCCGATCGTGGCTGATGATCACCAGCGCCGAGCGGATGCTCGCCAGCTCGTTCTCGAGCCACTCGATGGCGGGCAGGTCGAGATGGTTGGTCGGCTCGTCGAGGAGGATGATGTCGGGCTCCGGCGCCAGCACCCGGGCCAGCGCGGCGCGGCGCGCCTCGCCGCCCGACAGCCGGACTGGGTCCTCCTCGCCGGTGAGCCCCAGCGAATTGAGCAGGTAGGTGGCGCGATAATGGTCGTCGCCCGCCTGCATGCCGGCCTCGACATAGCTCAGCGTCGTCGGCAAAGCCGGAGAGATCGGGCTCCTGCGGCAGGTAGCGGATGGTGGCGCCCGGGCTGCAGGAACCGGCGGCCGCCATCGGGGTCGATCTCGCCCGCCGCGATCTTCAACAGCGTCGACTTGCCCGAGCCGTTGCGGCCGACCAGCGCCACCTTCTCGCCCGGCAGCAGCGTCAGGTCGGCGCCTTCCAGCAGCTCGGACGAGCCGAGCCTGCAGGCGGATCTGCTGCAGGAAGAGGATCGGCGCGGCGGCCATGGGCAATTCCGGGGTCTGGGGTGGGATCGGCGGGCATAGAGCATGCCGGGCGCGCGAGATCAACGCGCCCCGGCGACGCGGCGGCGGCTGCCACAATGATGAACGAATTCTGAACGGGTCTCTCAGCGCCGGTTCAATCGACCCGTGCGATGCTCGCCTGCGCCGTGCAAGGTTTGGGGCACCGTCGGTTCGGGTGCGCAACGGCGACAGGGGGGTGCCGGGCGGGTGGTTTGGCCCGGCATCCCGCTTCGCATCAGGAACTCAGTGGGCCGCCTGGGCCACCAGCACCGGCTCCATCTCCTCGAAGCTGAGGCCGAGGCGCTGGCGCAGCGAGCGGCGCTTCGAGGCCAGATCGGCGATGGTATGGCTCTCCAGCACGTTGAAGAAGGCGCCCAGCGCCTCGCGCAGGGCCGAGTTCAGGTCGCAGCTGTCGATCAGCGGGCAGGTGCTGTCGGCATCCTCGAAACACTCGGCCATCGAAAAGCTCTCCTCGGTCAGGCGGACCGTATCGAGCAGGGTGATCTCCTCGGCCGGCCGGCCGAGCCGGATGCCGCCCTTGCGGCCGCGCACCGTCTCGAGCAGCCCGGCATCGACCAGCGGCTTGATCAGCTTGAACAGGAACAGCTCGGAGATGCTGTGCGCCCGGGCGATGTCGGCGACGCGGCTCAGGCCGGGCTCGTTCACCGCGCAATAGACCAGCGTGCGGATGGCATAGTTGGATTGTCGGGTCAGTCGCATTTGCACTCCGTGGACGGGAATGCTGCTCCCGCCATGCTCCACCCACGGCACCCGGAAAACCCCGGCGCGACACGGCTGGACGGCGCGTAGATTATAACAGTTCTAAACTTCGTCAAGTTAAGTTGAGCGCGGGGTTCATGATTGAGTGGCGGGGGCGGGCATCTCAGGCGGACCCCGACAGTCATCGGCACGCGACGGCCCCCTCCCGGCCTCCCCCATGAAGGGGGAGGTGAAGGGGAGTCTGTTGCACTTCCCCGATGCCTCCCCAACCAGGCCGGCCTTCCCTACTCCAGATATCCTCGGTGCAGCGCCAGGTCGGCGCTGCTGAGCCGGTCCCTGGCGGTGAAACTCTGGTGCCAGTAGGGGTAGATCAGCGGCGGCTGGCTGACCTTGTCGAGCTTGGCCACCTCATCGGCCGTCAGCTTCAGGTCGACGGCCTTCAGGTTGTCCTCGAACTGCGCGAAATGTTGCGGCCGCCGACGATCACCGAGGCGACCAGCGGGCGCTGCAGCAGCCAGGCGAGCGACACCTGTGCGCCGGAGACGCCATGCGCCTTCGCCACCTCGTTGACCACGTCGACAATGTCCCACAGGCGCTCCCAGTCGTAGATCGGCGGCTCCTTGAAGCCGCGCACCTGGCGCCCGTCCTCGGGCTTCGAATTGCGCGTGTACTTGCCCGAGAGCCAGCCGCCGGCGAGCGGCGACCAGACGAGGATCGAGACGCCCTGGTCGAGCCCGAGCGGCACCAGTTCGTACTCGGCCTCGCGCGAGTGCAGCGTGTAGTGGATCTGCTGCGAGACGAAGCGCTGGTAGTGCCGCGCGTCGGCGGTGGCCAGCGCCTTCATCAGGTGCCAGGCCGAGTAGTTGGAGCAGCCGACATAGCGGACCTTGCCGGAGCGAACCAGCGTATCGAGCGCCTCGAGCGTCTCCTCGAGCGGCGTTTGGCCGTCCCACTGGTGCACCTGGTAGAGGTCGATCACGTCGGTCTTGAGCCGGCGCAGCGAGTTCTCGCATTCGCGGATGATGTGCCAGCGCGAAAGCCCGCGGTCGTTCGGCCCCTTGCCGGTGGGGAAGCGCACCTTGGTGGCGATGAGCAGCCGGTCGCGGCGGCCCTCGCTCAGCGCCTCGCCGATGATCGTCTCGGAGACCGAGCCCGAATAGACATTGGCGGTGTCGATCAGGTTGACGCCGTGATCGAGGCAGAGGTCGATCTGCCGCCGCGCCTCCTTGAGGTCGGTATCCCCCCAGAGCCCGTCGCCGCCGAAGGTGGCCGTGCCGATCGACAGCGCCGAAACCTTGAGCCCGGATCGCCCGAGCAGCCGATAGTCCATGGTCGCCTCCTGAATTGCTGGGCGGGGACGGTAGACCAGCCGCGCCAGCTTGGGGAGTGGAAGCTCACCCGAAGAAGCGAATCGAGTGGCGCGAGCGATCGGTTATGCTGTGCGGGGCAGCAGGGGGCAGACATGGGATCCGTGACGCGCAGGGCATTGCTGGCAGGCTCCGGAGCGCTGGCGGGAGCCGCCGCGGTGGCACTCGTGCCGAGGCCGCCTGCCGCCACCGGCGAGCCGTTGCCTTCGCCGACGCCGCCAGCAGCTGCGATTCTCAACGATGCCAGCGAGCTCAACCCGGTCGCCGTTGCCCGGCATGTCACGCTCACCCAGCCGCCGGGCGATACCCTGCTCGCTGCGATCCGAAGCGAGATCGCCGCATCGCGGACCGCCGGTCGCGGCCTCGCCATCGGCGTTGCGCGCCACTCCATGGGCGGCCAGAGCCTCCCTGTCGATGGCACGGCGATCACCCTCGACCAACAATGGCTGGAGCTCGATCGCGCGAACTCGACCTATCGCGTAGCGGCGGGCGTCCGCTGGCGCACGGTGATCGCCGAGCTCGATCGCCAAGGGTTCTCGCCCGCAGTCATGCAGTCGAACAACGACTTCGGTGTGGGCAGCACGTTCTGCGTCAATGCCCATGGCTGGCCCGTTCCCTACGGGCCGTTCGGCAGCACGGTCAGGTCGCTGCGGATGGTGATGGCGGATGGCACCCTCGTCGAATGCTCGCGCGACACCCACGCAGAGCTCTTCTACCTCGCAATGGGCGGTTACGGGCTCTCTGGCGTCATCGTCGACCTGGTGGTCGACATGGTGGCCAACCAGTTGCTCGCCCCGACCTTCGCCCAGTTGCGGGCCGACGACCTCGCCTCCCAATTCGTCGGCGCTGTCGAAGGCGCGGCGAACACCCGGATGGCTTACGGCCGGCTGAACGTGGCGCGCGATCGCTTCCTCGAGGAGGCACTCTTGATCACCCACGCACCCGCTGCCGCGCCGGCAGATCTGCCGCCGGCAAGCAGTTCGGGCCTCCTCAGCCATGCGTCGCGCTACATCTATCGGGCTCAGACTGGATCGGAGGCGATGAAGGGCGTGCGCTGGTGGATGGAGAACGAGCTCGGGCCGCCGCTACGTGGCAACGCAACGCGCAACAGCCTGATGAACGAGCCGGTCGCTACCCTTGCTGACAGCGACCCGCACCGCTGCGACATTCTGCATGAGTACTTCGTGCCGCCGGAGCGGTTCGCCGACTTCCTCGCAGCCTGCCGCGCAACCATCCCCTCCTCGTACCAAGAGCTGATGAATGTCACGCTGCGCTACGTGCGGCGGGACCGCGAAAGCGTTCTCTGCTTTGCCCCTGGGGACCGGATCGCCGCCGTGATGGCCTTCAGCCAGGAAAAGTCGGTCCGCGCCGAGGCCGACATGATCCGCATGACCCGCAGCCTGATCGACCGCGTGGCCGATCTCGGCGGGGCGTACTACCTGCCTTATCGGCTCCACGCGACCCGCGCACAGCTCGTCCGCGTTTATCCGCGGCTCGAGGAATTCGTTCGCCGCAAGCTCGAGGTTGACCCCGCCCGCGTGTTCCGCAACGCCATGTGGGACCGCTACATGGAGGAGCCGGTGAACGGCGCCTGAAGGCGCCTCCGCCTGCCCCCTCAACTCACCACGGTGATCTTCTCGCTCGCGCGCGTCACCCCGGTATAGAGCCAGCGCTGGCGCTCCTCGCGGAAGACGAAGCTTTCGTCGAAGAGGTAGACGTCGTCCCATTGCGAGCCCTGCGCCTTGTGCACGGTGAGGCAGTAGCCGAAGGTGAATTCGTCGAATTGCCGGCGCTCGGGCCAGCTCAGGGCGTCCTCCTCGCCCGAGAAGAAGGCGGCGTGGGTCACCACCTTGGCCTGCGTGGCCTTGCCGCCGGTCGGCTCGTCCGGGTCGAGGGTCATCGAGTAGCGGGCGTTCGAGCGCTTCTTCACCTCGGCGGCGGTCCAGATCTGGCCGTTGAGCAGCTTCTTGATCGGGTTGTTCCTGAGGCACACCAGCCGGTCGCCGGCGACCGGCTCGTGGCTCGGCAGGTTCTTCAGCTCGCGGATGCGGTCGTTGTAGGCGACGCGGGTCTTGTTGCGGCCGGCCAGCACCTGGTCGGCCTGCATCACCGCGTCGCGGTCGACCTCGGAGCGCGGGATGACGAGGCTTTCGCCGTAGCGGCCGTGCTCGAGATAGCCGCCCTCGCGGATCTCCATCGACATGCGGATGATCGGGTTGTCGGCGGCCTGGCGGTGGATCTCGGTGAGCATGAAATCCGGCTCGTCGGCGGTGAAGAAGCCCGCGCCCTGCACCGGCGGCAGCTGGAACGGGTCGCCCAGCACCAGCACCTTGGTGCCGAAGCTCAAAAGGTCGCGGCCGAGCTGCTCGTCCACCATCGACACCTCGTCGATGACGATCAGGTCCGCGGTCAGCGCCTCGCTCTCGGGATCGAGCGCGAATTTCGGCTCGCCGTCCTTCTCCGAGACCAGCGCATAGATCAGGCTGTGGATGGTCGAGGCGCCGCGCGCCCCGTATTTGCGCATCACCATCGCCGCCTTGCCGGTGAAGGCGGCGTATTTCACCGACTTCACCCCCTGCGCGAGGTGCCGCGCCAGCGTCGACTTGCCGGTGCCGGCCCAGCCGAACAGCCGGAACACCTGCGGGCCGTCCTTCTCCTTCAGCCAGCGCGAGACCGCCTGCAGCGCCTCGTCCTGTTGCGGCGACCACTCCATCAGGCGATGCGCACCGATACGCTGCCGATGCCCTCGATCGCTGCCCTCGAGCCGGTCGCCGCGGACGACCGCGCCGACGCCGGCCGGGGTGCCGGTGAAGATCAGGTCGCCGGGGAACAGCTCGAAATAGCGGCTGAGCTCGGCGATGACATGCGGCAGGTCCCAGGTCATGTCGGCGAGATCGGCCGACTGCCGGACCTCGCCGTTGACGGAGAGCTCGATGCGGCCCTTGAGCGGGGTGGTGACGCCGATCGGCCGGGACCAGCTCGCCGATCGGGGCGGAATGGTCGAAACCCTTCGCCACTTCCCAGGGCTTTGCCCCCTGCTTGGCCCAGGCCTGGAGGTCGCGGCGGGTGAAGTCGATGCCGGCGGCATAACCCCAGACATGCGCCATCGCGCTCTCGACCGCGATGTCGCGGCCGCCCGTGCCGATGGCCGCGACGAGCTCGATCTCGTGGTGGTAGTTCGAGGTCTGCGGCGGATAGGGCGCGTCGGCGCCGTCGGTCACCAGCGCATCGGCGGGTTTCGAGAAGAAGAACGGCGGCTCGGCATTGGGGTCATGCCCCATCTCGCGCGCGTGCTCGGCATAGTTGCGGCCGACGCAATAGATGCGGCGCACCGGAAACAGCCCGCCGCCGGCGACCGGCACGACGGGCTGCGGCGGCGGGGCGATGACATAGTCCGACATGGCGTTTCCCAGTTGCTGACGCCGGCGACGTTACTCGAATTGCCGGCGGGACAAAATGAGAACTTTGCGGAGGGGATAAGTCGTGGTGGCGCGGGTGCAGTCATCCTGCCACCTTGCCCTGCGCTTTCGCTAGGTCCCCGGGTCAAGCCCGGGAATGACGGTGGATAAATGGCGGTGAGGGAGTTCTGGGCCGCGAACCGCTCACAAGCTTCGTCATCCCCGGGCTTGACCCGGGGACCCGTTCGACCCATCCGCGTCGCCCGTGCTCCTCCGCTGCGGTGTTAAGCCGTCCACCCGCCATCGATGACGTGCACCTGGCCGGTCGTATACGTGGCCCCGGCAAGATACACGGCGAGGTCGGCGATTTCCTCGGGCTGGCCGATGCGGCCGATCGGCTGGCGGGCGATGAAGGCTTTCTTGGCCGCCTCGAAATCGCCGGTGGCGTGCCAGCGCTCGTGCAGCGAGGGGGACTCGACCGTGCCCGGGGCGATGGCGTTCACGCGGATGCCCTTGTCGGTATAGTCGGCGGCCATCGACTTGGTGAGGCCGATCACCGCGGCCTTCGAGATCGAGTAGGCGGCGCGGTTGGGGACGCCCGTCACCGACGAGGCGACGGTCGCCATGTTGATGATCGTGCCGTCGCGGCGCTCCAGCATCTGCGGCAGCACCGCCTTGATGGCGCGCACCTGGGCCCAGACGTTGAGGTCGAAGGCGAATTCGAGGTCCTTGTCGGGCATCTCGAGCACGGTGCCGCTGTGGACGACGCCGGCGCAGTTGAACAGCACGTCGATGCGGCCGATCTCCGCAACCGCCTGGTTCACCGCCTCGGTGCTGAGCACGTCGAGCACGCGGGTGGTGACGTTCGGGGTGCCGTCGAGCTCCTTGAGCTTTTCCGCATTGATATCGGTGGCGATCACCTTGGCGCCGGCCCTGGCGAAGGCCTTGGCGGAGGCAAGGCCGATGCCCTGCGCCGCCGCGGTGATGAGGGTGATCTTGCCGCTGAGGTCGGCCATGAAAGGTCTCCGCTAGTGTCCTGCGAGCCTCCCGCATAGCCTGCCGGCCCTGCCCGCGCAACGGTGCTGCAGGGGACCCGCGCTGGCGCGGTGCAGCATGGCGATCGCGTGCGGGCGTGGCCGCACCGGCGCGAACTTCCGCTCGACGGCGCGGCGCCGGGCGACTATCTGATGAGCCATGCCTACCCCGCTTCTCGCCATCGACACCGCCGCGCCGCGCCTGCAGCTTGCGCTGCTCCGGGCGAGCGCGCCGATACGCTGGTCGAGGACATGGCGCAGGGCCAGGCGGAGCGCATCTTTCCGGCCATCGGCGAGCTGTTCG
This sequence comes from uncultured Alphaproteobacteria bacterium, assembly GCA_963708965.1. Classification (GTDB taxonomy): domain Bacteria; phylum Pseudomonadota; class Alphaproteobacteria; order Rhizobiales; family Devosiaceae; genus Devosia_A. Next base: position 157,441 of record CAVPUP010000005.1, on the reverse strand, counting down.
CGCGGAACGGGCTCGGCTACGAGGCACTGGCCCGCATCGCGGTGACCACCGGCCCCGGCTCGTTCACGGGGCTAAGGATCGGGCTCAGCGCGGCGCGCGGGCTGGGGCTGGCGCTCGGCATCCCGGTGATCGGCGTGCCGTCGCTCTTGGCGCTGTCGCTCGGCGCGAGCTGCAATCCGGTAGCGGTGTTGCTCGACGCGCGGCGCGACGAAGCCTATTTCCAGACCTTCTCCGGCCCGGCGCTGCCGATCTCGGCTGCCGCCGTGCTGCCGATGGAAGAGGCGCGAAGGCGGGTGCCGCCGGGCGCCGAGCTCCTCACCTCGCCGCTGGTCGACATCGCGGCGCTGGCGAAGTTCGCGGCGACGGCCGACCCCTCGATGTTCCCGCCCGAGGCCGCCTATATCCGCGACGCCGACGCCAAGCCGCAGGAAAAATTCCGCGTCGCAAGGGTGAACCAACCATGAGACTCTGGCTCGCTCCCGCCGGCCTCCATATCGAGCCGGCCCAGGCCCGCGACGCCGAGGCGGTGGCGAAACTCCATGCCGCCGGCTTCTACCGCGGCTGGCCGCGCGAGGATTTCGCCGCCTATATCGCCGGCGAGGGCACCCCGGTCTATGTCGCCTGCGACAAGAAGCGCAAGATTGCCGGCTTCGCCATGCTGCGGCACCTGGGCGAGGACGTCGAGCTGATCACCATCGCGGTCGATCCCAGATGGCGCCGGAAGGGCGTCGGCGCCGCGCTGCTGCGCGCCATGCTCGACGATTTGCTGATGAGCCCGGCTAAGCGGCTATTGCTCGAGGTCGCGGCCGACAACCAGGCGGCGATCAAACTCTACGGCAAGTTCGGCTTCGAGAAGATCTCCGAGCGCCAGGGCTATTACCCGCGGCCGGACGGCACCCCCGCCACCGCTATTGTCATGGCGTGCGATCTTGGATAGTCCCGAATCCCGGAACCGCGGTGGCGGCGAGATGAGCAAACCCGGCATCCAGACCCTCGAAGAGCAGTGCGCCCAAAAGGGCATGCGCATGACCGACCAGCGCCGGGTGATCGCGCGCATCATCGAGCAGGCCGCCGACCATCCGGACGTCGAGGAGCTCTACCGCCGCGCCAGCGCCGTGGACGCGCGCATCTCGCTCTCGACCGTCTACCGCACGCTCAACCTGTTCGAGGAAGCCGGGCTCGTCACCAAGCACGATTTCAAGGACGGGCGGGCGCGGTTCGAATTGATCCCCGACGAGCACCACGACCACCTGATCGACATCCGCTCGGGCAAGGTGATCGAGTTCCGCAACGAGGAGATCGAGGCCATCCAGGAAGTCATCGCCAAGCGCCTGGGCTACCGGCTGGTCGACCACCGGCTCGAGCTCTATGCGGTGCCGCTCACGCCGAAGGACAAGGACCAATGATCCTCAGGAGCCTGTTCTTCATCTTCATCTACCTGCCGTTCATGATCGTCTGCATCCCGCTGCAGTTCATCATCACGCGGCTGGGGCTGAACTGGAACTTCATCCCGCGCTGGTTCCACACGCTGGGCGCGAAGTTCCTCGGCATGAAGGTCAAGGTCATCGGCGAGCCCTCGCATAACCGGGCAACGCTGCTCGTCTCCAACCACATCTCCTGGACCGACATCGTTGCCGTCGGATCGAAGGCCGATGTCACCTTCGTCGCCAAGTCCGAGATCCGGAACTGGTTCTTCGTCGGCTTCATGGGCTCGCTGCAGCGCACGCTCTATGTCGATCGCCAGAAGCGCACGGATGCCCATCGGGTAAGCCGGGAGATGGCCAAGCGCATGGCCGCCGGCGATGCGGTGCTGCTGTTCGCCGAGGGCCAGTCCGACATCGGCACGCACGTGCTGCCGTTCCGCTCGGCGCTGATCGGCGCGGCGCAGCACGCCATGGAGGAGGCCGGCGCCGGCGAGGTGATGATCCAGCCGCTGACCATCGCCTATACGAGGCTGCAGGGCCTGCCGGTCGGCCGCACCGACCGCTCCTTCATCGCCTGGATCAAGTCCAAGTCGATCAAGCAGAACATCTCCGAGATCCTCACCGGCGGCACCCGCGAAGTCACCCTCGCCTTCGGCCGCGCCCGCCCGCTCAGCGCCGGCACCAACCGCAAGGCGCTCGCCAAGGAAACCGAAGCCGAAGTCCGCCGCATGCTGGTGGCGCTCAACCGCGGCACCGAGCTGCCGGTGGAGTAATTCCACGCAACGCACTCCTCTGCACCTCCCCCTTCATGGGGGAGGCCGGGAGGGGGTCGTCCTATGCCGATGACATCGCCCCGTGCCCAAGGGGCGCTGGACGAGAGGCTGAACCCCTCACCCCAGCTTCGCTACGTCGCTGGCGCTCCTAGCTGCGCTACCCTCTCCCCTCAGGGGAGAGGGGGCGGGGTTGGAGCCGCCATCAATATTCCAGCAAGCAGAAGTGGTTGCCCTCGGGGTCCGTCAGCACCGTGTACCCGTCCGCCTCGCGCACCAGGCGCGCCCCGAGCCCCACCAGCCGGTCGCGCTCGCCGAAGCGGTCGTCGACCTTGATGTCGAGGTGGATCCGGCCCTGCACGCGGCCGCGCTCGACCTCGAGGAAGCAGAGGGTGGGGCCGGGGCCGTCGAGCATCACCACGGGGTCGGTCTCCGGGGTGTGGCCGAGCGCCGCGAGGCGGGCGATCTCGGCCTCGTCATAGGGGCGGATGGCGTAGTCGGTGAGCACCTCTTCCCAGAAGCGGGCGAGCGGGGCGGCGCGGTGGCAGTCGAAGACGATCTCCTTGAGCAGTCCGGTCATCCGAGCGCCTCCTCGAAATCTGCGATGATGTCGGCGGCATCCTCGATCCCCACCGAGACGCGGAACACCCCCTCGCCGGCCCAATCGCGATAGGCGGCTTCGTCCTCGAGGACGAAGGAGGAGCGGAGGATATCGTCGGTGCCGATATAGAAGCAGAGCGACTTGGTCTTGCCCAGCGACACGGCGTAGCTGACGACCCGCAGCCGCTCGGCGAGCCGGCGCGCCAGGTCGAGGCTCCCCGATTTCACCGAGAAGCTCAAAAGCCCCGAGAAATTGCGCATCTGCCGCCGGGCCAGCTCGGCCTGCGGATGGCTCGAAAGCCCGGGCCAGAGGACCCGCCGCACCTTCGGGATGCCCCTCCAGCCACTCGGCGAGGGCCCGGGCATTGGCCTCGTGCTTTTCCATCCTGAGGGTCAGCGTCTCGATCCCCCTCAGGATCAGGTGGGCGGCGAAGGGCGACAGCACCGCGCCCAGGTGGATCAGGCTCTCCCGCCGCAGCGCCGCGATGCGCTCGCCCCGCCCGATCACCGCGCCGCCCAGCGCGTCGCCATGGCCGCAGAGGTACTTGGTGAGCGAGTGGCAGACATAGTCGGCGCCGAGCGCCAGCGGGTTGGTGCCGACCGGGGTGGCGATGGTGGAATCGACCGAGAGTTCGGCGCCGCCGGCATGCGCGATCTCCGCCACCGCGGCGATGTCGGTGAGCTTCAGGATCGGGTTGGCCGGCGTCTCGATATGGACGAGCCGCGTGTTCGGCCGCAGTCGCCGCCACCACGCGCTCGGGGTCGGAGGTGTCGACATGGCTGACCTCGACGCCCTGGCGCCTGAGCTGATGGCGCGCATATTCGGCGACGCCGGCATAGCAGACGTCGGACAGCACCAGGTGGTCGCCGGCCTTCAGCCGCTCGGCGAACAGCCCGGTGATCGCCGCCATGCCGGAGGCGAAGACCAGCGCCGCCTCGCCGCCCTCGAGCAGCGCCAGGCGCTTTTCGAGCAGGTCGAGCGTCGGGTTGCTCCAGCGGCTGTAGAAATGCGGCGCATCGGCGCCGAGCTCGGTGGCGGAGAAGCCCACCGCATCGGGATGGGTGAAATAGGTGGTCGAGAGCACCGGCGACGGCCCCACCGGCTCTCCCACCACCCGCGCCCCCTCGCCGCCATGCAGCGCCAGCGTATCGAGTTTCTCGGCCATGGCATCCTCCGGGGAGGGAGGGTGCATGTTCGGTCGGGGCTTGGCAACTCGGGGCTGGCCGCGGGGCGCTGCGCAAACCTCCAGAAAAACATCGCCCGCCATCCGCTCTGCCGCTATTGAGGCGGCATGGATGATGGTTTCGATATCTTCCTCGTGGCCTTTCCCGGGCTCGAGGCGGCGCTCTGCGATGAAGCGCGCGAGGCGGGGTTTGCCGACGCGCGGACGGTCGAGGGCGGGGTGCTGCTGCGCGGCGGCTGGCCGGAGGTGTGGCGGGCCAATCTCGAGCTCAGGGGCGCCACGCGGGTGCTGGCGCGGATCGCCAGCTTTCGCGCCATGCACCTGGCGCAGCTCGACAAGCGGGCGCGAAAAGTCGCCTGGGGCGAGGTGCTGCGGCCGGGCGTCCCGGTGCGGGTCGAGGCGGCCTGCCGGCGCTCGCGCATCTATCATGCCGGCGCGGCGGCGCAGCGGGTCGAGACGGCGCTGCGCGAGGAGCTCGGCGCGACGCTCGCCGACGATGCCGCGATCAAGGTGATGGTCCGCATCGAGGACGATCTCGTGCACCATCAGCCTCGATACCTCCGGCGAGTCGCTGCACAAGCGCGGCCACAAGGAGGCGGTGAACCGCGCGCCGATGCGCGAGACCATGGCGGCGCTGTTCCTCCGCCAGTGCGGCTATCGCGGCACCGAGCCGGTGCTCGACCCGATGTGCGGCTCGGGCACCTTCGTCATCGAGGCGGCGGAGATCGCCGCGGGGCTGAAGCCCGGCCGCTCGCGCAGGTTCGCCTTCGAGGAGCTGAAGACGTTCGACGCCGAGGCCTGGCAGGAGCTGCAGGGCGGCGGCGGCGCGGGACGGAACTCCGCTTCTACGGCAGCGACCGCGATGCCGGCGCCATCGAGATGAGCCGCGCCAATGCCGAACGCGCCGGGGTCGCGGAGTTCACCCGCTTCGAGCAGCGCCCGGTCGGCGAGCTGGTGGCGCCGGAAGGCCCGCCGGGGCTGGTGATCGTCAACCCGCCCTATGGCACGCGCATCGGCGACAAGCGCCAGCTCTCCGGCCTCTACGCGACGCTCGGGGAGCGACTGAAGGCCGGCTTCTCCGGCTGGCGGGTCGGCATCATCGCCACCGACGCGGGGCTGGCCAGGGCGACGAAGCTGCCGTTCCTGCCCCCGGGCCCGCCGGTGCTGCATGGGGGGCTGCGGGTGACGCTGTATCGGACGGAGGCGCTCGGCTAGGCGCGAGCCGGCGCGTGCCACCCCACCCCTGTCCCCTCCCCGCAAGGGGGAGGGTGACCGCTATAGTTTCGTCCTCGCCGCACGCGGACCGAGTGCGGCTCGATGAAGTATGCGTCACCCTCCCCCTTGCGGGGAGGGGACAGGGGTGGGGGTACCACGCTCCGGCCTCGCCATCACGCCTCGCACGGATCGCACGGCGGATGGTGCACCGGCAGGTCCGCCAGTTCCGCCGGGCTCATCCGGCTCACCGGGTCGGCGGGGAACGAGGGCTCCAGCCAGCCGGCCAGCCACGCCTTGATTGCGGTGAAGATTTTGTACATGTCCAATCTCCTTTCCGATGCTGCCTGACGGTAATATCCGCCGAGCACAGGCGACCGGCAATCGACAAGACTTCGGCCGCGATGTAGAAAATCTATATGCAAAACCCCTTCCCCATCCCGCTCAACGCCGTCCGCGCCATCGAGATCGTGGCCCGTCGCGGCGCGCTCGCGCCGGCGGCGGAGGAGCTGGGGGTGACGCCCGGCGCGGTGAGCCAGCATCTGCGGCGGGCCGAGGAGCGGCTCGGGATCGAGCTGTTCGAGCGCACCCGCGAGGGGCTGCGGCCGACCCCGGCGCTGAAACAGATCCTGCCGCAGCTGACGTGCCGGCTTCGGCGCCCTCGCCGATGCGCTGGCCGGCCTCAAGGGCAGCAACGAGCGCGTGCTCACCCTCACCGTCGGCAGCGTCTTCGCCTCGCGCTGGCTGATCTGGCGGATCGGCAAGTTCAACCGGCTGCACCCCGATCTCGAGGTGCGGCTGGTGGTGACCGGCACGATGATCGACCTTGCCCATTCCGATATCGACTGCGGCATCCGCTTCGGCCGCGGCAGCTGGCCGGGCGTGCGCGCCGAGCTGATCGGCGGCGCGCGCTACAGCCCGGTCGCCGCCCCGGCGCTGGCGCGCCGCATCGGCTCCCCCGCCGACCTGGCGCAGCTGCCGGTGATCCGCGACACCGCCAGCATGCTGCCCTGGGAGGCCTGGTACCGGGCGGCGGGGATCGCGCCGCTCGAGCCCACGGGGCCGCTCTACGACGATCCGGCGCTCGCCTTCGATGCGGCGATCTCGGAGCAGGGGGTGCTGATGGCGGTCGACCTGATGTCGGCCGATGCGGTGAGCGACGGCCGGCTGGTGCGGCCCTTCGACATCGCGGTGGAGAGCGAGCTCGGCTATTTCTTCATCGTCGCCGAGGGGCGGCGCGAGCCGCGAAAAGTGCGGCTGTTCCGCGAGTGGCTGCGCCAGGAGGTGCCGGACTTCGTCGCCGGCTATGTCGAGCAGGTGAAGCGGGCGAAGGGGTAGCCCCGTGCCGCGGCGCCTCACGCGATTGCCATCCGCCGCCGCTTGACCCCGGGAGCCGGCATCGCGAGGCTGCCGCATGCCTGCTGATTCGCGCGTTCCCCGATGACCTGGCTCGCCGAGACCGTGATGCTGAGCCATGGCTGGCGCCGCTTCGGCATGCTGCTGCTGGCCGGCGCCCTCGCCGCGCTGTCGGTGCCGCCGCTGTTCCTGCTGCCCGCGCTGTTCCTCGCCCTGCCGATCTGGGTCTGGGCCCTCGACGGGGCGGAGAAGCGGCGCGGCTGGCGGAAGCTCGTCGGTCCCGCCTTCCAGATCGGCTTCGCCTTCGGGCTCGGCTATTTCACCGTGGCGCTGCACTGGCTGGGGGCGGCGTTCCTGCAGCAGGGCGGCATCTTCGTCGTGCTGATGCCGTTCGGCATCGTCGGGCTGGCGGCGATCCTCTCGGTGTTCTGGGGGCTGGGCAGCGCGCTGGCGCACATGCTGTGGTCGGGCGGCTGGGTGCGCGTCGTGACCTTCGCGAGCTTCCTGGCGCTGGCCGAATGGGCGCGCGGGCACCTGTTCTCGGGCTTCCCGTTCGACCTGATCGGCTATGCGCTCACCGCCAATGACGAGATGCTGCAGCTGGCGTCGGTGGTCGGCACCTATGGGCTGACCTTCATCGCGGCGCTGATCGCGGCGACGCCGGCGCTGATCTGGCCCGCCGACCAGCGCCGCCTGGTGCGCCGGCTGCTGCCGTTCTTCCTCGCCATCGCGGTGATCGCGCTGCAGGTCGGCTACGGCAACTGGCGGCTCGCCAACACCGAGCTGAAACCTCGCGCCGACATGAAGGTGCGCATGGTGCAGCCGATGATCCTCGCCCATGCCGACTGGAACGCTGCCGATCCGAACCAGATCGTCGAGCGGCTGACCTCGCTCTCGGCGACGCGGCTCGGCCCCGCCGATCCGGGGCTCGCTTCGATCACCCATCTGGTGTGGCCGGAATCGGTGTTCCCGTTCTTCCTGACGCGGCATCCCGAGGCGCTGGCGCGGATCGCCCGGAGCCTGCCGCCCGACAACGCTGCTGCTCACCGGCGCGCCGCGCGAGCCGATCGGCGACGACGGGCTGGTGATCCCGGACAATCCGGGCTTCAACTCGATCCTCGCGCTCAATTCCACCGGCGAGATCGTCGCCAGCTACGACAAGTCGCATCTCGTGCCGTTCGGCGAATACCTGCCGTTCCAGTCGTTCTGGCGGCTCTTCGGCATCAACCAGTTCGTCCCCGGCACCAATGGCTGGGCCGCCGGCGAAGGCCGCCGCCTGATGCAGCCGCCGGGCACCCCGCCGTTCCTCGCGCTGGTCTGCTACGAGGCGGTGTTCCCCGGCGACATCGGCGACCCGTCCGAAGCGCAGTTCATCCTCAATGTCACCAACGACGCCTGGTTCGACGGCTCGATCGGCCCGGCCCAGCACGCCCACCACGCGCGGCTGCGCGCGGTGGAGACCGGCCTGCCGCTGCTGCGCGCCGCCAATACCGGGGTCACCATCGCCGTCGACCCGCTGGGCCGGGTGACCGGGCGGCTGGCGCCGCTCGAGCCGGGCGGTGCTCGACGTGGTACCGACCGAGCCGCTGCCGGGCGGCACGCTGTTCAACCGGCTGGGGGACTGGCCGTTCTTCGGGGCGATTTTCATCGGCATCGTGGCCTCGATCATCGCCCGACGCAGGAAGCGGTCTCGCGCCATGACCGATCTCCGCCAGCAGTTCCACGAGATGCTGATGGAGAGCCAGTACTGGACCCCGGCGCAGTTGGTCGACTACCAGCGCACTCAGCTCGAGCAGCTGTTGCGCCACGCCCGGGCCAACGTGCCGTTCTACGAGCGCCGGCTCGACCCGGTGTTCCGGCCCGACGGTTCGATCGACTGGTCGCGCTGGAGCGAGCTGCCCATCGTCCGGCGCTCGGACATGCTGGAGCACCGCGAGGCGATGCTGGCGCGTGCGCTGCCCAAGGGGCACGGCCGGGTGGGGACCACCGCCACGTCCGGCTCCACCGGGCTGCCGATCCAGATCAGCGTCAATCGGTTGACGGCGCTCGCCAACGACGCCAACCGCTGGCGGGCCCATCGCTGGCACGAACTCGACTGGTCGCAGCACCTACACCGCCCGGCGACACCCTCGACCCCGAGGCCGACTGGCCGCACGGACGGGCCCGCGGCCCCTGGGGGCCGGATTGGGACGAGCGGGCGCAACAAGGCCGGGCCTTCATCCTCTCGCGCTCCGCCAGCCTGGGGCAGACGCTGGAGTTCCTGCGGCGGAGCGGATCGGCTTATTTCTCCGGCGGCCCCAAGATCATCCACGTCATGGCGCTCGAAGCGGAGCGCCTCGGCATCGAGCTGCGGCTCGACTGCGCCCTGACCCATGGCGAGTGGGTCAGCGAACCGGACCGGCTGGCGATTGCGAGGGTGTTCGGGGCCCGGGTGCTCGAGCACTACAGCTCCAAGGAGGGCGGCCAGGTCGCCTATTCCTGCCCGTCGGGCCACGGCCTGCATGTCAGCGCCGAGAGCGTGCTGCTCGAGATCGTCGACGAGCGACGGGCGGCCCTGCGCTCCCGGTCAATCCGGGCGGGTCATCCTGACGCCGTTCGTCAGCACGGCGCAGCCGTTGATCCGCTATGAGCAGGGCGACTCGGCCCGGCTCGGGCCGCCTTGCCCGTGCGGCCGCCGCCTGCCGCTGCTCGAGGCGATCGAAGGCCGGACCACGGTGATCTTCGCCCACCCGGACGGGCGCAAGGTCGCCCGCATGCTGAACAACGAGGCGCGCGAAGCGCTCCGCTGCACCTTCTGGCAGATCGCCCAGATCGGGCCGCTGCAGTTCGAGATCCGCTACGTGCCCGAAGCCGCCGCCGCCCCCGCCGACGAGGCAACCGCCGCCGCGATCTTCCGCTCCGTGTATTTCGACGATGCCGAAGTGCGCTTCGTGCGGACCGACCGCATACCGCTAAGCCCGGCCGGCAAGCACCTCGAATATGTCATCGAGTGGTGGCCGCGGACTAGCGGCCCTATTGCCTGGGATAGCTCCCCGCCCCATCTCTCCCTCTCACCCTAGGGAGAGCGTAGCGCAGCCAGCGCTCAGCGACGTGCGAAGCTGGGTGAGGGGTTCAGCGGCGCAGCGAGCCGGCGTTGCGAGGCCGGCCCCTCCTCATCCGGCGCTGCCGCGCCACCTTCTCCCCTGAGGGGAGAAGGGAGCGCAGCATCGCGAGCGCCAGCGGCCGGATCAGCCTGCTATGGTGGTGGCTCAGTCCATGACCCGGCCATGGCATCGTTTCCTCTTGAAGAGACCAGATGCGTCGCCATCGCTCCGATGAACGCGGCCTCTCGTCGATCTCGATCCGGCCCCGTTCCTCAGCCTCGGCCGTGAGCAGGTTGCCCGCTGCGCCGAACAGGTCGAGCACGCGGTTGGGCGGGTCGTCCTGGCGGTGGCGGTCGATGAGGCTCTTGCCGGGGTCGCCGAAATAGCCCTTGAGGCCGACGCGGATGCTGGTGCTGTCCTCGGAAAAGCGCAGTTCGCCGACGCCCGACAGCGGCAGGCCGAAATCGCCGAACTGGTATTCGGTGGCGAGCCGCAGCGAGCCCTCGCCGAGGATCGAGGCGGCGCCGAGGCTCAGGCGCCAGTTGTCGGTCGCATAGAAGGCGATGTCGCCGATGGCGAAGAACCCGTCGTCGTCGGTAAGCATCGAGTCCTCGTAGCTGAGCGCGGCGAAGCCGGCCCAGCCCTCGAGGCTGATCCGGTCGAGATAGAGCTCGGCCTCCGGGCCGATGGCGGAGAGCGAGACGCCTTCCGCCGCGACGATTCCGGCGGTGATGCCGATCAGGTAGAAGGAGGGGTCGCGCATGAACGCATGCAGCGCCCCGCCGCCCATCAGGTCGCCGCCGATGCTCTGCACCGCGAAATCACCCTGCAGGCCGAAGCGCTCGCCCAGCGGCAGCGACAGCGAGCCGCCAAGCCGGAACACCGTGTCCGACGGGTCGCTGATGGCGCCGATATCCAGTTCCAGCTTGCCGTTGATCCCCGAGACGGCCGGCAGCCCCAGGTCCACCGCCTGTTCCGCCAGCGGCCCGGGCGCGAGGATGAGGTCGGCCGCATGCGCGGCGGGCAGCAGCCACAGCGCCGCCACTGTACTGCTCAGGTAGATCGATAGACGTGCCAGTCTTGTCATTGGAGCCCCCCAGATCCCCGAAATACAGCAAGCAGTGAACAGCTTGGTACGGTTTCGCGCAAGAGCTGCTGTAAAACGCACGCGAAATAGTTGCAGCACTGCCACATGCCCCGCTGCCTCCGCCTGTGGTCCCGCCCTGTTCATCGGCCGCCGGCTTGGATAGAAGCGGGTGGCGGGGAGCGGCGATGGCAGGGCGGGTTTTCGACTTCATCATCTGTGGCGGCGGCGGCGGTGGTCGACCGCGCCTCAGGGTGCGCGGCGTCGAGGCGCTGCGGGTGATCGACTGCTCGATCATGCCGGCGATCGTCTCGGGCAACACCAACGCCCCGGCCATGGCCATCGGCTCGAAGGCCGCAACGCTCATCGCAGAGGACCATTCATGATCGAAACCGTCGAACTGCCCGAACTTGTCGCCATCGGCATCGAGGTGGTGGCGCCGTGGGACGAGCTGCCCCGCGCCGTCCCCGCCGCCTGGACCCGGCTGTTCGAGACCGACACCGGCGCGACGTCCTTTCTCGAGGTCTCGATCTCGCGCGACAACGGGGTCTATCGCGAGCTGGTCGGCTATCTCGCGGCGAACAAGACCGAAGTGCCCCCCGGCATGACCCGCCTCGTCCTCCCGCCCGCCCGCTACCTCCGCCTCATCCACGACGGCCCGCTGGTCGCGATCACCGCCGGCTTCGAAAAGCTCTACGCCCACGCCGCGCTGGCCGGCCTCGCGGCCACCGACTTCAAGCTCGACTTCGGCTACCTCCCCGGCCTGCCCCCGGGCCGCCACGAACTGCACGTGCGGCTCGAGCCCGAGACGCTGCGGATCGCGTGAGGCCCCTGCACCGCCGGCGCCGCACCCTCCCCTCTCCCCTTGAGGGAGAGGGTGGCCGCGCAGCGGCCGGGTGAGGGGAAGTATCGGGCCCGGGGCGGAGCAATGACACCTGGCCGGCTGGGCCTGCCCCGGGGGGGACGCCGGGGCCGACGGATCGTCTGAACCCCTCACCTAGCTGCGCCAGGTCGCTAGCGCTCCAGTCTCCGCTACCCTCTCCCCTCAGGGGAGAGGGGGCGATGGGGCAGCGACGGCTGCCCAGCACATGTCGCCCCGCTACACGTCTTCCGTTTCATGCTATTATCCCCCCGATGCCGGGAGCGACCGTCGTCGTCCCGGCGATAGCGACGGAGGGTCGCGATGGCCAGCAAGGACGTTTACGACGATCCGGTCTTCCCCCAGCAGGAGCTGCGGACGGTTCCCACCCCGCTGCTGGTGCTGCTGTTCGCGGGGCTGGCGCTCGTCATCCTGTTCGTCGTGGCGCTCTAGGCGCTGCCGATCAGGATGCCGGCGGCGAAGACCAGCGAGCCGCCCAGCACCACCTGCAATACCGCGCGCCAGAACGGGGTCTGCATGTAGCGGCTCTGGATGAAGGCGATGGCCCACAGCTCGATCACCACGACGACCGCCGCCACCGCCGTCGCCGTCCAGAAGTGCGGGATCAGGAAGGGCAGCGCGTGGCCGAGCCCGCCGACCGCCGTCATCAGGCCGGTGACGACGCCGCGGGTCAGCGGCGAGCCGCGGCCGGTCAGCCTGCCGTCGTCGGCCGCCGCCTCGGTGAAACCCATGGAGATGCCGGCGCCCACTGCGGCGGCGAGCCCGACGAGGAAGGTCGACCAGGTCTGGCCGGTGGCGAAAGCCGCGGCGAACACCGGCGCCAGGGTCGAGACCGAGCCGTCCATCAGCCCGGCGAGGCCCGGCTGCACATAGGTGAGGAGGAACTGCCGGTGCTCCTCGCTCTTTTCCGCCTCCCGCTCCTCGGGCCCCAGCGCCTGGCTCTCGAGCCGGCCGGCGAGGTCGGCATGCTGGCGCTCCTCGACCGCGAGATCGCCGAGGAGCTTGCGGACGCTCGCGTCGGTGCTGCGGGCCGCTGCCGCGGTGTAGAAATGCTGCGCCGCGGTCTCCATCTCGAAGGCGAGCTGCCGCACCGCGTCGAGCCGCATCACCTCCATCAGCCAGATCGGCTTGCGCTCGAGGAAGCCGCGCACCTGCTCGCGCCGGATCGGCACCAGGCGGGTGCCGAATTTCTGCACATAGAGGTCGAGCAGCCGCCGCCGGTGCCCGTCCTCTTCGGCCGCCATGCCCTCGAACACCTTCGCCGTCGCCGGATAGCGGCCGGCGAGCCGCTCGGCGATCTCGGCATAGATGGCGCCGTCCTCCTCCTCGGCGGCGACGGCGAGCGACAGGATCTCGCGCTCGTCGAGGGAAGCGAAATCGCGCCGGCCTGGCTGGAGAAGATGTGCGAACATAACGCCTTACCGAGATAGTTTAGAATTATTCTAACTTACGGCCGCCCCCCCGGCAAGTCCGCTAATGGCTTTCGCTGATATCGAGCAAAGGTCTATCCTTGGCCGGCGGCGGCTAGGCTCCGCGCGGCCGGAACGCCGTTCGGCGGCGCCGGCCCCCAATCACATCGGAGGAATGAGCATGCTTTGGAGAATGAGCCTCGCAATCGGCCTCATGGCGGCCGGCACCGTCTCGGCAATGGCGGAGAGCGCCACCGAGGCCTGGCGCCTGGGCGGCCTCAAGATGCCCGAATCGGTGATCTTCGACAAAGCCAACAACCGGCTCATCGTCGGCAACATGGCGACCTTCGGCCCCGATGGGGGCGCCGACGGCTATCTCTCCATCGTCTCGCCGGACGGGCAACTGGTGACCGAGAAATGGGCCACCGGGCTCAACGACCCCAAGGGCATGGCGATCGTCGGCGACAGCCTGTTCGTCGCCGATCCGACCGGGCTGGTCGAGATCAAGCTGGCGCGACGGCTCGATCGTCACCACGCACCCGCTCGAGGGCGCCATGTTCCCCAATGACGTGACCACCGACGGCAGCGCCGTCTATGTCAGCGACATGATGGGCTCGAGCATCTACAAGCTCAGCGGCGGCAGCGTCGAGAAATGGCTCGACCGACGAGAAGCTCGCCACGCCCGAACGGGCTGCTTGGTCGACGGCAACACGCTCTATGTCGGCTCGATGGGCACCGGCATGAAGCCGGACTTCACCTTCGACACCAAGGGCGGCCTGCAGGCGGTCGACCTCGGCACCAAGGCGATCACCGAAGTCGCGATGGACGCCGCCTATACCGACGGCGTCGCCAAGCTCGGCGACCAGGTGATCTTCGACGACAACCCGGCCGGCACCGTCCTCGAGCTACGCCGACGGCAAGGTCACCCCGGTCGCCACCCTGGTGCCGGGCACCGCCGATCTCTGGGTCGAAGGCGACATGATCTATGTGCCGCTGACCCAGACGGGCGAGCTGGTGGCGCTGAAGGTGGAATAGGGGGGCACTTTGGTGGGCCGGCGCCATCGAGCCCCGGCCCTCCTCCTTCGACAGGCTCAGGACGAGGTCCTTCCCCCGAACCCTCCACCCCCTCTCCCCTGAGGGGAGAGGGTAGCGCAGCTAGGAGCGTAGCGACCTAGCGAAGCTTGGGTGAGGGGTTCAGCCTCTGTCGCCCTTGACTCTCCCCTCCCATCAAGGGAGGGAGCCAATTGCCCGCGGCCGGTGCCGCATCGCCTCCCTCCCCCTTGTGGGGAGGGATCGAGGGTGGGGGTAGCAACGCGCGCTTCGTCCTGCAATGGGGGCTCGGGCCGGAAGTCTCCCCGCGCCGAGCGCGTGGCTCCACCCCACCCTTGATCCCTCCCCATCAAGGGGAGGGAGACGCTGGGGCATAGGCAGCGCCTCACATGCGAGCGCCCCTACCCCTACTCCCCCGTCGCCTGCATCTCGTCCCTGCCCGGCTTGCCGGCGCCGGCGGGGGCCTTGGGCAGTCGCGGCTTGGCCTGTTTCTGGCGCTTGATCTTCACCCGCTTGATCTGCCGGCTGTCGGCCTGCAGCACTTCGAATTCGAAACCCTTGATGCCGTTGACCGTCTCGCCCTTCACCGGCACGTGGCCGGCGAGCTCGAAGACGAGGCCGCCGAGCGTCTCCACTTCCTCGGCATGGGCACCGGGGTCGAAGTCGGGGCCGATCACCTCGCGCACTTCCTCGAGCTCGGCGCGGGCCGAGGCGATGAAGACGTTGGAGTTGATCTTGCGCACCAGCGCGATGTCGTCGTCGTGCTCGTCCTCGATCTCGCCCACCACCGCCTCGAGCAGGTCCTCGATGGTGACCAGCCCGTCGGTGCCGCCATATTCGTCGATGACGATGGCCATGTGGACGCGCTTGAGCTGCATCTGCTGCAAGAGGTCGCCCACCGGCATCAGCGGCGGCACGAACAGCACCTGGCGCACGAGGTCGAGCTTGTTCGAGCCGCGAGCGGAGCGGCGAGGAGACGAGCTTCACCGGCACCGGCGCCTCGGGGTCGGTCACCGGCTCGGTGATCCGGCGCAGCGCGTCCTTGACGTGGATGAAGCCGATGATGTTGTCGAGGCTGTCGGAATAGACCGGCATGCGCGAATGCCCGACGCTGCGGAAGCGGCTGACCAGCACGCCCAGCGTCTCGATGGCCTCGATCGCCTGAATGTCGGCGCGCGGCACCATCACGTCCTCGACGCGCTTTTCGCCGAGCTCCAGCACGTTCTTCAAGATCACGCGCTCGGACTGAGTGAAATCGGCGGTCTCGCCGGAGCGCTCGCTCTCCAGCGCCACCTCGAGGTCGTCGCGCAGCGACATGGTGCGCAAAGCCAGCAGGCCCTTCAGGCGGGTCCACAGGCTCGGCCCCCGCGGGTGGGCGGGGGCGGGACTAGAAGGAGGCTCGCTGCCGTTCTTTGCCGGGGCCTTCTTGGCCGGCGTGGCCGGGGATGTTTCGGGTTCGCTCATCGGTTGCGGCCGCCTCTGGCGGCCTTCGCTTTCATCAAGGGTCAGTAATCTAGCTATCGGCGTAGGGATCGGCAATGCCGAGGGCCGCGAGAATCCGGGTCTCGAGGCTCTCCATCCGCTCTGCCTCGTCGTCCTCGACATGGTCGTGGCCGAGCAGGTGCAGGAAACCGTGCACCACCAGATGGGTATAGTGGGCGTCGAAGGGAATGCCCATCTCGCTCGCCTCGCGCTCCACCGTCTCGCGGGCCAGGGTGATGTCGCCGACGAGCCCCATGACCGGCGAAAAGGGCTCGAGCTGCGGGAAGCTCAGGACGTTCGTGGATTTGTCCTGGCCGCGCCACTGCCGGTTGAGCTCGCGCTGCTCCGCGTCGTCGGTCAAGACCACCGAGACCTCGGCGACCCCGGCGAGCTTCGCCCCGGATTGCTTGAGCGCCTCGAGAATCGCGACCCGCGTCGACCGCCTCGAGCCCCTCGGGCCAGCCTTCGGCATTGACCGAGAAGGCGATCTCCAGTGGAACAGCCATCACGCCTTGCCGTCGCCCTCGGCGAGCCGGCGGGCCGTGTCGGCCTCGTAGGCACGGACGATCCGGCCGACCAGCGCATGGCGCACCACATCCTTGTCGGAGAAGCGGGTGATGTGCACGCCCTCGATGCCGTCGAGCAGTTTTACCGCCTCGATCAGCCCGGATTTCTCGCCGCGCGGCAGGTCGACCTGGGTGGGGTCGCCCGTGACGATCATCTTGGAGTTCTCGCCCAGTCGGGTCAGGAACATCTTCATCTGCATCGAGGTGGTGTTCTGCGCCTCGTCGAGGATCACCACGGCATTGGCGAGGGTGCGGCCGCGCATGAAGGCGAGCGGCGCCACCTCGATGATGCCGGAGGTGATGCAGCGCTCGACATGCTCGGGCCGCATCATGTCGTAGAGCGCGTCGTAGAGGGGCCTCAGGTACGGATCGACCTTGTCCTTCATGTCGCCCGGCAGGAACCCGAGCCGCTCGCCGGCTTCGACGGCGGGGCGGGAAAGGATGATGCGGTTGATGTCGCCGCGCTCGAGCAGCGTCGCCGCATGGGCGACGGCGAGATAGGTCTTGCCGGTACCGGCCGGGCCGATGCCGAACACCAGCTCGGACCGGTCCATGGCGCGCATATAGGCGTCCTGCGCCGGGGTGCGGGCGACGATGGTGGCCTTGCGCGTCGCGATCTGCGCCATCCGCACCCGGCCCTTCTTCTCTAGCGTCGGCAGGGTGAGCTGGCTGTCCTCGGTCTCCACCATGCGGATCATCGAATCGACATTGCCGACGTCGATCGGCTGACCCTCCTCGAGCAGCTCGTAGAGCGATTCGAGCACCCGCCGGCCCTGGTCGACGGCGCTGGCGGGGCCCTTGAGCATGACGTGGTTGCCGCGCGGCGTCGCCTGCACGGCGAGCCGCTGTTCGATAAGGGCCAGATGCTGGTCGAAATCGCCGTAGAGCTGGGCGGCGAGCTTGTTGTCTTCGAAGGCGAGTTCCAGCTGTGACGAATGGGCGTTGTCGGCGGTCGGAGACAAGTGCCTGCTCAAATCCCTTTTGGCTCCTGGTGGGCGTCCCTCAGATATGGGCTGCCGCGGCTCGAGACTCAATAACGCTAGCAGAATTCGGTTCCGCATCAGTGACAATCTTGCCATTGAGCGAATTATTCCCCGCGGCGATGATCTCGACCGGCAGGATCTGCCCGATCAGCCGGGTGGGGCCATCCATGTGCACCGCCTGCAGATAAGGCGAGCGGCCGCCGACCTGGCCGGGGTTGCGGCCGGGCTTCTCGACCAGCACCGGCAGCACGCGGCCGACGCAGGCGCGGGCGAAGTCCTGCGTCTGGGCGGCGATCTGGGCGTTGAGCCGGGCGAGGCGCTCGACCTTCAGCTTCTCGTCGACCTGGTCCTCCATCGTCGCGCCAGGCGTGCCGGGACGGATCGAGTACTTGAAGGTGAAGGCCGAGGCGTAGCCGACCTCGCGCGCGATCGCGAGCGTCTGCTCGAAATCCTCTTCGGTCTCGCCGGGGAAGCCGACGATGAAGTCGCCCGACAGCGCCATGTCCGGCCGCGCCGCCTTGATCCGCTCGATGACGGCAAGGTACTCGGCCGCGCGTGTGGCGCCGGTTCATCGCCTTGAGAATACGGTCCGAGCCCGACTGGATCGGCAGGTGCAGGTACGGCATCAGCGCGTCGAGCTCGCGATGCGCCTCGATCAGCTCGTCGGTCATGTCGAGCGGGTGCGAGGTGGTGTAGCGGAGCCGCGCGATGCCCTCGATCTCGGCCAGCCGGCGGCAGAGCTCGCCGAGGCCGACGGTGCGGCCCTTGGCATCGAGCCCGTGATAGGCGTTGACGTTCTGCCCGAGCAGCGTCAGTTCGCGCACCCCGGCGGCTGCGAGGTTGCGCGCCTCCGCCAGCACCTGCTCGACCGGCCGGCTGACTTCCGAACCGCGCGTATAGGGGACGACGCAGAACGAGCAGAACTTGTCGCAGCCTTCCTGCACGGTGAGGAAGGCGGTGAGGCCGCGGGCGAGCGTCACTTCCTTCTTCGCGGCCGGCAGGTGCTCGAACTTGTCCTCGGCCGGGAACTCGGTATCGACCACCTTGGCGCCGTTGTGGGCGCGGGCGATCAGCTCGGGCAGCCGGTGGTAGCTCTGCGGCCCGAACACCAGGTCGACGGCCGGCGCGCGCCTGACGATCTCGTCGCCCTCGGCCTGCGCCACGCAGCCGGCGACCCCGATCATCAGCTCCTTGCCGCCGGCGCGCCGCTCCTCGCGCAGCTCGCGCAGCCGGCCGAGCTCGGAAAACACCTTCTCCGAGGCCTTCTCGCGGATATGGCAGGTATTGAGGACGACGAGATCCGCCTCCTCCATCACCGCGACGGGCTCGTAGCCGTGCGGCGCCAGCGCGTCCGCCATGCGGTCGCTGTCATAGACATTCATCTGACAGCCATAGGTCTTGATGAAGAGTTTTTTCGGCGCGTGCTCGCTCATGCGGGCGTCAATACAACGTCGAGGGGGCGATGCCAAGGAAGCGGGCGGGAGCCGCTACTCACACAGCCGCGCCGTACACGTCTTGCCATGGCACCCCAGGTCGACATGCAGGTGGTCGCGATGCAGTGCGTTGGCCTCCGGACCGAGCGTCGTGGTGAAATGGCCGCAGGCGGCGTCGTGGGCGAAGCGGAGCAGGCGCCCCTCGGGCGAGAGCGCGTCGGCCCAGCCGCCCTCCACCGTCACCGTGCGCCCGTCCTCGAGGCGGAAGCCGACGATGTCGAGCGCGTCGGCGAAGGCGTGGAAGCTGAGGTTCCCATCGGCGCTGCCGTTGACGTTGCGGCACATGTAGGAGGTGCCGACGATCAGCTCCTCGATGCGCGTCTTCTCCTTGGCCATCAGGTAGCTGTCGATCTCCTCGACCCAGGCGGGGAGCGCCGAGGCCATGCCGCAATCGGTCACCACGCCGCCCGAGACCGGCACCATGCGGCCATTGGCGAGGACGCCGGTGACCGAGAGCGGCGATTGCGTGCCGCACTGCTTCACCCCGCCCTCCTCGATCGGCGGCTGCGCTTCCGCCTCCACCTGCCCGAGCAGCACGGCGGGACAGGCGGTCTGGTAGACCCGCGGCGGCGCCGTCGGCTCCTCGACCTGCTTGTCGGCGCCTCCGCCGGCGCGGGTTCCGGCGCCTCCGGCTCGGGGCGATGGCGCGGCAGCGGCACCACCGGCGCGACCGGGGCGGGGGCCGGCGCTGTTGCCGCCGGCCGCGACTGCGGCAGCGGCGGGATGGCGGCCGGCGGCTCCTGGGCCGGGACCGAGGGGCTCGAGAACAGCAGCATGAGGGCGAGAGGCAAGCGCATGATCGGTCGAACGCGACCGCGGCGCGGCCGGTTGCGCGCCCGGAAGCGTACCGAACCGGCCCGCACGCCGCCGCCCGCACTTATGGTTTACGGCGCCGAAACCATCTTTGCCCCGCCTTATCCGTCTGCTATCAGCGCGGCCAAGCGGCGCGTAGCGCGCATCTCCGGAAGATCTAATGAGCGTGCCCCTCGACCACATCCGCAATTTCTCCATCGTCGCCCATATCGACCATGGGAAATCCACCCTCGCCGACCGGCTGATCCAGATGACCGGCGGGCTCGAGCTGCGCGAGATGAAGCAGCAGGTGCTCGACAACATGGAGATCGAGCGCGAGCGCGGCATCACCATCAAGGCGCAGACCGTTCGGCTCAGCTACAAGGCGCAGAACGGCGAGGACTACGTCCTCAACCTCATCGACACGCCCGGCCACGTCGACTTCGCCTATGAGGTGAACCGCTCGCTCGCCGCCGTCGAGGGCTCGCTGCTGGTCGTCGATGCGAGCCAGGGCGTCGAGGCGCAGACGCTGGCCAACGTCTACCACGCCATGGAGGTCGACCACGAGATCGTCCCCGTGCTCAACAAGGTCGACCTCCCCGCCGCCGACGTCGCCGCGCGTCAAACAGCAGATCGAGGACGTGATCGGGCTCGATGCCTCGGACGCGCTCGAGATCTCGGCCAAGACCGGGCTCGGCATCGACACCGTGCTCGAAGCCATCGTCCACCGCCTGCCGGCGCCCGAAGGGCGACATCAGCGCGCCGCTCAAGGCGCTGCTGGTCGACAGCTGGTACGACACCTATCTCGGCGTCATCGTGCTCATCCGCGTCGTCGACGGCACGGTGAAAAAGCACCAGAAGATCCGCATGATGGGCACGGGCGCCACCTACGAGCTCGACCGCGTCGGCGTCTTCACCCCCAAGCTGGTGGATGTCGGCGAGCTCGGCCCCGGCGAGATCGGCTTCTTCACCGCCTCGATCAAGGAAGTGGCCGATACCCGCGTCGGCGACACCATCACCGATGACCGGAAGCCCACCGCCGCCGCCGCTCCCCGGCTTCAAGCCGGCGCAGCCGGTGGTGTTCTGCGGCCTGTTCCCGGTCGACGCCTCCGATTTCGAGGAGCTGCGCGAGGCGATGGGGAAGCTCAGGCTCAACGACGCGAGCTTCTCGCTACGAGATGGAGACCAGCGCCGCGCTCGGCTTCGGCTTCCGCTGCGGCTTCCTCGGGCCTCCTGCACCTCGAGATCATCCAGGAGCGGCTGGCGCGCGAGTTCGACCTCGACCTCATCGCCACCGCCCCGACGCGTCGTCTACGAGGTCGACCTCACCACCGGCGAGCAGATCCTCCTCCACAACCCGGCGGACCTGCCCGAGGTCACGCGCATCGAGCAGATCAGCGAGCCGTGGATCAAGGCGACCATCCTGACGCCCGGACGAATATCTCGGCTCGATCCTGAAGCTCTGCCAGGACCGGCGCGGCATCCAGCGCAACCTGACCTATGTCGGCAACCGCGCGATGATCGAATACGACCTGCCGCTCAACGAGGTGGTGTTCGACTTCTACGATCGGCTGAAGTCGATGTCGAAGGGCTATGCCAGCTTCGACTACACCCTCGCCGACTACCGCGAGGGCGACCTCGTGAAACTCTCGATCCTCGTCAATGCCGAGCCGGTCGACGCGCTATCGATGCTGGTGCACCGCAACGCCGCCGAGAGCCGCGGCCGGCAGATGTGCGAAAAGCTCAAGGAACTGATCCCCCCGCACCTCTTCGTCATCCCCATCCAGGCCGCCATCGGCGGCAAGATCGTCGCCCGCGAGACGGTGCGCGCGCTGCGCAAGGACGTGACGGCGAAGTGCTATGGCGGCGACGCGACGCGCAAGCGGAAACTGCTCGAGAAGCAGAAGGCCGGCAAGAAGCGGATGCGCCAGTTCGGCAGCGTCGAGATCCCGCAGGAGGCGTTCATCCAGGCGCTGAAGATGGGGGATGAGTGAGGGCTTGCCCAAGCCGCTCGCCTTCACCGCGCATGCGCGTCACGTGATGGCCGAGCGGGAGCTTGAGCCGGAGTGGGTGGAACGCACGGTCCACCAGCCCGACTGGCGCCAGCCGGACCCCCGTCGATCCCACCGTCGAGCGCCGCTTCCGCTCCGTGCCGGAGCGCGAGGGCCGGGTGCTGCGCGTCGCCTGTGGGAATCGGAACACGAAATCCGTATACTCTCAGCCTTTCTCGACCGCGGAGCGCGGAGGCCGGAATGACACCTGTCGTGACCTATGATGCCGAAGTCGACGCGGCCTATATCCGCTTCTCCCGCCGCCGCGTCGAGGAGAGCGAAGAGGTCGCCCAGGGCATCATCCTCGACTACGACGAGGATGGTCGCATCGTCGGCATGGAAGTCCTCGAGGCGCGGAAGCGCTTGCCAAGCGATGTGCTGACGCAGGCGGCGTAGCGGGATAGAGCCGCCGTCGGCCGTATTGCCCGCGAGACTGCGCGCGCTGCGCAAGGACGTGGCCCGAAACGCTACGGCGACGTGACGCGCAGGCGTAAGCTGGCGGCTGACCTAGGGCCGCGATGTCACTGCTTGAAGCAGTTCTCTCTGTGCCAATTCAGAAAGGCGGGATGCGGTCGATCTCGCTCCGCCAGCGGCCCGATCAGTCGGCCAGTCCGATTGATCAGGTTCTCCGCTCCGTCCCGATCATTAACATGCCGCGAAATGACGATCCGCAGATCGTCCTCGAAGGTGATCAGTCCCCGGTCAAACATCCAGTGCGCAGTCCCTGATAGGGCCATCCCGTTGTTGACGATGTCGGGCCCACTTTGCTCAACCGGTCGAATGTGCGCGGCAGCCACCTCCGCCCTGCCACCGCCATTGATAAGTTTCAGGCCCGTCACAGCGCACCGCTCGCCATAGGCGCGCAGGACCACCTTCCGAAACACCCTGTCCCGCACGATCCGTGAAGTCAGGGCGGACAGCCGAACGCGTTCTTGCTCGTAGAGGAAGGGAGCTTGTGCTTCATCGAGCTCAAACGCCCGCGCCTCCTCAGTGTTCGCGCCGTCTCTCGACAGCAGCAGGTCGGCCTCAACCAGGCCACGCGACACGATACGTTGGAAGTCATGGGGCGACAGTGGACGCACCGCCGCCTGAGCACGCCCGGATATTCTGCCCTCGGCGTTAAGCAATCCGGTCTCAGTGATGCCGTCACCGTCAATGAACGGAACCGGCTGGGCGAACTCGAGGTAGCTGCCCGGCTCAATCAGCGCCAGATGCATGCCGGCTGCCGCCGGATCGGGAACCACATCGGCCACCTTGGCGACCGCAAAGTACCCCTTTGAGAGCGGCACTTTCGTGGGCTCGTAGTACACGATCCAGTCGCCGATGCAGGCCGCGACGCGGGACAGATACTGCTTCGGAAACTGATAGTGTTGTGCCGGGCTGTCCTCATAGATCGAGTCCGCCCGGTGAATGAGAACCCCGAAGGCCACTATGGGGCTCTCCGCTCTTCGATACGGCGGTACAAAAGACGGAAGCCAGAGACAAGTGGTCGAGGCACCGGCCTATCGGGTCCGTGTTGATGTCGTGACCGCGCGGATTGCGGATCGCCGACATTACGCCGGCGAAGATAAATTTGTAGCCTGTCTGCTCATCGATCTCACTTTGGGTCACGAGGTCGGTGAGTCTAACCTTAGGATTGGCCTCTGCGAATGCGGCCATCATCAGCTTGAATCCGCTTTCGTTGATGCCGGAGAGCTTCCGCACCTCGTTGTCGAGGAACTTGAAGGCTTCAAAGGTGGCCTGCGAGTAGTGGCCATCATCGAAGAGCGCTAGAGACACGATTGCTATTTGAGGGTGGATATTTCGTTCGTCGAACGGGTGTACCTGGGGAGCCTCGGCGGCCTCCTCCTCCGTGACCAAACGCTCGCCAACATTTTTCGCTTTCCGCGCGATTTTCTCGAAGAGCGCGAGCCTTTCACTCATCGATCAAATTGGCTCGGATGCTTTGGAACATGGTGTCGCAGGTCTCCCGCGACCCCTCCGCGGGAAGGTTAATCTCGATTCGCACAGTCATCGCCATTTCGCGGCGCTGTTTGTCCGAATGGACCTCCAAACGCTCCTGCTTCGCGGTCGAGTCTGGCTTGGTGGGCTTGGGCTGCTTTGGCGCCCTTTCCTTGGGCTTCGGCGTTCCGTTGGGTTTTCCTTTCGTTGCGGCGGGCTCGTACCCGGCTATGGCCGAAAATGCTTGAAAGACGCCTGCCTGCCTCATGCCAATAACATCGCTAATCTTGTCTGCGGCGCGGAAATATCCGATCAAATCGTCTTTGTTCAACGTCCACGCGTCGTCGCCACGAGTATCAAACAGATCAGCGTAGGCAGCTTTAACCAGTGCTGCGAACCCTTCCTGAAACTTGGCCTCGTCGTGGACTAGGAGCACGTCAGCCGCGCTATCGATCTTCTTACCCTGCTCATCGATCAGGCCAATGAACTGAAGGGCGTTGATTACATAGCTTTCGTTCTTGGAGGCGAGGCCGAATTTCTTCACAGTGTCCGAAGTGACTGTCGCAGGGGAAATTGCGACGTAAGTACCCAACCATCTGGGTGATGTTGCCCGGCCCGGAAATGTATGGATGCGATGCCATGAGATCCCCAAATTCTCCAAAAGCCTAATACCTGAAACTGCTGTTGAACTTAGTCAACGAGCATGCAGAACAGTCCCCCTTTATCCCCACCCCCTCCCACCCCCCGTATCCTCCGCCCCAAACACCTTCGCGGAGGACACATGCCCAACCCCACCCCCCTCACCCCAGCCCTGATCGCCGCGCACGAGCGCCTGCACTCCCGGCTCGCCGCCCTGTTCAAGCAGGTCGAGCGGGTGGCGGCCCGGCGGCCGGGCCAGCCGGTGGCGGGGGAGATCGAGAAACTGGCGCGGGAGCTTTGTCGCGAGGCCGCAAGACTGCTCGGGCGGGAGGGGCGGTCGGTGGCGATGGGGCAGGCGAAGCCCGGGGGCGGGGGGCTCGATCATGCGGGGCTGGCGGTGGCGCTCGGCCAGGCGCTCAGCGGGCTCGAGGCGTTCGAGGCCGAGCATTCCGGCCATTCCGAGCAGCTCGGCTACGCCATCTGGCGCCTCGAGGGGGTGCCGATTCCGGTCCGGCGCCTGCTCCCCGAGGGGCAGGCCGGCGGCAAGGTGGAGCCGCGCGATCCCGAGGCGGGCATGCACATGCGCGCGGTCGCGAAAATGATCATGGTCCGCTTCAGGGACGGCTACAACAACGGCTACAAGGACGCCATGGCCGGCAAGCCGCCATCGCCGGCCACGGTCGAACGGATTTGGGACGGCCTCATGGAGATCGAGGCGCGCCGCAAGTCCGAGCAAACCGGCCAACCGATGCGCATCCGCCGCTCCAACCCGCCCCGCCACCTCCTCCCCAAGGGCGCCACCCCCTCCGACCCGCGATCCCGCGACAACTTCTGACCCTGGCGGGGGGACCTGAGACTACGCTCTCCCGCGGCCCGCCGTCCCGTAGCCCGCGTGAGCTGAGACGGCCCCCTCCCACCCTCCCCCATGAAGGGGGAGGTGCCGGCCGGTGTGTTCTGCACGATCGAGCCACGGCCTCGCCTCTTCACCTCCCCCTTCATGGGGGACTTCGAGCCGTCCCAAAGGGCAAATCGCTCCAGTGGAGCGATTTGAGGGGAGAAGGCCATGAGAGCTGTGCTCGAATGGCGAGGGAGGGGGCCGTCCGCCGCCTCATG
Organism: uncultured Alphaproteobacteria bacterium; assembly: GCA_963708965.1. Taxonomy (GTDB): domain Bacteria; phylum Pseudomonadota; class Alphaproteobacteria; order Rhizobiales; family Devosiaceae; genus Devosia_A. The sequence goes on along the minus strand of CAVPUP010000005.1, from coordinate 132,329 downwards.
CCCCCGCGCCCCCGACGCTCTGGCCCCCGAAAACTTATCCCCGCCCGTTGCCACCCCCAGACTGCCCGCGCCTCTCCGCACGGGACGTGAAGATCGTGTCCCCTCGCGTGGTGTAACTGAGGGCTGAGCCTCCACGCATTCCCGGCAGGCGCCGGACTGGTCAGCGTGCTGCCACGGCGGGCAGGCTGACGAGGGGATCATCGCTCAACGGGGCGACGGTTTCCAGTGTCATGTATCGGGCCCTCTGGACGGCCCATTCATCATTCTGCTCGAGCAGGATGGCGCCGACGAGGCGGGTGATGGCGTCGTCGTTGGGGAAGATGCCGACGACCTCGGTGCGACGCTTGATCTCGCCATTGAGGCGCTCGATCGGGTTGTTGCTGTGCAGCTTGGCCCGATGCTCCTTGGGGAAGCTCATGTAGGCCAGCACGTCGTGCTCGGCCTCGTCCATGATGGTCGCGAGCTTCGGCACCTTGGGACGGATCTGGTCGGCGACGGCGCGCCATTGCGCGCTCGCGGCCTCGGGGGTCTCCTGGGCGAAGGCGGTGGCGATGAAGGCGCTGAGACGACGCGCCGGCCGCTCTTGCCGGCATGGGCCAGGACGTTGCGCATGAAGTGGACGCGGCACCGCTGCCAGGTGGCGCACAGCACCTTGGTGACGGCGGCCTTGATACCCTCATGGGCATCGGAGACGACCAGCTTCACCCCGCGCAGGCCGCGGCGGGTCAGCTTGCGCAGGAACTCGGTCCAGATCGGTTCGGCCTCCGAGGTGCCGATCTCCATGCCCAGCACCTCGCGCCGACCATCGGTGTTGACGCCGACCGCGATGATGGCGGCGACCGAGACGATGCGGCCGCCGCGGCGCACCTTCAGGTAGGTGGCATCGATCCACAGATACGGCCAGTCGCCCTCGATCGGCCGCTCGAGGAAGGCCTTCACCTGGCCGTCGATCTCCTCGCACAGCCGGCTCACCTGGCTCTTGGAGATGCCGCTCATGCCCATGGCCTTGACCAGATCGTCGACCGAGCGGGTCGAGATGCCCTGGATGTAGGCCTCCTGGATCACCGCGGTCAGCGCCTTCTCGGCCAGGCGCCGCGGCTCCAGGAAGCCCGGGAAGTAGCTGCCCTTCCTGCAGCTTGGGAATGCGCAGCTCGACCGTGCCGGCCCGCGTCTCCCAGTCCCGGTCGCGATAGCCGTTGCGCTGGGCCAGCCGCTCTGTGCTCTTCTCGCCATAGCCGGCCCCGGTGGCCGCTCCGACCTCCAGCTCCATCAGCCGCTCGGCGGCAAAGCCGATCATCTCGCGCAAGATATCGGCGTCGGGGGTCTTCTCTACCAGCGTGCGCAGGTTCATCATGTCGTCGGTCATCGGTGGTTCCTTCAGGTTGGTGTCACGCAACCCGACCCTACCGGAAATCCGTCGATGACCACCCAGCCGCTCACTCGCTAAGGCGCTCACGATGGCGCGCTCGCGAGCGGCTTGATCATCACCAGTTACACCACGTCCCGGGACACGACCGACGTGAAGCGCGACGAACGTTTCGCGGGGAGGGATCGGGTGGGTGGCGGGTCGCCGTCATCCAGGCCCAAAGCACGAGCGGCAGCGAGCCGGTTCGCCGGGGACGCCGCTACACAACGCGATGGTGGCGCCTTGCCGGCGCCATCGAGGGCCGGGAGCTGCCGGGCAAGGGCAGCGGAACGAGGCAGCCGGGACGGACCGAAGGGGTCGCCGCCTGCCAAGATCCTCCGGCCTCGCGATGCGGCACGGGATGCGCCCGGGCCCTCGTGCCATAAGCCCAAAACCCCGGTTGCCGGCGAGGCGAAGGCCTCGATTTATTTGCGGACTACCCGCGTGAGGCCAACGCCTCGCCGGCGACGTTCCACCCGTTGACGCAAACTCCGGGGCCTCACGGCCGCCGGATGCCTCGGCGCGGGAGCAGACCTGCGCCCCTCTGCGGTCGCGCGCCCCTACCCCCGCGGGATCACCGCCTGCCACCTGAACCCGCTCTCGGCGAAGTCGATCTGCACCTCGGCCCCGAAGGTCGCGTTGACCATGTTGACGATCACCGTGTGGCCGAAGCCGCGGCGGGTGGGGGCGACGGGTGGGGTGGAGGTGGTTTCGCGCCAGGCGATCTGCCAGCCCGAGCCGTCGAGCCGCTCCCAGCTGAGCTCGACCCGGCCGGCCGGCTCGCTGAGCGCACCGTATTTGAGGCTGTTGGTCGAGAGCTCGTGCAGCGCCATGCCGAGGGTCTGGGCGCCCTGCGAGAAGACCCGCAGCGGCGGGCCCGAGACGGTGATCCGGGTGCCGACCAGGTCGCCGAGATGAGCGAGCTGCGCCTCGACCAGCTCGTGCAGCTGCACGCCCGACCAGTCGTGCCGCAGCAAGAGGTCATTGCTCGCGGCAAGGCTCTGCAGGCGCGCGTCGAAGGTCTCGAGGAACTCCCCCGCGCCGGCGCTGCGCACCGTCTGCCGGGCCACGGCCTGCACCACCGAGAGCATGTTCTTGGTGCGGTGGTTGAGCTCGCTCATCAGAAGCTTCGTGTGCTCCTCGGCCAGCAGCTGGTCGGTGACGTCGGTATTGACCCCGCTCATGCCGAGGAACGCGCCATCGATGCTCCAGCGCGGATTGGCCTCGGTGCGCATCGTCCGGTACTCGCCGTCGGCGCGGCGGTAGCGGGCCTCGATGCTGAACGGCGCCTGCGCAGCCATGGCTTCGGCGAACGGGCCGGTGAGCATGTCGATATCGTCCGGATGCACCGTCGAGCTCCACTCGAACTGCTCGAGATCGTCGGGATCGACGCCCCAGAACCGGCGCAGCGCCGCGTTGAGGAAGACGCATTTGCCCCGCGCGTCCCCCATCCACAGCATGGCCGGCGAGGTCTCGACGATGCCGCGCATGAAAGCGGCCTGCGAGGCATCCTCGTCACCGCGCAGGGCCGTCGGTACCGCCATGCAACAAATTCCCTTCGCGCCTCTCCGGCCGCAAGTTCAGGCGCGCGCGCGGGCTGCGCGTCGCTGGCCCCGTCCGTCCTTATATACAATGCAGTCCGCTGCTGCACAGGGCGGGTGGGCGAACTACCGCACCCCGGCCTTCGCGAGCTCCGCCCACACGTCGTCCTGCGGCGCGTAGCCGATCCAGGCCCTCGCTTCCTCGAGGTCCCAGGGCATGCCGGTGTTGTTGGACATGCCCGAGACGACGATGGCCGGGCCCGGCCAGGTGGCGGTGCCGGCGGTGAGCGCGGCCTGCATCAGCCGGTCGTGGTCGGCATTGGAGAGCCACATGTCGCGGTACCACTTGAGGTTGCGCGCGACGATCTCGGGGTTGGGCTCGTTCTTGTCGCCGCCGCCGTTCGGAGAGCGTCGTGGCGAGGTTGTCGCCGCGCTGGCACCAGCCGATGCGGGTCGAGACGGCGCTGATGCGGCCGCCGGTCGCAGCGGCGCGCGCGGCGCAGACGCGCTCGCCCAGCGCCTTGGTGGCGCCATAGGCGCTGCCCCAGCGATACATCTCGCCGTCCCAGTAGCGGGTGCCGCTCATCTGCGGCGTTTCCATCCTCAGCTTGCCGTCGCCGGGGATCGGGGCGTCCTTGTAGCCGCCCATGGCGTGGTTGGACGAGGCGAAGACGAAGCGGCAGGGATCTTCGCCACCGGCCTGCTCGAGCAGGTTGGCCGTCATGTCGAAGGAAGCGGCCGACTTGGCCCAGTTGGAGGTCGGCGCCGGGTTGGCCGAGGCATAGTGCACGATCCCGTCCGCCTGCCGCACCGGCTCGATCCAGCGCTTGTCGTTGGGATCGACGAGATCGGCGACCACGACGCTTGCCTTCGGGCCGGCGTCGAAGGGCCGGACGTCGATGCCGGTGATGCGGCTGCACCAGTCGGAGCGTTCCAGCATGGCCCGCAGCTTGGTGCCCAGATTTCCGGCCGCGCCGGTGACCACTACATGCATTGCCGCCCTCCTCGGACGAATCTTTATTTCGGCAGGTTGCCCACTTCCATAGCGGGCAGAGGATCAGTCCGCCATTGCCGTACAGAGGGTGCTCAACGAATCCAGTGCTTTCTGCTGCTCGGGATTACGCGGGGAGGCGCTCACCGCCTCCCAGAGGTTGTTCTGTCCCACCTGTTCGAGGGCGCAGTCGCAGTAGCGCGCGCAGCGCTCCGCGTCGCTGCCGGTGGCGGTGCAGCTCGGCACGCAGCTCTGCCGGAACGCCTCCGCCCGGCTCTCGACCGGCGGCGAGAGCACCGGCGACTGCAATTGCGTGAGCCCGAAGATCAGCGCGATCAGGATCGGCTGGTGGACGAGATAGACGAGCAGGCTCCAGCGCCCCAGCACGGCAAGGCCCCTCGCCGCCGGCTGCGGGCTCTGGAGTTCGCGCAGCCCGGTGGCGAGCGGCGAGCCGAGGATGAGCCGCATGCCGGCCATGCCGAGCAGCACGACGCCGAACCAGGGGAAGATCGGCACCACGTCGCTGGTCGGCGGCGAGGTCGGCCAGAAGCCGATCCAGCCGAGCTCCCGGCTCGAGAACATCGGATCGCTGTAGAAGAGGTCGGCGCCGATCACCGCGACGCCCAGGACCAGCAGCAGCCAGGTCGGCACCCGCAGGAAGGCGAGGCCGAGCAGCGAGAACAGCGCGATGGCATGCAACACGCCGAAGAACACGAAGAACTCGGGGAACATCCAGTAGGTGCCGGCCGTCACCAGCAGCGCCGCGCAGACGAGGATGCCGAAGCGGCGCCAGAATCGCTCCCATCGCACCCCTCGGCCATGTGCCAGCACCAGCCCGGCGCCGACCAGGAGCAGGAAGCTCGACAGGATCGCCTTCTGGAACAGCACCCAGCCGAGCTCGGTGGTGACGTCGGTATTGGAGAGGCCGAAATAGTAGAGGTCCCAGCCGATATGGAAAACCACCATCGCGAGGATGGCCAATCCCCGCGCGATATCGAGCAACTGATACCGCGCCGCCCCTGCGCCGGACTGCCGAGTCACGCTTCATCCCTTCAGTAGGAGCGCGACCTTAGTGGAACGGGTGGAGCACTCAAGCGTTTCGGGACCGATGGGGGGCATATGAAACCAATTAAGGAAAAAAATCATGCGTAAGCTTCTCATGCTCGGGGTTGCCCTTGCCTCAATCACCGTGGCCGCGCCGGCGCTGGCGCAGTCCGACAACACCAAGGCCGCGGTCGGCGCCACTGCCGGCGGCGCGACCGGCGGCACCATCGGCTTCCTGCTCGGCGGCCCGATCGGCGCCATCATCGGTGGCTGGACGGGTGCCGTGATCGGCGCCGACGCGGCCGTCTCTGATGCCTCGATCCGCTATGTCGGCGCGCATCCGGTCGAGCCGGTCCGCATCCAGGGCAGCATCGACGTCGGCTACGTGGTGGGCGACGACATCGTCATCCATCCGATCGAGGGCGATGACAAGTACGGCTACTTCTACGCCAATGGCCGCGTCTGGATCGTCGACCTCGGCACCCACAAGGTGGTGCAGTCGCCCGGCTTCACCATCCGCAAGGACGCTGTCGCCTATGTGAAGGCCAACAAGGTGAACAACGTCACCATCTCCGGCGACCTGCAGGTCGGTGCCCGGCTCGACCCGGGTGTCGAGCTGACCGCGGTTCCGGACAGCGACTTCTCGTACGTCTATGTCGGCGACCGTCCGGCGCTGGTGGATACTGGCAGCCGCACCGTGGTCTGGATCGAAGGGTGATTCCAGCTGCCGGGGCATTTCCCCGGTGATGAAGGCCGTCCGGATACCTCTCCGGGCGGCTTTCTTCTGCCTCAGCCGCGGCCGCGATAGGCGGCGACGCCCTGCTCGGGCAGCCAGAGGTTTTCGGGCGGCCGACCGGTCTGCCAGAACACGTCGATGGGCATGCCGCCGCGCGGATACCAGTAGCCGCCGATCCTGCAGCCAGCGCGGCTCCAGCGTCTCGACCAGCCGCCGGCCGATCTCCACCGTCGTCGCCTCGTGGAAGGCGCCGTGGTTGCGGTAGGAGAACATGAAGAGCTTCAGCGACTTCGATTCCACCATCCAGCGGTCGGCGACATAGTCGATGACCAGATGGGCGAAGTCAGGCTGGCCGGTGATCGGACAGAGCGCCGTAAATTCCGGAACCGTGAAGCGGATCAGATAGTCGATGTCGGGATGCGGGTTCGGCACCCGGTCGAGCACGGCGCTGGCCGGGTCGGTCGGAATCTCGGCGGGACGGCCGAGGACGGAAGTTTCCATGGGCTTGCTCCTGGGGTCGTGCCCGGCAGCTGACCGGGGACTGGGAGGTGACGCGCTGCCGGCAGTCGACCGGCGCTTTGCCTGCCATACGCGTGGCAGCGCCCGACCGCCAGCACAAACGGCCCGCTTCCGAGCGGCCGCAAGCTCGGCTAAGCTCCCTCGAGGACGCCGGGGGCGGCGGAGATACCGAGGCGGGTGCGCGACATGCAGGCAATGGCGGACGGGGCGGCCGTGGACTGGCTGCGCTTCGACTTCTATCCGGCGGGAGCCGAACTCATCACCCAGGGCACCGAGGCGGGCGGCAGCCTGATCGTGCTCAAGGAAGGCGAGGTCGAGGTGCGCCGCGATGGACGCTTCATCGCCTCGGTCAAGCAGCCGGGAGCGATCTTCGGCGAGATGTCGGTGCTGCTGGACCGGCCGCACTCGGCGACGGTCAGGGCGGTGACGGACGTGCAGCTCTACGTCATCGAGAATGCGCTGGAGGTGCTCGAGGCCCATCCGGCCTGGCTGCTGCAGATCGCGCGGCTGCTCGCCCAGCGCGTCAACACCACCACGGCGCAGCTCATCGCGCTCAAGCAGCAGGCGGACGAGGAGCCCGACGTGCTGGTGCTGCCCAGCAACGTCTTCTCGTCCTGGGCCGACCCGCAGATATGATCGACAAGCCGCACCTCACCATCACCTACTGCACCCAGTGCAACTGGCTGCTGCGCGCCGCCTGGATGGCGCAGGAAGTGCTCTCGACCTTCAGCCTCGAGCTCGGCGACGTGACGCTCCGTCCCGGCACCGGCGGCATCTTCGAGATCTGGCTCGACGGCGAGCTGATCTGGGAGCGCAAGCGCGACGGCGGCTTCCCGGACGTCAAGCAATTGAAGCAGCTGGTGCGCGACCGCATCGACCCCGACCGCGACCTCGGGCACATCGACCGGCCGCATGGGCCGGCGGCGGAGCGAGAAGGGCCATCGCCCTTGGCCGCCCGCGACGATGTTTGCCAGAATCCGGTTGAGACCCTGCGAACATCCCGCCTATTGTCCACCCCGGTCGGCGGGGATAGAGGTGCCGACAGTGCTCCAGGGAGAATGTCGTCTCATGAAGTCCTTGCTGTCCTTCGTTGCCGCGCCGCTGCTGGCGCTCGGCCTCGTCCTGCCGGCCCAGGCGCAGGCGCTGCCCGATCTCGGTGGCCGCACCATCCGGGCGGTGACCGAGAATGCCTATTATCCGCTGAACTTCGCCGACCCCAAGACCAGCGAGGGCATCGGGCTCGAATACGATCTCATCAACGAGATCGCCAAGCGCCTCAACGCCAAGGTGGAGTGGAACCTCTCGGCCTGGGACGTGATGATCGAAGCGGTGCGCACCGGCCAGTTCGACGTCGGCGCCGACGGCATCACCATCAATGCCGAGCGCGAGCAGCAGATCGACTTCACCGAGCCGTTCATCACCGTCGAGCAGTATTTCCTCGTCCGCGCCGACGAGGAGCGCATCACCGGCAAGGAGAGTTTTAGCGAGCACCCCGAACTGCTGTTCGGCGCGCAGTCCGGCACCTCGGCCTTCTACACCGCGATCTATGACGTGCTCGACGGCGACGAAGCCAATCCGCGCGTAAAGCTGTTCGACACTTTCGGCGCCTCGGTGCAGGCGCTGAAATCCGGCGACGTCGACGCGGTGATTGCCGACCAGGCGGCGTCGGCCGGCTATATCGGCGCCGATCCGGGGGCCTTCAAGCAGGTCGGCGAGCCGATCAAGTCCGAGCCGCTCGGCCTGATCCTCACGCCCGGCTCCGACCTCGTCGCGCCGTTCAACGCCGCGCTCGCGGCGATGCAGGCGGACGGCTCGCTCGATGCGCTGATCAAGAAGTGGTTCTTCGACTACGGCCAGAATTCCTGACCCTCGGGCGGGGCGCGCGGCCAACGCGCGTCCCCTTCGCATGACGCGTCCATCCTCCCCCATCGCCACCTTCCCGTGGTGGCTGCTCGCCGTCGCGCTGCTCGGCCTCGTGACCCTCTGGGCCATCGTCGCCGACGCAGGGCTATGCCGAGATCTTCGCCACGCTGTCGCGGGGCGTCGTCACCACGCTGTGGGTGACCATCGTCGCCTTCACGCTGGCGGCGGTCCTCGGGCTCGTCGTCGCGCTCGCCCGCACCTCCGGCAATCCCTGGCTCAGCCAGGCTCGCGACCTTCTATGTCGAGGTGATCCGCGGCATCCCGATCCTCGTGGCGCTGTTCTACGTCGCCTTCGTCGGCGCCCCGGCGATGGTGGCGGCCGCCAACTGGCTGCTCACCCCGCTGATCCAGTGGGGCTGGGCCGAGCCGCTGACGGTGCGCGACTTCGACTTCACCTGGCGGGCCATCGTCGCGCTCACCGTCTGCTATTCCGCCTTCATCGCCGAGATCTTCCGCGCCGGCATCGAGGCCGTGGGCCGCGGCCAGATCGAGGCGGCGCGCTCGCTGGGGCTCTCGCCTTGGCACACCTTCCGCTTCATTGTCGCGCCGCAGGCGCTCCGCACCATCCTGCCGCCGCTCGGCAACGACTTCGTCTCGATGATCAAGGATTCCGCGCTGGTCTCGGCGCTCGGCGTGCAGGACATCACCCAGCTCGGCAAGGTCTATTCCTCGGGCAGCTTCAAGTTCTTCGAGACCTACAACGTCGTCGCCTTCCTCTACCTCACCATGACCATCTCGCTGTCGCTGCTGGTGCGGCTGCTGGAGCGGCGGCTGAGGCAGTCGGAGCGCTAACCGCAACGCCCTTGCGAGCGGATATCGCCATTACCACATCTGCGCCGTCGCAACCCGGATCCGGACCCGCCCCATGCTCAAGCGCCTCGCTTCCCTCGGCCTCGTCCTCGCACTCACCGGCGCGCTTGCCGCCTGCGGCAACAACAACAACGGCACCAATGTGGGCAATGTCGGGGTGGACTGGACCGGCAACGACATCTCGGTCGAGGCGGTCGCCGACCCCGAGGTGCAGGGCGTCGTCTGCCACGTCGCCTATTTCAACCGCTCGCTGATCGACCGGCTGCAGCAGGGCAACTGGTTCGAGGACCCCTCGTACTCGGCCGTCGACTGCACCGCGGCCGGGCCGATCACGGTCGGCAAGATCAACATGAACAAGGGCGGCGAGGAGATCTTCCAGCAGTCGCGCTCGCTGATCTGGAAGAGCCTGAGGGTGTCGCGCATCTACGACGCGGAGAACAACGCGCTGATCTATCTCGCCCATGCGCGCGAGCTGCAGCAGGGCTCGGGCAAGATGTCGCTTTCGGTGGTCTCGCTCAACGGCCCGGACGTGAGCTGGGCCAACGGGGCGCCGAAGGGCGTCGCCGGCGGGATCTGACGCGGCAGGCGGCGATTTGCGCGCCGCGCCGGAAGCCCGGAACCCGTTGTTGCGCCTTGACGGGAAAAGACAAAAAGTTTCCATGAGGCGCTGTCGCATTCGCCCGCCTCGCGGCCGATATTGCGCTGCGACAAGAGGCAATTGCGGCAATGTCCGCGCAAAGGAGTGCAAATGGCAATTCTGATCGGCGACACGGCCCCCGACTTCGAGGCGGAGACCACCGAAGGCCGCATTCGCTTCCACGACTACATCGACGGCCAGTGGGCCGTGCTGTTCTCGCACCCCAAGAACTTCACCCCGGTCTGCACCACCGAGCTCGGCTACACCGCCAAGCTGAAGCCCGAGTTCGACAAGCGCGGCGTCAAGGTGCTGGGGCTGTCGGTCGACAAGCTCCAGGACCATGCCGGCTGGGCCGCCGACATCGCCGAGACGCAGGGCGCGACGCTCAACTTCCCGCTGATCGCGGACCCCGAGGGCGAGGTGGCGCGCAAGTACGACATGATCCACCCCAACGCCGACAACTCGCTCACCGTGCGCTCGGTGTTCGTCGTCGGCCCGGACAAGAAGGTGAAGCTCAAGATCGAGTACCCGGCCTCGACCGGCCGCAACTTCGACGAGATCCTGCGCGTCATCGACAGCCTGCAGCTGACCGCCAAGCACCAGGTGGCGACGCCGGTGAACTGGAAGAACGGCGAGGACGTGATCATCGTCACCGGCGTCTCCGACGAGGCGGCGCGCGAGAAGTATCCCGAGGGCTGGAAGACCCTGAAGCCCTATCTCAGGATCGTGCCGCAGCCGCGCGGCTGATCCTTCCCATCGCGATCCGGCAGGCGGGCGTCCCACAAGGGCGCCCGCTGCTTTATCAAGGCGCGCCCCGCAACGCCCGGTTGATGGCCGCGAGCAGGAGGATCAACCGGCCGAACCCCATCAGCAGCAGCCCTCCGAGCAGCGGCCACACCGCCCAGGAGAGACTACGCGCGGCATCGCCGATGGTGGTCACCAGGTTGGCGTCCGGCAACGCCATCGCGGCGTTGAAACTCTGGATCACGGCCGGGGCGCTGTAGCCGACGAGCACGATCGTGACCAGCGCCGCAACCAGCCCGATGAGGTAGAGAAGTCCCGCAACCATTGTCGTCCCCTCTGCTTGCCCGACACCAGTAAGAGGGCCGCGATCGGCTTTCGTCAACGGCCCCTGCTTCAGGTGATCTTAAGCCCCGCGCGGCTATGGATGGGCGAGAGGGGCCGATGGCGGACGAAAACATCAGGGTCGACTGGCGGCTGTGGGCCGTCTTCTTCGGGCTGACCGCCGCGGCTTTGGTCATCCGCACGCAGTTCGGCGGCGCACCGCTGCTCAACGACACCGACGATGCGATGCGGCTGGTCGAGGTGCGCGACCTGATCGGCGGCCAGGGCTGGTACGATCTCGTGCAGTACCGGCTCGATACGCCCTATTCTTCCCCGATGCACTGGTCGCGCCTGATCGATGCGCCGATCGCGCTGCTGATCCTCGGCCTCACGCCCTTCCTCGGCAGCGCCATGGCCGAGACCGCTGCCGCCTATGTCTATCCGCTCGCCATGCTGGCCGGGGTGTTCTGGCTCTCGGCGCGGCTCTCGATGCAGCTGGTCGGCCGCGAGGGGCTGCTGCCGGGCCTCGCGCTTCCCGCCTTCTCGCTCATCGTGTTCGGCGAGTTCGCCCCCGGTCGCTTCGACCACCACTCGGCGCAGATCCTGTTGCTGCTCGCCGCCCTGAGCCTTGCCATCAGCGCACTCGAGCGGCCGCGCCACGCCATCGGCGCCGGCCTCAGCACCGCCCTCGCCCTCGGCATCGGCGTCGAGAGCCTGCCGGCGGTGGCCGCCGCGATCCTCGCCTTCGGCCTCGTCTACGCCCTCGACGGGCGGCACGCGCGGGCGCTACGCCTCTTCGGGCTCAGCTTCGCCGCCGGCTCGGTCGCGGCCCTCGCTGCGACCACCAGCCCCAGCCTGTGGCTGAAGCCGGTCTGCGATGCCATCTCCGTCGTCTATGTCGCCGCGGCGATCGGCGTGGGCCTCGTCTTCGCCGCGTTGTCGCTGCCCGCGATCCAGGCGCTGTCGCGGACATCGCGGCTCTCCGCAGGGCTGGCGGCCGGGCTGGCGCTCGCAGGTCTCCTCGCCCTGCTGTTCCCCGAGTGCCTCCGCGGCCCCTATGCCGCCATCGACCCCTGGCTGGTCGACAACTGGCTGGACCGCATCCAGGAGGCGAAGCCGGCCTTCGCCGCCCTCATCGGCAACCCGGCCTATGTCGCGGCGGTGACGCTGCCGCCCCTCCTCGCCGCCGTGGTGACGGCGACCCAGCTGCTCCGGCTGCCGCCCGCCGAGCGCAACCGCTGGGTGGTCTATGCCGTGTTCCTCGGCCTGATGCTGATCGTCACGCTGATCCAGATCCGCGGCGCCCGCATGGCCATGTCGCTCTCGGTCCCGGCCGGCGCGGCGCTGATCATCGCCGCCCGGGCCGCCTACCTGAAGCGCCCGAGGCCGCTCAGCATCGCCGGGCTGGTGCTGTCCTGGTTCGGCTTTGCCGGGCTGGTGATCGGGCTCGCCACCGCTCCGCTGGCCAATGGAGGCGACGGCGGCACGGAGCGTCGGCAGCCGGGTTCGACGAAGCGGCCTGCCGCCGGCCGGACGCCTTCGCGCCGCTCGCCGCCCGGCCGAAGGAGCGCGTCATGGCGCCGATCGATCTCGGCGCGCACCTTCTCGCCTTCACCCCGCACGAGGTGGTGGCGGCGCCCTATCACCGCGACCAGCGCGGCGTGCGCGACACCTTCCGCTTCTTCAGCGCCCCGCTCGAAGAGGCGCGCGCGATCCTCGAGCAACGCGGCATCGGCATGGTGGTGATCTGCCCCGGCCTGCCCGAGCTGGCGGTGACGGCGGCGACGGCAGCCGATGCCTTCATGCCGCTCCTCGCCGCCGGGACGCTGCCCGACTGGCTGGTCGAGCTCTCGGATCCCTCGGCGCCGCTGCGGGTGTTCGGCGTCGTCGAGCCGTCAGACCCCGAGCTCGGCGCGTAGTTTCCGCGTCAGCTTGCCGGCGATCAGCCGGTGCGACTCGCGGATATAGGCCTCGAGCAGTGCCCCATCGAGCGCCCCGGGCGGCACCCGCACCCATTGGCGCTTGGCGAAGTAGGCCGCCTGGCCGATCCCCTCGAGCTCGACCAGCCCGTCAAAGGCGATCTCGCTGACCTTGAAAACGACGTCGCCGGTATGGTCACCGAGCAGGCAGAACACCTTGCCGCCCACCTTGGCGACGAGGCTCTCCCACTGCTCGTGCAGCGTCACGCCGGCAAGGCCGGTGGTGAAAGCGGTGAAGCCGGCCCGCTGATGGAGGCTCAAAACCGGTACACCGCGGCGAGGCCCGTATCGGTCGGCATGCGTTCCGGCGGCACGATCACCACTTCGCCGCCACCCCGCAGCGTCTGCTCGCCAAGCTCGTCGAGCAGGTCCTCGACGCCTGGGTCGTCGAGCGGCGCGAACGCGACGGCGCCGCTCTCAGGGTCGAAGCGGCCGGGCACCACCCGATCGGCCTCGATCAGCAGCGTGGCGACACGGCCGCCGACGGCCGCCCTCGCGATCTCGGCGAGGTCGGCGCCGCTCCGATCCTGCGTGCGCGAGGCGCCGAACTGGTCGATGAACCCCTCGAGCCGCTCGAGATAGAAGGGGAGCACCAGCTGCCAGGCGCGCTCGCGCAGCTGCTCGATCGACAAGGCGCCCGGGTGCGCGTCGATGGCGCCCGGCATGAGCAGCGGATTGCGGCTCACGCTGCGGAACAGGTGGTGATGCTCCGGCAGTGTCGCGAGCAGCAGCGGCATGCCGGTCGGCCGCGAATACTCTTCCAGCACCGCCTCGTCCACCGCCCGGAAGAACCGCTCGGTCTCGCTGTCCACCCGGTCCTGGCGCACATCGGTGCCGTGCAGGGTCGAGAGGCCCGCTCCCCCGCGGCCATAGGCCCGCTTCATGCGCTCCGGCTCACCCTCCTCCGCCCCGACCACGTCGTCGGCGGTGCCGGGGAAGCCCGGCGCCAGTTCGACCTCGTCGAGGGCGTAGCGGTTGCCTTCGAACAGCGTCGCCGCCTCGCGGGTGAGGCCCAGCACATGATAGCGATCCGCCGACTGCAGGACGCGCATCAGCGGCTTGGTATGAAAACTCTTGGCGACGACCGCCAGCTCCCGCACCGGCCGCTGCAGCCGGTACACCCTGAAGAGATCGGGGCTGGCAAAGGCGGCGACGCCGTCGAGCGCATGGTTCCAGAACGCGCCGTCCTCGGCCAGCTCCTGCAACGGACGGAGCAGCGGCGCACTCTCCTGTCCGGCATATTGCCGCCCTAGCGACAGCTCGAGCTCCTTCACCAGGTTGCGAAACCGGATCGGATCCTGCTGCTTTTCCGGATGGGCCCGATGGGTCGGCTGGTACAGCGACAGGCAGGGTGGCTCGTGCCGCGCCAGCAGCACCGTGCGGTAATCGCGCTCGAGTTCGTCCATGGTGGGTCTCCTCGATGATATCGACGATGAGCCGCGCGTCACGCCGTCGGTGCCGCGCTCCCGTCGACATCGGCAATGAGGCCTCGGTCCCAAGTTCAGGAACCCCGAATGGTTCCTGCATGGCAGGCCGGCCGCGGTCCGTCCTTGCAAACGCTAGACCTGGTCGTGCCGCACGTAGAGGCGGGTGCGGCGCGAGCGGCCGAGCCAGGCGATGCAGGCGCCCGGCGCGGCGAGCACCACCCAGACCGGCAGGGCCAGCAGGCCCTCGATCGTCGCATCGAGCAGCGGACCGAAGAAGCGCGACTGCAGGAACGCCCGCACCTCGGCGAGGCTCTCGGCGCTGATCAGCGTCCAGGCGTCGCCGAACGAGGTGAAGACCAGGGCATTGTCGCCGAGCGAGCGGGTGCCATCGATGATCAGCAGGATCAGCGCCATGGCCAGCATCCAGGTGCCCGTCAGTCGCAGAATGAGCCGCATCAGCTCCGTCGCTCCCACTCGCATAAGGCGAGGACACCGGCCCGTCCGGCCGTTTCGGCGCCCCTTTTGCCACGCACCTCGGGGCCAGCACAAGATGGCCGGCCCGGCGCCGCAAACAAACGCTGACTCTGACCTCCTGGTCCCTTGCGGTGGCGGCGTTCCTGAGTATATTGCGCCCGCCTGGGCGGCCCGACCGCCGCCCCCGCCGCGGCGGCCGGGCCAAGACGCAGCGCCGGACCCGTCCGGCCCCTGCATGCGGAGAGATGGCCGAGTGGTCGAAGGCGCACGCCTGGAAAGTGTGTAGGCGGGTAACCGTCTCAAGGGTTCGAATCCCTTTCTCTCCGCCAGCAGTCTTAGTGGCGACTCGAAGCCGTTTCGTCTCCGGCCAGGCAGCCCGAGCCGAGGCGCTGTCCTAACGCCGCGCCTCACCTGCAAGATGTGTTGTGCCGATGCAGCGCGTCGGGACTATCTCAGCCGACGACTCGCCTCGTGGCGCGGCATGTACTAGACGCAGGGTCATGAACCGGTTGCTGCTGCTCATGGCTGTGCTGATTGGGTTGGCGTCCATCGCGGGCCCCACCCTGGCGAGTGCTGTGGCAACGGCGGGTTTCCCGACCGAGGTCGGGCAAGAGCTGTGCAGTTTTGGCGACGCCGTGCAGTACAAGGCGCCTGCCTTCAAGCCTTGCTCGAAGAAGATCAACGGGCAGGCCATTTCATGCCAGCAGCCGGTGGCCTTGCTTCCAGTTTCGTGCGGGTACAGCCTCGAACCCGTGCCTTGCGTGTTCGACGCCCTTCGCGACAGTGCACCCACTGCGCCGGGGGATGGCAGACAGTTCCGGCCTCCACGGGCGGCGTGACGGCGCCGGCGGCCTAGCGCCGGTACTTCCGCCATTGTCGATCCCGTGAGAGGCAGCCGGCTGGCTGCTGTGTATCATGCATTCGAATACCATCTCGCGCCGGCACTTGCTGCTCGGCGCCTCCAGCCTTGCCGCGCTTGCCGTGTCCGGCTGCGCCACCACTCCCACCGGGCCTCCGGCCCCGCCCGAAAAGGTGATCCCGCCGGAATACCTCGCGATGTATGCGGCACTGCCGGACGAACGCTTTGCGGTTCCGGCGGCGCGCATCGACCTGCTCGACCCGATCTACTGGCGGCAGGAAGTCGCCGACCCGACCGGCGAGAAGCCCGGCACGGTCGTCGTCGATACCCCCAACCGCTTCCTCTACTGGACCATGGCGGACGGCCGCGCCATGCGGTACGGCGTGGGCATCGGCCGGGAGGGTTTTGCCTGGGAAGGCCGCGGCCACATCGCCTACGGCCGCGAGTGGCCGACCTGGACGCCGCCGCCCGAGATGATCGAGCGGCAGCCCGAGCTCGAGCCCTACCGGCACGGCATGGCGCCCGGGCTCGAGAACCCGCTGGGGCCGCGGGCGCTCTACATCCACCAGGGCAACCGCGACACGCTCTATCGCCTGCACGGCAACATGGACGCCCGAACCATCGGCCAGGCGGTGTCCAGCGGCTGCGTGCGACTGCTGTTCCAGGATGCCATCGACCTTTATCGCCGGGTGCGCTGGGCCGCCCCGATCGTGGTCGTGCAATAGCCGCAAGCGGGAAGGCCGGCCCCCACCGGCCTTCCACCGAACCGCGCGAACACGGCGAAAATGCGCGGCGACTTGGTCGCGATCGCTTAAGCCGGCGATCAGCGGTTCCGTGCTTGGGATAGCGGATGGTTCCGGCCTCGGAACCGTCGCGAGCGGGGAGCCGCAGCTCGCCATGATCGCCGGCTTCTTCGACATCCTGCGCGAACACCCCGAGATCGCGCTCTTTCTGACGCTGGCGCATCGGCTACGTCATCGGCCAGGTCAAGCTCGGCGGCCATGCGCTCGGGCTGGTCACCGGATCGCTGTTCGCGGGGCTGCTGGTGGGGCAGATCGGCGGTGCGATCTGAGCCCCGAGATCAAGACCATCTTCCTGCTGCTGTTCCTCTTCGCCAACGGCTATGGCGCGGGGCCGCAGTTCTTCCGGGCGCTGCGGCAGGACGGGATCAGCCCGCTGCTGCTGACGCTGGTGGTCACCTTCACCGGCCTGTTCATGGTCTGGCTGATGGCCCGGATCATGGGGCTCGAGACCGGCTATGCGGCGGGGCTGCTGTCCGGGTTCGCTGACCCAATCCTCGGCCATGGGCACGGCGACCGAGGCGATCATGAACCTGCCGATTTCGCCCGAAGAGCAGCAGCGGCTCGCCAACCAGGTGCCGATCGCCGATGCGGTCTGCTACCTGTTCGGCTTCTGGGGCGAGGTGCTGTTCGTCGCCGCGCCTCCTGCCCAGGCTGATGGGGATCGACCTCGAGCGCGAGGCCAAGGCGCTGGAGCAGCAACTCGGCATGAAGCAGGATTCGGGCCTGCAATCGGCCTACGCCATCCACGCGACCCGCGCCTTCCGCCTCAGCTCCGGCCGCTATCCGACCGCCGGGGCGCTCGAGGCGGAGGCGGCGGCCGAGGGGATGCGCGTCTTCGTGCTGCGGGTGCGGCGCGGCGACAGGCATCGAGGAGGCGACGCCGACGACCGAACTCAGGCCGGGCGATGTCGTGGCGCTCGGCGGGCAACGGCAATACCTGCTCGCCTTCGAGGAGCGGATCGGGGACGAGGAGGACGACGCGCTGCTGCTCGACATCCCGATCGAGTCGGCCAGCATCATCGTCACCAAGGCCGATGCCGACGGCAAGAGCTTCGGCGAGCTGGCGCGGGACGACTATGGGCGCGGCGTGTTCGTCTCCCGGCTGATGCGCGGCCAGCAGCAGATCCCGATCACCGCCGCGACGCAGATCGACCGCGGCGACGTGCTGTCGGTGATCGGCAACCCGGCGCGGATCGCCGCGGTGACCGAGCAGCTGGGCTATCGGGAACGCTCGACGCTCGTCACCAACATGCTGACGCTGGGGCTCGGCATCGCGCGTTGGATGCCTGATCGGGCTGCCTGCCTTCTATATCGGCGGCGTGAAGCTGGCGCTCTCGACCTCGGTCGGCACGCTGCTGGCCGGCCTGTTCCTCGGCTGGCTGCACAGCCGGCGGCCGTGGCTCGTCGGGCATATCCCCGAGCCGTCGCGCATGTTCCTCGTCAATTTCGGCCTTGCCGGGTTCGTTGCGATCACCGGCCTGCATGCCGGGCCATCCTTCATCAGCGGCCTGCTGGAGGTCGGCCTCGCGCTCTTCATCGCCGGGGTGATCTGCACCTGCGTGCCGCCGCTGATCGGCATGCTGTTCGGCCGCTACGTGCTGAAGATGAACCCGGTGCTGCTGCTCGGCGCGGTGTCAGGCGCGCAGACGATGACGGCCGCCATGGTCGCCGTGCAGGAACGCTCCAAGAGCCAGGCCCCGGTGCTCGGCTTCACCGTCCCCTATGCCCTGGGCAACATCATCCTCACCACCTTCGGCACGGTGATCGTGCTGCTGACGAGCTGAGCGATGTGGGGGCTACCTCGAGCCGCCGGTCGGTACCCCTTCCCTCTCCGTCGTCATTGCCCGCTTCATGCGGGCAACCCAGAGCCGCAAACTGGGTCGCCCGGACAAGCCGGGCGATGACGAACGTGAGGGTGACGAGGGCGGGTCCGTGCGACCCCGATCTCTCAGTCACCTCATCCTGAGCCTGTTTCCGAAGGACGAGGTCCGACCGCGCATCGGAATTGGGGGGCCGGAACCTTCGTCCTTCGACGGTGCAGGATGAGAGGTGCTGCACCAGTGGCCCTCCGACACTGAACCGCTGGCGGCAACGATTTGCGGCAAAGGCGAGCGCGGCTCCTAAGGCTTGGAAAGCAATGGGCGGCTAAAATTGTAAACGAGACCTCACGTCGTTATCGTAACTGCGGCAGCCGGGCACTGCCGTCGTGAGGCGCCATGGAACACCCAGCTGAACCCGCTCGCCATCCATCATCTTCCCTTCTTCATCACCCCGCCCGGATCGCCGGACCTGCTGTTCAACGGCGTCATCATCTTCCTCGTCGGCGTGGTGGTCCTGGTCGGCGTGTTCTACCTGCACCTGCATTCGCTGCCGGAACGGATGGCGCATCACCACAGCAAGGTGCAGATGGAGATCGTCTCGGTCCTCTGCCTGATCGCGCTGTTCACCCACCAGCACATCTTCTGGATCGTCGGGCTGCTGCTGGCCATGGTGCAGATCCCCGACTGGTCGTCGCCGATCGTCTCGATCGCCCAGTCGCTCGAGCGGATCGCGGGACGGCCGCGCCCGATGAAGACGGTCGAATCGCCGCCCCGGCTGATCCCGCCGGTCGCCGGCGACCGCCCTGCCGCACCAGCCGGTGCCGACGATGACCAAGTCCGAATAGAGGAGGCGGAACATGCTCGAGCTGATGCTCTGCGCCTCCATCACCGTGCTGCCCGACTACCTCTACCGGCGCTATGTCCAGGGCAAGCGGATCGGGCGCGAGATCACCATCTACTCGGTCTGGTACGAGCTCAGGTACGGCATCACCACCTGCCTGATCCTGACCATCTCGCTGATCACCATGATCTTCTATTTCCATCCCTCGACCAGCAGCGCCACGGCGATCTTCCGCACCGTGTCGGTGCTGCCCGAGGGCAGCGGGCGGGTGGCCGAGGTCTATGTCGACGTCAACTCGCAGGTGAAGGCGGGTGAGCTGCTGTTCCGGCTCGACAGTTCCGAACAGGAGGCGGCGGTGCTCGTCGGCGAACAAGCGCCTCGCCGAGGTCGATGCCGAGTTCTCGCTGGCCAGACCGAGCTCGCGGCGGCCGATGGCCAATGTGGAGCAGGCCGAGAGCGACCTGCAGCAGGCCAAGGACGAGTACGAGACCAAGAACGAGCTGAACAAGCGCGATGCCTCGTCGATCTCGAGGCGCGAAGTCGAGCGGCTCCGGCAGGTGATGCAGGGCCGGATGGCGGCGGTCGCGGCGGCCGAAGCCTCGCGGCAGTCGGTGCAGGTGAAGCTCGACTACCTGCTGCCGGCGGAGCGCGCCACGGCCGTGGCCAGCCTCGACCAGGCCAAGGTCGAGCTGAGCAAGACCGAGGTGCGGGCCGGCGTCGACGGGACGCTGCAGCAGTTCTCGCTGCGGCGCGGCGACATCGTCAACCCGCTGCTGCGGCCGGCCGGTATCCTGGTTCCCTCGGAGGCCGGCCGGGTGGCGCTGATCGCCGGCTTCGGGCAGATCGAGTCGGACATCGTCAAGGTCGGCATGATCGGCGAGGCGACCTGCACCTCGCGGCCCTTCATCATCATCCCGCTGGTGGTGACGGACGTGCAGACGGTGATCGCCGGCGGGCAGCTGCGCCAGACCGACCAGATCATCGACGTGCAGAGCACGGCGACCCCCGGCTCCATCACCACCTTCCTGCAGCCGCTCTACCAGGGCCAGTCGCTCGGCATCCCGCCCGGCGGCACCTGCGTCGCCAATGTCTACTCCAACAAGCACGACGAGCTGCAGAAGGTGGCGGCCTTCTCGCCCGAGTGGCTGCTCTACCACGCCATCGACGCGACGGCGCTGGTGCATGCGCTGATCCTGCGCATCCAGGCGGCGATGCTGCCGGTGCAGACGCTGGTGCTGGGCGGCGGGCATTAGGGGTTACGGGAGGGCGAGTCGCCCCTTGCCGCGAGCGTAGTCACCTCATCGAGCTCTCAGTCACCTCATCCTGAGCCCGTCGAAGGACGAGGTGACCTGCACCGGACCCCGCCCGAACCCTCGTCCTTCGCCAAGCTCAGGATGAGGGTTCCTTCAGCTAGCGGGTGACATGCTCTCTAGCTCGTGCTGCGGGCGCGGTCCTGCGCCGCGTTATAGGCGTCGACATAGCTGCGGCCGACGGCGCGGACCGCCCGGCCGATGTCGTCATAGACATCGTCGGGCAGGTTGGCGAAGGAGACGCGCACGCTCCAGTTCGGCGCATCGAAGCCGCCGCCGTTGAGCAGCACGATGGCGTGGTCCTCGGCGAGGCGGTAGACGAGGTCGAGCGGGTGCACGTTCTTCTTCAGCCACTCCACCATCTCCTCGCCGGCATGCTTGCGCAGCCAGAACTCGAAGTCGATGGTGCCGTAATAGTAGGCGAAGTTGGGATTCGGCTGGACGTCGAGCGGCAGCCCTTCGAGCAGCGAGGCCGACGCCGGTCGCTCGCAGATCTCCATGCAGGCCTTCTGGTAGACCTTCTCGGTGTCCATCAGCTCGCTGAGCGAGAACATCGTCATCATCACCTGCTGCGGCAGCGACAGGCCGGCGGTGTGGTTGAGCGCCACGTCGCGGCTGTCGGCGACGATGCGGTCGATGAACTTGAGCTTCGCGGGCTCGAGCGTGATCGCGATGTAGCGCTTGTCGCAGCGCCTGCCAGCTCCTTGCCGGGCAGCTTGGCGATCATGTCGTCGATGATGTTGTTCTCGTGGATGGCGATGACGCCCGAGGCGCCAGCCGGTGCAGCCGAAATACTTCGAGTACGAATAGACGCCGATGGTGTTGTGCGGCAGCTCCGCCATCAGCGAGCGGAAGTCCGGCACGAAGGTGCCGTAGACGTCGTCGGTCAGGATGATGAGGTCGGGCCGCTTCGTCTTCACGAGGTCGACCAGCTTCTTGCATGCGTCGCGGCGTCGATCGCCATCGAGGTCGGGTTGCCGGGATTGACGACGAAGAAGGCCTTGATCTTCGGGTCCTCGAGCTTCTCGATCTCCTCGTCCGAGTACTGGAAGCGGTTCTCCTGCTGGCGCCCTGATGTGGACCACGTTGAAGGCATAGTCCTCGAGGTCGGCGATCTCGATATAGGGCGTGAAGATCGGCGTGCCCAGCGCGATGGTGTCGCCCTTCTTGAGGATGCGGTTCGCCATCAGCGACTTGAAGATGTAGCACATCGCGGCGGTGCCGCCCTCGACCGCGTAGAGGTCGAACTTGCCCGGCCGGCGGCTTGTCGCCGCACATCGCCCACATCAGGTAGCGGTGGGCGATCTGCTCGGCGTGGACCAGCATGCGGTCGGGCACCGGGTAGTTGTCGCCGATGATCGAGTCGGTCAGCTCGTAGACGAAGGCGTCGGCGTCGAAGCCGAGCGCCTTGACGCCGTAGTCGACCATGCGCCTGAGGAAGTCGGCGCCCGGCGTCGTCCGCGTGCTCTGGCAGCCAGGCTGTCGAGGCGGCCGGCGATGCCCTTCATCTGCGGCATGCCGGCGATGCCGGCCGTCGGGATCGTCCATCGTGCGGCGGCACTTCGGTGAGCGCGAACTGGCCGAACAGGAAGAAGGCCTCGCGCGGCGTGGTCGCGATCCAGTTCGGATTGCCGCGGCCGGCGTTGAGCAGGGTGCGCGCCGATTTCTGCGCGCTGCGCTTGGCGAGCTTGATGAGCCCGTCCTTGATCTCGAACGGGCTCATCTTGTCGAACTTGCGGTAGTCGATGTCTAGCGTCGCCATGGGGCACTCCCGGATGGACATTGAACCTCAGCCCGCTGCCGCGAAGAGGCGGCGGGCACTCGCGATCAGTCCACCCTGGGGCGACGTCCCGGGCGGGCGCCCGGGGAGGTCGTCAGAACCGTAGTCTGGCACCTGTGAGCACGGCGAAACCGTCGTCGAAGGCGGCCACCTGCTCGTCGTAGTCGTAGAGGCGGGCACCGAGATAGAGCTCGGTCTGCAGGTAATCGATGTTCTGCACCAGCTGGGCGCCGATGGCGTGGCTGTTGCTGCCGGCGGCGTCGATGTCCTGGCCGAAATAGGCGTCGACCGAGACCGCCGTCGTGCCCCAGTCGAAATAGTCGGTCTGGTAGCCGAGCTTGCCGTAGATGTAGCGGCCGTCGGCGGCGACGGGCCCTGCTCGATGGCGCCGGCCATGGTGAGGCTGATACCGGTCGGCACGTGCAGCACCGAGAACGAGCCGTCGACCAGCGTCTGGTCGTCGGCCGGCATCGAGAAGGCGACGGCGCTGGCGACCTCGAAGTCGCCGATCTCGTTCTCGTAGCGCGCCGCGATGTCCCAGACGGTCACGTCGGTGACGGTGGGGACGACCTGCGTGCCGATCGAGGCGGCGAGCGTGAAGCCCTCGAAGCTGGGCGTGTCGTAGCGGATCCTGAGCTTGCGGCTCGAGGCCGTCGAAATCGTTGAACGCATCCTTGACCTGCGACATCGGACAGCGTGCCGTCGGTGAACCGGAAGAAGCGGACCGCCGGACATGTCCTGCACCGCCGCGTAACCGACCACCGAGGTGCCGGACAAATCGACCTCGGCAGAGTTGTCGGAGGCCATGCTGCCCTGGCCGAGCCACAGCTTGCCCATGCTCTTCGCTGGTGAAATAGATCTCCAGCTTGCGCAGCAGGTTGGTGTCCCAGTCGAACTCGTGGATGTTGAGCTGGTTGACGTTGTTGGTGGAATAGGGATTCCACTCCCACTCGAAATTGCCGCCCAGGGTCATGTCGTCGTTGAGCGTGGCGAGGGCGCGGAAGCCGAAGCGGGTCGAGGAGTTGGCGTTGTCGACGCCCACGAAGGTGGATGTCACTTCTCCGTCGTCGAAGAACAGCACGCCCTTGTCGATCTGGCCGTAAAACTCGACCCAGTTCTGCTCGTCACCGAACTTCAGATCCGGGATCGCGGTCGCCGGCGCCTTCGCCTCGACTACGCCGGCCGGCAGCATGGGGAGCTTGTCCGCTGCGACGGCAGCCGTCGCTGGCAGCGACGCGGAAGCGGCGATGATCCCAAGCGCACGACCCAGACGCATCCCTTCCCCCCGGCTACAGGCCGTAGCATGCCCGACCGGACATGATCGTGCCGCCGCCGCAGGTCACCGCGATTCTCGTCGCGCGTCAAATCGAAATTCCCCCAATGCTTGGTGCGTTTTAGTACAAACCGGATCACCACAATAACGATGCAACACAGTTCGTAGTTTGCCGCATAACTATACCAATACAATATTGATCAAATACTACTGCCGGACTTTTCCGATATCTTATTAGTGTGCAGCCTATTCAAGCCAATGGCTACGCTGGCCGGCCGAGCTTCACCCCCGGCCCAGCGTCCAGCGTCATTGGTTGCGGCGAGCAGGGCCTCCGCTGCCGTACCTCGGGACTTCAGTGGAGGCCTAATTGCTAGAGTGGTTCGCCGATACGCTTCGGAAATATCCCGAAATTGCGATCTTCCTGTCGCTCGCCATAGGGTATTATTTTGGCAAGTTCACCTACAAAGGCCTCGGGCTGGGCGCGGTCACCGCGACGCTGATTGGTGCGGTGATCATCGGCCAGCTCGGCATCCAGATCTCCCCGCCGCTCAAGGCGACGGTGTTCCTGATGTTCCTGTTCGCGGTCGGCTACGGCGTTGGACCGCAATTCGTGCGCGGCGTGGCCAAGGACGGGCTGCCGCAGGCGATCTTCGCCGCCGTGGTCTGCGTCTTCTGCCTGCTCGTGCCGTGGCTGACGGCCAAGATGGCCGGCTACGACATCGGCTCGGCGGCCGGCCTCTATGCCGGCTCCCAGACCATCTCCGCCTCGATGGGCCTCGCGACCGACGCCATCAACCGGCTCGGCTTGGCGCCTGACGAGACCAAGCGGCTGCTCGACGCGATGCCGGTGGCCTATGCCGTCACCTATATCTTCGGCACCGTCGGCTCGGCGGTCGTCATCGCCCTGCTCGGCCCGGCGCTGCTGCGCATCGATCTCGAGAAGGAGTGCAAGCGCTACGAGGAAGAGCATGGCGGCAGCAAGCAGCTCGGCGGCGCCGGCAGCGGCTGGCACCAGTTCGAGCTCCGCGCCTTCCGGGTGCGCGAGGGCGGGCTGGTGGTCGGCCGGACGGTGGCCGAAGCCGAGACCCTGGTGCCCGGACAGCGCATCTATGTCTCCCGCATTCGCCACAACGGCGAGATCCACGAGGCCACGGCCGACATGGTGATCGAGTCCGGCGACGTGCTGGCGGTCTCGGGCCGCCGCGAGGCGCTGGTCAGCCAGATCGGCGAGAAGGCCGAGGAGGTCGACGATCGGGAACTGCTGGCCGTGCCGATCGAAGGCGTCGACATCCTCGTCACCAGCAAGCAGGCCGACGGCAAGACGCTGGAGGAACTGAGCAAGTGGCCGGCGGCGCGCGGCGTCTTCCTGCGCAAGATCGCGCGCGGCGCGACGGCGACCGACATTCCGCTGCTCGCCGACACCAAGATCAACCGCGGCGACATCCTGACCGTCGTCGGGCGCACCCAGGACACCACAGCCGTCGCCAAGGAACTCGGCGTCATCGACCGGCCCAGCGACATCGCCGACGTCGCCTTCTTCTCGGCGGCGATCGTCGTCGGCGCCCTGATCGGCTCCTTCGTCGTCAATGCCGGCGGCATTCCGCTGACGCTGAGCACCTCGGGCGGCGCGCTGATCGCCGGCATCGTCTTCGGCTGGCTGCGCTCGGTGCATCCGACCTTCGGGCGGATCCCCAGTTCGACCGTCTGGTTCATGAACTCGGTCGGCCTCAACATCTTCATCGCGGTGGTCGGCATCACCGCCGGCCCCAATTTCGTGGCCGGCCTGCAGAAGCTCGGCTTCGGCCTCTTCCTCTGGGGCGTCGTCGCCACCACGATCCCGCTGCTCATCGCGATGTTCGTGGGCAAGTACATCTTCCGGATCGACCCGGCGATCCTGCTCGGCGCCTGCTCCGGCGCGCGCACCACCACCGCCTCGCTCGGCATGGTGACCGACCGCGCCAAGAGCCAGATCCCCGGCCTCGGCTACACGGTGACCTACGCCGTGGGCAACACGCTGCTGACCGTGTGGGGCCTGGTCATCGTCATGCTGATGAGCTAGCGGGCGGCCCCGCCGCCGCCCGCCACCTCGCAACCATTCGAACGACGCGCCGCGTCAGGACTGGACGGTAATCCAATGGCATCCGATCATCGCATCGACCACTTCTTCTCCATGCCCGCGGCCCGCGCCGATCGCTGGCGCGACCTCGTCGCCGCAGCCCGCTCCTGGGCCGGCGGCAAGCCGGCCCTCGCCGAGGTCGAGGCGGCGCTCGAGGGGCTCGGCCCGATCGAGAGTTTCCACGCCTTTCCCGGCATCAAGCTTATGGGGATGCTGCGCGAACGGCTGCGCGCCAACGATGCGACGGGGTTCGCCGATCTCGCCCGGCGCCTCTCGCTCGCCATCGCCACGCGCTCGTTCAAGAGCGATCCCGCCGAGTGGGACGCGCCCGCAGAGAGTGCCGAGATGGCCGCGGAGCTGCCTTCGATCCTCGGGCGCACCGCCCGGCGGCCGTATTTCGAGATGCTGCTGGTCGCCCCGGGCGACGGCAGCCGCGACAGCCACCGGATCGCCGAGATGCGCCGGCTGCGGCGCCCCGAGGACAGCCTTCGTCTACGAGGTGGTGCCGGTCGGCAGCTTCGAGGATGCGTTCTGCGCTGCCGTCGTCAATCCCGACATCAATGCCGTCACCATCGTCGAGGGCTTCGCCTATGCCTCGCGCCACCCGGCGCCGGTGCTGCGCGAGGTGCTGGCCGGGGCGGGGCTCGACGCCTCGATGGCGGACGACCCGGACCTGGCGCTGGCGCTCGCCAAGGCGATCAAGCGCGTCCGGCCCGAACTCGACATCTACCTGCTCTCCGACCGGCGGGTCGAGGCGCTGGCCGGCGATCCGCGCGGCGGCCGCGCGTGCGGCGCGTGCTTCTACGCGATCGAGGAGCCGCTGGAACTGCACCTCTCGATCCTCGAGGGCGTCGCAGGAGCGCTTCGAGACGCCCTTCTTCGACAACCTCAAGAAATACGCGCAGCGCCCGATCGGCACCTTCCACGCGCTGCCGATCGCGCGCGGCAAGTCGATCTTCAAGTCCGACTGGATCCGCGACATGGGCGAGTTCTACGGCATCAACCTGTTCCTCGCCGAGAGCAGCGCCACCACCGGCGGCCTCGACAGCCTGCTGGAGCCGACCGGCAACATCAAGCAGGCGCAGGACATGGCCGCGCGCGCCTTCGGCGCCGACCGCGTCGTTCTTCGTCACCAACGGCACCGTCGACCTCGAACAAGATGGTGCACCAGGCGCTGATCGCGCCGGGCGACATCGTCATCGTCGACCGCAACTGCCACAAGTCGCACCACTACGGCCTGGTGCTGGCCGGCGGCGCAGCCGCTCTACGTCGAGGCCTTCCCGATGACGGAGTACTCGATGTACGGCGCGGTGCCGCTCGCGCACGCATCAAGCAGGCGCTGCTCGACCTCAAGGCCGAGGGCCGGCTCGACCGGGTCAAGATGGTCGACCTCACCAACTGCACCTTCGACGGCCACATCTACAACACCCGCCGGGTGATGGAGGAATGCCTCGCGATCAAGCCGGACCTGATCTTCCTCTGGGACGAGGCGTGGTTCGGCTTCGCCCGCTTCTCGCCGTTCCTGCGGCCGCGCACCGCGATGGGCGCGGCCGAGGCGATCGAGGAATGGCTCGCGCGACCCGGCCTCGCAGCGAGGCCTATGAGAAGCAGCAGGCCGAGCTCGGCGCCGATCCTTCCGACGAGACGCTCCTCGCGACGCGGCTCATCCCCGATCCCGCGCAAGGTGCGGCTGCGCGTCTACCAGACCAACTCGACGCACAAGTCGATGTCGGCGCTGCGCCAGGGCTCGATGGTGCTGGTCAAGGACGTCGACTTCCACGACCGTCGAGGCGCAGTTCCAGGAGGCGGTCTTCACGCATGCCTCGACCTGCCCCAACCAGCAGCTCATCGCCAGCCTCGACGTCGCGCGCCGGCAGATGGAGCTCGAGGGCTACGGGCTGGTGCTGAACGCGATCGAGATCGCGCTCGACGATCCGGCCGCGAGATCAACGCGCATCCGCTGATCTCGAAGTACTTCAAGGTCCTCGGCGCCGACGAGCATGATCCCGGCGGAGTACCGCCAGAGCGGCTTCGTCGACTTCCTCGCGCCGGGCACCACCTGGGCCGACGCAGCTCAGGAGCATGCGCGAGGACGAGTTCTGCCTCGATCCGACGCGCATGACGCTGGTCTGCGGCACCGCCGGCTTCGACGGCACGCAGTTCAAGGGCGCTGCTCGCCAACGACTACGACATCCAGCTCAACAAGACCTCGCGCAACTGCGTGCTGCTGCAGTCCAACATCAACAACACCCGCAGCGACGTCGCCCACCTGATCCGGGTGCTGCTGGAGATCTCGCGAGGACATCGAGAAGCGGCTGGCGGAAGGCGGCGAGAAGCGCGCGCAGGCGCTTCGCGGCGCGGGTCAAGTCGCTGATGACCGACGTGCCGGACCTGCCGAACTTCAGCCGCTTCCACGACGCGTTCCGCGACGATGCCGGCGAGCGACGCCCGAAGGCGACATGCGCGCGGCCTTCTACGGCGCCTACGACGCCGACGACTGCGAATACGTCCCGCTCAACGGCCCGGAGTGCGACCAGCGGCTGCGCGAGGGGCCGGAGATGGTCTCGGCCAACTTCGTCATCCCCTATCCGCCCGGCTTCCCGATCATGGTGCCGGGCCAGGTCATCACCGCGCGAGACCATCGACTTCATGCGCAAGCTCGATGTGAAGGAGATCCACGGCTACGAGAAGAACCGTGGGCTGAAGCTGCTGAAGACAGCTGCGGCCGCCCGGGAGAAGCGGCCCAACGGGCGGGTCGGGCGCGCCGCGCGGGCCGAGCGCGAGCGGGCGCCCGAGGTCAGCCCGGTGGTCGCCGCTTCCGCGGCGGCACCGCGCGCCAAGCCGCGCCGGACAAGCGCGGCGCGCCACCGCACGACGCACTGAACCCTAGGCGCCGCCCGCGCCCTGCGCGGGCGAGCGCTCGCTGAAGGAGGACCCCGTGCGGCAGGTGCTCAAGGACATCGTCCACACGCCGTTGCTGTGGCTGCTGATCTTCGTGCCGATCGTCTTTGCCGGCGAGTTCCTCTGGCCGCAGCGGCACACCCTGCAGTTCCTGCTCTGCATCCTCGCCATCGTGCCGCTGGCGGCGATGATGAGCCGGGCGACCGAATCCGTCGCGCACCGCACCGGCGACACGGTCGGCGGCCTGCTCAACGCCACGCTCGGCAACCTCACCGAGATGGTGATCACGCTGACCGCGCTGGCGGCCGGGCAGTACCTGCTGGTCAAGGCGACCATCGCCGGCGCCATCGTCGCCAACTCGCTGTTCATGCTGGGCGCGTCGTTCCTCATCGGCGGACTCAAGTACAAGGTGCAGGAGTTCAACGCCGCCAATGCCCGGTTCCAGGCCTCGCTGCTGTTCGTCGCCACGGTGGCGCTGATCGTCCCCTCGGCCGTCGCCAATGCCGACCGAGATCCGGGCGGCGCCTATCTCAACGACCTGAGCCTGGGGCTCGCGGTGATCCTGATCGTCGCCTATGGGCTGGGAATGTTCTATTCGCTGAGGACCCATGCCAGCGAGTTCGCCTCGGTCGGGCACGGCGAGGCCGACGAGCACCCCTGGCCGCTGGGCATCGGCATCATCCTCCTCGTCGTCGTCACGGTGGTGGTGGCCCTGGTCAGCCACGTGTTCGTCGCCTCACTCGAGGTCGCGGCGCACGAACTCGGCATGTCCCCCGCCTTCGTCGGCTTCATCGTCGTCGCGATCATCGGGGCGGCGGCCGAGATGCTCTCGGCCTTTACCGCGGCGCGGAAGAACCGGCTCGACCTCAGCGTCGGCATCGCGCTCGGCAGCTCCGCCCAGTTCGCGCTGTTCGTCGCGCCCTTCCTGGTGCTCGTCAGCTACTTCCTCGGGCCGCAGCCGATGAACCTGCAGTTCTGGCCCGGCGCGGTGCTGATGATGTTCCTCGCCACGCTCACCACCATCCTCGTGACCAGCAGCGGCCGCGCCTCGTGGTTCCCGGGCGTGATGCTGCTCGTCGTCTACGGCATCTTCGGCATGACCCTCTACCTGCTGCCGCCGCCGGCGGCGTGAGCTCAGCCCCCGTCGCGCTCGCCCGGCGCGGAGCGCTGCCACTGCTCGAGCCGCCGCACCACGGTGACGAGGAAGGCCACCGACCAGCCGGCGAGCGTGATCCCCGTCAGGCCCTCGAAGGCGGCGAACAGCCGCCAGGGCCCGCTGACCGTCAGGTCGCCATAGCCGATGGTGGTGAAGGTGACGGCGGAGAAATAGAGCGCGTCGTCGAATGGGGTCAGCGCCTCGACAGCCCCAGTAGATCACGGCATAGACGCCGATCTCGGCCATGTGCAGGGTGAACAGGCAACAGACCACGAGGCCGGTGACGGCCATCTGCATGCTGCGGCTGGGCGCCTTGATCCGCAGCCGCGTCGCCTCGAGCAGGCGCAGGATCAGCGCCAGGCCGATCAGATGCATGACGACGGTGCCGCCGGCGGTCGCGAAGGCGAGGCCGAGCTGCAGCAGCGTCGTCACGCCCGCAACACGCGGTCAGCGCGGGTCGGCGACGGCGGCGTAGGCCACCTGGTTGCCGTAGAACACCTTCTGGTACCAGTTGTCGCCGCACCAGGCGTAGCGCTGCTCCCTGACCTTGACCTGCTGGCAGCCGCTGCTCGGCAGCGCATAGACCAGGTCGTAGTCCGAGCTGTCGCCGTAGATGGTGGCGCCCCACCAGATGCCGGCGCCCGGGATCCACGGCAGATTGTTGTTCGGCCGGGTGTCGGCCGATTGGGATTGTTCGGGCGATTGGGCCGGTTCGCCGGCGGGTTGGCGATCGGATGGGTGGGCCGCGGCGGCCGCGAACTGATCTGCGCCGCCGCCGCCGCCCGACTTGGACGCGAGAAGTTGCCGCCAAAGTTGCCGCCACCATGGCCGCCGCTAAAGCCTCCGCCACCACCGCCGAAGCTGCCGCCACCACCACTGAACCCGCCGCCGCCACCGCGGCCGCCGCCCCACCGCCACCGGCCGGGGCGCGCGTCGGCGGGCATCGAGAGCAGCAGGCCGAACAGCACGGCGCTCGCCACTGCCAGCACCGGACGCGACCTGAAGACAAGGCTGGACGTGCTCATTTGCTGCTCTCCCCTGCTGCGGCCGGCCGCATGACGAAGCCGACCTCCTCGTAATCCGCCGGCGGCGTGAACTCGAACTCGGTCGCCGCGACGTCGACGTCGGTCTGCCAGGTCAGGTTCGCCGCGAACCGCGGCCGCGACGCCAGCCTGTCGTCGAGGACGACGATCTTCAGCGGCTCGGGCACCGCGCCGTCCTTGATCCAGACCTCGAAATCCGGGCCGTCGGTGCGGAACGCCCAATGCTTGGCCGGCACGCCGTTGACCTTGGCCTCGCTGACCAGGAACCCCTCGGTGACGATCTTTTCGGCCGAGTTCGGGAGTGCCGAAGTTGAACAGGTCCGACAAAGGCAGCTCGACGCCGAGATGCTGGCTGACCTGCTCCAGCATCCCCTTGATCGTCGGCTCGACCTCGACGCGGCCATAGACCTTGTCGTCGGGGTCGACCACGGTCAGCTGCTTGCCGTCGTAGATGAACTCGCGGTTACCGAAATCGCCCTCGACCGTGGCGCGCAGCCCGTCGGGACGGCGCACCTCGTAATTGGTGGTCCCGCCGATATCGATCACCTGGTCATTGTCGAGCGCCATCTGGCTCTCGAACTCGCTCATCAGCCTGAAGGTCTTGAGCCCGGCTAGATACGCCCCCATCGCCTCGAGCGCCGCGATCGATTGCGGCTCGATGGCGTCGGCGGCGGCCTTCTGCCTGATCGACGCCCCGGCGTCGTTCGCGGGCTTCGTGGCATCCTGGGCTGCCGCCGGCAAGGCCACGAGCAGCAGGGCAGCACAGGCGGCCGAAGCCGCCGAAAATCCTGTTATCCTTCGCAGACCGATCACGCGATCACCTCAACTGGTTCCATCCGGAACCATCGACCGCCAGCGCATCGCCCGGGGGAGATGGCTGGACCGACGGTGAGGCGGTAGCATCGGGATAGCCGATGGCTGGTGCTGACACTGCACCTTCCGAACTATTGCCAACGCATAAGCAAAGCGCCAATCCCGGCAGCACATTTCGATGCATATGCGGCGCATCGATTGCTCTTCGTTGTCATGCAACTGCGTCCGCGTCGTCTGTTGACAACATTGCGGCAGCTTCGTAGCTGTTTCGGCGGAGGAGACATCACCAGATCCGGGTGCCACTAGACGGGATCATGCTGCCGGGCCCGCGCCCGCGGCATGAAAGGCGCTTCCGTCGGCGCTGCCGAACGGGGCCCATTCCCCGCGTCCGGCGAGTTCGACCCCCGCGTCCATCTGGATCGCGGGGCCTGCCGCGACTGCCCTGCGCCGCACCAAGGAGGGGGCACGGGTTTTAGGACCAAAGTGATAACAGGGAGGAAAACCATGTTTCAGATGACCAAACTGGCGGCTGCCGTGCTGGCTGCGGCTGCCATGACGATCGGCGCAGCCAGCGCGCAGACGGTGCTGATCGCTTCGGACACCCATCCTGACGGCTACCCCACCGTGGAGGCGGTGAAGTATTTCGGCCAGCTGGTGAACGAGCGCACCGCCGGCCGCTATTCCGTCGAGGTGAAGTTCGGGGCCCAGCTGGGCCAGGAAGCCGACACCGTCGAGCAGGTCCGCGCCGGCGCCATCGCCATCAACCGCACCTCGCTCGGCCCGTGGAACGGGCTGGTGAAGCAGACCATCGTGCCGTCGCTGCCCTATATCTTCAAGAATACCGCGCATGCCCGCAGCGTCATGTCCGGTCCGATCGGCGACGAGATCCTCGCCGCCTTCGAGCCCTATGGCGTCATCGGCCTCGCCTTCTACGACGGCGGCGCCCGCTCGTTCTACACCTCGAACAAGCAGATCACTTCGGTGGCCGACCTCAAGGGCATGAAGCTTCGCACCATGCAGTCGGACATCTTCGTCGACATGATGAACGCCTTCGGCGCCACCGGCACGCCGATGCCCTATGGCGAAGTCTACTCGGCCATCGAGACCGGCGTCGTCGACGGCGCCGAGAACAATTTCCCGAGCTACGACACCGCCAAGCACTCGGAAGTCGCCAAGTTCTACACCCTCGACGAACACCTGATCGTGCCGGAAGTGCTGGTGATCTCGAAGATCGTCTGGGACGGCATCAGCCCGGAAGACCAGGCGATCATCAAGGCGGCCGCCAAGGAGAGCGTCGCCAGGCAGTATGAGCTCTGGGACGCGCAGGTCGCCGCCTCGCGCAAGATCGTCGAGGATGCCGGCTCGACCGTCGCCGAAGTCGCCGACAAGCAGGCCTTCGTCGACGCGGTGAAGCCGGTCTACGACAAATATGCCGGCGACCCCGAGCTCAAGGCGCTGATCGAGAAGATCCAGGCCGCCCAATAAGCAGCCACCAAGCGGTTCCGGGGCAGGCGAAGCCTGTCCCGGCGCCGTCTTCCGCCAAGCCGCGGGGTGTCCACGCGGCTTGGCCGGGGACGGGAGGACTTGGGTGACTTCGATCGACGATGCGGTGGCGGCGCGGCCACGGCTCCATAAGCTCGCGCGCGTGCTCTCGGGGCTGAGCACGGGTGCGCTCTACCTCGCAGGGTTCCTCCTCGTCCTGATGACGCTGTTCGTCGGCTGGCAGGTGTTCACCCGCTACGTGCTGAACTGGTCCAACGCCTGGACCGAGCCGGCGGCGGTGATGCTGATGAGCTGGTTCATCTTCCTCGGCTCGGCGGTCGGCATCCGCGAGAACTACCATCTCGGCTTTGACGTGCTGCTCTACGTGCTGCCCAAGGGCGGCAAGAGATACCTGCGCAGCATCTCCGATATCGTGGTCCTTGCCTTCGCGCTCGGCATGATCATCTACGGCAGCCAGCTGGTGCTGCTGTCCTGGGCGGCGCGGATGCCGACGCTCGGCATCCCCGAGGGCGCCAAGTACATCTCGGTGGTGGCCGGCGGGGCGCTGATCGTGATCTTCGCGCTCGAGCGCCTCGTGCTGCGCTGGTCGGGCGTCGACATCGATGCCGATGTCAGCGTCGACCTCGACGAGGTGCCCGACGCCTCCGCCGTGAAGGAGGCCTGAGATGGAGCTCTGGGTGCTCTTCGGCTCCTTCACCCTCTTGATGCTGATCGGCACGCCGATCGCCTTCTGCCTCGGCGTCGCCAGCTTCGCCACCGCGCTCTACATGAAGCTGCCGCCGCTGGTGATCTTCCAGCAGCTCAATTCCGGCATGAGCATCTTCACGCTGCTCGCCGTGCCCGTTCTTCATCTATGCCGGCGACCTGATGGTGCGCGGCGGCATCGCGCAGCGCATCATCGATTTCGCCGGGGCGCTGGTCGGCCATGTGCGCGGCGGCATGGGCCAGGTCAACATCGCCACCGCGACGCTGTTCGGCGGCATCTCCGGCTCGGCGGTGGCCGAGGCGGCCGCGGTGGGCGGGCTGATGATCCCGCAGATGAAGGCGCGCGGCTACGGCGCGGACTATGCCGTCAACGTCACCTCGATGGCGGCGCTGATCGCGCTGCTGCTGCCGCCCAGCCACAACATGATCATCTATTCGATCTCGGCGGGCGGCAAGATCTCGATCGCGGACCTCTTCACCGCCGGCATCCTGCCGGGGCTGCTGTTCGCGCTGGCGCTGATGATCACCGCCTATGTCGTCGCCCGCCGGCGCGGCTACCCCACCGAGCCGTTCCCGGGGCTGCGCAAGGTCGGGCCTGCTGTTCGTCATCTCGCTGCCGGGGCTGCTGCTCATCGCCATCATCTTCGGCGGCGTGCGCTCGGGCGTCTTCACCGCCACCGAGAGCTCCTGCATCGCGGTGTTCTACGCCATCCTGGTCACCATCCTCGTCTATCGCCGCATGGGCTGGGCGGATTTCGTCCATGCCACCATGGGGGCGGTGCGGACCACCGCCATGGTGCTGCTGATCATCGGCACGGCCGCCTCCTTCTCCTACCTGATGGCGCGGCTCAGCGTGCCGGCGCTGCTGATCGAGCTGCTCAACGACGTCTCCACCGACCCGCTGATGATCCTGTTGCTGCTCAACGTGCTGATGCTGTTCCTCGGCACCTTCATGGACATGGGGCCGATGATCATCATCACCACCCCGATCTTCCTGCCGGTGGTGCAGGCCTATGGCATCGACCCGGTGCATTTCGGCGTGATCATGATCCTGAACCTCGGCATCGGCCTCAACACGCCGCCGGTGGGGGCGGTGCAGTTCGTCGCCTGCGCCGTCGGCAAGATCACCGTGTGGGAGGCGATGCGCTCGATCTGGCCGTTCTATGCCGCGAGCCTCGTCGTGCTGGGGCTCGTCACCTACATCCCCGAGATCTCGCTCTGGCTCCCCAACCTCTTCAAGGGCCGCTGACGTTGCGGGCGGCGCGCTCCTTGAGATAGCGCGCGCCGGTGGTGCAGAGCAGGGCCCAGGCGGCGCCGATGGACCAGCCGGCCAGCACGTCGGTCGGGTAGTGGACGCCCAGGTAGATGCGGCTCAGGCCGACGACCACCGTCAGCACGATGGCGACCGTCAGGTAGAACACCTTGAGCCGGCGCTCCGGGGCGGCCTCGGCGAGCATGGCCCCGAGCGTCAGGAAGACCACGGCCGAGAGCGCCGCATGACCGCTCGGAAAGCTCGCCGTGAACACCCGCGTCACGTCGGCGAAATCCGGACGGGCCCGGTTGAAGAACGCCTTCAGCCCGTTGCTGATGATTGTGCCGCCGAGCACCGCGAAGAGGATGAACCAGGCGGTCCGCGCCCTGCCGACCAGCCACAGGTAGAGCAGCACCAGGACGACGAAGATGGCGAGCAGCGAGAAGCTCCCGAGCGCGGTGATGTCGCGCATCGCCTCCTCGAACCAGGGCGGACCGATCGGATCGGTGGGGTCGCCCGGGGTGCGCAGCGCCAGCAGCACCGCCCGGTCGAAGGCGAGCGTGTCGCCCTCGATCACCTCATCGGCGATCAGGCCGAAGCCGCCGAGCAGTGCCGCGACGAGCACGGCGCCGACATAGGTCGAGATGCGGGTCCGCTGCATGCTGCAACAAGCGGCGGGGGCCGCCGAAGTTCCACCCTCAGGTGCGGACGCGCGGGGCGCGGCCATAGAGCAGCAGCATCAGGATGATGACGGCGCCGTAGATCATCTGCCGGCCGAACTCGGCGATCTGCATCACCGAGAGGATCGACTGCAGCAGGGTGATGAGAATCACCCCCGCCACGGTGCCGAGATAGCTGCCGCGCCCGCCCAGGATCGAGGTGCCGCCCAGCACCACCGCGGCGATGGCGGGGAGGAGATAGGCATCGCCCATCGACTGGGCCGCCTTCCCGCCATAGCCGGCGAGCAGCACGCCGCCGAAGGCCGCGAGGCCGCCGCAGAGCGCGAAGGCGATCATCACCACGCGCTGCGTCGGGATGCCCGAGAGATAGGCCGCCACCTCCTGGTTGCCGATGCCGTAGACGGAGCGGCCGAAGCTGGTGCGGGTGAGGAGGAACACCGCCAGCGCCCCGACCACGATCCAGACCAGCACCGCGTTCGGGATGCCGAAGCGTCGACTGCGCGGCCAGCACCTTCATGGCGGCGGAGGCGGCATCCTGCGGCGCGAAGCCGCCGGTATAGGCGACCATCAGTCCTTGCGCCACGGCGTTGACCGCGAGGGTGATGATCATCGAGGGGATGCGGAGGTAGGCGACCCCGATGCCGTTGACCAGCCCGATGACCAGTCCGCAGAAGATGCCGAAGGGGATCG
Source organism: uncultured Alphaproteobacteria bacterium (assembly GCA_963708965.1). GTDB lineage: Bacteria > Pseudomonadota > Alphaproteobacteria > Rhizobiales > Devosiaceae > Devosia_A. The sequence continues at coordinate 96,233 of CAVPUP010000005.1, read as the reverse complement.
CCGCGACCTCGCCCAGCGGCCCGTAGGCCGCAGCGGCCGAGGCCATCATCGCCCCCAGCGTCACCGTCCAGGGCACCGAGAGGTCGATCTGGCCGAGCAGGATCACCAGCATCATGCCGGTCGAGATGATGCCGAGGAAGGCGCCGACCTTCAGCTGCTGCAGCAGGTATTCGGGCGACAGGAAGTTCGGCGAGTAGAGGCTGCCCAGCGCCAGGAGGATCACGATGCAGGCGAAGGCCGTCACCACCGGCACATCGAGGCGCTGGCGCCAGGAGCGGGCGCCGGCCGGGGTCTGGGCGGTGGTGTCGATCATCGCGAAAACCCCTCAGCCGAAGAGCTCGAGCCGGTTGCGCACCTGGAACAGGCGCGCCGCGCCGACGGAGACCGCGAGCAGCAGCACGATCCCCTGGAACAGTGGCTGCCACAGCGGATCGATCTCGAAGACGAACAGCAGGTCGCCGATGGCGCGGAAGGCCAGCGCCCCGAAGATGGCCCCGATGGCGCTGCCGCGGCCGCCGAACAGCGACACGCCGCCCAGCACCACGGCGGCGATCGAATAGAGCGTATAGGTGTTGCCGTTCGCCGCCGAGGCCTCGCCGGAATAGGTGAAGAAGGTGAGGTAGAGCCCGGCGAAGGAGGCGAAGACGCCCGACAGCACATAGGCGAGGAACTTGGCGCGCCGGATCGGCATCCCCGACATGTAGGCGGCCAGTTCCGACGAGCCGCTGGCATAGACGGCGCGGCCGAGCACCGAGCGCCGGAACGGGATCCAGATCAGCAGCACGCTGGCGGCGAGGACGACGAGGCTAGTGGGGACGAGACCGAACAGCTTGCCGGTCAGCGCATCGGCCAGATCGGCGGCGAAGGCCGGGTCGGAGCCGGGGAAGGGCCTCAGCCACAGCGCGATGCCGAAGATCACCGCGCCGGTCGCGATGGTGGCGACGATCGGCTGCAGTCGCCCGAAGATGACGATCACGGCATTGACGGCGCCGCACAGCGCCCCCGCCAGCACCACGCCCAGCACCCCCAGCGCCACCGTCGCCGGCGCGCCGACGACGAGATAGGAAGCGAGGCAGTTGCAGAGGATGAAGATCATCCCTACCGAGAGGTCGATCCCGGCGGTGAGCACCACGAAGGTCTGCGCGATGGCGACGAAGGCAAGCAGCACCCCCTTGTTGGCCGCGGTCTGCACCACGTTTGGGCTGAACCCCGCCGGGTGGTTGAGCACGTAGAGCCCGAACATCGCGACGAAGATGGCGAACGCCAGAAGGGTGCCGCGCTGTTCGGCCAGCCAGAAGCGCCAGTCCCTCATGCCGGCACCCGCGCGACGTCGATGTCGAGCGCGCTGGCGACCAGCGCCCGCTCGGTGATCTCGGGGCCGACAAGGGTCCGCTTGACCATGCCGTCATACATCACCAGCACCTTGTCGCAGCAGCCGATCAGCTCGTCGTAATCGGTCGAGTAGAGCAGGATCGCCGCCCCCGCATCGGCCAGGCGGCGCAGCAACTGATAAAGCTCCTCCTTGGTCCCGACGTCGATGCCGCGGGTAGGGTCGTTGAGCAGGATGATGCGCGGCTGCCGCATCAGCCACTTGGCGATCACCAGCTTCTGCTGGTTGCCGCCCGAGAGCGAGCCGGCCGGCACCGCGATGCCGTCGGTCTTGATGGCGAGCAGCCGGATCATGTCGTCGACGGCCCGCCGCTCCGCCTGCCGGTCGATGATGCCGGCCCGCGAGAGGCGAGACAGCGCCGCAAGGCTCAGGTTGTCGCGCACCGACATCGGCAGCATCAGCCCTTCGGTCCGCCGGTCCTCGGGGATCAGCGCCATGCCGACCGCATCGCTGCGCGCGACGCGCGGCGAGCTGATCGAACGCGGCTTGCCGTCGATCACGATGTCGCCGCTGGTGCCGCGCAGCACGCCGAACAGCGCCAGCAGCAGCTCGCGCTGGCCCTGCCCGTCGAGGCCGCCGAGCCCCACCACCTCGCCCGCCCGTAGCGGTCAGGGAGACGCCCTGCAGCCGCGGCGCCCAGCTCAGATCCCGCACCTCGAGCACCGGCGGGCCGGCCGCGGCCACCGCCTGCGGCTTGGGCGGGAAGACGTGGTGGTACTCGCGCCCGATCATCATCTCGACCACCTCGGCATCGGTCTTGGTGCCGGCCGCATAGGTCGCGATCTTCCGGCCGTTGCGGAACACCGTGCAGACGTCGGCGAGCTCGGCGATCTCGTGCATGCGGTGCGAGATGTAGAGGAGCCCGATGCCGTGCGCCCTGAGCCGCTTCAGCACCTCGAACACGGTCCTGACGTCGGCCGCGGTCAGCGCCGAGGTCGCCTCGTCGAGGATGAGGAGCCGCGGCTTGCGGGCCAGCGCCTTGGCGATCTCGATGATCTGGCGCCGGCTCAGCGGCAGGTCGCGCACCATGGCGGCGGGGTGGATGTCGGCGCCGCCCGCCTCCGTCAGCGCCGCCTCGGCCAGCCGCCGCTGCGCCCGCCGGTCGATCATGCCGAAGCGGGTGGGCGGGGCGGCGGCGATGATGTTGTCGGCGACCGAGAGGTCGGGGATCAGCGAGAGCTCCTGGAAGATCGGGACGATCCCCGCGGCATTGGCGGCGGCGGGGTCGGGGAAGCTGACCTCGTGGCCGTCCATCAGCATGCGGCCCTCGTCGGGCGCCACCACGCCGGCCATGATCTTGATCAGCGTCGACTTGCCGGCGCCGTTCTCGCCGAGGATGGCGTGCACGCGCCCCGCCTCGATGGTGAGGTCGGCCTTCTCCAGCGCGCGGACCCCGCCATAGCGCTTCGATATCCCTTCCATGCGGAAGAGCGGCGCAGCGTCTGTCATTGGCACTTCCATGGGAAAGACGAGGGGCTGCGGGGTCGCCCCCGCAGCCGGTTGCCGCGGCCTACTGGTTCTCCTTGGACTGTCCCATGATCTCCTGGGCGGTGAAGTTGATGCCGCAGGTCGGGAAGGCGTTGCCGACGAAGAAATTGTCGGACTGGTCGGGATAGTAGTCCTGGCCTTCCTTGAAGTTGGGATCTTCCGCCTTGGCGAGCGGCAGCCGGATCGATTGCGGCACCACCTTGCCCTCGAGCGCGTCGATCGCCGTCTTGATCGCCACCGCCACCTGGGCCGGGCCGGTGCCAGCCGACGAGCAGACCAGCCCGTCGGCCGGAGTGCGCGGCGCAGAACTTGCGGAAGCCGTTCTCGGTCTCGCCGCCGAACGGCACGAACTTGTGCTTGGCGTCGATCATCGCCTGCACCACGCCGGTGTCGCCGCCCTGGGCGGTGACGCCGTCGAACGGGCCCTGCACGGCGATGGCGTCGGCGGTCGCCTTCTGCGCCGTGGCGTCATCCCACTTGCCGACCACCTCGACCACGTTGAACGGCTTGCCGGAGGCCTGCAGCACCTCGTGGATGCCGTTGTGGCGGTCGGTATCGACCGAGGTGCCGGCGACGCCGCGGACCTCGAGCACCTTGCCGCCCTCGGGCAGGTGCTTGACCAGCCAGTCGCCCCAGTACTCGCCCAGCCCCTTCTGGTCGACATTGACGTTGATGGCGTCCTTGGTGTCGAGCACGTTGTCGAAGGCCACCAGCACGACGCCGGCATCCTTGGCGCGCTTGATCACCGGGGCGAAGGCTTCCGGGTTCTGGGCGTCGACGACGATCGCGTCATAGCCGGAATCGATGAAGTTGTTGATCGCGGCGATCTGTGCCGCCACGTCCTCGCCGGTCGAGACGACCTTGAACTCCTTGAGCTTGGCCGCGACGTCCGGCTGGGCCGCATAGGCCTTGGCCGTCTGGATCATCTGGATGCGCCACAGGTTGGCGATGAAGCCGTTGGCCAGCGCGATGCGGAACGGCCCGGTCTTGGCCGGATATTGCAGGAACTGCGTCGAGGCATCCCACGGCACGTAGCACTCGGGGTCGGCCGAGGGTCCCGCCACCACGGCGGGTTCGGCGAGCGCCGTGCCGGCAGTCGTCGCCATCAGGGCCGCAACGGCGAGCCCGGCTGTCGTAAACCACTTCATGGTCTCCTCCCAGAAACGCGTTGACGTTGTCGCTTCCCGGCGGCCCCCCATGACTCCGCCGCTCTATCGGGGCACCGCCCCGCCCCGGCGCGCCCGCAGGCGGCCGGATCTCCTCATCTCAACTCCTTGAACGGGATGCAGGCCGGGCCGGCGCAGCCACCAGCGGCCGCCCACAGGCGGCGCGCCTCGGGGCCTTGCCGCATACCAGCATCTGCATGACGAGGAGACGCTAATACAGCCCGGATGCGAGTCAAGCAGATTGGGGGCGACGCAGCGCAGCGCCCGGGGGCCACGCGCACCGAGCCCCCTCACCCACCATCCTCCTCCCGCGCCTCCGCCTGCATCGCCTCGAGCTTGCGCTTCAGCCGGGTGATCTGCTGTTCCAGCGCGGCGTTGTGCGCCTTGAGCTGCCGGATGCGGGACTCCGCGGCCTTCAGATAGTCGATCCCCAGGTCCGAACGCCGCACTTCCTCCGCCGCCTTGGGGCCCAGCGCCCTTCCCTCCAGCACGTCCCACCAGCTCAGCTGGTGCTTCTTCAGCAGCGCGCTGGCCGCCGCCGCGGCCGAGGCGCGTTCGCCGGCGTGGTCGGAGCCGAGCAGGCCGAGGATGCGATCGAGCCGGGCCAGGTCTTTCTTCTGAATTTCGGGCCTCGCCGAGAAAGTTGCGCGGCCACCCCGAGGCTGGCCCGAATGCCGCCGGTAGCCGGCGTCAGGGCTTCGACTTCTGGTTGAAGCCGCCGCTCACGTTGTCGTCCGGGTCCTTCTTGAACGGCCGCTGCAGCTCGACCTTGCGGCTGATCTCCATCGCCTTGTCCTCGGGCGAGGCGTTTTCGTCCATCGGGCTGTAATCCGGATCCTCGTCGCCCACGGCGCGCTGCTTCATGGGCCTGTTGCCTCGCCTCCTGCTGGTCGTCACGCGGCTCCTTGGTCGCCCCGACCATGCGGGCGAGCTCGGAGAAGGGCTGCGTCTCCGTCTCCGAAGCCGAGTTGTTGGCGAGCATCAGCAGGCGCGCCGCGAAGGCGACGGCATCGCGGTTGGCCGGGCTGAGCTCGCTGCGCCCGTCGCCGAGCGCGGTCTGCTCGGCGCGCGACAGGGCGAGGTTGATCTCGTCGCGGCTCACCAGCTCCCTTCGCGACCAGGAGGTTGTTGAGCGCGGCGACAGCCAGGTAAAGGCCTTCGAGTTGCAGGTTGGCGGTGTTCATCCAGTTCTCTCCTCGAGGGATGAACGCTCACCCGCGGGAGGAGTTTCCGACCCGGCTCAGGAAGGCTGCGCCGCCGGCCCCTCCGCCGCCGCCAGCCGCGCCGCGTCGCGCGAGCTCCAGCGCACCATCGTCAGCACGGCGATGGCGCCGAAGCCGAAGACCAGCAGCACCAGCGACAGCAGCCAGCCGAGCACCGGGATCATCGCCAGCAGCCCGGCGACGACGATCGAGGCGGCGAGCGCCACGACGCGCTTCAGCCGCGTGTCGAGCGGCACGATCGCCCCGGCGATGCGGGCGCCGATGAGGTACGTGCCGGCAAGATAGGCGAGCATGCAGGCGATCGCGACGAAGACCAGGACGAAGGGCAGGAGGAAGATGCCGACGATGGTGAGCGCAAAAACCGGAACGAGGCCGACCACCGAGGCGAAGGCCAGGATGCCGAGGCCGAGATTGCGGAACGGCCGCCGGTCGGCCGCGACCTGCAGCGCCGCGACGAGCCGCGGCAGCAGCCCGATGAACGCGACGCCGACGACGAAGAGCAGCAGCCACCAGATCCCGGTCGCCCAGACCGTCGGCCAGATGCTGCGCATCACCTGCTCGGCGGTCTTGCCGGCTTCCGACGCATAGTCGGGCGCGGCGCGCTCGATGAATTTCACCCGGTCGGCGCTGGCGACGGTCGCCGGAACAGCGATCTCTTTCGGCGCCTGGATGGTGAGCGTGCCGTCGACCCTGGCGCCCGGGCCGAAGGTCAGGTTCTCGCCGAAGAAGCTGAGGTCGCCGGTGACCGGCCCGTCGAGCGCCAGCGTCGAGGCGGTGATCAGCGCCGACCCCGCGACCGGACCGCCGAGGGTGACGGTGGCGCCGGCCAGCCGCACATTGCCGGCGACCGGCTGCGGCGGCCGCACCGAAACCGAGTTCCCCGCCGCGGTGACGTCGCCGCCGACGGTGCCGAGCAGGTTGACCGAGAAGCCCGCGGCATAGAGATCGCCGGTCACCGCCGCATTGCTGGTGACGTTGAAGCCGGCGAGATGCGCATCGCCGGCCACCGGCGCCTGCAGGGAAACGTCATAGCCGGCGAGGAAGGCATCGCGCGCCGCCGGCGTCGCCAGCGTCACCGCCTGCCCCGCGGCATACTCGTCGCCTCCGAAACTCAGCCGGTTCTCCTGCGCCACGGCCGACCCGGCCAGCGCCAGCAATGCCCCCGCCAGCAGAACTCTCGAAACAAACCGCACCTGCCGCTCTCCTGCCAAATCGCCCCTGATGGCCGACGATAGGGCGCTCTATTGCTGGGCGAGTTGACCCATGTCAAAGGGGAATGGTGATGGGCGGGCCCGAGCCTCTCGGGCCCTCATGGTGAGCCTGTCGAACCACGAGGGCGGCCCGGGAGAGTGGACCTCGTGCTTCGACAGGCTCAGATGGGTCCGGGGACCATCGCAGCCGCCTCCCTCTCGCCCTACGCGGTCCGGTCAGCCTGCCCGGCGGCGGGGCGGCGCGGCGTCGTCGAACACGGTGCGCCCGCCGTATTCGTCGGAGCGGGCCCGTTCCTCGGCGATGAAGGCCGCGAAGGACGGGCCGCCGACGCGGCCCTCGAGCTCGCGCGCCTGCGCGTCGAGCCGCTTGATCGCCGCCAGCTCCTCGTCCTGGCCGAGCCGCGCCTTGCCGACGGCGCCCTTCAGCACCCGGATCGTCTCGTCATAGACCTTGAGCGGCACCGGGAAGGGGTGGCCGTCCTTGCCGCCGTGCGCGAGCGAGAAGCGCGCCGGATCGGTGAAGCGGCACGGCGCGCCGTGCACCACCTCGGCGACCATGGCCAGCGACCTGCACCGTGCGCGCGCCGACGCCGGGCACCAGCAGCAGCTCGGCGAAATCGGCCGGGCCGCGGTCGGCGGCGGCGGCGAGGCTGCCGTGCAGGCGCCGCAGCATCACGTCGCTCGGCGCGCACGTCGTGATGCGCCGGCATCACCAGATGCGGCAGCAGCGGCTGCGTCGTCGCGCCACCGGCGCCGGCGGCGCGGCGCGCTCGAGCGCGCCGATCTCGCGCACGATCGCGTCCGGGCCCGAGCGCGCCGAGCAGGTCGAGCTGCGCCGCGCGCGACGCGCGCGGCGCGGCGGTCGGTGAGATTGACGATCGTCGCCCTGCCCCGCGCCCTCGATCGCCGCGTGCGGCGCCTCGACGAAGCTCGTCGAGCCCCTCGCGACAGCCAGTGATAGCGGCGCGCCGGCTTGCGCCTCGCCGTTCATGCCCTGCTGCACCACGACCCAGTGGCCGTCGTCGGCGACGATGAAGCCGTGCAGGTAGAGCTCGAAGCCGTCCTGCACCGCGGCGCTGTCGACCTTGGCGACCAGCCGGCTCGCCTGCGCCAGCGCCGCGCCGTCGAAGCCGACGCGCTCGCCGATCGCGACCAGCTCGTCCGGCGTCTTGCGCGAATGCCGGCCGCGGCCGCCGCAGACATGCAGGCCGAGCTCGCCTGCGAGCGGCGTCAGCCCGCGCTTCAGCGCGCCGATGACGCTGGTGGTGATGCCGGAGGAATGCCAGTCCATGCCCATCACGGCGCCGAACGACTGGAACCAGAACGGATGCGCGAGCCGGCGCAGCAGCTCGTCGCGGCCGTAGTCGATGGACGATCGCCTCGGCAGATCACCGCGCCGAGCCGCGTCATGCGCTCGGCCAGCCATGTCGGCACGCGGCCGCCATGCAGCGGCAGATCGGCGCTTCCGGCGCGATTGGCCATGAGTCGGTGTTCCTGTTGATCCGTGCCAGGATAGCATGGAACAAACAGGAAACGAAAGGCTCGCACCCAAGCCTCGTGTTCCTGGCGGAACGGAATTCCCGCCTTCGCGGGAATGACACCGAGTTTTGGGCGGAAAGGGCGTTGCTCGCTCTAGCCCTCTTCTTCCACCGGGTCATCCCCGCGAAAGCGGGGATCTCCGTTTTCTCGACACCTGACTCAGTCCCGCCTTCAGTGCGAGCAGGACGCCTGCTCAGACCTTCACGCGGATCATCTGGTACGAGTACGGCGCCAGCTTCACGCTCAGCACCTTGCCCTCGACCTTCGCCCCCGTCCCCTTGCACGGGGCGACGTTGGTCTGGTCGGTCGCGGTGTTCACCGCCTCGAGGTTCTGGTGCGTCATCACCTGGTGGTCGATCACCGTCCCCGCCCCGAAACCCTCGAGGCTCAGGTCGAGATCGATCGCTTCGCTGCCGTGGCGGTTCACCGCGAAGAAGCGTGAGCGTCCCGTCCTCCTCGTTGTGGACGCCCGAGACGTCGACATAGCCGACATTGTCGCCATGCTCGGCGTCGTAGCCGGGCGATGTTGACCGCCAGCTGCAGCGCCGTGCCGCGGCCGTAGACCGAGGCGAAATAGTACGGGTAGTAGATGGTCTGCCGCCAGGCCTGCGCCCTTGGGGTCGGTCATGATCGGCGCGATGACGTTCACCAGCTGCGCGATGCAGGCGAGCTTCACCACGTCGGAGCGGCGGATGAAGGTGTTGAGGATCAGCCCGACCTGCAGCACGTCCTCGAAATTGTAGATGTCCTCGAGCAGCGCGCGGCGCATGCGGCCAGCCGCATTGCCGTCGAGGATGGCGCGGTCCTGCTTGTTGGAGTGGTACCAGACGTTCCACTCGTCGAAGCTGATGTAGACGTCGTGCTTCGAGCGCTTCTTGGCCTTCACGAAGTTGATGGTCGAGGCCACCGTGGCGATGTAGCGGTCGAGCTTCTCGTTCAGCGCCAGGTAGTTGGCCGTGTTCTTCTCGCGGTTGGCGAAATACATGTGCAGCGAGATGTGGTCGACATTGTCGTAGGTGTGCTCGAGCACCTCGCGCTCCCAGTCGGGATAGGTCGGCATGTTCGAGTGTGACGAGCCGCAGACGATGAGCTCGAGCGTTCTTGTCGAAGGCGCGCATGGTCTTGGCCATCTCGTTGGCGAGCCGGCCATATTCGTGCGGCCGTCTTGTGGCCGACCTGCCAGGGGCCGTCCATCTCGTTGCCGAGGCACCAGAGTTTGACGTCGAAGGGCTCGGCGCGGCCGTTCTTCTTGCGCAGGTCGCCCCAGTAGCGAGCCGGTCGGGCCGTTGACGTATTCGAGGAAGTTGCGCGCCTCGTCGAGGCCGCGCGAGCCGAGGTTGACGGCCAGCATCATCTCGGTGTCGACGGTGTCGCACCAGTCGGCGAATTCGTGCACGCCGACCGCGTTGCTGTCCGAGGTATGCCAGGCGAGGTCGAGCCGGGTCGGGCGCTGCTCGCGCGGGCCGATGCCGTCTTCCCAGTTGTAGGCGGAGACGAAGTTGCCGCCGGGATAGCGCACCATCGGCACCTTCGAGCTCGCGCACCAGTTGCGCGACGTCGCCGCGCATGCCGTCCTTGTCGGCGGTCGGGTGATCGGGCTCGTAGATGCCGGTATAGATGGCGCGGCCGAGATGCTCGAGGAAGGCCCCGTAGACGCGGTCGTCGATCCTCGAAATCGTGTAGTCCTTGTGCGCCGTAACCGTCGCCCGCATCGAGCCCCTCCCTGTCACCCGTTTTGGTGATCTATATCACCTGAATTGATACAAATAACTCGGGGCGTCAAGGGGAGGCGGCGCGGAGAGGGGTCGCGGCGTCAGCGAACGGCTGCTACCGGTCCGTCTCCAGCCGCAGCACGATGTCCTGGTCGTAATTGCCGAAGCCGCGGCCGAAGATGTTGATGCCGCCGGGGTGCTTGGCATCCTCCTTCACCCCGATCCGTAGCCGGATCGAGTGGTGCGTGTCGAGGTCGAGGTCCTTGAGCGACACCGGCGAGATCTTCACGCCGTCGACGAAGGTGCCGGTGCCGTTGACGCGGAAGCTCTTCAGCTTGCCGTACTGGCTGCCCTTGAGCTTCCACCAGTCGGGCGTGTAGACGCCGCGCTTGTCGCCGAAATCGCCGGGCGAGGTCCAGGTGCCGATGTCCTTGCCGTTGACCGTGACGGTGATGTCGCGACGGCCAGTCGGCGCTGGTCCCCGGCACCTCCGAGCTCAGTTCGAGCGAGAATTCCATCGAGGTGATGCGGTGCTGCGCCAGCCGCGCATTGTTGGGGAACTGGTACTCGACATAGCCGCGGGTGAACCACATCAGCCCGGCCTTCATCCGGTCGGGATCGAGGAAGGTGTCGGGCACGTCGAGCAGGCCGATGATGCCGTCGGCCGAGCACAGCCCGCACGGCGCCGAGACCTCGCAGCTGGTGTAGAGCCCGAGCGGCATCGCCACCTCGATGGCGTTCGATTTGAGCGGCCGGATGTCCTCCTTGAACATCACCAGCACTTCGTCGAACAGGCTGTGGCAGATCTTCTGGTTGCCCTTGCGCGCCTTCTGCGTCTCGGTGCGCACCAGCCCGGCATCGACCAGCACCTGCATGTTCGAGCTGACGGTCGATTGCGGCTGCTCGGAGCTTGGCGGCGATGTCGTTGACGTTCATCGGCCCCTTCGACGTGCAGCAGCTTGAGGATGCCGACGCGCACCTCCGAGGCCAGCGCCTTCAACACCTCCGGCCTCTCCTCCGGATCGACCAGCAGGAAGTTGCGGCTCATGACTGACCTGACACTCGCTTGGAAGCAACGGCGGTTTGTATCAGGAAGTTTGGTAAGGTCAACTTGGATGGAATTCCGGGGGGCGGGGTCAGGCTCCCGTCGGCCGGGACGGCCCCCTCCCGGCCTCCCCCATGAAGGGGGAGGTGAAGAGTCGAGGTTGGGGTTCGATCGCGCCAAACACACCGGCCGGCACCCTCCCCTTTATGGGGAGGGCTGGGGAGGGGCCGTCTGCTTTCGACCGACGTGCCCGCAAAACAAAACGCCCGGCGCGAGGCCGGGCGTTACTGAAATCGATGCGATCTCCGCTCAGACCTGCTGCACGGCCTCGACGCCGGGCACGAAGTGCCGGAGCAGGTTCTCGATGCCGCTCTTCAGCGTCGCGGTCGAGGAGGGGCAGCCCGAGCAGGCGCCCTGCATGTGGAGGTAGACGGTGCCCTCCTTGAAGCCCTTGAAGGTGATGTCGCCGCCGTCCATCGCCACGGCCGGACGAACGCGGGTCGCCAGCAGCTCCTTGATCACCTCGACCGTCTCGCTGTCCTCGGTCTCGAAGAACTCCTCGCCGCCGGACACCTCGTGCGTGCCGTCGGCAAGGACCGGCTTGCCGGAGAGGAAGTGCTCCATGATCGCGCCGAGGATGGCCGGCTTGATGTGGCTCCACTCGGCGCCGTCCTTGGTCACCGAGATGAAATCCGAGCCGAAGAACACGCCTTCGACGCCCGGCACCTCGAACAGCGCCGTCGCCAGCGGCGAGACGATCGGCGGAATCGGGGTTGCGGAAATCCCGCGGCTCGCCGACGAGAACGTCGCGTCCAGGCAGGAATTTCAGGGTCGCCGGATTGGGCGTCGCTTCGGTCTGGATGAACATGAGGCGGCAATCTCTGTTAGAACGGTTCTAAAATAGGTCCTTGGCCGCGGGAAAGCAAGGGCTTCGGCGTTCCGTCCCCGTCAGGTCACGGCGATGATCTGCTCGTCGGTCATGGTGCCGGGAATGATCGTCACCAGCACCGGCAGGCCGCCGTGGCCGGCATGGGAGGCGAACTCCATGATCAGCTGGCCGGGGCCTTCCTTGGAGTTCGAGGCGGCGAGCACCAGGATGGCGATGCCCGGGTCCTCGGCGATCAGCCGGCTGATCTCGGAGACGAGGTCGCCCTCGCGGATCACCGTCTCGGTGCGCACGTCGCCGAGCTGGGCGATCTTGGCGCGCCGGGCATCGATCAGCTGCTCGGCGGTCTCGCGCGCCTCGGCCCGCATGACCTCCTCGACGCCGAGGAACTGCGAGAAATCCTGCGTCTGGATGACGGAGAGCAGCACCACGGTGCCGCCGGTGCGCTTGACCCGGTGCGCGGCGAAGGTCACCGCCCGGTCCGCCTCCTTGCTGTCATCGACGACGACGAGGAACTTCCGCCTGTACTCGCTCATGCTGTCGGTCAAGGCACCACCCCCCAGTGGTCAGGGAGCCGCATTGTCCCAAATGCGCTCGGGCGCCGCAAGTCAGCGGATGAAGCCGACGATGCGGCGCACTTCCGACATCGTCCGCTCGGCGATCTCGGAGGCGCGCTCGGCCCCGTCCTGCATGAAGGCGTCGATCGAGGCCGGGTCGGCGATCAGCCGGCGCATCTCGTCGGCGATCGGGCGTGAGCCGTGCCACCGCCAGATCGGCGAGCGCCGGCTTGAACACGCCCCAGCCCTGCCCGCCGAACTGCTCAAGCACCTCGGCCTTGCGCGGTGTCGGCGAGCGCGGCATAGATGCCGACGAGGTTGTCGGCCTCGGGCCGCGCCTTCGAGGCCCGCCTCCTCGGAGGGCAGCGGCTCGGGATCGGTGGTGGCGCGCTTGATCTTCTTGGCGATCGCGTCGGCATCGTCGAGCATCAGGATGCGCGACTGGTCCGACGGATCGGACTTCGACATCTTCTTGGTGCCCGTCGCGCAGCGACATGACGCGCGTCGCCGGCCCCTGGATCACCGGCTCGGTGATCGGGAAGTAGTCGGCATCGAGCCCCTGCTCCTTGATGGATGGGCCGAAATCGTTGTTGAACTTCTGCGCGATGTCGCGGGTCAGCTCGAGATGCTGCTTCTGGTCGTCGCCGACCGGCACGTGGGTGGCCTTGTAGAGCAGGATGTCGGCGGCCATCAGCGAGGGATAGGCGAAGAGGCCGAGCGACTCCGCTTCCGCGTTCTTGCCGGCGGTCTTGTCCTTGCACTGCGTCATGCGGCTCATCCAGCCCATGCGCGCCACGCAGTTGAAGACCCAGGCGAGCTCGGCATGCTGGTGCACGCGCGACTGGTTGAAGACGATGTGCTTCTTCGGATCGACGCCGGCCGCGACATAGGCGGCGGCGACCTCGCGGGTGGCGCGGCGCAGGTCGTCGGGCTCCTGCCACACGGTGATCGCGTGCATGTCGACCACGCAATAGAGGCAGTCGGTGGGTCTGCTGCAGCGGCACGAAGCGCTTGATGGCGCCGAGATAGTTGCCCAGGTGCAGGTCGCCGGACGGCTGGATGCCGGAAAAGACGCGCGGTGTGAAGGCCATGATGGTCCCGAAGTCGTGAAGCGGAAGAGGACTTACCCCTTTGCGGGGCGGCGCCGCAAGCGTCTGGCGAGCAGGTCGAGCCGCTGCGTCCCGGTGACATGCGCCAGCGCGAAGTAGAGCCCGGCGCCGAAGACGCAGAGGGCCAGCAGCGCCAGGGCCTGCACGGGGAAGAAGTAGCCGGGCGCGAACACCGGGCCGAGCAGCATCGCCAGCCCGGAGAGGGCGGCGGCCATCACCAGCGTCAGCAGCAGGATCATCGCCTGCTGCCGCCACTCGCTGCGCGGTCAGCGTGAAATGGCCGCGCCTGGCGAGGAAGGCGGCGAGCAGCACCACGTTGACCCAGGCGGCGATCGAGGTCGCAAGCGCGATGCCGACATGCCTGAGGCTGCCGAACAGCGCGAGCGAGAGCACGACGTTGACCACCAGCGAGATGGCGGCGAACCAGGTCGGGGTCTTCGTGTCCTGGCGCGAGAAGAAGCCCGGCTGCAGCACGCGGATCAGCACGAAGGCGGGCAGCCCCACGGCGAAGGCGATCAGCGCCTGCGAGACGTGGACGCTGTCGGTCGGGCCGAAGGCGCCGCGCTCGAACAGCACGCGCACCATCGGCAGGGCCAGCGCGATCAGCGCGCCGGCGGCCGGCAGCGACAGCAGCATCGAGAGGAACAGCGACTGGCTCTGGCTCTGGCGCGCCTCGGCCTCGCGGCCGGCGCTCGAGATGCCGGCTGAGCTCGGGCAGCAGCACCGTGCCGATGGCGATGCCGATGATGCCGAGCGGCAATTGGTAGAGCCGGTCGGCATTGTAGATGATCGACATCACCTCGTCGGCGCCCGAGGCGATGATGGTGCCGACGAAGATGTTGATCTGGGTGATGCCGCCCGCGATGATCGCCGGCATGGCGAGGACCCAGAAGCGCCGCACCTCGGGGTCGAGCCGCGGCCAGCGGATGCGCGGCACGAAGCCGGCGCGGCGGATCGCCCAATAGACCAGCGCCAGCTGCGCGATGCCGCCCAGCATGGTGGCGACCGCCACCCAGAAGGCGGTGTCCGGGTGCCTCGAGCGTCAGGATCGCCAGCGGCACCAGCGCGCCGATATTGACGATGTTGAGCACGATCGGCGCGAAGGCGGCGGCGAAGAACCGGCCCAGCGAATTGAGGATCGCCGCATAGGCCGCCATCAGCGACATGCAGGCGAGATAGGGGAACATGATCCGGGTGAGGAAGACCGTCAGGTCGAACTTCTCCTGGTCGTCGACGAAGCCGGGGACGAACACCACCATGATCTGGGGCGTGAAGATCTCGACCAGGATGGTGACGACGAGGATCGCCGCCACCAGCCAGCTCATGATCCGGCTCGCCAGTTCCTTGGCGCCGTCCCGCCCCTCGGTCTCCAGCGCCCCCGCGAACATCGGCACGAACGCGGTGTTGAACGCCCCCTCGGCGAACAGCCGGCGGAACAGGTTGGGAAAGCGGAACGCGGCGTTGAACGCATCCGACACCGGCGAAATCCCCAGCACCGCCGCCATCAGCGCATCGCGGACGAAGCCGAAGACGCGCGACACCAGCGTCAGGCCGCCGACGGAGAGGAAGTTGCGGTAGAGGCTCACCGGCAATCGCCCCGGACCGGCCGAGAGTCTCGCGCCCTACCCATTCGCCACCTTGCGCTCCTCCGGCGGCTGGAACACGGTCAACAGCGCGTCGTGGATGCGTTTCTGGCGCTGCTTGGAGTCGATCTTGTGGCCGGTGAGATCGGTGACGTAGAAGACGTCGACGGCCTTTTCGCCATAGGTGCCGATATGGGCCGAGCCGATGGTGAGGTTGAGATCGGAGATCTCGCGGGTCAGCTGGTGCAGCAGGCCCGTGCGGTCGAGGCCCATCACCTCGATGACGGTGAATTTCTCCGAGATGGCGTTCGAGACCTGCACCTGCGCCGGCAGGCTGAACGGCTTGAGGCGCTTGTTGTGGCGGCTCTCCTTGCCGAGATCGATCAGCACCTGGCGCTTGCCCTGCAGCAGTTGCTTGACCGTGTCGATGATGCGGGTGGCGCGGACCTTTTCGTCCTCGTCGGAGGTGAAGGAGCGGCGCAGCCGGAAGGTGTCGACGGCGCGGCCGTCGCGGGTGCCGAAGATCTGCGCGCCGATGATCGAGGCGTCGCACATGGTGCAGGCGCCGGCGATCAGCGACAGCAGCCGCGGATGGTCGGGGGTGTAGAAGCTGACCTCGGTGATGCCCTCGAAGGCCTTGATGCGGATCGAGCCGGCGAACATCTGCCCGGCCTGGTCGGCATTGCGGATCATCCGGGCGTGCTCGACCTGCAGCTCGGGCTCGGCCCGCAGCCAGTAATGGTCGTAGTGGCGGGCGATATAGGTATCGACCTCGGCCTCGGGCCAGCCGGCGAGCGCCGCCTGCGAGCTCGGTCTTGGCCTCCTCGATGCGGTCGCGCTGCGTCACCTGGGTATGGCCGCCCGAGAGCAGCGGCTCGGTGGCGTAGTAGAGCGCGCGCAGCAGCGAGCCCTTCCAGCCGGTCCAGACGCCCGGCCCGACGGCGCGGATGTCGCAGGCGGTGAGGATCATCAGCAGCGCCAGCCGCTGCGGCGACTGCACGATGTCGGCGAAGGCCTTGGCGGTCTCGGGGTCCTGGATGTCGCGGTTCTGGGCGATCTCGCTCATCACCAGGTGATGCTCGACCAGCCAGGCGACGGTGTCGGTCTCGGCCGGATCGAGCCCGAGGCGCGGGCAGAAGCTTGCGCGCGATGCGGGCGCCGGCGATCGAGTGATCCTCCGGGCGGCCCTTGGCGATGTCGTGCAGGAACAGCGCCACGAACAGCAGGCGGGTGTCGTTGAGATGCGGCAGCAGCTCGTGGGTCAGCGGCAGCTCGTTGCGCAGGCCGCCGTTGGCGATATCGGCCATGACGCCGACGGCGCGGATCAGGTGCTCGTCCACCGTGTAGTGGTGGTACATGTTGAACTGCATCAGCGCGACGATCTTGCCGAACTCCGGCACGAAGCGGCCGAGCACGCCGCTCTCGTTCATCTGCCGCAGGATGCGCTCGACATAGGTCGGCGCCGGTCAGGATCTCGAGGAACCAGGCATTGGCCTGCCGGTCGTTGCGCAGCTCGTGGTCGATCAGGCGCAGCGAGCGGCGGATCTCCTTGATGGCGTCGGGGTGGAAGTGCAGGTCGTGCTGGCCGGCGAGCAGGAAGCCCTTGATCAGGTTGAGCGGGTCCTTCTCGAAGACGTCGGGGCCGGCGATGTTGAGCCGGCCGCTCTCGATGACGAAATCCGTCTCGCCCTTGATCGCCACCTTGCCGCGTTTGAACGGCGCCAGCACGCGGCCGATCAGGTCGAGCGGCTTGGCGTGGTGGAATTCGAGCGAGGTGCAGAAGATGCGGGTCAGGTCGCCGACGTCCTTGGCGACGAGGAAATAGCGCTTCATGAAGCGCTCGACGCCGAGCATGCCGGCGCGCTCGGCATAGCCCAGGCGGTCGGCGAGCTCGGGCTGCACGTCGAAGGTCAGCTTCTCGTCGGCGCGGCCGGTGAGGAAATGCAGGTGGCAGCGCATGGCCCAGAGGAAATCCTCGGCGCGCTGGAACAGCCGGTACTCGTCGGCGCGAGAGCACGCCCTTGCCGACCAGCTCGGCGCTGGTCTTGACCCGGTAGAAGTACTTGCCGATCCAGAACAGGGTGTTGAGGTCGCGCAGCCCGCCCTTGCCGTCCTTGATGTTGGGCTCGACCACGTAGCGGGTATTGCCCATCTGCCGGTGGCGCTCGTCGCGCTCGGCCATCTTGGCGGCGATGAATTCGGGCCCGGTCCTGGGCATGATCTCGGTCTCGAAGCGCTGCACCAGCTCGTCGAACAGCTTGCTGGTCGCCGGTCAGGTAGCGCGCCTCGAGCGTCGCGGTGCGCACCGTCATGTCGGAGCGGGCCATGCGGATGCACTCGTCGACCGAGCGCGACGGCGTGGCCGACCTTCTGGCCGAGGTCCCACAGCATGTAGAGGATGTATTCGGTGACCTGCTCGCCCCAGGGCGTCTGCTTGTAGGGCAGGATGAACAGCAGATCGATGTCGGAGCCGGGCGCCAGCGTGCCGCGGCCATAGCCGCCGACCGCGGCGATCGAGATCGCCTCGGCGCCCGAGGGATTGTCGACCGGATAGACGTCGCGCGATCGGCGAACAGGTGGACGGCGCGGATGATCTCGTCCTCGGCGGCGCTGAGGTTCATGGCGCAGCGGCGTGCCCTTGCCGGTCGCCAGCAGTTCGGCCTCGGCGCCGGCGCGGGCGTCGGCGAGCGTCTGGCGCAGGTGCGCCAGCACGAGGGCGCGGGCGGCCGGCCGATTTCGGCGACTCGCTCGCCGATCAGGCGGCTTGATATCCGCCAGGATCGTCTCGGCCGTCGCCAGCGGGAAGGCCGGTTTTCGGGGACGGGCGTCAGTTTCGGCGAGCGGCATCGCGGATTTTCTTCAAGCTCGTAGATCAGATCGATGGCCTGTCGCGGGGTCAGTTCGTCGGGGCGGATCTGGTCGAGCCTGTCATGGAGGGCATTGACCGGCTACCTTCGGCGGGCGGCGGCTGATGCGCAAAGAGCGGCAGATCGTCTAGCACGGCGCCTCGGCCGCCGGAAGAGCGCTGTTCGAGCACGTCCAGCACCTGGCGGGCGCGCGCCAGCACCGGCTCGCGGCAGGCCGGCGAGCCGGCCACCTGGATGCCGTAGCTGCGATCGGCGGCGCCGTCGGCGACTTCGTGCAGGAACACCACCTCGCCCTCCCACTCGCGCACCTTCATGGTGTGGTTGGAGACGCGGGCGAGGGTCTTGGCGAGCGCTGTCATCTCGTGGAAGTGGGTGGCGAACAGCGCCCGGCAGCCGGTCTCGTCGTGCAGCGCCTCGACCGCCGCCCAGGCGATGGAGAGGCCATCGAAGGTCGCGGTGCCGCGGCCGATCTCGTCGAGGATGACCAGCGAGCGCGAGGTGGCGCGGTTGAGGATGGCGGCGGTCTCGACCATCTCGACCATGAAGGTCGAGCGGCCGCCGCCGATGTCGTCGGAGGCGCCGACGCGCGAGAACACGCGGTCGACGACGCCGATGTGGGCGGCGCTCGCCGGCACGAAGCTGCCCATCTGGGCGAGGATGGCGATCAGCGCGTTCTGGCGCAGGAAGGTCGACTTGCCGCCCATGTTGGGGCCGGTGACCAGCCAGACGGCGCCGCCGCCCGAGAGATCGCAGTCGTTCGCGACGAAGACCTCGCCCTCGGCCCGCACATTGGTCTCGACCACCGGGTGGCGGCCGCCCTCGATGGCGAAGGCGAGGCTGTCGTCGATCTCGCGGCCGGCAGAAGCTGCGGGTCGCGGCGAGATGGGCCAGCGCCGCGGTGACGTCGAGCTCGGCCAGCGCATCGGCGATGGCGCGGAGCCGCGTCGGTCTCGGCGAGCGACCGCTTCGCCGAGGCGGGTGAAGATCGCGGCCTCGAGCGCCAGCGCGGCCTCGTGCGCGCGGGCGATGCGGCCTTCGAGCTCGGCCAGCTCCGTCGTGGTGAAGCGCATGGCGTTGGCCAGGGTCTGGCGATGGATGAAGGTGTCGCGATGCGGCGGCTTCGAGCAGCTTTCGCGCCATGCGCCGGCCGGCACCTCGACGAAATAGCCGAGGACGCCGTTGTGGCGGATCTTCAGCGACTTGACGTCGGTCTCGCTCGATCAGCCGCGCCTGCAGCGCCGCGACCACGGCGCGGGTCTCGGAGGCCAGCGCGCGCTCGGCATCGAGCGCGGCGTCGAAGCCCTTGCGGACGAAGCCGCCATCGCGGGCCAGCAGCGGCGGCTCGTCGTCGATCGCCGCGGCGAGTTCGGCGGCGAGCGCGGCCGGCGCCGCGGCGAGGCGCTGCGCCGATGCGCGCTGCAGCTCGGCCGGCGGCCGCGGCAGCGTGCCGAGCCTTGCCGCGAGCTCGATGGCGGCGGCGATGGCCGCGGCGATGGCGCGGAGGTCGCGCGGGCCGCCGCGGTCGAGCGCCAGCCGGGTCAGGGCGCGGGTGAGGTCGGGGACCGACTTCAGCTCCTGCGCGCAGGCGCTGCGTCGAGCAGCGCCATCGGCCGAGCAGCGCCTCGACCGCATCGAGCCGGGCGTTGATCGCGGCGGCATCGCGGAGCGGCGCGGCGAGCCGGCGGGCCAGCAGGCGCGAGCCGGGCGGGGTGACGCAGAGATCGATCTCGTGCCGCAGCGAGCCCTTCTCGGCGCCGCGCTGCGTCTCGAGCAGTTCGAGCGACGCGCGCGTCGCCGCATCGATCGCCATGTGGGCGGAGAGCCGCTCGGTCGGCGGGCGGCCGCAGCGCGACCGGCACGCCCTTCTGGCTGTCGCGCGACATAGGCGCAGAGCGCCCCGAGCGCGGCGCGGCCGGCGCGCGAGAAGGCGGTCGGATCGACCTCGCCGCCGGGAAAGGCCGCGCGCGATGCGCTCGGCGGCCAGCTCGCTGTCGAACCGGGCCGGGTCCGGCGACACCAGCGTCGGTTTCGGGCAGGCGGACCTTGTGCTGCGGCGAGCGCCGCCTGCGTCGCCTCGGTGAGCAGCAGCTCGGCCGGAGCGATGCGCGCCAGTTCGTCGCCGAGGGCGGCGGCGGCGAGGTCGAGCACCGCCATCTCGCCGGTCGAGACATCGGCCCAGGCGAGGGCGAAATCGGTCTCGCCGTGCCGCACCATGGCGAGCGCGGCGAGGTAGTTGGAGCCGCGCGGCGGCAGCAGGTCGTCCTCGGTGATGGTGCCGCGGGTGACGAGCCGCACCACGTCGCGCTTCACCGGCGACTTGACGCCGCGCTTCTTCGCCTCGGCCGGGTCCTCGACCTGCTCGCAGATGGCGACGCGATGGCCGAGCGCGATCAGCTTCTTGAGATAATCCTGCGCCGCGTGGATCGGCACGCCGCACATCGGGATGTCCTGGCCCTGGTGCTTGCCGCGCTTGGTGAGCACGATGCCGAGCGCCTGCGCTGGCGATCTCGGCGTCCTCGAAGAACATCTCGTAGAAATCGCCCATCCGGTAGAACAGCAGATAGCCCGGATTGACCGACTTGATCTCGAGATACTGCCCCATCATCGGCGTGACGGGCGAGGCATCGGCGGCGCTCGGGGCGTTGTCTGGCGCTTGGTCCATGGTCTCGCGGGGGCGGAAGGGAGGCCGCGAGGTTAGGGGGTTTGAGGAGTCGGGGCAACCGGTGAGCCGAGAACTCCACACGTCGAGGCGAGGTCTGCCGCCCGATCCTCCCCCGTGCCGGGGAGGGCCCCCGAGCGGGGAGGGCGACACGCTCGGGCGCCAGGATGCACATCGCATCCCCTCCGCCCCTCGCAGGAGAGGGGGCGCACCGACGCCGGTGGCCGCGGGAGAGGGCGATCGGCGGCGAGCCTCCGTCCTCAGTACCGGTCGCTCGGATCCCGCACCGGCCGGTAGACGAAATCCGAAAACACCGCCTGCCGCGCCGTGCCGTTCAGATCCGACGCCGCCATGCCGACGAAGGCGCCGGTGAAGCTGCCGTGCTCGCCGTGCGGCCCCGCACTCGTCCGAGAGCAGTCGAGGCGTCGAGCACCGGGCCGATCGGCGCCCAGTCGCCGCCCTCGAGCGCGTAGAAGAACTGCAGCCGCTGGCCCGCGCACCTCGAGCTTCAGGCGCACCGTGCCCGCATTGGGGATCGGCACCGGCGCGGCCGGATAGCTCAGCTTGCCGTCGGGCTGGCTGCGCATCGGAGCTCATGATCAGCAGTTCGCGCTGGCCGTCGGAATGGGCGGTGACCGTCAGGTAGTGGAAGTTGTAGCGGATGTAATAGCCGGTGAGCCCGGCGAACTGCCGCTCGTCGGTCGGCGAGAAGTCGAGCGTCACCTCGGCATCGTAGGAGAAATGCGTCTGGCGGCGCGCCACCAGCGCCTGCTCGAACCATGAGCCGATCGACTCGCGGCCGATACAGCGTCAGCCTGCCGCCGCTCGACGCCGGAAGATGCGCTCGGGCTCGGGCGTGCGCAGCCACTGGAAATCCTTGTGCAGCGCCTCGTCGAAGCTGTAGCGCTGCTCGGCCCAGTAGTTCGCTGTCGTCGCGGGTGCCGGGCACCTCGACCTGCGAGTCGAGGGCACCGGCCCGTTCTTCACCCAGAGCCAGTCGTCGTCGCCCCAATAGGCTTCCTGGATGGCGGTCTCGCGGCCGAGCACGCAGCGGCGCTCCTGCGTGGTCGGGCGGCCGGTCAGATGGACGAGGTAGGTCTTGCCGTCCGGCGTCTCGACGATGTCGCCATGGCCGGCGCGCTGCAGCGCGTTGAACGGCGCGTCCTTGGCGGTGAGGATGTGCTTGTCGCGGATGGGTCTCGTATGGCCCGTCGATGTTGCGCGAGCGGGCGAAGGTGCAGGCGTGGTCGTAGCCGGTGCCGCCCTCGGCGGTCAGCAGATAGTACCAGCCGTCTCTGCGCTTGTAGAGATGCGGGCCCTCGACCAGCTTCAGGTCGGTGCCCTGGTAGATGTTCTTGACCGGGCCGACGAGCTTGTCGCTGCTTGGGGTCGTATTCCTGCAGCGCGATGCCGGCGAACAGCAGCGGCCGGGCGCGATGGTCCCACAGCATGTTGACGAACCACTTCCGGCCGTCCTCGTCGTGGAACAGCGAGGGGTCGAAGCCGGAGGAGTTCATGTAGACCGGATCGGACCACGGGCCTTCGATCGTCGGCGCGGTGACGATGTAGTTGTGCGCGTCCTTGAACGAGCCGTCCTTGCGCTTGACGTCGGTGTAGATCAGGCAGAACTGCTCGCCGTCATGGCTGAGGCACGGCGCCCAGACGCCGCAGCTGTCCGGATCGCCGCGCATGTCGAGCTGGCGACTTGCGGGTCAGCGGGCGGGTGACCAGCTCCCAGTTGGCGAGGTCGCGGCGAATGATGGATCTGCACGCCGGGGAACCACTCGAAGGTCGAGGTGGCGATGTAATAGTCGTCGCCGACGCGCAGGATCGAGGGGTCGGGGTTGAAGCCGGGCAGGATCGGGATTGCGGATCAGGGGCATGTGCACTCGGTCTTCATCGGTGCACCTCTCCCCTTGACGGGAGGTGCGGAGCGCCGCGAGGCTGGCGGGCGGGTGCGGTCGCAGGACGCTGGAGCGTACCGCACCCTCGACCCCGGCTCTGCTAGGTCGCTGACGCTCCCAGCGGCGCGCACCCTCCCGCAAGGGGAGAGGGCTGAGCGAAGGTCGGCTCACACGAACCGGTTGACCAGGTTCTCGAGATATTCCTGCTGGCCGGACCTGGGCTGCGGGTTGATGTTCTCCGCCTCGACCCAGTGCGGCGATCTCGGCGAGCGTGCGCTCGCCCGTCAGCATGGCCTGCGCGCCCTGCTCGTTCCAGCCGGCGTAGCGGGCCTCGAGGACCTTGTCGTAGGTGCCGTCCTCGATCAGCGCCGCGGCGCCCTTGAGGCCGCGGGCGAGCATGTCGAGGCCGCCGATATGGCCGTGCAGCAGATCGGCCGGATCGAGCGACTGGCGGCGCACCTTGGCGTCGAAGTTGAAGCCGCCCTTGCCGAGGCCGCCGTTCTTGAGGATCTGGTAGAAGGCCAGCGCCATCTCGCCCGGATTGTTGGGGAACTGGTCGGTGTCCCAGCCGGACTGCAGATCGTTGCGGTTGGCGTCGACCGAGCCGAGGATGCCGAGCGCAGCGCGGCGAGCGCCAGCTCGTGCTCGAAGCGAGTGGCCGGCGAGGAAGGCGTGGCCGACCTCGATGTTGACCTTCACCTCCTTCTCGAGGCCGTAGGTCTTGAGGAAGCCGTAGACCGTCGCGACGTCGTAGTCGTACTGGTGCTTGGTCGGCTCCTGCGGCTTGGGCTCGATCAGGATCTGGCCCTTGAAGCCGATCTTCTTGGCGTGCTCGATGACCAGGTCGAGGAAGCGGCGCCGTCTGGTCCTGCTCCTGCTTGATGTCGGTGTTGAGCAGCGTCTCGTAGCCCTCGCGGCCGCCCCACAGCACGTAGTTGGCGCCGCCCAGCTCGTGGGTGATCTCGAGCATCTTCTTCACCTGGCCGGCGGCATAGGCGAAGACGTCCGGGTCGGGGTTGGTGGCGGCGCCGGCCATGTAGCGGCGGTTGGAGAAGAGGTTCGCCGTGCCCCAGAGCAGCTTGCGTGCGGCTCGTCTGCATCTTCTTGGCGAAGATGTCGGTGATGGTGCGGAGGTTCTTGTTGCTCTCCGCGAGCGTCGCGCCCTCGGGGGCGACGTCGGCGTCGTGGAAGCAGAAGAACGGCACATCGAGCAGGTCGAAGAGCTCGAAGGCGACGTCGGCCTTGAGCTTGGCGCCCTCCATGCCCTTGTCGTACCAGGGCCGGTCGAAGGTGCGGCCGCCGAACGGGTCGCCGCCCTCCCAGGCGAAGGTGTGCCAGTAGGCGACGGCGGGGCGGATATGGTCCTCCATGCGCTTGCCGAGGACCATTTCGTCCTTGTTGTAGAAGCGGTAGGCGAGCGGGTTGGTGCTCGTCGGCCCCTCGAACTTGACGGGCGAGATGCCCTTGAAGAAATCGGTCACTTACGGGCCTCCTCGATGGCGGGATAGAGCGCGCGATAGCGCGCATATTGGTCGGAATAGGCGGCGCTGAGCGCCGGGTCGGGCTCGATCACCCGCTTGATGGCCGGGCATGGTCATGACCTCGGCCGGGTCGGCGCCCTCGGCGGCGCAGAGGCCGAGCCGGGCGGCGCCGAGCGCGCCGCCGAAATCGCCGTCCTCGGGGATGGCGATCTCGGTGTCGAGATTGGTGGCGATCAGCTTGAGCCAGAGCGTCGGACTTCGAGCCGCCGCCGACCGCGAGCAGGCGGTCGATCGTCGGTGCCGGCATCGTTCAGCACGCGCTGGCAGTCGCGGAAGGCGAAGGCGACGCCCTCCATCACCGCCTGCGCCATGACGCGCCGGAGTCGGTGGAGTGCGAAAGGCCGACGAAGCTGCCGCGCGCATCGGCATTGTTGTGCGGGGTGCGCTCGCCGCGAGAGGTAGGGCAGGAAGATCTCCTCGCCCGGCCCCCTGAAGCCGGCCTCGGCGGCGCCCGAGAGCTTGGCCGGGTCCTGGCCGGTGATCTTGCCAAGCCAGTTGAGGCTGTCGGTCGCCGAGAGGATCACGCCCATCTGGTGCCAGGTGTTCGGGCATGGCGTGGCAGAAGGCGTGCACCGCGCCCTCGGTGTTGGGGCGGAAGCGGTCGTTGGAGACGAACAGCACGCCCGAGGTGCCGAGCGACACGAAGCCCTCGCCCGGCCGGATGGCGCCGATGCCGCAGGCGGCGGCGGCGTTGTCGCCGGCGCCGCCGGCGACGACCACGTCGCCGCTCATGCCCCAGCGCGCGAGCGAACTCGCGCTTCAGCATCGCCCGAGGGCGCCGAGCCCTCGACGAGGCGCGGCATGTGCGAGCGGTCGAGGCCGGTGACGCGCGAGCAGTTCGTCGGACCAGTCGCGCTTCGCCGACGTCGAGCCAGAGCGTGCCGGCGGCGTCCGACATGTCCTCGACATGCTCGCCGGTCAGCAGCAGCCGGACATAGGCCTTGGGCAGCAGCACCTTGGCGATCCTGGTCGAAGATCTCGCGGCTCGTGCTTCCGGACCCAGGCGAGCTTGGGCGCGGTGAAGCCGGGCATGGCGATATTGCCGGCGATCTCGCGCAGGCGCGGGCAGCGCCGCTTCCATCTCGGCGCATTCGGCGGCCGAGCGGCCGTCGTTCCAGAGGATCGCCGGGCGGAGCACCTCGTCGTTCTTGTCGAGCAGGGTCGCGCCATGCATGTGGCCGGAAAGGCCGATGCCGCGCACCGCGGCCAGTTCGCTCGGGTGCGATTTCGACGAGCTTGTCGACCGCCGCGAGCGTCGCGCTCCACCAGTCGGCCGGGTTCTGCTCCGACCAGCCGGGATGCGGGCGGACCGGCTCGACCGACTTGCGCCGTCGCCTCGCCGAGCGGCTTGCCGGCGCGGTCGATCAGCAGCGCCTTGACGCCCGGAGGTGCCGATATCGATGCCGAGATAGGTCATGAGGTACGTACCTCATGCCGAGCGATACACATCGGCCAAGCTCCTCCCGCGGCGGCAATTTCGAATTGCTGACGACCCTCTAGCGAAGATTGTCGCGCAGAAAGATGCCGATTTCAATGGCCCCCGACGCTCCGCCGGAATGCTGCCCGAGCGCCGCGGCGCGGGCCAGCGGCGATGGCGGCGGCGATCTCGCCATCCGGGTTCTGGTCGATCACCACGTCGATGGCGCCGGTTTCGAGCCCGGCGCGCGTCACCGCCGTCAGTTCATGGGCGATCACCCGCACCCCGCCCGCCATGCCGAAGCGCTCGAGCGCCGCGATCAGCCCGGCATTGCCGGCCCCGAGATTGTAGATGCCGGCGACGCCGTCCGGGCGCCGACAGCAGTTCGGCCGCCGCCGTCTCGGTGCGCGCATCGTCGTCGAAGCCCTCCAGCGGCCCGACGATGTCGTGGCCGGGGAACTCCGCCGCAGCACGGCGCAGAAGCCCTCGAGCGCTCGCGGTGATCGCGCAGGCCGAGCGAGCCGGCGATCAGCCCGATGCGGCCCGCGGCGCAGAAGCGGCCCAGCAGCGAGGCGGCGGTGCGGCCGGCCGCGACATTGTCGATGCCGATGAAATGCCGCCGCGCCGAGCCGGGCAGGTCCGAGACCAGCGTCAGCACCGGCGATGCCGCGACCGCGACAGCTGGTCGATGGCCCGGCGCACCGTCTCGTCTTCGGTCGCCACCACCACGGCGCAGTCGCAATCCTTCGGATCGAGCCCGAGCAGCGCCGCGCTCAGCGCCTCGGCATCGAAGGCGTGCACCAGTTTCGTCGTGATGCTGAGCCGCTCGCCCTGCAGCGCCCGGGCGCGGCGGTCGATGGCGGCGCTGAGCGACTGCATGAACTCGTTGCTGCCGTCGGGCAAGAGGAACGTGACGCTGAGGTCGCGGGCCCGGGCGAGCAGCGAGGCCGAGAGGTCGCGGCGGAAATCCAGCGCCCGGATGCGCCTCGGCCACCTTCTCGGCCGTTTCGCTCCTCACCCCCGGGCCGGCCGTTGAGCACCCGGTCGACCGTCGCCAGCGAGACGCCCGCCGCGCGGGCCACGTCGTGCACCGTCGTGCGGCGCCTGGTCTCGTCCATCATGCCTCCCCGGCTTTCGCTCCCGAACGAATGCGGCTATCAACCCGTCGCACGAAGGAGGAGATTTCGGCAATGAGCGTTGCGGTGGAAGCGTTCGGCAGTTTCGAGGGCAAGCGGGTCGATCAGTTCAAGTTGCAAAGCGACACCGGGGTCGAGGTCGACCTGATGTCCTGGGGGGTGGCGGTCCGCGACTGGCGCGTGCCGGTCGCCGGCGGCCTGCGCTCGGTGGTGCTCGGCTTCGAGCAGTTCGACTCCTATCCGGCCGCATCCCCATATTTCGGCTCGCTGGCGGGGCGCGTCGCCAACCGCATCAAGAACGGCACCTTCACGCTCGACGGCAAGACCATCACGCTCGAGAAGAATTTCGGCGAGCATACCCTGCATGGCGGGCCCAAGGGAATCGGCCGGCTGGTCTGGGCCGGCGAAGTGGACAGCGCGCGGAACGCGGTGCGCTTCACCCTCGATTCCCCCGACGGCGCGATGGGCTTTCCCGGCAATGTGAGCCTTACCGCCACCTACACGCTGAGCGGCAACACGCTGCGGCTCGACATCGCCGCCAAGGCCGACCGGCGGACGCCGATCAACGTGGTGCAGCACCAGTATTTCAACCTCGGAACCGGCAAGGACGTGCTCGACCATACCTACCGGGTGAACGCCGGCGCCTACACCGAACTCGGCGGGCCACTGATCCCGACCGGGGCGATCCTGCCCGTCGAGGGCACGATCTGGGACTTCCGCGCCGGCCGCACCATGCGCGATGCCGCGGGCCAGCCGATCGACTATGACGGCAACGTCGTGCTCGACACCGGCCGCCGCTTCGAGGATCCGGTCGCCGTCGTGACCGGCCCGGACCAGGCGCTGACGCTCAAGCTCTATACCGATCGGCCGGGGCTGCAGATCTACAACTCGGTCTGGACCGACGTCTCGGCCGAGGGCAAGAGCTTCGGCAAGCATGCCGGCTTCTGCCTCGAGGACCAGGACCTGCCCGATGCGGTGAACAACCCGCACTTCCCCTCGATCATCTACGGGCCCGACCGGGACTACAGCCACCGGGTGGATATCGAGATCGCCTGATGGCGGTGCATGTCGCCCTGATCCGCGCCATCGGTCCGGTGACGCACGCGAAGATGCGCATGGCGGCGCTGCGCGAGGCCTGCACGAAAGCCGGGCTCGAGGACGTCCTGACGGTCGGCAATACCGGCAATCTGATCTTTCGCTCCGCCGCTTCGGCCGCGGCGGCGCGCCGGCTGGTGCAGGAGGTCGTCGACGGATTCGGGCTCGACAACGAGGTCTTCATCCGCTCGCCCGGGGAAATGGCCGAGGTGCTCGAGGCGAACCCGCTGCCCGAGGCAGCGGCCGCGCGCCCGCGCGAAGTGGGCGTCTGCTCCTTCCACAAGGTGCCGGACTGGAAGCCGGTGATCCGCGACTACCAGGGGCCGGAAGAGCTCGCCACGGTCGGCGCCCATCTCATCGTCGCCTACCCGGCGGACGGCGCGACCTCGCGGCTGCAGATCGAGAAGCTTCTCGGCGCGCGGATGACGCAGCGGAACTGGAACGTGTTCGTGGCGCTCGCCGAGAAGGCCACGGCATTGGCCGGCCAGGCCTAACCCACCGTCTTGCGCATGCGCAGTACCTGCTGGGCGCGCGAGGCGACGAGGGGCGGCCAGACCTGGTTGCCGCCGCTGCGCTTGGCCGCGTAGAGCGCGGTGTCGGCGCCGGCGATCAGTTCGTCGAAGCTGATCTCCGAGCCGAGCTTGGCGGCGGCGACGCCGAAGCTGGCGGTCAGGATCTTGCCGGGAATGTCGGGCTGCCAAAGCCCCTCGGCCTCGATCAGGAGGCGCAGCCGCTCCGCCAGCATCACGGCGGCGGCGAGGTCGGTGCGCCGCAGCAGCAGCAGGAACTCCTCGCCGATGAAATGGAACAGGTGGTCGGTCTCCCGCCGCACCGAGTTGCGCAGCAGGGCGGCGATGCGGCGCAGCGCCGCCTCCCCCGCGGGCGGGCCCAGGGCATCGGTATAGGCCTTGTAGTGATCGATATCGACGAGGACGATGGCGACATCCTCGTCCTCGTCGGCGGTTTCGAGCTCGGCCAGCGCATGATCGAGGGCGCGGCTGTTGCCGAGGCCGGTCATCGGGTCGCGCAGCGACACGTCGGCAAGGCCGGAGAACACCCGCCGTTCCTTGAGCCACAAGAGGTACCCCCGGCGCAGTTCGCGCTCGAGCGTCCACGAGCCGATCAGCGCGAGCGCCGTGGCGGTGCCGAACACCAGGCAGGCCTGGACGGTGCGCTCGGGCGGGTAGTCCGGCAGCGCCAGGATGGCCAGGACGTAGCCGACGAGCAGCACCAGGCTGCTTATCACGGCGAATGGGAAGCGGACGCGCTGCAGGATGGTGACGAACAGCATGGCGAGGATGACATCGGCGCTCTGCGCGTCACGGAGCGGGCTGGTGCTCTCCAGCATCAGGTAGAGCGAGGAGAAGCCGGCCAGCACCGCCACCAGCGCCATCACCCCTTCGCGCAGCAGCGGCAGGGGATCGAACAACAGCATGACGAGCGCCACGACGATGAAGGGCCCGACGATGCCGACGCGGATGGCCACGGCCAGCGGGAAGACGTCCGGCGTCAGCCGCAGGTCGGTGACCAGCAGCAGCAGGTAGACCGCGAGGCCGACCAGGCCCTGCCAGAACATCATGCGGCTGCGCGCAGCCCGCGTCTCGTTCTCGAAGAATTTCTCCAGCGGCGGGGCGAAGGCGAGCCGCGGCCGGCGCGTCTTCAGCGCCCGCTCGACCATGGCATCGTCCACCGCGTCGCCGCGCCTCTGGGGCATGCGCTCACGTCCTGTCGGCCAACCGCTCTTGCATTGGTAGGATCGGGTCGTGAGCAAGCATTTAAAACGAAGGCTGGCATTTGCGCTCCGGACCCGATTGGCGGAGAGTGGCGCCGAAACGGGGGGAGCTGATGAAACTGCTGCACACCACGCTCGGGCCGAAGCGCGCCGACGAGCTCGGCATGATCCTGCCGCACGAGCACGTCTTCGTCGATCTGCGGACACCCGACCAGCCCGGCTATGCCGAGGCCGAGGCGGCCGACGTGGTCAAGCTCATGGCGCCGCAGATCGAGGCGATCCAGGAACGGGGCATCACCGCGCTGGTCGAATGCTCGACCGGCGGGGTGGGACGGCGCGCCGACCTCGACCTTGCGGTCAGCCGGGCCACCGGCCTGCCGATCGTCGTGCCCACCGGCAACTATCGCGAACCCTGGATCCCCGCCTGGGTGCGGCAGGCGAGCGAGGCCGAGCTCGAGGCCTGGATGTATCGCGAGCTGACCGAGCAGATCGAGCAGACCGGGGTCAAGGCGGGCTGGATCAAGCTCTCCGCCGGCGACGACGGCATCACGCCGCTCGAGGAGCGGATCCTCCGCGCCGCGGCGCGGGCGGCGAAGCGCACGGGCGCGGTCATCGGCAGCCACACGATCAAGGGCCGCGTGGTGATGGACCAGCTCGACATCATCGAGGCGGAAGGCTACCGGGCCGACCGCTTCATCTCCATCCACACCCAGGCCGAGCCGGATTTCGCCCTCAATCTCGCCGTAGCCGAGCGCGGCGCCTGGATCGAGTACGACAATATCGGCACCGCCGACGACAACGACATGGCGGGGCTGATCCTCAAGGTGCTCGAGGCCGGCCGCGGCGAGCAGCTGCTGCTCAGCCACGACCGGGGCTGGTTCGACCCGGCGCTGCCCGGCGGCGGCACGCCGACGCCCTACACCCATCTGAGCGACGTGATGCTGCCGCTGCTGCGCTCGCGCGGCGTCGACGAGGCGACGATCACCCGGCTGGTCGCCGGCAACCCCTTCGAGGCCTTCGCCCGCTGACGGCATCTTGCCGAGTCCCGTCTGCGGCGGTACTTTTCGTTAGCGTCCAAGTGGTTTGGAGCCTTCGGTGAGTGCCGGTCCCAAGGCGTATTTCACCCAGCTCGCCCGCGAGGCGGGGATCGAGGTGGGCGGCAGCCGCCCGCACGACGTCGTGGTGCATGACGACAGGCTCTGGGCGCGGGCGCTGAGCCAGGGCACGCTGGGGTTCGGCGAAGCCTACATGGACGGCTGGTTCGACGTGCCGGCGCTCGACCAGTTCATCTACAAGCTGCTCGAATTCGACATCTGGGCGCATCTGAAGCCCGATCTCGGCCTCGCCGTAAGCTATTTGAGGGGCCGGCTATTCAACGGCCAGCGGCTCAGGGTCAACGAGGTCGGCGAGAAGCACTACGACATCGGCAACGACCTCTATGCCGCGATGCTCGACAAGCGGATGATCTATTCCTGCGGCTACTGGAAGGACGCCGCCGACCTCGACGCGGCGCAGGAAGCCAAGCTCGACCTCGTCTGCCGCAAGGTCGGGCTCGAGCCCGGCATGAAGGTGCTCGACATCGGCTCGGGCTGGGGCGGGTTCCTGAAATTCGCCGCCGAGCGCTACGGCATCGAGGGGGTCGGGATCACCATCTCCAGGGAACAGGCGGCCTATGCCGAGGCCAGCAAGGGCACGCTGCCGATCGAGACGCGGCTGATGGACTACATGGCGCTCGAGGGCCGCTTCGACCGGGTGATCTCGATCGGCATGTTCGAGCATGTCGGCTACAAGAACCATGCCGCCTACCTGCGCAAGGTCCGCTCGCTGCTCGAGCCCGACGGGCTGTTCCTGCTGCACAGCATCGGCAACAATTTCTCCTCGACCCACGGCGACCCCTGGACCGAGAAATACATCTTCCCCAACGGCCAGCTCCCCTCGATCCGGCAGATCGCGGCGGCGTCGGAGCGGGTGTTCGTGATGGAGGACTGGCACAATTTCGGGGCCGACTACGATCGCACCCTGATGGCCTGGTGGGCCAATTTCGATGCGGCCTGGCCGCGCCTCCGCGACCGCTACGGCGAGCGCTTCTGGCGCATGTGGCGCTTCTACCTGCACGTCTCCGCCGCCATGTTCCGCGCCCGCAACCTGCAGCTGTGGCAGATCGTCTTCAGCCCGGAGGGGGTGAAGGGCGGGTACCGGCGGGTGGATTGAGCCCAAGGGAGGCCAAGGGCGCAGGCCCCCTCTCCCCTCAGGGGAGAGGGCAGCGCAGCTAGGAGCGAAGCGACATAGCGGAGCTGGGGTGAGGGGTTCACACTCTCGTCAGCGCGCAGCCGGTTGCCCCATCCTCATCCAGTCTCGAGCACATTCTGCCATCAAGGGAGGAGGCGAAGGAGCCGATAGCTCGGTGACAATGCCGAACAAGATAGCCCCACATCGCCTTCTCCCCTTGCGCGAGAAGGTGCCCGAAGGGCGGATGAGGGGTAAGCCATGGGCGCCTCCTCTGACAGTCTGAACCCCTCACCCAGCTACGCTACGTCGCTTCGCTCCTAGCTGCGCTACCCTCTCCCCTCAGGGGAGAGGGGGTGCAGAGTGTAGCGGTTCACCCCACAGCCGCATAAGCCGCAGCAACATCCCGCGCCATCTGCGCCATCTCGGCGTCCGGAATTTGCAGGATGCCGTTCTCGGCCATCAGCGCGTGGTATTGCTGCTCGGCGAGGGCAACGCCCCGCGGAAGCGGGACGACATGAAAGTGGACGTGGCTGTTCCCCTGCCGGCTGCCGAGCGACAGCACATAGATGCGCTCGGCATCGAACAGGCGTTTCAGCGCCCTCGACAGCCGATGCACCTTGGCCTGCAGCGACAGGTACTGGGCCGGCGCCAGGTCCTCGGCCAGGTCCTCCCGGTGCTCCCTGGGACAGACCAGGGCATAGCCGCGCAAGGTGGGATACTTGCTGAGAAAAATGATGGTCTCGTCGTCCTCGTGGATGACGTGATGGGCATATTCCGGATTGCCGCGCACCAGCTCGCAGATGAAGCACGGCCCGCTGGTCGTCCGCTCCACATAGGCCTCGAGATCGAAGGGCTGGCGCCCGCTCATAGTCTCATGCCGGCGCGAGGCTCAGCCGGTAGCTCAGGGCTTCGGCGATGTGCGGACGGCCGACCTTGTCGACCCCAGCGAGGTCGGCCAGGGTTCGCGCCACCTTCAGCACGCGGTGATAGGCACGCGCGGAGAGGTTGAAGCGTTCGGAGGCCTGCAGCAGCAGTTGCTGGCTCTCCTTGTCCGGGTCGACCACTTTCTCGATCAGGCTCGGCCCGGCGGCGGCATTGGTGAAGATACCGGGCTCGCCCGCATCGAGGTAGCGCTGGCGCTGGCGCTCCCGGGCCTTGGCGACCCGGGCCGCGACCATTGCGGAGGATTCGGCGGTGCCGGGACCGATCATGTCGGCGACCGAGACGGCCGGCACGTCGATCCTCAGATCGATCCGGTCGAGGAACGGACCGGAGACGCGCCCCTGGTAGTCGGCGGCGCAGGCGGCGCCGCGCCGGCAGGTGTGGCCGGGCGTTCCGGCCATGCCGCACTTGCAGGGGTTCATCGCCGCGATCAGCTGGAAGCGCGCCGGGAAGGTGACGCGCGTGTTGGCCCGGGCGATCACCGTCTCGCCGGATTCGAGCGGCTGGCGCAGGCTGTCGAGCACCGAGGGGGTGAATTCGGGCAGCTCGTCCAGAAACAGCACGCCGTTGTGGGCGAGGCTGACCTCGCCCGGTCGCACCTTCAGCCCGCCGCCGACCAGCGCCGCCATCGAGGCCGAATGATGCGGCGAACGGAACGGCCGGCGGTCCGACAGCGCGCCGCCGGCCAGCTCCCCGGCGATCGACTGGATCATCGAGACGTCGAGCAGCTCGCGCGGGTTGAGCGGCGGCAGGATCGAGGGCAACCGCGCGGCGAGCATCGATTTGCCGGCCCCCGGGCGGGCCGATCAAAAGCAGGTTATGCCCGCCGGCCGCCGCGACTTCGAGGGCGCGCCGCGCCACCTCCTGGCCGCGCATGTCGGCTAGGTCCGGCAGCCCCTTGGGGTCGGCGCGGCGCATCGGAACCGGCCGGCTGCAGAGCTGGTAGCCGCCGAGATGATTGATCAGCGCCAGGAGGTTGTCGGCCGCGATGATGTCGAGCTCGTCGCCGGCCCAGGCCGCCTCGGGCCCCGATTCCGCGGCGCAGATGATGCCGAGGTCGCGCGAGGCGGCGGCGATCGCCGCCGGCAGCACGCCGGCCGTCGGGGTCAGCCGCCCGTCGAGCGCCAGCTCGCCCAGCACCAGGTGCCGGCTCGACGCATCCGAGGGGATCGCGCCGATCGCCGCCATCAGCCCGAGCGCGATCGGCAGGTCGTAATGGCTGCCCTCCTTCGGCAGGTCGGCGGGCGCGAGGTTGATGGTGATGCGCTTGGGCGGCAGGCTGAGCCCCGAGGCATAGAGCGCGGCGTGGATGCGCTCGCTCGATTCCTTCACCGCCTTGTCCGGCAGGCCGACGAGCAGGAATTTCGGCATGCCCGGCGCGATCTGCACCTGCACGTCCACCGGCACCGCTTCGATGCCCTGAAACGCCACGGTAGCGACGCGGGTGACCATCCGCCCCTCATCCCCCTCGAAGTGCCGACGCTAGCAGGACAATCAGGACCGAACAAGAACGTTAGAAGAACGGAAGGTGCCAATCCGTACGCTTGTTAACCATGCTGCATTTTCAAAGGGTTAGCGCAAGGTTTCGTTAAACGGCACATGTTGAATCAACGGCTTTCCGTCTCTTCGAAAGCCTGACCTCCGACATGCATCCTGCCGCCGGCCCCCGACCGACGACCACCCTCCTCAGATCCCTCCTGGCCGTGACCGTATTGCTGGTGCTTGCCGCCTGTGGCCGCTCGCCGACCAACTATGTCGGCATCCCGGGGGACAACTCCCCGCATGACGGGGTGCGGCGCGCCTGGGGGCTGCCGATCCAGGGGCTCGACGTGGCGCGCTACCAGGGCCGCATCGATTTCGACGCGGCGCGCGCCGGTGGCACCCACTTCGTCTACATCAAGTCGACGGAGGGCAAGGACTACATCGACCCCAACTTCCACGACAACTGGCGGCGCGCCCGCGAGTCCGGCATGGCGCGCGGCGCCTATCACTTCATGACCTGGTGCAGCCTCGCCTCGGAGCAGGCGGCCTGGTTCGTCGCCAACGTTCCCAACGATCCCGACGCCCTGCCGCCGGTGCTCGATCTCGAGTGGAACAACCATTCGAGTTGCAAGAACCGGCACGGCCGCGAGGACGTCCTCGAGAAGGTCCGCGTCATGCTGCAGGCGATGGAGCGCCATACCGGCAAGGTGCCGGTCATCTATACCGACATGAACTTCCACCGCGACATCCTCGAGGGGGAGTATTTCGACAGCTCGTTCTGGCTGCGCTCCACCGCGGCGGAGCCGCACCACAAGTATTCCGGCCGGCCATTTCTGTTCTGGCAGTGGACGCAGACCGGCACCATGTCGGGGGTGAATACCGAGGTCGACCGCAATGCGTTCTACGGCTCCGAGGGCGAGTGGGTGAGCTTCCTCCTCACCGGCTGCGATCCACGCACCGCCGAGCGGCTCGGCCCGCAGGGCCGCTGCAGCTCGCTCAAGTGATGGTGAGCCGGGCCGTGCCGCTTGTCAGTATCGCCGCTTCGGCCTAGCTTCCAGGCGTGATTTGCCGGAATGGCGCCGGCGAGCCAAATGCACGGAAGGGGATGAAATGGCCAAAGGTCAGCTCCGCTCGAACAAGGAAGCCAAAAAGCCCAAGAAGGAAAAGCCAAAAGTTCTGGCGACCGCGGGCTTGAACACCACCACCGCCCCGCCGAGCAAGAAGAAATAGGCTGGGCTCGAAGTTTTCATCGGGGCCGCGGCATCAGCCGCGGCCCCGGTCCGTTCAGCCGGTCTTGCCGAGCAGCGCGCCCATCAGGTCGCTCGCCCTGATGCCGTCGAGCAGGAACTGCACGGCGAGCGCCGCGAGCAGCACGCCGACGACGCGCGAGACCACGGCGAGGCCGGTGAGCCCGAGCAGGCGCTGGATCGGGATGGCGACCCGCATCACCAGGTAGCAGAGCAGCAGGATCGCCAGCAGCGCCGCCACCACCACCAGCCACTCGAGGGTGAAGCCGCCGGTGCCGGTGGTCAGCAGGATCACCGCGCTGATGGCGCCGGGGCCGGCGATCAGCGGCGTCGCCAGCGGGAACACCGAGATGTCGGTGCGGTGCTGCGCCTCGTTCTCTTCCTCGGGCGTCGTGCCGGTGCCGCCCGAATGGCGGGCAAACACCATGTCGATGGAGATGAGCAGCAGCAGCACCCCGCCCGCGATCCGGAGCGCCGGCAGGGTGATGCCGAAGAGCTTCAGCATGGCATCGCCGAAGACGGCGAAGAACAGCAGGATGCCGCCGGCGATCAGCACCCCGCGCAGGGCCATCGAGCGGCGCTCGGCCTGGGTGTTCTTCTGCGTCAGCGCCGCATAGACCAGCAGCAGATCCGCCGGCCCGATGGTGGCGAAGAACGTCGTCAGCGCAAGCAGCAGGGTTTCGATCGGCATGGGACCTCCGCGGCGGAGCTTAGGTGCGGGCCGCAGCGCGCACAACCACTGGAGATCCCTGACCTTTCCGCTGCGGCGCTCAGTTCCGCCGCTTCTCGATGGCGTCCCAGATCATCGCGCCGATGTCGGGGCCGCCGAAGCGCTGGATCTCGCGGATGCCGGTGGGCGAGGTGACGTTGATCTCGGTGAGGTAGTCGCCGATCACGTCGATGCCGACGAAGATCATGTCGCGCTCCCTGAGCGCCGGCGCGATGCGCTCGCAGATCTCGCGCTCGCGCGCCGTCAGCTCCGAGAGCTCGGGGCGGCCGCCGACATGCATGTTGGAGCGCGCTTCGCCGTCGGCCGGCACGCGGTTGAGGCCGCCACCGCCTCGCCGTCGACGAGGATGATGCGCTTGTCGCCCTTGCGCACTTCCGGCAGGTAGCGCTGCACCATGAAGGGCTCGCGAAAGCTCTGCTCGAACAGCTCGATCAGCGAATTGAGGTTCTGGTCGCCTTCCTGCAGCAGGAACACCCCGGCGCCGCCATTGCCGTAGAGCGGCTTCAGGATGATGTTGCCGTGCTCCTTGCGGAACTCGCGGATCTCTGCCCGGTCGCGGGTGATGAGCGTCGGCGGCATCAGCTCCGGGAACTCGGTGACGAGGATCTTCTCGGGCGCGTTGCGCACCGCTGCGGGCGGGTTGACCACGAAGGTCTTCGGGTGCAGCCGCTCCAGCATGTGGGTGAGCGTGATGTAGTTCATGTCGAACGGCGGATCCTGCCGCATCAGCAGCACGTCATAGGCCCCGAGGTCGGCCCGCGCCGCCTCGCCGAGTTCGAAGTGCTCGCCCTTGGGCCGGTCGAACACCTTGACCGGCGCCACCTCGGCCGAGACCCGGTCGCCGCGCTGCGACAGCGACTCGGGCACGTAATAGTCGACCGCATGCCCGCGCGCCTGCGCCTCCAGCATCAGCGCGAAGGTCGAATCCCCCGCCGGGTTGATCGAGGCGATGGGGTCCATCTGCACGGCGACTTTCAGAGGCACATTCCGCTCCCGGCACAAACTTTCGCGTACGATCGCGGGGGTGCGCGTCACCCCCCGAAGGCATGTCTCACATGGCGCGGCCACGACCGGGGTGCAAGGAAAATCACGTCGAAGCGCAGCGGCGTGACGGCGAGCTTGGGGTGCTTGGCGAGATAGTACTCGGCCGCCCGGACCAGCCGCCGCTCGTTCACCGCGGCGAAGGCCTCGAGCTCGGACTGACGCCGGCCGCGGCTCTTCACCTCGACGAACACCGTCACCCCGAAGCGCCGCGCCACGAGGTCGATCTCCCCCACCGGCGTCTTCAGCCGGGTCTCGACGATGCGGTAACCCTTGAGGCGCAGGTACCAGGCGGCCAGCGCCTCGCCGCGCCGGCCGAGCGAGTTCGGCGGCGAGACGCTCACTCGCGGGCCTTGAGGGCGAGCGCCGCATCGTAGACCTCCTTGCGCTTGACCCCGAAGCGGGCCGTGACCTCGTCGACCGCGGCGCGCAGCGGCTGGGTGGCGAGCGCCGCCTCGAGCGTGGCGCGCCAGTCCCCCGCTTCGACGGCACCGGCCTCGGCGCCGCTGACGAGGATCACCGCCTCGCCCTTGGTCGACGCCTCGCTGAAGCGCGCGGCGAGTTCGGCTGAGCGTGCCGCGCTCGACCCGCTCGAAGCGCTTGGTCAGTTCCAGCGCCACCGCGGCGGGCCGCTCGCCGAACGCCTCGGCCATGGCGGCGAGCACGTCGCCCAGGCGCCGCGGCGACTCGTAGAACACCAGCGTCTCGGGGCGCGTGCGCAGCCCGGCCAAGGCATTGGCGCGGGCTCCGGCCTTGGGCGGCAGGAAGCCGATGAAGGTGAAGGCGTCGGTGGGAAGCCCGGCGCTCGCCAGCGCCGCGAGCAGCGCCGAGGGCCCCGGCAGGGCATAGACCGGCAGCCCGGCCTCCCGCACCGCGCGGACCAGCGGGAAGCCGGGGTCGGAGAGCAGCGGCGTGCCGGCATCGGAAATCTGCGCCACCGCCCGGCCGGCCTCGATCTCGGCGACGATCTCGCCGATCCGCGCCCGCTCATTGTGTTCGTGCAGCGACCGGCGCGGCGTCCTGATGCCATAATGTTCGAGCAAGGTGGCCGAGTGGCGCGTGTCCTCGCACAACACCAGGTCGGCGGCGGCCAGCGTCTCGAGGGCGCGTAGGGTGATGTCCTTGAGGTTGCCGATGGGGGTGGCGACCACATAGAGGCCGGGAGCGAGGGGAGGGGCCCGGAACTCGTTGCCGGCGATGTAGTAGCTGTTCGGCCTGTCGGTCACGCCGTCCCTCATGATTAACGCACGGTAAACACCGGCCTTTATGCACCGGACGGCATTCTGTATAGACGCCTTTGGGGGCCCTTTGGGTCAGGTTGCGGGAAACGGCAAAGGTTCGGCAAGTGGGAATTCGACAGGGCCGTGGGGTGAAGGCGCTCTGGAGCTTCGGGCTGGGCCTCGCGACGGCGGCGCTGCTCGCCGCCTGCTCGCCGGCCGACTTCTCGTTCGGGGGCCCGAGCGGCGGCGGCGGTCCCGATGCGGGGCCAGCGACGCTGCTGAGCGGCAAGACCTTCGGCAACGGCCCGGTGCGGGTTGCGATGCTGCTGCCGCTCTCGGGCGATCCGAGCCTCGCCTCGGTGGGCAACTCGATGGCCAACGCGGCCGAACTCGCCATGGACTTCGTCCGCTCGAGCCCGACGCTGGGTGAGAACATCACCGTCATGCTGAAGGACACCGGCCCCTCGGCCGCCGGGCGCCGCGCAGGCCGCCTCGACGGCGCTGAGCGAAGGCGCGAGCCTGATCCTCGGGCCGCTCCGCGCCGACCAGGTGACCGCCGCCGGGCAGGTGGCGAAGGCGGCAGGCGTGCCGGTGATCGGCTTTTCCAACAATTCCGGCGCCGCGAGCCCGGGCGTCTTCCTGCTCAACGTGCTGCCCGAGACCGAGGTGAAGCGCTCGATGGGCTATGCCACCAAGCTCGGCAAGCGAGCCTTTGCCGGCATCTTCCCGACCACCGACTACGGCCGCATCCAGGAGGGGGCGTTCCGCCAGGCCTCGGCGGACCTCGGGCTCAATGCCCGCGCCGTCTACAACTTCTCCTCCGAGGCGGAAGCGCGCAACATCGTCACGCAGCTGGTGCCGCTGCTGCAGGTCGGGGCAGATCGACGCCGTGTTCATCCCTGACCGGGCGACGGCGCCGAGCTTCGCCAACCTGCTGCAGGAGGCGGGCATCGCGCCCGGCAGCGTGCAGCTCATCGGCTCGGCCGACTGGAACGGCGACACCGCGATCGCCAACACCACGGCGCTGGCCGGGGCCATCTTCCCCGCCGTCAGCGATACGGGCCTCGCGGCGCTCAGCACCGAGTACCAGCAGAAGTTCGGGGCGCCGCCGCACCCCTTCTCCACCCT
Organism: uncultured Alphaproteobacteria bacterium; assembly: GCA_963708965.1. Taxonomy (GTDB): domain Bacteria; phylum Pseudomonadota; class Alphaproteobacteria; order Rhizobiales; family Devosiaceae; genus Devosia_A. The sequence goes on along the minus strand of CAVPUP010000005.1, from coordinate 56,954 downwards.
CGCCTATACCGCGACCATCCTCGCCAATGCCAAGACGCTGTCCAACGGCACGCCGCGCTACGATCGGGCGCTGCTGACTGCGCCCGCCGGCTTCAACGGCCGCGACGGGGTGTTCCGCTTCCTTCCCGACGGGCGCAGCGAGTTCGCGCTGACCATCAGGCAGGTGACGATCGGCGGCTCCAGCGTCGCCGAAGAGGCGCCGCGCAGCCTCTGAATCACAAGGGGCGCCCCCCGGCGCCCCTTTCGTTTCCGGAACGGCAAGGTGCTGGTCAGCAGCGCAGGCTGTTGCCGGTGACGACACAGGTGCCCCCATTCGTGACCACCAGGTCACCGCCATCGAGGGGCGTGACGGTCACGAACGATCCTGCAGTGAATGGGAGGGCAAGGCGCCAGCCCTTGCCGGTCCAGTAGGCGAGGCCGGCAAGCTCCCTGCGGCGTTCCTTGACGATCCCGGGATACTGGATGTGCGGGCTCGTCATCCCGTCGCTCGAATAGACCCCCGTCGCGGTCTCGACGATGCGCACGAAGCTGGTGCGGCCATGCGCGATCTTCCTGACCACGTGCTCGCGCAGCGGCTCGGTGGAGACGCCCGGATCGACGGTGAAGTCCCACTTGAGCAGCTTGTCGGGATCGATGCGGGGCGGGAACAGCTCGTCGGCGGTCGACAGCAGGGTCCGCGCCGGCTCCTCGTTGGCGATGGCCGGCGGCAGGAACTTCGGCAGAGCCAGGAGCAGTACGGCGACGGCGCCGGCGGCGCTGATTTCCATGATCACTCGCGACACGGCTACCCTCCAGCCGAGGAATGGACTTAACCATTCATCAACCACGCCGGGCGGCCCTGCGTCAAAATGGAACAGGCGTTAAGCTTAACTTAACTCAGTTGGGGAGGACGAGGTCCTCGACCGCCGCGACGAAGCGGTCGAAGGCCTCGCGCGTCGGCCAGGGCCGGATCAGCCGCTCGAACGGCTCGAACTCGAACACCGGGAAGCTCGGCTCGCCGAAGAATTTCCGCGCCTCGTCGGCGCCGAAGCCGGCGAGATGCACCGCCTCGAGATAGGCCGCCTCGCGGTCCGCCCGCTTGATCTGCCGCAGCAGCGCCGCCGGCGGGGCGGCCGGCAGCGAGAAATGCAGGTGGACGGCGCCGAGCAGCCGGTTCTCGACATCCTTGTAGTTGCCGCCCATCGCCGCCTTGAAGGGCGAGATGATGTCGCCCATCACGTATTCGGGCGCATCGTGCAGCACGCGCATAGAGCTGCGCCCGCCGGTCCGCCTCGGGCGTCCAGCGCCCGGAAGATCTCGAGCACCAGCACCGAATGCTGCGCCACCGAGAACGGGTAGTCGCCCAGCGTCTGCCCGTTCCAGCGGGCGACGCGCGCCAGCCCGTGCGCGATGTCGGAGAGTTCGACGTCGAGCGGCGAGGGATCGAGGATATCGAGCCGCCGTCCCGAAAGCATGCGCTGCCAGGCCCGCGCCGCCGCCTTTGCCATCTGTTCATCCCTCCCCGAACCACCGTCATCCCCGGGCTTGACCCGGGGACCCATCGATCGTGCAAACTCCATGGCTGGCCGGGTCGAGCCCGGCCATGACGGTGGATAAGGGTCGAAGCCCGAGTCGGCCGAAACTATTCGCCGGTCCCTGATTCGCCAATTTCGGCGGCGGCCTCGCCGAACTGGTAGCTCGCCCAGGCAGGGAGCGTCAGCGTCACGGGCTTGCCGCCGACGGTGACGGCGGCGAGGTCGGTGATGCGGTCGAGCCGGAGGATCGCCACCGCCCGGCCATCGACCACCTCGCCGATCGTCCCGGCCTCGCGCCCGCCCGCGACCACCGGCGTGCCCGCCGGCGCCTCGATGCCGGAGACGATCACCGGCCGGCGCCGCGCCGTGCCGCGATGCTTCATCCGGCTGACCACTTCCTGGCCGACATAGCAGCCCTTGACGAAGTCGATGCCGTCGAGCAGGTCCATGCCGATATCGTGCGGGAAATTGCTGTCGATGCCGAAATCCGGCCCCTGCTCCGGCACGCCGAAGGCGATGCGCCGCTCGGCATAGAGATCGTTCGGGCTGCTGCCAGGCCGCCGCCGCCTCTCGCGTCGCGATCACCCGCTCCGGCAGGCCGCGCGGATCGGCGTGGACGATGCCCTGCTCGAACCCTTCGATGCTGCAGCCCACCGCGTGGGTCTCGCGCAGGTCGTCGATCTCGACCGCCGCCCGCAGCCGGTACATGCGCATGCGCTTGAAGAAGCCGTCGGCCACCGACTGGTCGACGTCGAGCCAGAAGGCGCCGTCGGCCCAGCCGCCCAGCCCCTCGGCCTGGATCTTGCCCTGCGGCGACAGCAGCGCCCACCAGGCGGCGGGCCCCGGCTCGGGCAGCACCCGCCCGGTCACCACGTCGAACAGCAGCTTGTGCGCATCGGGGCCGGAGAACCGGAAGGCGGCGCGCGACGGACGGAGGATTGTGGGCATCTGAGGCATCCGCTACACCCGCCGGAACGGCAGGCGGACATCAGACATGGCGCAGTACGACACGATCTTCAAGAACGGCACCGTGGTCAACCACGACGGCAGGCACCAGGCCGACATCGCGGTGAGCTCGGGCCGCATCGTCGCCATGGGCGACCTTGGCGCCGACTCCGGCCGGCGAGATCGTCGACTGCACCGGGCTCCACATCCTCCCCGGCGTCATCGACACCCAGGTGCATTTCCGCGAGCCGGGGCTGACGCACAAGGAAGACCTCGAATCGGGCTCGCTCTCGGCGGTGATGGGCGGCGTCACCGGCGTCTTCGAGATGCCCAACACCAACCCGCTGACCACCACGCAGGAGACCTTCGAGGAGAAGATCCGGCTCGGCACCGCGCCGCATGCACTGCGACTTCGCCTTCTATATCGGCGGCACGCACGACAATGTCGGCCAGCTCGCCGAGCTCGAGCGCCTGCCCGGCTGCGCCGGCATCAAGGTGTTCATGGGCTCCTCCACCGGCAGCCTGCTGGTCCCCGACGACGCAGGGCGTCGAGGCGATCCTCAACGCCATCTCGCGCCGCGCCGCCTTCCATTCCGAGGACGAGTACCGGCTCGAAGAGCGCAAGCGTCTGCGGGTCGCGGGCGACCCGTCATCGCACCCGGTCTGGCGCGATCCGGAAGCGGCGCTGATCTCGACCCGCCGGCTGGTGGCGCTGGCGCAGGAAGACCGGCAAGCGCATCCACGTCCTCCACATCTCGACCGCCGAGGAGATGGTGTTCCTCGCCGCGCACAAGGACGTGGCGAGCGTCGAGGTCACGCCGCACCACCTGACGCTCGACGAGACCGCCTACACGCGGCTCGGCACCTATGCGCAGATGAACCCGCCGGTGCGCGACAAGGCGCATCGCGAGGGCATCTGGGCCGGGGTCGGCAACGGCGTCGCCGACATCCTCGGCTCCGACCACGCGCCGCACACGCGCGAGGAAAAGGACCACGCCTATCCGACCTCGCACTCCGGCATGACCGGGGTGCAGACGCTGGTGCCGATCATGCTCGACCACGTCAACGCCGGCCGCATGAGCCTCGAGCGCTTCGTCGACATGACCAGCCACGGCCCGAACCGGCTGTTCGGCATCGCCAGCAAGGGCCGCTCGCCGTCGGCTACGACGCCGACCTCACCGTCGTCGACCTGAAGCGCCGCGAGACCATCACCAATGACTGGGTCGAAGAGCCGCGCCGGCTGGACGCCCTATGACGGGGTCACGGTCACCGGCTGGCCGGTCGGCACCGTCGTGCGCGGCAAGACGGTGATGTGGCAGGGCGAGCTGGTGACCCGGGGCACCGGGCAGCCGATGCGGTTTCTCGAGGCGCTTTGACGCTGAACGAGGGGGGCCCAAGGCACCGAGGTTGCCAGTCACCTCGCGCCCCACCGCTAACCCCGTCATGGCCGGGCTTGACCCGGCCACCCACAGGATGGCGCCACCGCATAGGTCCCCGGGTCAGGCCCGGGGATGACGGTGGCTTGAGCGAGTTCGGGTGTTTAGCGCGATCATGGCGACCACCTCCCTCTCCCCTACGGGGAGAAGGCGGCGCGTAGCGCCGGCCGGACGGCCTACTGCAGCTGCCGCTCGAGATTGTACTCGCCCGACGCGGATGCGGTCCGGCAGGGTGGCGATGAGTTCGGCGGTGGCCGCTTCGCCATGGTATTCGACCAGCGAGGTGATGGCCGCGAACAGCGAGGCATGGGCGAGCGCCAGCGTCGCGACGCCGTCGTCCTCGGCCTCGTTCCAGGCCTCGGCGACATATTCGAGCGCGACCTGACGCTCCTCGCGTTCATTGGCGGCGGTGAGGTCGATGCCGTCAGCGGACAGCAGAGTCTTGGTCAGTTTCATGCCACCGGCCGTAGCACGCGGACTGCTGGCGCGCGCGTGGCAATCGTCGCCAAAAGGTTAACGCGAGGTCGGCATTTATCCTTAATTGGCGCAATTACTCGGCATAGCGGCTGTGGATATCGCGCGCCGTGCGCTCGGCCTCGACCAGCAGCCGCGTCATCGCCTCCTCGGCCGATTGGGTGCAGGCCCGGTAGAAGCGCGCATAGGCCTCGTAGCCGGCGTTGAAGGCGCCGGTCAGCCGCTGCCGCCGGTCGTCGTCCGGCTGGTCGAGGGCGATCAGGTCGCCCATCTCGGCGCGCCAGTCCGTCTGCATGCCCGGCTTGCAGAGCGGCTCGAGGAAATAGAGGCTGCCGAGGATCTCGGAGAGCCGCTCCATCTGCGCCTGGTAGGGCGGATCGACGGCGAGGGCGGGCGGCGCACCGACGAGCAGCAGGCACAGCAGCAGCAGTGCAGGTCAGGCGGGCGAGGCGCATGCCGGCATCCTTACGGGAAAGGTGCCTTTGCGCTCAACTGCGATCGAAGACCCGGAACGCCCCATGCACCACCTCGGCGAGGTCCGGCGTCGTCTGCATGGCGGCGATCTCGCCGGGGCGGACCCAGCGATGCGCGGTCACCTCGTCGGACGGCGACGATCTCGCCCTCGAACGCCTCGGTGGCGAAGACCTGCAGCACGAACCTGCCTTCGGCGAGGAACAGTCGCCGAATCGGATGCAGCCGCCAGACCCTGAGGCCCAGCTCCTCCATGATCTCGCGCTCGGCCGCCTGCTCGGCCGTCTCGCCGGGCTCGAGCCGGCCGCCCGGCAGGCTCCACAGGCCGAAATAGGGCTTTCGCGCCCGCTGGATCAGCAGCACCTTGTCGTGGTCGATGAGGGCGACGCTGGCGGCATTCGGTATCCGGGACATGCGGCGAGTTTCCCAGTTTGCGCAGTCGCGCGGCAAGCGCCTAACTAATCGCGCGCACGGAGACTCATCCATGTGCGGACGCTATGCGGCGACCTTGCCGCCCGAGATGATGGTCGAACTGTTCAACGCTCTTGAACTCGATCGACTTCCCGCCCCGCTACAACATCACCCCGACCCAGCCGATCGCCGCCATCTGGGAGCAGCAGGGCCGGCGCACCATCCAGCTGGTCCGCTGGGGGTTCGTCCCCGGCTGGGTGAAGGACCCGCGCGAGTTCTCGCTGCTGATCAACGCCCGCGCCGAGACCATGGCCGAGAAGCCGTCGTTCCGCGACGCGGTGCGCAACTCGCGCTGCATCGTGCCGGCCTCGGGCTATTACGAGTGGATGAAGGGCCAGGACGGCAAGCGCCGGCCCTACTACATCACCATGGCCGACGATTCGCCGATGGTCTTCGCCGGGCTCTACTCGCAATGGGCCGGTCCGAACGGCGAGGAGGTCGACACCGTCTGCATCGTCACCGTCGAGCCCAATCTCGAGATCAGCTCGGTCTATGACCGCATGCCGGCGATGCTCACCGGCGACGCCGTCGACATGTGGCTCAACACGCGCGACTTCGACGCCACGGCGGCACGGCAGCTCGCCGCTGCCGCTGCCGCCGGGCTCGCTGAAATACCACCCGGTCGGCAAGGCCGTCGGCCGCGCCGATGCCGAGGGCCCGGAGCTGATCCGGCCGATCACGCCGGAGGAGGCGGAAGCCGAGGCGGCCGCGGCGAAGCCGAAGAAGAAGGTCGCCGCCGGCGGCGGCGGGCAGCTCGACCTGTTCTAGAACGATGCTCGAAATAGCCGAGCGCGTCGCCGATCGCCTCTTCCTCGTAGCCGAGGTGGCTGAGCAGCACCTGCTCCAGCGCCTGGTAGATCTCGAGCGTCGCCGCGAACCGCTCCGGGCCGGGCGCGTCGGCCAGCGCCGTTGAGCGCATCGATCTGCCGCACCAGCAGTTCGTGGACGACCACATGCTCGGCCCGCAGCCGGTCGGCGATGGCCTTGAAAGCCTCGCCCTGCGCCGCGAGCGCCGGGAACACCACCGCATCCTCGATCGAGTGGTGCGGTTGACGATCTGGCAGTGCTGGCCGCAGAGCGTTGCCGAAGCGGCGGTAGTTGGCGACCATCGCGAGGCTCGGCGGCCTCGTCGGCCAGCGCCTCGCGCATCGGCGCCGCCGGCGGCGGCCCGCTCGATCAGCCGGGCGAGCGTCTTCATGTTGTCGCGCAGATGGTCGTGCACCTCCTTGAGGTGCGCGGCCGGGCGCGCGCTGGGCTTCGGTCAGGCCCTCGAGCCGGATGCGGCTCGGGCCGGGTGGCGTCGTCGAGGAAGGAGATGTCGAGCAGCATGGGCCGCCCACGATGGGGCCTCGGCGCGCCAGACGTCAACGCGGTGTCAGCCTCAGAGTAACTTGCCCGGGTTGAGGATGCCGTTGGGATCGAGCGCCGCCTTGATCGCCCGCATCATCTCGAGCGCCACCGGGTCCTTCACCTGCCTGCAGCAGCCCGCGTCTTCAGCTGCCCGATGCCGTGCTCGGCCGAGACCGAGCCGCCGAGCCGCAGCACCACCTCGTAGATCGCCGGCATTGGCGTCCTTCTCGCGCGCCATGAACGCCTTGGGGTCGGCGCCGACCGGCTGGCTGAAGTTGAAGTGGATGTTGCCGTCGCCCATGTGCCCGAACGGGCAGGGGCGGATGCCGGGGACGACCCGCTCCACCGCCGCGCTGCCCTCGGCGATCAGCTGCGGCACGGCGGCGATCGGCACCGAGACGTCGTGCTTGATCGAGGCGCCCTTCGCGGCTCTGCACCTCGCTCATCTGCTCGCGCGCCGCCCACATCAGCGTGCGGTCGGCCTCCGATTCGGCGAGCACCGCGTCGCTGACGAGCCCCGCGCCCAGCGCCTCCTCCAGCGCCGCCTGCAGCGCGCCGGGCGCGCCGCCCTTCATCCGGTTCACCTCGACCAGCGCGTACCAGGGCGACGGGCCCGCCGTCGGATCGCGCGACAGCATGTCGTGCTTGAGCTGCAGGTCGATGCCGAAGCGCGGCATCAGCTCGAACGCGGTGAGCCGCGAGCCGGCGCGCTCGCGCAGCAGGTAGAACAGCTCCAGCGCCACCTCCGGGCCCGGCGACGTTGACCAGATCGCCGTCTCCTGCGCCTCGGGCTGCGGAAACAGCTTCAGCGTCGCCGCGGTGATGATGCCCAGCGTGCCCTCGGCGCCGACCAGCAGGTCCTTGAGGTCGTAGCCGGTATTGTCCTTCTTCAGCGCATTGAGCCCCTGGTAGAGCCGCCCGTCGGCCAGCACCGCCTCGACCCCGAGCGTCAGCTCGCGCGCATTGCCGAAGGCCAGCACCTGCACGCCGCCGGCATTGGAGCTCAGCACGCCGCCGATCCGGGCCGAGCCCTGCGAGGCGAGCCAGAGCGGAAACATCGCGCCCGCCGCCTCGGCCGCCTCGATGCGCCTGCTTCGAGGATCACGCCCGGCCTCGAGCGTCATGTGCCCGGCCGCCGCATTGATCTCGCGCACCCGGTCGAGCCGGCTGCAGGCTGACGATCACCTCGTCGCCGCGGAGCGGCACCTGCGCCGCCGACCAGCCCGGTATTGCCGCCCTGCGGGATCAGCGGCACCCGATTGTCGTTGGCCCAGCGGCAGAGCGCCTGCAGCGCCGCGACGCTGCCCGGCAGCGCCACCGCCAGCGGCCGGCGCGTGGAAGCGCTTCCGCGGTTCGTTGAGATAGGGCCCCATGTCGGCGGGATCGGCGATGACGCTTCCCGCCTCGCCGAGCGCCGCCCTGAGGCCCGCGACGATCTGTTCTTTCCCGAGCACCATGGCGGCGCACCATATTGGCGCTGCCCGTCGGCGTGAAGCGCGAACTTGCCCGCGCCCGGCCCTCATGCGACAAGCGGCGCGACATTCACCGCGACGTGAAGGAGCTGACGATGGCGGACGGGCTGATGGCCGGCAAGAAGGGCCTGATCATGGGCGTCGCGCAACAACCGCTCGATCGCCTGGGGCATCGCCAAGGCGCTGGCCGAGCCAGGGCGCCGAGATCGCCTTCTCCTACCAGGGCGAGGCGCTGAAGAAGCGCGTCGAGCCGCTCGCCGCCGAGATCGGCGTCACCACGCTGGTCGAATGCGACGTCACCAACGACGCCGCGATGGACGAGACCTTCCGCGTGCTCAAGGAGAAGTGGGGCACGATGGATTTCCTCGTCCACGCCATCGGCTTTTCCAACAAGGAGGAGCTCGAAGGCCGCTACATCGACACCAGCGCCGACAATTTCGCGCTGACCATGAACATCTCGGTCTATTCGTTCACCGCCGTCGCCAAGCGCGCCGAGGCCATGCTGAACCCCGGCGGCTCGCTGCTGACCCTCACCTATTACGGCGCCGAGAAATACGTGCCGAACTACAACGTCATGGGCGTCGCCAAGGCCGCGCTCGAAGCCTCGGTGCGCTATCTCGCGCATGACCTCGGGCCCAAGGAACATCCGCGTCAACGCCATCTCGGCCGGCGCCATCAAGACGCTCGCCGCCTCGGGCATTTCGGGGCTGCGCACCATGCTGCACTTCCAGGAGAAGGCCGCGCCGCTGAAGCGCAACGTCACGCAGGAGGAAGTCGGCACGGCCGCGCTCTACCTGCTCAGCGACCTCGCGTCGGGCGTCACCGGCCAGATCCAGTATGTCGACTGCGGCTTCAACATCATCGGCATGCATGTCGATGACGAGGCTGACGCCACCGCCTGACCTGCCACATCCGAGCGTCGACATGACTATCAGACTGGCCCGAACTCTACTTCATCCGCCACGGCGAGACGACTGGAACGCCGAAGGGCGCTACCAGGGCTCGAAGGACATTCCGCTCAACGATGTCGGCCGCGGCCAGGCCGACCTCAACGGCCGGCTGCTGGCGCAGATCCTCGAGCGGGCCGGCCGCTCGCCGAAGGACTTCGCCTGGTACGCCTCGCCGCTCGGCCGCACCCGCGAGACGATGGAACGGGTGCGCAAGGGCTTCGACGTCGAGCTGCCCCCGGTCCAGTTCGACGATCGGCTGGTCGAGGTCTCGTTCGGCATCTACGAAGGCCGGCTGCATGCCGAACTCGCCTCCGGCGAGATGGCGATCGCCGGCGAGCGCGATGCCGATTTCTGGTTCTTCCGTCCGCCCGAGGGCGAGAGCTACGAGGACGTGGCCACGCGGATCGTCGATTTCGCCGCTGACGCTCACCGGCCCCTCGATCATCGTCTCGCATGGCGGGATCCTCCGCACCCTGCGCCGGCTGATCGAGGATTTCCCCGCCGAACGCTGCGTCAACTGGTTCCCGCCGCAGGATTTGGTGGTGCATTTCAAGGACGGCAAGTCGCAGGTCTATCCGGCCGGGCACAGCTGGGACGATTGAAACACGGGCGAGACTGGCATATGTCTCGGCATATGCCAGTGGAGGCGCCGGTGAATCAGCAGCGTCAGCTTCGTACCGCCAGTATCTTTCGCAACGGCCGCAATCAGGCCGTACGCATCCCCGTCGAGTTCGAGCTGCCTGGTGACGAGGTGACCATCGAGCAGGATGGCGATGCATTGATCATCCGCCCGAAAAAGGCGACGCCCAAGACGTTCGCAGAGCTGTTCAGCGAGTGGGAAGCCTTTCCCGACTTTCCTGACGTCGACGACAGTACATTGCCGCCCGACATCGATCGATGATTCCCCTCGAATGAGCTCGCAGGATGCGATGCTGGACACAAACATCGTGTCCGCATGCCATCCGCTTGTCCGGTCGAGCCCTGTGGCGAAGCGACTGCTATCGGTATCGGCGGGTGAATGCTGCCTCAGCATCATCACGCTCGCAGAATTCGACAATTTGGCGCAGCGAAAGTGCATCGTCCGAGCGACTTCGGCGACAGATCGACGGCGTTGTCGCTCTCGCGCCCGCGCTGCCGTTCGAGCATCCCGCCGACGTTGGTCTACGCGGACATACGCGCGCAGCTCGAAGTTCAGGGCCGACCAATCGGGCCGACCGATCTGTTCATCGCCGCCCACGCCCTGTCGCTCGATCTGACCCTCGTCACCGCCAACGTACGCGAGTTCTCCCGGGTGCCGGACCTGCTCGTCGAGAACTGGCTCGATTGACGCCCTGCCCCCCCGCCCCTAGAACCCCCACAACCCCTGGGGCACCTACATGTCGCTTCAATACCTTCGGCCACCTGTTCCGTTTCACCACCTGGGGCGAAAGCCATGGGCCGGCGCTGGGCGTCGTGGTCGATGGCTGCCCGCCCGGGCATCCCGATCTCGGCCGAGGTGATCCAGCGCGACCTCGATCGGCGCAAGCCCGGGCAGTCGCGCTTCACCACGCAGCGGCGCGAGGACGACCAGGTGCTGATCCTCTCGGGCACCTTCGAGGACGAGCGCGACGGGCTGCTGAAGACCACCGGCACGCCGATCTCGCTGATGATCGAGAACACCGACCAGCGCTCCAAGGACTATTCCGAGATCAAGGACAAGTACCGGCCGGGCCACGCCGATTTCACCTACCACCAGAAATACGGCATTCGCGACTACAAGGGTTCCGGCCGCGCCTCGGCGCGCGAGACCGCCGCGCGCGTCGCCGCCGGCGCGGTCGCGCGGCTGGTGATCCCCAATGTCACGGTCCGCGGCGAGCCTCGTGCAGATCGGGCCGCACAAGATCGACTACGCCAATTTCGACTGGGACCAGGTCGACCAGAACCCGTTCTTCTGCGCCGACGCCAAGGCCGCCGCAGCTCTGGGAGGGCTATCTCGACGGCATCCGCAAGGACGGCAACTCGGTCGGCGCGGTGATCGAGGTGGTGGCCGAGGGCGTGCCGCCCGGCTGGGGCGCGCCGATCTACGGCAAGCTCTGCGCCGACCTCGCGTCCGGCGATGATGTCGATCAATGCGGTCAAGGGCGTCGAGATCGGCGAGGGCATGGGCGCCGCGGCGCTCACCGGCACCGAGAATGCCGACGAGATGCGGGCCGGCAATGCCGGGCCCTATTTCAAGTCCAACCACGCCGGCGGCATCCTCGGCGGCATCTCCAACGGCGACCCGATCGTCGTGCGCTTCGCGGTCAAGCCGACCTCCTCGATCATCACGCCGCGCGAGACGGTGACCACCGCCAACGAGAATACCGAAGTCATCACCAAGGGCCGGCACGACCCCTGCGTCGGCATCCGCGCGGTGCCGATCGGCGAAGCGATGATGGCGATCGTCCTGGCCGACCACTTCCTGCGGCATCGGGGCCAGACCGGGCGCGACGGCGGCGTGGGGTACTAGTTCGGGCCGGTGGCCGGACCTCGTCCTTCGACGGGCTCAGGATGAGGTCCCCTGCGGGATCGAACTCTCCTGCGCCTCATGACTCTCCTAGCCCTCATGCTGAGCTTGTCGAAGCACGAGGGCGGCCCGCACCTAACTCCCGCCTGAACACCGCGACGATCTCGCGATTGCCGTCTCCGCCGAGAGATCGGCGAGGGCACCGACACCACGTGGCGCCAGCCCTGGGCAGCGAACCAGGCCACCACCTCCGCCACTGCCCGCGCAATGGCCGCGTCGTCGGTGACGATGCCGCCCTTGCCGATGTGCTCGCGGCCCACCTCGAACTGCGGCTTGATCAGGATCACCGCCTCGGCGCTGGGCGCCATCAGCGCCAGCGGCGCGTCCAGCACCTTCAGCACCGAGACGAAGCTCACGTCGGAAACGAGGAGGTCGATCGGGTCGGGGATCGAGCGAAGCGTCGAGGTCGCGGCCGTTCACCCCTTCGAGGCTGACCACCCGGGGGTCGTCGCGGAGGCTCTCGTGCAGCTGGTCGTGGCCGACATCGACGGCGTAGACCCGCGCCGCGCCGCGTTCCAGCAGCACCTGGGTGAAGCCGCCGGTCGAGGCGCCGAGGTCGAGGCAGGTCATCCCCGCCGGCTCGACGCCGCCGGCCTCGAGACCCGCAACGAGCTTGAGAGCGGCGCGCGAGACATAGCGGGCGGCGGGATCATCGAGCGTTATGATGTCGCTGTCGCCCACCTGCTGGTTGGGCTTTGTTGCGACGGTGCCGTTGACCCTGCACCGTGCCGCGCAGCACCGCGTCGCGGCCGCGGGCCCGGCTGGCCAGTAGGCCGCGCGCCTCGAGCGCGATGTCGAGCCGCTGGCGGTCGGCCAATTACTGCTGGTCGAGCGGCTCGGTGCCGACCGGCTGGCTGCCGCGCAGCGTGATCTTCTCGATCTTCATCTCGGCCTCCTTGAGCAGCGCCTCGCAATGCTTCTTCAGCGCATCGCCGCGCTCGTAGATGGCGATCGACTCGGCGAGCGGCGCCTGGCCGCTCTCGAGCTTGCTGACGATCGTCTCGAGTTCCTTGAGCGCCGCCTCGAAGCTCATGGCGCGGATGTCGTCGGCGATGGAATCGGCCATGGCGTGCTCCTCAGGTCGTGCCTGTTGCTACGCCGCGGCCATCAACATTTCAACATGCGCGGCGACGCCGGTGGAAAGACCGGCGCGGTCGTAGCCGCCTTCGAGCATCGAGACGATGCGGCCCTCGCAGGCGCGATCGGCGATCTCGGCGAGGCGCCCGGTCAGCCAGCCGAAATCCTCGGGCTTCCAGTTGAGCCCGGCGAGCGGGTCGCGGTAGTCGGCGTCGAAGCCGGCGGAGATCAGCAGGAAATCCGGGCGGAAGGCCTCGAGCGCCGGGAAGATCCGGTCCTCATAGGCCTCGCGCATCGCCTCGGTGCCGCTGCCCTGCGGCAGACCGACGTTGAAGATGTTGCCGACGCCGGTGAAATCCGGCGCGCCGGTGCCCGGATAGAGCGGCATCTGGTGGCTCGAGGCGTAGAGGACGGTCGGGTCGGCCTTGAAGATGTCCTCGGTGCCGTTGCCGTGGTGGACGTCGAAATCGACGATGGCGACCCGTTCGGCGCCGTATTTGCGCTGCGCCTCGCGGGCGACGATGGCGATGGTATTGACGAGGCAGAAGCCCATCGGCCGGGCGATCTCGGCATGGTGGCCCGGGCGGCCGCACGGCGCAGAAGGCGTTGCTGACCTCGCCCAGCGCCACCGCCTCGAGCGCCGCGAGCCCGGCGCCGAGCGCCGTCGACGCGGCCTCCAGCGAATGCGAGGAGATGAAGGTGTCCTGGTCGATCCGGCCGATGCCCTCGGCGGGGCGGGCGCGGCTCAGCAGCTGCAGGTAATCCCCGTCATGCACCAGTTCGGCTAGGCTGAGGTCGCCCGAGGGCGCGTCGCGCCGCACCAGCGTGTCGAAGCCCGGGCGCGCTCAGCGCCTCCTCCACCGCCCGGATGCGGTCGGGCCGCTCGGGATGCCCGGTCGGTGTCACGTGGCTTTCGAAATTCCGCTGCGAAACGAGGAGGGTCGCCATTGGCCGATCGGTCGTAATTGCCCGCGCAGCTTGACGTTCAAGGCCCGAGCTTGTCAAACGGAGGCATGCCACGTGCCGTTCATGACCGTTCAGGAATCGTTCATCTCGCGGGTCTCTTGAGGGCAGGCGGGATCGTCGCCTTCCCCACCGAGACGGTCTACGGGCTCGGCGCCGACGCCACCAATTCCGACGCCGTGCTCAAGATCTACGAGACCAAGGGCCGGCCGCGCTTCAACCCGCTGATCGTCCACGTGGCCGACCTCGAAATGGCCGAGGAACTGGTCGAGTTCAGCCCCCTCGCCCGGCGGCTCGCCGCAGTTCTGGCCGGGGCCGCTGACGCTGGTGCTGCGCCGCAAGCCCGGCGCGGGCCTCAGCGATATCGTCACCGCCGGGCTCGACACGGTCGGCATCCGCATCCCCGACCATCCGCTGGCGCTGGAACTGATCCGCGCCGCCGGCCGGCCGCTCGCCGCCCCCTCGGCCAACCGCTCGGGCCGGCTGTCGCCGACCACGGCAGCGCAGGTGGTGGCCGGGTTCGACGGGCGCGTCCCGGTGCTGGACGGCGGGCCCTGCACGGCCGGGGTGGAGTCCACCATCCTCGCCGTCGACGGCGACGAGGTCACCCAGCTGCGCGCCGGAGCGCTCGCCCGCGAGGAGATCGAGGCCGCCATCGGCCGCCCGGTCGCCCTCGCGAAGCCCGGCGACGCCGATCGCCGCGCCGGGCATGCTGGCGAGCCATTATGCCCCCGATGCCAGGCTGCAGGATCGACGCGGAACAGCCGGAGCCGGGCGAAGCCTACCTCGCCTTCGGGGCGCGGACCGGCACCCTCAACCTCTCGCCCTCGGGCGACCTGCACGAAGCGGCCCGCAACCTCTTTTCCATGCTGCATCAGCTGGATGGCACCGCCGACCGCATCGCCGTCGCGCCCATCCCCAACCACGGGCTGGGGGAGGCGATCAACGACCGGCTGAAGCGCGCCGCGGCGCCGCGGTGAGTTAGTGGGGGAACCGGCCGGAGCCCCAGAAGTGCCGACGTCCGCTTAGTTGTCCCGCACCTTGTACGGCTTCTGGTCGCGCCAGAAGCGCATCAGGCTCTCGAGGTCGGGGTCGCCGGCCTCGGGCAGGACGATGCGCAGCGTGGCGTAGAGGTCGCCGGCGCCGTGCAGGCCCTTGCCCTTGAGGCGCAGGGCCTTGCCGGTGTTGACCGCCGGCGGGCAGGTTCAGCTCGGCCGAGCCGTCGAGGGTCGGCACGCGCACCTTGCCGCCGAGCACCGCCTCGTAGAGCGTGATCGGCACGTCGACGCGCAGGTCGGCGCCTTCGCGGCGGAACTGCCTATGCCGCTCGAACTTCACCGTGACCAGGGCGTCGCCGGGTTCGCCCCCGAGCGGCGAGCCGAGGCCCTGGCCCTTGAGCCGGATCTGCTGGCCTTCTTCGACCTTGTCGGGCAGCTTGACGTTGAGCATCTTGCCGGAGGGCATGCGGAGCGGAACGCTGCCGCCGGCATGGGCCTGTTCCAGCGTCACCGTGGCGGTGACATTGACGTCGTCGCCGCGTATCCGCTGGCCGTGGCCGGGACTGGAGCCGCTGGCAGAGCCGGTGAACGGGTCCCAGCTGGCACTGCTGGCGCGACCGCCGCGCGGCTGCCCGCCGAAACCCGACATGAATTCCTTGAGGATGTCCTCGGCCGAGAAACCGGCGCCCCCCGCTGCAGCGGAACGCGCGCCACCCGCCCCGCGGCCGAAGCCGGCGAAGCGCGGGTTGCCATCGGCGTCGATCTCGCCACGATCATAGGCCGCCCGCTTGTCCCCGTCGGTGAGGAAGTCATAGGCGGATGAGATCTCGGCGAATTTCGCGTGGGCTTTCGGGTCGTCCTGGTTCTGGTCGGGGTGATGCGCCTTGGCGAGCTTGCGATAAGCGGACTTGAGTTCCTTCTCGCTCACCGACCTGGGCACCCCGAGCACGGCATAGGGGTCGCGCATGGGTTCCTTCTGAACGCCGGAGGAATTGCGTTGAGGCCCGGCGGCATCCTATATGGCGACGCTGGCTGGGCTTGTCCAGAGTGGCGCGAGGGCCTGAAAACCATGGGTGCGAAGACGCTTACCGAGCGGCTGTTCGACGATTCCGACCAGGGCGCCATCGACCCGATGTCGCTGTTCGAGGAATGGTTCGCCGCCGCGCACGCAGAGCGAGCCCAACGATCCGCATGCCATGGCGCTCGCCACCGTCGACGCCGACGGCATGCCGGACGTGCGCATGGTGCTGCTCAACGCCCGCGACGCGCGCGGCTATTGCTTCTTCACCAATTTCGAGAGCGACAAGGCGCGGCAGCTGCTGGCCCACACGCAGGCCGCGCTGGTGCTGCACTGGAAGTCGCTGCAGGCGGCAGATCCGGATCCGCGGCCCGGTCGAGGTGGTGCCGGACGCCGAGGCCGACGCCTATTTCGCCACCCGCTCGCGGCTCAGCCAGATCGGCGCCCATGCCTCGCGGCAATCGCGGCCGCTCGCCACCCGCTACGCCCTGCTCGAGCGGGTCGAGACGCTGCAGAAGAGCTTCGGCGACGAACCGGTGCAGCGGCCGGCCCACTGGTCCGGCTTCCGCGTGATCCCGCAGGCCATGGAGTTCTGGCAGGACGGCGCCAACCGGCTGCACGACCGCGTCCGCTTCACCCGCACCCTGCCCGACGGCCCCTGGACCCGGCAGCGGCTCTATCCCTGAGCGAGAAGATTTCTCTCGCATCCGGTGGCGCGGGGCTTTTCATGCGCCCCGCAGCATGCTTAGCACGCACTGGACTTTCGGGCGGGCTCCACCTTTGCGCATCCTGATACGCACTTCGAAATGGGCCATCTGGGCCAGGCGCTTCGGCAGCCTGGCGGTGCCGCTGACCATCGTTCCGGTGCTGCTGCACCGCGAGCAGATCATCTCGAGCGCCGATTTCGCGGTGGTCGAGGCGGTGGCGGCCGCGGTGGCGGTGCTGGCGCTGATCCTGGCGTTCGGCGCCTTCGGCAGGCTCTGGATCACCGGCGACCAGGGCTGGGGACAGGGCCGCCTGGGGCCTTGGCTTCGCGCTCCTCTGCCTCGCTCCGTTCGGCTATCTCGACCTATGAGGCGCTGCGCCATCCGGCGGTCAACGAGATCACCACCGACTTCGTCGATCCGCTGCCGCTGGTCTCCCAGGTGCGCATCGCGCCGACCAGCGCCTCGCTGCGCGCCGCCGCGGCTGCGGCCTTCCCGAACGTGCGCACCCGGACCTACCCGATCGAGGCGACGCAGATGTTCGACATCGTCTCCAGCCTCGTCGAGTCGCAGGGCTGGGAGGTGCGCACCCGCCGCGCCCCGCCCACCGCGCTCGATGCCGGACAGATCAATGCCATCGCGACGACGCTGTTCGGCTGGCGCGACGAAGTGGCGGTGCGCGTCACCGGGACGCCGCAGGGCTCGACCGTCGACATGCGCTCGGTACCGCTCAGCGGCCTCAACGATTTCGGCGCCAACGGCAGCCGGGTGGAAGACTTCCTCCTGGCGCTCGACGCGCGGATCACCGTGATGCTGCGCAACGCGCCGCAGGCTCCGGCGACGCGACGCGGAGCAGCCGGCGGCCGCCGACTAGGACCGGACCGGGAACAGCCGCAGTCCGAGCAGCCCGCGGCGCGCGCCGATCAGGTTCCGGTCCGCGAGGTACTCGACATGCGCCTTGAGCGTCAGGCGCGCCGCGGCCCGCAGCTCGACCGCAAGGGTCGGGTAGATGGCGCGCTGCAGGCCGGGGAGGCTGGTGACGCCCCGGCCCACCGCCTCGATGACCTGGGCGTTGCGCATTTCGCGATGCGCGCGAAGCGCCCGCCCGTAGGCGGGGCCATCGGCGATCTCGCCGCCATGGGCCGGCAGGTAGTGCCGGTAGTCGAGCCGGATCACCCTGTCGAGGGAAGCGAGGTAATCCGCCATCGAGCCGTCCGGCACGGCGACGAGGGTCGAGTTCCACCCCATGATGTGGTCGCCGGTCAGCAGCCAGGGGCTGCCGGCGATGCCGAAGGCGAGATGGTTGGCAGCAGTGGCCGGGGGTGGCGATGACCTCGAGCCGCATCTCGCCACTGTCGATGATCTCGCCGTCGCTGCAGCTCGCGGTCCGGCCGCAAGCCCCAGTCGCTGTCGCGGCCGATCGGGTTGAACTCGAACGGCGTGCGTCGCACGGCTCAGCCGGTGCCGGCCGCCGCTCCAGACCGGCGCCCCGGTCGCGGCCTTCAGCCGCGGCGCGAGCAGCGAATGGTCCTTGTGGGTATGGGTGAGGAGGATCGCGACGACCGGCCGCGAGCCGATCGCCGCCAGCAGCGCGCCGAGATGTTGCGTCGTCGTCCGGGCCGGGATCGACGACGAACAGCCGCTCGCGGCCGATGAGGAAGCTGTTGGTTCCCTTGAATGTATAGGGTCCCGCATTGGGCGCGGTGATCCGCACCACGTCCGGGGCCACGGTCACCGGATGGCCGGTTTGCGGGGCGAAATCCGTGTTGAAGGCGAGGGGCGGGACGGGGCCTGCCATTGCGCTCCCTTTGTCGACCGACTAGAAGTTGCCACTCAATGCTCCAGTTGGTGAAGGATTGGCAATGGCCTCGACTCTGACGACCCCGAACACGGTGCTGGGCCTCTTGGCGCCCAAGGCGGGCACCGCCCGGACCGCGACCAATATCGCGACGGTGCTGCTGGGTTCGCTCGTCCTCACCCTCTCGGCCAAGATCAGCGTGCCGGTCATGCCGGTGCCGGTGACCCTGCAGACGCTCGCCGTCGCCGTGCTCGCCGCGGGCTTCGGCTGGCGCATCGCGGTCGCCACCGTGCTGACCTACATCGCCCAGGGGCTCGCCGGCCTGCCGGTCTTCGCCACCGGCGGCGGCATCGACTATATCCTCCGTCCCTCCTTCGGCTTCATCCTCGGCTACATCCCGATGGCCTATATCATCGGCCGCGCTGCCGACGCCGGTGCCTCGAGCAAGCCGGGCCGGCTGTTCCTCGCCATGCTGATCGGCGATGCGGCGGCCTTCGTTCTGCGGCTTCGTCTGGCTCCTCGCGGTCGCCGGACTGATCCTGCAATCCGGTGCGGCGCTGCCGAGCTGGCTGCATGAGAGCAACCTCCTGGGCACCGCCTTCGACGGCGCCATCAAGCCCTTCGTGATCTGGGACATCCTCAAGATGGGCCTCGCGGCCCTCAGCGTCGCCGGCCTCTGGCGCGTGCTGCGCAAGGCGGACTGACCGCATTGTCCTCGAGCCATGAGAAGGGCCGGTCGGATGACCGGCCCTTTTTCGTTTGCGGATCAGTGGGTGAAGACCGCCAGCGAGCCGTCCGCGGCGACGCCGATGGCGACGACGTCGGCGGGCTCGACCCCGTGTTCGCCGAGCCAGGCGTCGATCGCGGCATTGGCGCCGAGCGCCGCCTGCAGCTGGGCGATCTCGCCGGCTTTCGAGTCGAGTGCCGCGGCGAGCGCTGCCTCGTTCCCGGCATCGACCCAGGCCCCGACGTCATGGACGGCGCCGTCGACGGTCGCGACATTGGCGAGCGCATTGGCGCTCCAGTGGCTCGAGACGATGAGCCGGATGACCGTGTCGATCTCGTCTTCCGCCGCCGGCGAGGCAGAGGTCGATCCCGATCCCGACAGCGAGGCGCTGAGCTCGTGGCTCGTCGAACTGGCACCGTCGGCATTGGTGCCCGCGGTCAGCGAGGCGGTTGCATCGACGCCGAGCCCGATGCCGCCGATGGTGGCTTCGCCGGCGAGACCGGCGCCGAGCGAGCCGCCGAGCCTGACCTCGAGCGCGGCGGCAGCGCCGCAGCCCAGCGCCATGCAGCTGATGATCGATGCGAGAGTGATTGCCTTCATGATTGCTCCCCTTGTGGTGGACAATGCCCGGAGGCTAAGCCGTTGGGGCTGACGGCGCCGTGAGCGGCGCGTCAGGAATTTGTCAGTTATCGATTGCTAGTGTGCGCCGCATGCGAATGACCTCACTGCGCCTTCTGCTGTTGCCGCCACTATGGCTCCTCCTTGCAGCCGTGCCCGCCGCGGCGCAGGGCATCGACCTCGGCATCAATGTCGCTGGTGCGGCGGTGGGCGTGCAGCTCGGCGGCGCCTCAGGTCCGGTCGGCGTCGACATCGGTGTCGGTGAGGTGTCGGTGGGCGCTGGCGTGAGCGTGGGCAGCGGTGCCGGCTCGGAGAGTGCCCAGCCGCAGCGGCTCGGCCAGGAAGGCGCGCTGGAGGCGGTGCGCTCGCACCGGGCGCTGCCGCTCGAGGATATCCTCGAGCGCGCCCGAGGGATCACCGATGAGGAGATCATCGATGCCCAGCTCATCGGCGTGCGCGGCATCCTGCTCTACCAGCTGAAGCTGCTGGGCAAGACGGGCGACGTGAACCAGCTCTATTTCTACGCCCGCTCCGGCCTGCCCGTGCAGGGGAACTGACGCCTCGATGCGCATCCTGGTGGCCGAGGACGATCGCCGGATCGCCGATGCGCTGGCCAAGGCGCTGCAGGCCGCGGGCTTCGTTGCCGAGATCGAGGCGCATGGCGAGGATGTGGGGCACCGCGGCGAGACCGAAGACTTCGATGCCATCGTCCTCGACCTAGGGCTGCCGGTGGTCGACGGCCTCACCATTCTCAAGCGCTGGCGCAAGGCCGGCCGCACTACGCCGGTGCTCATCCTCACCGCCCGCGGCCACTGGGAGGAGCGCGTCGAGGGCATCGAGGCCGGCGCCGACGACTACGTGACCAAGCCCTTCCGGGTCGAGGAGGTGGTGGCGCGCATCCGCGCCATCGTCCGCCGCGCCAACGGCTTCGCCACCTCGCGCATCGAGTTCGACGACCTGGTGCTCGATACCCGCACCAAGCAGGTCAGCCGCGACGGCGTGCCGATCAACCTCACGCCGCAGGAGTACCGGCTGGTCGCCTATCTCGCCCTGCAGCACGGGCGGGTGGTCAGCCAGCTCGAGATCACCGAGCATCTCTATGCGCAGGATTTCGAGCGCGACTCGAACTCGATCGAGGTATTGGTGGGCCGGGTTCGGCGACGGCTGGGGAGCAATATCATCAAGACGCGGCGCGGCTTCGGCTATTACCTGGGCAACCCGGAGGAATGATCCCGCGATCATTGCGGCTGCGCCTGCTCGGCGGGGCGGCGCTGTGGATCGTGCTCGCCCTGGTGATGGCAGGCCTCGCCATCGGCTGGATGTTCACCGCCAATGTCGAGCGCAACGCGCATGAGGGGCTGGCGCAGGGCCTGCACCGGCTGGTGGCGCAGATCGACCCGTTCGCGGTGGCGCCGATCCCCGCCGAGCCGCTGGCCGACCCGCGCTACGCCACTCCGTTCAGCGGGCTCTACTGGCAGATCGAAGACCTCGAGACCGGCCGCTCGTGGCGTTCGCGCTCGCTTGTGGGACTTCGTCATCGACACCGGCAGCGAGACAGCGGCCGGCACCGGCGAGCGCTTCACCACCCTCTTGGGTCCCGATCAGCAGTCGCTCTCGGCGCTGCTGCGCGACATCCGCTTCGCCATCGGCAACGACAAGCTGCGCAGTTTCCGGGTGACGCTGGCCGAGAACCGTGCGCTGCTCGACGAATCGATCCGCCGCTTCGGCTTCGAGCTCGCCGGGGCGCTCGCCGTGCTCGCGGCGGCGCTGATCCCCGCCGCCTGGCTGCAGGTGCAGCTGGGGCTGCTGCCGCTGCAGCGGGTGCGGCAGGGGATCGGCCGGTGCGCCGC
This sequence comes from uncultured Alphaproteobacteria bacterium, assembly GCA_963708965.1. Taxonomy (GTDB): domain Bacteria; phylum Pseudomonadota; class Alphaproteobacteria; order Rhizobiales; family Devosiaceae; genus Devosia_A. Next base: position 35,573 of record CAVPUP010000005.1, on the reverse strand, counting down.
GGCGCCGCGCTGAAGCTGCCGATGAGCTACCCGACCGAGGTGCTGCCGCTGGTCGCCGAGGTGAACGAGCTGCTCGAGCAGCAGCAGAAATCCATCGAGTTCGCCCGCGCTCGGGCGGCCGACCTCGCGCATGGGCTGAAGACGCCGCTCTCGGTGCTGAAGAGCCTCGGCTGCTTCGCTCGTCGGCCAAGGGCGACCGGGAGAATGCCCGGCTGGTCGACAATCTCGCGGCCGAGATGGACGACCGGGTCGAGTATCAGCTGCGCCTGTCGCGGCTCAGGCTCACGGACCAAGTCGCACCGGCTCAGCGCCTCGCTGAACGAGGCGGTCGACCGGACCCTCGCAGTGCTGAAGCGGACCGCGCAGGGGGAGCGGCTCGACTGGCTGGTCGACATCGTGCCCGGGCCTCGTCGCCGACATCGACCGGCACGACCTGATCGAACTGGTCGGCGTGATGCTGGAGAACGCCGCCAAGTGGGGCCGCTCGCGCGTCCGCATCACCGGCCGGGCGGCGGGCGCCATGGCCATCCTCAGCATCGCGGATGACGGCCCCGGCCTCACCGAGGAGCAGATCGGGCAGCTCGGCAAGCGCGGCCGGCGGCTCGACGAGAGCCGGCCCGGCACCGGGCTGGGGCTGTCGATCGCGCTCGAGATCGTCGCCATCAACGGCGGGCACGGTCGAGTTCTCGCGCTCCGAAGAGGGCGGGCTCGAGGTCAGGATCCATCTGCTGCTGGTGTGACGTCGAGCTCGATCCAGGCGGGCGCATGGTCGCTGGCATCGGGCAGGCCGCGAACGTCACGATCGACGCCGGCACTTTGCAAGCGGCCGACCAGCTCATCCGACAACAGCAGGTGGTCGAGCCGCAGCCCGGCGTTGCGCGGCCAGCGGTTCCGCCGTAGTCCCAGAAGGTGTAGACGGTCTCGTCCGGCATGATCCGACGCAGCGCGTCGGTCCAGCCCTGCTCGAGCAGTTGCGCGTAGCGCTGCCGGCTCTCGGGCTGCACCAGGGCGTTGTCGTCGTAGGAGCGGGTCTCGTAGATGTCCCGCGGCTCCGGCACGATGTTGAAATCGCCCGCGAGGACCACCGGCAGGCCGGTCGCGAGGAGTTCCCGGGCATGCTGCACCAGCCGGTCGGTCCAGCCCAGCTTGTAGTCGAACTTCGGCCCCGGGCGCGGATTGCCGTTCGGCGCATAGAGCGAAGCCACCAGCATGCCGTTGACCGCCGCTTCGAGATAGCGGGCCTGCGCGTCCCCCGCGTCGCCGGGTAAGGTCCTGCGGCTGACGATCGGCTCGGTCCCGCGCGCCAGGATGGCGACGCCGTTCCAGCTCGCCTGCCCCACCCAGGCCGCGCCGAACCCGGCGGCCGCGAGCGCCTCGGCCGGGAATTGCTGGTCGGTGCACTTGAGCTCCTGCAGGCAGACGATATCGGGCCGCGTGACCTCGAGCCAGGCGAGCAGCACCGGCAGGCGCCGCCTTATGTCGTTGATGTTGAAGGTCGCGATCCGCACGGGGTCGCAGGGTGACCCGATCGCGCCGCTGCGGTCAACGGCCCCGCGACCAGTACACAGGCGATCACCTCCCCGTCATTCCCTCGAAAGAGCCAATTGACCGACGCCGTTCGACGGCATTTGCTGGCGCGGAACATGCCGTCGAAGACGGTACATGTCGCCCGCGCCCCGCGCGGTCAAAGGAGGAAAAGATGAGAAAGCTGTTGGTCCTCGGCGCCCTGGCTTTGTCCTTGGTCGCCACCCCGACATTTGCCGACACGAGCGGCAAGAAGATCGCCTTCTCCAACAACTACGCCGGCAATTCCTGGCGGCAGGCGATGCTGAAGAGCTACGACGCCGTCACCAAGAAGGCGGTCGCCGACAGCGTCGTCGCCGCCGCCGACGTCTTCACCACCGCCGACAAGGAAGTGCCGACCCAGGCGGCGCAGATCCAGAACCTGATCCTGCAGGGCTACGACGCCATCGTCATCAACGCCGCCTCGCCCGACGCGCTCAACGGCGCCATCAAGCAGGCCTGCGACGCCGGCATCGTCGTCGTCTCCTTCGACGGCATCGTCACCGAGCCCTGCGCCTACCGCGTCGTCGTCGACTTCAAGGACATGGGCAAGCAGGAAGTCGAGCAGATGGCGAAGTTCCAGCCCAAGGGCGGCAACCTGCTCGAGATCCGCGGCCTCGCCGGCACCTCGATCGACGACGCGATCCATGCCGGCATCCTCGAGGGCGTCGCCGCGCATCCCGAGTTCAAGATCGTCGCCTCGGTCACCGGCGACTGGGACCAGACCACGGCGCAGAAGGCGGTCGCGACCGTGCTGCCCTCGCTGCCCGACATCGTCGGCGTCGTCGACCAGGGCGGCGACGGCTACGGCGCGGCGCAGGCCTTCGCCGCCGCCGGCAAGCCGCGCCCGACCATCATCATGGGCAACCGCCAGGACGAGCTGCAGTGGTGGAAGGAGCAGAAGGACAAGGACGGCTACACGACCTGGTCGGCCTCGATCGCGCCGGGCGTCTCGACGCTCGCCTTCTGGGTGGCGCAGCAGGTGCTCGACGGCCGCAAGGACATCCCGCACGACCTGCTGGTGCCCTATCTCGCCTTCACCCAGGACGATTTCGAGGCGGCGCTGCCGAAGATCCAGCAAGGGCGGCGTCGCCAGCCACGAATACACGCAGGAGGACGCCCTCGCGGCGATCAAGGCGAACATCAAGTGAGCGTCGCGCCAGCGTTGCCCGTCGCACCATCGCGCGGATATCGCTGAGGCATGCCTGAAGGCGAACGCTGACATCGTCAGAGCTGGACGGCGTCGAAAAGCATTTCGGCGCCGTTCGCGCGCTCGACGGCGTCGACTTCCCCGTCGGCGCCGGCGAGTGCGTCGGCCTCGTCGGCCACAACGGCGCCGGCAAGTCGACGCTGATGCACATGCTCGCCGGCACGCTGGCGCCCGACCGCGGCGCGATCAGCGATCGGCGGCATCGCGCGGACGACCTACTCGGTGGCGCGGGCGCAGCGGCTCGGCATCCGCTGCGTGTTCCAGGAGCTGTCGCTCTGCCCCAACCTCACGCGTGGCCGAGAACGCGCGCATCAACCATCCGTCGCTGCGCGGCTTCGGCTGGCGGCGCCGCGCCGGCGAGCTGATCGCCGCCAAGCTCGACGAGATCTTTCCCGGCCACGGCATCGCGGCCGGACGACATCGTCGGCGACCTCTCGATCGGCCGGCGCCAGATGGTCGAGGTGGCGCGCGCCTTCACCGTCACGCGACGACCCGCTGCGAGCTCGTCATCCTCGACGAGCCGACCTCGTCGCTCGACGCCCATACGGCGGGCCAGCTGCTGGCCTTCGTGCGGCGCTTCGTCGGCGGCGGGCGACGAGCTGCATCCTGATCTCGCACCTGCTCGGCGAGGTGCTGGAGAACGCCGACCGCATCGTCGTGATGCGCGACGGCAAGGTCGTCGCGGCCGACGCGGCCGACGGCCTTCGACCGCGACACGGCTGGTCGCGGCGATGGGCGGCGCCGAGGCGCACGCAAGGCCGCGGCCGGCCGCCGCGGCCGTCGCGCCGGCGACGCGCCGCTGCGGGTCCGGGCGCGGCCGGCGCGGCAGGACGACGGCGCGCGAGCTCGTCGCCCGCGAGGGCGAGATCATCGGCCTTGCCGGCCTCGCCGGCCACGGCCAGACCGACCTGCTGCTCGCGATCTTCGACGCGGCCGCGCGCCGCCAGCGCCGGCGATCGAGGTGACCGCGCCGGTGGCGCTGGTCGCCGGCGACCGGCAGTCGGACGGCATCTTCCCGCACTGGTCGATCGCCGAGAACATCGGCATCCGCTCGCTGCGCGCGGCTGCGCAGCGGCCTGCTGATCTCGCCGCGAGCGCGAGGCCGAGCTGGCCGCAGCACTGGCAGCAGCGGATCGGCATCCGCACGCCCGACATGCGACAACAACATCCTGTCGCTGTCCGGCGGCAACCAGCAGAAGGCGCTGTTCGCCCGCGCGCTCGGCTCGGACGCCGAGATCGTCCTGATGGACGACCCGATGCGCGGCGTCGACATCGGCACCAAGCTCGAGGTCTACGACCTCGATCCGCGAGGAGGCGCGCGGCGGCCGCACCTTCCTCTGGTACACGACCGAGACCGAAGAGCTCGACAACTGCGACCACGTCTATGTCTTCCGCAACGGCCGCATCGTCGCCGACCTCGGCCGCGACGAACTGACCGAGGAGAAGGTCATCCAGTCCTCGTTCGCGGAGGCCGGCTGAGATGACGCCGCATCGCTGCCGGCTCGCAGCCGGATCGCCGCCGAGCGCGGCCGGTGGCGCCGCGCGCGCCTGCTGCGCGCCCTGCTGCCGGCGCTGTCGCTGGCGCTCGTGCTGATCGCCATCGCCTGGCTCAACCCGCGCGCCATCAGCTATTTCGGCTTCAACCTGATGCTGAACCTGGCGATCCCGATCGCGCTGGCGACGATCGCGCAGATGTTCGTCATCGCCGGCAACGAGCTCGACCTGTCGATCGGCACCTTCGTCGGCTTCGTCGGCTGCGTCACCGCGACCTGGCTGCGCGACGCGCCGCTGCTCGGCGTCGCCGATGCTCGCTCGGCTCGATCGGCGTCTATGCGGCGCTCGGCGCGCTGATCCATCTGCGCAACCTGCCCTCGATCGTCGTGACGCTCGGCATGAGCTTCGTCTGGCAGGGGCTGGCGATCCTGCGTGCTGCCGAAGCCCGGCGGCAAGGCGCCGGACTGGCTGCTCGGCGCTCATGGCGCTTCAAGCCGCCCTTCGTGCCGTTCCCGATCATCGCGGCGCTCGCTCATCGCGGCTGGTCGTCCATTTCGGCCTGATGCGCACCTCCTATGGCGCCATCCTGCGCGGCGCCGGCGGCAATCCGGCGGCGCTCGAGCGCGCCGGCTGGTCGCTGCTGCAAGACCAAGATCGCGCTGTTCGCGCTGGCCGGCCTCTTCGGCGTGCTGTCCGGCATGGCGCTGATCGGCATCACCACCTCGGCCGACGCCAATATCGGCAACGGCTACACGCTGCTGTCGATCGCCGGCGTGATCCTCGGCGGCGGCGAGTTCGTCGGCGGCCGGGTCTCGCCGATCGGCGCGGTGATCGGCGCGCTGACCCTGGCGCTCGCCGCCTCGCCGCTCCTCACCTTCATGCACATCCCGCCCGACTGGCAGGTCGCCGCCAATGGCGCGATCCTGATCATCGTGCTGGCGGCGCGGGCGCTGATCAGCCGCAGGGAGAGGCTGAGCGATGGCGCTGCGTGCAGATCGCTGCTCGCCAAGCCCTGGATCTGGTCCTTCGTCGGCGCCGCTGCTGGTCTGGCTCGCCGCCATCGCCTTCACCGGCGGCTACGGCGCCGGCGGCATGATCACGGCGGCGCTGTCGCTCGCCGTCTTCACCGTCATCGTCGGCATCGGCCAGATGTTCGTCATCACGCTCGGGCCCGGCAATGTCGACCTGTCGCTGCCGGCCAATATCGGGCTCGCCAGCGCCGTCGCCATGAAGGTGATGGACGGCAGCGACGCCATGATCGCGGTCGGGCTGCTCGCGGCGCTCGCCTGCGGCGCCGCGATCGGCGCCGCCAACTACCTGCTGATCTGGGCGCTGCGCATCCCGCCGATCATCGCCACGCTGTCGGCGAGCTTCATCATCCAGTCGATCGACATCAGCTATGGCCGCGGCCTGCAGATCAAGCCGCCGCCGGGCTTCGCCGACTTCACCAACTGGCAGGTGCTCGGCGTGCCGGTGCTCGCGATCCTCACCGTGCTGTTCACCATCGGCGCGGCGATCGCGCTGCAGCGCATGATCTATGGCCGCTCGGTGCTGGCGATCGGCCAGAACATCCGCGCCGCCTGGCTCGCCGGCATCCCGGTCGGGCGCATCCGCTTCCTCACCTACGCGCTGTGCGGCGCGCTCGGCGGCCTCGACGGCGCGCTGCTCGCCGGCTATTTCCGCGGCGCCAATGTCGATATCGGCAACGAGTACCTGCTCGCCTCGATCGCCGTCGTCGTGATCGGCGGCACCTCGGTCGCGGGCGGCAAGGCCAATGTGCCGGGCGTCTGGGGCGCGGCGCTGTTCCTGGTGCTGCTGCTCACCATGCTCAACACCTTCGGCGTCAGCGCCGGCGTGCGGCTGCTGCTCACCGGGCTGATCATCGTCGGCGTGATCACCGCCGCCGGCGGGCGAAACCGCCGCGCGCTGAAGGGCCGGAACGAGGGGACCTCATCCTGAGCCCGGCGAAGAACGAGCTCCGGCATCAGCCCCGGAACTCCCCGGAAGCCGCCCCTAACACGCAGCAATGCACTACATCGTCCCGCCATTATTGTAATGAACCGAAAAGATTCCAGACGGCGGACCAGCATCGGACGATGTATATTGCCAATATTACCCTGCCGGCTTACGTTCATCCGATCCGATCCGAGCCTGCACTATCTATGCTGAGCCTCCGGAGCCGCAATGGTCACGCAGAACTTCGTTCGCGAGCTGCAGTCGTTGCAAAAGCGGCCATTCGTCCCGGCCGATCTGGATAATCGGATAGAGCCGATTCAGGGACCCGCCACCGATCCGGACGGGGCCGAGCGCTTCACCACTGCCATCGTGCCCAGCCCGGGCGAGGAGCTCGCCATCTTCCTCGGCGGCTGGACGCTGAAGCTGATCCCGGTCGTCGCCGGGGTCGCCAAGATCCCGATCGCCATCATCTTCGAGCCGCGCGTCGGCGGCGCCGACGGGGCGTTCCGCGAGCTCAGGGCCGATATCCTCCGCTTCGAACTGGTGGCCGACCCGCAGGACCTCCAACCGGCGCGGCTGGTGATCGACCCCTACGTGCATCTCGAGCGCCAGAGCGGCGTGGTGACGCTGCTCGGCCCGGGGGCGACGCTGATCCTCCGCGGCGAGCTGCTCGACGATTTCGACATCGACTTCACCGGCGCCAATGGCGGCGTCGATGCCCGCTTCCCCTCGGCCCGCTTCTCGCCGCCGCATTTCTTCATCGGCAGCTCCGACGTCGGCGTCGCCTGCGACGAGGTGCTGGTGGACCTGAAGCGCGACATCACCCCGGCCGCCATCGAGGCGCTGCTCGGCGGGCCGGCGCCGGAGTTCCGCGGCCTGCTGCTCGAGGAGCTCGGCATCTTCATCGGCGATCCCAAGGAGGTCGGCACCTGGTCGGGCATGGCCCGGCTCAAGGACTTCGCCATCAATTTCGATCCGGTGCAGCTGACCGGCACCTTCGAGGGCGAGCTGGTCCGCAACACGCCGCCGGACGATCCGCAGGTGGCGGTCGAGATCACCTGGTTCAGCGACAGCGGCCAGCGGCTTGCCGTCGATGAGGTCGATCCCACCATCCCGGCGCCGGTGGCGCCGGAGACGGCGCGGCGGGTGCGGCTGGTGGCGACGCCCAACTGGGCCTCGGCCGGCTTCGAGGTGACCTGGACCGTTGCCGCCACCGCCGAAGTCGAGAATCTCGACCGCCTGAACCAGCCCGACCTCGGCTGGGTGCGGGTGCCGCCGGGCGCCACCCTGTTCGAGGTCGAGGTGCGGGACCACCGCGTCGACACGGTGACCGCGAGCCGCACCGTGCTGGTGCAGCAGCCGGCCGCCCCGGCGCCCGGCGCCGCGGGGCTGAAGCTCGAGCTCTCCGCCGATGTCAGCGAACCGGCGGGCGGGGCGAACGCCGTCCACCTGTTCCTGCCGCTGCGTCCGGGCCAGGAGGTCACCATCCGGGCCCGCGTCAGCGACGGCAACGGCCCCACCGCCAGCCTCACCCTGGCGCTGCCGGGCGACTGGACGTTCCTGCAGAACGGCACGGTGCAGCAGGCCAACCGCGGCGGCGACGGCAAGTTCCCCGAACTGCTCTGGCGCTTGCAGGGTCGGCAACACGCTGGGCGACGGCGCCATCGGCGTGATCGCCGACCTCGGTCCCGACACGGTGCAGCACCGCATCCGCTACACGATGCGGGCCGCCCCGCCGGCGGCGACGCCGGAACTGGACCTCCTCACCTATGCCGACTGGCTGAGCCAGGACGGCCAGGGCACCGCGCTGGCCGTCGCCCGGGACGGGCTCGCCTATGACGCGGTGAGCTGGACCGTCGCCGGCATGGCCGCCCCGGCCGAACTGTTCAGCGATCCGACCAATGATGCGCTGTTCACCGCTGCGGCCGCCGGCTTCGGCAGCGAGGAGCCGCTGACCGCCGGCACGGTCGGCGGACTGCTGAAGCTGCCGCTCGCCGGGCCCGACCGGCTGTTCCGCGTCACCGGCACGGTCGCGCCCGGTGCCGCGGTGCGGCCGCCATCGGTGATCGTCGCGCCCGCGCGCTGCGCCACGCCGCGCCGCTCGACGTGCCGGAAGTCAGGGCGCTGTTTGCCGAGGACGGCGGCTACGAGCTTCTACCAGCCGGCAGGCGGCGAGGCCGGGCTGATCGGCTTCGCCTGGGACCGCGCCGAGGTGCCGCCGACCTCGTCCTCGAACCCCGACCACGACGACCTGCCGCTGGCCGACCTCCGCACCGGCCAGGCCACCGGCTTCGCCGACCTGTTCCGCGCCCTGATCGAGCATTCCGGGCGCATCGAGAAGATCGGGCTCTTCGCCTCGGCCTCGGTCGAGGGCGCGGCCGACCACAATCTCGACCTCTCGAGCCGGCGGCTGGACGCGGTGGAGGCGGCGCTCGCCGCCCCGTCCGCCGAGCTGCGCCAGCTCATCACCGCACTGCCCGCGCCGCACGGGCTGACCGACGCGGAGGTGACGAGCGCGTCCGCCATCTACGCCGCCCTGCCGCACGAGCGGCTGTTCTGGGGCGCCGAGAACCCGGTGAGCCTGGGGCTGCGCATCGACCGCCGCGTCTTCGCCGTGCTGCAGCTGGCGGTGCCCGCGGCGGTTCCCGGCTTCGCCCGCGAGGCCTATTTCCTCGTCCGCTCCGGTGCCCCGGTGGCGCCGCAGCCCGAGCGCATTCCCGCTGCCGAAGCCCGAGCAGCACCCGTTCCGGCACTCGATCTTCCGCTCGGCCCATGTCGAGGTCGAACTGCTGCGCAACGAGCTGGTGCGGCTGCAGATCAGGCTCGAGATCGACATCGAGAAGTTCGACGAGAACGACCTCGATCCGACCACCGGGCTCAACCCCGGCGACGGCATCGTCACCGGCTTCCTCGAGCTGCGGCGCAACCCCGATCCAGCCGCCTCGCCGCGCTACAGCTGGGAGCTCGACCTGCTGTCGAGCCCCGAGGACGTCGACGGCATGGCGGCCTTCATCTCCGGCGGCTCGGGCGGTGGGCTGGTCGCGGCGCTCGGCGGTCCCTCGATCGCCCTCCCCGGCTTCGCCGCGGTCAGCGGCGGCCGCACCGGCCCCACCGGACTGGTGCTGGCGCTCGGCATCGGCCTGTTCATGCAGGAGGCGGGCTTCTTCGAGGTCGAGCGGCTGATCTGGCGCGGCCTGCGCTTCCGCCTGCTGCATGGCGGTGACAACCCGACCCGCTTCAGCCTCGCGCTCGACTATGCCGTCAAGTACATGATCGACGTCGACCTGTTCTCGATCGGCATCCCGGTTCGGCTGCAGACGTCGCGGCCGCTCGAGATCGCCTTCCGCAACGTCGGCGTCGAGATCATCAACCGCGAGACGGTCGAGCTCTTCTACGATCCGGCCAGCGGCTTCAAGCTCGACATCAACGATCCCGGCGTCTTCCAGCTCGGCGACGGCATCGGGCGGCTGCTGCGCGTCGACCGCACCACGCTGGGCTTCGGCTCGCCGCTCTTCCTCGAGGTGGAACTGGGCTTCGCGCTCGACCTCGGCATCTTCACCGTCGACACGCTGCGCATCCGCATGAGCCTCGAGAGCGACAACCTGTTCCGCGCCGACGCCAACGGCGTGGTGCATCTCGACGGCTCGGACCTGCAGATCTCCGATGTCCACGTCACCATCAACAAGCTGGGCGTGGGCGTCGACGTGCCCGGCGTCATCGAGGGCCGGGGCGAGCTCGGCATCAATGACGACGGCGTCGGCGGCACGACGGTCGAAGGCGAGCTGGAGCTCAGCTTCGAGAGCATGCCGATGCTGCGCAGCATCTTCGGCGCGCTCAAGATCTACTCGCGCGACGACCTCAAGGCGCTGTACCTGGCGCTCGGAGTGGAGTTCGTCCCCGGCCTGCCGCTCGGCAATACCGGCATCGCCATCTACGGCCTGCATGGGCTGCTCGGCGTCAACATGGGCCGCTCGATCCCCGAGCCGCTGGCCTGGCTGAAGGCGCCGCCGGTCGGGGTGACCGACACCAACAAATGGGTGCCGTCGCGCGGCACCTGGACCTTCGGCGTCGGCGCGACGCTCGGCACGGTGTTCGATGCCGGCTTCGCCATCCATCTCAAGGGCACGCTGCTGCTCGAGACGCCGGGGCCGCGCTTCATCCTCGCCGCGCAGGTCGAGATCTTCCAGATCCTGCCCGAACCGGAGGATCCGCCGGTCGGCATCCTCGCGACGGTGATGCTCGACCTCGAGAACGACCTCTTGACGGTCGGCATCGATTACACCCTCACGCTCACCGAATTCATCGAGCTGCACGTGCCGACCGAGGCCTTCTTCAACCTCGACGATCCGCTCGATTTCCACCTGCGCTTCGGCGAGTGGCTGCCGAAGGAACGCCGGGCCGGGGTCCGGGTGTTCGACCTGTTCAACGCCTGGGGCTACCTGCAGATCGAGGGCAACGGGCTCGACAACGGCGCGCTCGACACGCCGCTGGTTGGCATCTGCGTCGGTGCCGGGGCGCGCATCGAGATCGTCTGGGGCAGGAAGGGCATCCTCTATCTGGAGGCCTTCGCCGAGGCGCATGCCGGCATCCAGCTCGCGCCGCTCTATTTCGAAGGAAGCCTGGTGGTCGGCGGCGAGCTGCATGTGGGGCCGATCTCGATCGGCGCCCGCGGCGAGCTGACGGCCAAGGTGATGGTGTCGGCGCCGCGCTTCCTGTCGCTGCGCGGCGAGGTCTGCGGCTATATCGACCTGTGGTTCACCACGCTGGAGAAGTGCGTCGGCTTCGAGATCGGCGACGGCGACCCGCCAACCCCCGCTCCGCTCAACCCCTTCGGCGACGCGGTGGCCATCGACCGGATGACGGCGCAGGCGATCGAGGTGGTGAACGACGACGGGGAGATCGTCGTACCGATCGACGCGCTGTTCCACCTCGCGTTCACCTCGGACGTCACCGACGGCCGGCCCAATCCCGGCATCACCTTCACCGACCAGGCGAAGCTGCTCAACCAGGTGTCGGGGGACCTCTACTATCGCTTCACGCTCGACGAGCTGCGGCTGCAGCGCGTCGGCGGAGCGGTGGTCACCGGCATCCAGTCGGCCTGGGCCCCCTACAGCCTGCTGTCGGGTCCGCCGGAGGCCGCGGATTCCCAGCGGACGCTGCGGGTGCTGGACTGGATGCCGGATGCCCATCCGCGGCAGCTGGATTTCGGCAGCGTGACGGAATCGACGCTGTCGCAACTGATCGCCCGGCTCTGCAGCGAGCGGGTGCCGCCGACGCCGCGCTGCGCCGATTTCGACGAGGAGCGGCTGGGGCACCGCAGCCGCTGGCGGCTCGACCACCGGACGCTGCGCCCGGTCGATGTCATCACCACCCGCGCCGACGGGCTCGGCACCGAAGCCTCGAGCTCGGGCAGCCTGCTGCTGCCGGCCCGCGTCGTGCCGCTGGTCGATGCCGATTACCCGGGCCGCAGCCCGAGCCGGCGCTGCCTCGACCTCGGCCGCCCCAGCCCCCGCTCCCGCACCCCGATCACCGAGCTGATCGAGGAGCCTGGGGCTGAGCACCGACCCGGTGGTGCTCGGCAAGCTGGGCCAGATCTATATCGACGCGTCGGTAGTGGCGATCGGCGGCGACGCGCTGCCGCCACGCTTGCAGGCGCTGCGCGATGCCGGCGTCATCATCGTCGCCGTGCCGCCGACGGTGACGCTGGAAGCAACCTTCGTCGTGCCGCGCGAGATCGTCGGCGGCGACGACGGCGAAGTGCTGCTGCTCGATGCCAATCTCGACAGGCTCGCCGGCCCCTTCGGCTTCTCGGCGCTGCCGAATGTCCCCGGCGCCTCCACCTCCGGCATCGTCGCCGGGCACATCGTGCGGCGCTTGAGCTGGGCCGATCCGGAAGCCGCCGCGGGCGGCGACAAGCCGCAGAGCGCCCGCTGGCTGCTGCTCCGCCCGCCGGCGCCGTTCGAACTGCCGCCGCACCGCAATTTCAGCTGCTACCTCATGCAGGTCTGCGGCATCACGCTCAGCGACTGGCGCCGCTTCCACGAGCAGCAGCGCAGTGTCGAGCTCACCATCACCGAGCTGCAGACCCTCAGCGGGCTCGTCGCCGGCCAGCCCGGGGTGCTCGACCCAGCCGCTGCTCGAGCCCGGCGCCGCCTACGAGTTGCAGGGCAGCCTGCTGCTGGGAGCGCTTCCGCAGCGAGGACGCCGACGAGGTGGATGGCGACGGCACCCTGCCGATCGACAGCACCAGCTTCCGGCGCTTCCGGGCCGACCCGGAGTCCCCAACCGACATCACCCGCTATGTGCGCGACCACGATCCGGTGGGCGAGGACCAGCCGCACTATTTCGCCGAGCCGCTGGTGCTGCGCTTTGCCACCGCCACCATCGATGCGCTGTTCGCCGCCTATGGCCAGCAGCTGGTGGTCCGCGCCAAGGCCGACCACACCGGCCATGTCGTGGCGCAGCCGATGGCGGCGATCGCCGGGATCGAGTACGTGCCGGTCGGGCCGGCGGAGACCGAGATCGTCGCGGCGCTGAACGCGCTCAAGGACAAGTGCCTGCCGGGCGCGTGGGAGCAGCTCTTCCCCAAGACGATCGCCCGCATCGACCAGCCGCTCGCGCCCAATACCGGCTACACCGTGTCGGTGCTGCCGCGGGCGCTCGGCGAGCCGGGTCCGCTGACCTTTGCGGCCTGGGATGCCCTGCTGCAGCAGGCCTTCGATGCCGGCGAGGCGGTCTACCGGTTCGACCTGCGGACCAGCCGGTGGGCCGGCTTCGCGCCGCATGTCGCCGCCTATCGCGCCGCCCCCGTGGGCGATCTCTTCATCGACCGCCCGGCCGAGCTCGACGCGCTGCTGGGCGGTCTCGGCGCGGGGCCGCTGCGCAGCGACGAGGTGGTGGACCGGATCAGCGAGCTCGCCTTCGGCGGCCCGCTCATCATCCCCGAGCAGCCCGAGATGTTGCGGCTCTGGGTGCCGGACGGGACCGGCTGGCGCTGCCGCGGGCTGCTGCTCGACGGTCCCGAACCGCTGCTGCGCCGGCGCCGCGACGCCGACGGCAATCCCGCGGAGCGGATCGGCATCGATGCCCGCTGGGTCGCCAATGTCGCCGTGCCTTTCGATCTCGGCGCCCAGTTCGCCAGCCTGCAGATCGTCGCCGGAGCCCGCGGCGCCCGCGTCTTCGCCTTCTTCACCCCGCCCGCCAATGTGCAGCCCGGCGCCGTCGTGCTGCGGCTCGCCGATCTCGGCACCGAGTTCGCGCCGCCGTCGGTCGAGGCCCTCTCCCTGCCGCTCGGCACCGTGCCGCAGGTCCTCAGCGAGGAAGCAGCCTGATGGCGACGATCAACCCTTCCCTCTTCGCGATGATCGGCCAGGGTTTCCAGAACGACCCCTATGTCGTCGACGGCAACCATCTGCGCTGGCAGTTCGACATGCGGCTGGGCTTTCCGCGCTACGCCTTCTGCGTCGAGATGCGCCCCTCGGTCCTCGGCCGCCGCGGCGGGCAGCTGCCGATGCGGTCGGAGAGCCTGCGGCTCACCGACGGCGCCGGTCCGGTCACCGTGCCGCTGATCAGCCGCCCCGAGCTCCTGGTGCGGCGTCCCGGCTCCAGCCTGCAGCAATCCTCGGGCGGCGTGGCGCTCGAATCGGCGCCGCTGGTGCTGAGCTTCGTCGGGCGCGACGCCGCCGCCTGCTGGGTGCGGCTGCGCCTCGTGCTCCGCTCGCCCGGCGGCTCGGTCACCGCCGAGGGGCAGTACCTGAACCGCGGCGAGCCGGAGACCGTGGCCATTGCCTCGCGCCGGATGTTCCGCCGCCCCGGCGTCACCGACCCGGTGCTGGACAATGGCGGCATCGCCGACCGCCTCGCCCGGCTGTTCGAAGCCCCCGAGCTCGGCCCGTTGCCGCCGCGACGGCTCGATCCGGCGCTGCGCCGGCTGCAGGCGCGGCTGCAGGCGATGCAGCCGGGGCGCTTCGGCCGGGCGACGCCCGGCTGGCTCGCCCGGGTCGCCGAGCTGCTCGGCGAGCTCGGGATCGGGCCCGAGGCGATCGGCCCCGGCCTCTCGGTGCCGGTGCCGATCGACCTGGTGCTCCTGGCGCCCCGGATGGACCAGGTGTCGATCACCGGCAGGCTGGCGCAGCTCGAAAGCGTCACCTGGATCCGCGGCGAGGACCTGATGAGCGAAGGCGGCTGGAAGCCGCTGGCCTGCTTCCCCGCAGCAACGGACGAGGCCGACTACCGGGACCGAAACGCCCAGATCTTCGCCGGCGCCAGCGCCGAGGAGATCGCCAAGGACCGCGTGCTCGGCGATCGGGGGACCGGGGCCGAGCCGCTTGACGATCCGGTGGTTCCGCCGAGCCGCCCGCCCAGCGACCAGGAGCTCGCCTCGCGCTATCTCGATCCGTGGAACAGCAGGCTCGAGCCGTGGCTCGCCCAGGTGCTGACCGAGAGCCTCGGCACGGGCCTGCACCAATCCGAGATCGAAGTCGGCGGCGAGCTCACCGATGTCGGCCAGCGGCCGGGCGAGGGCCTGCCGGCGAGCCTCGCGGCCCGCGACCACCGGCTCAGCGTCAGCCCCTACAAGCTGCTGCTCGCCGCCTCCGCCAACCCGGTGGTGTCGCGGCTGCTCGGGCTCGGCTGCATCCACCGCGATCCGGGCGAGGAGCTGCTCGACTACCGGGTGCGCGGCCGCTGGCTGAAGGAGGACCTCTTCGCCTGGGTGGGGGCAACGCAGCGCCGCGTCCAGGAGCTCACTGCCGCGTACCTGGCGGCCAGTCCGTTCCGGCGCATCGAGCTGCAGGCGGGGCTGCTCGAGGCGATGGCGGAGCTCACCGAAACCACCGCGACGGTCACCGATCTGGTCAACAACGCCGGTACCGACCCGGTCGAATTCTATGCCGTGGCGCTCGGCATCGCGCCGGCGAGCCGCCCGCTCTACCAGAGGCCGGACCTGGTCACGGCGGCCTTCGACGGCCTCGGCGTACCGCCCGATCATGCGCAGGAGGCGGTGACCGAGCTGCGCTGGACCCTCCGCCGCCGCTCGCGCCCGGTCGACGCCCTGTCGGTGCCGGTGGGCGCCTGCATCGCCCGCTCCCGCGCCCCCTCGGCCGGCCGCTTCGAGACCGTGCGCAACTCGCCCGATCCGCAATCCGACCCGCCGGTCCCTGCCGCCATCCTGCCGGCAGGTCCGCCGGACGAGCCTGGCGCCGCCGGCGAGGCGAGCTTCTTCGATCGCTATGTCGATGACGGAATCGAATACCGCTACGGAGTGAGCGAGTCCGACCCCTTCGGCCGCTGGTCGAGCTTCACCGAGACGACGTTCCGCTGGGACGACCTGACGCCGCCGCCGGCGCCCGTACAGGTGCAGGCCGACCTCGACGAGACCGGCAGCCCGCCGGTCATGGCACTCACCGTGCAGTTCTCCTGGCCGGAGCAGCTGCGGCCGCTCACCGGCTTCCGCTTCCAGCTGCACCTGCGGCGCGTCGCGCCGCCCTCCGGCGGCCCCGTGGAGCGCGTCAACTGGGGCCAGTTCGAGCGGCAGTCGGGGAGTGGTGCGACGCCGTTCGAGTTCGATGCCGCGTTCAGCGGCGAGTACGAGCCATGACGGCATGAGCGTCGTCGTCGCCCAGGCCACCGAGCTGCGCCCCGATGTCGGGAGCGGCGCGCAGCAGCAGCACCGGGTCTATGCCGTCACCTTCGGCGGCATCGTCGTCGTCCACGATGCGCAGGATCGCGCCCGCGTCTGGGTGGCGGTGGGCTCCCGCAATGCCCGCGGCGTCGATTCGAGCAGCCTGGGCGGGCCCGGAATGGCGGAGCACTACATCGTCGTGCCGCCACCGCCGCCGGTCTTTCCGCCCGAGCCGCTGCTCGCCACCTATCCCGATGCCGAGGGACGCGCGAGCTTCACGCTCGAATGGCCGGCGGTCGGCGGGCGCCGCTACACCCCGTATCGGGCCGGCGAGCTCGAGCTGGTGGAGATGGCGCGGAGCCGGAACCTGCCGCTGAACTGGTCGGCGACCGATCCGCCGGCCATCCGCTCGGCGGCGATCCGGGCCGTGGCGCCGCAACTCCGCGATGCCTTCCAGCCGCTGTCCGAGCTGCTGCCGGCGGGCAGCGGCAGCCATACCGACGAGGTAGGCGGCAGCCTCACGACGCTGCTGTTCTATACTGTGGTCGCCACCAGCCCGGCGATGATCCCGGCCGCGTGGCCCGGGTCCGATTCCGGTTTCACCGCCGTGGCGGTCCCAAAGATCCCCGAGCCGGCCCGGCCGGTGCTGCTGCGTGCAGCGTGGCAGCAGCAGGGCACTGGGGCCAGCGTCGAGCTGCGCGTGGCACAGCCTGCGGCCCGTAGCGCGCCGATCCTCGCCTATGAGCTCTATCGCATCCCCGAGGCGCTGGCCGACCGGGCGGCAGACTGGCGCCGCATGCGTCCTATCGGACGCTTCGACGTGCAGGCCGACAGCTTTGTCGCGCCGACCCCGACCGGCGTGCCGGCGATGACCCTCACCGATACGACCGCGAGGGACTGGAGCGCCTATCTCTACCGGGTGGTCGGCCGTACCGCCGGGCCCGGCGGTACTCTCGGCACCCGCTCGGAGCCCTCGGCCGCCGCCCGCGTGGTCACCCTTTCGGCTGCCGCTCCCGTCGCCCCGGTGATCCTGTCGGCCCGGCTCGAGACCGGCATCCTCACCGTGCGCTGGCAGGCCGAAGCGCCCCAGAACCCGGTGGCGGAGTTCCGCTTCACCCTCGTACGCAGCGACCCGGCGCCCGTAGTGACGCTCGCCGTCACCGGCGCCGACAGCGTCCGCGACGCCAGTCTTGGCGCCGAGTTCGAGCTGGCGATCGCTGCCGCCAACCTGCCGCTGCCGCTTCCGGCGGGGGTCCGGCTGCAGCTGCGAGATCCCGCCGGTCACTCGGTGCTGAGCGACGCCGGCGACCGTGACGGTGGTCTAGTCCGCAGGATTTTGCGACGAGACAAAGTTCGGGTAGGATTTGCTGCGCGTCAGGGACGCGCGTCCGGGGCCCGCGCGCGGGCAGGACGAACATCGAGGAGGCGCCGATGCTTAGAGTGTCTACAGCCTTTCTACTGCTCGCCGTGAGCGCCGGGAGCGCTTACGCCCAGGGCGATGCCACCGCCGGAGAGCAGGTGTTCAAGAAATGCGCCACCTGCCACATGATCGGCGAAGGCGCCAAGACCAAGGTGGGCCCCGAGCTCAATGGCGTGGTCGGCCGCAAGGCCGGCTCGGTCGAGGGCTTCAACTATTCCGCCGCCATGAAGGCGGAGGGGGACAAGGGCGTGGTCTGGGGTCCCGATACCCTCACCCCGTTCCTCACCAAGCCGCAGGACTACGTCCACGGCACCAAGATGACCTTTCCGGGCCTCCCCAATCCCGATGACGTGGCCAACGTGATCGCGTATCTTGCGAGCTTCAAGGCCGACGGAACCCGCGCCCAGTAGGCGGCGCGGCTCCTACCCACCCGCGCCGAAGAACACGGCGCGGGTGAAGAAGGTATAGTCCGCCTCGAAGGCCATGATGACGACGAAGATCAGCACCAGCACCGGCGGCACCAGGATCGCGTAGATCAGCGCCCAGCGCTCCCACGCCATGTGCATGAACACCGAGATGATCAGCCCGGCCTTGCCCAGCATCAGCATCAGGATCAGGCCCCAGCGCAAGTAGCCCTGGAACTGCAGCAGGTCGACCAGGTAGGAGCAGGCGCTGAGGACGAACAGCCAGAACCAGACGATGAGATAGAGCCGGATCGGGTGCTGCTGGCCCTCGGCGTGCGCCGTTGGTGCCACCAGGACGTCGGAGCCTGCTTGTGCTTCAGCCATTTTCGCCTCTCACCACAGATAGAACAGCGCGAAGATGAACACCCACACCAGATCGACGAAGTGCCAGTAGAGGCCGGTGATCTCGACCACCTCGTAGCGGCCCTTGCGGGAGGTGAAGAAGCCCTTCTTCTCGGTATCGAAATCCCCTCGCCAGACTTTTCGCGCGATGATCAGCAGGAAGATCACGCCGATGGTGACATGGGTGCCGTGGAAGCCGGTGATCATGAAGAAGACCGAGCCGAACTGCGGCGCCCCCCAGGGGTTCTCCCAGGGCCGGACGCCCTCGGTGATCAGCTTGGTCCACTCGAAGGCCTGCATGCCGACGAAGGTCGCGCCGAAGGCGGCGGTCGCCAGCATCAGCAGCGCGGTCTTCTTGCGGTCGCGGCGATAGGCGAAGTTCACCGCCATCGCCATGGTGCCGCTCGAGGAGATGAGCACGAAGGTCATGACGGCGATGAGGATCAGCGGGATGTGCATGCCGAAGACCTCGAGCGCGAACACCTCGCTGGGGTTCGGCCAGGGCTCCGCCGTCGACATCCGCACGGTCATGTAGGAGAGCAGGAAGCAGCTGAAGATGAAGGTGTCCGAGAGCAGGAAGATCCAGATCATCGCCTTGCCCCAGGACGCCGTCTTGAAGGCGGTCCGGTCCGACGACCAGTCGGAGACGAGGCCGGCCAGGCCCGGAACCTGCGGCGCGGCGGGCGGCGACTGGATCTGGGTTGGGCTCCGCATGGACGTCTCCCGGGTTAGCTGAACAACTGCGTGCAAAGCGCGATGAAGTCACTGGCCCAGCCGGCGAGCAGGGCGAACAGCACCATCCAGACGAAGAGCATGAACAGCCAGTAGGTGGCGCAGAGCTCGACATTGAGGCGCACGTTCTCCACCCGGCGACTGCCCCAGGCCTTGGCCATGGCCCAGCCGAGCGCCACCAGTCCGCCGAGGATGTGGAGGCCGTGGAGTCCCGGTGACGAGGTAGAAGAAGCTGTTGGCGGGGTTGCCGGCGACCAGGTAGCCCGATGCCATGAGCTCCTGCCAGGCGACGAGCTGACCGCCGACGAAGACCAGCGCCAAGAGCGCCGCGACCGCGAGGCCGACGCGGAGACGGGCGATCTCGCCGCGCCGCGCCGCGCGCTGGGTGAACTCCAGCGCGACGCTCGACGAGCACCAGCGCCCCGGTGTTGAACCAGAGCACCCCGGGCACCGGCAGCGGCTGCCAGTCGCCGAAATCGCGGCGCATGAAATAGGCGCCGATGAGCAGGGTGAACAGCGCGCCGATGACCGCGAGGAGGAAGCCCAGGCCGACGCGCTTGGCCGGGTCGTGCGACAGCTGGAAGTCCGGCACGCCCTCGAGCACGCCCTGCTCCAGCCAGGGCTTCGACAGCAGCCGCTGGCGGGCCAGCCACCAGCCGCCGATGCCGGCGAGGATGGCCATGAACATCACCACGACGCTCATTTCTTCGAGCCTTCGTGATGCGGCGGGGTCGGGCCGGGCTGGTTCTGCGGGATGAAGTCCTCGGGCGCGCCGGGGACGCTGTAGTCGTAGGCCCAGCGGTAGACCACCGGCAGCTCGCGGCCGAAATTGCCGTGGCCGGGCGGGGTTTCGGCGGTCTGCCACTCGAGCGTCGTGGCCCGCCACGGGTTCGGGCCGGCGGCCTTGCCGTGCCGGATGCTCCAGATCAGGTTGAAGACGAACACCAGTTGCGCCGCGCCGACGATCAGCGCGCAGACGGTGATGAAGATGTTGAGGTCATGCGCCGAGGGCGGCTGGAACGAGATGTCGCCGGATTCGAAATAGCGCCGCGGCACCCCCATCAGTCCCAGGTAGTGCATCGGGAAGAAGATCAGGTAGGCGCCGACGAAGGTGACCCAGAAGTGCAGGAGCCCCAGCCGCTGGTCGAGCATGCGGCCGGTGATCTTGGGGTACCAGTGGTAGATGGCGCCGAAGATCACGAGGATCGGCGCGACGCCCATCACCATGTGGAAGTGCGCCACCACGAACATGGTGTCGGAGAGCGGCACGTCGACCACGACATTGCCGAGGAACAGTCCGGTCAGCCCGCCATTGACGAAGGTGACGAGGAAGGCCAGCGCGAACAGCATCGGCAGGGTGAGGTGGATGTCGCCGCGCCACAGGGTCAGCACCCAGTTGTAGACCTTGATGGCGGTCGGCACGGCGATGATCAGCGTCGTCGTGGCGAAGAAGAACCCGAAATAGGGGTTCATGCCGCTCACATACATGTGGTGGGCCCAGACCACGAAGCTCAGCCCGCCGATGATGACGAGGGCCCAGACCATCATCCGGTAGCCGAAGATGTTCTTGCGCGCATGCGTCGAGATCAGGTCGGAGACGATGCCGAAGGCGGGCAGCGCGACGATGTAGACCTCGGGGTGGCCGAAGAACCAGAACAGGTGCTGGAAGAGGATCGGGCTGCCGCCATTGTGGTTGAGCTGCGCGCCCATCTCGACCACCGCCGGCATGAAGAAGCTGGTGCCGAGCAGCTTGTCGAACAGCATCATCACGCAGGCGACGAACAGCGCCGGAAAGGCAAGCATGGCCATCACGGTGGCGACGAAGATGCCCCACACGGTCAGCGGCATGCGCATCAGCGTCATGCCGCGGGTCCGGCCCTGCAGCACGGTGACGATGTAGTTGAGCCCGCCCATGGTGAAGCCGATGACGAACAGGATCAGCGACACCAGCATCAGCACGATGCCGGCCTGTTGCCCCGGCGTGTTGGAGAGGATGGCCTGCGGCGGATAGAGGGTCCAGCCGGCCCCGGTCGGCCCCCCGGGGGCGAAGAAGCTCGCGACCAGCACCAGGACCGCGAGGAGGTAGGTCCAGTAGCTGAGCATGTTGACGTAGGGGAACACCATGTCCCGGGCGCCCAGCATCAGCGGGATCAGGTAGTTGCCGAAGCCGCCCAGGAACAGCGCGGTGATCAGGTAGATGACCATGATCATGCCGTGCATGGTGATGAACTGGTAATAGGCGTTGGCGTCGATGAACTCGAGCAGGCCCGGGAACGCCAGCTGCATGCGCATCAGCCAGGAGAGCACCAGCGCGACGAAGCCGATGGTCAGCGCGGTGCCCGCGTACTGGATGGCGATGACCTTGGCGTCCTGCGAGAACACATAGCGCGTCCACCAGCTGCGCGGATGGTAAAGCTCGGCATCCGCGAACTCGGCGGCATGGGCATCGGGCCCGTGAGTGGCGTCGACCATCAGAGTGCCTCCTCGCACTTCGTCTGATGCGGAATCGCGCCCGGAACGGCGGCGGCCTCAATCCAGTCTGGCCGTCTTCAGCACCTCCGGAGCATAGAGTTGGGCGTAGGTCTTCTGGCTGGCGAGCCAGGCGTCGTAGTCCTGCTGGGTGTCGACCACCACGCCGCCGCGCATGTAGGGATGGCCGGTGCCGCAGAGCTCGGCGCACAGCACCTCGAACTGGCCGGTGCGGGTGGGGGTGAACCAGAAATAGGTCACTGCGCCCGGGATCATGTCCATCTTGGAGCGGAACTGGGCGACGTAGAAATCGTGCACGGTATCGATGGAGCGCAGCAGCATCTTGACCGGCTTGTCGACCGGCAGGTGCAGGTAGTCGGCCTCGATCAGCACGTCGTCGCGGCCGTTGGGGTCGTCGGGATTGATGCCATAGGGATTGTCGGAGCTGACCAGCCTCGTGTCGGTGCGGCCCAGCTTGCCGTCATTGCCCGGCAGCCGGAACGACCATTGCCATTGCTGGCCCATCACCTCGGCCTCGCTGGCATCGGCGGGCACGTTGATGAACTGGTTCCAGACGAACAGGCCGGGCGCCAGCATCGCGGCGACGCCGACCGCGGTCAGGCCCATCAACCAGTACTCGAGCCGCTTGTTCTCCGGCTGGTAGGCGGCCCGCCGCCCTTCCCGGTGCCGGAAGCGGAAGACGCAATAGGCGGCGAACAGCACGACGGCGGCGAACACGGCGCCGGTGATCCAGAAGGTGATCAGGATGGTGTTGTCGATATAGCCCCAGTTCGAGGCGATCGGCGTCCACCACCAGGGGCTCAGGAAGTGGAACACCACCGAGCCGACCACGATCACGACGAGCGCGACTGCTATGACCATCTTCCGTTCATCCTCCCCTCCAGACGCATGCTGAAGTGACTCAGACGGCAATAACGGCGATGCAATACGACTGCTGCTGGCGCAATAGACGAAATATCAGTGGCTGGGTGGACGTCGGCCCCGGCTCCCTCCGCGACCCCGCCGCCGGGTCGAATACAGCTTCAATAACAAGAGTTATGACGGCTGGGCGAACAGAGACTAATGATCACACACGCGCTTCGTGCGTGTCAATTGCGACCAATCCCCGCAATCCCGGTCCTGCGAGGCCGCGTCAGCGGCCGCTCGGTCAGCTCTCCGACCCCTAAACTCCGGCTGAGCGCCACCAGCACGGCCTCGGTATCCCGCGCGCCCGAGAGATCGACGAAGGCGACACCGTCGGCGAAGCCGGGCCGCGCCGCGGCTCGAGCTGAGCGCCAGGGCAAGACGAACCATGGGGTCGACCGCGGGGCTCAACTCATCATCGCTCCAGCGTCACGCGGAACACAAAGGAACCGCCTGAGGTCCTCAGCAAGTGGATGCTGCCTAGTGTCGCTGAGGCTGGGACAACGCTGCGGAGCCCGTTCCATCTTGTCTCACCCTTCGCTAGGGTCCGGTTCCGAGACAGGGATGGAGTGCACTGACCCGTGGCTAACCCGCTTTTCTACAATCAGGTTGTCGCCCTCAACAGCGAGGCGCATCGCGAGTTACGGCTGGCAGCCGTCGACAAGCCGCTGGCGTTCGCGACCGAGGCCAACCTGATCCCGGCGCTGATCGAGGAATTCGGCGCTGCGGCGCCGTTCATGCCGATCGCGTTCCTGCCGGGGGCCGAACGGCCGGCGGCGGTATTCGTGGCCGGGCTGAAGCCGGGACAGAACCTGTTCATCGGCGCCGACGGAAAATGGGCGTCGGGGTACCTGCCGGCCTATCTGCGGCGCTACCCGTTCATCATGGGCGACGTGCCCGGCGGCGATCCGGTACTGTGCATCGACGAGAGCTTTGCCGGCTTCGGGATGAAGGAGGGCGAACGGCTGTTCTCCCCTGCCGGCGAAACCCTGCCGATCGTCGGCAACGCGCTGGCGCTGGCGGAAAACTACCGGCTCTCGGCGCTGCGCACCGATGCGTTTGTCGGGGCGCTGCAGACGCTGCGGCTGTTCCGGTCGGTCACCCTCGACGCCAAGTCGCCGGGCGGGGAGTCGACCGTCGTGCATGGCCTGATGGTGATCGACGAAACCGCCTTCGACGCGCTGAGCGAGGACGACGTGCTGGAACTGCACCGGCAGAAGTTCCTCAAGCCGATCATCGCGCACCTGATGAGCCTGAGCGCCGTATCGCGACTTGGCGAGATGATCCGTGCCGGCACCAGCGGTGGCGCCCCCGCCCCGGCCGAACAACCCGCCGCCGTCCCTGCGTGAATTCAGTAAGCCCTGCAACTGTCTAGCTCTAGACTTACGTGGCGAAAACGGTTAGCTGCTACTGGACTATTGCAAGGGGGCAATCAGGGTGCACGGACGTGGGACACGTCTGGAGGCAACGACACGTTTGCGTCGTTGGTCTTCCGGATTTCTGGTGGCTTTGCTGCTGACTGGAGGCCCCGGCCTCGCGATTGCCGTTGGTCAGGACAAGGCCCCGGCGACCGAATCAACCGAAGCGGCGGCGCCCGCGATCGTCGTCGACGGATTCCGCTCCGCCAAGTTCGGTATGAGCGAGGACGACGTCCGCAAGGCGATCAAGGCCGATTTCGGACTGTCGGGTGACGCGATCGTTGGCGGCACCAATACCGCCGAACGCACCCAGCTGCTCACCATCATAGTGCCGGAGCTCCTCGCGGCCGGCGGCAATGCCCAGGTGTCCTACGTCTTCGGCTACACCTCCAAGACGCTGATCCAGGTCGGCATCTCGTGGAACGCCCAGATCGACCCGGCGATCGATGCCGCCAAGCTCTATGCCAACAGCGATGTGCTGGTCGCCTACTTCACTTCAGCCGGCTATGCGCCGGCCTCGGTCCGCACCGGCGTCGTGCTCGACGACGGCATCCTGCTGTTCCGCGGTGAGGATTCGGCCGGCCACGCCACCATTCTGCTGTTGCAGGGCGATTACTCGGGTGGCGGCGAGACCCAGCGCGTGCTGAACCCGACAGGCCTCGCCCTGCTCTACGCCGCTGATTCCGAGAAGCCGGACATCTTCAAGATCGAGCCGGGCCAGTTCTGATGAACAAGCGCCGCCGAGCTCGCAGAGTGTCGGCGCCTCAAGGGCAACGCTTTGGCGGAACGCGTTCATATCGCGCTCCGCTCATGACTTCGGCCAGCCCCGCCGTCCTGGCGCTCGTCGCGGCACTCGCCGGTCCCGGCGCAGCCTACGCGCAGGCCGTGAACCTGGGCGGCAACAACATCGTCGCCGACGGTCGGACCCAGACCAATATCGAGGTCAACGGCAACCACACCCGGATCACCACCAACACCGTCTCCAACGGCACCGGGTTCAACTCCTTCTCCGATTTCCAGCAGGCGGCCGGCACGCGCGTCGACCTCTATGTGCCGGACAATGCCGGCAACCTGCTCAACATCGTGCGCAACAGCCGCGTCGTCATCGACGGCGTCCTCAACGGCTACAAGAACGGTGAAATCGGCGGCAATATCTACTTCTCGGATTCGCACGGCTTCGTGGTCGGGGCCAACGGCGTCATCAATGTCGGCTCGCTGACCGTCAACACGCCGACCGGCGCGTTCCTCGAGGGCGTGATCCGCCCGGACGGCAGCATCAACCAGCTGGCCGCGACGCAGTTGATGAACGGCAACGTGCCGATCTCGCCCGACGGCATCATCGCCATTGCCGGCACGATCAATGCCCGCGGCGCCATCACGTTGCAGGGGCACGAGGTCAGCCTGACCGGCGGCAGCGTCAGCCTCGACGGCAGCGCCATCGACCAGCTGACGATGTTCAACTCGACGGTCAATTCCGGCGGCCTGGTCGAGGGCGGCGCGCTGGTGGCGCATGGCGGCACGGTGTCGATCGTCGCCACCGGCAAGGCCCGCGTCGGCGGCCGCATCGACGTCAGCGCACAGGGCAGCGGCAAAGGCGGCAAGATCTCGGTCACATCGGCCGGCGACATCGCAGATCGATGGCGCGGCCCGGCTCGCCGCCGACGGCGCAGGCGTTGAGGGCGGCGGCGGCACGATCGACGTGATCGCAGCCGATACGCTGCTGGTCGAAGACAACGCATTCTTCGGCGCGCACGCCACTGGCGCGGCTCACGGCGGGTTCGTCGAACTCAGCGGCAAACTGGCGGAGATCGGGTCGGTTTCGCTCGATCTGGGTTCGGATCGCGGCACTGCCGGCACGCTGCTGATCGACCCCTACGATCTCGTCATCGGGAGCGCGACCGGCAACTTCATCACCGGCGGCGCCAATGTCTCGTTGCAGGCCGACAACTCGATCACCGTCGTCTCGGGCGGCATCATCGACACGCGCAATGCCACGGGCAACGCCGGCAGCATCACGCTGACCTCGCGCGAGATCACCGTCGCCAACGGCGCGGAACTGCGTGCCGACGCAACCGGGAGCTTTGCTGCCGGCGACATCACGCTGACCGCTGCGGCGTCGGGCAGCCTGCTCTCCAGCAGCGCCACGGCCGCCATCGTGATCGGCTCGGGCAGCGGCGCGGCCCCGATCATTTCCGGTCGCAATATCTCGCTGAACGCCACCGCGGAAGTCGATGGCGGTATCGCGCTCTTCGACCTGCCCACGGCGCACGCCACGATTGCGATCAACGCCGGGCAGATTCAGCGACCGGTGCGTTCAGCGCCAGGCGACCGCTGAGACGACGAGCGGCCTGTCGCTGCTGCCGGTCGGCGTCATCGTCACCGACGTCCTCTCCTCGGTGACTGTCGGCGGGCACCGCACAGATCACCGCCGCGAGCGCGCAACTGACCGCCAGCTCGACCGTAGTCTCCGAGATCGAGACGCAGTCGCTTGCTCCGGCAGATAGCGCTGCCGACGGGGCCGTCGCCGTCTCGACCATCACCAGCGACGCCATTGTCGATGTCAGCGGCAGCGCCAAGCTGACCATTGCAGGCGCCGCTGGAACTGGCGGCTTCCAACGATGTCACCTCGACCGCCAACGCCACCCCGCAGGCCGCGCAGTTCGGGGCCAGCGTGGCGGTCAGCGTCGTCGACGTCACCACCTCGGCGACCATTGGCGGCGCGGCGCAGGTCGCGAGCGGCAGCCTCAGCCTCGACGCGCAGACGACCACCAATATCACCGTCACCGCCGCGGCCGCCGCGGGCGGCGCCAGCGAGCCGCAGGACGGCAGCGAGGCGAAGAGCTACCTCGAAGACGACAAATACGCCGCCGGCACCTCGACCAGCGAGGGCTCGGTTTCGGTGGTTGGCGGCCTCGCCATTTCCGACCTGACGTCGACGACGCTGGCGCAGGTGAGTTCGACCGGCGTGGTCGGCGCGACCGGCGCGCTGTCGATCACCAGTGCCACTGCCAATGCCGCGGCGGTCACCGCCGACGGCTCGGCGGTGGATTCCGCCACCGGGGTCGGCGTCGCGGTCGGCATCAACCTCGCCCACGTCTCCAACGACGCCATCCTGGCGCGGTCGGTTACCGCGGGCTCGTTGAACATCGCCGCGGCCATGACCGGTGACGGCAACGTCTTCACGACCTCCGCCACCTCCGGCGCCGGCGCCTCCAATGTTGGCGTTGCCGGATCGCTTGCGACCAACCTGATCGATACCGAGAGCTCGGCGCGCATTGCCTCGGGCACGGCGACCATCACCGGGCGGCGCGGTTTCGCTCAGCGCGGACAATGCGACCGAGAGCTCGGCAAGCGGCCCAGCCCACCGATGCACCGGCGGGACTGGAGACAAGATCGGCGTCGGAGTCTCCGGCGGCAATCAACATCATCGCCAACCGCGTCGACCGCGGAGCTTGCCGACAACGCCGGCGTGACCGGCGCAGGCGCCCTCGGCCTCGCGGCCAGCGGCGTCTTCACCACCACCACCGATGCCAAGGCCGGCTCGGCCGGCGGCATTTCCATCACCCCTGCCCTCGGGCTGTCGCTGATCAACAACACCACGACGGCGCGCCTGGGGACCGGCAGCACGCTGAGCGCTGGTTCGGTCGACCTGACGGCCGTGCAGGTTGCATCGACCACCACCACGCGCTTCGGCTGCAGCAGCGGGCGCCAACGCGGCGGTCGGCGCGGCGCTGGCGCTGGCTATCGTCAATGACCAGGCCAGCGTCACCACGGCGAGGAGCATCACCACCACCGGTGCGGTCAGCCTCGTCGCGATGGGTGCGTCGTTCTCGACGCTCACCGCCGAGGCGAGCGCCGCTGGCGCGGCTGCCGCCGACGACAGTGGCGAACAGCCGGCCGGCCAGAAGGATGTCGATGGCAAGGTCGACGATCAGTTCGGCTCGGCCAAGACCAAGCAGACCAACGCCGGCATCGGCGACAGCACCCAGCAGGGCAAGACCGCAAGCGACGTCGACAACAAGGATCAGCGCTCCGCCTCGACGAGCGAGGGCAAGGTCACGGTCGCCGCGGCCGTGGGCGTCAACGTGCAGTCGGCCTCGGTTTCGGCGATCGTTCCCGACGCGGTGGCGATCACCGCGGGCGGTACGCTGACCCTGCGCAGCGCCGCCAATGCCGATGGCAAGATCACCGCGAACGCCTCGGCGGTGGGTGGTGACGACATCCCGCCGGCGAAGCTCGGCATCGGGGCAGCCGTCGCGGTCAACAAGGTGGCGAGCTCAAACGTTGCGCAACTGGGGGTTGCCACCCACAGCGCCGGCGGCCTGACGATCGAGGCGGGCAAGCTCGACGTCGCGGCCTATGTCGGCAACCCGTCGAGCACCGCGACGCGCGTCGACAGCTACCTTGCCTCGGCGACCTCGGGCGCCGGCGGCTCGAAGGTCGGCATCGCCGGCTCGCTGGCGCTCAACCTGATCGACACCGAAAGCACGGCGCGCATTGCGGCCGGGGCGACCGTCAACGTCACGGCGGGCGGCGCGGTGACGCTCACGGCCGACAACCGGACATCGGTGACCGGCAGCGGCCCTGCCGGTCGGCGCCGGCGCCTCCGGCGGCAAGCTCGGGGTGGGCGTTTCGGCCGCCATCAACATCGTCGCCAACCGCTCGACCGCCGAACTGGCCGACAATGTGGTGCTGACCGGCACGGGCGCGCTGAGCCTTGCCGCCAATGGCGACTTCAGTGCCTCGGCAGAAGCCAAGGCCGGCTCCGCCGGCGGCGTCTCCATCACGCCGGCGCTCGCGCTGTCGATGATCAGCAGCACGACGACGGCGCGGCTCGGCAGTGGCAGTACGCTCAGCGCCGGGTCGGTGAGCGTCGGCGCGACGCAGCTCTCGAACGTGACGACGGCGGCTTCGGCGAAGGCCGCGGGCAGCACCGCGTCGATCGGCGCATCGCTGGCGCTGGCGCTGGTCAACGACAGCGTCGTGGCCACCACCGGCCGCAATGTCACGACGACCGGCGCCGTCAGCTTCACGGCGCAGGGCAAATCGACCGGCACCCTCACCGCCGAAGCCAGCGCCGCGGGCGCCAAGGCCGCCGACGATGACGGCAAGGCCTCGGGCGAAAAGGATGTCGACGGCAAGGTCGATGACCAACTGGGTTCGGCCAAGACCAAGCAGACCAGTGCCGGGGTCGGCGACAGCGCCCAGCAGGGCAAGACCTCGACCGACGTCAACAACAAGGACCAGCGCTCGGCCAAGACCAGCGAAGGCAAGGTTTCGGTTGCCGCCGCCGTCGGCGTCAATGTCACCAGCTCCAGCGTCACCGCCGTCGTTCCCGACGGCGTCGCGATCTCGGCCGGTGGATCGCTGACCCTCGCGAGCGCCAACACCACCAGCGGCAGCGTCATCTCGGACGGCAGCGCGACGGGCGCGCAGGTCGGCATCGGCGTCGCCGTGTCGGTCAACGTCGTCAACAAGACCAACACCGCGCAGCTCGGCGTCGCCACGCACAGCGCCAACGGCGTCACCATCAAGGCGGCCCAGTTCGGCGATCCGGCCAACCCGGATGTCGACACGTACGAGACCAAGGCAACCTCCGGCGCGGGTGGCAGCAAGGTGGGCATTGCCGGCTCCCTGGCGCTCAACCTGATCAATGCACAGGCCAGCGCCTCGATCGCATCCGGCGCCAGCGTCAACGCCAAGACCGGCGCCTCGAGCATTGTCGCCGACCAGCGCATCACCGCCTCGGCCAGCGCGCTGCCAAGCGGCGACGGCGCGGCGGGTGGCAAGGTCGGCTTCGGCGCCTCGGTGGCGCTCAACCTGATCACCGACAAGACGACCGCCGCGCTCAGCGACGGCGTCAGCTTCAGCAATGGCGCGGGACTGGCGGTCACCGCCAACAGCACGCTCGACACCACCACTGCCGCGGCTGCCGGGGCCAAGGGCGGCGTCGCGGTGGACGCCGTGGTGTCGCTTGCGAGCATCGACCAGCAGACCATCGCCCTCATCGGCAGCGGAACCGGCCTCAACATGAGCGGCGCGGTGCAGATCGCGGCGACCAGCGGTGGCGACCACAAGGCGACCGCCGCGGGCGACACCAAATCCGGCAATGTCGGCGTCGGCGCGGCGGCGGCGGTCATCATCGGCGGCGGCACCCAGGACGGCGCGCTGGCCAACACGTCGGTCACCTCGGCGAGCCTCGCCCGCAACGTCACCGCCGCTTCGCTCGCCATTTCGGCGACCTCGACCCGCACCTACGAGGCCATTGCCAGCGCCACCGCCGGTGGTGGCAACGAGAACACCACCACCAAGCAGAGCGGGGGTTCGGCCGCCAGCGCCGATACGCTCGACAAGACCAAGGACTCCCAGAAGGGCACCGAGGGCGGCGGCAAGGTCAGCGTCGCGGCCGCCGTCGGCGTCGCCGCCGCGCAGGACGTTGTCAGCGCCAGCATCGGCGCCGTCAGCATCAGCACCACGGGCGCCGTGACGGTCGGTGCGACCAACACCATCGACATGGCGACGATCGGCACCGGCCTCGCCAGCAAGAGCGAGGTGGGCGTCAGCATCGGCGTCGCGCTCGGCATCATCAACAACTCGACCACGGCGAGCATCGCCGGCGGCGCGACCATTTCGCAGTCGGGCAGCGTCGGGGTCAGCGCCACCACCGCCGAAAACACCAGCGCCGCCTATCGCGACAAGCTCACCGCGTCCGCCGTTTCGGGCGCGTCGGCCAAGAAGGTCAGCGTTGCCGGCGCCATCGCCGTCGGCATCTCGACCTCGAAGGCCACCGCCTCGATCGGCGACAGCGTCACGATCACCAGCAGCGGCGATGTCGCCGTTCTGGCCGACAACACCAGCAAGATCTCCGCCAAGGCGGTCGCCGGCTCGTTCAGCAGCGGCAATGCCAGCGTCGGCGCTTCGGTGGCCACCGTCTACGCCGACCACAGCCTGACCGCGGCCATCGGCGCGGGCAACTCGATCACCGCCTCGGCGGTCTCGGTGAAGGCGCTCAACCACAAGTTCGCCGGCACACCACTGTCGCTGGATTTCAGCGAACCCAAGACGCTGCTCGACCAGCTCAAGGCCGCGGGGCAGAGCGGAGCGCTGCTCGGAGGCGGCAACTACTATGCCGAGGCCATCGGCGGCGCGGCGGCAACGGGACAGGTGGCCGTCCAGGGCTCCTTCGCCGTCATGGTGTTTTCCGACGACGTGACCGCGTCGGTTGGCAAGAGCCTGACCTCGTCGGCCACCACCGCGACCACGATCAATGCGTCCGGTGCCGTGGAGATCGCGGCGCAGAGTGACCTCATCGCCAAGGCGCTGTCGGGTGGCGTTGCCGTCGGCAGCAGTGTCGGCGTGGGCGTATCGAGCACGGTGATCGACAGCAGCGGCGCGACCCGCGCCCTGCTCGCCGGCAATGCCAGCATCACCAATAGCGCCAGCTTCGCCAACACGGCCTCCGCCACGCAGCTGATCCAGGCCTTCGGCGTCGCCGCCGGCGGCGCCGGGACGGCCGGCGTTGGCGGCGTCGCCTCGGTGGTGCTGTCGTCCAACGTGATCGAGGCCCGGCTCGGGACGGGCGCCAGCGTCAAATCGGCCGGCGCCGTCAACGTCGGCGCCAGCAGCGACATCTCGACCTTCACCCTGGCCGGCGGGGCGGCCGCCGGTGGGACGGGCGGCGTCGGTGCCGGTGCGGCGGTCGGCGTGCTCGGCGTCACCGTCACCGCCGAGATCGGCGACAGTGCCAGCGTCGAGGCGCAGGATGTCGCCGTTGCAGCGAACAGCGCCGAAACCGCGCTCACCATCGCGGTCGGCGTCGGTATCGGCGGCACGGCGGGCGTCGCCGGCTCGGTCTCGGTCTATTCGATCACCGACACCACCACGGCACGCATCGGGACCGGCGCCACGGTGCTGGCCGACAACAACGTGGCGGTGCTGGCCAACAACACGGCCGACATCTCCTTTGTCTCCGGTGCGATCAGCGGCAGCGGCACGGCCGCCGTCGGCGCCGCGGCTTCGGTCGCCCTGGTCACCACCACGACGCTCGCCAGCATCGACGATGGCGCCAAGGTC
This sequence comes from uncultured Alphaproteobacteria bacterium, assembly GCA_963708965.1. GTDB lineage: Bacteria > Pseudomonadota > Alphaproteobacteria > Rhizobiales > Devosiaceae > Devosia_A. The sequence continues at coordinate 3,886 of CAVPUP010000005.1, read as the reverse complement.
ACCGCTCTGGGCAAGGGCGCGGCGATCGACTATGTGGCGTCCTACGGCGCGACGCTGGGCGGCAGTTCGGGGGATTTCGCCCCCTCGACGCCGAGCGACTACAGCTACGATGCCTCGGGCAATGACGGCGACGTGTTGAGCGCGGCCGACGCCGAGAACCAGGGGCTCGGCCTGCTCGGCGTCAACCGGACGCGGACTCCGATAACCCAGAGCGCCCGCGGCGTGGTGCTCAATGCCACCGGCGGCACGGCCGTCCGTTCGCTCGCGGTCGGCGCGGGCATCAGTGGCACGGTCGGAGTAACCGTCTCGGCAAACGTGCCGATCATCACCACCGCGATTACCGCCTCGATCGGCGACAACGCACGCATCAACGTCGACAACAACACCAACCCGAACGCCAACCAGTCGGTCGTCGTCGCGGCGGCCGGCGATATCTATCGCATCGGGCTCGCCGGCGCGCTGGCCGGCAGCACCGTCGGCATCGGCGGCGGTGTCGATACCGCGTTCGTCAAGCCGACCATCACCGCCGCGATCGGCGATGCGTCCACCGTCAACGCCAAGCGCGACGTCATCGTCTCGGCCAAGGGCCGCGAGGACATCGTCGGCGCCTCGGCGGCAGCCGGGGCCGGCGTGACCGTGGGCATTGCCGGTGGGGTCTCGGTGCTGTCGCTCGATGCGGAAACCACGGCCAGCATCGGCGCCAGCACGGTGGTCGCCGACGGCAATGTTGCCGTGGTCGCCGAGGACATCACCCGCACCAGCAGCCTCGCCGGCTCGATCGCCATCGGCGCCACCGGCGGCGGCGTGGGCGGCAGCATCGGGCTGGCGCTCATCACCAAGCGCACCAGCGCCAGCATCGCCGACAACGCCGCCATCACGGCGCGCGGCAATGGCGGCGACATGACCGTCCATGATGGCGGCAGCTTCACCGGCACACGCGCGGCGCGCGGCCTGCTGGTGTTCGCCAATTCCAACGAGAGCGTGTTCACCCTCAATGTCGCGGGCGCCGGCGGACTGTATGCCGGTGTCGCCGGCGCGGTTTCGGTGCAGCTGCTCGATATCGGCACCACCGCTTCCATCGGCAATGCAAATATCAACGCCAGCAATTCCGGCGCCAACGCGGCGCAGGATGTCGTGGTCCTCGCCCGCGACAGCTCCAGCATCGCGGCCATCGACGGCAGCCTGGCGGTCGGGGCGGGCGCTATCGCCGGTGCGGTCGATGTCGGCATCCTGAAGAATGCCACCTCGGCCTCGATCGGCGACGGCGCGAACATCGCTGCCAAGCGCCGCGTCGATGTCGCGGCGCTGCAGAACACCAGTGTCGACTCGACCGTCATCAGCGCCGCGGGCGGCATTGTCGGCATCGCAGCCGGCGTATCGGTGTATGCGATCGGCGACGGCCTGGCGGCGAACGGCGACGGCAACAAGCAGATCACCGGCAAGAACGAGGACGGGGACAGCAAGGACGTCGGCACCTACGTGCAGGGCCAGCTCGACGACGGCACCGTCAACGAGGTGCTGAGCAGTTCGAGCGATGCGCGCGTCAACACCATCGGGACCTCGGTGCAGGCTGCGCGCGGCGGTCTCGAGGTCAAGAACGCCCTCACCCAAACGGCGGTGCCCGGCGGGACGTCGGCCTCGGTCGGTTCGGCGACGATCACGGCAGGCGGCGCGGTCGCCATCCGCAGTTCCGATGCGGTGGGCACCAGCACCACAGCGGGCGCTGCTGCGGCCGGCGCGGTCGGGCTGGGGGCCGGCATCGGCATCGTCACGGTCAGCACCACCAACACGGCGCAATTGACCGGCAACTCCACCGTGACCGGCGGTTCGGTGACCGTCGACGCCAGCTCAAATCATACGCTCAGTGCCCAGAGCCTTGCGGGTTCGCTCGGCCTCACCGGCGCGGCGCAGGCCTCGCTGGCACTGCTCACCGACAACTCGTCGACCCGGGCAAGGCTGCAGGGCACCAAGGTGGTGACGCCGGGCGCAGTGGTGGTGAACGCCACGTCGCAGCGGACCGGCATCGCCGATACCAAGGGCGCTGCGGTGGGCGGCGCTTTCGCCGTCGGTGTGTCCTACGCGGCGGTGAATTTCGGCGGCACCATCGAAGCATCCCTCGGCCAGATTGCCGGCGCGGGCGCCACCATCGGCAGCTCCGGCGGCAAGGTCGGCAGCGTCTCGGTGACGGCCTCGAGCACCGACAGTGGCGAGACCTCGGCGACCGCGGTGTCGGGCGGCATCGGCATCGCCGCGCTTGGCTCATTGGCCGAAACCAACGCCGGGGCGCAGGTTGCCGCCAATGTCGACAAGGCAACGATCTATGCCAGCGGCGCCGTACTGGTCAGCGGCCAGTCCGGTGGCCGCGCCGCAGCCAAGGCCTACGGGCTGGCGCTGGGCGGGCTCGTGGCGGCAGGCGGCTCGGTGGCGCACGCCAACGTGGCGGAGTCGGTGGCAACGCACGTCTTCGGCGGGACGCTGATCAATGCCGGCAACATCAGCCTCGCCGCGTCGGTCGCGCCGGCGGGCACCGGGCCGGCGGTGTCGTCGTCCGCAACCGGATCGTCGGGCGCCTTTGTCGGGGTGACCGCGACCGAAGCTGTGGCGAGCAACGCCTCGCAGGCGACTACGCTGGCCGAGGCCAGCACGCTGAGCGCGACGGGCACTATCCAGGTCGCCGCCACGACCACCACCCGGCAGAACGCCGTGGTGGATGGCTTTGCCGGCGGCATCGTCGCGGTGGGCGCCAATCTGGCCCGCGCCACCTCGAACACCGTGACCACGGCGCGGCTGCTCGATCTGGTCAGCGTGCAGGGCGGCGGCGTGCAGCTCAGCGCCACGGGCTCGGACAGCAACGTCGCCAATGCGACGTCAGGCAGCGGCGGCGTGATCGCCGGAGCGGCGGCGGATGCCGTGACCGGCAGCACCAGCGTCACCCGCGCCGCGATCGACACCAGCGCGCCGACCAAGAAGTTCCTGGTGGCGGCGCTCGGCGGCGACATCGACGTCTCGGCCACCCACACCGCAAGCTTTGCCGGCCAGGTGAACAGCACGCAGGCCTCGGTGGTGGGTGCCAGCGGCTCGACGATCAAGCACGGCGTCACCAGCATCGTCGACGCGCACCTGAGCGACGATGCCTATGTCCGCGCCGCCAACCTGGCGATCAGCGCCAACAACCTGGTCCGCAACTATTACATCGGCGAAAATGCCGGCAACACGGCCACCTTCGAGGCCGACAAGGCCGGCTGGAACGTCAATTCCGGCTCCGGCGGCCTGGTCAACCTGCCGGCCGGCAGCAGCACCACGAACCTGATCCAGACCACCACGGCGACCATTGGCAAGCGTGCCGATGTGCACCTGCTGCCGCCCTCCTCCGGTGTTTCGAGCCTCACGATGGAGGCGCACAACGACGCCCTCGTGCATCAGAAGGGCAAGCTCAATTCCGGCGGCGCCGTCGCGCTCGCCGACACGTCGATCATCATCAACGCCCTCGCCAACGCCACAGTGGCCGTCGGCGAGCTGAGCGACGTCATCGTCGACATCGGCGATATCGCCATGGCGGCCTGGAGCGAAGCCGACCTCGAAGCGCGTGCCGCGGCCACCACCTACGGCCTCGCCGGAGCGCCGTCGGGCAAGGCCTATGTCAACTACACCACGGGCAACCTGGCCGATATCGGCGCCAATGTGCGGCTCGAGGCCAGCAATGGCATCAACCCGACCGACGGGACGATGCCGACGCATGGGACGATCGGCATCTCGGCCGGAACCGGGCTTGGCGGACAGCTCGCCAATATCTCGGCGGCGACCACGGTGGACCTCTTCAACAAGACCGCCATCCCGATCTCGACGACGCCGGATGCGAAATCCAACGTCACGAGCAATGCCAACG
>CAVPUP010000004.1:0-391280 GCA_963708965.1 uncultured Alphaproteobacteria bacterium | reverse complement strand
CAGGTAGATACGGTCGTTTTCCTCGGACGCCTGGGGCTGCGCCTTGTTCTCAGAGAGCAGGCCCTTGCGCGCCAGGTAGTCGGCGAGCGAGCCGAAATCCCATTCCTCGAGCTGGTCGCCGGTGATCAGGTCATCTTCACTCGCGTTCCCATCGCTGAGCGGGAACGGATCGACGGGCGCACCACGCTGCGCCACGGCTGTTCTCGTCGACGATCAGCGGCTTCTCGGCTGGCTGGCGTCGTAACGGCCACCGGCTTGTGCGGCCGGGCGCTGCGCGGCAGCGGCACGGGCGGGGTCTCCGTCGCAGGCGCGAGGCTCGCAACCGCTACCGGCGGCTTCGCAGCCGGGGTAACCGGCGGCTTGGGCGCGGCCGGCACCACCGGCTGGACAGCAACCGGCTTCGGCGCCTCGACCTCGTCGGCGTCGGAGATATAGCTCGGCAGCTTCTTGCCCTTGTCGAGCAGCCGCTGCACCGGCTCCAATTCGGTGCTGGCGGTCTGGATCGGGTCGGTCGCGGGCGCGTTCGCAGCCGGAGCAGTCACCGGCGCCGGCGCCACCTGCCTGGCGTCGCTGGTGATCGCGAGATTGGCGCTCGCGTCTTCCGGCTTGCCGAACAGAAGGTCCGCCGCGGGAACCGCGAGGATGACGACCAGACCGGCCCATGCCAGTCCGCCCTTCACCTTGGCACTCAGTTTCATTGGCTGCTGTCCTTGCTATACGGCCCTGCTCCCTCACCCCGGGAGAGGCCAAATCAACGTGGCCATTTTGTGAATGGCTATGCTCAAATACTGCCGGAACCAACCTGAACGGAGACTGAACCCCGGCTTGCCGAAGTCCGGCCGCGCCCCCAGCAGCCGGGCCAGCGCCAGCACCAGGTTGGAGCGGTTGAGCGTATAGAAATGGAACTCGGTGATGCCGTTGTCGACGAGCTCCAGCACCTGCTCCGCCGCCACCGCCGACGCCACCAGCGCATGCGTCTCCGGATCGTCCTCCAGCCCCTCGAAGCGCTCGGCGAGCCAGTCCGGCACCGACGCGCCGCAGCGCGCCGCAAAGCCCGAGATCTGCTTGAACGAGTGGATCGGCTGGATGCCAGGAACGATCGGCGCGGTGATTCCGGCGGCACGCGCCCGGTCGACGAAACGGAAATAGTCGTCGTTGTCGAAGAACATCTGGGTGATGGCGCGAGTGGCGCCGGCGTCGAGCTTGCGCCTGCAGGTTGTCGACGTCGGTCTTCCAGTCCGGGCTCTGCGGGTGCTTCTCCGGATAGGCAGCGACCGAGATGTCGAAATCGCCGATATTGCGGATGCCGGCCACCAGCTCTGCCGCCGAGCGGTAGCCTTCCGGATGCGCGACGAACGGCTTGCCCACCCCTTCCGGCGGATCGCCTCGAAGCGCCACGATGCGGTTGATGCCCGCCTCCCTGTAGCCGCGCACCACTGCATCGACCTCGTCCCGCGAGGCGCCGACGCAGGTGAGGTGCGCCGCGGCGTCCACGCCGCGTCTCGGCCTTGATCCGACTCACCATCCGCAGCGTCCGCTCGCGCGTCGAGCCGCCCGCCCCGTAGGTGACGGAGACGAAGCGCGGGTGCAGCGGCGCCAGCTTGCCGATCGAATCCCAGAACCGCTCCTCCATCACGTCGGTCTTGGGCGGGAAGAACTCGAACGATACGAGGAACTCCGGCCGCTCGGCTGCGGCCGCGCGGCTCGGGCGATGGGAATGGTCGATGATCATTTGCTCTGGTTCCCGCTCTCGTCGGTGAGCCGCCACAGGCACACCGTCAGGCCTTCGGTCGGATTGGTGGGTGGAAAGCTCCTGACGCTGGAGACGGCAAGCCCCGCGCCATGCGCCCAGCCGGCCATCTGCGCCTCGGAAAGACCCAGCCGACGGTGCGCGTGATGGGTCCGGAGGAACTCGAGCCCGTGCGGCGCGAAATCGACGATCAGGATCTCCCCGCCCGGCTTCAGCGCGCGGCGGACCTGCGCGAGCAGCCGTCCCGGGTCGTCGAAATAATGCAGCACCTGGTGGATGACGATGACGTCGGCGCGCCCGGTGCCGGCATCGAGGTCGGAGATGTCGCCGAGCCGCACCTGCGCGTGCCCGATCGAGGCACCGACCAGCTTGGCCCGCGCGATGGCGATCATCTCGCGGCTGGCGTCGATGCCGATGCCGCGCCGGTAGTGGCCGGCAAGCAGTTCGAGCATCCGGCCCGTGCCGGTGCCGAGGTCGAGCAGCGTGTCGACGGTGCGCCCGGCAACCGTCTCGAGGATGGCGTTCTCCACCGCCTCCTCCGGCACGTGCAGCGAGCGCAGCAGGTCCCAGCTCTCGGCGACCTTGGCGAAATACTGCGCCGCCTGCGCCTGCTGGTTGGCGCGCACGGCCTCGAGCCGCTCGCGGTCGCGCAGGCGCTCCTGGTCGTCGGCCGAGATGCGGCTGATCAGCCAGCGCGCCAGGTCGCCGCCCGGCCCCTCGTTGGCGAGCCGGTAATAGGCCCAGGCGCCCTCGGCATTGCGGCTGACCATCCCGGCGTCCGCCAGCAGCTTGAGATGGCGCGATACCCGCGGCTGACTCTGGCCGAGGATTTCGGTAAGGTCCTTCACCGACTGCTCGCCATCGGCAAGCAACGCCAGCAGGCGCAGCCGGGTCGTCTCCCCCGCCGCGCGCAACACCTCCACTAGATCCGCTGTGTCGTCCATCTGGCCCCACGAGATATAAAGATATCTTTATATCCGATGTGGGCCGCGGTCCAGACCCATGCAAGCCAAGCTCACGGATACGTGGGGATGGGGTGGATCACCTGGGCGCCAGCGCCAGCGAAAGCCCGCCGAAGACGATCAGCCCGGCCCCGATGATCCTGGCGTGGCCGACGCTCAGCGTGATGAAGTGGACGAAGTGGTCGTAAAGCGGAAATGCCAGGACAAGGCATCCCAGCACAAGCAGAGCGAGCCCGATCTCTTTCATGCCCACACCCCTCCGAGGACACGGCGCAGAATGTACGTTATGCTGCATGAGCAACGTGAAAGGCCGGAGTAATATTTATCTAGACTTGTACTGAACTCTCCGCGCCCACGAACGAAAAAAGGGCGGCCTTGCGACCGCCCTTGTGAGGTTGGACAGGCTTTGGAGTCAGGCAACGCCAACGGCTTCCTCGTTGGGAAGGCGGCGACGGAAGGCGTGTGAGCGCCACAGTTCGAAGATGTCGACCGCTTCTTCCTGGCTCAGCGCCTCGTAGCGGCGGCGGACATTGGCGAGTTCGGCCTGGCTGGGCAGATCGCGCCATGGCATCGAGGCGATCATCGCCTCGAACAGGTCGGGCTGGATGCCGAGCGCTCGCAGCGCCACGGTGATCGCCACGTAATCCTGCATCGCGAGCCACTTCACGAACACTTCGGGCCCGACTTGCAGCAGCACGGTGAGCGCCGCGGCGGTGTGGTGGCCATAGCCGAAGCGGGCGAAGCGGATCAGGGCGCGCTCGTCGAGCTGCTTGCGGTCCGAAAGCGCCTTCACCTGGTTGTAGGCGACCTTCCAGTCCTGGCTCGAGAACCCGGCACGGTTGCGCATCCGGTTGTAGACGACGGCCGAGACCTTGCCGACCGTCACCGGATCGACCTGCGGGTCGATGGCGGCGAAGGTCTCGCGGACCTTTTCGCCGATGATGTTGATGCTGCCGCCGAGGCTCTTCCAGTCGATGTCTTCCCGGCCGCGGAGCTCGGCCGCGATCTCGGCGTCGGAAGCGGCGCGCTCCGCCAGGCGTTCGAGCACCTGCTCGCCCATCTCGGCGTTGGCGTTGCCGACCAGCCGGCGCACCGAGGCGGTCTCGCCGTGCTCGACGATGGCCTCGCCGACGCGTTCCGCAACGAGCGCCCGCCCGGCGATCGCCACGCGATGGTCCTCGCCCTGGTTGGCGATGATCTCGATGAGGTCGTCGTCGCTCAGCACATTGGAGAATTCGAGCAGCGGCTGCGCCACTTCGATCGAATCGTTGGCGAGCTTCACCACCACATTGCCCGGGGCGCGGTCGAGCGGCGCGAGGAGCTTGGCCACGTGGGCCCGCGCTTCCGTCTCCACCAGCTCCGCCAGCTGGCACAGCACCTCGTCATACTGCGCGACCTGCTCGTCGTCGCAGCGATCCGAGACATAGGAATAGAGCTGCGCCATGTTGCGGAACAGCTGGTCCCGCTCGACGATGTTCGCATCTCCATTGAGCACCCGGAAGGTCGAAAAAGCTCGGGTGCTGCCCTCTTCCATCTCAGTCATTAGTCCATTTCCCCCGGCTCCATCGCCGATGGTTGCAGAATGGACCTGAGGTGAGTGCGTCGGCTGAAATCGACAGGAGCAAATTGAATAAAATTAAGCGGAGTGGCGCAGGGATTCGCTAACTATTTGAGGGCGCCGGCAGTCGGCGCCCTCCGGATTCTGCAGGAGCCTACTCGGCGGCCACCACCGATTCCTGGTCGGAGATCGCATCCCTGGCGCGGCCTGCGAGCGCGGCGCGGGCCGCACGGATGCCGTCGCCATACTCCTTCGAGATGACGTCGATATGGGCAAGCTGGCGATCAATGATCGCCTCCGGCACCCCGTCCATCGCTGCCGCGAAATTGGCGTAGAGCCGCTGCTTCTGCCCCTCGTCGAACAGGTTGAACAGCGCCCGCGGCTGCGAGTAGTCGTCGTTGCCGACCCGGTGGTCGTGCCGGTCCGCATCCCCGGAAAGCCTCAGCGGCGGCTCCTTCACGGACGGGTCCTCGACCGGACCGCCGAACGAGTTGGGCTCGTAATAGGCATCCGGGTTCTTGTTGAGGTGGGCGAAGAAGTTCATCGGCCCATCCTTGTGGTAGTGGTTGACGCCCGAGCGCGGCGCGTTAACCGGCAGCGCCTCGTAATGCGTGCCCAGCCGATAGCGATGCGCGTCCGCATAGGCGAAGACGCGCGCCTGCAGCATCTTGTCGGGCGAGTAGCCGATGCCCGGCACCTTGTTCGAGGGCGAGAAGGCGAGCTGCTCGATCTCGGCGAAGTAGTTGTCCGGGTTGCGGTTGAGCTCCAGCACCCCGATCTCGATCGGCGGATACTCCGCGTGCGGCCACACCTTGGTCAGGTCGAACGGATTGTAGCTGGTCTTGTCCGCGTCGGCCTCGGGCATGATCTGCACCTGCACCGTCCAGCGCGGGAACTCGCCGCGTCTCGATCGCCCCGAACAGATGCTCCTGGTAGCTCTCGCGCGTGGCGCCGACGATCTTCTCGGCCTCCTCGTTGGTATAGAACTTGTGGCCCTGCTGGGTCTTGAAGTGGAACTTCACCCAGTAGCGCTCGCCTCGCGTTGATCCAGAACGAGTAGGTGTGCGAGCCGTAGCCGTTCATGTCACGGCGCGACCGGGCAGGCCGCGATCCGACATCAGGATGGTGACCTGGTGCAGCGATTCCGGGCTACTGGCGCCAGAAATCCCACATCGCGGTCGGCGAGCGCAGGTTGGTCTTGGGGTGCCGCTTCTGCGTGTGGATGAAGTCCGGGAACTTCAGCGGGTCGCGCACGAAGAACACCGGCGTGTTGTTGCCGACGAGATCCCAGTTGCCGTCCTCGGTGTAGAACTTGATGCGCGAAGCCGCGCACGTCGCGCTCGGCATCGGCGGCGCCGAGCTCACCGGCGACGGTGGAGAAGCGCAGGAAGCAGCGGCGTCTCCTTGCCGCTGGCTGCAACGCCTTGGCCTTGGTGTATTTGCGTGATGTCGCCGGTGATCGTGAGCGTGCCGTAAGCGCCCCAGCCCTTGGCATGCACCACGCGCTCGGGGATGCGCTCGCGGTTCTGGTGCGCCAGCTTCTCGATCAGCTGGTAGTCCTGCAGCAGCACCGGGCCGCGCGGCCCGGCGGTCACCGAATTCTGGTTGTCCGCGATCGGCGCTCCGGCACTGGTAGTCAGGCGCGGTCTGTCGGTCATGGCAGTCTCCTGTCGTTGGTCGTGAATTGGTCGCCGCACTATCGACTTTCCGGCCCGATAAGGCCAATTGATTGATCTTCTAGGTGTGATAAACTGCGCTTATGACGATCACTCTCAGACAGATGCAGTACGCCATCGCGCTCGCCGAAACGGGCCACTTCGGACGCGCCGCCGAACGCTGCAACGTGACCCAACCGGCCCTGAGCCAGCAGATCCGGCAGCTCGAGGATCGCTGCGGCGGCAGCCTGTTCGACCGGCTGGGCAGGAGCGTGCAACTCACCCCGCTGGGCCGCGAGTTCGTCGGCCGGGCGCGGCCGATCGTCGAACGGAGCGAGGAGCTCGCCGACTTCGTCTCCGGCCAGCGCGGCCACCCCGACCGCCCGCTGCGCTTCGGCATGATCCCGACCGTCGCGCCCTACCTGCTGCCGCACGTCTACCCCGGCCTGCAGGAGGATCTTCCCGACCTCGCCTTCACCGTGCACGAGAAGCGGACCGAAGCGCTGCTCGAAGGTCTCGAGGAAGGCCAAATCGACCTCGCCCTGATCGCCACCGAACCGCTGAATTCCGGCCCCCGTCTCACCGTCGCCGCGCTCTATCCGGACGAGTTCGTCCTCGCGACCGCGCTCGACGAGCCGCCCGGCGAGCCGGTCAACCTCTCGCGCCTCGATACCGACCGCATGCTGCTGCTCGACGAGGGGCACTGCTTCCGCGACCAGGCCATGGCCGCCTGCGACCTCGACCCCGAGTCAAGGGCCGGACCTTCGCGGCCACCTCGCTCTCGACCATCGTCGAGTTCGTGGCCAACGGTCAGGGCATCACGCTGCTACCCGAGATGGCGGTCCGCAAGGAAGCCTTCGGCAACCGCATCCACATCCATCGCCTCGCCTCGCCCGGCGCGCGGCGGGACCTCCGCCTCGTATGGCGCGAGTCCTCGCCCTATGGCGACGATCTTCAAGTCGGTGGCGGAGAGCATCGTCCGGCACCGGCCGGATAGTGCGCCTCAGGCGGCCGCCACGCGCCGGCTGCGCACCACCGCATCCACCGTGTAGACGACCAGCGACAGCCAGATCAGGCCGAAGCTGACGATCCGAAGCGGGTTGAGCGCTTCGCCGAAGACGGTGATGGCGAGGAGGAACGCGATGGACGGCGCGATATACTGCAGCATCCCGATGGTCGTGAGCCTCAGCCGCTGCACCGCATAGGCAAAGAGCAGCAGCGGCACCGCCGTCGCCGGCCCAGTGAGCATCAGCAGCATCATCGTATACGGGTCGCCATGCGCGCCGATGCCGCCGTCGCTGAGGAAGGTGTAGCCGAGATAGGCCAGCGCGATCGGCGTCATCACCAGCGTCTCGACGAAGAGCCCGGTGGTCGACGATGCCTTTGCGGTCTTTCGCAGGTAGCCATAGGCGGCGAAGGTCAGCGCCAGGCCGATGGCGACATAGGGCACCCCGCCGACGCCCGCCGCCTGGATGGCGATAGCGACGACGGCGATGCCGATCGACACCCATTGCCAGCGCGTCAGCCGCTCCCCGAGCAGCACCATGCCGGTCGCGATGTTGACCAGCGGGTTGATGAAATAGCCGAAGCTCGCCTCGAGCACCTGCTGGCTTTCGACGGCATAGACATAGATCAGCCAGTTCATCCCGAGGATCAGCGCCGCGATCGCCATGGAGCGCACGGCCTGCCAGTCGCGCAGGATGGCCCGCACCTCGGCGGTGCGGCCGCCGGCGATGAGGATGCAGCCCACGAACACCAGCGACCAGATGCTGCGGTCGGCGACTATCGTCGCCGCCCCGACATGGCTGAGGAGTCCGAACATGAGGGGCAAGAAGCCCCACAGCGTATACGCAGCAAGCCCTGCAGCCAGGCCGCTGTCCGCGCGCTGGTCGGTACTGGTGATCGAGACCAAGGTGCCTTTTCCGGTTTCCCGGCCTTCTAGCAGTTGCCCCGAGGATTGGCCAATCAGACTTTGTGATCCGCACAAGCACGCAACTTGATCTCGGGCAAAAACCAAAGTGCTCTTGCTGCGTTAGTCTGGCGACATTACCCCAAGGAGTGCGACATGAAGCCCAAGGTGACCTGGATCCTCATAGCCGACGGCGCCCATGCCAAGGTGTTCGAACATGCCCAGGGCAAGCGCCTGAGGCCGATCGAGAATCTGCAGTTCGAACAGGCTCACCTGCAGGCGCGCGAGATCATGGCCGACCGCCCCGGCCGCGGGAACTCGACGGTCGGCGGCTCGCTGGAGTACTCGTCCGACCCGGTGGCCGTCCGCGAGCGGCGCTTTGTCGAGAACGTCGCCGAGCAGCTCGAGAAGAAGCGCCGGGAAGGCGCCTTCGAGCGCCTGATCGTCGCGGCCGCCCCGACGGCCCTCGGCGACCTGCGCCCCGCCTTCAGCAAGGCCCTGCGCGAAACCATCGTCGCCGAACTCCCCAAGGACCTGACCAACACCCCGCAAGCGCAACTCGACGCGCATTTCGAAGAGGTGCTGATGCGGGGGTAGGCTTTTGCGGTGCGGTTGAAGTGGGATGTCCCCGGGGCTGCTTGGGGTACTCCGGCAACGCCGCGACGGCACACGCGCAACCCTCAACTAATACTCCGACATCCTGCGGGCTTGACCCGCGGACCCATGCGTAGCTCGCCCCTCGCGCATCGTCGGGTCCCCGGGTCAAGCCCGGGGATGACGGCGGGTGGGGCGAGTACTGGCGTAGCTCCGTATCGATGGCGGCACCCGCCCGAGCCAGCAACCACCCCCGGCTCTATGACCGCCCCTACTCCTCGTCCTCGTCGTCCGCCCCCTGCCCCGTCACCGCCTCCAGGAACTCCAGCAGCAGCGGGTTGAACAGGTCCGGGCGCTCGAGGTTGGGGAAATGCGCGGTCTCCTCGAGCACCACCGCGAAGGCGTTCTCCATCTCCTCCGACAGGTCCTCGTGCATGGCGACGATCTCCGGGCTGTCGAGATCGCCCACCACCAGCAGCGTCGGCGCCGTGATCGTCCCGAGATTGTCGAAGGCCGCCGTTTCCGGGTGCTCCTCCTGCGTCAGCTCCGGGTGGCTGAGATGGATCTCGTTCATCGCGAGGAACAGCTCGCGTGGCGGCCCCTGCACCCGCCCCGCCTCGCTGAACGGCCCGTCGAGCCACTGGTGCGCCTGGATGCGGTTCGCGGTCGAGATGTTGCCGCGCTCCCGCGCGTATTCGAACGCCTCCTCGAGCGCCACCACCTCCTCCGCCGGCTCATGCCCCTCCGCCCCGGTCACGTCAGTGCCGACCAGCACCAGGCCGATGGTGCGCTCCGGGTGCTCCAGCGCGAAATCGATGGCGAGCCCGCCCCCCATCGACGAGCCGACGAGGATCGCCGCATGGACGCTCAGCCGGTCGAGCACCGCCTCGAGATCGACCAGATGGTTGAACGGCACGTCCCCCGTCTCGGTCTCGCCATAGCCGCGCCGGTCGTAGCTGATGACATGGTAGCCCTCGGCCGCCAGCTCCCGCATCTGCTCGTCCCACATCCGCCGGTCGGCCACCCCCGAATGCAGGAACACCACCGGAATCCCGAACCCATCCGCCTCGCCACGGATCACGGCGCCATCGAAGGCGATCTCGAAGGGGCTGGTCATGGCTGTGGTCTCCGGCAGGGAAAGCGCGGCAGTTAGCACCCTATCGTCGGGAGGGGCTAGTGTGCCGGCGGGCGGTAACCGCCTATCGCAGAAGCCTAACCGACGCCAAGCTCCGACGGAAACGGGGTGGAGATCAACGGGGCGGTGTTAGGTTGCAGAGCCCCCAAACCCGCGTCGTCATCGCCCGACTTGTTCGGGCGACCCAGCCTCTGGCATGGGTTGCCCGCATGAAGCGGGCAATGACGAACGAGAGAATGGCGGCCGGGGTGCTTCCTGGTAGGCGGACCCGTTAGCGGGCGTGAATCACAAGCCTTGGCAGGTATGGCATTGCCAACTACCCGCCCGCTCTCCCTACCGCGTCAGCGGCTTGTACGTCACCCGCTTCGGGTTCACCGAGTCCGCGCCCAGCCGCCTGATCTTGTCCGCCTCGTAGTCCGCGAAATTGCCCTCGAACCACTCGAAGTGGCTGTCGCCCTCAAAGGCGAGCATGTGCGTGGCCAGGCGGTCGAGGAACATGCGGTCGTGGCTGATGATCACGGCGCAGCCGGCGAATTCCTCGAGCGCCTCTTCGAGCGCGGCGAGCGTTTCGGTGTCGAGGTCGTTGGTCGGCTCGTCGAGGAGCAGCACGTTGGCGCCCGATTTCAGCATCTTGGCGAGGTGCACGCGGTTGCGCTGGCCGCCCGAGAGGTTGCCGACCTTCTGCTGCTGGTCGGCGCCCTTGAAGTTGAAGCGCCGAGTGTAGGCGCGCGAGTTCATCTCGCGCTTGCCCAGCATCAGGATCTCGTTGCCGCCGGAGATTTCCTCCCACACCGTCTTGTTGGGGTTGAGCGTGTCGCGGCTCTGGTCGACATAGCCGAGGTGCACGCTGTCGGCGATGGTGATGGTGCCGCTGTCGGGCTTCTCCTGGCCGGTGATCATGCGGAACAGCGTGGTCTTGCCGACGCCGTTCGGGCCGATGACGCCGACGATGCCGCCCGGCGGCAGCTTGAAGGTGAGGTTGTCGATCAGCAGGCGATCGCCATAGGACTTTCGAGATGCCCTCGATGTCGATGACGTTCTGGCCGAGCCGCTCGCCGGGCGGAATGATGATCTGCGCCGTCGATGGACTGGGTGCGCGCCTCGTTGATCTTGACCAGCTCGTCATAGGCCTTGATGCGCGCCTTGGACTTGGCCTGCCGCGCCTGCGGCGACTGCCCCATCCATTCCTTTTCGCGCTCGAGCACCTTCTTGCGGGCCGCGTCCTCGCGCTCTTCCTGCGCGAAGCGCTTGGCCTTGGCGTCGAGATAGGCGGAGTAGTTGCCCTCGTAGGGCACGCCCCGGCCGCGATCGAGCTCGAGGATCCAGCCGGTGACGTTGTCGAGGAAGTAGCGGTCGTGGGTGATGATCAGCACCGCGCCGGGAAACTCGCGCAGATGCTTTTCGAGCCAGGCCGGTGGTCTCGGCGTCGAGATGGTTGGTCGGCTCGTCGAGCAGCAGCAGGTCGGGCTTGCTGAGCAGCAGCGCGCAGAGCGCGACGCGGCGCTTCTCGCCGCCCGAGAGCTTGTCGATCGACGGCATCGCCCGGCGGGCAGCCGAGCGCTTCCATCGCCACCTCGACCTGCGCCTTCGAGGTCCCACAGGTTCTGGCTGTCGATGAGGTCCTGGAGCTTGGTGGCCTCGTCGGCGGTCTCGTCGGAATAGTTCATCATCAGCTCGTTGTAGCGGTCGACGATGTCCTTCTTTTCCTTGACCCCGGTCATGACGTTGCCGAGCACGTTGAGCGCCGGATCGAGCTGCGGCTCCTGCGCCAGGTAGCCGACCTTGGCGCCGTCGGCGAGCCCAGGCCTCGCCGGTGAACTCGGTGTCGATGCCGGCCATGATGCGCAGCAGCGTCGACTTGCCCGAGCCGTTGGGGCCGAGCACGCCGATCTTGGCGTCCGGGTAGAAGCTCAGATGGATGTTGTCGAGCACCTTCTTGCCGCCGGCATAGGCCTTCGACATTCCGTGCATGTGATAGATGAACTGGCGCGCCATGAAGCGATGAATCCTGCCGCTAGCGGGGCAGATCGAGGCGAGGCCATCCGGCCCGTACCCCTCGATCATGCACCGGGTGAAGTAAGGGCCCGCCCGGGCCCGGAGAAACTCGAAGGCGTATGTAGGGGATGCCGGCGCGGGGGGCAACAGCGGGGCGGCTCAGCCCCCGCGCCGCACCCGTTTGCCGCCCGGCCGAGCCCGATACGGAGCCGAGAGCCGGCACCGGAAGAAACACGTAGCCTTATCAACGAACTGCCGTTATCGCGACAGCGACGGCATTCTTTTTGATTCGCGTTCTGGACTGCTACGACACCATGATTTTCGATTTGCGTGCCGTGACGGCGCTTGGCACCACCATCCTGTTCCTTGTGCCCGGCGCTCCTTTAGCGCAGTCGAGCTTCGATTGGACCGGCGGTTATCTGGGCCTCACCCTGGGCGGCGCAGGTTCGAGGACGCCGCTCGAATTCGTCTATGAACCCGCCGCAGACGGGCCGGACAGCGTGCCGCTCCATGCCTCGGGCGCCATGGCGGGCGTCACCGCCGGTTACAACTGGCAGGCCGCCGACGGGCTGGTGCTGGGTATCGAGGGCGATGCCTCGTTCTCGACCGTGCAGGGAGCCAGCGAATCGGGCAGGGACAGCTTTGAGGCGAGCCTCGAATCGCTGCTCAGCCTGCGCGCCCGGCTTGGCGTGCAGGCAGGCAACGCGTTGTTCTATGCCACGGCCGGCGTTGCCGGCGGTCGTGTCGAGCATACCGCGTCCGTCGTTGAAATCGGCCTGTTCGACGAGCCGGCCGAAGCCTCCGGCTTCGCGGCGGGCGTGATCGGCGGGGCCGGCGTGGAACTGGCGCTGACCGACAACCTCTCGGTCAAGGCCGAGGGGCTGGTCTACCGGCTCGGCGCGATCGAGGGCGTGGGCGATACCGGCAAGGGAGAGTTCACCTCCAGCTATGCGCCCTCCGGGGTGACACTGCGCGCGGGCCTCAACTTCCAGTTATAGCCACGCCCCACTTCCCCAGCCTAGACGGGTCTACATGAAGCTTATCCGTGCCATCGTGCACCTCGCGCGGCGGCAGCCGCAGGAACCTGCGGTCGCCTTCGGTGGCGGCATTGCCAGCTTCGGAGCGCTCATGGGCGCTACCTCGGCGGTCGCCGAGGCCCTGAAGCTGCTGCCACTTCCCCGTGGTGGGCTCGTGGTGCTCGACATTCGCAATCCCATCCACCACGTCGCCGCGATCTATGCGCTGGCGCTGCTCGGCATAAGGTCTGCCTCGGTGAATGCGGCGTACACGGCCCAGCAGTCGGGTCCGAAACCCGACCTGTTCCTGACCGACCTCGATGACCTGCCTGCAACGGACCTGCCGACGCGCAGGGTCGACGCGCGCTGGTTCGCCTTCGACGCCAACGCCCCGGTGGATTACGAAGCGCTGCTGGCGCTGCCGGGCTTCCCCGACGCGGAGGACGTGGTGCGCTACGTCTATTCGTCGGGGACCACTGGCCGGCCCAAATGCGTGGCGCTCACCAACCGCATCCTCGAGCACCGGCTCGCCGACGCCCACCTGAGCATTCCGCAGCGCATTGTCGGCGGTGCGGCGATCAACCTGATGGGGTTCTCGACCATTGCCGGCATCACCGCGCCGCTGCTCGCGCACACCGTCGGGTTCCTGCTGTGCTTCAGCAGCAGTGCGGCCGAGACGCTGCACATGACCCGGCTGTTCGGCATCACCGCCATTGCCGGTGCGGTGGTGCAACTGCAGGCCATCATGCAGGCCCTCGGGCCCAATCCCCCGCCCCCCAGCCTGCGCGGCGTCGTCGTCGCCGGCTCGAAGCTTCCACCCAGCATCCGCACCGAGATCCGATCGCGCCTCGCCAGCTTCGTCATCGCTAACTACGGCTCGACCGAGATGGGCTCGGTTACCGCCGGCGCACCCGGCGATCTCGAGCGGCACGAAGGCGCCGCCGGGCACGTGCTGCCCTGGGTGACGCTGGAGACGGTCGACGACGAGCAGCGACCGGTGCCGCGCGGCGTCGAGGGCGTGATCCGGGTGAAGACGCCCGACCTGGCCTTCTATGTCGACGACCAGGGCCGGCCCGCCGAAACCACGCAGGACGGCTGGTTCTATCCCGGCGATGTCGGGCGGATCGAGCCCGACGGGCTGGTGATCATCACCGGCCGCACCGGCGAGGTCATCAATCGCGGCGGCGTCATCGTCGCTCCCGATCTCATCGAGGAAGTGCTGCGTCTCGATCCGCACGTCGGCGATGTCGCCGTGGTCGGCTCGCCCAATGCCGCCGGCATCGACGAAATCTGGGCGGGCATCGTCTCCTCCAGCCCCATCGACGGCGAACGGCTGCTCAAGGCGGCGCGGGCGAAGCTCAACGAACGCGTGCCCGACCGGCTGTTCCAGATCGATGCCGTGCCCCGCAACGAGAACGGCAAGGTGATGCGCAACGTGCTGCGCGAGACCATGCGGCGGATGCTCGGGGCTTAGTCTGAGCAGAGCGTCTGCGCTTTGTCTAAGGGAGCGCGCGCCCCCTTCCCCCCGGTCGCCCTGCTCTCACTCTCGATCGTCATCGCCCGGCTTGTCCGGGCGACCTGGTTCCGGGGCGCTGGATTGCCCGCATGAAGCGGGCAATGACGACGGGGGGGACGGTGTCGGTTGCACAGCAGCGTTGCGCCAACTCGAGGCAACCAAAACACCTAGTTCGCCACCTCGGCGAGCAGCCAGCGGGCGATCGGCCAGGTGTTGGCGAAGTGCTCGAAGCAGCGGTCGGCGAAATCCGGCGCGGCGGCGGCGCTCGCCGGCAGTCTCGATGCCGGCGGTCAGGCCCTCGTAGAGCAGGTACTCGGCCCGGTCCGGGTCGGTCTCGAAGCCGCGGGGCATGCAGCTTGCGGGTCTTTTCGCCGATCTCGTACTCGCCCTTGGCCTTGACCTCGGCGACCGCGGCGAGCAGCGCCTTGCCGGAGCGCGGGTGGATGATCGACTGGCGGAAGCGCTCGAGCTGCTCCTTCTCGCAGCGCGTACATGCCGGTGCCGAGATAGACCTCGCTTCGGCGGTCAGGCGGAACCAGAAGCCGGGCTGGTCCCAGCCGCGCTTGTCGCCGTGCCAGAACCACAGGCCGAGGTGCTCCTTGTAGGGCCGCTTGTCCTTGGAGAACCGGATGTCGCGGTTGATGCGGGAGATCGAGCCGTTGACCTTGGGCTCGAACTGCACCTCGGGCGAAAGCTGCCTTGAGCTTCGGTCGCCGAGCTCGGCGACGAAGGCCTTGCCCGGCTCGACATAGCCGGCCTCGTAGAGCGGGCGGTTGGCGTCGAACCACGGCCTTCTCGTTGTGCGCGGCGATGCCCTCGAGGAAGCTCGAAGGTCTGCTTGGGGAAGCCAGCACGGCCTCATTGCGCCTCGATCCAGATCGGGCACGGACTTGAAGGCCGGGGTCTTCGAGCGCGGGTCGACCGCGGTGCCGCAGAGAACGTTGGCCTCGGGATAGTAGGCCAGCGCCGAGCCGCGCGGCAGGTCGAAGGCGGTGGCGGTGCCGCTCATCCGGCCGGTGTCGGAGGCGATGGTGACGCGCTGGCCGTCGCGCGAGCGCCGAACGCCGCCATGTCCTCGCGATTGAGGAAGATCGCGTCGCGGCCGGCCTTGAGGCGGTAGCTGTCCTGTTCCTCGTAGATGATGGTGTTGAACTGGCCCTCCGAGCGCACCGTGGCGAGGGTCAGCGGCGCCGGCGCCTCGGGCAGCGGGGTGACGACGAAATGCGCCTTGCCGTCGGGGGTGCCGAACTCGGGCGTGTGCATCACGCGGTTGCTTGATGTGGAACTCGCTTCTTCGCCACGTCGATATCGGCCAGCTGCTCCAGCCCGGGCACGATCTTCGCGATGACCTCGCGGACCTTCGCGATGCTCCTTGAAGCTCGCGAAGTCGATGGGCGAATCCGGCAGCAGCAGCTTCGCGAGATCGCAGAGGATCACCGTCTCCGGCCGCACATTGTCGAGCCGCTCGATGCCGCCGTCGGAGAGGCGGACGAAGTTGAACATCGATTCCTGCGTCGTCGGCGACCACTCCTCGTCGCGGGCGGTGACCGGCAGGATCAGCACCTCGCCGTCGCCGAGCCCGTTGACGTGGCCGCGGTTGAGCGTCGTGGTGAGGAACAGCTTGAAGCCGATGGCGCCCATGGCGCGGCGTGGCGAAGTCGGTGTCGGGCGTCGCGCCCCAGAGGTTGCCGCCCATGATGACGGCGGCGTCGATCTCGCCCGCGGTCGGCGGCCTCGAGGCCGGCCATGGTGTCGAAACCCTTGTCGCGCGCGCAGCGTGATGCCGAAGGCCTGCTCCATCGCGGCGAAGACCTGCTCGGAGACGATCGGCTTGACGCCGATGGTGCCGATGCCCTGCACGTTGGAGTGGCCGCGCAGCGGCAGCAGCCCCGCGATAGCGCTTGCCGATCATGCCGCGCAGCAGCGCGAGGTTGGCGATCGCCTCGACGTTGTCGACGCCGTGCAGGTGGTGGGTCATGCCCATGCCCCAGGCGAAGACGACGTTCTGCCGGTTGGCGTAGCGGGTGGCGACGCGCTCGATATCCGCCCGTCGAAATGCCGGTGATCGCCTCGATCTCGTCCCACGAAAGCGCGTCGAGATCGGCCTGCAGGCATCGAACTCCTGCCGCGTGGCCTGCGATGAAGCGCCTGTCCTCGGCGCCCATGGCCGAGGATCGGCCTTCATCAGCCCCTTGAACAGCGCGATGTCGGAGCCGATGCGCGGCTGCAGATAGTCCGAGGCGATCTCGGTGCCGCCCGACAGCATCGAGCCCGGGCTCTTGGGCACGGCGAACTTCACCAGCCCCGGCTCCTTCGCCGGGTTGATGACGATGACGTCGCCGCCGCGGTCGCGGCAGTGCTTCAGCATGTGGATGAAGCGCGGGTGGTTGGACGACGGGTTGGCGCCGATGACGAAGATCAGGTCGGCGCCGGTCGAGGTCCTCGAGCTCGACCGTCGAGGTGCCCTTGCCGATGGTGGTGGCCAGCCCCTCGCTGGTCGCCTGGTGGCAATAGTAGGAGCAGTTGTTGACGTTGTTGGTGCCCGCAGGCCCGGGCCAGCAGCTGGAACACGAAGCCGGCCTCGTTCGACGAGCGGCCGGAGGAATAGAAGAAGCGTGCGGTTGGGATCGGTGGCGCTTCAGCTGCGCCGCGGCGTGGGCGATGGCGAAATCCCAGCTCACCGGCTCGTAGCGGTCGCGCCCGGCCCGCTTGAACAGCGGCGTGTTGAGCCGGCCGAGCTGTTCCATCTCGCGGCCGGTGAGCTGCTGCAGGTCGCTCAGCGGATGGAGGAAGGCCTCGTTCGGGATCGCCGGCTGGATGTCGGTCGATTGCGCCTGCACCGACTTGTTGCAGACCGACGGGAACTCGCCGAGCTCATTGGTCATCCCGCCCTTCTGCCCGCCCATGCCGTAGGCGCAGGCCTTGCAGGTGTTCTCGAGGTGAGCGCCTTGGCCGCCTTGCCGACGCCGATCCTGCGGATGGTGTCGACGGTATAGAGCAGCTTCTTCGCCGCCGCCGACGATGGGGATCGTCGTCGATGGTCATGGAATTCCTCGTTGGCGGGAAGCTAGCATGGGGAGGGATGGGTGGCGACGGGGGTCGTGGGGGGGTGGGGAGCCTGGGTCCCGGGTAAGCCCGGATGACGGTGTATTTTGAAGCGCTTCGGTGCGATAGCCGGGTCATCCACTCCCCCCTCGTTCGTCATTGCCCGCTTCATGCGAGGCAACCCAGCGCCACGAACTGGGTCGCCGGACAAGCCGGGCGATGACGACTGAGAGAGGGGTGGGGCAGGACGATGGAGGGAGGTGCGGGGTCGCGGGTCACCGGACAAGCCGGGCGCGATGACGCTTGAGCGAGAGGGTAGCGCCCTGCCCGCTCCTGTGGTGAAATCCCTGTCTGGTTCCGATCGCGGGGACTGAGCATGAGCGATCCGTTCGAGCTGGTTTCCAAGGGCGACATCGCGGGGCTTCGGGCGGCGTTGGCGCTGGAGCCGGGGCTGGTTCGGCAGCGCAATTCGCTGGCGCGTCGCTGGTGTCCTGGGCGGCCTATGTGGGGAACCCGGAGGCGATCGGGGCGATCCGGTCGATCCCCACAGAACTCGACCCATATGAGGCGATCATCCTCGGGGACGAGGAGAGCCTCGAGGCGGCGCTGGCGGCCGGGTGGGACGGCAACGCGCTGTCGCCGGACGGTTTTACCCCGCTTGGCGCTCGCGGCCTTCTTCGACAATGTCGAGGCGTTCGAGCTGCTGCTGCCGCTGGCCCGCGACGTGAACCAGGCGGCGCAGAACCCGCAGCAGGTCGCGGCGCTGCATGCGGCGACGGCGAAGCGCAACATCGCCATGGTGGACAAGCTGCTGCGCGCCGGCGCCGACCCGAACCAGGTGCAGGCGGACGGCTTCACCCCGCTGCACGCGGCGGCGATGCACGGCGACGCCGCGATCGCCGGCCTGCTGCTGCTGGCCGGCGCCGATCCGAGACAGGCCGAACGCCAAGGGCGAGACGGCCGCGATGCTCGCCCGCACGGCCGGGCACGACT
This sequence comes from uncultured Alphaproteobacteria bacterium, assembly GCA_963708965.1. GTDB lineage: Bacteria > Pseudomonadota > Alphaproteobacteria > Rhizobiales > Devosiaceae > Devosia_A. The sequence continues at coordinate 373,152 of CAVPUP010000004.1, read as the reverse complement.
GGCTGGCCGGGCGGCTCGAAGCAGGCGCTGACGCCGCTCCGGCGCCGCGCACGATATGTTACGGCAATTTAATGTGCGGTCCGCCGGGGGGCGATGCTATCTTGTACGGTACGTCAGTCCCGCCGGCTGATCCGGCGGGACTCATCGCGTAGGATTGGCTCGCTTGCTCAGGCAATTACTGATTTCGCTCGTGGTCCTCGGGCGCGGCGGCAGCCGCTTACGTCTTCTTCGTGCCCGGCGCGCCGCAGACCCTGGCCACGATTCGGCATCGAGCTGCCGGTCGCCGAGCCGGCCGAGGTCGCGACCGCCAGACCGGCGCGGTGCGCAGCAGCCCGGCGGCGGCGCCGGCGGCGCAGGCGATCGGCGGTGGTGGCGGCTTCGGCGGCCGTGGCGGCAATCGCACCATGGTCGTGGTCACCGCGCCGGTGCTAATCGCCACCATCAACGACAAGCTGACCGCCATCGGCGAAGGCGCCGCGGCGCAGTCCGTGACGGTCGATGTCGCCGGCCAGCGGCACGCTGGTCGAGCTGGTGGTGCAGCCGGGCGACACCGTCAGCGGCCGGCGACATCATCGGCCACCTCGACGCCGACGCCGAGCAGATCGCCTCCGAGCGCGCCAAGCTCGCCTTCGACGACGCCGCAGGCGGCGCTCGACCCGCACGCAGGAGCTGGCCAAGGCCAACAACGCCACGACGGTGCAGGTGAGCACCGGCCAAGCTCGCCTTCGACACGGCACGGCTCGAGCTGCAGAACGCCGAGCTCGCCCTCAGGAAGCGCACCATCTCGACGCCGTTCGGCGGCACCGTCGGGCTGTTCCAGGTCACCCCCGGCAACACCGTGACGGCGCAGACGGTGGTCACCACCATCGAGGACACCTCGCACATCCTCGTCAGCTTCTGGGTGCCCGAGCGCTACGCCTCGGCGATCGCCAGCCGGCATGCCGCGTGACCGCCTCGGCCGTGGCGCTGCCCGGCGCAGACGATCGACGGCGAGGTCAGCGCCGTCGACAACCGGATCGACCCGGCGAGCCGCACCCTGCAAGGTCGAGGCGCGGATCCCCAACGAGCAGAACCTGCTGAAGCCCGGCATGTCGTTCTCGGTGTCGATGAGCTTCCCCGGCGAGCAGTTCCCCTCGGTCGATCCGCTGGCCATCCAGTGGTCGTGCGGACGGCGCGTACCTGTGGAAATACGCCGACGGCAAGGTCGAGAAGGTCCCGGTCGCAGATCATCCAGCGCAACTCCGACGGCGTGCTGGTGAAGGCCGACCTCGAGGAGGGCGACCAGGTGGTGACCCAGGGCGTGCAGCAGCTGACCGCCGGCGCCACGCGTGCGGCTGCTGGACGAGCTGGCCGATGCGGGCGGCAACCGGCAGCGCGAGAGCGGCAGGCCGGGGAGAACCCGCAGTGAGGGGATGGATCGAGCCTCGGGGCACCCCCACCCCTGTCCCCTCCCCGCAAGGGGGAGGGTGACGCTTAGATCGGCATCGCGCCTGGGGCTCCGGATCATCGGCTCCTTCGTCCCCTCTCCCCTGAGGGGAGAGGGACAGGGTGAGGGGTTCACATCCGCATGGTGCTCGCGATGCTGCATCGCGAGATGCTGCCAGCGAGCGGCCGCTTACCTCTGCACCCCTCATCCGGCGCCGCGCGCCACCTTCTCCCCTGAGGGGAGAAGGGAGAGGAGTTCCGCCTGGTACTCCGAGCCAGACGGCAACCGCCCTGGGAGATTGCCATGTCCATAGCCAGCCAGAACGAGCGCGGCGGCGCGATTGCCGGGCTGTTCGTCCGGCGGCCGGTGCTGGCCATGGTGGTCAACGCGCTGATCATCGTCGCCGGCCTCGCGGCCTTCTTCGGCGTGGAAGTGCGCGAACTGCCCAATGTCGAGCGCCCGTACCCTGTCGATCTCACACCAGCTTCACCGGCGCCGCGGCCGAGACCGTCGACCGCGAGATCACCTCGGCCATCGAGGGCGCGGTCGCCCGCGTGCAGGGCGTCGCCTCGATCTCCTCCTGCTCGTCCTACGGCCGCAGCCGGGTCACGCTGACCTTCGCCGACGGCACCAACCTCGACAACGCCACCTCCGACGTCCGCGACGCGCTGGCCCGCATCGCGCAACCGGCTGCCCGACGATGTCGGACACCCCGACCATCGTCAAGGCCGATCCCAACGCGCAGGCGGTGATCCAGCTCGCCGTGACCTCCGACACCATGCCGCGCGACGAGCTGACCAAGCTGGTCGACGACGTCATCTCCGAGCGGCTCGCCGCCGTGCCGGGCGTCGCCGACGTGCAGATCAACGGCAGCCAGCAGCAGGCCTTCGAGATCGACGTCGACCAGGTGAAGCTCGCGAGCCTCGGCCTGACCGTGGCCGATATCCGCAACGCGCTCTCGACCATGGCCTTCGACAGCCCCGCCGGCTCGCTCAACGGCGCCAACCAGAACATCGCCATCCGCGCCATCGCCGAGGTGAACACCCCGCAGGAGTTCGAGAACATCGTCATCAAGGGACAAGGTCCGGCTGGGCGACGTGGCGAGCGTGGTGTTCGCGCCCGGCGCCGCCAACTCCGGCCTGCAGCAGCGACGGCAAGTCCGGGCATCGGCCTCGGCATCGTGCGGCAGGCGCAGTCCAACACCATGCAGATCTCGGAAGGCATCCACGAGGCGGTCGAGGACCTCAAGACCTCGCTGCCCGCCCGGCGTCGACATCACGCATCTCGTCGCGACGACTCGGTCTTCATCTCGGGCGCCATCCACGAGGTCGAGCGCTCGCTGCTGATCGCCATCATCGGCGTCATCGCCATCATCTACCTCTTCCTGCTCGACTGGCGGGCGACCATCATCCCGGCGCTCACCATGCCGGTGGCGCTGATCGGCACCGTTGCCGGAATCTATGCCTTCGGATTTTCGCTCAACATCCTGACGCTGCTGGCACTTGTGATCGCCACCGGGCTCGTCGTCGACGACGCCATCGTGGTGCTCGAGAACATCACGCGGCGCCGCGGCATGGGCCTCGGGCCGCGCGCCGCGGCCGTGCTCGGCACGCAGGAAGTGTTCTTCGCCGTGGTCGCGACGACGCTGACGCTGGCCGCCGTGTTCATCCCGATCTCGTTCCTGCCCGGGCAGACCGGCCGGCTGTTCCGCGAGTTCGGCTTCACCCTCGCCATCTCCGTCGGCCTCTCGGCGGTGGTGGCGCTGTCGCTGGCGCCGATGCTCGCCTCGCGGATGCTGAAGCCGCACGAGGAGAAGAAGCCCAGCGCCCGTGCAGCGCTTCGGCCACGGCCTCGCCTGGCTCTACCGCAAGCACGCTGCGCCTCGCGCTCGCCAACCCGGTGGTGGTGCTGGCGATCGCCTTGCTCTTCGCCGGCAGCGCCTGGCTGCGTCTTCGGCACGCTGAAGCAGGAACTGACGCCGCCCGAGGACCGCTCCGCGATCTCCATCAGCGTCAGCGCCCCGGCGACCGTCAGCCTCGATTTCACCCGCACCCAGATGCAGAAGATCGAGGACATGCTGCAGCCCTACAAGGCGAGCGGCGAGGCGACGAGCATCTTCTCCATCTCCGGCTTCGGCTCGAACACCAACTCGGGCTTCGTCACCATGACGCTGGCGCCGTGGGAGCAGCGCGCCCGCACCCAGCAGCAGATCGCCGCCGAGATCAGCGGCAGTGCTGGTGCAGGTGCCCGGCGTTCGCGCCTCGATCCGCCAGGGCAACAGCCTCGGCATCCGCGGCGGCGGCTCCGGCCTGCAGTTCGCGCTGGTCGGCGACGACTACGCAGACGCTCGCCGACGCCGCCAACAAGGTGAAGACCGAGCTCGAGAAGAACCCCAAATGGGGCAATGTCGGCGTCAACTACGAGACGACGCAGCCGCAGATGACGCTCACCATCGACCGCGAGAAGGCGGCGCGGCTCGGCATCGACATCAACGGCCTCGGCGCCACCATGCAGGCGATGATCGACGGCTCGGAGCTGGGCACGGTGTTCATCAACGACGCCAGCTACTCGGTCCGCATGGTCTCGACCTCGAGCCCGGTGAACGATCCGGGCGACCTCGAAGTCGATCTTCATCAAGACCGCCGACGGGCGCTACGTGCCGATGTCGACCATCGCCTCGCTCGAGGAGGCGCCGATCTCGCCCTCGCTCGGCCGCGAGGGCCAGCGGCGCGCCGTGACCGTCACCGCCGGCGCTGACCGACGGCTTCGCGCTCGGCGACGCCTATCAGCGAGGCGGTGCAGATCGCCCAGCCGCTGCTGCCCAGGGGCGCCGGCATCATCCCGATGGCCGAGGCGCGGACCATCGGCGAGAGCAACAACGGGCTGCTGATCACCTTCGGCTTCGCGCTGGTGGTGATCCTCCTCGTGCTCGCGGCGCAGTTCGAGAGCGTCTGGAGCGCCATCATCGTCATGACGACGGTGCCGTTCGGCCTCGCCTGCGCGGTGTTCGCCATGCTGCTCACGGGGGTGACGCTCAACGTCTACAGCCAGATCGGGCTGGTGCTGGTGGTCGGCATCATGGCCAAGAACGGCATCCTGATCGTCGAGTTCGCCAACCAGTTGCGCGACCGCGGCCAATCGGTGCGCCGAGGCGATCGAGAACGCCGTCCAACATCCGGCTGCGGCCGGTGACCATGACCATGATCGCGACCGTGCTCGGCGGCGTGCCGCTGATCGCTCGCCGGCGGCGCCGGCTCCGAGGCGCGGGCGGCGCTCGGGCTGGATCATGGTCGGCGGGCTCAGCCTCGCCGCCGTGGCGACGCTCTACCTGACGCCGGTCGCCTACCTGCTGCTCGCCCGCTTCTCGCGGCCCAAGTCCGAGGAAGAGGCGCGGCTGCAGCGCGAACTCGCCGCAGGCGGAGGCGGCGGAAGCGGGGGTCGCGCCGGCGCCGGCGGAGTAGCGCCGGGACGCCCAAAAAGGAAGGCGCGGAGCCGAAGCTCCGCGCCCCATCGACGACACAACAAGGGAGCGTCAGCCCTTGCCGCTTGCCGATCAATCGTACCGCTCTTTTACTGGCGGCTCAGCGCGTTAACGGAGCATCCGGCCAAAGGTTGCGACCGGTTTCGCATACCTCGCGGGCTAATGGTCCCGGGCTTGCCTGGACCCTTCGCAGGCCGCGGCCCATCGCCATCGCCCCTTCCCGTGAGAGGCCGTGGGCAGCCCTACAGATCGTCCGCGTAGAGCACCGCCGAGCCGTCGCCCGCGACCGTCAGCGAGACGATCTGCTCGAGATACACCCCGGCATTGCGGATCGCCGTCATCGCGATCGGGTTGTTCAGCAGGTTGTTCTGCAGGTACGCCACGTCGGTCTGCTTGTAGTAGAGCGCGTCGTCCAGCCGGCCCGGACCGTAGGAGGCGCCGGCCAGCGTCGAGAGCCGCACCACGCGCACCGCCGGCGAGACATCCACCCGCCCGGCATCCCTGAGGAACTTGTCGTTGCCGATGCCCTGGACGATCTCCAGGAAGCTCATGAACTGCGCCGTCACGGCAGTGGGCGCTACAGCCAGGGCGACGACGGCGAAGGCACCGAGCAGTTTCGATTTCATCTGTCTCTCCAGTGGATAGCTCAACCCAACGGCCACCCCCGGCGCAATTCCCGGCCCTTGTCGACCTTAGGCTTTGGTATTCTGCCGAAAACTCGCTAGGGATGCCTCAGTTCAATAGGCGAAGACATCATGCCGACCAAGGAAGAAGATTTCAAAGAGCGCTTCATCGCCGTGCTGCGCGACCTGCGCGAGAACGGCAAGAACGACCCGGAGGCGATGTGGCTCGTCGGCAGCCTCGCCGCCCGGCTGATCGACGGCTACAAGGCGAAGAGCTGGAACGACCTCAAAGCCCGCCTCACGCCCCGCGACTATGCGAAGCTCTTGAGCGACTTCGAGTCCGAGGGCAACAAGCACTACCGCGAAGGCCGCACCAAGCACGCCTGGGCCATCCAGCTGCTGGGCTGCTCGCTGATCGCCCGCACCCAGCAGGACGCCGAGGTGCGGGCCGGCGACGGGCTGCTGGATGAGATGCTCAACACGACGGTGGCGATTTACCGCAATGCCAGCGTCTCAAAGGCAAAGGCGAACTGAAGCCTGGGGAAAATCCAGCCTGGTGCCTCCGCCCCCTCTCCCCTGAGGGGAGAGGGTAGCGCAGCTTGCGAGCGCAGTGAGCTAGCGGAGCTGGGGTGAGGGGTTCAGCCCATCGTCCAGCGCCCTTTGCCCACCCCTCATCCGGCCTTCGGCCACCTTCTCCCGCAGGGGGAGAAGGCGGTGTGGTGCAATCTTCGCGCCCGGCATCGCTCTTGGTGATGGGGAAAGGGAGGGCACGACTGAGAGTCTGAACCCCTCACCCGAGCTCCGCTACGTCGCTGGCGCTCCTAGCTTCGCTACCCTCTCCCCTCAGGGGAGAGGGGAAACGAGAGAGAATCCCGCTCAACAGCAGAACGGGCGGGACGCAAACGCCTCCCGCCCGCGTCACTTACCTGAGCCGAAATCAGGCGCGATCGTCGATGTAGACGGTCAGCGAGCCATCGGCTTCCGAGTTCACGGCGACGATGTCGTCGACGCTGTGGCCGGCGGCTTCGACCTTGGCCTTGACCGTGGCGTTGGCGCCGATGTCGGCGCGGAGCTGGGTGAGGCCGTCCGCTTCCTTGGAGAGGGCGTTGTCGAGCGCCTGGGCTTCCGCCGCGGCGTCGCCCTGCAGCGAAGAGACCATCACGATGTTGACCGTGGTCGCATCGGTGACGGCCGACAGGTCCGCCTTGGCCTTGCCGTTGATGCTGGAGATCAGCGAGCCGTAGTTGTGCTTGCCGGCGTTCGCATTGGCATTGGCGTTCGCATTCGCATTGGCGTTGCCGCCCGCGTTCACGGCGGCGCCGGCCGCGTCCGTAACGGCACCAGCGGCCGCACCGGCATCGACGCCGACCTGGGCGCCGGCATTGACGTCCTGGGCGAGAGCGAGGCCGGCCGACGAAGCGAGGAGCGTCGCAGCGAGGCTGAGCTTGAGCAGGTTGTGCATTTTGGGACACCTTTCTTATTGTTTGACCCACCGCGCCTCACAACGGCTCGGATAGCCCTCGGTTCCAAACCGTACGATCACGTCCTCGGCGGTGATGTCTCCCTTCCCCTCCACTTTCCATCGCCCTCATGCTGAGCTTGTCGAAGCACGAGGCGGGCACGGAGGGATCGTGCAGGGACCTCGTCCTTCGACAGGCTCAGGATGAGGTCCGCGACAGTCCCAGGATGAGGTCCTGTGAGGGTGCGTTGCATGGCTGCACCGGCATCGCCGTCGAATCTGCTAACCTCCCCCTACCCACTTGCGAGGAGCCGCCGATGGAAACGCTGCCGATTGCTGCTGCCGCCATGCTGGGCAGTGTCGATGTCTCTGCCCAGCTGGTGCTGAACCTGAACTCGAATTTCGAGCGCAACCGGGTGGAGTATCATTGCGAGGGGCTCGAGCCGTTCGCGGTGGACTTCATCAACGCCGCGCCCAACTTCCTTGCGCTGGTGCCGGTCGCCGGCGAGAAGCGGGTGTTCGTCAGCGTCCTCTCCGGGTCGGGCGCGAAATATGTCTCGGGCCAGTACGAGTTCTGGACCAAGGGCGGCGAGGCGACGCTGACCGACCTCCAGGCCGACCCGCAGGCGCCGGTCAGCTGCAGCGAAGCCAACGAGACGCCGTGAGGCCGAAATGGACGTGGCGGTCGCGCACGATGTGTTCATCCACGTCCGCATCGTCATGGGCACCGTCGTCGGCCTCGGGCTGACCCGGCTGCTGATGGGCACCGCGGGGATCATCCAGCACCCGCAGCGGGCGAAACTGTCGCTCATCCACCTGCTCTGGGTGCTCTCGATCATGATCGAGCTCATCCTGTTCTGGTGGTGGGAATACGAGCTGGCCGAACTCGCCACCTGGTCGTTCGGCACCTTCGCCTTCCTGATCATCTATTCGGTGACGCTGTTCGGCCTCGCGGCGCTGCTGTTCCCCGACAACCTGCAGGACTACGAGGGTTACGAGGATTTCTTCCTCAAGCGCCGCAAGTGGTTCTTCGGCCTGTTCGGCGCCACCTTCATCCTCGACATCATCGACACGGCTGATCAAGGGCCCGCCCTATCTCGAGACCCTCGACATCGCCTACCTGGCGCAGGTGCCGTTCGGCATCGCGCTCTGCATCATCGCCATCTGGACGACCAACCGCCGCTACCATCTGGCGATGGTCATCGCGCACCTGATCTACCAGTTCTGGTGGGGGGCGTTCCTGTTCGAGGTGCGCGTCTAGGACAAACGCGAGCGTCTTGCGGAGATCGGCGCGATCGCTTACGCCGCCGAAACCTGCGCCACGAAACGCTCGAACCCAGGATCTTCCACTCATGACCATGATCGTCGCCTCCGTGATCTTCGTGATCCTGCTCGCCGTGGCGATCGCGCACCTGTTGTGGGCCATCGGCAGCCCCTGGCCGATCCGGGATCCCGAACTGCTGGCGCGCACCGTGGTCGGGCGCCCCGGGATCACCCACGTGCCGAAGACCAGCGCGCTGCTGCGGGGCGCGCTGGCCCTCGCCGCCGGCATCTTCGCCCTGGCGCTGGCCGACCACACGGCGGGCGGACTGGGCCTGTCGGTCGTCGGGCTGATTTTCGCCGCCCTGTTCATCGGCCGCGGCATCCTGGGCTACACGGCGGGCTGGCGCGCCCGCTTCCCGGTCGAGCCCTATGCCACCCTCGACCGCAGGAACTACTCGCCGCTCTTCCTCATCGTCGGCGCGGGCTTCGCCATCCTGCTGTTCATGAGGCTGATATGAAGTCGCCCGGCGATCGTCGGCGGAGCGGATAGCCCCCATGGCCGCGACGCCGGACTTCATCCTCATGCGGCGAGAGCTCGGCGCTCCCTTGCCGCAGCCTGCCTGGCCCGCGGGAATCCGGCTGGCGGCGCCGGATGCGGCCGACGCGCCCGCCATCCACGCCCTGTTGCAGCACGCCTATGCCACCGGCTTCGGCGCCGTGCCGCATGACTGGCCAGCATGGTGGGGAGCGATGGTCGGCGACAGCGAATACGCCCCCGAGCTCTGCCTCGTCGCCAAGGCGGCAGAAGGGGTGGCAGGATTTTGCCTCTGCTGGACCTCTAGCTTTATCAAGGACATCGCCGTGGCCCCGGACTGGCAACGCCGCGGCCTGGCCCGTGCCCTGCTGCTCACCGCGATGGCGCGGTTGCAGGCGCGGGGGGAGACGGGGGTGAGCCTCAAGGTGAGGCTGGGGAATGCGGTGGCGCTTCGGATGTACGAGGGGATGGGGTTTGCGCGGTAGCGCCCCCGTTCCCTCTCCCCTTGAGGGAGAGGGTGGCCGCGTAGCGGCCGGGTGAGGGGAAGTATCGGAATCGGCGCCCTTGGCCGCCCCCTCCACCGGCTTCGCCGGTCCCCCTCCCCCGTGAACGGGGGAGGATAACGTCGACGTCTCGCTACTCCTCCGGCGTGCCCTCGCCCGGTTCGTTCCCCGGCACTTCCTCCGGCGGGTTGCCGGGGACGGTGTCGGGTTGCGGGGGCGGTTCCGGGGTGTCCGGCTGGACCGGGACTTCCTGCGGGTCGGTGACCGGGGCCTCCTGCGGCTTTTCCGGAGGGATCTGGGCCTTGAGCAGGACCACGACCGAGCGCGGCGGCAGCGTTGCGGCGCGGTCGGCGAGGGGGAGGACGGCCTTGTCGTCCGAGAGCAGGCCGACCTGCCAGTGCCCTTCGGGCAAGCGCGCCAGCACCGGGTCCATGCGACGGTTGAACCAGACGATGAGGTCTTCCTGCGTGGTCCGCAGCCGCATGCCGAGCACCGAGGCGGCGGCGTCGTTCCAGTCGGCGTCGTTCATCTCGCGGCCGTCGGGGTGCAGCCACTCGACGTCGCGCACCCCGTGCCGGACCTGGCCGGAGAGGAAGTGGTCGTGCGTCAGCGCCGGGTGGGCGCGGCGGAACTCGTTGAGCGCCGCGACGTAGTCGACCAGCGCGCCGTCGGCGCTTTCCCAGTCGAGCCAGGTGATCTCGTTGTCCTGCGCATAGGCGTTGTTGTTGCCCTTCTGGGTGCGCCCGAACTCGTCGCCCTGCTGGATCAGCGGCGTGCCGCGGCTGAGGAACAGGGTGGCGAGCAGCGCCCGGACGTCGCGGCGGCGGCAGGCATTGATCACCGGATCGTCGGTCGGCCCCTCGACGCCGCAGTTCCAGGACTGGTTGTTGTTGTGACCATCCCGATTGTCCTCGCCGTTCGCCTCGTTGTGCTTGTCGAGATAGGAGACGAGGTCGGCCAGCGTGAAGCCGTCATGCACCGCCAAGAGGTTCACCCCGGCGCTCGGCTTGCGGCCGGCGAAGTTGAAGATCTCCGCCGAGCCCGCCACCTTGCCCGCCAGCGCGCCGATCTTGCCCTGGTCGCCGCGCCAGAACGAGCGCACCTCGTCGCGATAGGTGTCGTTCCACTCGCGGAATTCCTTGCCGAACTGGCCGAGCTGGTAGCCGCCCGGACCGGGGTCCCAGGGCTCGGCGACGAGGATCGCCTTGCTCAGCACCGGATCGGTCTTGATCATCCGCAGCATCTCGGCGTCCGGGTTGAAGCCCGGCTCGCGGCCGAGCACCGGCGCGAGGTCGAAGCGGAAGCCGGAGACGCCCATCTCCTCGACCCAGTAGCGCAGGGATTCGATCACCAGCCGCTGCGTCGCCGGATGGTCGCAGCGCAGCGTGTTGCCGGTGCCGCTGTCGTTGACGAGGTGCTGCTTGCCGTCGACTTCGACGAACCGGTAGTAGGTGTGCGGGTCGAGCCCCATCAGGCTCAGCATCGGGCCGTTGGCGTCGCCTTCGCCGGTGTGGTTGTAGACCACGTCGAGGATCACCGAGATGCCGGCCTTGCGGTAGACGTCGGTCATGTTCCGCAACTCCTGCGGCCCACGCGGCGCGAGCCGCGGATCGACCGCGAAATAGCTGACCGGATTGTAGCCCCAGGCATTGGTGAGCCCGAGCGACGGCAGGTGGCCGTCGTCGATGAAGGCGGCGATCGGCATCAGTTCGACCGTGTCGACGCCGAGATAGCGCAGGTGGTCGACCACCCGGTGGGTGGTGAGGCCCGCGATGGTGCCGCGCAGCGGGCCCTGCACCGAGGGGTGGCGCATGGTGTAGCCGCGGACGTTGAGCTCGTAGAACAGCGTCGGCACCCGCCGGCGCGGCATCGCCGGCTTGTTGCTGGCGCCGATGACGATCGCCTTGGGCACCAGCGGCGCGGTGTCCACCGCCTCCTCGCGCGGCAGTCGCAGCCGCGGCGAGCGGACATAGACCCGGTCGAGCCGCTTGGCATAGGGATCGACCAGCAGCTTGTGCGGATCGAAGAAATAGCCGCGGTCGGGGTCGTATTCGCCATCCGCGCGGAAGCCGTATCGGGCGCCGGCGCCGATCCCGGCGATCAGGCCGTGATGAACGTTGTCGTCGCGACCGTCCAGCTCGAAGCGGGCGACCTCCTGGTCGAGCTCGTCATAGATCGAGACCCAGATCGTCGTGGCCGCTTCCGAATAGACGGCGAAGTTGACCCCCTCGGCGGTGATGGTCGCGCCGAGGCGGTCCGGACTGCCCGCGTGGGGCACCAGCTGCGGTTTCACCTGGGTGGGGTCCTCAAGTGACAACGCTGGGGCCGGCACGCCCCGTTCGCTCTCGAATTCCGGCGATGTTCTCGGCGATGGCGATGAGGGGAGCGAGCGCGGACTGGGTCTCAAGGTCGTGCTGTCCATGGGGGGGCTCATAGCGTTCGAGATAGAGCCGCAACGTGGCGCCGACGGTACCGGTTCCACTCAGCCGGACGACGATCCGGCTGCCCTCGGCGAAGCCGATCCGCACCCCCTGTTTCGTGCTCACCGAGCCGTCGACCGGGTCGGTGTAGGTGAAGTCGTCCGCATAGGCCACCTCGCGCCCGTCGAGCCGCTTTCCGACGAGATCCGGCAGCTTCGCCCGCAGGTCGTCCATCAGCTTGCCGGCGGCCGCGGCGTCGACCTCCTCATAGTCGTGGCGGGTGTAGTAGTTACGCCCGTAGGTGGCCCAGTGGTCGTTGACGATGGTCTCGACGCTCTGGCTGCGCGCGGCGAGGATGTTGAGCCACAGCAGCACCGCCCAGAGCCCGTCTTTCTCGCGCACGTGGTTGGAGCCGGTGCCGGCGCTCTCCTCGCCGCAGATGGTGACGCGGCCGGCGTCCAGCAGGTTGCCGAAGAACTTCCAGCCGGTCGGCGTCTCGTGCATCTCGATGCCGAGCTTTTCGGCGACCCGGTCGGCGGCGGCGCTGGTCGGCATCGAGCGCGCGATGCCGGCGATGCCGGTGGCGTAGCCCGGCGCATGCGGGGCATTGGCGGCAAGGATGGCGAGCGAGTCCGAGGGGGTGACGAAGCGGCGGCGGCCGATGATCAGGTTGCGGTCCCCGTCGCCATCGGAGGCGGCGCCGAAGTCCGGCGCGTCGGGCCCCATCATCAGGTCGTAGAGGTCCTTGGCATAGACGAGGTTGGGATCGGGATGCCCACCGCCGAAATCGGGTGAGGGCGTGCCGTTGACCACCGTGCCGGCGGGCGCCCCCAGCATCTCCTCGAGGATGCGGTGCGCATAGGGGCCGGTGATCGCATGCATGGCGTCGAACCGCATGCGGAAGCCGGAGGCGAACATGGTGCGGATCTTCTCGAAATCGAAGAGCTGCTCCATCAGCGCGGCATAGTCGGCGACCGGGTCGATCACCTCGACCACCATGCCGTTCGAATGCTGCGTGCCGATGCGGCCGAGGTCGATGTCGGGTGCGTCGACGGTCAGGAACCGGTCGATCTCCTTGCTGCGCGCGTAGATCGCGTCGGTGATCTTCTCGGGCGCCGGCCCGCCGTTCGAGACGTTGTACTTGATGCCGAAATCGCCGTCCGGCCCGCCCGGATTGTGGCTCGCCGAGAGGACGATGCCGCCGAACGCCTTGTGGTGGCGGATGACATGGCTGGCGCCGGGCGTCGACAGCAGCCCGTTCTGGCCCACCATCACGCAGCCGAAGCCGTTGGCCGCGGCGATGCGGATGATTCGCTGGATGGCGACGTCGTTGAAGTAGCGGCCGTCGCCGCCGAGCACGAGCGTCTTGCCCTTGTATCCCTCGAGGCTGTCGAAGATCGACTGCACGAAATTCTCGACATAGTGCTCCTGCATGAACGCTTTCGTGCGCTTGCGGAGCCCCGAGGTTCCGGGCTTCTGATCGCCATACGGCTTGGTTTCAATCTTCAGGATCGACATCGAGCTGTTGCCCCAGGAGTGACGCGTAGAGGTCGGCATATTTACGTGCGCTGAGCTCCCAGGAGACATCCGACTTCATCCCCCGGCGCTGCATCTTGTGCCACACCTTGTGGCGCTGAAAGAGGGCGAGGGCGCGACGCAACGCCTCCCCCAAAGCCTCCTGCGTGGCGGGCGAGAAGACGATGCCGGTCGCGACGCCCGCCTCAAGCGCGGCTTCGTTGGCATCGATCACCGTGTCGGCGAGGCCCCCGACCCGGCTCACCACCGGCACGCAGCCGTAGCGGAGGCCATAGAGCTGCGTCAGCCCGCAGGGCTCGAAGCGCGATGGGATGATGATGGCATCGGCGCCGCCCTGCGCCAGGTGGCTGAGCTTCTCGTCGTAGCCGATCACCACGCCGATCTTGCCCGGATGCCGGAGCGCCGCATCGCGGAAGCCGTTCTCGATCTCGGGCTCGCCGGTGCCCAGCACCACGAGCCGGCCGCCGCGGGCTACCAGCTCGTCGCAGAGCGGCACCAGCATGTCGAGGCCCTTCTGCCAGGTGAGCCGGCTCACCACCGCGAAGATCGGCCCCTCGCCCGGCTCGAGCCGGAAGCGCTCGGTGAGCGCCGCGCGATTGGCGGCGCGCAGCTCGATGCTGGCGGAATTGTAGGCCTGCGGCAGCGCCGGGTCGTTGGCCGGGTCCCAGGCGTCGGCGTCGATGCCGTTGAGGATGCCGTGCACCGCGTCGGTCCGGGTGTGCAGCAGCCCCTCGAGCCCCATGCCGTAGGCGGCCGTGGTGATCTCGTGCGCATAGGTGGGGCTGACGGTGGTGATCGCGTCGGCGCACTGCAGCCCGGCCTTCATGTAGGAGATGCTGCCGTAGAACTCGATCGCGCCCTCCGCCGCGGCGCGGTAGTCGAGCCGCAGCGCGTTGAAGATGTCCCAGCCGAAAATGCCCTGGAAGGCCATGTTGTGCACGGTGAGGATCGTCTTCACCGCGGGCGGCGCGTTGTACTTCACGTAGGCCGGCACCAGCCCCGCCTGCCAGTCGTGGCAGTGCAGGATCTGCGGCTGGTAGCCGCCGATGGTGCCGCTGCCGAGTTCGTAGGCCGCGTAGCTCAGCGCCGCAAAGCGCCGCCAGTTGTCGGGCCAGTCGAGCCCGTCGGGGCCGAGATAGGGGTTGCCGGGCCGCTCGTAGAGATGCTTCGCCTCGAGCGCGATGACGTCGAGGCCGCCGGCCTGGCCTTCGACCAGCCGCGCCGGGCCGCCGAAATAGTCGTCATGCGCCCGCAACTCGCGGCCGTTCTGGAGCGCCTCGAGGACTTGCGGATAGCCGGGCAGCAGCACCCGCATGGTGACGTCGTGCGGCGCGAGCGCCGCCGGCAGCGCGCCAACGACATCGGCGAGGCCGCCCGTCTTGATCAGCGGATAGGCCTCCGAGGCCACCGACAGGACTTCGATCATGGGCGCCGCCGGCTATCTGCTGGCAAGGTAGGTATCGATCATCGGCTGGGTGACCAGCGTCACCCCCTCGCCGGTGCGCCGGAACCACTGGCCGTCGAACGCCGGATCCTCGCCGATAACGAGCCCCTCGGGGATGCTGACGCCGCGATCCACAACCACCTTCTTGAGCCGCGCGCCCCGCCCGATGGTGCAATAGGGCAGCACCACCGCCTCGTGCAGTTCGGAGTAGGAATGCACCCGGCTGCCCGTCGACAGCAGCGTCTTGTCGAGCTGGCCGCCCGAGACGATGCAGTCGCCCGAGACCAGCGAGTTGACCGCCGAGCCGCGCCTTCCGTCGAAATCGTGCACGAACTTCGCCGGCGGGGTGATCTCGGCGAAGGTCCAGATCGGCCAGTCGCGATCGTAGAGGTCGAGCTGCGGGGTCACGTCGCAGAGGTCGATATTGGCCTTCCAGTAGGCGTCGACCGTGCCAACGTCGCGCCAGTACGCCACCTCCTCGTTCGGCGAACGCACGCAGGAGCGCGGGAAGCGGTGCGCCCAGGCGGAGCCGTGCTTGACGATATAGGGGATGATGTCCTTGCCGAAATCGCGGCTCGAGCCCTCGGTGGCCGCGTCGCGCCGCAACTGCTCCATCAGGAAGCGCGTCTCGAACACGTAGATGCCCATCGAGGCGAGCGCGTAGTCCGGCCGGTCCGGGATGCCCGGCGGATCCTTCGGCTTCTCGACGAAATCGACGATCCGGTCGCGCCCGTCGACATGCATCACGCCGAAGCCGGTGGCTTCCATGCGCGGCACCTCGAGGCAGCCGATAGTCACGTCCGCGCCGGTGTCGACATGCTGGCGCAGCATGATCTCGTAGTCCATCTTGTAGATGTGGTCGCCCGCCAGCAGCACGATGTAGCGCGGCCCGTAATCCTCGATGATGTCCATGTTCTGGTAGACGGCGTCGGCGGTGCCCTCGTACCACTGCGTCTCGGAGACGCGCTGGCTCGCCGGCAGCACGTCGAAACTCTCGTTGCGCTCGGTGCGCAGGAAATTCCAGCCGCGCTGCAGGTGCCGGATCAGCGAGTGCGCCTGGTATTGCGTCGCCACGGAGATGCGCCTGATGCCCGAGTTGAGGGCGTTGGACAGCGCGAAATCGATGATGCGCGACTTGCCGCCGAAATAGACGGCCGGTTTGGCGCGGCGGTCGGTCAGCTCGAACAGGCGAGTCCCCCGGCCGCCTGCCAGCACATAAGCCATCGCCTCTCTCGCGAGCGGCGAAGGGGTACGATAGTCAGCCATGGTGTCCCTCCTAAGCCCCGGTTATGCGGGGTCGAATTTGAGAAAGAGCGTAGACATCGGCGGCAGGTAAACGTCTGCATAAGGGCCGAGGCCCTCCACCTCGCTGGAACGCGCGACCACCCTGCCCTGGTTGCCCGTGTTGGTGCCGCCGTACCAGCCGGCATCGGTGTTGAGCCGCTCGATCCAGTTGCCGGCACGCGGCATCGGCACCCGGTAATTGTCGCGCGGCACCGGCGTCATGTTCGAGATCACGACAACCGGCGCGGCGCCGGGGGCATGGCGGGCGAAGGCGAAGACCGAGTTGGTGTAGTCGTTGCCGATCAGCCACTCGAAGCCCTCGGGCTCGTTGTCGCGGGCGTGCAGCGCCGGCAGTTCACGATAGACGGCGTTGAGATCGGCGATCAGCCGCCGCACCCCGTCATGGGCCGGCGCATCGAGCAGGTACCAGTCGAGGCTGCGCGCCTCGCTCCACTCCTCGCGCTGCGCGAATTCCTGCCCCATGAAGAGGAGTTTCTTGCCCGGCCAGCCCCCCATAAAGCCGTAATAGGCCCTGAGGCCCGCGAACTTCTGCCAGTCGTCGCCGCCCATCTTACTGAGCAGCGAGCCCTTGCCGTGCACCACTTCGTCATGGCTCAGCGGCAGGATGAAGTTCTCGGAGTAAGCGTAGAGCGCCGCGAACGTCATGTCGCCGTGGTGGAAGCGCCGATGGATCGGGTCGCGGGACATGTAGCGCAGGGTGTCGTTCATGAACCCCATGTTCCACTTGAAGCCGAAGCCGAGCCCGCCGGCATGCGTCGGTGCGCTGACGCCGCTCCACGAGGTCGACTCCTCGGCGATCATCATGATCCCCGGATGCAGCCGGTAGGCCTCGGAGTTGACGCGTCGCAGGAACTCCACGGCCTCGAGATTGTGGTTGCCGCCAAACTTGTTCGGCACCCATTCGCCGGGCTGGCGCGAATAGTCGAGGTAGAGCATCGAAGCCACCGCATCGACGCGCAACCCGTCGAGATGGAAGGTCTCGAGCCAGTAGAGCGCGTTGTTGACGAGGAAGCTGACCACCTCGCGCCGGCCGAAATTGTAGATGGCCGTGTTCCAGTCCGGGTGGTAGCCCTTGCGCGGATCGAGATGCTCGTAGAGCGCGGTGCCGTCGAAGCGGGCGAGGCCGTGCTCGTCGGTGGGGAAATGCGCCGGCACCCAGTCGAGGATCACCCCGAGCCCCGCCGCATGCGCCGCATCGACGAAGCGCGCGAAGCCGGCCGGGTCGCCGAAGCGCGCGGTCGGCGCATAGAGCCCGGTCGGCTGGTAGCCCCAGCTCGGATCGAACGGATGCTCGGTGATCGGCAAGAGCTCGATATGGGTGAAGCCGAGGTCGGCGGCGTAGGGCACCAGCTGCTCGGCCAGCTGGTCGTAGCTCATGAAGCTGCCATCCGGCCGGCGCCGCCACGAGCCGAGGTGCACCTCGTAGATCGAGACCGGCTCGCGCCGCCAGTCCTTCCGCGCGCGCTGCTCCATATAGACCTGGTCGGTCCATTCGAACGGCGTCGGATCGGCAACTACCGAGGCGGTCTTCGGCCTGCAGCTCCGACTGTTGCGCGAAGGGGTCGGCCTTCAGCGGCCTCAGTTGCCCGTTCTGGCCGACGATCTCGTACTTGTACAGCGTCCCCGGCCCGACATTGGGAATGAACACCTCCCAGATGCCCGTGTTGACCCGCATCCGCATCGGGTGGCGGCGGCCGTCCCACTGGTTGAACTCGCCGACGACGCTCACCCGCTTCGCATTGGGGGCCCAGACCGCGAAATGCGTGCCCTTCACCCCCTCGAACTCCATCGCGTGGGCGCCGAGCTTGTCGAACAGCCTGAGATGCGAGCCCTCGCCGATATAGTAGTCGTCCATCGGCCCGAGCACCGGCCCGAAGCTGTACGGATCGAGCACGTCCCACTCCCCGCCGGCATTGCGGGCGTGATAGCTCACCGGGAGGCGGCCGTGCGACGGGGACCTTGCCCTCGAAGAAGCCGGCCGGATCGCGCTGCTCGAGCTCGCGCGAGGATGCGGGAGTCCGACCGTACGGGCCGAGACGGTCTCGGCGTCGGGGATGAAGGCGCGCGCCACCCACACCCCATCCACCTCGTGCAGGCCGAGGATGCTGAACGGATCGGCGTGACGGCCCGCAACGATCGCGCGGACGTCGCTCTCAGACGCCTGCCACTTGGACTTGCTCACGCACTACCCCCCCGACGACCGGAACATCCCATATGTCCTCGGCATATTGCCGGATCGTCCTGTCCGACGAAAAGAAGCTCACGTGAGCCGTGTTGCGGATCGCCATCGAATACCACTTGCGCGGGCTGTCCCAGACGTCGTCGACGGCCCGCTGCGCCGCCGCATAGGCATCGAAATCGCGCGCCACCATGAACCAGTCGTGGTCGTAGAGCCCGCCGATCAGGTCGCGGTAGCGATGCGGGTCGTCGGGCGAGAACACCCCGGACGAGATCGCCTCGAGCGCCTCGCGCAGTGCCGGCGACGCATCGATCGCCGTCCGCGGCGCCTCGTTGCGGGCCCGCTTCTCGGCCACCTTGTCGGCGGTGAGGCCGAAGATGAACATGTTCTCGGGGCCCACCTGCTCCAGCATCTCGACATTGGCGCCGTCGAGCGTGCCGATGGTGAGCGCGCCATTGGCCATGAGCTTCATGTTGCCCGTTCCCGAGGCTTCCATGCCTGCGGTCGAGATCTGCTCGGAAAGGTCGGCGGCGGGGATGATAGTTTCGGCAAGGCTCACGTTGTAGTTCGGCAGGAACGCCACCTTCAGCAATCCACGGACCGCGGGATCGTTGTTGATCACCCGGGCCACGTCGTTGATTAACTTGATGATCAGCTTTGCGTTCCAGTAGCCCGGCGCCGCCTTGCCGGCGAACACCTTGACCCGGGGCACCCATTCCCGTTCGGGGTGCGAGCGGATCATCGTGTAATGCGCCACCGCCTCGATGATGTTGAGCAGCTGCCGCTTGTACTCGTGGATGCGCTTGATCTGCACGTCGAACAGCGCGTCGGGCG
This sequence comes from uncultured Alphaproteobacteria bacterium, assembly GCA_963708965.1. Lineage (GTDB taxonomy): Bacteria > Pseudomonadota > Alphaproteobacteria > Rhizobiales > Devosiaceae > Devosia_A. Next base: position 354,144 of record CAVPUP010000004.1, on the reverse strand, counting down.
AAACGGCGAAGCCCAGCCGGTCCTTGATCACCTGCGCCAGCACCACCTTGTTGGCGCGCTTCACCGCCTTGAACTGCTCCTGGAAGCCCGGATCGTCGGCGGACTTGTCGAGCTCGATGATGCGGTCGAAATCGTCGAGGAAGGCCGGACCGATCCGCTCGGCGATCAGCTTCGTCAGCCCGGGATTGCACTGGAACAGCCAGCGCCGCGGCGTGACACCGTTGGTCTTGTTGTTGATCCGGCCGGGGTAGAGCTGGTTGAGGTCGGCGAACAGCGTCTTGCGCAAGAGCTCGGTATGCAGCGCCGAGACGCCGTTGATCGAGTGCGAGCCGACGAAGGCCAGTTGCCCCATGCGGACGCGTCGCATGCCGTGCTCGTCGATCAGCGACAGGTTGGCGATCTGCGCATCGGAGAACCCGCCCGCCGCCCGCGCCTCGGCGAGCACTTCCGCATTGATGGCGTAGATGATCTGCATCTGCCGCGGCAGCAGCCGCTCGAGCAGCGCCACCGGCCAGGTCTCGAGCGCCTCGGGCAGCAGCGTGTGGTTGGTGTAGCCGAAGGTCGCCTTGGTGAGCTTCCAGGCCGGCCCCCACTTCATCCCGTGGATGTCGATCAGGAGCCGCATCAGCTCGGCGATCGAGATCGCCGGATGGGTGTCGTTGAGCTGGATCGCCACCTTGTCGCTGAGCGAGCCGAGGTCGCCATATTGCTGCAGGTGCCGCCGCACGATGTCCTGCAGCGAGGCCGAGGAGAAGAAATACTCCTGCCGCAGCCGCAGCTCCTGCCCGGCCGGCGTCGAATCAGCCGGATAGAGTACGCGCGTGATGGCCACCGCCCGGGCGCTCTCCTCGAGCGCCCCGATGTGGTCGCCGGAGTTGAACTTGTCGAGCAGGATCGGGTCGATCGACTGCGCGCTCCACAGCCGCAGCGTGTCGACGCGCCTGCCGCGCCAGCCGACGATCGGCGTGTCGAAGGCAACGGCCAGCACGTGCTCGGCCGGGCGCCACTCGAGGCGAGTGGAGCCGTCGGGCTCCGGCACCGGCTCGACATGGCCGCCGAAGCCGACCTCGTAGCTCGACTCGCGCCGCTCGAACTCCCACGGGTTGCCGTGCATCAGCCAGTCCTCCGGCAGCTCGACCTGCCAGCCCTCGCTCATCTCCTGCCGGAACAGGCCGTGCGCATAGCGGATGCCGTAGCCGTAGGCCGGGATGCCCACCGTCGACATGGATTCGAGGAAGCACGCCGCCAGCCGCCCGAGGCCGCCATTGCCGAGCGCCGCGTCGGGCTCGAGGTTGATCAGCTCGCCCAGGTCGACGTTGAAGTTCTTGAGCGCGGCCTGGACGTGGTCCATCACCCCGATATTGCTCATCGCGTCGCGCAGCAGCCGGCCGATGAGGAACTCGAGGCTCAGGTAGTAGACGCGCTTGTTCGAGGTGCGCCAGGTCTCCCGGCTCGATTCCATCCACTGGTCGATGATCCGGTCGCGCACCGCGAGGATGGTCGCCTTCAGCCAGTCGTGCGGCCGGGCGACGATGGGATCCTTGCCGACGGAATAGGTGAGCTTTTCGAGAATCTCCGCCTGAAGCGCCTCTGTCGTCAGCCCGCGCTTCTGCGGCGTGGGGGCATCAAGTACGATGGGTTTTTGCTGCATTCGCGCAATCCGGGCATCATGACCATGTATTCCCCTCTGCCGTTTACAATTGCATTGAATTGTCAAAGGGGGAAGGCCCAGCGGGGGGTGGGCGCTGTCGCGCTTCCCGCACCGGGTCATCCCCGCGGAAGCGGGGATCTCCGTTTGCGACGTCGCAAGGGGAACAGAGGTTCCCGCTTTCGCGGGAATGACATCGTGGCAGGAGAGGGCGCCCCGCCCCCTCATCCGGCGCACTTCGCGATTTAAAGCGTTTGCAATCTACCTGCAAACGCTTAAAACTGCGCCTTGGATAAAACTAGGAGCGGTTGTGGCCGGCCTTACCCTACGCGAATTGGCAGCCAGGCTCGACGTCTCGGTCGGGACGGTGTCGCGTGCGCTGGCGGGGGACCCGGTGATCGCGCTGAAGACCCGCGAGCGGGTGGCCGAGGCGGCGCGGAAGTATGGCTATGTGCCCAACATGGCGGCGCGCCAGCTCGTCTCCGGCCGCTCCGGCTTTGTCGGCTTCATCATGCCGATCCGCGGCCCCAACTTCATCGACTCCTATCTGGGCGAGTTCGTCACCGGGCTGAGCGAAGGGCTTGGGGACCGCAGCATCGACCTGTTCATCGCCACGGCGCAGCCGGGACGCTCGGAGCTTTCGGTGCTCCGCCACGTGGTCGAATCCGGCCGCGCCGACGGCGTCGTCGTGCCGCGCGTCGGCGAGACCGACGAGCGGCTGCAATATCTGATGGAGCGCGGCTTCCCCTTCGTCGCCCACGGCCGGCTGCTCGATGCCGCCGAACCCTATAGCTGGCTCGATTCCGACAGCGTCTCGGCATTCGGCGAGGCGTTCGACCTGCTCTACGAGCTGGGACACCGGCATTTCGGGCTCGTTTCCATCACCGACGCCATGACCTTCCGGCACATGCGCGAGCGCGGGCTGCGCGAGGCGATGTCGCGGCGCGGCGATCCGACGGTGACGCTCGACGTCGCCAATGCCCCGCGCTTCGATCGCGGCGCGACCGTCGCGGCGGTCAACTCGCTGCTGCATGCCCAGCGACGTCCGACGGCAATCCTGGGACTGTTCGACGAACTGGCGCTGACCATCATGGAGGAAGCGTCGCGGGCGGGGCTCTCGATCCCGCGCGACCTCTCCGTCGTCGGCTTCGACAACATCACCGCGGCGGCCTATGCGCCACCGGGGCTCACCACTTTCGAGGCAAGGACCAGGGAATCGGCGCGCGAGATCGCCGGAATGCTGGTCGACGTCATCGAGAAACGGCCGGCCGGGCCACTCACCAAGCTCATCCGGCCAACGCTCGTCGCCCGCGCCAGCCATGGCCCGGCGCCCGAGAGTGCACGCAAAACCTAGATCAAGGACCAAGGGAGGTATGACTATGAAGCGAATACTCACCACCATCGCAGGGACGGCGCTCGCGCTCGGCCTTGCGACGGCCGCCAACGCGCAGGTGCTGTTCTGGTCGAGCCAGGCGGCGCCCGTCGAAGAGACGCAGAAGATGCGCGAGCAGGTGCTGAAGGCTTTCCCCGGCGGCGTGGACTTCCAGCCGCAGGAGCCGGGCCCGTTCATCACCCGCATCGAAGCCGAGCGGACGGCCGGTTCGGGCACCATCGGCGTGGTCGGGGCGCTGCACGGCGACCTCGCGACCTATGCCGACAACTGGGCCGACCTGTCGGATATCGACCTGTCGGGCATCAACGTCGCCCCGGCCTTCCTCGAGCTGGGCAAGCTCGGCACGACCGAGCAGAAGTACCTGCCCTGGATGCAGGCCAACTACCTGATGGCCGCCAACAAGCAGGCGCTGCAGTACCTGCCGGAAGGCGCCGACATCAACGCGCTGACCTATGACCAGGTGATCGCCTGGGCCAAGAACCTCGCCGAGCAGACCGGCTCGCCGAAGTTCGGCTTCCCGGCCGGCCCCAAGGGCCTGAAGCACCGCTTCTTCCAGGGCTTCCTGCTGCCGTCCTACACCGGCTCGGAAGTCACCAAGTTCCGCTCGGCGGAAGCCGAGGAGGCCTGGAACAAGTTCAAGGAGCTGTGGCAGTACACCAACCCCGCCTCCACGAACTACGACTTCATGCAGGAGCCGCTGCTCAGCGGCGACGTATGGCTGGCATTCGACCACATCGCGCGCCTCTCCGAGGCCTTCAACCAGAAGCCGGACGACTTCGTCGCCTTCCCCGCGCCGTCCGGTCCGAAGGGCCGTGCGTTCATGCCGGTGCTCGCCGGCATGGCGGTGCCCAAGGGTGCTCCGGACGTGGCCAAGGCCAAGGAACTGGTCAAGTACATGATGCAGCCCGAGCAGCAGGTTGCGACGCTGCTGGCCACCAACTTCTTCCCGGTGACCGACGCGCCGCTGCCCGCTGACCTGCCGGCCTCCGCCAAGGCGCTCGGCCCGGCGATCCAGGCGATGACCTCGGCTCCGGACGCCCTGCCCTCGCTGCTGCCGGTCGGTCTCGGCGACAAGGGTGGCCAGTTCAACCAGGTCTATATCGACACCTTCGAGCGCATCATCCTGGCCGGCCAGGACGTCCGCCAGGTGCTCGACCAGCAGGCCGACACGCTGCGCAACCTGATGAACCAGACCGGTGCCCCGTGCTGGCTGCCCGACGCCCCGTCGGAAGGCCCCTGCCCGGTCGAATAAGGTTCCTCCCGCTGCCCGGGGCCGCAAGGTCCCGGGTGGCACCCGAGAAGATACCCGAGGGCGGATGACTGGTGCGCAGCCACCGCCATTGAGGATGAAGCCATGAACCCAAAGGTCCTGCCCTACCTGCTGCTTGCTCCGGCGACGGTGTTCCTCATCGTCTTCTTCCTCGTCCCGTTCGTGCAGATCGCGGGTCTGGCCTTCACCACCGAGGGCGGCTTCACGATGCAGCACTTCCAGACCATGGCGAGCAACTGGAAGTTCTGGCCTTCGTTCTGGAACACCATCATCCTCGCCGCCATCGTCGTGCCGCTGCAGCTCGTCATGGCGCTCGCCATGGCGCAGATCGTCGCCAAGCTGGACAAGGCGCGGAACACGATCCTCTACATCTTCACCATCCCGCTCGGTCTCTCCGACCTCGCAGCGGGCATCATCTGGCTCGCCATCTTCGAGCAGTCCGGATTCCTCAACTCCATGCTGGTGGGGCTCGGCATCGTCGACCGGCCGATCCTGTTCCTCGGCTACCAGAACCTGTGGGTGATCTTCGTCGCCGTGATCCTCGCCGAGCTGTGGCGCGCCACCGCCATCGTCATGGTGATCCTGGTCTCCGGCATGGGGCTGATCCCCAAGGAATATTACGAGGCAGCCGAGGTGTTCGGCGCCGGGCCGTGGAAGCGCTTCGTCAAGGTGACGCTGCCGATGCTGCGACCCAGCATCCAGACGGCGCTGATCCTCCGGACCATCGCCGCCTTCGAGGTCTTCGCCGTGGTCATCGCGCTGGGCGGCACGACGCTGCCGGTGCTGGTGGGCGAGACCTTCAACTGGCAGTTCGCGCTCAATGACCGCAACGTCGCCGCGGCCTACGCGCTGGTGATCCTCGCGATCTCGGTCGCCGCCACGCTGGTCTTCCTGCGCGTGCTCAGGACCCCGAAGGGAGCAACGGTATGACCGATACCACCGCCTCCGCCGCCGACGTTCCGCGCGCCGTCTCCGACGTCGGCGCGGCCGGCAAGTTCCTGTTCTGGACCAGCGTGGTGCTGCTCTGCGCCTGGGTGCTGGTGCCGATCTACCTGCTGGCGGTGAACACGCTGTCGTCGCCGGCCGAGGTCAGCGGCTTCCCCAAGACCGGCATCCCCTCGTTCAACCTGGCCTCGATCCAGTTCTTCCTGTCGTTCTCGGGCGTGCTGAAGGCGCTGTGGAACTCGCTGCTGGTCGCGGTGCTGACCATGGTGCTGTCGATCGTCATCGGCGCGCCGGCCGGCTATGCGCTCTCGCCGCTTCGAGTTCCCCGGCAAGGCGACGTTCCGCATGCTGGTGCTGATGACCCGCGCCTTCCCGCTGCCGCTGCTGGCGCTGCCGATCGCGGTGATGTTCATCCGCGTCGGCCTCGACGACACGCCCATCGGGCTGGCGCTGGTGCACACCACGCTCGCCCTCCCGTTCGCGGTGCTGATCACCTTCTCGATCTTCTCGGGCATCCCGCTCGAGCTCGAGGAGGCGGCCTGGACGCTCGGCTGCAACCGGCTGCAGGCGTTCCAGAAGGTGGTGCTGCCGCTGGTGCTGCCCGGCATCACCGCCTCGGCGATCTTCGCCTTCACCATCTGCTGGAACGAGGTGTTCGCCGCCTCGGTGCTGACCGTGCAGAACCGCACGCTCACCGCGTTCCTGCTGCAGAGCCTCTCCGTGTCGCCGCTGCACCTGCGTTTCGCCGGCGGCGCGGCGCTCGTCATCCCGGCGCTGATCTTCATCTTCGCCGTCCGCAAATACCTGTTCGCGATGTGGGGCATCGCCAACCGATGATGACCACCTTCCATCGGCTGGCGCCGCGCCCCGCCCCAACAGGACCATTGGAGAATGCCCATGGCTGAAATCGTCATCAAAGGCGTCGCCAAGAGCTTCGGCAGCTTCACCGCGCTGCACTCGATCGACCTGACCATCTCCGACCAGGAATTCATGGTGCTGCTCGGCGCCTCGGGCTGCGGCAAGACCACGCTGCTGCGCATCATCGCCGGGCTCGAGACGCCGACCCAGGGCGAGGTGTGGATCGGCGGCCGCCGCGTCGACAAGCTGCCGCCGCGCGAGCGCGGCATCGCCATGGTGTTCCAGAACTACGCCGTGTTCCCGCACCTGACGGTGTTCGAGAACATCGCCTTCGGGCTCCGCATGAAGAAGCTGCCGCAGGCCGAGATCGACCGCCGGGTCACCCAGACCGCCGAGCTCATGCATATCGAGCAGCTGCTGAAGCGCTATTCCGGCCAGCTCTCGGGCGGGCAGCGGCAGCGCGTCGCGGTGGCGCGCGCGCTCGCCATGGAGCCGGACGTGATCCTGATGGACGAGCCGCTCACCAACCTCGACGCCCTGCTCCGCCTCGAGATGCGCGCCGAGCTCAAGGGCGTGCTCGCCGATTCCAAGACCACCACCATCTACGTGACGCACGACCAGGTCGAGGCGATGAGCCTCGCCGACCGCATCTCGGTGATGAACGGCGGCGAGATCGTGCAGGCCGCCTCGCCGGTCGAGGTCTACCGCAACCCGGCCGCCCGCTTCGTCGGCAGCTTCATCGGCAACCCGCCGATGAACTTCCTGCCGGCGGTGAAGCGCGACGGCCGCTATGACGTCGCGGGCGTCGCCATCGACGGCCCGAGCAACGGCGGCGGCAAGCTCGAATTCGCCATCCGGCCGGAGGACCTCACGGTCGCCCCGGGCGGGCTCAAGGCGACGGCGCGGGTGATCGAGCCGCTCGGCGCCCACACGCTGGTCACCTCCGAGGTCGACGGCGCCGTGTTCCGCGCCGTGCTCGACAGCGACCTCAAGGTGGCGCCGGGCGACGAGCTGAGCCTCGTGCCGAAGCCCGACCGCGTCCGCTGGTTCGACCCCGAGACGACGAAAGCAGTGAACTGATGTCCGCCTCCCCTTCCCCGCTGGCCGAGCAGGCGATCGCCGTCCTGCGCGAGAACGATCGCGGCGCCTACACGGTGCCGACCAAGGGGCTCTACCCGTTCCAGTGGAACTGGGATTCCTGCTTCACCGCGCTCGGCCTCGCGCCATTTCGACATGGATCGCGCCTGGACCGAGATCGAGACCCTGTTCGCGCACCAGTGGGACGACGGCATGGTGCCGCACATGGTGTTCCACGAGCCGGCGCCGACCTATTTCCCCGGCCCCGATGTCTGGGGCACCGGCCGCGCGGTCGCCGACCTCGGGCATCACCCAGCTGCCGATCGCCGGCTTCGCCGTGCACGAGCTCTTCCGCCGCAGCGGCGACGTGGCCCGCGCCCGCGCGCTGCTGCACGGGCTCGAGCGCTGGCATCGCCTGGTTCTACCGCACCCGCGACCCCAAGGCGGAAGGCCTCGTCGCGGTGATCCATCCGTGGGAATCGCGCGACAACACCATCGACTGGGACGAGGGCTTCGAGCGCGTCCCGACCGAGGGCGTCGCGCCGTACGAGCGCAACGACCTCAAGCACGCCGACCCGGCGACGCGGCCGACCCGCGAGCAGTACGACCGCTACCTGTGGCTGGTGCAGCACTTCCGCTCGCTCGAGTGGGACTTCGCCGGTCACGCACGATTCCTCGCCCTTCCAGATCGTCGACCCGGGCTTCAACGCCATCCTGATCCGCTCCTGCCTCGAGACGGCCGACCTCGCCGAGGCGCTGGGCGAGCCGGCGGCGGCCGATCAAGCACCGCAACTGGGCCGAACGCGGCCTCGCCGCGCTGGAGAAGCTCTGGAGCGAGCAGCACGGCCAGTACCTGCCCTACAACCGCGTCGGCGGCCGGCTGGTCGACAGCCCCTCGATCGGCGGCCTGATCCCGGCCTTCGCGCCGATCCCCGCCGCGCGCGCGAAGACCCTGGCGGCGACGCTGCGCGCCATCGGCGAGGAGGTGCGCTACCTCGTCCCCAGCCACGACCCGCGCGACCCGCGCTTCGACATGAAGCGCTACTGGCGCGGCCCGGTCTGGCTGGTGTGCAACTACATGATCACCGACGGCATGCGGCGCGCCGGCGAGACCGACATCGCCGACCGCATCGCCGCCGACAGCCTCGCCCTGATCGAGAAGGGCGGCTTTGCCGAATACTACGATCCGCGCGACGGCAACCCGCACGGCGGCGGCGCGCTTCACTGGACCGCGGCGATGGTGCTCGAATTCGTGTCGGGGAAGCCGTGACCACCCTTCCTCGAGCGCTGGCGCGGTCGTGCGGGATCGCTTGCCACCTTCGGCGACTTCATCACCGCAGGCGCTGCACATCGCCGATCCGGCGCAGCGCTGGGCCAACCGGCTCGCCGCCATGCTCGGCGCGACGCTCTTCAACCGGGGCTGAGCGGCACGGTGATGCAGGCCTCCCCGGCCGCCTCCGGCGCGCCGCGCGAGAACAACGGCCGCGGCCGCTACGAGCGCGACCTGCTCGGCGCCGAGCGGGGCGACGTGGTCGCCATCCTCTACGGCACCAACGACGCGCGCTACACCGCGGCGCCCGCGACCTTCGGCGCCGACGGCTTCGTGCGCGACTATCGCGAGGTGCTGGGCGGCCTGCTGCGGGCCGGCTATCCGGCCGACGCGATCGTCATCGGCAGCGTGAGCCACCTCCCGGACGCCGGCTTCGCGGTGGGCGCCGAGGACGGCTTCGCCGGCCAGAATCGCGCCGAATACCAGCGCTATACCGGCCTCGTGCAGTCGCTCGCCCGCGAGTTCGGCTGCTTCTACGCGCCGGTCAACGAGCGCCTGGCCGCCGAGGGCGGCGACGCGCTCATCCTGCCCGACCACGTCCACCCCAACGAAGCGGGGCACGCGAGGATTTCCGAGATCTTCGCCGCTGCCACGCAACTCTCCCCAAGCAAGGAACTGCGCATATGACTGCCCCCGAGACTGCCCGGATCTACGACCACGCCCTCGAGGTGCTGAAGGAGAACGACCAGGGCAGCTACACCGTGCCGACCAAGGGGCTCTACCCGTTCCAGTGGAACTGGGATTCCTGCCTCACGGCGCTCGGGCAGTACCATTACGACGAGAGCCGCGCCTGGACCGAGATCGAGACGCTGTTCGCGCACCAGTGGCCGGACGGCATGGTGCCGCACATCGTCTTCCACGTGTATTCGGACGGCTATTTCCCCGGCCCCGATGTCTGGAGCACCAACCGGCCGACCCCGACCTCCGGCATCACCCAGCCGCCGGTCGCCGCCTTCGCGGTGAAGCGGCTCTACGACCGGGCGACCGACAAGGAAGCTGGCGCGCCGAGCGCGCCCGCGCGCTGCTGCCCAAGCTCGACCTGCCTGGCACCGCTGGTTCTACGACAACCGCGACCCGCACGGCGAAGGCCTCGTCGCCATCCTCCATCCCTGGGAGTCCGGCCGCGACAACTCCATCGACTGGGACGAGGCGTTCGAGCGCGTGCCGACCGACGGCATCGACCCCTATACCCGCCGCGACACCCAGCATGCCGACCCGGCGCACCGGCCGACCAAGGAGCAGTACGACCGCTACCTGTGGCTGGTGCAGCATTTCCGCTCGCTCGGCTGGGACAATTCCAAGCTGCACGACGCCTCGCCGTTCCAGGTGGTCGACCCCGGCTTCAACGCCATCCTGATCCGCTCCTGCGCCGACCTCGCCGACCTCGCCGAGGAACTGGGCGAGCACGAGATGGCCGAGACCAACCGCGCCCGCGCCAAGGCCGGGCTGACGGCGCTGGAGCAGCTCTGGAGCGAGAAGCACGGCCAGTATCTCTGCCTCGACCGCACCACCGGCGAGCTGATCGAAGTCCGCCTCGATCGGCGGCATCCTGCCGGTCTTCGCCGCGATCCCGAAGGCGCGCGGCGCCGCGCATCGCCCGCACCATCGAGCGCTGGGCGGAGCACGTGAAGTACCTCGTCCCCTCGCACGACCCCACCGACCCGCGCTTCGAGCCGAAGCGCTACTGGCGCGCGCCGGCCTGGCTGGTGATGAACTACATGATCTCCGACGGCCTCCGCGCCGCCGGCGAGACCGAAGTGGCCGACCGCATCGTGCGCTCGAGCCTCGAACTCATCACCCAGTCGGGCTTTGCCGAATACTACGACCCGACGACCGGCGAGCCCTGCGGCGGCGGCCGCTTCACCTGGACCGCCGCGATGGTGATCGAGTTCCTCGAAGCGGCGTAACCTCCCTCGCCTTCCCTCCCCCGCGCGGGGGAGGGATCTTGGGCGTGAAGTGACCGGGAAGAGCCACATGAGAATACTCGCCCTGGGGGCGCATCCGGACGACATCGAGATCTACATGTTCGGCACCCTCGCCGCGGCCAGGGCGCGCGGCGACGAGGTGCTGCTCGCCATCGCCACCGACGGGGCCGCCGGCGGCAAGGGCGATCCGGCCGAACTCCGGGCCACCCGGCAGCAGGAGGCGATCGACGGCGCCGCCGGGCTCGGCGTGGTGCCCACCTTCCTCGGTTTCCCCGACGGTGCGCTGGTGGCCGACGCGGCCCTGATCGGCGCGCTCCGCACGCTGATCCGCGACAGCGCCGCCGACCTCGTCATCACCCACGCGCCGAACGACTATCACGGCGACCACCGCGCGCTGAGCGACGCGGTGCGCATCGCCGCCAACTTCGCCGCGCCGGTCGTGTGGGTGGATACGATGATGGGCGCCGGCTTCATGCCGACGCATCTCGTGGACATCACCGCCGCATTTCGCGACGAAGACGGCGGCCATCCGGGCGCATGTTTCGCAGGACCCTGAGCGGTTCGTCGCCATGGCGGAACGGCTGAACGGTTTCCGCGCGGCGCAGGCCAACGGGACGGGCTATGCGGAGGCGTTCCGCTTTGAGCCGTCCTATCCGTTCATGGACATCCGGGCGCTGCTGCCCGACGCGCCGGAGGTGCGGCCGGTGGGGGATCGGCGCAGGCGGTAGGGCGTTTCATCGGTGCAACGGGAGGTGTTCCGGAGCCGCCCTCATCCCCCGCCCCCTCGTTCGTCATCGCCCGACTTGTTCGGGCGACCCAGCCTCTTGCATGGGTTGCCCGCATGAAGCGGGCAATGACGACTGAGAGAGAGCGGCCGGGGTGCGAAGGACGAGGTCCGCTCACCGCGCCCCTGGCCCACCCCTCATCCGGCATTCGGCCACCTTCTCCCACAGGGGGAGAAGGCAATGTGGGCTATCCCGCTCGCAACAATCGCAGTGGTCGCGGCTCCTTGGCCTTCTCCCTTGATGGGAGAAGGTGCCCGAAGGGCGGATGAGGGTGGGGCCTCATCACCCGATGACGAACACCCGCGACTGGTGCGGACGCAGGGAAACGCGTATCCCCGCATCGCCCGTCTCCACCGCCGCCCCATCCTCCGTCACCCGCCCGCGTCCCCCGGCCAGCTCCCAGCCCACCAGCTTCTCCGCCGGCGCATCCCCGGTGTTGAACACATTCAGCACCACCGAGCCGTCCGCCCGCCTCACCCGCTGGACCAGCACCGGGTCGCCCTCGCTCACCGCCATCGGCTGGCCGTTGGGCGCGGTGCCTAGCCGGTAGCGCAAGGCCGTCCGCCCGAGCTCGGGGAACTCGCAGGTGAAGGCCCTGCCGTCGCCGGCGAGCTTGGCCAGCAGTTGCCGGCGCGGCTCGGGGACTTCGTCGAGCTGGTCCGAGGTCATCAGCACGCCGCCGGCGAGGCCGGCGAACGTCGCGAGCGAGTGCACCTGGTCGTCGCTCAGCTCGTGGAAGCGGTCGCGCAAGAGGATGCAGTCGGGGTCGGCCTGCCACAGCACGCCGTTGGCGAAATTGCGCGCCGTCTGGTCGCGCAGCAGCGATTCCGCCGAATAATGCCCCTTCCAGCTGACGCCGATATCGCGGCCGATGCGCATCGCGTCGCAGAGCCCCACCGGCGCCCAGATCGGCGCGCCGCAGCAGAGCCAGTGGGCGTCGCCGATCTCCTCGCGGATCAGCCGCGCCATCTTCATCCAGATCTCGATGCGGCTGAGGCCGTCCTGGTGCCACACCGCCTCGTCGGGCCCGTAGGTCGAGCCGAGATGCATGAAATCGGTCTTGAAGTAGCCGCAGCCCCAGTCCCGCGCCCAGGTGCGGAACACCTCGCGGATATAGGCCTCGGCCTCAGGGTGCGTGATGTCGAGGACGTAGTATTCCTCGCTGCGCTTGTGCCAGCGGAACTCGCCGTAGAAGGTCATCGGCGCCAGCGGCTTGCCGGTCGTGCGGCTCCGCACCACCCAGTCGGGATGCTCGCGATAGAGCTTCGAGCGGTTGCCGACCATGAACGGCGCGATCCACAGCCCGGGCCGGAACCCGGCCTCCCGTGCCGCGTCGAGCACCGGCTTGATGCCGTTCGGGAAGGTCGGCCGGAACTCCAGCCAGTCGCCCATCTCGGGCGTAAAACCGTCGTCGACGAGGAAGGTGTCGAACGGCGCCTGCTTCTCGTCGCGGAAGCGGCGGGCCGCCTCGAGATGCTCGAGCAGCACCGGCTCGCTCAGCGAGGCATAGAGGTTGTACCACGAGCACCAGCCGCTGAACCGCTGCTCGGGGACGCGTGGCGGCAGCGGCGAGGCAGCGGCGACGCGTCGCGCCCACGCGGCGCAGCGCCGGCTCGACCTCCGGGCCGGCGAACAGCACCAGCGTCTCGCTCCGCACCTCGCCCGCGTGCGGCACCCGGTCGATCAGCGTCTCGATGTCGACGGTGAGCGTCTCGCCGAAGGCGAAGCGGAAGCGCGACTGGTAGCGGTCGTGGCGCAGGAAGCCGAGCACCGCGGCGCCCGCCCTGCCCTGCGGCAGCAGCGCGGTCATCGCGTAGCCGGTCAGCAGCTTCGGGTCGGCCTTCGCCACCTCGCCGGCGCTGGCCGGCTCGACGAAATAGCTGCCGTCCCAGCTCATGTAGCCGTTGCGCAGGTATTGCCGCACGTTGCCGGCGGCTGAGGCGCAGGCCGAGCGAGGCGATGCGGCGCTCGCCGGCGAAATCGCCGAGGACGATGGTGATCTCGTCGCCGCTCCTGAGCAGCCGGATCGCCGACCCGTCCGCCAGCCGCCAGACGCCGTCGGCCTCGACGCGGTGCTCCGGCACCTCGCCATCCAGCAGCGGCTGGAAATCGCCGAGGCTGACGCCTCCGAGCTCGATGGACGGCAGGCTCACAGCATCACCTCACGATTCTCGTCGGCGGAGCGGCGGGCCGCCAGCGCGATCCGCAGGGTATCGAGGCCGTCGCGCAGCGGCACGCGCGGCGGGCGGCGCTCGCGGATCGCCGCGGCGACGTCGGCCAGCTGGGCGACGAACGGATCGGTGGTGCCCGCGATCTTCTCGCTCGCCACCTCGCCCGCGGTGCGCACCAGCTCGGCATTGTTCCAGTCGGCGAAAATGCCGGTCATCTGCTCGCCCACGACCTGCCAGCCCTTCATCCAGCGCCCGGGAATCGCGGCGTTGGAGGCGTGCAGCACGCCCGACCCGGCCATCGTCGTAGCCGAGGATCATGGCGCTCACGTCCTCGCTGCTGTAGCGCTCGACCTCCCGGTGGGAGAAGTTCGCCGCCCTGGCGTAGACGGTGTGCGGGGTGCCGAGATTGACCCGCGCCAGGTCGATGATGTGGATCAGCTGCTCCACCATCTGGCCGCCCGACTTCTCGCGCTCGCGCCACCAGGGCGCATGCAGCGCGTTGCTGTGGAACGAGCCCGAGAAATGCGCGATCCGCCCGGTTTCGCCGGCCTCGCGCAAACCGTCCCAGCGGGTTGTCGCATCGCCGAACCGGTACATGAACCCGCAGGCGGCGACGACGCCGGCGCTCGCCGCGACCATCGCCTCGGCGCGCCCGAGGTCGAGCGCGATGGGCTTTTCGACCAGCAGGTGCACTCCCGCCGCCGCGGCCGCCTCGACCTCGCCGGCATGCGCGAAGGGCGGCAGGGCGACGATCAGCAGCTCGAGCTCGGCTTCGCCCAGCATGCGGCTGAAATCGGTGTAGGCGGTGGCGCCGAAGCGCTGCGGCGAACTCGGCGGTCCGCGTCTCGTCTCGCCCGCAGGCGGCGACCAGTTCGAGCCCCTCGACCTGCGCGACCGCGGCCGCATGGCGGGCGCCGATGCCGCCCGCCCCCAGCAACCCGACCCTCATGCCGCGTCTCCGAAGCGGAGCATCGACTGCAGGATCGCCGGATCGCCCTTGTCGAGGCGCGCGAACAGCTCCGGCGCCTCGTCGAACGGCACGGTGTCGGTGATCAGCGGCAACAGGTTCAGCCGGCCCTCGTGCTGCAGCCGCACCGCGCGTCTGCCACAGCCGCAGCTTGCTCCAGCGATGGCTCGCGTCGGGCGCCACGCCCGAGATCTGGCTCGAGATCAGCTCGATCCGGTTGTGGTGGAATTCGTCGCCGAGATGCAGGCCGCGCGCCTCGCCCTGGAAGAAGCCCATGGCGACGACGCGGCTGGCATAGGCGACGGTCCGCATGGCTTCGGCCAGCGCCGCCGGCGCGCCCGAGACCTCGATGCAGATGTCGGCGCCGCGCCCGCCGGTCTCGCCCTTGATGACGTCCGAGATCGGCGCCGCGGTCGGATCGAGCGTGCGGTCGGCCCCGAGGCGCTCCGCCATCGCCCGCCGGCTCGCCACCGGATCGACGCCCACCACCGTCGCGCCCGAGGCGCGCGCGGCCTGCAGCACGATCTGGCCCGGCACGCCCAGCCCGAACACCACCACCAGGTCGCCCATCCGGATGCGCGCGTCGTGCACGCCGTTCAGCGCCACCGCGCCGATATGGCTGAAGATGCCGATGCGCGGATCGGCGCCGGCCGGGATCAGCCGGTCGGCCGCGTCGGCTTCCGCCATCACGTGCATGGTCCGGTGCCCCCAGGTCCCGAACACCCGGTCGCCCACCCTGACGCCGCGTCACCGCGGAACCCACCTCGACGATCTCGCCGGCCTCCTCGTAGCCGAGATTGCGCACCGGGAAGGTCCAGCTCGGCGTCGCCGCGTCGCGGAACACGCGGCGCGCCGGCGTCCCACTGCCGGTTCATGAACGGCGAGGTGCCGCGGTACTGGCTGAGCTCGGTGCCGGCGCTGATGCCCGAATAGAGGGTCCGGATCCGAACCTCGTTCGGGCCCAGCGGGGCGACCACCAACTCCTCGAATGCAAGCTGCCGAACCGCAGCCAACACCAGTGCACGCTCGTCCAAGATTCCAGCCTCGCCGCGATTGCAAACGTTTAAAATGGCAATCTAGTGGGAATCGGCAGCGGGAAGCGAGAGGCCGTCGCTCACACCTTGGCGGATTGCTCGCCGCTCATGTCGATGGGCTCGGAGGGCTTCGCCACCACGCCGCTCTCGCGCGCCTGGTCCTCGGCGTTGGAAAGGAGCAGGCCCCTGCCCGCCTGGATGCCGCCGGCCTGCTGGGCGGCGAAGCGCTGGCGGTCGCGCTCGCGCACGCCCTCGATGATGTCGGCGACTTCCTGGTCGCTGGCCCCGATGTCGCGGAGCATGTCCGCTCCCGAGCTGCAGGGCGGATTCGAACAGCTCGCGCACCTGGTAGTCGACGCCGAGACCCACCAGCTGCAGCGCATGGCCGCGGTCGAAGGCCCGCACGAAGAGCTTCGCCAGCGGGAACTCCGACTTGATCAACTCGACGATCCGCAGCACGTCGTCCTTCTTGTCCACCGCCACGATGATCGCGTCGGCATTGGCCGCGCCTGCCGCGTGCAGGATGTCGAGGCGCGTCCCGTCGCCGTAATAGACCTTCATCCCGAACTGCCCGGCGGCCCGGATCATGTCGGTGTCGTTGTCGATGATCGCGACCTTGAGCCCCCGCGCCAGCAGCGGCTGGCTGGCGATCTGCCCGAAACGGCCGAAGCCGATGACCAGCACGTTGCCCTTGAGCCCATCCGGCGGCTCGACCCCTTCCAGCGACTGCTGCGGCTCGGGCAGCAGCTTCAGCAGCATCACCGTGAACGGCGTCAGCACCATCGAGATGATCACCGTCGCGGTCAGCATGGCGTTGAGCTCGGGCGTCAGGATGCCGCCGCCGGCGGCGGTGGTGTAGAGCACGAAGGCGAACTCGCCGCCCTGCGCCATCAGCAGCGCGCGCTCGAGCGCCTGGGCGTGGCTCGGACCGAGCAGGCGCGCCAGCCCGTAGATCGCCGCGCCCTTGACCAGCCATGTAGCGCGACCACCGCCAGCGCCACCATCTGCCAGTTGGCCAGCACCACGTCGAGGTCGAGCGACATCCCCACGGCGAGGAAGAACAGCCCGAGCAGCAGGCCGCGGAACGGCTCGACATCGGCCTCGAGCTGGTGCCGGAAGGTCGAGGTGGAGAGCAGCACGCCGGCGAGGAAGGCGCCCATCGCCATCGACAGCCCGCCCGCCTCCATGACCAGCGAGGCGCCCGAGCACCACCAGCAGCGCCGCGGCGGTCATCACCTCGCGGGCCCTGGATTCGGCGAGGATGCGGAACACCGGGTTGAGCACCCAGCGGCCGGCGAAGATCACCGCCACCACGGCCCCGACGGCGACGCCGACGCTGATCCAGCGCGAGGCCGCGTCCTCCGTGCCGCTGCCGGGTGCCAGCAGCGCGACGATCGCCAGCAGCGGGACGATGGAGATGTCCTCGAGCAGGAGGATCGAGACGATCTTCTGCCCGCCCGGCGTCTGCAGGTCGCCGCGCTCGGCGAGGAGCTGCAAGACGATGGCGGTCGAGGTGAGGACGAACCCCATGCCGGCGACGAACGCCACCGCCGGCTCGAGCCCGAGCAGCAGGATGCCGACGATGGTCAGCAGCGCCCCGCAGATGGTCACCTGCAGCATGCCGAGCCCGAAGATCTGCTTGCGCAGCGCCCAGAGCTTGGCTCGGCTCCATCTCGAGCCCGACGATGAACAGGAACAGCACCACGCCGATCTCGGCGGCGCGCAGCACCGCCTCCGGGTCGCTGACCAGCCGCAGGCCGAACGGCCCGACCACGAGGCCCGCCGCGAGATAGCCCAGCACCGAGCCGAGCCCGAGGCGCCGGAACACGACGACCGCGACGACGCCGGCGGCGAGGAGCGCCGCGACCTGCCACAGGTCGACCCCACCATGGGCAGCGAGCTCGGCTGCATGGGTCATTGCCTCGCCTGCCATGGGGATGCCTCACTCGTTGGAGCAACTCAGCGTGAGGCCTCGATTTCACAGCGTCAAGGCTGCCCCTCCGGGCAGGTCTACGCCGGCGGCTGCACCGTGCCCCGCTTCGGCGCCGGCGCCGCGGCAGCGACGTCGGCCCGGTTGACGTCCGCGCTCGCCTCCTGGTCCAGCCGCCGCTGCACGCGCCTGGGCGTGGGCGGGCGGATCGGCAGGATATGGGTGAGCACCGACGACAGCACCAGCACCGAAGGCACCGCGATGAAGCCGCCCACCGGTCCCCAGGCCCAGAGCCAGTAGGTGATGGCGAAGAAGATGAGGAACGGGTTGATCGTCATCGTCCGGCCGAGCAGGTGCGGCGTAACGAAGTTCCCCTCGACCGCGTTCAGCACCAGGTAGGCCCCGACCGGCAGCAGCGCGCCCTCCAGCCCGTTCAGCGTGCCCAGCCCCACCGCGAACAGCGTCACCACCATCACGGCCTGCCCGACGAACGGCACGAAGTTGAGCAGCGCCGCCAGCGCCCCGAGGACGATGGGCGTCGGCATGCCGATCAGCGCCATGAGGATCGCCACCGCCACCCCCATGCCGATGTTGATCACGCTTACGGTGAGCAGGAAGCGCGACACCTTCTCCTCGACGTCGCGGAAGATGTGGGCGGTGCGCCAGCGCATCCGGCGGCTGACGCAGAGCGACAGCACGAAGATGCGGATCTGGTCGCGCGTCGCCATGAAGAAATAGAGGCTGGCGAGGAAGATCAGCACCTGCGCCAGCAGCGCCGGCAGCGAGAAGGCGAGGTCCTGCACCGTGCCGCCGTCCTCCACCTTGACCGTCATCGCCGCGTCGGTGCCGAAGATCTCCTTCACCTGCGCCTGCAGCGCCCCGATCGACTCGAGCGGTTCCTTCCAGTTGGCAAGTTCCGCCCGCAAGGCATTCCAGATGATGGGAATCCGCCGCGCCCAGTCGCTCACCGGACCGGCGAACAGGATGGCGCTGACCGCGATCAGCGCGAGGAACAGCAGCACCACGATTGCCGCCGAGACCCCGTCCGGCACCCCCCGCTTGTCGAGGAGGTCCGCCACCGGCCCGAACATCAGCCCGACCACGACGGCGAGGAAGATCGGCGCCAGGATCAGCTGGCCCAGGTTGAGGGCGATGAGCACCGCCAGCGCTCCGACAGCGACCATGGCGAGCTGGGCCGAATTGCCGAGGATGCGCTCGAACTGCGTGTTCGAGATATCCCTCAACAGGCCCTTCGATGGTTGGCGCAGGCGCATGGGTGGCAGCATGGAGACCCTCCAGCGCCAGAAACTCGCGGGCCGGACGGCTGGTTCCTCCCGTCGACGCCCCGGAGGCGCGACCCTATGATGCGCGCGGAATCAGTTTCTCAGGACACCCGGGCAAACCCATGCAGCGCAAGATCATCATCGACACCGACCCCGGCCAGGACGACGCCGTCGCCCTGCTCATGGCGCTCGGCCTCGCCCGAGGATTTCGACATCCTCGGCATCGTCGCCGTCGCCGGCAACGTGTCGCTGGCGCAGAACGCCCGCAACGCGCTGAAGATCGTCGAGCTCGCCGGCCGCACCGACGTGAAGGTCTATGCCGGCTGCGAGCGGCCGATGCGCCGGCACCTCGTCACCGCCGAGCACGTGCACGGCGAAACCGGCCTCGACGGCCCCGACCTGCCGCTGCCGACCAAAGCAGCTGGAGGCGCAGCACGGCGTCGACTTCATCATCGAGACGCTGATGTCGCGAGGACCCGGGCACGGTGACGCTCGCGACGCTCGGCCCGCTCACCAACATCGCCATGGCGATGATCAAGCAGCCCGCGATCTCCGGCCGCATCAAGGAGATCGTCATGATGGGCGGCGGCTATTTCGAGGGCGGCAACATGACGCCCGCCGCCGAGTTCAACATCTATGTCGACCCGGAGGCCGCCGACGTGGTGCTGCGCTCGGGCGTCCCCATCGTCATGGCGCCGCTCGACCTGACGCACATGATGCTCTCCACCCACGACCGGCTCGACCGCATCCGCGCCCTCGGCAACAAGGCCGGCGAGGCGGTCTACCAGATGCTGAGCTTCTCGGAGCGCTTCGACGTCCACAAATACGGCTCGCAGGGCGCCCCGCTGCACGACCCCTGCGTCATCGCCTACATGCTGAAGCCCGAGCTGTTCGAGGGCCGGCACATCAACGTCACCATCGAGACGGCGAGCGAGCTGACCATGGGCATGACCGTCGCCGACTACTGGGGCGTCACCGGCCGCGTCCGCAACGTGCATTTCCTGCGCTCGGGCGACGCCGAGGGGTTTTATGAGCTGATCCGGGAGCGGCTGAGCCGGCTGCCGTGATGTGTGAGCCCTCATGCTGAGCTTGTCGAAGCAGGAGGGCCCAGGCTCGGCCCGACCTCGCCACCTCCCACGATGTCATTCCGGCGCAGGCGGGAACCCAGCCTGAGATCTCTCAGCCGGCAGTGACGTGGTGACGTCCCAGGATGGGCCCCGGCCTGCGCCGGGGTGACAGTGGGTGGGGGGTCTGGAGCCGACGCGCGCGAGCGCGCGCCCCCGCCTTGCCACCCCGCAGCCCGACCGCTAGAACCCCCCGCGTTCCCGCAGGAAATCCCCCATGGATCTGGTCACCCTCAGCGCCTTCACCATCGCCTATGCCATTGCCGTGCTCGTTCCCGGCCCGGGCGTTGCCGCGGTGGTGGCGCGGGCGCTGGGCGGCGGGTTCCGGGCGGCGTTTCCGATGGTCCTCGGCATTCTCGCCGGCGACCTGATCTACCTGGTGTTCGCGCTGTTCGGGCTTGCCGCCATCGCCACCTGGTTCGGCCCGGTGTTCCTGCTGGTGCGCTGGGGCGGCGCGCTCTACCTGCTCTACATCGCCTGGCAGTTCTGGACCGCGAAGCCCGGCTCGGAGCAGATCGGCGCCAAGCGCGACGCCAACGCCTGGAAGACCTTCCTCTCCGGCCTCGCGCTGACCATGGGCAACCCCAAGACCATCGTCTTCTACCTGGCGCTGCTGCCCACCGTGGTGCCGCTCGACCAGCCGATCACCGTGCTCGGCTTCACCGAGCTGACCGTCATCGTCGTGCTGGTGCTGCTGATCATCGGCTGCGGCTATGCCGGGCTCGCGGCGGCGGCCCGCGATTTCTTCACCTCCACCCGGGCGCTGCGCAACCTCAACCGCACCGCCGCCGCGATCATGGCCGGGGCCGCGGCGTTCGTGGTGGCGCGGGAGTAGCTCATGCCTGCGCCTCGTGCTGACTGTCAGGATGAGGTCCATGAGCACGGTCGTCGGACCTCGATCCTCGCCCTCATGCTGAGTGTCCACGAGGCGGCACGCTACCACCTTGGCCGCAGCCTCCAGCCCCCACGTCAGCAACTCCCCGCCCGCTCCGGCGTC
Organism: uncultured Alphaproteobacteria bacterium; assembly: GCA_963708965.1. Taxonomy (GTDB): domain Bacteria; phylum Pseudomonadota; class Alphaproteobacteria; order Rhizobiales; family Devosiaceae; genus Devosia_A. The sequence goes on along the minus strand of CAVPUP010000004.1, from coordinate 333,407 downwards.
GCCCCCTCGACATAGCACCTGAGCTCCGGCGCATTGCCCGACGCCCGGTAGTGGACGACGTCGCCCGTGCCCAGCGTGAACCGCAGCCCGTCGATCGCCGACACGCTGCTGATCCCGCCCACCGGCGCGAAGAAACTCGCGGCGAAATCCGGCTCGTCCGCGAGCCGCCGCAGCAGCTCCGCGCTCCGCTCCCCCGGCACCTCCGCCAGCCGGTCGCTCAGCGCCGCGCGGACCGGCAGCGAGGCGACCAGCGCCGCCAGCGTCGTGCCGGCCCGGGCCGCCGAGCCCAGCGCGGCGAGGATCGGCAGCACCGCATCGCGCGTCGGCAGTGCGCTCAGCTTCACCCCCTCGACCACCACGTCGCTGCCCAGCAGCGTGCCGCCATTGGCCTCGAAGCCGACGACCACGCCATCCGGCTTCTCCTCCATCGCCGCGATGACATAGGGCGAGCCGACCCGCGTCCGCTCGACCTCGGCGAACCAGCCGACGCCCTCGATCGCCGAGTTGGAGGTGACCGGCGTCACCACCCGGCTCGCCCCGACGAAGCGCGCCGCGATCATCCCCAGCACGTCGCCGCGCACGAACTCGGCCTCCCCGTCGATCACCAGCGGCCGGTCCCCGTCCCCGTCGGTGGAGACCACGGCGTCGAGCCGGTGCGTCGGCGATCCACGCCTCGCGCGCCGCATAGATCGGGTCGGAGAAGGCCTCGGTGTCCACCGCGACGAAGTCTTCGGACCGCTCGAGCCGCACCACCTCGCGCCCCGGCCCGCGTCAGCAGCGAGACCAGCAGGTCGCGCGCCACCGAGGAATGCTCGAACACCCCGACGCGCCAGCCCCGCAAGCGTGCCCGGCGGCAGCAGGTGCCGGTAGCGCTGCCGATAGCGGTCGCCGGCCGCCGCATAGCCGTCCTCCGTCCGCCCCTCCGCTTCCGGCACGGCCTCGCCGAGCGCCGCCGCGATCCCGGCTTCGTCTTCCTTGGTGATCTCGCCCCGCGGCGAATAGAACTTCAGCCCGTTCCGGTCCGCCGGGATGTGGCTGCCGGTCACCATGATCGCCGGCCCGCCGAGCGCCATGGCATGGAGCGCCAGCGCCGGCGTCGGCAGCACGCCGCAATCGACCGGCACCAGCCCCGCCGCCCGGATCGCCACGGCGCAGTCGGCCGCGATCGCCGGGCTCGAGGCCCTGAGGTCCCGCCCCAGATACACCCGTCCGCCGGGAGGCGTGCCAAGATGCGCGAGGAACGCCGCCGCATAGCGCCGCGCCGCGCCGCCGGTGAGGTCCGTTGCGAGGCCGCGCAGGCCGCTGGTTCCGAATTTCAGAGAGTCCGCCATGCCGCCTCCCGATAGGCAAGCCATGTCACGGGTTTGCCGGCTCGGGCAAGCCTTCAGGCGGCGTTAACGTTTCGTTCATCGACGCGGTGCAGCTTGGTCGGCATGATTGTCCAGAAGCGCACCATGAACTGGCTCCCCCGCGCCTCGCTCCACAACGAGATGGAGGCGGCGCGCGAGAAGCGCCGCGCTTGGGTCAAGGCCGATCTCGAGTTCGAGCGCGGCACTCAATGCCAACCTCATCGGCGGCGGCATCGCGCAGACCGGCGAATCGGTCAATCTCACCCTGCGCATCGCCGCGACGCGCATCCAGAACAAGACGACCAAGAAGGTCTGACGGGCTTGTCCCGCGGCGGCAACCGCTCCACATTGCCGGCCAGATGCCCGCCTCCGACCTCCAGCACTACTTCTCCCGCGAAGTCACCGAAGTCGCCCGCGACCTGCTGGGCGCCGAAATCTATGTGAACGGCGTCGGCGGCCGCATCACCGAGACCGAGGCCTATCACCCCACCGAGCCCGCCTCGCATGCGCACCGCGGCCCCACCCCGCGCAACGCCTCGATGTTCCTCGGCCCGGGCCACGTCTACATCTACCGCTCCTACGGCATCCACTGGTGCTTCAACCTGGTCTGCGCCGATGCCTCCGCGGTGCTGATCCGCGCCATCGAGCCGCTCGCCGGGATCGAGCTCATGCAGCAGCGCCGCGGCCTCGCCGAGCCGCGCAACCTCTGCTCCGGGCCCGGCAAGCTCTGCGAGGCGCTGGCTCTGCACAAGGAACAGGACGGGCTTGGCCTCGACCAGCCGCCCTTCGATTTCCGCCCGGCCACCGGCCCGCACCCGCTGGTGATCGGGCCGCGCATCGGCATCACCAAGGCGGCCGACCTGCCCTGGCGCTTCGGCATCGCCGGCTCGGCCTATCTCAGCCGCGGCTTCCGCACCGCGCCGCCGGCGGCGGGCTGAGCAAACCTATCCTCCCCGTTTCCCATGCACTATATGGTGCGCCAACGAACCAAGGAGACGAATCCGTGCAGGCCGACGTGCTGATCAAGGAATTGCTGGCTTCCGGCCAGATGAACGAGGACACCACCGCCGACCTCAACCGCATGCTCGCCGAGTTCGAGGCAGGGAACCTGCACGCCGATGATGCCGACTATGTCGTCGCCCTCCACGCCCGGCTGACCGGCGCCGAGCCGCCCGAGCCTGTCGAGCCCGCCGACGCCGACCGGCTCGACGGCCTCACCATCGCCGACTGGCGCGACCGCGCGCTGCGCGCCGAGAGCGAGCTGGCCCAGCTCAAGGACGAAGTGACCCGCCCGGCCTGACCGGCTCAGCCGGCCAGTTCCGGAAGCTGCCTGTAGAGCTCCAGGCACTCGGGGTTGGCCAGGGCCGTGTCGTTGGCGATGGCGCGGCCGTGGATGGCATCGCGCACCGCGATCTCGGAGATTTTTCCCGAGCGCGTGCGCGGAATATCGCGCACCGCGACGATGACGGCAGGCACATGCCGCGGCGTGGCGCCTTTCCGGATCTGCTGCCGGATGCGCTGCGCCAGCTCCTCGGTGAGGGTCGTCTCGCCGCGCAAGCGAACGAACAGCACGATGCGCTGGTCGCCGTTCCAGTGCTGGCCGACGGCCACCGCCTCCAGCACCTCGGGGATGATCTCGACCTGCCGGTAGATCTCCGCCGTGCCGATGCGGACGCCGCCCGGGTTCAGGGTGGTGTCTGAGCGGCCCTGGATGACGAAGCCGCCCGAGGGGCGCTGCTCGGCGAAATCGCCATGCGTCCAGACTCCGGGGAACCGCTCGAAATAGGCGGCGCGGTAGCGGGCGTTATCGCTGTCGCCCCAGAAGCCCAGCGGCATCGAAACATGGGCGGCGCGCGAGACGAGCTCTGCCGGCTCGCCGGTGACGGGGTGGCCGGCGCCGTCGAAGGTCGCGATATCCATCCCCAGCATCGGGCCCTGCAGCTCGCCGCGCCGCACCGGCTGGGTCGGCACGCCGCCGAGGAAGCAGGCGCAGATGTCCGTGCCGCCCGAGATCGAGGCGAGATGCAGGTCCGACTTCCAGTTCTGGTAGATGTGGTCAAAACCCTCCGGCAGGAGCGGTGAGCCGGTGGAGAGGATGGCGCGCAGCGAGGCCAGCCGGTGCGTCGCGCGCACGGCGAGGCCGGACTGGCGGCAGAGATCGATGTACTTGGCCGAGGTGCCGAAGATCGCGATCTGTTCGGCGTCGATCAGGTCCGGCAGCCGCGTGTGCTCCGGATAGGCGGGGTTGCCGTCATAGGTGACCAGCGTCGCCCCGGCGGCAAGGCCGGTCACCAGCCAGTTCCACATCATCCAGCCGCAGGTGGTGAAGTAGAACAGCCGATCGCCCGGCCGCACGTCGCAATGCAGCACGTGCTCCTTCTTGTGCTGCAGCAGCAGCCCGCCGGCCCGGTGGATGATGCACTTGGGCTTGCCGGTGGTGCCGGAGGAGAAAAGGATCGCCAGCGGCGCATCGAACCCCTGCCGGTGGAAGCGGATCGGGGCCGGTGCGAAGGGCGCGATCCACTCGGCGAGGGTCACCGCCGGCCGCGCATAGGAGGCGCCGGGGGGCAGCTCGCCGAGCAGCACGATCTGCGCAATATCCGCCGCCTCAGCGACGGCGTTGATGCTCGGCGTGATGTCGAAGCGCTTGCCCGAGTAGCCGTAGCCCGGCACCGCCAGCAGCAGCTTCGGGCCGATCTGGGCGAGCCGGTCGGCCGCGCCGGAGGGGCCGAAATCGGGCGAGCACGAGGCCCAGACGGCGCCGATGGCGGCGGTCGCGAGATAGGAGGCGATCGCCTCGATATCGTTGGTGACGATGGCGGCGATGCGGTCTCCCGGCACGACGCCGGCCGCGGTCATCGCCTGCGACAGGCGGGAGACCAGCGCCACGAGCTCGCCCCAGCTCAGCTCGCGCCGGGTGCCGTCGTCGCGGTGCGCGATGATGGCGGGGCCGGAGCCGGGGCGGGCGAGCAGGTTCTCGGCATAGTTGAGCTTCGCCTCGGGGAAGAAGCGGGTGTCGATCTGGTCGCGACCGGGTAGATAGGCGCGGCTGCCCTTCTCGCCGACGATGCCGAGGAAGTCCCAGAGGCGCGAATGGAACGCCTCGGGCTCGGTGACCGACCAGCGGTGGAGACCGGCATAGTCGGTCGGATCGAACCCGATCTCCATGGCGAAGCGGGCGAGCGCGCTCGCGGCGATGCGCTCGGCCGAGGGTTGCCAGAGGATCTCGCCGCTCTCAGTCACGCTGCACCGCCAGCGCGATTCCCATGCCGCCGCCGATGCAGAGCGTCGCGACGCCGCGCTTCGCATCGCGCTTCCTCATCTCGTGCAGCAGCGTCACCAGCACGCGGGCGCCCGAGGCGCCGATCGGGTGGCCCAGCGCGATGGCGCCGCCGTTGACGTTGACGCGCCCGGGATCGAGCCCGAGCTCCGAGACGACCGCGATGCTCTGCGCGGCAAAAGCTTCGTTGATCTCCCACAGGTCGACCTCGTCGCCCCGCCATCCGGCCCGCTCCAGCGCCTTGCGGCTCGCCGGGATGGGGCCGAGCCCCATCACCTGCGGATCGATGCCGGCATGTGCCCAGGAAGCGATGCGGGCGAGCGGCGTGATCCCGCGGCAGGCGGCCTCGGCCTCGCTCATCAGCACCAGCGCCGCGGCGCCGTCGTTGATGCCCGAGGCATTGGCGGCGGTGACGGTGCCGGCGGCGTCGAAGGCAGGCTTCAGCCGCGCCATCGCCTCGAGGCTCGCGTCGTGGCGGATGTGCTCGTCGGCATCGACGGTCACGGTGCCCTTGCGGGTCTCGAACGAGACCGGCACGATCTCGTCGGCGAAGCGCCCTGCCCGGCTCGCGGCCGAGGCCTTCTGCTGCGAGGCGAGCGCGAACTCGTCCTGCGCCGCGCGGCCGATCTGGTGGTTGCGGGCGACGTTCTCGGCCGTCATCCCCATGGGATAGCCGTAGAACGCGTCGTTGAGCCCATCGCTCGCCACCGTGTCGCGCAAGCTGATGTCGCCGAGCTTCCTACCCTGCCGCAGCACCGCGACATGCGGGGCGTTGGTCATCGATTCCTGGCCGCCGGCGACGACGATGCCGGCGCTGCCGGTGGCGATCTGCTGATGCGCCAGGGCCACGGCTCGGAGGCCGGAGCCGCAGACCTGGTTGACCAGCGCCGCCGGCGCGCCGTCGCCGATGCCGGCCTGGCGGGCGGCCTGGCGCGCCGGGTTCATCCCCTGCCCGCCGGTCAGCACCTGCCCGAGAATGGTCTCCTCGACCTCGTCCGGCGCGATGCCGGCATCCGCGATGGCGGCCCTTATGGCGATGGCGCCGAGCTCGTGCCCGAGGAGCGGTGTCAGCACGCCGTTGAGCGAGCCGATCGGGGTGCGCCGCGCGGCGACGATGACGGTAGAGGTGGTCAAAGCGACTTCCTGGTCCAGCGGGCGATGACGCCGACGATGCCTTCGCGGAACAGCAGCACGCAGATGACGAAGATCGACGCCCTGGACGATCGTCACCCAGGCGCCGAAGCCGGCGAGGTAGTTCTCCATGGTGACGATGACGAGCGGCGCCGACGATCGGGCCGAAGATCGTGCCGATGCCGCCGACCAGCGTCATCAGCACCACCTCGCCCGACATCGTCCAGTAGACGTCGGTGAGCGAGGCGAGCTGGAAGACGATGGCCTTGGTGGCGCCGGCGAGCCCGGCCAGCGTCGCCGACAGCACGAACACGGCGAGCTTGTAGCGGTTGACCCGGTAGCCGAGCGAGATCGCGCGCGGCTCGTTGTCGCGGATCGCCTTCAGCACCTGGCCGAAGGGCGAGTGGATGATGCGGTAGATCAGCAGCAGCCCGCCGAAGAAGATCAGCAGCACGACGAAGTAGAGCGTCACGGTCGTTGCGCGAGGTCGATCAGGCCGAACAGCTGGCCGCGCGGCACGGCCTGGATGCCGTCCTCGCCGCCGGTGAACGGCGCCTGCAGCGAGAAGAAGAACACCATCTGCGCGAGCGCCAGCGTGATCATCGCGAAGTAGATGCCCTGGCGGCGGATGGCGAGCGCGCCGAAGACGAGCCCGAGCAGCGGCCGCTGCCGCCGGTGCCGAGCAGGATCGCGAGCTCCGGCGTCAGCCCCCAGACCTTGGCCGCATGCGCGCGTGACATAGCTCGCCATGCCGAAATAGGCGGCGTGGCCGAAGGAGAGCAGCCCGCCATAGCCGAGCAGCAGGTTGAAGGCGAGGCGAACAGCGCGAAGCACAGCACCTTCATCAGGAAGACGGGATAGAGCACGAAGGGCGCGACCAGCAGCAGGGCGAGCGAGCCCGGCGAAGATCAGCCACGTGGTGCCGCGGCGTGCCGCGACGCGGCGAGGCTGCGCCGGCGACGGCTTCGGCTGTCGGCGATCGGTCATGCGGTCCTCCCGAACAGGCCGGCCGGCTTCACCAGCAGCACGATCGCCATGATGACGAAGATCACCGTCGGCCGAGCGCCTCCGGGTAGAAGACCTTGGTCAGGCCCTCGATCGAGGCCGAGCGCGAAGCCGGTGACGATGGAGCCGAGGATCGAGCCCATGCCGCCGATCACGACGACGGCGAAGACGACGATGATGAGGTCGGCGCCCATGTTCGGGTTGACCGAATAGATCGGCGCGGCCAGCACGCCGGCGAAGCGCCGCGAGCGCGACGCCGAAGCCGTAGGTCAGCGTGACCAGGCGCGGCACGTTGATGCCGAAGGCCTGGACCAGGGTCGGGTTCTCGGTCGCGGCGCGCAGATAGGCGCCGAGCTTGGTCTTCTCGATCAGCGAACCAGGTGGCGAGGCAGACGACGAGCGAGGCGACGACCACCCAGGCCGCGATAGTTCGGCAGGAACATGAAGCCGAGATTCTGGCCGCCCGCGCAGCTCCGGCGGGATCGCGTAGGGCAGGCCCGAGACGCCGTACTGGTTGCGGAACAGGCCCTGGATGATCAGCGCCAGGCCGAAGGTCAGCAGCAGGCCGTAGAGATGGTCGAGCTGGTAGAGCCGCGAGATCAGCAGCCGCTCGATGCACGATGCCGATCGCGCCGACGATGAGCGGCGCCAGCAGCAGCGCCCACCAGTAGCCGATGCCGAGATAGGTCAGCAGCATCCAGGCGACGAAGGCGCCCATCATGTACTGCGCGCCGTGGGTGAAGTTGATGATGTTGAGCAGGCCGAAGATCACCGCGAGGCCGAGGCTCAGCAGCGCGTAGAACGAGCCGTTGATCAGCCCGAGCAGCAGCTGGCCGAACAGCGCCTGCGGCGGAATGCCGAAGAGCTCGAACATTCAGTCATCCTCGCGAGGCGGGAAAGCGGGCACGCCGAAGCGCGCCCCCGGGGAGGGATCAGCCGTTGACCAGCGGGCAGCCGCCCTCGGCGAGCGGGCGGAAGGCCTCGGCCGCCGGGATGGTGGCGAGCGGTCTTGTAGTAGTCCCACGGGCCCTTCGACTCGGCCGGCGTCTTGACCTCGAACAGGTACATGTCGTGGATCTTGCGGCCGTCGGCGCGGATCGTCGCCCTTGCCGAACAGCGGGTCGTCGGTCGGCAGTCTCCTTCATCTTGGCCATCACGGCGGCGGTGTCCTTGCCGCTCGGTGGCCTCGACCGCCTTCAGGTAGTGCAGCACGCCGGCATAGACGCCGGCCTGGACCATGGTCGGCATCTTGCCGCCGTTCTGCTTGGCGAAGCGCTCCGACCAGGCGCGGGTCTGGTCGTTGAGGTCCCAGTAGAAGGCTTCGGTCAGGACCAGCCCCTGCGCCGTCTGCAGGCCGAGCGCGTGGACGTCGGTGATGAAGACCAGCAGGCCGGCGAGCGTCTGGCCGCCCTGCGGTGATGCCGAACTCGGCGGCCTGCTTGATCGTGTTGATCGTGTCGCCGCCGGCATTGGCGAGGCCGATCACCTTGGCGCCCGGAGGCCTGCGCCTGCAGCAGGAAGGACGAGAAGTCGGTGCCCGGGAACGGGATGCTTGACCGCGCCGAGCACCTTGCCGCCGGCCGCCTTGACGACGGCCGATGGTGTCGCGCTCGAGCGCATGGCCGAAGGCGTAGTCGGCGGTGAGGAAGAACCAGCTGTCGCCGCCGGCCTTCACCATGGCGCCGCCGGTGCCCTTGGCCAGCGCCCAGGTGTCGTAGGTCCAGTGGATGGTGTTGGGCGAGCACTTGCGGCCGGTGAGGTCGGACGGTGCCGGCGCCGGAGTTCATGAAGACCTTGTTCTTCTCCGTGGTGATCTCGCTGACGGCCAGCGCCGACCGAGGAGGTCGGCACGTCGACGATCAGGTCGACGCCGTCCTGGTCGTACCACTGCCGGGCGATGTTGGAGCCGACGTCGGGCTTGTTCTGGTGGTCGGCCGAGACGATCTCGACCTTGATGCCCTTGTCGGCGGCCTTGAAGTCCTCGACCGCCATCCTGGCGGCGATCACCGAGCCCTCGCCGGAGAGGTCGGCATAGATGCCGGAGCGGTCGTTCAGCACGCCGATCTTCACCGATGTGTCGGCGAGGGCGGGTGCGCCGGCAGAAGCAGCGAGCGCCGCGGCGAAAGCAGCAGTCGCCCTGGTCAGTATCATGACGTTCTCCTCCGTGATCGGCCTGCGCGTTATCGGCGTCTGGCGTCAGACGCCGAGATAGGCGTGCAGCTTGTCGATGTTGGCGCTCGAGCTCGGCATTGGGGATCTTGTCGATCACCCTGCCCTGCTCGACGACGTAGTGGCGGTCGGCGACCGTCGCGGCGAAGCGGAAGTTCTGCTCGACCAGGATGATGGTGAAGCCGTCGCTGCTTCAGCCTCGCGATGCGTGCGGCCGATCTGCTGGACGATGACCGGGGCGAGGCCCTCGGTCGGCTCGTCGAGCAGCAGCAGCTTGGCGCCGGTGCGCAGGATGCGGCCGATCGCCAGCATCTGCTGCTCGCCGCCCGAGAGCTTGGTGCCCTGGCTGCGCAGCCGCTCCTTGAGGTTCGGGAACAGCGTCGAAGATCTCGTCGACGGCTGAGCCCGCCCGGCCGCACCTGCGGCGGCAGCATCAGGTTCTCCTCGACCGAGAGGCTGGCGAAGATGCCGCGCTCCTCCGGGCAGAAGGCGATGCCGAGCCGGGCGATGGCGCGCGGCGGGCAGCCCGATCGTCTCGCGCCCGCCGAAGCTGCACCGAGCCCTTGCGCTTGCCGAGGATGCCCATGATCGCCTTGAGCGTCGTGGTCTTGCCGGCGCCGTTGCGGCCGAGCAGCGTCACCACCTCGCCCGGCGCGACGTCGAAGTCGATGCCGTGCAGCACGTGGCTCTCGCCGTACCAGCCGTGGAGGTCGCGCACCGCGAGCAGCGGCGCGGCTGCGGCGGCGGGGCGGCGCTTGCAGCGGCCTCAGTGCATGGCCGGCCCCGATATAGGCCTCGATCACGCGCGGATCCTTGCGAGACCGTGGCGTAGTCGCCCTCGGCCAGCACCTGGCCGCGGGCCAGCACGGTGATGCGGTCGGACAGCGTCGGCGACGACCGAGAGATTGTGCTCGACCATCAGGATGGTGCGGTTCTTCGAGACGCGGCGGATCAGCGCCGCGATGCGCGTCGACATCCTCGCTGCGCCATGCCGGCCATCGGCTCGTCGAGCAGCAGCATCTCGGGATCGAGCGCCAGCGTCGTGGCGATCTCCAGCGCGCGCTTGCGGCCGTAGGAGAGCTCGCCGGCCGGAGTCGACGGCGAAGTCGGTGAGGCCGACAGCCTCGAGCCAGCTGCAGCGCCGCCGTCGTCGAAGCGTCGTCAGCGCCTGCTCGGAGCGCCAGAAATCGAAACTGTCGCCGCGCCGGCGCTGCAGCGCGATGCGGACGTTCTCCAGCACGCTCAGGCTGCGGGAACACCGCCGAGATCTGGAACGAGCGGACCAGGCCGAGCCGCGCGATCTCGGCCGGCTGCGGTCCGGGTGATGTCGCGGCCCTTGTAGAGGATGGTGCCGCCGCGTCGGCTGCAGGAACTTGGTCAGCAGGTTGAAGCAGGTGGTCTTGCCGGCGCCGTTCGGCCCGATCAGCGCATGGATGGTGCCGCGCGCGACCGTGAGGTCGACATTGCTCACGGCCGTGAAGCCGCCGAAGCGCTTGGTGAGGCCCTCGGCCCTGAGGATGACGTCGCCGTTCGCGCTCATTTGGCGGTCCAGCCTCCGTCGATCGAAATGGCGGAACCGGTGATCGACCGGGCCATGTCGCCGCAGAGATAGGCGGCGAGCTCGGCGATCTCGTCGGGCTGCACGAAGCGGCGGGTCGGCTGCGGTGCGAGCATGACGTTCCGGATCACCTCCTCCTCGGTCATCTTGTGGACGCGGGCCTGGTCGGCGACCTGCTTCGCCACCAGCGGCGTCCACACGTAGCCGGGGCAGATGGCATTGACGGTGATCCCCTTCTCCGCCGCCTCCAGCGCCACCGTCTTGGTGAGGCCGACGACGCCGTGCTTGGTCGCCACATAGGCCGACTTGAAGGGCGAGGCGCGCAGGCCGTGCGCCGAGGCGACGTTGATGATCCGCCCCCAGCCGCGCTCGGCCATGCCGGGCAGCGCGGCGCGGATGGTGTGGAAAGCCGAATCCAGGCTGACGGCGCGGATATGGTCCCAGTCGGCCGGCGGGAACGTCCTCGATGGGGGCGACCTTCTGCACGCCGGCATTGTTGACGAGGATGTCGAGCCGGCCGAAGGCCTCGATCACCTCGCCCACCAGCCGGAACGCCGCGTCGGGATCGGCGAGGTCGGCCTGGAAATAGCGCACCTCGGCATTGCCGAAGGAGACCAGCGCGTCGGCCACCTCGGCCTCGGGCTCGAAGCTGTTGAGCGCCACGGCATGGCCCAGCCGCGCGAATTTCTGCGCGATCGAGAGCCCGATGCCGCTGGTCGAACCGGTGACCAGCGCTACCCGCCTGCCGTTCTGCACGCCCTTCTCCCCCAAGCCCCGGCCTTGGCAGCCGGCGATTGCGGAAGACGTTTCAAGTTCCGTGCCAAACCGCGAAAACGCCGGATCTGCTGGGGGCTGCCGAGATGCGGACCCGCCACTGTCCGGACATCCGGACACTAATCCGGGATTCAGGACGTGATGTTGTGCCGGCGCAGCTTCTCGTAGAACTGCGACCGCGACACGCCGAGGCGCCGGGCGGCGGCGAGCTTTTCGCCCTGGCTGGCATCGAGCGCGGCGAGGATGGCCTCGCGCTCCGCCTCGGCGAGTCGGCTCGCGAGGTCGCCGGTGCTGGCGACGGTCGACGGCGGCGCCGGCCGCGGGGCCAGTTGCGGCATGGCCCGGCGGATGGCGGCGGCATCGAGCACTTCGGACGGGGCGAGCGCCGCGGCGCGTTCGAGGACGTTCCTGAGCTCGCGCACGTTGCCGGGCCAGTCGTGCGACTCGAGCAGGCGCATCGCCTCGGGCAGCAGCACCCAGCCGCGCTGGCCCGGCGCGCGCATGGTCTGCTCGAGCAGCGTTTCGCAGAGGATCGCGATGTCCTCCCGCCGCTCCCGCAAGCGGCGGGATGCGGACGGTGAGCACGGCGATGCGGTAGTAGAGGTCGGCGCGGAACGACTTGTCCGCCACCTTGGCCTCGAGATCCTGCGAGGTCGCCGCGATGATGCGGACATCGACCTTGCCGGACGACGTTGGAGCCGAGCGCCTCGACCTCGCCTTCCTGCAGCACGCGCAGGAACTTGGCCTGGATCGCCGCCGGCATGTCGCCGATCTCGTCGAGGAAGAGCGTCCCGCCATGGGCGAGCTCGAACTTGCCCGGGCGCTGCTTCCGGTCGGCGCCGGTGAAGGCGCCGGGCGCGACGCCGAAGAACTCGGCCTCGAGCAATTGCTCGGGCACCGCCGCGCACGTTGACGGCGACGAACGGGCCCTCGGCGCGGTCCGACTGCTGGTGGATGGCGTGCGCGAGCAGCTCCTTGCCGGTGCCGGTCTCGCCCAGGATCAGCGCCGCGCCCTCGCGCAGGGCGAAGCGGCGGACCTGCGACTTCAGCTCCTTCACCGCATCGCTGGCGCCCACGAAGCTCGACAGCGAGTACTTGGTCTGCCGCTCGCGCGTCAGCGCCGCCTGCGCGCGGCTCAGCTGCTTCTGCAGCGTCTCGAACTTTTCGAGGATCGGCTCGAGGTAGTCGACATTGTCGTAGAAGACGAAGCCGATGGCTCCCTCGATCCTGCCCTCCTCGTCCTTGAACGGGATGCGGCAGACGACGAACTGCCGGTCGTCGAAGCGCATGATATCGAGCAGGATGGGCTTGCCGGTCTCGACCACCCGGCGCAGCAGCGAGTTCGGGATCACCTCCTCGACCGGCACCCCGGTGGGATCGAAGTCTGGCGCAAGCTTCAGCAGCTCGCGGTAGCGCTGGTCGATCCAGGTGATCCGGGACGCGGTATCGACGACGATCGCGCCCTGGAAGTAGTCGCGCAGCAGGCTGAACGCGCCCAGCGCCTGCTCGATCCCGGCATGGCCGGGATCGGGTCTTTGACTAACGCTGTGCCCGGGCATCGCAATCGCTCATCGGCGGCACCGTAGCCACCGGTTTGCGGGCGGGCAAGGCCTGCTAGGGCTCTATCGCGAGCGCCTCGGGCAGCTGGTGCAGCACGCCGTCCTCGCCGTTCTCCGCCTTCCACATGATCATGCCGAACTGCGCTTCCTGGTCGAAGACGGTGAGGCCCGCATGCCAGACGTCCTGCCCGATGCAGATCGCATCCTCCGGGCCGGCGATGAAGGCGAGCGCCCCCGAGAGATCCGGGTCGCCGCTCGCCAGCTTGGGCGCCACGACGATCAGCCAGCGTCCCGACCTTGAGCGGCACGAAGCTCTGGGTCGAATGCGGATGCCGCTCCAGCGCCGCGATGGTCACCGGACCGCTCACCGGCTTGGGGCAGAGGATGGTGAAGGCATGGGCGCCGGGCACGTCGCCCCGCGCCATCACTTCGGATACGACGCGCGCCTTGCCGTCCGGCGCGCTGAGGACGGTGGCGTAGGGAGCGAGCGCGGCGGCGTCGAGCGGCCGCGCCTTGATCGTGAGGCCCATGGGATCAGATCGCGTCGAGGAAGTGGACGCCGCTCAGCCCGCGCTCCGCCTTGAAGGCGCGGAACTCGTCCTTGAGCTTCTCCTCCTCGGCAGCGCTGTAGAAGTTGCCGAAGGGCTTGCGGCAATAGCCGGCATCGGCGCCCTGCCAGGCCATGGCGCGCTTGATGGCGGCGATGGGGTTGCGCGCGAGGCTGAAGAAGATGACGGCATTGCCGACTTCCTGCAGGCTCTTCGCCTTCTCCATGTCGCCGGCGCGCACCGCCTCGTAGAGCGCCAGATAGACTTCCGGGATCGCGTTGTAGAAGCTGCCGATGATGCCGTCGGCGCCGAAGCCCAGCCCCGACATCGCCATCTCGTCGGCGCCCGAATAGATCACGAAATCCGAGCCGATCTCGGTCTTCATGCGCATGATGTCGTGATGCGTCGTGGCCGTGTACTTGATGCCCTCGACGCCCGGGATATCGGCCAGCCGCTTGATCAGGTCGAAGCCGAACAGCCCCGCCAGCGGCACGTTGTAGGCGCACATCGGCAGCCCGGTCGAGGCGGTGATGTCGGTGTAGTAGGAAACGATCTGGTCCTGCGAGAAGCCCCAGTAGAAGGGCGGCACCGAGGACAGCGCATTGGCGCCGGCCTTCTCGGCATGGCGCGCGAGGTCGATCGAGAGCTGCGTGCTGATGGCGCCGATATGGGCGACGACCGGCACCCTGCCCTTCACCTCGTCCATCACCACCTCGAGCACGCGCTTGCGCTCTTCGGGCGACATCATGAAGGCCTCGCCGGTGCTGCCGGTGACGTAGAGGCCATGCACCCCGCGGCCGATGAGGAAATCGACGACGGCGCGCATGCGCCCCTCGTCGAACGCCTCGTTCTCGTCGAACGGGGTGACCAGCGCCGGCAGGACGCCGGTGATCGAGGAAAGTGCGGACAATTGTGGCTCCGGTTGATTGGTCAGGCCGGAATGGCGGCGGGCTCTTCCGTCGCTTCCGGCTGATCGATGAGATGGCAGGCGGCAAAATGGTCGTGTCCGTCGGTGCGATAGCGCTTCAAGGGCGGCACGACGGATCGGCAGACGTCCTTGGCGTAGCGGCAGCGCGGATGGAACGGGCAGCCCGAGGGCGGATCGACCGGGCTCGGCACGTCGCCGTTGAGCACGATGCGGTCGCTCTTCTTGTCGAGATCGGCCACCGGAATGGCCGAGAGCAGCGCCTCGGTATAGGGATGGAGGTTGTTGGCGAAGAGGTCTTCGGAGCGGCAGAGCTCCACCACCTTCCCCAGGTACATCACCGCCACCCGGTCGCAGATGTACTCGGTGACGCTGAGGTCGTGGGTGATGAAGATGTAGGTGAGGTTCCGCTCCGCCTTGAGCTTCATCAGGAGCTGCAGCACCTGCGCCTGGATCGAGACGTCGAGCGCGCTCACCGCCTCGTCGCAGACGATCAGTTCCGGCTCGATGCTGAGCGCCCGGGCGATGCCGATGCGCTGGCGCTGCCCGCCCGAGAACTCGTGCGGATAGCGGTCCATGTACTCGCGCCGCATGTTCACCGCCTCGAGCAGGTCGCCGATGATCTTGCGCCGCTCCTCGCGCGACTTGACGCCGTACTTCTTCAGCGGATCCTCGAGCGAACCGAAGATCGTGAAGGCCGGATTGAGCGAGGAATGCGGGTCCTGGAAGACGATCTGCAGGCGCTTGCGGAACGGGGTCAGGCCCTCGTTGTCGAGCTTGGTGAGGTCGGCTTCCTCGTCCTCAGGCGAGCGATAGGTGATCTCGCCGGCGGTCGGGCGCACCAGCTGCAGGATGGCCTTGCCCAGCGTGGTCTTGCCGCAGCCGCTCTCGCCCACCAGCCCCAGCACCTCGCCGCGATAGACGTCGATATCGACGCCGTCGACGGCCCGCACATGGCCCACCGTGCGCTTGAACACGCCGGCCTTGACCGGGAAATGCGCCTTGACCCCGCGCAGCCGCAGGATGACGTCCTTGTTCTCAGCCATGCGCGGCAAGCTCCTTGTAGCGCCAGCACATGACCCGGTGGGTCGGCGTGATGTGGGTTTCCGCGGGCATCTGCTGGCACTGCGCCACCGCGAAGTCGCAGCGGTCGGCGAACTGGCAGCCCTTGGGGCGGTTGAGCGGATCGGGCGTCGAGCCGCGGATGGCCTTGATGTCCTGGTTCTTGCCGCGTCCCAGCACCGGCACCGAAGCGAGCAGCGCCTTGGTATAGGGGTGGGTCGGGTTGCGGAGCACCTCGTCCACCGTCCCCGCCTCGACGATATTGCCCATGTACATCACGGCCACGTCGTCGGCGAGCTCGGCCACCACGCCCATGTCGTGGGTGATGAGCATGATGCCGGTGCCGTGCTCGCGCTTGAGCTTGTCCATCAGCTCGAAGATCTGCGCCTGGATGGTCACGTCGAGCGCCGTGGTCGGCTCGTCGGCGATCAGCACCTTCGGGTTGCAGGCCATGGCCATGGCGATCATGGCGCGCTGGCGCATGCCGCCCGAATAGCGGTGCGGAAAGTCGTTCACCCGCTTCTCCGGCAGGGCGATGCCCATTTCCTTCAATAGCGAGATGGCCTTCCGGTGCGCCGCGCGCCCGGCCATCTTCATGTGGTACCTGAGGCTTTCCTTGATCTGGAAGCCCACCGAATAGACCGGGTTCAGCGCCGTCATCGGGTCCTGGAAGATCATCGCGATCTCCGCCCCGCGGATGCGGCGCATCTGCCGGCCGTTCTTGTCGAGCGCATGCAGCGGAATGTCGCCGCGCTCGGCGTGGTAGATGATCTCCCCCGCCTCGATGCGCGACAGCGTCGGCAGCAGCTGCATGATCGAGGCGGCGGTCACCGACTTGCCGCAACCGCTCTCGCCCACGATGCACAGCGTCTTGCCCTTCTTGATGTCGAAGGAGACGCCGTTGAGCGCCTTGTTGCAGCGGTTGTTGGTGTAGAAGAAGGTCTTGAGGTCGCGCACGCTGATGGCGATGTCTTGCGTCGTTGTCATCGCATCACCCCTGCTGGCTCGGGTCGGTGGCATCGCGCAGCCCGTCGCCGATGAAATTGACGCTGAGGACGAACAGCGAGATCACCGTGCCGACCGGCAGCCAGATCCACCAGCTGGTCTGCAGCACGCGGATGTCCTGCGCCACGTTGAGGATATTGCCCCAGGTGGGGATGGAGAGCGGCACGCCGAGGCCGAGGAAGCTCAGCCCCGCTTCCTGCAGGATGAAGGCCGCGGTCGAGAGCGTGATGTTGACCATGATCGGCCCGAGCGCGTTGGGCAGCATGTGCTTGTAGGCGATGAGCGGCCGGCTGAGCCCGAAGCTCCTGCAGCGCCAGCACGTATTCCTCCTCGCGGATGCTGAGCATGCGCGCCCGCGCCATGCGGTAGATGCCGCCCCAGCCGGTCAGCGTGAAGATCAGCATCAGGTTGAACAGCGACTGGCCGAGGATCGAGACCAGCATCAGCACCAGGATGATCTGCGGGAACGACATGAAGATCTCGGAGATGCGCATGGCGAGCGCATCGAGCCAGCCGCCGACATAGCCGGTATAGACGCCGATCAGGACGCCCAGGATCGCCGCCAGAACGGCGCTGCCGAGCCCCACGAGAATGGAGATGCGGCCGCCATACAGCACGCGGGAGAAGAGGTCGCGCCCGGTGCGGTCGGTGCCGAACCAGTGCTCCCACGAGGGCGACTGCAGCATGTCGCGCAGGTTGATCTTGTTGGGATCGTAGGGCGTCAGCAGCGGCGCGAAGATCGAGGCGAGGATGATCACCGAGAAGATGATCAGCCCGATCACCGCCAGCCGGTTGTTGAGGAACTTGTTGAAGGCGCGCGAACCGCCGCGCGACTTCGCTAGCCCCGCCTCCTCGCGGGCGCGGATGCGGTCGAACTGGGCGTCGAGGGCCGTACGCCGGCGGGTGGTCGAAAACTCGGACATGGACTACTCCCCCAGCCGCACGCGCGGATCGATGACCGCGGTCAGGATGTCGACGATGAGGCTCGCGAGCAGCACCGCCATCACGGACAGCAGCGCGATGATCATCACCACCGGATAGTCCTGCGAGCGGACGGCCGAGATGAACTCGTTGCCGATGCCGGGCCACTGGAACACCTGCTCGATGATCACCGAGCCGCCGATCAGCACCGGCAGGCGGAAGCCGATCAGCACCACCACCGGCGTCAGCGCCACGCGAAAACCGTGCAGCAGGTTGACCCGCCACTCCGGCAGCCCCTTGCTGCGCGCGGTCTTGATGAAGTCGCGGCTCAGCGCATCGAGCATGGACGAGCGCGCATAGCGCATGACGCCGGCCGTCAGCATGATCGAGAGCACCATCGACGGCATGACCAGGTGCGGCAGCCGGTCGAAGAAAGTGACGTAGCCGGGCATCGAGCGGCCGCCGACCGGGAACCAGCCGAGGTTGAGCGCGAAGACGGAGATGGCGACGAGGCCGAAGAAGAATTCGGGGATCGACACGCCCAGCATGCCGATGACGGTCAGCGCGCTGTCGGTCTTGCTGCCGCGCTTCAGCGCGCTGATCACGCCGAGGAGCGAACCGAGCACGGTCGAGAAGACCAGCGCCACCGCCGCGAGCTCGAGCGTCGCCGGCAGGCGCGTGGCGATGATGCTGGAGATCGGCACGCCGCCGCTCATCGAGTAGCCGAAATTGCCCTGCAGCAGGTTGGTGAACCAGGACCAGAAGCGCACGTGGAACGGCTGGCCGAGGCCGAGCGACTGGCGCAGCGCCTCGAGCTGGGCCGGGTCCATGCTGCCGGCGGCATCGGGATTGATCATGTGGGAGACGGCGTCACCCGGGGTGAGCTCGAGTCCCAGATAGACCAGGAAGCAGATGACGAACGCCATCGGGATCAGGATCAGGACCCGCCTGATGATGTAGGTCAGCATGGTGTCTGGCCAGTCCCCGTGGTGGAAAAGGAAGGAGCCGCGGGAGCACCGGCAAGGCTGCCGATGCCCCCACGATCAGTGGTCACTTCTTGGGATGCGGGAACTGGTTGATCCAGAGCATGCGCGTATAGGGAATGTCGATCGGGTGGACATTCATGTAGTCGAGCGCCTGCAGCGCCGGCACGTCGCCCGCCGACTTGGTGTAGCCGAAGTCCGCCTTGCGGGCCTGGGCGTTGACGATCAGGTTGCCGTCATTGTCGCTCGAGGGACGGGCGATGATCTGTTCGATCTTCGGCGTGCCCTTGTGGTAGCCCTCGAAGGGAACGAGCGTGGTGTAGTCGTTCATCACCACCTCATCGATCTTGAACGGGCCCGAGCCGATCGGCTTCTGCCAGAACGGCGCCTGCTGCAGGGTCAGCGGGTCGACGCCGGCGAAGTGCTTGGCCGGCAGCGGAGCGAACTGGCTGAAGCTCAGGAGCACGTTCGGGTCGAGGGTCGCGAACTTCACCGTGACCTTGTTGCCCTCGGCGCTGACGCCGGCGAGCTTGTCCGCCTCGCCCTTGATGAAGGCATCCG
Organism: uncultured Alphaproteobacteria bacterium; assembly: GCA_963708965.1. Taxonomy (GTDB): domain Bacteria; phylum Pseudomonadota; class Alphaproteobacteria; order Rhizobiales; family Devosiaceae; genus Devosia_A. Next base: position 314,577 of record CAVPUP010000004.1, on the reverse strand, counting down.
CCCCTTCGATCTTCTTGAGCGTCGCCTGCAGCACCGGATGGGTGACCGGGAACTTCGCCGCCGCGCCGATCGACCAGACGATGTCGTCGGCCGTGATCGGCTCGCCGTCATGCCAGGTGAGACCGTCCTTGAGCGTGAAGCTGAAGGTGAGGCCGTCCTCGCTGATCTCGTAGCTCTCGGCCATTTCGCCCCCGATCGGGGTCAGCGAGCCGTCGGCCTCGAGGATGGTGTCGAAGGCGAACTTGCTGTGCACCCAGATGCCGAGGTTCTGCCACGGCACTTCGAAGAACTGCGCCGGGCCGGCATTGGTGTAGAGCACGCCCTTGCCGTTGGCATCCGGGTCGATGGTCCAGTTCTCGACGCCCCAGTTGTAGTTGTACTGCTCGTTGCCGTAGGGCGCGTCGTTGCGGTGCAGGCGATCGCTGTCGTAGGTGTAGAGCTGCTGATAGTAGAGCGGGATCTGGTACACATTCTCGTTGATGATGTGTTCCATCTCGAAGTAGCCCTCGCGCTGCACTTCGGGATCGGTCGTGCCGTTCACCTTGGCGACCAGCTCGTTCATCCGCGGGCACGTTCGGGATCATCGGCTTGAGGCCGTAGGCGTAGCGGTTGAAATATTCCTGCAGCGCCAGCGCGGCGCGGGCGCCATAGAGGAAGTCCCAGGTCACCTTGGACGGACCGTTGACCGGATCGTCCGGCACCACGGCGATCTGCGAGGCGACGTCGCCTTCGATCAGGCGGTAGTTCATCTTGATGCCGACATCGGCGAGATAGGCCTGCAGCGCGGCCATCAGGTCGGCCGTCGCCTGGTCGGTGTAGTAGTAGACCATGTCCAGTTCGCGGTTCGAATCCCAGCCGGCTTCCGCCAGCAGCGCCCGCGCCTTGTCCGGATCGTAGTCGTAGCGGACGAGGTCGGTGGGCTTGTTCGGGCCATCCGGCAGCATGCCGACGGCGCGCACCGCCTGGCCCTCGAAGATGGTCTCGATGATGGTGTCCATGTCGATGGCATGGGCGATCGCCTTGCGCACGCGCGGATCGGACAGCGGGTTCTCGTTGATCGGCTGCGCCAGCGCGGTGCCGATGGCAGTCGTCGTCATCAGCGCGGCAAGGCCGAGGGCGATGAGCTTCTTCAATTGCATATGTGTTTCCCCTTTTTGAAACATCGTCAAACCGGTCCGGGCCGAGTCATCTCGGCCCGGACCACCGCGGCCTCCCGCCGCGGGCAGTCAAAGTCTCTCTCTCACCTCCGGAGCCTGGTTGCCGTCCCCGATCGGGGTCAGCACGTGATTGACGTAGACGGCATAGTTGCGCGTCAGGTGCTTGGTCAGGATGGTGACCGCGGCCTCCGCGTCGTGCGCCATGATGGCCTGGACGACGCCCTTGTGTTCGTCATTGCTGCGCCGGTTGTGGCTGGCGACGTCGCGCGGGCCGGGCCGCGCCAGCATCAGGCCGCCGACGAAGGCATCGTGCAGCGCGACGAAGATCGGATTGCCCGGCACCTCGGCGAGGGCCCGGTGGAACTCGACGTCCGCCGTGCGGAATGCCGGCAGGTCGTTGATCGCCCGGTCGGCCTTCTCGATGGCCGCCACCATCTTGCCGACCTGGGCCGGGGTCGCCGACTGGGCCGCATAGCGGGCGAGGCTGGTCTCGAGGAACAGGCGCGCCTGCTCCATGTGCGCCCCACCCTCGGTGCCGCGGAAGAACAGGCGCGAGGCGGCCGAGATGCTGCCCAGCAGTTCGGTCAGCGTCGGATAGGCGACGCGCGGGCGATAACCCTTGCGCAGCTGTACCAGCCGCATCGCCTCGAGCCGCTTCACCGCTTCCCGGATGGTGGTGCGGCCGACGCCGAAGCGATCGCAGAGATCGCGCTCGGACGGGAGCATGGCGCCAACCGCCAGCATTCCGCCGTGCACTTCCTCCGCCAGGATGCGCGGCGATGTCCGCTGCCTCCAATGTCACCGCTTCCTGCTCTCGGCCACGCACCGTGGCGACCACGGACGGCGGAGTTTGGTGTCAAATTGTCATATTTGGTCGACCAAACATGCTGAACTCGGCGAGAGGCACTGGAGATTTGGGCGAGCAAAACGGCAGCTGCATTCATCATGCACGAAGCCACTCCCTGGAATTCCGATTTTCCGCCAACCCGCGTATGGAGCTGAAGGAATGAAATTCAGTTCTCACCTAACGCCACCTACAGATGAAACCCCTCATCCCACGTCTCGAAACCCCGTGTTGACACCTCAAGATATCTCATTAACATAACAACATAGTTTTTTGGGGTGTCAAGCGGCAATCGGGAACGCTTGCATCCGCGGGGCGGGCGAATGCGAAGAGGGTTCTGATCATCGGCAGCGGCGGCATCGGCCGCCGGCATCTGCGCGGCTATGCGGCGACCGGACGCGCCAGCCTGGCCATTGTCGAGCCCGATGCCGGGCGTCGCGCCGAAGCGGAGGCGCTGGTGCCGCTCGCCGGCAGCTACGCCGATCTCGCCGAGGTGGACCTCGCGTCATTCGACCTCGCGGTCATCTGCGCTCCGGCCCATCTGCACGTGCCGCTGATCGCAGGCCTGCGCCGCCGCGAAGCTTCCCTTCATGGTGGAAAAGCCGCTCGCCGTGACCATGGACGGCGTCGATGCGGCGCTGGAAGCGGTGGAGCGCGCCGGCATCCTCGCCCGCGTCGGCTATATCCGCCGGATCGCCCCCGAGGTGCTGGCGGTCCGCCAGCAGATCCACGACGGCAGGATCGGCAGCCTCAAGCTCGTCTACGTCAACTCCTCGCAGGAATTCCCGAAATACCGGCCGGACTTCCAGCGCACCTACTACGCCCGGCCGGAGATGGGCGGCGGCGCCATCCTCGATGCCGCGAGCCACACCTTCGATATGCTGATCTGGCTGATGGGCAGGCCCGTGGCGGTCGGGGCGATGTACGACCGGCTGGTGCTTCAGGGCACCGAGACCGAGGACACCTGCCTCGTCAACATCCGCTTCGAGAGCGGGGCGATGGCCAACGTGACCATCAACCAGTTCCAGAAGCCCAACATCTTCGAAGCGAGCTTCGTCGGCACCGACGGCAACCTGTCGCTGCAGCACTCCGTGCTGAGCTTTGCCGACGACGACAGCGGCCAGTGGAAGGATCGGCGCGACTACATGGACGGGCTGGTGCCGACCGAAGCGCACCAGGCGCGCTTCACCATCCAGGCCAACGCCATGCTCGATGCGCTCGACGGCAAGCCCTGCCATCTCGCGACGCTCGGCGAGGCCCGGCAGAATCTCAAGATCGCGCTCGCTGCCAAGAAGTCCTGGCAGGACCGCGTCATCGTCTCGATCACCGACTGAGGACCGCCGGCATGTTCAACCTCGACGGTCGCAGCGTGCTGGTGACGGGTGGCGCCGGCTATCTCGGCACCCCGGTCTGCCTGCTGCTCAAGGCGCAGGGCGCCAATGTCATCATCGCCGACCGGGACCTGGAGCGGCTCGAGATCGCGGAAGCCACCGTCGCGGCGGCGCCCGGCAAGGGCGGCGTCGCCACCCTGCCCCTCGACATGGCCGACGAAGCCTCGATCCTCGCCTGCGTGGAAGCCGCCGCGTCCGCCTTCGGCTCGCTCTCGGGCCTCATCGCCGCCACGGCCTTCAACTCCGGCAAGACCTTCGATGCGCTGGACGCCGAGACCTTCGACCTCGCCAACCGCATCAACCTGACCGGCACGTTCCTCCTCGCACGCGCTGCCGCGGGCAGGATGGGTCCGGGCGGCGCCATGGTGCTCTATTCGTCGATGTACGGCGTCGTCTCGCCCGACCCGAGCAACTATCCGGGCGACATGGCGCCGAACGCCATCGAGTACGGCGTCGGCAAGGCCGGGCTCAACCAGATGGTGCGCTACATGGCCGGGCACTACGGCCCGCGGAACATCCGCGTCAACGCGCTCTATCCCGGCCCCTTCCCGCATGCCGCGACGCAAGAGGCGCATCCCGACTTCATCGCCAATCTCGAAGCCGAAACCATGCTGGGCCGCATCGGCCGGCAGCATGAAACGGCCGGCGCCGCCGTCTTCCTCGTCTCCGATGCCGCTTCCTACATCACCGGCCAGGTGCTGGGCGTGGATGGCGGCTGGACTGCCTGGTGACCACCATGACCTTCCCCTTCGCCGACCGCCCCATCCGTCTCGCCATGCTCGGCATGGTGGAGGGCAACGGCCACCCCTACTCCTGGTCGATGATCATCAACGGCCGCTACGACGCCGAAGCGCTCAAGACCTGCCCCTACCCGGCGATCATCAACTACATCGGCAAGCAGCCGCCCGAGACGCTGGGCATCCCCGGCGTCGAGGTGACCCATGTCTGGACCGACGATCCCGGCCGACGCCCCGCAGGTCGCGGCCGTCGCGAAGATCGCCAATGTGGTCGACCGCGCCGAGGATGTGATCGGCAAGGTCGATGCGGTGATCGTCGCGACCGACAAGGGCTTCGAGCATGTCGAGCGCGCCCGCCCCTTCGTCGAAGCGGGCCTCCCGGTCTTCGTCGACAAGCCGCTCTGCGACAACCGCGCCGACCTCGAGACCTTCTCGAACTGGGTCGCCGAGGGCAAGCCGATCATCTCGTCCTCGGGCATGCGCTTCGCCAAGGAATTCGCGCCCTATCACGGCGCGACGTACGAGTTCGGCGCCGCTGCGCACCGTCTTCGCCACCATGGCGAAGAAGTGGGAGACCTACGGCATCCACGCGCTGGAATCGATCTACCCGATCGTCGGCCCGGGCTTCGTCTCGGTGCGCAACACCGGCACCTATGAGCGCAACGTCGTGCACCTCAAGCACCAGAAGGGCATCGACGTCGTGATCACCGTCACCGCCGACCAGATCGGCGGCTCCGGCTTCATCACCCTCGCCGGCACCGAAGGCGGCGTGACGCTGCGCAGCCAGGACACCTACACCGCCTTCAAGGCGCAGCTCGAAAGCTATGTGGGGTTCCTCCGCACCGGCGTTCCGCCCGTTCCGTTCGCGCAGACGCGCGAGCTGATGCAGCTGGTGATCGCCGGCATCGAAAGCCGCGAGGCCGGCGGCAGCGAAATCCTCCTCTCCAGTTTCGGATCCTGAGCCATGGGCGTCCTCGACACCTTCTCGCTCAAGGGCAAGGTTGCCCTCGTCACCGGCGGCGCCGGGCTCTATGGCCGGCAGATCGTCGCCGCCCTCGCCCAGGCCGGCGCCACCACCTTCATCGCCTCGCGCGATCTCGAAAAGCTCGAGGCCGTCGCGGCAGAGGAGCGCGCCGCCGGCAACGACGTCACGGCGCTGCAGCTCGACCTCGGCTCCGACGAGTCGATCGAGGCGGTGCATCGCACCATCCTCGAGCGGCAGGGCCGCTGCGACGTGCTGGTCAACAACGCCGTCACCCGCTCGGCGCTCTCGGGCTGGGACCACAGCCTCGACGACTACGACAAGAGCCTGCGCGTCAACGCCTCGGCGCTGTTCAAGATCACCTCGCTGTTCGGCAAGTCGATGGCCGAGCGCAAGTCCGGCTCGGTGATCAATATCGGCTCGATGATGGGCATGGTGGGCGTCGAGATGGGCAACTATCTCGGCACCGACATGATGCCCGACCCCTCGCCCATCTATCACTTCGAGAAGGGCGGGATGATCAACTTCACCCGCTGGGCGGCGAGCATCCTGGGCAAGGACAATGTGCGGGTGAACTGCCTGTCCCCCGGCGGCTTCTTCAACGGCCAGCCCGGCGCCGTTCGTCCGGAACTACTCCGATCGCACCCAGCTCGGCCGCATGGCCAACGACACCGACATGATGGGCGCCATCGTGTTCCTTGCCTCCGAAGCCTCCGCCTACATCACCGGCACGAACATCCCGGTCGATGGCGGCTACACCGCAAAGTAGCGACATGTCCGAGAAGCAGCCCTATTCCGCGACGCCTCCCAGCCAGCACCGCATGCGCCCGAGCCGCGTGCTCCGCACCATCGCCGCCGGCGGCGTGGCGAAGGTGCTCAAGCTCAACACCTTCGACGCCAAGGTGGCCGAGATCTTCGCCCAGGCGCAGCCCGATGCGCTCTGGCTCTGCCAGGAGCACACCTCGGCCAGCTTCGAGGCGATCGAGAACCAGATCCGCGCCGCCAAGATCTACGATGTCGACAGCCTCGTGCGCGTCGCGCGCGGCAGCTATTCGGACTATGTCCGCCCGCTCGAGGCCGACGCCACCGGCCTCATCGTGCCGCATGTGATGAGCGCCGCCGACGCCCGCGCCGTGCGCGACATGACCAAGTTCGCCCCGCTCGGCCGCCGCGCCGTCGATGGCGGCAACAATGACGGCATGTTCACCCGCGTCGGCTTCCTCGACTATCTCGAAAGCGCCAACCGCGAGCGCTTCGTCTGCTACCAGATCGAGGACCCCGAGGCGCTCGACGAGATCGAGGCCATCGCCGAGATCGACGGCGTCGACGCGCTGTTCTTCGGCCCCGGCGACTACTCGGTGCGGCTGGGCATCCCGGGCCAGATCCAGGCGCCGGAGATCGTCAAGGTGCGCGAACGCGTCGCCGAAGTCGCCCGCCGGCACGGCAAGATCGCCGCCACCGTCGCCGGCAAGGCCAACGTGAAGGACTATGTGTCGATGGGCTACAATCTGCTCAGCGTCGGCGCCGACGTGGTGGCGCTGGCGAGCTATGCCGACGACGTGCTGTCGGCATTCGACGCGATTTAGGAGACTGCAATGAACCTCGACGCGCTGCAGCAGACCCTGCTCGATGGCCGCACCAAGGGCATCCCGGCGACCGCCGCGCCCTTCCCGCTCGCCGATATCGGCAAGAAGGGCTGGAACGTCCTCGCGCGAAGACCTGCCGATGCCGCTGATGCTGCTCAGGCGCAGCGCGCTCGACCACAACGCCTGCGGTCTTCGGCCGCTATCTCACCAGCCACGGCCTGTCGCTGGCGCCGCACGGCAAGACCACGATGACGCCGCAGATCTTCGCCGAGCAGCTGCACAACGGCGCCTGGGGCATGACGGCGGCGACGGTCAACCAGGTGCAGGTGATGCACCATTATGGCGTCAAGCGCGTGGTGCTGGGCAACCAGCTGATCGGCAAGGCCCACCTCGCCGGCATCGCCGCGCTGATCAACGGCGATCCCGGAGTTCGAGTTCTACTGCTTCCTCGACTCCGCCGCCCAGCTCGACAACATGCTCGGCGCATCTGCGCGACGCTGGGCCTCTCGCGCCCGATCAGGGCGCTGCTGGAGATCGGCGCCAAGGGTGGCCGCACCGGCCTGCGCACCCAGGCAGGAAGCACTGGCGCTGGCCGAGAAGCTCGCCGCCAGTGACGCAAGCCTCGTCCGCTTCGCCGGCATGGCGACCTTCGAGGGCGTCGTGCCCGGCATCGACAAGGACCCGATGCTGATCGAGCCCTTCGCCCAGTCGATCGTCGATATCGCCCGCGCCCTGCCCCGCGAGCCTCTATGCCGGGCTCGACGAGTTCATCCTCTCGGGCGGCGGCTCGTCCTATTTCGACATCGTCGCCGACCGCTTCTCGACGCTCGAGCTGCCGATTCCGGTGCGGGTGCTGCTGCGCTCGGGCTGCTATGTCACCAACGACACCGGCGCCTACAAGCACGCGCAGGACGAGGCCAAGGCCGACCCGCGCCGCTCGTGGAAATCCGACCTCGAGCCGGCGCTCGAGGCCTGGGCCTATGTCCAGTCCATGCCCGAGCCGGGGCTGGCCTTCCTCTCCATGGGGAAGCGCGACGTGCCCTATGACTCCGGCCTGCCGGTGCCGTTCAAGCGCTATCGGCCGGGCGCGGGCTTCCTGCCGGTCGGCGAGGCCACCATCTTCGCCACCAACGACCAGCATGCCTATGTCCGTCTGGGCGCGGATGCGGATTGGCAGGTGGGCGACCTCGTCGCCTCCGGCATCTCCCACCCCTGCACCGCCTTCGACAAATGGCGCTTCCTGCCGATCGTCGACGACGACTACACCGTCATCGACGGCGTCCTCACCTTCTTCTGACCAGCGACCCAGCACACCATGTCGAAGACCATCCTCGTCGGCGGCCTCTATCACGAGACCCACACCTTCTTCGCGCAGAAGACCGGCCTGGCGCAGTTCAGGGATGCGGGGCTCCATTTCGGCGACGCTGTCATCGCCCGCAACCGCGGCAACGGCTCGCCCATGGCCGCCTTCATCGACTACGCCGACAAGGCCGGCTGGCGCATGCTGCCGACCATCCACATGAACGCCCAGCCGGCCGGCAAGGTGACCGACGAGGCGGTGGCGCTGTTCCTCGAGCACTTCCTCGCCGGGCTCGACCGGCACGTGCAGCGAGATCGACGGCATCTACCTCGTGCTGCACGGCGCCATGGTCAGCGAAAGCTCGGACGACGTCGAAGGGCTGCTGCTCAAGACCATCCGCGAGCGCCTCAGGGCCGCCGGCCGGCCGGACCTGCCGGTCGCCGGCGTGCTCGACCTCCACGGCAACGTCTCCCAGACCATGGTGGAGAACGCCACCGTGCTCCGCGCCTATCGCGAGAACCCGCATACCGACGCCTATGCGGCGGCCTTCGCCACGGCGGAACTGCTGGACCTCGCCCTGCGCGAACCGGGCCTGAAGCAGCTGCACCGCCCCACCCGCTACGTCTTCCCGCCCTCCGGCGTGGGCTCGGTCGACCGGCCGATGTCGGCCGTGCTGGCGGCGGCGCGGGCGATCGAGGCGGCCGACCCCGACATCCTCAACATCAACGTCATGGCGGGCTACGCCTATTCCGACATCCCGGATTGCGGCTTCAGCCTCAGCCTCGACCACCCGCGGCAGCGTTGCGGATGCGGAGAAGCATCTCGACGCGCTGGTGGCGGTGCTCGAGGAGAACGCAGCTCACGGCTACCCCAAGGAAGACGACCTCGCGACCGCGCTCGCCAGGGCCGATGCGCTGCCGCCGGGCGAGGGCCCGATCCTGCTGATCGAGCCGGCCGACAATATCGGCGGCGGCACGCCGGGAGACGGCACGGGACTGCTGGCGCCGCTGCTGGAGACCGGACGCACGGGCATCCTCGCGGCACTGGCCGATCCGCAATCGGTCGCCGAGTGCTTTGCCGCCGGCATCGGCGCCACCGTGGAGCTCGAGATCGGCGGCAAGACCGATGCGCATCACGGCGCGCCCGTCCCCTTCACCGGCACGGTGCGGCTGCTCAGCGACGGCCGCTTCGATCTCGAGAACCCGCACTCGCACATGGCCTCGATGGGCGGCACCACCTACAACATGGGCCGCAGCGCCGTGGTGGTGAACGAGCAGGCGAAAATCCTCCTCAGCGAGCGCAAGACCGCGCCGATGGACCTCGGCCAGTACCACTCGCAGGGCCTCCGGCCCGAGGACGCCACCTATGTCGTGATCAAGGCCGCGGTCTCGCATCGCGCCGCCTACGACCCGATCACCCGCGCCAGCTTCTATGTCGACAGCCCCGGGCTCGGCACCAGCGACCTGCGCCGCCTGCCCTACAGCAAGCTCGCCGGCAAGATCATCTCCCCGAGCTGACGCGCAGATGCAGCTCGTCGAGACCGGAACGCTCTACGCCAATCCCGACCCGCTGCTCGTCAGCCGGCAGGCCGCCTTTCCCGGCCTCGTGCGCCTGCCGGATGGCGATATCCTCGCGATGTTCTCCATCGGCCAGGCCTTCGATGCCGCCGACATGCGCGCCTATGCGAGCCGCAGCACCGACAACGGCCGGAGCTGGAGCGCGCCCGAGCCGCTGCACGGCACGACCTTCACGCCCGAGGAATCGGAAAGCTTCAAGCCGGCCGTGCTGGCCGACGGCTCGCTGCTCGCCACCGGCTACGTCTTCCTGCGCCCCACCCCGCTGACGCCCATCGTCGACCCGAAGACCAACGAACTGCTGCCGCTCCACAACAAGCTGGCGCGCTCGCGCGATGGCGGGCGCAGCTGGTCGGTGCCCAGGCGCTTCACGGTCGAGGATGCCGGGCTCGAACTCTCCGGCCCGGTGATCCAGCGCGCCTCCGGCGAACTGCTCGGCGCCGCCACGCCCTTCCATCTCGGCGCCTCCGGCCAGGAGGGCTGGCTGATCGCCAGCGACGATGCCGGCGAGACCTGGCGGAAGAAGGCCGTCTTCTTCCGCGCCGCAGACAGCAACATCGCCCCGTGGGAAAGCCGCCTCATCGATTTCGGCGGCGAGCGGATCGGCGTGCTGTTCTGGGCCTATGACGTCGCCAATGGCCGCAATCTCAGCAACCACCTCGCCCTCTCCGACGACGGCGGCGCGAGCTTCCGCACCATCGACACCGGCATCCAGGCGCAGGCCTCCGGCGGCCTTGCCCTCGGCCCGGACGAGCTGCTCAGCATCCACGCCCATCGCGAGGCTCCCGTCGGCCTCAACGTCTACCGCTCGCGCCTCCACGCCGATCGCCTCGAAGTGCTGGAGAAGCTCCCGCTGTTCTCCGACGAGCGGCTGGGCCAGCAGGCGGGGCAAGCCGACCCCTTCGCCAGCCTGCGCTTCGGCCAGCCGAGCCTGCTGCGGCTCGATGGCGACGAATATCTCGCCTGCTGCTGGCAGGTGGAAAACTGCCAGCACGTGATCAAGACCTTCCGCATCCGGCTCTGAGGCCCGCCCCGTGTCGACCGACCGCCCGAGCTGACCGACTACGAGAAGCTGCGCCGGCTCCCGTTCTACTACGGCTACTCGGTGCTGACGGCGACCGGCGTGCTCTGCACCGTCGGCGCGCCGCTGGTGCTGTTCTCGGCCGAACTGGGCCTCGACAAGGACCGGATCGGGCTGATCGGCGGCATCCTGCCGTTCTTCCAGATCCTCGGCGTCGCCAGCCTGCCGGTCATCCTCCGCTTCGGCACCAAGCGCGTCGCCGCGCTGGCGCTGATCGCGCGCTACCTCTTCCTCTTGCCGCTGTTCGTGGCGCCGCTGTTCATCGCCACGCCCGATGTCGCCTTCGCGCTGATCTTCGGCGCCATCATCTGCTACGCCATCTGCCGCACCCTCTCGGAAGCCGCGGCGGCGCCCTGGTCGCAGGAGGTGCTGCCGCGGCTCGTGCGCGGACAGATCAGCGGCAAGCTCGCAGTCGCCTACCTGCCGGTGGCGCTCGTCGGCTCGCTGCTCATCCAGCTCTGGCTCGATGGCCAGGTCGGCATCGAGCGGTTCTATCCAGTCTTCGTCGTCGGCATCCTGATCGGCATTCTCGGCGGCGCCAGCCTGTTCGGGCTGGGCGGCGGCGAGCCGCGGGTGGCGACGGGCAACCTGCGCGACACGCTGCGGCGCCTGCGCGTGCCGCTGCGCGACCGCAACTTCCTCGCCTTCCTCTACTCGTCCGGATCGCAGTACCTGGTCTTTTCGGCGCTCAGCGTCTTCCTGCTGCTGTTCTTCCGCGAGCGGCTGGGCATCTCGAGCGGCCAGCTGGTGCTGATGGCGGCGCTGATCCCGGTCGGCTCGGCCGCCGGCAGCTATGCCGCCGGCTGGTTCATCGATCGCCACGGCACCCGCGCCATCCGCATCACGCTGCAGACCCTGCAGGTCGCGCTGCTGCTCGCCCTGCCCCTGCTGCATGCCGGCATCCCCGGGGTCGAGGTCCTTGCCGGCCTCGTCTTCTTCCTCTTCGGCTTCCTGGTGCAGGGCGCCATGGTCGGCGGCAGCGTCTACATGCTCAACTACGTGCCGCCGGCCGAGCGCGAGAGCTACATGGCGCTGGCCTATAGCAGCGACGGCATCTTCGGTGGCCTCACCGTGCTCGCCGGTGTGCTGGTGCACCATTTCGAGCTGTCGGCCCTGCCCCTCGGTCCGATGCAGGCCGGCGGCTACGAGGTGCTGTTCGTCGCCGGCGCGCTGATCACCGCGAGTTCGGCCGCCGTCTTCGCCCTCCTGCGTGAAGAAGGCGCCACCGGCGTGCGCGATTTCCTCGGCCAGTTCTCCACCGGCAATCCGCTGCGCGCCCTCTGGGGCATCCAGCAATCTTCCAGCTTCACCTCCGAGCAGCGTCGCCGCGACCTCGCCTACGGCTTCGGCGGGACCGGCAGCACCCTCGCCAAGGACGAACTGATCGCCGCCCTCTCCGACCCCAGCTTCGACGTGCGCCATGAAGCGATCCGCGCCCTCGGCCGCCTGCCGCCGACGCCGAAGGCCATCCGCGCGCTCGAAAGCATCCTCGCCTATGACGGGCTGATCGAGCTGCAATATGCGGCGCTCGATTCCCTCGGGCAGCTCCGCGCCGCGCAGAGCGCCGAAAAGATCGCCCGCTTCCTCGATGACGGCAACCGCCTGCTGCGCTCGCGCGCCGCCCGTTCGCTCGGCGACATCCGCGACGCGACCTACCTGCCGGCCCTCCGCCGCATGCTGGACGAGGACCCGGATATCGACTGCCGCCTCGCCGCCGCCTCGGCGCTCGGAAAGTACGGCGACCGCCAGAGCGTCGCCGCGCTCGTCGCCATCTATGCCGAACAGGCCGCCGATCCCGACCCGATCAGCGAGCCGCGCAGCAAGGTCGTGCTGCTCGCCATCTCGAAGATCCTCGGCATCGAGGAGCAGTTCGCCCGCAACTGGCGGCGCGAGGAGAGCATGCCCGGCTACTGCCTGCCCGGCGCTCCTCGGCCGCCTCGCCAAGGAGCTCGATCCGCGTAATCGCAGCACCTTGCTGGAAGCGGCCGCCGGCCTCAGCACCGGCTCGACCGCAGCCGCCTTTGCGGCGCTACAGGGTCTGCGGCCCACCCTCAGCGCTGCATCCCACCCCGATGCACCGCTGGTAACCACCCTGCTCTATGGGACGTCGAATATCACCCAGGCGCATCGCGCGCTGCTGGTGCTCCTGGCGGTGGCCTCGCTGCACGTGATGCGAGACCGCCCCGCCAGGGCGCTCACTCAACCTTCCGGCCGGGCCAGCCCATGAGCAGCTGCGCCGACTTCTCGGCTTCCCGCGCCTTCTCCGCATCCTTGTAGATGCGCATCACGCAGCGCGGCTCGGTGCGGCTGATGACGTCGTAGACGAGGTGATAGCCGGTCTTGTCCATGATCGGCCCGATCCAGCCGGCGCAATGGTCGCAATAGCGCTTCATCGGCTCGGCGTCGTTGTCCATCACCTTGGCGAGGCTCGGGCAGCCGTTCATGCGCCCTTCGAGATGGTCCTCGTCGACGATCAGCTCGAGGTCGCAGTTCTCCTCCTCCTTGATCACCGACCAGTACTCGTACATGCCCTGCAGGCCCTTGGTCTCGATCAGCTCGAGGATGTGCTTCTCCTGGTTCTTGCTGATCGCCAGCCAGTAGAGCTCGAGGTCTTCCTCGCCCTTGCTCTCAAGAAACTTGAACACCTCGTTGTAGAAACGGGTGAAGTGGTCGCTCGGGATCATGCGCGCCTCCGGATGATCTGGCGGCAGGCGCCGGGCCCGGTGATCTCGGTGTCGATCCGGTAGGGCGTGCCCTCGGCCATGGCCTCGTTGACCTTCGTCGTCTGGTCGCAGAAATGCGCCGACACGGATGGATGGATCTTCGCGACGTGGTGGTAGGCGGGGCAGCGGCGCACCGTCAGCACGATCTCGTCCTCGCCCACCGCGATGTCGTAATCGGCATCCTCGCGCGTGAAGAAATGCCGCCAGTGCCGCACGATCTCGTTCGGATCGCCCTCCATCAGGTGCCGGCGCAGGTCGACATAGACGTCCTTGCCGACCTTGGCGAAGATCTCGTGCAGCACCTCGACGCCGTAGCGCTCGACGATGAACTCGATGGTGGTGTTCGTCGCCCCGTGGAAATCCAGGTGGACATTGCCGTCCTCCTGGTAGCGGAGGGGCTTTTCAAGCGGCTGTTGCATGGTCGCGCCTATGGAATGACTGTCCACCGATGATGGTCTCGAGGACCGACAGGTCCTCCGGGTCGAGCAGCACGAAGTCGGCGAGCTTGCCCTTCTCGATGCTGCCCATGTCCGCCTCCCGGCCGATGACTTGCGCCGGCACGAGGCTCGCGGCCTGCGCCGCCTGCACGAGGTCGGCGCCGGCCATCGAGACATAGTTGCGCATGGCCTCGTCCGACGTCAAAGACGAACCGCAGAGCCCGCCATTGCGATCGCGCACCGCCTTGCCCGGCGCGCTGGTGACGAAATAGCCCGGATAGAACTCGAACTCCGGTGCCCGGCAGCCCGGCATATTTCATCGAGTCGGTCTCGAGGAACACCCGGTCGGCCGGCAGTTGCGCCAGGATGCGCAGCAGCTTCGGATGCGCATGGATGCCATCCGCCACCACGCCGAGCGCCAGGTGCCGCTCGGCCATCAGCGCGTCGGGCAGCGAGAACACGTGCACCCCGGAATTGTCGGGCGGCAGGGTGCGCATCACGTCGTACATGTGGGTCACCGCATCGATGCCCCAGCTCACGTAGCGCGAGACGTCGTCCGGCGCCGCCTGGCTGTGGCCGAAATGGATCGAGACCCCCTCGGCCTTCATGATGCGGATGAACTCTTCCGCCCCCGGCAGCTCCGGCGCGATGGTCACCGCCGCCAGCCGCCCCTTGGCGCTGTCGAGCATCATCGCGGCGAGCTCGGCCGACGGCAGCTGCAGGTTCTGCGGGTTGTGCGCGCCGGGCGAATTGAAGCACGGCCCCTCGCTGTGGATCCCCAGCGCCCGCGCGCCCTCGGCACGCTCGCAGGCGTCCGCGAGGCGCGTGAGGATGGAACCGAATGCCGCCGGCGGCTGGCAGCCGATCGAGGGCAGGAAACCCGTCACCCCGCGGGCGGGAAGCTTCGCCGCCGAATCCGGTACGCCGTCGGGCGTCGCGTCCGAATAGAGGTTGACATCGAAGCCATGCTGCAGAAGGTCGATCATCCCCGGGAACAGCAGCTTGCCGCTGGCATCGTGCTCCTGCCAGTCGGCGCCGGTGGCCGTGCCGGGCAGCGCCAGGTCGACGATCCTGTCGTCGACCACCAGCAGGTCGCGCCGCAGAACCCCCGCGGGCGTGACCACCAGGCCCGCCTGCCCACTTCTGCTTGACACCCATTCGGGAACCCTTATTTAGCATGTTATAATGCTAACGAGTTAACCCACTTCCCCCCGGGTGTAAATATGGCTCACCGCACCGTCTGCGTCACCGGCTCCACCCACGGCATCGGCCTCGGCATCGCCAGGGCGTTCGCCGCGAATGGCGACCGGGTCATCCTCAATTCCCATGTGCGCGACGATCGCGCCGAAGCGGCCATCGCTGCCCTCTCGGCCCTGACCGAGGTGCGCTTCGTCGAGGCCGACCTCATCCAAGCCCGGCGGCGGCGAGGCGCTGGTCGAGGCGGCGCATGCGCAGTGGGGCGAGCTCGATACGCTGGTCAACAATGCCGGCACCTTCCTCGACGCCCCCTTCGGCGAGCTGACCGAGGACCTCTTCGACCGCACCTTCGCGCTCAATGTCCGGGCCTACCTCTTCGCCAGCCAGGCCTTCGCCAACCGCGTCGAAACCGGAACAGACCGGCGCCAGCATCATCTGCGTCGGCTCGACCAATTCCATGGCGGCGGAGCGCGACAGCGTCATCTACGATACCTCCAAGGGCGCGGTGCTGATGCTGGTGAAATCGCTCGCCGTCACGCTGGCGAGCCGCGGCATCCGCGTCAACGGCCTCGGCCCCGGCCTCGTCCACACCCCGCTCACCGCCGCCGCGCTCGCCTCCGAGCCCCTGCGAAAATCGCTGTCGCGGCAGATCCCGCTCGGCCGCATCGCCGAGCCGGAGGACATCGCCGGCGCGGCGGTCTTTCTCGCCTCCGACGAGGCGCGGTATATTACCGGGCAGATGCTGTTCATCGATGGCGGGATTCTCGCCAACCAACTGTCCTGGGGTGTCGAGCCGTGAATGGTGACCTGGCGCCGCGTCACCTGCAATTGCGGGAGATGCTGTTCCGCCGCTGGAAGACGGCCGGCCTCAAGGCCGGGGACAAGATCGAGTCGCAGAACGAGATCACCCGGTTCTGCGATTTCTCGCTCATCACCGTCATCAAGACGCTGAAGGACCTCGAGGCCGAAGGCATCATCCGCCGGCAGGTGGGGCGCGGCTCGTTCCTCGTGAAGGCACCCTGGGCCGAAGCGCATCATCGCGTCGGCTTCTTCTACAACCGCAACATCGTCGGCGGCGGCATCTTCGACAACGAGTTCTATACCCGCCTGGTGATCGCGCTCGAGCGCGGCATCGTCTCGGACGGCCATGAGTTCGTCATGGGCAGCTTCACCAACGACAAGATGCCGGTGAGCTTCTGGGACCGGCTCGACATGGTCGTGGTGACCGGCATCACCGACGAGACCGACACCTCGGCCCTCGGCCAGACCACCAGCCAGGTCAGCGTGCTCGACGCGGTGATCGACCTGCCCGGGGTGCACAGCTACAACCTCGACTACGGCCCGGCCTTCGAGCAGATGTTCGCCCGCTTCGGCTCGAAGCCCAACCGCGTGCTCTATCTCGACACCGTGCACATCTCGTCCGAGCAGGCGGTGCGGCTCGAAAAATTCAAGGCCGCCTGCGCCGCCAGCGAGGCCATCCAGACCCTGCGCGTCACCACGGTCAACCAGGAAGACCACGCGGCCGACATCAGGCCGCTCGAGGAGACGATCGCCGAGTTCCAGCCCGACCTCATCTGCGGCTACATGCACCACCGCTGGCATGCCCGCATGGCCGAGGCGCTGTCGAAGCCGGTGCTGATCCTGCCCTACGGCCTCGATTCCAAGCGCCCCGGCTTCATCGTCGATAGCGGCGCCTGGCTGAAGACCGTGCTGCCGAGCATCTACCAGAGGCTCGACCAGCGGCGCGGCGAAGGCGGCGTCCACACTTTCCCCGCCCATTTCGTCTACTGACAGGACCAATCCATGCTCAAGCTCGTCGATGCCGGTGCCCGCTCGCACCTGCCTTTCAGCCCCGCCTTCATCGCCGGCGACCTGATGTTCGTCTCCGGCCAGGCCTCGGTCGATCGCGACACCGGCGCCATCATCCCCGGCACCTTCGAGGAGGAGATGCGCCGCTCGATCGAGAACCTCCGCGCCATCCTCGAAGCCGGCGGGCTCAGCCTCGACCACGTGGTCAACGTGAAATCCTACGTCGCCAGCGAGGCGGACCTCGCGCTCTACAACCAGATCTATCCCGAGTATTTCTCGCGAGCCCCGCCCCAGCCGCAGCACCATTATCGGCGTGCTCGGCACGAAGCTGAAGTTCGAACTCGATTGCGTCGCCTATGCGGGTGCCACGCGCCAGCAGGCGGAGCGGATGGGGTAGAGCCCACCGGCAATCCCCACCCTTCAGCCCACATTCCCACACACTCGGTGTCATCCCCGCGAAAGCGGGGATCTCCGTTCGCGGTGTTAGACCTGAAACAGAGGTTCCCGCTTTCGCGGGAATGACCCGGTGGTGGTTTCAATCATCGAGGGTTGGGCGCTACTGGTGCGTTGTGCGCAGACACGTCATGCCGACCGCCTACCCCTCCAACCCCAGCGGATCCTCGTCCAGCGGCCAGATCGGCCGCGGCAGGCGCTTGAAGGGCAGCGCCAGCCAGTCGGGGTTGCTCGTCCCCGGCGTCGCCACGAACAGCTGCTTCCGCGAGATGGGCTCGAACAGGTCCTTCTGCTTGTAGAGGTTCTTGATCGAGACCACCTGCTTGGTCTCGTAGACGATGCCGTGCCGGCTCATCAGGTCCAGCGAATAGAGGTTGGTCCTGAGCGAGGTCAGCAGCACCTCGATGCCCTCGACGCGCACCACAGCCGTGTCGCCGATCGGGATCTTCTCGTCGCCGATATGGCTCTGCCAGGAATTGGGCGCGAGGTGCAGCACCTCGGCATCGGCGTCGAGCGGCGGGCCGGAATTCGGCTCGCACTTGCCGCCGATGCGCAGCCTGAGCCTGCGCCCCGACCCCGACCTGGAAGCAGATCCGCACCGCCAGCGGATCCCAGAGCGGCACCACGGCGGCATTGCGGATGCCGGCATCGATGAAGGCCTTCAGCACATGCGTCGTGTCGCCCGGCGCGCCGCTGCCGATCTGGTCGGCGGTGTCGGCGATCACCAGCGGCATGTCGCCCTTGATCCGGGCCTCGGCGATCGCCGCGTCGAACGGCGTGAACGGCAGCGTCGCCTCCGCGCGGATGGCATAGAAGCGCCGCCCGAAATCCTCCGCCACCTTCCTGGCAAGTCGCCTCGTCCCTGTCGACGATGGCCAGCATCTTGGCGCCGGCCTGCGGCAGGTCGGCCCAGGGGAAGCCGTGGTTGAGCGACAGCGACAGCACCCCGCCCTGCCCCTGCGCCGCTTCCATCGCGGCGCAGAATGCCGGCATCGGCCCTTCCATCGTGGTCGGGAACAAACCGATGGTCCGGCAGTCGAACAGCGCCATTTTCGGCTCGATCTCGCCGACCAGGGTCCGCTTGATCAGCTCGAACACCTCGTCGGCGCGCTCGTTGTGGTCGATATGCGGATAGGTCTTGTAGAAGACGATGACGTCCGCCGCCTCGACCAGCACGTGGTCGATATGCGCGTGCAGGTCGAGTTCGATGCCGATTTTCACCCCGGGCCCGACGATCGCCCGCATGCGGGTCACGAGGTCGGCCTCGCAGTCGTCATAGCCCTCGGCGATCATCGCGCCGTGGAGGAACATCAGGATCGCATCCACCGGCCCGGCCGCCTTCAGGTCGGCGAGGATGCGGTCGCGCATGCTCTCATAGGCCGAGCGGGTCGTCGGGCCGGCCGGATTGGCGAAGGCGAACAGGCTCTGCACCACCTCCCAGCCTTCCGCCTCGGCGCGCCTGAGCCAGGTCTGGCCCGGCCCGCTCCAGGGCGAAGGCGGGGCGCTGGCGATGTCGCCCTCGTTCCAGAAACAGTCCTCGAAATCCCGGATGCCGGTCGGCAACGAGGCGAAAGTGCTGGTCTCGGTCCCGAGCGTAGCTAGGAAAATGCGCATGGCGGCCCCCCAATGTTAGGGAGCAAGCCTATGTCAGCGCTCCGGCAACCGATAAGGGCGTGAAGTTTCGCTCGCAAGAAACGCGGGGGCCCTCAGGCCGCTCCGTACAGGGAGACCGGCGGCAGCGACGCGGTGATGCGCTGCGCCGCGCCCTGCAGCGCCTCGGCAGCCCGGTCGGCCAGCGCCTTCATGCGGTTTTCCGGCGCCGAGAGGCTGACCGCCGCGATCGGATAGCCCTTCCCGTCGAGGATCGGCACCCCGATGCAGGTCACCCCATCCTCGTTCTCGCCGGTCTCGATGGCGAAGCCGCGCCGCCGCGCCTCCTCGACATGGCGCCGGAAGGTCCGAGCGTCGGTGACGGTGCGATAGGTGCGCTGCTCGAACTGCGGCCCGACCAGCCCCTCGACCGTTTCGCTCGGCAGGAAGGCGGCGATCGCCTTGCCCAGCGAGGTGGAATGCACCGGGTGTCGATGGCCGATGCGCGCCTGGAAGCGCTGCGAGCGTGTCGCTTCCCGGATATCGACATAGACCACCTCGTGCTTGGCCAGCACGGCGAGGTTCACCGTTTCCCGAAAGCCGCCGACCAATTGGTCGAGTTCTCCCTGCGCCGTGCTCCTGAGGCTATGATAGACGGCGTCGGTCCGCGCCAGCTCGCGGAAGCGCTCGCCCACGCCATAGCGGTCCTGCACGATGTCGTGCGCGAAGAACCCGGCGGCGGAGAGGGTCTGGAGATAGCGGAACACGGTCGTCTTGGGCATGCCGAGGGCCTGCACGACTTCGGTCAGCGTCACGCCATGCGCCTGGCTCGCGACATAGGCGAAAACCTGCATCGCCTTCGCCACCGGCAACACCGAATAGGGATCACCACCCTTTGACACCATACCCTCCCAGGTCAATCCGGCAGAATAGAAGGGGCAGCCCGCTTTCGGTGTCAACGGGCCGAAGGTCGCGCCTCCCAGGGGCGCCCGCCGCATCTTGTTCCGTGAAGCGAAACGCCGTCGCATTTACAGGCAAATCCCCGCGGTGCCTCCTTGGTGGAGAGGCGCGCCAAGGGGTCCGGCATGGCCGGGGGCGCGAATAAGATACGAACACAGGAAACGATCATGACGCAGACCATCTTCAAGTCTGTCCGCCTCGGCCTCACCATGCTGACCGCCACGGCGGCGATCCTCGCGGCCGTGCCGGGCGTGGCGCTGGCGGCCTCGCCGCGCGCCGACGAAGGCAAGATGATCCTTGTCGCCCGCCAGGATCCGGGCACGCTCGACTACACCAAGAGCAACCTGACGGCGCTGCGCCTCTGGATCCCGGCCAACGTCGTCGAGCCGCTGGTCTACTTCAACAAGGACGGCAGCGTGTCGCCCGGCGTCGCCGAGGCCTGGGAGATCAGCGACGACAGGCTGACCTATACCTTCACGATCCGCGAGGCGAAGTTCTCCAACGGCGCGCCGGTCACCGTCGACGACGTGATCTATTCGCTCAACACCATGAAGGCGAGCCCGGTGTCGCAGAACTCGTCCGCCTACCAGGCGGTGAGCGCGATCGAGAAGGTCGACGACCGCACCGTGAAGGTGACGCTCGACCGCCCGAGCCAGAACTTCTGGAGCGGCATGGGCTCCACCGCCGGCCTGATCCAGCCCGAGGCCTCGGCCGAGACCATCGCCACCAACCCGATCGGCACCGGCCCCTACAAGCTCGTCAGCTACACCTCGAACAGCAGCTTCGAGTTCACCGCCAACGAGAACTACTGGGGCGAAGCCCCGGCCATCAAGGACGTGACCGTCCGCATCATCACCGACGGCACCGCCGGCCTCAACGCGCTCGAAGCCGGCGAAGTCGACTCCCTCCCGGTCATCACCATCGACCTGTGGGAACAGCTGATGGCCCGCGGCCTCGACAAGAACTTCTCCATGGTCACCTACCCGCAGATCGGCGAGCCGACCTATGCGGTGATCAACCAGAAGCTCGATCCCGAGCTGCGCCAGGCGCTGGCCATGACCATCGACCGCCAGGCCTATAACGACGCCTTCGGCGCCTCGTGGGGCGCGGAGAACACCTGCACCTTCGCCCTGCCGAACCAGGCCTGGTACGAGCCCGAGAGCGCCGAAAGCTGCCCCTATCCGTATGACATGGAAGGCGCCATGGCCCGCGTGTCCGAGAAGGGCTACGCCTCGATCCCGCTCGAGTACGCCTCGCTCAGCGACGTGCCGGACCTGTCGCTGCCCGCCGACATCATGGTGCCGACCATGCAGGCGGCCGGCTTCAACATGACCCGCAACGCCATCGACCTCGCGCGCTACTCGCAGCTCATCTTCCAGGGCCGCCCGCCGCAGTTCGACGTCACCGTCATGTCGGGCGACGCCGACCCGACGCAGTGGGCCTGCTCCGATGCGGCCAGCGCCGGCTGGAGCACCTATTGCTCGGCCGAGTACACCCAGGCCCTCGCCGATGCCGACGAGGCGCTGACGGACGAGGACCACCTCGCCCTGATGAAGAAGTCGGCCGACATCCTGCGCAAGGATGCCGTGATCGTGCCGATCATCGCCAAGAAGGGCGTGGGCCTGTTCGACCCCGACCTCAAGGGCTTCCTCGAGCCGCGCGTCGCCGTGGCCCTCGAGTTCGCCCCGCTGCACTGGTAAGTCCGATGCGGGGCCGGCCAGCACCGGCCCCGCAATCCCCCATCCACGGTGTCATTCCCGCGCACGCGGGAATCCCTGTTTGAAAACGGAGATCCCCGCTTCCGCGGGGATGACCCCGAGTGGAAGATGAGAGCCGAGCGGCCGAGTGCCCCAGGCTCAGTCCAAACCAAGGAATCCCCGCGCCCGATGCCGGTCTATATCGCCCGCAAGCTGGCTTTCTTCCTGGTGGCGGTGCTCGCCGCCTCCATTGCCATCTTCCTCCTCATCCGCGGCGCCGGCGGCAACGTCGCCGCCGTGATCCTCGGCAAGGACGCGACCGCCGCAGGCCATCAACGCGCTGGCCCAGCAGTACGGCCTCGACCGGCCCCTGCCGGTGCAGTACCTCGACTGGATCGGCAACCTGCTGCAGGGCGACCTCGGGCGCTCCTTCCGCACCAATGAGCGCGGTCGCCGACCTCGTCTTCTCGCGCCTCTCCATCTCCATCCCGCTCTGCATCTCGGGCCTCCTCCTCGGCCTCGTCATCGCCATTCCGGTCGGCACCTATTCGGCGCTCAATTCCGACAAGCCGCTCGGCGCCCTCATCGCGCTGCTGAGCCAGGTCGGCATCGCCGTGCCGGTCTTCTGGGCCGGCATCCTGCTCTCGCTGCTGTTCGGCGTGCGGCTCGGCTGGCTGCCGACCGGCGGCTGGACCAACTGGGACGTCAGCTTCTGGGGCGCCGTGCGCTCGCTGGTGCTGCCGGTGATCTCGCTCGGCCTCATCCTCGGCGCCTCGCTGACCCGCTACGTGCGCTCCGCCGTGCTCGACGTGATGAACCAGGACTATGTGCGCACCGCCCGCGCCACCGGCATGACGCGCATGCAGGCGCTGCTGCAGGTGGGCCTGCGCAACGCCGCCCTCCCCATCGTCACCGTCGTCGGCCTGCAGATCGCCGAGCTGATCGGCGGCACCGTCATCATCGAGACCGTGTTCTCGCTGCCCGGCCTCAGCCGCATGATCCTCGCCAACGTCGCCGCCCGCGAAGTCATCGTCGTGCAGTCGACCGTCATGCTGATCATCGTCTTCGTCATGTTCATCAATCTCGTCGTCGACCTGCTCTATGGCGTGCTCGACCCGCGCGTGAGGCTCGCCCGATGAGCGCCGTCATCCACCGCCCGCCGCGAAGCCGGCCGCGCCGCCGCCCGCCGCAACCTGACGCTCGCTCATCGGCGTCGTGGTGACCGTCGGCTTTCGTCGCCATGGCCGTGGCCTCGTTCTTCTACCTGCCGCACAACCCCAACGTGCCGCGCATCCCCGACCGGCTGCTGCCGGCCGGCTCGCCCAAGTCACCTGCTCGGCACCGACGCGCTGGGCCGCGACGTCGTCTCGCAGCTGATGGTCGGCGCGCGCACCTCGCTGCTCGTCGGCGCCGGCGGCGCGCTGATCAGCCTGATCATCGGCACCATCACCGGCCTCGTCGCCGCCGCCTTCGGCCGCATCGCCGACGAGACCATCTCGCGCGGCGCCGACATCATGCTGTCGATCCCCGGCATGGTGACGGCGCTCGTGCTCGCCGCGACCATCGGCTCGGGCGCCCTCACCACCGATCCTGGCGCTCTCGGCCTTCTTCACGCCCTCCTTCACCCGCGTCATCCGCTCCGCCGCCCTCTCGGTGCTGCAGGAGGATTTCATCACCGCGGCGCGGCTCTATGGCCGCGCCCCACCTGGTTCATCCTCATCCGCCACGTGCTGCCCAACATCGCCGGCGTCATGATCGTGCAGTTCACCCTCTACTTCGCCGCCGGCATCCTCACCGAGGCCGGCCTCTCCTATCTCGGCGTCGGCGTCACCCGGCCCTCGATCTCCTGGGGCATGATGCTCAACGAGGCGCAGCAGCAGGTCGGCATCTCCTCGCCGCTCGCCATGTGGCCGGGCCTTGCCATCGTCATCGTCGTGCTCGGCCTCAACCTCCTCGGCGACGGGCTCCGCGACGTGCTCGATCCCAAGCTGGCGCGGAGGGCGGCATGACCGCTCCCACGCAGCCATCGAGGTGCGCAACCTGACCGTCGGCCACGGCGCCTTCACCGCCGTGCGCGGCGTCTCCTTCTCCGTGCCGGCCGGCGGCCGCATGGGCCTCGTCGGCGAATCCGGCTCCGGCAAGAGCATGACGGCGCTGGCCCTGATGGGCCTGCTCCCCGCCGGCTGGCGAAGCCCGACGGCGAGGTGCTGCACGACGGCGTCGACCTGCTCACGCAATCCGACCGGGCGCTTCTCGGCGCGCCGCGGCCGCACCCTCTCGATGGTGTTCCAGGACCCGATGTCCGTCGCTCAATCCGGTGCGCCGCGTCGGCGACCAGATCGCCGACGTCATCCACCGCCACGGCGGCGTCGGCCGGCGCGAGGCCATGCGCAAGACGATCGATCTCATGGCGCAGATGAACCTGCCGCGCCCCGAACAGCTGCCCGCTCCTATCCGCACCAGATCTCCGGCGGCCAGAAGCAGCGCATCATGATCGCCATGGCGCTCGCCTGCTATCCGCAGCTCATCATCGCCGACGAGCCGACCACCGCGCTCGACGTCACCGTGCAGAAGCAGGTGCTGCGCCTCCTCAACGCGGCGGCGCGCGAGCGCAACAGCGCGCTCCTGATGATCACCCACGACCTGCCGGTCATCGCCGCCATGTGCGACACGGTGGCGGTGATGTATGCCGGCCGCATCGTCGAACATGGCCCGGTGCAGGAGGTGTTCCGCAGCCCGCGCCACCACTACACGCGCGGCCTGCTCGACTCGCAGCCGACCATGGACAACATCGCCCTCGACGGCACCTCCCGCCTCGTCTCCATCCCCGGCATGGTGCCGCCCCTGCCAAGCTGCCGACCGGCTGCGCCTTCCACCCGCGCTGCCCGGCCGCCAGCGACAAGTGCCGCGCCGAGATGCCGGAGCTCGACGGCGACACGGCGCCGCCTGCTGGCACCCGGTGCGCCGCAGCCGAGAGGGCGCTCGCATGACCAGCCGCCGAAAGCCGCCTTCTCGCCATGCAGCAGGTCACCCAGGCCTACACCCTGCCCCGCACCTCGCTGTTCGCGCCCCCCGGCAGCTTCACCGTGCTCGAGGACATCGACTTCGACGTCTGCGCCGGCGAGGCCGTCGGCCTCGTCGGGCGAGAGCGGCGCCGGCAAGACCACGCTCACCCGCATCCTCACCGGCATGGAGCGCCCGCAGGCCGGCCAGGTGCTGTTCGACGGCGTCGACATCTGGAGCGCCGGCCCGGCCGAACGCGCGAACTTCCGCCGCTCGGTGCAGATGGTGCTGCAGAACCCGCGCAGCTCGCTCGATCCGCGCATGCGCGTCGGCACGGCGCTGCTCGAGCCGCATGCGCAGCCTCAAGATCGAAGGCGACCACATCAAGCGCCTGCACGAGGTGCTCGACCAGGTCGGCCTCGACACAGAGCGCGCTCGAGCGCTATCCCGCACGAGTTCTCCGGCGGCCAGCTGCAGCGCATCGCCATCGCCCGCGCGCTGATGCCCAACCCGCGCGTCCTCGTCGCCGACGAGCCGGTCTCCGCCCTCGACGTCTCCATCCAGGCGCAGGTGCTGAACCTGCTCAAGGACCTGGTGCGCGACCTCAACCTCGGCCTCGTCTTCATCGCGCACGACCTCTCGGTCGTCGCCTACACGACGAGCCGCGTGTCCGTCATCGCCGCCGGCCGCATCGTCGAGGTCGGGCAGCCCGATCGAGCTCTTCACCCGCCCCACGGCTCCGGCGACGCAGGAACCTGGTCGACGCGGTGCTGACCGTGGAGACTGGGCTAAGCGGCGCTGCGCTCTAGATATTCCGCACCACGAAATGCCCCGGCATTTACCTCGCCCACCCGCTGGTGTGTCTTCATGAAAACAACTCGAGGAGCAGCAAGTGCTGAAGTTCGATGAGTCCGCGCGCATTATTGCGTCCGAGTCTCGCTTTGTGGCCGGCGGCGTCAACAGCAATTTCCGCATCGGCATGGCGGCCCGGGCCGCTGGTCTTCGAGCGCGGCGAGGGCGCCTATCTGATCGACGTCGATGGCAACCGGCTGATCGACTACTATTGCGGCATGGGCGCCATGGTGCTGGGCCATTCGCCCCGCCGGCGTGCAGCAGGCGGTCAAGGAACAGGTCGAGAAGGGCATCCTCTTTGCCGGCCAGTCGCCGATCGAATTCGAAGCCGCGCACATCATCTGCGAGCGCATTCCGTCGCGCCGAGCGCCTGCGCTTCGGCTCGTCCGGCTCCGAAGTGGCGCAGGCCGCGTTGCGCCTGGCGCGCGCCGCCACCGGCCGCCGCATCATCCTGAAGTTCGAAGGCCATTATCACGGCTGGTTCGACAACATCCTCTGGTCCACCGCGCCGGCCCTCGCCGATGCCGGCCGGGCCGAGGAGCCCGACGCCTGGTGCCGGGCAGCAAGGGCCAGGAGCCCGATCGATGCGCGACGGCCTCGATGTGATCGGCTGGAACGATCTCGCCGCCGCTGGAAGCGCGCCTCGCCAAGGGCGACGTCGCCGGCGTGATCATGGAGCCGGCCATGTGCAACCAGGGCGCCATCGCGCCCGCGCCCGGCTATCTGGAAGGCGCGCTGGCCGCCTGCCGCAAGCACGGCGCCATCCTGATCTTCGACGAAGTGATCACCGGCTTCCGCCTGGGCCGGGAGGGCGCGCAGGGGCGCTTCGGCGTGACGCCCGACCTGTCGATCTTCGCCAAGGCCATCGCCAACGGCTTTCCGGTGGCGGCGATCGTCGGCCGCGCCGACCTGATGGACATGTTCGCCACCGGCGGCGTGCTGCATGGCGGCACCTTCAATGCCCAGCCCGTCACCATGGCGGCGATGGTCGCGACCCAGAAGGCGCTGACGCCGGAGCACTACGAGAAGACCTCGGTCTACGGCGTGCGCCTGCGCGACGGCATCCGCGACATCCTGGCCGAGGCCGGCATCAAGGCGCAGGTCACCGGCTTCGAGCTGATGTTCCATGTCGGCTTCGGGCTGGACGCGCCGGCGCGCAACTATCGCGACCTGCCCGCTCCGACAAGGCCGGCTATGTCCGCTTCGCCCATGCCCTGCTGCAGCGCGGCGTGCGCGTGCTGGAGCGCGGCGCCTGGTTCGTCTCCTCCGAGCATGACGAGGCGGTGGTCGACAAGACGCTCGAAGCCGTCCGGGCCGCCGCGCGCGAAGTCGCCCCGACGCTGGCGTCCTGATCCAGCAAATCGAGATGGCCCGGACCAGGGCCATCTCACCCGTCCCCCGCGGACTGCCCCCGGCACCTCCGGATTATGCCCGGAGTCCTACCCATGGGACTTGCTCCCTCCCCACGAATGTCGCAAAACCCGTGCCGGTCGGGAGTGTAGCTCAATGGTTAGAGCCATCCGCTCATAACGGATTGGTTGTCGGTTCAAGTCCGGCCACTCCCACCACAGTTTTCTTCGGGATATCAATCGACTAGAACTGCAAGGCCTTATCCCTCTGCAACCGTCGGGTCAGTTTGGGGGTCCGATACGCCCATATCTGACCCGCGCAAAATGCGGGTCCCGGCCCAGCCGCTCTTGAACCGCACCAACTCTGCGTATGTTTCTTACGCAAGCAGATTGGAGGGTTCAAATGTTCAGCACTGGTCACGAGCTGCAATCATATGCGGAGGCAAGTAGGACTGAGGGGCGATGGCAATACTTCACCTGATGGTCGGACTGCCAGGCAGCGGCAAGACGACGTTGGCTCGCGGGCTCGAGGGTGACTTCGCCGCACTCCGCCTCACCGTCGATGAGTGGCATGTCCGGCTGTTCGGAATGGACGTGGAGGATCGTAGCAACGACGCCGACTTCGCGACGCACAACAGCAGGCACGGGGCGATCGAGGCGCTTCTGTGGGAGACGGCCTCGAGGGTTTTGACGCTTGGCGTCGATGTGATTCTCGACTTTGGCTTCTGGACAAGGCGCGAGCGAGACGAACTTCGAGCAAAGGCTCACGACCTCGGTGTGGGGTTCAGGATCCATTTCGCCGATGCCCCCGAGGAAGTGCTGCTGGAGCGCATCAGGGCCAGGAACAGCCAACTTCCTTCCGGAACGTTTCACATCCCCGAGGCCAGGCTCAAAGAGTGGATGGGCCTTTTCGAAGCCCCGTCGCCGGACGAGCTCACTGCGTAGCGCGAGGTCTGCTCTGGGCGGCGCCGGCGGCGCCAAGGGGCTAGAACTTTGTCGTCCAAGTGCCCACCAAGGCATGGGTCTGGCTTTGGCTCCCGATCAGGCCGTTGTAGCGCAGGTCGAGCGCGGAGGTGTCGCTCAGGTCCAGGTTGAGACCTGAGGCGAACGCCGCAACGTCGTTGGCGGCCGCGTTGCCGGTCACCGAGATCGGTATGCCGTTCGACAAGGCGAGGCTGGCGTCGGGCGAGGCGGCGAAGGCGTGTTGCCAGCCGAGCGAGGCCGATGCGGTGAGCAGCATGTCATCCCCTACGACCAGCTGGTAGTCGAAGGTCACGCCAATCGTCGCGACCGCCACGTCGAAAGTGCCTGCCTTGGAGGTCAGCGCCGCGGCGCCGCCCGACTCGGTGAACCCGTCGGTCGCGTGGCTGGCATAGAAGGCGCCGGCATAGGGGGTGAGCGACATCGCCCCGAAGTCGAACTCATGGCTGAGTTCGCCGCCGACCTGCAGCGTGGTCGCGGCATAGTTTGCCGAAAGCTCATCGACAAAACCCGGGATAACGACGCTGCGGGTGCTCGCGTTGTCGTGTCGGGTGAAGATACTAGCCAGCGCCAACCGTGTGTCGCCCCACTGGGCGCCGCCATAGATGCCGGCGCCATAGTCGGTGCTGGTGACGGAGGAGTTGAGCACCCCTACATTGGTCGTGCTCTTGCCGGCATTGAGCATCAGGCCGACACGCCAGTCCCCGAGCAGGCCATCCAGTCCCAGGGCGACGCCGCTCGCCCCGCCATCGGTCGTCGACGTGCCGCCGCCACCCTGGACGACGCTATGGGCGCCGTAAAGCTGCGTCCACAACCCCGCGCCGGTCGAAGCATCGCCGGTTGCCGGGCTCGCCGCATAGCCGCTGACGCTGCCGCGGGAATCGAGGCCATCCAGCGCCTCGGTCGACGCGATCGAGCGCGATATTGCCGACCAGCAAGGCGTTGCTCGCCGCTGCGGCCTGTGCCGAGGCGTAGGCCTCACCCGACAGCTGGTCGAAGGCGTGCTGCGCCTCATCCGCCGCGAGCCACAGGATGGCGTCGTAGATATCGTTGCCCTCGCCCAGCGCCTCGACCGCGGCCGCAGCCGCCCTCTGGTTGCCGGTGACACCCACGGCGTCGAATTCCTGCGTATTGCGCTGCAGCGTCACCAGGACGGTGTTGCCGGCATGGTCGAGCGTCGGGGCGAGGAAGGCGAGATCGGTGGTGACCGCATCGAACTGCCCGCTCAGGCTGCCCGCCGTGAGGATGGTGTAGGGCGTGAGGTAATCACCGCTGGTCATGGCCGAACCGGCCTTGATGCGGACGGTGCCAGCGAGTTCGGCAGCACCGGCGACGGTGAGCACCTCACCGGCTCCTGCGGCGTCGAGATCGACGTCGAGGAACGCATGGCTGCCGAAGCTGACGCTGCCCGCCGTCAGGTCGCCGCGCAGCACCAGCACGCCGGTATTTGCGATGGTGCCGGTGATGTTGCCGCCGGCTACGAGCCTGCCGCTGCTGGTGATGTTGCCGGTCCATAGCTGTTCGCTGAGGATCGTGCCGGTATTGGCCAGTACGTCACCGGTCCAGCCGTCGACGCTGGTGTTGAAGATGGTGCCGGCATTGGCCACGATATTGCCGTACCACTGGCCGCGATTTTCGATGCGGTCGCTGTTGCCGTAGATGTCGCCGTGCCACACCGCGGGAAGGTCGTTCTTGATGTAGCCGGCATTGCTGAGCACATCGCCGGTCCAATCTCCGCCGCCACCGTTGAAAATCGACGCGTTATTGGTGACGACATCGCCGATCCAGTAGCCCGTCCCGATCTCGCCGTAGCCGTTATCGTTCCAGATCTCTCGGTGGTTGGTCAGCACGTCGCCCGTCCAGGTGCCACCTTCGTTGAAGATCCACGAGTAGTTCGCGGCGATGTCGCCGGTCCAGTTGCCGGTGGTGCTGTTGTAGATCACCCTGCCGAAGTCGAGGCCCGGGTCGACGCCCACCCGGCCATTGCTCACCGTGCCGTTCAGCCAGGTGCCGTCGTTGGTGATGTTGCCGGTATTGCCCTGCACCGCGCCATCCCAGGTGGCGTCGATGGCGTTCCGGATCTGGCCGACATTGGACTTGATGTTGCCCGTCCAGTAGCCCGGCTTGTTGTTGTCGATGCTGCCGGTATTGGTGGCGACGTCGGCGTTGTAGTCCTTGTTGTTGAAGAACGTACCGTTGTTGTCGAGGTCATCGTGAACGGTGCCGTCGTTGATCAGCGTGCCGTTGTTGATGATGTGCTTGGGCACGCGAATGGTGAGGGTCGCATGCTCGGCGATGTAGAGCGTCGAATTGGCGGCGATCACTGCGGATTCGAACACCGCTTCATTGCTGGACGTGCCGGTGCCGATATTGAGCACACCCGCATCCAGCCACAAATTGCCCAGGTCGATGTTGCCGCTCAACGTGGCAGCGGCGCTGCCCGCCTTGACCAGGTCGCCTTCCGTGCCGGTCATCGAACCGGTGAACAGCGTATCGGTATTGGTGGTGAGCCTGAGCGTGCCACCCTTCTCCACGATCACCTCGGCCGCGTCGGGCAGCGCGCTGTCGATGACGTCGAGCAAGCCGGCCTTCACCGTGACGCCGCCGGTGAAATCATTGTCCTGGTTGGCGAGGGTGATCGCCGCCTTGCCCGCCTTGATCAGTCTACCGGTGCCGGTGAGTTGGGCATCGACCGTCACATTGCCACTGGCCGGCCGCAGCCGGAAGGCGTCCGACGCGTCGATAACGCCGGTGAAGCTGCCGCCGGTGTCAATCAGGCTGTAGGTATCGACCTCGATAGCTGCCCGAAAAGCTGCCGCCCGTGTGGATGAACACCGGAACCACCAGGCCGTCGCGCGACAGCGTGCCGCCCGACAGCATCAGTTCCTCGCCGATCGTGACGTTGTCGAACCCCTCGCCGGTGCCCCCGGCGATTTCGTAAAGCCTGGTCGAGACGGTGCCGCCGATGCTGCCGCCCGCCTGCCTGTATGCGTCGATGCCGCTGACGCTGCCATTCATGGTGCCGCCATACTGCTCGACGCTCGAGCCGGCGCCACCGGTCAGGACCGCTTCGGCCGTGACGACGGCGTCGTCCCGCAAGGTGAACAACGCCTCGAACTCGACGGCGCCCGATACCGTGCCGCCCTCCATCAGCAGGTACTCGCCGACCGAGACGGTGCCGTCCATCAGGCCGCCCCGCTGCTCGTAGGTGGCAAAGCCCGATACGATGCCGCTCATCCGGGTATTGCCGTCCTGGCTGGCATGGGCCGGGCCGTCGTCCCGCCCGACGCCATTGATGCTGGTACCGGCCTCGACCGTCACGGTCTCGCTGGCCTCGCCGTCGTTGTCGGAGAGGGCGAAACTCTCGCCAATGTTGGCCGTGCCCGAGAAACTGCCGCCGAAATAGTTGTAGGTCATCACATCGAGCGTCGCCCCGCTGATGGTGCCGCCGGTCTGGGTCGCGCTCCAGAATATCAGGCTGCCGGCGCCATCGATGGTGCCGCCGGTCATCTCGAGTTCGTTGCCCTCATGCGTGCCGCCCAGAGCGACGATGCCGCCCCGTATCTCGAGCCTGTCGACGTTCACGCTGCCGGAAACGCCGTCGAGCGGCGCCTGGATGTCGAGGCGACCGCCGTCCTGCATGACCAGCGTCCCGGCATTGAGCACACCGGCGACCTGGACCACGCCGGCATCGCGGATGGTGAGGATCTCGGTAACTTCAAGGCCCTCACCCGCGACGAGGTGCAAGGTGCCGCCACTGACATCGGCATTGGCGGCGCCCAACCCGCTCGTGCCGACAGTGACCGCGCCATGGCTGATGGTGATCGAATCCGCGTCGGACGGAACTCCGGCCACGCCATCAGGTACGCTCGCCCAATTGCCAGCATCGTTCCAGGCCGAGGCAGCACCTGTGCCGTCGCCCGTGCCGATCCAGTCATAGGCAAGACCTTCGGCCCGCGCCCCGCCCGCACCGGCGAGAGCCGCACCCGCGACACCCAGAAGCAGCAAGGCTCGCAACCGGGATGCCCCGAAAAAAGGGCGAGCAGAAGCGCCCGGGCACTGGGCCGGGCGAGCCAAACCATTGTGATTCAATATATGTCCCCCCGCCCGGCGAATCGCGGGCGCACTTTATTAACCATGGTTAGACGGCCAGGGGCCCACGCGGAAGGCGCGATGCCCGCCACTCCACCGTCTGCCGATACGCCACTGTAGATAGGGGCTCGTGATCCGTAGATCTGCACGCCCAGGCGGCGTTGGCGGCGGCTACCAGACCCGGGCCGCCAAGGTCTCTTTCGGATTAGCCTAAACTCGGCTGCCGCGAACGTGTCAAATGGGCGGACAGCAGGTAACCGGGGCGAAACGCTGCCGACACCGAGGCCGCCACCACCAAGACGGAAGGTCTAGGGTTTGGCGGCAGGGCTCGACACTACCGCCCGACGGGGAGACCCTACTGGCGCCAACGCCCTCTTGCGATCCAGCCACTTGGCGTCACCGGCCTTGCAACAGCCCTCCTTCGCCGACCACGCGGTTCAACGCAATTGGAGAACCCGCAATGTCGCATGCAAAGCACCAGTTTCTTGGACTGGCCTTCTCAGTCGCCGCCGTCACGATGGCCTTGCCACCGGCCTGGGCGTTGGGGGCAGAAAAGACCGTGGTGCTGGTGCACGGCGCCTTCGTTGACGGGTCGAGCTGGAGCAAGGTGATCCCCCTGCTGCAGGCGCAGGGCCTGCAGGTCATTGCCGTGCAGAATTCACTCACATCGCTGGCGGACGACGTTGCTGCGACCAAGCATGCCATCGAGCGGGCTCCGGGCGACGTCATCCTGGTCGGCCACTCCTGGGGCGGGATGGTGATCAGCGAAGCTGGCATGGATGACAAGGTGAAGGCGCTGGTCTACGTCGCGGCCTTTGCTTTGCCGAAAGGGCAGTCGGTCACCAGTGCATCTGCCGGTGGTCCTCCCTCGCCCTGGGCGGCCGACCTCCAGCCCGACAGTGGCGGCTTCCTGTGGGTGCCCCAGGAGACGCTGGCCAAGTACTTCGCCCAGGATGTCAGCGAGGCCGAGGTCGCGGTTATCGCGGCTACGCAGGTCCCGACCGCCAGTCGCCTCTTCGACGAAAAACTGTCGCAGGCAGCCTATGAGACGAAACCAAGCTGGTTCGTGGTGGCAAAGGCCGATGGTGCGATCCCGCCGGACGTCGAAAGGGCAATGGCCGCGGCGATCAAGGCAAAGACGACGGAAATCGACAGCAGCCACGTCGTGATGTGGACCAAACCCCGCGAAGTGGCGGACGTGATCCTCGATGCTGCCAATTCGGTGAACTGACGCCACCCATGCTCGCGCTTCGCCGCCGGCAACTCCTCGGGGGTGCCGACCGCATGGCAGCGGGGACGCACTACCGGCAAGGAGGATTACCATGTCGACAACGACCAGACCCTCAGGCGATGGACCCCAGGACACCATGATCCGCCCCTTCGAGTACCACGCTTCGGAAGCAGCCTTGGTGGACCTTCGCCGCCGCATCGCCGATACGCGGTGGCCGGAACAGGAGACGGTTGCCGACAACTCCCAGGGCGTTCAGCTCAAGACCATGCAGGCAGCTCGCGCAGCTATTGGCAGACCGAGTACGACTGGCGAAAGGTCGAGGCCCGGCTCAATGCCCTGCCCCAGTTCATCACCTCGATCGATGGCCTCGACATCCACTTCGTCCATGTGCGCTCGAAGCACGAGGATGCCTTGCCGGTGATCGTCACCCATGGTTGGCCCGGCTCGGTCATCGAACAGCTGAAGATCATCGAGCCGTTGACCAACCCGACGGCGTTTGGCGGCACCGCTAGAGATGCCTTCCACGTGGTCATCCCGTCGCTGCCAGGCCACGGCTTCTCCGGCAAACAGACGAAGCCCGGGTGGACGCCGATCTCCATCGCGAAAGCGTGGTCGACGCTGATGCAGCGGCTCGGCTACACCAGGTACGTGGCGCAGGGCGGTGATTGGGGGAATGCCGTCTCCGAGCTCATGGCGCTGCAGAAGCCCCCCGGACTGTCCGCGATCCACACCAATATGGCGGCCACCGTACCGGCCAACATCTCAAAGGCACTCGCCCTCAACGAGCAGCCGCCGGCGGATCTCACGCCCGATGAGCGGAGCGCCTGGAACCAGCTGGACTTCTTCTACAAGAAGGGGCTGGGTTATGCGCTCGAGATGAACACCCGGCCGCAGACACTCTATGCACTCGCCGACTCGCCGGTCGGTCTTGCCGCCTGGATGCTCGACCACGACATCCGCAGCGAGGAGTTGATCGCCCGGGTTTTCGAGGGCAGATCCGAGGGGCTGACCAAGGACGACATTCTCGACAATATCACCCTCTACTGGCTGACCAACACCGCGGTCTCTTCGGCCCGCCTCTATTGGGATACGGCGCAACTCAATGCCGGCGGCTTCTTCGATGTGCGGGGTATCCAGATCCCTGTCGCTGTGAGCGCCTTCCCGGACGAGATATATGCGGCCCCCCGCAGCTGGGCCGAGAAGGCCTACCCCAAGCTGATTCACTACAACAGGCTCGACAAGGGCGGACACTTCGCGGCCTGGGAACAACCTGAATTGTTTGTGCAGGAGCTACGTGCGGGCTTTGGCCCGATCCGGTCCATGCACTGAGGGTTCCTGCGTTCAGGCTCCCTCTCGTTCACCAGCGCGATAAATCGCGAAAAGTGGAGTGCGCCGCCCGGCTGTTGGCCGGCCGGGACGGCGTCGATTGTCCACCCCAGGTCGGTGTTGCCCTTCCACGCCTGGTCACTGCAACCTCGTTGCGCGCGGTCGCTGCGACAGTCGCAAGACAACGGCGCGAGCTGCGCCATCCATGCAATCCAAGGTTCGCCTCGTCTTGATGCCATGACTTCGCGTCTTCGATGAGCATTTGCCCACGCGCGGGCTTTTAGCCCATGTCGACGGGGTTTTAATGACAAGGTGCATGCAAGTTCCGAATGCTTCCATGCCCACTCGACAGCTCCGCCTTGTCTGTTGAAGCTGAGGTAAACGCTGAGCAATTGTCATAGCCTTGTAGCATACGCTCGATAGGCCCCGGGTCGTGGGCGGCAGCGAAAGCAGCCTCCACCAGCTTCACATCAAGCCGATCCGCAGGGGTTCCCCATGAGAAAATCCGTTTGGAGCGCCGCCGCCGCAGCCTGCGTGCTGGCATCGCTCGCCTCGCCCGCCTGGGCACAGCAGAAGACTTCGATCGAATGGTGGTACGCCAATGGCGGCCGCATCGAAGAGGGCATCCAGAAGATCATCACCGACTTCAATGCCAGCCAGGACCAGTACGAGGTCGTCGGCACCCGCAAGGGCAGCTACGAGGAGACCTTCGCCGCGATGATCGCGGCCTACCGCGTGAACCAGCACCCGACGATCATCCAGTCGAGCGAACGCACCTTCCTTACCATGATCAATTCCGGCGCCATCGTGCCGGTCAGCGAGCTGCTCGCCGACCCAAGGCTACGACATCGACTGGGGCAACTTCGTCAAGCCCGTCGCCGATTTCTACATCGTCGGCGACACGCCGGCCGCCATGCCGTTCAACTCCTCGACCCCGGTGATGTGGTACAACGCCGACCACTTCAAGGCGGCCGGTTTCGACAGTCCGGCCGACACCTGGCACGAGTTCGAGAAGCAGCTCTACGCGATCAAGGACCAGGGCGTCTCCCAGTGCGCGATGGTGCTCAACGGCGACTTCTACTGGAGCCTGATCGAGAGCTATTCCTCGATCAACGACTACCCGTTCGGCACCAAGGGCAATGGCTTCGACGGGCTCGACACCGAGTTCGTCTTCAACACCACGCCGGTCGTGCAGCACGTGGAGCGGCTCAAGAAGTGGATCGACGACGGCGTCATCCAGCTCGCCGGCCAGGGCCTGTCGCCGATGCAGCTCTTTACGTCGGGCAAGTGCTCGACCATCTCGGCCTCGACCGCTGCGCACTCCGACGTCGAGGGCAACGCGCAGTTCGACTGGAGCGCCGACTTCCAGCCGCATGAGACGGGCGTCGAGCCGCACAACAGCAATATCGGCGGCGCCGCGCTGTGGGTGCTCAAGGGCAAGTCCGATGCCGAGAACGCGGCCGCCGCAGCCTTCCTCGACTACGTCGCCCAGCCCGACGTGCAGGCCTGGTGGAGCGAGTGGACCGGCTACGTCCCGGTGACCAACGCCGCCTACGACAAGATGAAGGCCGACGGCTTCTTCGAGAAGCACCCGACCCGCGAGATCGCCATCCTGCAGCTCTCGCAGGGGACGCCGACCGTCAACTCGCGCGGCTTCCGCTTCGGCAACTCCAACCAGACCTCCGCGATCCTCGTCGAGGAGATCCAGGCCGTCTGGACCGGCCAGAAGACCGTGCAGCAGGCCCTCGACGCCGCCGTTTCCCGCGGCAACGAGGTGCTCCGCCAGTACGAGCAGCTCCATGCTGCCCAGTGAGGCGACAGCTCTGGAGGGGGCGCCGAAAGGCGCCTCCTTCGCTTCGCTCGGCGCCCGCCTCAAGCGCCTGCTGCAGCCGAGTGATGAAGGGCTGAAGCGCGCGCACTTCCGCGGCAACGGCCTTGCCGCCACGCTTGTCTCGCCGCAGTTGATCATCCTGCTGTTCTTCTTCTTCGTGCCCTCGTGGAAGGCGCTGTCGCTCGCCTTCGTCCAGATCGACCCCTTCGGCGGCAAGTCGATGTTCGTCGGCCTCCGTAACTTCCTCGAGCTCTTCGGCAGCGAGACGTACCGCTACAGCGCCTGGCTCACCTTCTGGTTCAGCCTCGTCCAGAACGTCGCGACCCTCGCCATCGCCGGCCTGCTCGCCTTTGCCACCGACCACGTCATTCGCGGCCGCCTGGTCTACCGCACCGTGATTCTCCTGCCCTATGCGATCGCTCCGGTGGTCTCGGGCGCGATCTTCGCCTTCCTCTTCAATCCCACCGTGGGACCGGTCGCCGGCTGGCTGCATGCCATGGGGCTCGCATGGGATCCCAACCTTCGGCCTTTCGACGCCGTGGTCCTGATCACCCTCGCGTCGGTGTGGAAGCATGTCTGCTACGACTACATCTTCCTCGTCGCCGCCATGCTCGCGGTGCCGCAATCGCTGCGCGAAGCCGCCGCCCTCGATGGCGCCGGGCCGATCCGCCGCTTCGTCGCGATCACCGTGCCGCTGATCGCCCCGACCATCTTCTACCTCGTGGTCGTCAACTTCGTGTTCGGGTTGTTCGACACCTTCGGCCTCATCGACGCGATGACCCGCGGCGGCCCCGCCGGCGCAACCACGACGCTCGTCTACAAGGTCTACCAGGACGGCTTCGTGAACCTGAACCTCGGCTCCTCCGCCGCCCAGTCGATCATCCTGATGGCCCTCGCCATCGTCTTCACGGTCCTGCAGTTCCGCGCCATGGACCGCCGCGTCAACTATCAGGTGTAGCGATGGCCAAGCCCGTGCCCGTAACCGGTTCGACGATGGTCGAACACACCCCCTGGCTGACCCTCGCGTGCCACGTCATCCTGCTCGCGGGCGCTGCCATGGTGTGCCTGCCGCTCTACTTCGCCTTCGTCGCCGGCTCGCTCACCGGCGCCGAGATGAACCAGGTGCCCTTCCCGCTGCTGCCGGGCGAGCACTTCCTCGAGAACGCGACCAAGGCCTGGCTCAGCGGCAATTTCTCGCGCGTGTTCTTCAACTCGATCGTCG
Source organism: uncultured Alphaproteobacteria bacterium (assembly GCA_963708965.1). Lineage (GTDB taxonomy): Bacteria > Pseudomonadota > Alphaproteobacteria > Rhizobiales > Devosiaceae > Devosia_A. The sequence continues at coordinate 277,172 of CAVPUP010000004.1, read as the reverse complement.
TCACGCTGGGCTACGTCGCCGGCAAGATCGCGATCTCGATCATTGCCGCCTTCGCCATCACCTACTTCCGCTTCCCGTTCCGGCGCACGGCCTTCTGGCTAATCTTCATCTCGCTGATGCTGCCCGTCGAAGTCCGCATCATCCCGACCTACGAGGCGGTGGCCGACGTCGCGGGGCCGGTGCGCTGGCTGCTCGATCTCGTCGGCATCAGCGGCGTGATCGAGGCGCTTATGGGCTATCGGATAGACGCCGGCTTCAACTGGAGCCTCGTCAACACCTATTCGGGGCTGATCTTCCCGATCATCGCCTCGGCGACTGCGGTGTTCCTGTTCCGGCAGTTCTTCCTGAGCGTGCCCGACGACCTGTGCGAAGCCGCCAAGCTCGACGGCTGCGGGCCGCTGCACTTCCTCTGGCACATCCTGCTTCCGCTCGCCGTGCCCAATATCGCGGCGCTCTCCATCATCCTCTTCATCGGCGGATGGAACCAATACCTGTGGCCACTGCTGTTCACCACCGACAAGGACATGGCGACCGCCATCGTCGCGCTCAAGGACTTCGTGCCGACCGGCGATTCCGAGGGCGGCTGGCAGGTGGCCATGGCGGCTTCGTTCTTCGTGATGCTGCCGCCCACGATCGTCATCCTGCTGATGCAGCGCTGGTTCGCGCGTGGACTGGTCGATTCCGGCAAATAGACTTCCAAGAAAGGTAGAAGACCATGACTGCTCTCGTCGGCCACCGTGGCGGCCGCAACCTCTGGCCCGAGAACTCGATGTCCGGGTTCCGCAACACCCTGGCGCTCGAGCTCGAGGCCATCGAGTTCGACGTGCACCTGACCGATGCCGGGGAACTCGTGGTCATCCATGACGCGACCCTCGACCGCACCGTCGAAGGCAGCGGCGACGTCCGCGCCCTCACCCCAGAGCAGCGGGCCGCCCTCAAGCTCAAGGGCTCGGCCGACGGCATCCCGACCCTCGACGAGGTGCTGGCGCTGTTCGCCGCCACGCGGCCGGTTGAGCTGCATGTCGAGCTCAAGGCCGATGCGGCCGGAATACCCTATGCCGGCCTCGAGGTCAGGGCGGCCGAGGCCATCGAGAGGCATGGGCTCGCCTCGCGGAGCCTCCTCACCAGCTTCAATCTCGATGTCCTCGAGGAGTGTCGCCGGATCGCGCCGCATATCGAGCGGCTCGTCTCCATCAACGAGCGTTCGTCGCAGAAGCTCGGCCTCGTGCCGACACTGCAGCGGGCCGAGCCGCTGGTGAAGGTTGTCGCCGTGCACAAGGACCTGCTGTCCGCATCCTGGGACGACGTCACTGCGGTGATCGCGCCTGAGCGCATCTGCGCCTGGGTGCTGAACGAACGCACAGAGCTCGAGCACTGGCTCGGCCGCGGCGTCGGCTTCATCACCAGCGACGAACCCGTGCTCGCCCTCGAAGTCCGGCAAGCAATTCGATGAACGACGTAGACCTGCTGATCTTCGACTGCGATGGCGTGCTCATCGACAGCGAACCCCTTGCCTGCCGCACCCTGGCCGAATGCGTGACGCGCGGCGGCCTCCCCATCACCGGACATGAGGTCCACGTTCAATACACCGGCAAGTCGGAGGCGGAACTGAAGCAGGCCCTCGCGACGCGGGGCCTTGCCGATGTCGAGGCGGTCTTCGCCGCCTGGCACGAACAGCTCTTCGCTGCCTTTCGCGACGAGCTCCTGGTCATGAAGGACATGACCGAGCTGCTCCGCGGTCTCGACATTGCGAGATGCGTTGCCTCCAACAGCACTGTCGACCGGCTGGGTCGCAGCCTGGGCCTGACCGAGATCTGGGAGGTCTTCGCTCCGCACGTCTTCAGCGCCGAGATGGTCGCCGCGCCCAAGCCGGCACCCGACCTGGTCCTGCACTGCCTGGACAAGATGAACGTCTCCGCACCGCATGCGCTGATGATCGACGACAGCCCCCAGGGCATCCATTCCGCGCGGGCCGCCGGCGTCCGCGCCATCGGCTTCGTGGCGCACAACGAAACGAGACCCAACCGGCGCGAGGTCCTGCTCGAGGCTGGCGCGATGAGCGTAGCGACGGGAGCAAGCGAACTCCGGCAGCAACTCGCCCCACTCCTCCGCGCGACCGACCGCCAACTTGTCCAGGCCGCTAACCGATCAACGGGGGTGCCGTGAGCACCTTGTGAACCCTGCCATCGGTTGGCCCTCGGAACCACGCAACGGCAGCCGGTTGGCCAAAAGGCGACTATCTTGACCTGAACACCGATTCCCTGAATGCCGGAGAAATGGTCGAAGAGGACACCCACTTGTCACCTGCTCCGCCGGCATCTCATTGGCGGGATGACGGGGTGCAGGGCACGCGACCTAGTCAAGCGGACTGCCAAAACGTGGCCTCGCCCAATTGGACGTGGTTGTTCCGCTTGCCCTCTCGCCTCGTCCTCCACGCCTAGCTGAGGATGGTTGCCGGTCCGCCGATTCGTCAATGCTCGACCATTGTCCGCCAGAAGCGGCCATTGAGCTCAACGTGGATGGTCGGCGAGGAAGCGCTCGACGAAGTCCGCGCGGGCGGCGACGCCCACTTTGGGAAGCAACTCGACGTCATAGCCCATCGCCGGATACTCGCGGCTGAGGCGCTGGTACTCGATGCAGGCTTGCAGAAAGCTGTGCTTCCGCTCCCCGTCGGTGACGTAGACTTCGGGCCATGGTGGAGTAAGGAAGACGCGGTGATGATAGGGATAAGCCACCATCAGCTCTCCCGGAAAGTCACGCCCCTCCAACTGGCCGAGGCCAGAGACGGCATCGAACAGGCCGCGATCGAAGAAGGTCCAGCCGGCATTTCCAGCGGCGGCCTCGTAGTCCGATCTTGCCAGCGCGACGAGGCGGTCGACGAAGGCGCGGGCGTCGGCCCAGGGGAGAGCCGTTCCCCCGCCGGCGAGCTCTTCGCGGACGATGCGGCGCCCGGGCTCGGGCACGGTGCGATGACCACGTCGGGCCAGTTCGTCGAGGAGCGTCGACTTGCCGCCGCCGGAACAGCCCGAGATCACAACGAAACGAGACAGAACAACCTCCGCGCGCACTGGTTCGTTGATGCCACTACTTACCAAACTCAGGGGATGGTTGGATCGAGGCCTGTTGATGGACGAGGTGGTAGGGTCCTGGGCAGCCATTGAAGCCAAGGCGAGCCACCTGGGACGGCTCAGTTGTTCCAGTATGTTGGATCAAGCAGACGCTCATTCGCCCAGGCCTCGATGAGAGCGCCGGCAATCGCACCTTGCCGGGGTGGACTTATGTCCGGGTGGGTGCCGCGCAAGATGCCGCGCACCTGGTTGCGGTCGACCCAGCGCGCATCGGCGAGCTCCACGGGATCGATCCTGATCTCATCGGTCGATGCTTCGCCGTGGCATCCGAACATCAGCGACATGGGGAAAGGCCATGGCTGCGAGGCCACGTAGCGCACTGGGCCCACTTGGACAGCGCTCTCCTCGAACACCTCGCGACGCACCGCCAACTCAATGGTTTCACCAGGCTCTACGAAGCCTGCAAGCAGGGAATACATTCTCTCAGGCCAGCTCGGACTGCGTCCCAGCAGAAGCCTGTCGCCATGCGTGATGGCCATGATCACAACCGGATCAGTCCGCGGGAAATGCTGGGTCCCACACTGCGGGCACTTGCGAATCCATCCTGCGCTCTCAATGGCGCTCTGCGCGCCACAATTGGCGCAGAAGCGATGTGCCGCGTGCCACCCGATCAATGCCTTTGCAGTGCAGACGCACTCCGCATCGATCAGCGACAGTGTCGGCATGATGCTGCGAACCTCGACGAACTTGGCTTCGGGAAACGCCGGGTGCACCTGCTGGCTCTGATCAATGAACTGACCGATCGTCGTCGCGTCTTCCGGGGGTGACCACAGCGGCAAGTCGGACGCAAATCGCGGCCCTTCCGGCGTCAACCCAAGAAACACCGGCTCGTCACGGGCGTCTGCCAGGGCGGGATGCACAAGCGGGACAATGGCGGGGCGACCAGACGCCGTCAGAAGGATCTTGCCTCGCCAGAATAGCAGCGCGCCGCTCCGCTCATCGTGCCGCCCAATGTCGGACGTGCGTTGATGAGCGGCCCGGTCCAGCTCACCCGATTTGAACGCAAACTTGAACTCCACCAAACAGCCCTCCCCTCAGCGCGCAGCGCACCAGCTGCTGGCCTTTGCGGATGGCCAGTCGAACGTCAAGAAGGTTTCGCTGTAAACCCGGCAGGTGCGCTCCATGGCGTCGAATGCACCATCGGGTCGCCGCGGACAATGGCAGCCACGATCTCCTCGTGCAGCAAGCGTACGTCGCTACGACGTTTGGCGGAGCTCCTAGCCGCTTGACCAGCAAGCCCATTGCTGTCACCGTTCAGCATACAGACAATCGTTCAACTAAGATGAACGACACGTCCGTTCGCGTGATCACGGTTGGAGACGTGCTTGCGCATCCTTCGGCGCTCTCGACTGTCCTCTTCATCATCGTCGCCATCCTGGCCCTGATCTTCAACCCGCCGCGCCGCAAACCTGCCCACGGAGAACCGGTATGACTGTTGGGTACCCCTGGCGAGCGCGGCCTGGATGTTCTCCAACCGCCACCCGCTCGGCCACCAGGTCGGAGGATAGGCTGCCCAATGAGATCATCGATGCCGCCAAGATCGACGGCGCGCACTGGGGCCAGGTGTTCCTGCGCATCGTGCTGCCGCTCTCCGGTCCCCCGATTGCCGCCTATGTGGCGGTGACGGTCCTCACCGCCTGGAACATGTATGTCTGGCCGCTGATTTCGACCACGACAAAGGAGATGCGGGTGCTGCCGCTCGCCATCGCCGGCCTCGGCTCGCAGACCTCGCAGACACCGCCCAACATCGCGATGATGGCGGTGCTGCTGTCGACACTGCCGATCATCGTCTTCTTCATTCTCTGCCAGCGCTACTTCATCAACGGCCTCGGCGGGGCGTTGAAGGAATAGCGTTGGGCAGAACCAGGGAGCATACCGTGACTACTGTATCGATCTGCCTCGTCGGCTGTGGCGGCATGGGGAGCCGGCACGTGCAGGGCTTCGCCCGCCTGCTCCGCTCCGGCATGTCCAACGTCAAGCTCGCCGCCGTCTGCGACGTGCGTGCCGACAACGCCGAGCGCGTCGCCGGCGAGGCCGAGGCGCTGCTCGGCTACCGCCCGAAGGTTCATCTCGGGGTCGAGGACGCCATCGCCGACCCTGAGATCGAGGCCTTCGACGTCGTCACCGAGGCCTTCAGCCACCTCGCAGTCGTGCTCCCCGCCCTCGAGGCCGGCAGGCACGTGCTTTGCGAAAAGCCGCTGGCGCTCACCGTCCGCTCGTGCCGCGCCTTGATCGATGCCGCGAAGCAATCGGGCGCCGTGCTCGCGACGGCCGAGAACTACCGCCGCGACCCCACCAACCGCCTTGCCAAGGCGGTGATCGACTCCGGGCTCCTCGGCCCGATCCACCTGATGGTGCAAACGATGATTGGCGGCTCCGACCGCATCATCATCACCCCCTGGCGGCACTTCAAGGACAAGGGCGCCATCGGGCTCGACATGGGCGCCCACCTGACCGACATCGTGCAGTACTATTTCGGCGGCTTCGCTGAGGCCTTCGGCAAGGGCTTTATCGCCGAGCCCATTCGCCGCCGGCAGGAAAAGCCGGAGATGCAGACCGAGGCCTATCTCAAGCGCTTCCTCGAAATCCCGGAGCAGATTGCGGCCACTGGTGAGGACAGTTTCGTCGCGACCTACATCATGGCCTCGGGCCTGCCGGTACAGATGTCCTACGTCGCCTCCGGCCCGGGCAAGGGCTGGAACCAGCGCACCGTGCATGGCCGCAACGGTTCGCTCGAGATCTTCAACGACCGCACCGGCAAGGCCCCCATCCTCCGCACCGCCGAGGACGAATTCACCGGCCAGGCCCTGGCCGACAGGGTCGGCTTCAAGCTCGATCCGCTCACCGAGAAGCTTTATGGCGGCGTCAGCTACGAGATGAGCTGGGCCGAAACGGACTCCGGCCTTCTCGCCATCGAGCTCCACGATTTCGCCCAAGCCATCGCGGAGGGGCGCCCGCCCGAGGTCGACGGCATGGGCGGCCTTACCGCCGTCGCCTCCGTCCTCGCCGCCTATGAGAGCGGCATCGCCGGGCGCGCCGTCAGCATGGAAGAAGTGCTCGAGAGCCGCATCTCCACCTACCAGGACGATATCGACGCCGAGCTCGGCCTGCTCCCGAAATCCAACGCTGCCTGAGGAAAAAAGCGATGCTCGACAGTGCCTTCGACGCCGTTCCTCTACGCATAGTGCAGACGCTCGGCCCCAAGCAGGTCGCCTTCGTCGTCCGCGATCTCGAGACCGCCACCCGCCAGTGGTGGGACCTCCTTCGCATCGGCCCGTGGAGCGCCTGGGAATACACCCCGGCCATCCTCAAGGAGATGACCTACAAGGGCGCCCCCGCGCAGTTCGGCCTGAAGCATGCGCTCGCCTGGAAGGACGGCGTGCAGTTCGAACTTGTGCAGCCCACCTCCGGCCCGTCCTTCTTCGCCGATCAGCTCGCCACCTCCGGCGAGGGCCTCAACCACATCGGCATCCACGTGCTTGAGAACCACGCGCAGGCTGTCGCCGAAATCCAGGAGGCGGGCTTCACCTGCATCCAGTCCGCCAAGGGCTTCGGCGGCGATGGCAGCGGCGCCTTCGCCTATTTCACCTCACCCAGGCTCAACGGCCTGGTCCTTGAGCTCATCAGCCCGCCGGCCACCCGCCGCGAACCGCTATTCGTCTATCCCGAGGAAGCAAAGTGAAGATCGAGCATATCGAGACCTACGTCGCGCATAACTGGATGTTCGTCGAAGTGACGACGGACTCCGGGCTCAAGGGCGTGGGTGAGTCCACCTTCTTCGGCTTCCCCGATGCCACCGCACTCGTCGCCCAGTCGATGGGCAATCGCCTCATCGGCGAGGACCCGTTCCGCATCGAGTACCACAACCTCAGTCTCTACCGCGCGCTGTCGATGCGCGGCATGGCCATCGGCGGCGCCATTTCCGCCATCGACCAGGCCCTGTGGGACATCAAGGGCAAGCACTACCAGGCGCCGGTCTGGGACCTGCTCGGCGGCCGTGTCCGCGACAAGGTACGCGCCATGCTGGTGATCCCCTACGGCACTGCCGAGGAAGTCGCGGCAAGCTGCAAGAAGGCCGCCGATGACGGCTACACGGCCCTCAAGGTCATGGTCTACCAGCCCGAGCACCACCTCATGGCCTTCGGAGCAAAGGTGAAGGACATGGTCGAGCGCCTCGCGCTCATCCGCGAGACCGTCGGCTGGGACGTCGAAATCGGCATCGAGCTCCACCGCAACATGGCGCTCGGTGAGTCAATCGCAGCAGTGCGCGAGTTCGAGCAGTTCCGCCCGCTCTTTGTCGAGGACCCGATCCCGCCGGATAGCGTGCTGAGCTTCGGCGAAGTCGCCGAGAAGTCGCGCGTGCCGATGGCCGCCGGCGAGCGCAACACCACCATCTGGGAGTTCCGCGAATACGTCGAGCACGGCGGCGTCCACCACATCCGCCCGGACGTAGGCATCGCCGGTGGCATCACCGGCACGCGCAAGATCTGCGCGCTGGCGGAGGCCCACCACCAGGGTATCATTCCGCACGCCGTACCCTCGGGCCCGGTGGCCACCGCTGCGCAAGTCCAGCTCGGCTTCGCCGTGCCCAACTGGGAGGTCACCGAGCACCAGGTGCAGGACAGCGCCCCCTGGACCAAGGCGGTGAAGGCCATCGTCCCCGTGATCAACGGCCACTGGCTGCCCAACGAAACTCCCGGGCTCGGCGTCGAGCTCGACCATGAGGGCCTCAAGACCATCCCCGTCATCGCCAAGTTCCCGCCCACCTCGCTCAAGACCGACGGCTCGGTGGCGTTCCGCTGAGATGATCGTCGATAGCCACACCCACGCCTGGGCCCGCTGGCCCTACGATCCGCCGGTGCCTGATGAGGCCACCAAGGGCGCGGTGGAGCATCTCATCCACGAGATGGACCAGAACGGCGTGGCGGAAGCCGTCATCGTCTCTGCGCGGATCGAGAAGAACCCGGCGAACAACGAGTACGGGGCGGCGGCCGTCCGCCGCTACTCCACCCGCCTGCACCAGTTCGCGGACGTCGATTGCGTCTGGTCGCCGGAGTACCACACCCCCGGCGCCACCGGCCGCCTGCGTGACGCCGCCGACACCCTGCCGATCAAAGGCTTCACCCACTATGTCGGCGCGCCCGACGGCTGGTTTGCAACGCAGGACGGCAAGGCCTTCTTCAACCTTGCCACCGAGCGCAAGCTCATCGCGTCGCTCGCCATGGGGCCCGCCTGGGCCCCTGCCCTCGCCGACGTTATGGAAGCAAACCCGGATCTCGTCGTCTTGCTCCACCATATGGGCGGCATCGGCGCCACGTCGCCACGCTCCGACCTCGAAGCCATCGCAGCGCTCTCACGTTACCCCAACGTCCACATCAAGCTCTCCGGCTTCCACTACGCCGTGGGCCTAGAGAACGGCTGGGACTACCCACACCCGTCCGCCATGTGGATCGCCGAAGGCCTCTACGAAGCATTCGGCACCCGGCTCTGCTGGGGCTCCGACTTCCCGGCCCTGAGCCGGGCCATGACCTACAAGCAGGCCCTGGAGATCGTGCGTCTCCACTGCCGTTTCATAAGACCCGGGGATCTCGACGCGATCCTCGGCGGCACGCTCAAGCGACTGCTCGATGCCGCCGCTCCAGTAAGGATTACCGAATGAACGCGCCCACGCGACCCGCCACCCTGTTCCGCTCGCTCAACCCGGCCACCGGCGAGTTGTTCGGCAGCTACAACCTGCACGACGAGGCGCAGATCGAAGCCGGCCTGAGCAAGAGCTGGTTCGCTTGGCAGCAGCTGCGCGCGATGGGCGTGAGCGAGCGCGCCGACCTGCTCCGGGCCCTCGCCGATCGCCTCGAAGCCCACCGCGAAGACTACGCCCGCCTGATGACGCTCGAGATGGGCAAGCCCATCAACGAAGCGCGCGGTGAGATCAACAAGTGCGCCGTAACTTGCCGCGTCACCGCCGACCTCGGCCCCGGCTGGCTCGAGCCGATGCAGGTGCCGAGCCCCGCCCGCGCGAGCCGCGTCCGCTACGAGGGCGTCGGCCCGATCTTCGCCGTTATGCCCTGGAATTTTCCGTTCTGGCAGGTGATCCGCTTCTTCGCGCCGGCCTTCCTCGCCGGCAACACCACGGTAGTGAAGCACGCGGAGAACGTCCCGGCCTGTGCCGACGCTCTCGAGGCCGTCTTTCGTGAGGCCGGCATGCCGGAGGGCACCCTCGTCAACCTTCGCGTCGACCACCCCACGGCAGCCAGGATCATCGCCGACGAGCGCATCCGCTCCGTCACGGTAACCGGTTCGGTCCGTGCCGGCCGCAACATAGCCGCCACTGCCGGAAGCGTCGGCAAGAAGGCGGTGCTCGAGCTCGGCGGCTCAGATCCCTTCATCGTTTTCGCCGATGCCGATTTCGACGCCGCGGTGAGAACCGCCATCCAGGCGCGCCTCAGCAATTCCGGTCAGAGCTGCGTTTGCGCCAAGCGCTTCCTCGTCGAGAAGTCGATCGCCGGAAGGTTCACCGAGGCCTTCGTCGAAGGCATGCGCAAGGTGACCTACGGCGACCCGCTCGACGAAAAGAACCACCTGGGCCCCCTCGCCCGCGCCGACCTCCGCTCCAGCCTTCAATCGCAGCTGGACGGCGCCCTCGCGGGCGGCGCCAGGGCCGCGCTGAAGGGCGGCAGCGTCGACGGTACGGGCTACTTCTTCGCCCCCACGATCCTTACCGACGTCGCCGACGACAACGTCGCCGCGCGCGAAGAGCTGTTCGGCCCCGTCGCCCCGGTGATCCCTTTTGCGGATGAAGCCGACGCCATCCGCATCGCCAACGGCACCGAGTTCGGCCTCGCCGCCGCCGTCTGGACCCGCGACGAAGACCGCGCCCGCCGCATGGAAATCGCCCTGGAAGCCGGCGCCGTGTTTATCAACGACATGGTGCGTTCGGACGCGCACATCTCCTTCGGCGGCATCAAGGCCTCCGGCTACGGGCGCGAGCTCGGCCAGGTTGGCATCCACGAATTCACCAACGCCAAGACCGTTTGGATCGGCTGATGACCCACGACCACCTCGACCGCCCCGTCCGCATCGGCTTTGCCTGCAACGCCGAGACCTACGAGCGGATGATGGATGACGGCGCCATGGCCGCTTTCACGGCGCTCGGCACCTTCGAGCACCACCTCTGCGACGAGCCCTCCGCCTGGGAGGAAGCCCCGCCCGAGAATCCGGAAGCCGTGGATGGTCTCGTCAGGTTCGCCGCCAATGTGGACGCCCTGCTCGTCTGCCATGGCTCGCCCCGCCTCACCGGCGCCATCCTCGACCGGCTGTCCAACCTGAAGCTGATCGCCGAGGTCGAAGGCGACCGCTTCAGCCAGCGCGTCGACGTGAATGCCGCCGCCGAACGCGGCGTCACCGTCGTCGACACCACCAATGGCTCCTCCTACCCGGTGTCGGAATGGGCCCTCGCCATGGCGATGATCGGCCTCCGCAACGCCGGCTCCCTCTATCGTCGGATGATCGCCGGCGAGACCCCGTTCAAGACCAACGAGGATCGGGTCAATGACTTCGGGTGGAACGGCGAGCTCACCGGCCGCAAGGTAGGCCTCATCGGTTGCGGCTATATCGGGCGCCGCCTGCTCGAGCTGCTGGAGCCCTTCCACTGCGACGTCTATGCCTACGACCCGTACGCACCGGGCCTCCTGGCCGACATCTACGACATCACCCTCACCTCGCTCGAACAGGTGATGGGCTGCGATGTTGTGATCTCCCTCGTCCCGCTGACCCCCGAAACGCGGCGCATGGTCACGACCAGGGAGCTGGACCTGCTCCGCCCCGGCTCCGTCTTCGTCAATGTCTCGCGCGGCGCCGTCGTCGATCAGGATGCGCTGATCAAGCGCCTCCAGCGCAATGATATCGTCGCGTCGCTCGACGTCTTCGACCCCGAGCCGCTCGACCCCAATTCGCCGCTACGGCAGATGAGCAACGTCTTCCTGACCCCGCACATCGCCGGCGTCACCGCCCCCTGCGGGCCGCGCTTCCTCACCCTTGCGGCTGCCGAGATCGAGCGCAGGTTCGCCGGCCATCGCACCCGCCACGACCTCGTGCCCCGCGCCGCGGTGAAGAAATGACGCTTCCGTCTCTCGCCCTGCGCCGCAAGGCCGGCACACTGCAGATGGGCTACTGCGTCCCCGCCTTCGCCATGCCCTCGGCCGGCCTGTTCCGCGTCCCCAACCTCGCCCGCATCCAGGACATGGATGTGCTCGGCAACGCCCGCGAAGCCGAACGCCTCGGCTTCGACTCCCTCTGGGTCTGCGACCACCTGATCCTCGGCCGCGAAAGCTCGGTACTCGAAGGCTGGACGACCCTCGCGATGATCGCCGGCGCCACGACACGCGCCCAGCTCGGCCTCATACACCAGGCCAACCTGTTCCGCCTGCCGCAGATCGCCGCCAAGATGATGTCGACGCTCGACCACCTGTCCGGCGGCCGATTCATCCACTTCTTCGAAGCCGGCATGGGTCGCCCCGAACAGGTCGCTTACGGCCTCGACTGGGACGATGACCACGCCAGGCGGGTCGAGCGTCTCGAAGAGGCAATGAACCTGATTCAGCGCCTCTACGCCGCCGACAAGCCCATCGACTTCAAGGGCGAGTTCTACCACGTCGAACAGGCGATCCTTAGCCCCAAGCCTCGGCAGAAGCACATCCCGGTATGGCTCGGCGAGGCCTTCCCCGGGGTCATCGACCTCACCGCCCGCAAGGCCGACGGCTGGAACACCACCCCCGTCTCGCTGGAAGAACTCGATCGCCGCCTCGCCCTCCTCGACGCTGCGCTGGCCCGGGCCGGCCGCTCCCGCGCCGACCTCGAGATCAGCTTCGAAACCCAGATTCTCGTCGCCCCCGACCTCGTCACGCTCCGCCGCAAGGTCAAGTCGCTGATCGAGCACGCCCGGGAGGCCGGCCAGGAACCCGAAGCCGCCATCGTCGACTTCGCCGCCGGCCGAACCGACGGCCTGCCCACCGCCATGACCGACCCCTGGATCATCGGCACCGCCGAGCAGGCCAAGGCCCGCATCGAGGCACTGATGGCCCGCGGCGTCGATCACCTCATGCTCTGGTTCATGGACGCTCCCGACACGGACGGGATGGCCTTCTTCATGGATGAGATCGCCCCCGCCTTCCGCTGAAATCTTGCGGAAGCGGGGCAAAGGTGCGTAAAGCCATAGAACTTGAACGTACTGAAAGCCGACGGATGATCGATGCTACCGAGCAGCGCGGCAAAGCAGTGCCCGCGCTGGTCAGGACCAAGAAGATACTCGATGCGCTGAGCGCTGGCGGCAAGCCCAAGGGTGTATCCGAACTCGCGCGCATGCTCGACCTGCCCAAGAGCACCGTCCATGGCCTGTGCCACACCCTCGTCGATCTCGGCCTGATGATGCGCGTCGGCCCCAGCCAGTTCGCCGTCGGTCCGCATGTTCTCAGCTGGGCCAATGCCTTCGAGAGCCAGTCTGACCTGACGCAAGAGTTCATGCGCATCGCCGACGCGAACGACCTCATTTCGAAGCAGGCAATCAATCTCTCCATCCTCGCCGGGCGCGAAGTGATGTACGTCGCCTGCCGCCGCGGCACCGATCCGCTCGGGGTCAGCTTCCGCCCCGGCGTCCGCCTCCCCGCCCCCTTCACCGCCACCGGCAAGGCGATGTTCTCGACCATGCCGCCCGCCGAGGTCGAAGCCCTCTTCGCCGACGGCTGGCCGGAGCCGTGGACGAAGCACAGCGTGCCCAACCTCAAGACGCTGATGCGCGAGCTCGACGAGACCCGCGAGCGCGGCTACTCCATCGATGACGGTCAACTTCGCGACGCCATGGTTTGCTTCGGCGCCCCGGTCTTCGGCGCCTCCGACGATCGCGCCGTTGCCGGTATCGCCATTGGCCTCCTCTCGGGCGAAGTGAACGAGCAGAGCTCAAAGCTCGTCAGCCACGCCGTGCAAACCCTTGCCAACCAGCTCAGCCACCGCCTGGGCGGCGCTACGAAAGGCTGACCGCCTGGCGCATGCACACCGTTGACTTTCAGCGCCCGCTATCGGATTGTTCAGCATAACGAATGCTGTTCAGCTAATTGAACAGCATTATCGAAAGGGAGTAGGAATGATCGTCCTCGTCGCCAAGTACACGTGCAAGCCCGGGAACGTGCCCCAGGTGCTGGAACAGCTCAGAAAGATGAAGCCACTGGTGGAAGCGTCCGAGCCCGGGTGCAAGTTCTACCAGGTCTCCACCTCTTCCGAGAACGAGAACCTGATCCTGCTGTACGAGCACTATGTCGACCAGGCTGCGCTGGCCGCTCACCGCGAAACCTCGCACTTCAAGGAGATCATCGAGGGCACCGTGATCCCCATGCTCGAGAACCGCGCCCGCGAGCTCTACGAACTGCAGATCTCCTGAGGCTGACATGCGCCTCGTCTCCTTCGAACTCGCAACTCCGGCCGGCACGCTGACCCGCATCGGCGCCGTTCTCGCTGACGGGCGTTATGCCGACCTGCAATCGGCCTATCGCGCCGTGCTGGCCGACAACGGTGCCTCGAAGGAAGGCGCGGCGCGTCTTGGCGCTGCCATCATCCCCTCGGACATGGTGGCCTTCATCGAAAACGGCGTGACTGCGCTCGATGCCGCGCAGTCCGCCCTCGACTGGGTGACGTCCAAGGGGGATACCCATGGCGGCGCCACCCTCGCCTTCCCCGCTGATGCCGTGAAGCTGCTTGCTCCGATCCCACGGCCACCGCTGATCCGCGACTTCATGGCGTTCGAGGCGCACCTCAAGAACATCTATCCAAGGCTGGGCCGCGACATCCCGCCCGAATGGTACAACCTGCCGGTCTACTACAAGGGCAACCCCAGCGCCGTCGGCGCAGATGGCGACCCGATCGCCATGCCGAGCTACGCCACCAACATGGATTTCGAGTTCGAGTTCGCCGCTGTGATCGGCAAAGGCGGCACGAACATCCCTCGCGAGAACTCCATGAGCCACATCTTCGGCTACATGATCTACAACGATTTCTCGGCCCGCGAGATTCAGCAGCGCGAGATGTCCGTGGGCCTCGGGCCGGCCAAGGGGAAGGATTTTGAGCGCGGCCACGTCTTCGGCCCGTGGCTCGTCACCGCAGACGAAATCCCGGACATCTACGCCCTGCGCATGCAGGCCACCGTGTCTGGCCAGCCCTGGTGCGACACCCACACGTCCACCATGCACTGGCGGTTCGACCAGATGATCGCCCACGCCTCCACTAACGAGCGCCTCGTCCCAGGCGAAATCTTCGGCTCGGGCACTGTCGGCGGCGGCTCCGCCGCTGAAATGGGCAAGTCGCTCGGCCGTGGCGACGAGGTAGTGCTCACCATGGACCGTCTAGGCACCCTCACCAACTCCATCGTTTAGCGTCCGCTTCGCGCCGATAGTGTTGAAAAAGGCTGCCGAGGGAGCCGATCATTCAGCACAACCTCAAAGTCGCGCTTCCGCAATGCCACATTTCAACCTCGCCGGCAGACTCTTCCTACGTCACTGATCTACCGGCTCTTGTGACCGCGAGAAACGATTGGTCTCGAGCACTGTTTCTTCCGACAATTTCGCGTCCGCCGTCGCCGCAAAGGGCGGCGTGTCGAGCACCCCCGGGACGGAGAAGGTCGCGGCGACCTCCTGCAGCAGCTGCAGCAGCGCCGCGTAGGGCTGGACGTGCCGGTACTGCGAGGGCACCAGCGCAACGATGCGCCGCGGCGGCGCCGGCACCCGATAGAGCCGCACCCCCTTGGTCGAGCCGCTGCTGCCCAGGGTCGCGAGGGCCGGGACGAGCGACACCCCGGCTCCCGCCCGCACCAGGCCGATGGCCGTTTCGAAGGTGCGGCACTGCGCGACCACCCGATGCTGCGGCAGCACCCGGTCGTACCAGTCGGCCACGCGGTAGGCCTGCTGGCTGCCGAAGACGAAGTGGATGGACTGGTTGAGGACGCGCCAGTGCTCCGGCGTCAGCTCGCGCTCCGGATCGGCCAGATCATCGAGGACCAGGGTTTCCGGCGCGACCAGCACATACGGATCCTCCAGCAGCGGAACCTGCACGAAGCCGACGCTGGCCTCCGCCACCGAATTGGCGGCGACGAGGCCGATATTGGCCCGCCGGCCATAGAGCAGCTCGAGGATCTCGGTGGGCGAGCCTTCCTGCAGGTCGAAGTCGAGATCGGGGAAGGACTTCTGCATCGGGCCGATCGCCTCGGGCAGGAGGCCGCGCAGCACCGAGTTGATGCCGGCGACCCTGAGGGTCAGCCGCTGGCCGCCGCTGAACTGCAGCAGCCCGTCCTCGAGTTCGCTGATGTTGCGCAGCACCTGCTCGACCTTGGGCAGCAGGTAGTTCCCGGCCTCGGTCAGCTCCATCTCGTTGGAGCGCCGGTGAAACAGCAGCGTGCCGACATTGGCTTCGAGCTTGCTCAGCTGCTGCGACAGCGACGGTTGCGCGAGGCCCAGTTGCTTCGCGGCCTTGGTCAGCGTCTCCGACCGCGCCACCGCCCAGAAGATGCGCAATTGGTGCAGGGTGAGATGCCCTGCCCTGCGTTGCGGGCGCTTCTGCTGCGGCCCGATCGGCCCATGATCCATTCGGTCAACTCCCCGGTCTTGTCGGCACCAGTTACCCCTAGATGTACTTCAAACGGGGTGACTTGTAAGTGAACCTTGCGTAATGACCAGCATTGCCGCCGCGGCGATGGACCACGGCGCCCGGCGCTTGTAGTGCTCAAGCGATTGCGACAACTATTCGCGCCTGGGCCGGTGCTCGCCGACCGTATAGCGCGAAATTGATCGCTGCCACCGGGGCCGACCGCCGATTGAGAAGGGGACTTTTATGACCGAGGAGCTGGCGAACCCGCCGCGACCTCTAGCCGATCGACGCTCCCCGACCCCCTCCACAGACGCGGCTGCCCGCGACCGGAAGCGTCGCAAGCGGGAAAGCGGTGCCGTGGTGGCGACCCAGCTCGCCCTGGCACTGCTGCTGCTCGCCGGGATGTACGCGCTCAACGCCACCGCCGGCAACCTGACCATGCCGAGCCCCGTCGACGTGCTGGAGCAGAGCGTCATCATGTGGTCGAACGGCACCATGCTGCGCGGCCTACTGGAATCCCTCACCGTGCTCGGCGCGGGGTTCCTGCTCTCGGCGACGACGGGCATCCTGCTCGGCGTCGTGCTCGGCGGCTTCCGCTTCGTCGGGCGCGTGCTCGACCCCTTCGTCAACGCGATGAACTCGACCCCCGGCGCCGCCTTCATCCCGCTGATCATCGTCTGGTTCGGGCTCTATACCGAGGCCAAGATCGTCGTGGTCTGGAACGCCGCCTTCTTCCCGGTCCTGATCAGCACCGCCGCCGGCGTCGCCAATGCGAACAAGGACCTGGTGGAGATGGCCCGATCCTTCGGCGCCAAACGGGCGACCCTGTTCTGGCGGGTCATGGTGCCGGATGCCCTGCCCTCGATCCTCAGCGGGTTGCGCATCGGCGCCGCCATCTGCACCGTCGGCACCGTCATCGCCGAGCTGACCATGGCGCAATCGGGTCTCGGGGGCCTGCTGGCCGCCGCGGGCAACCGTTTCCAGATGGACCGCTACTTCGCCGTGGTCATCGTGCTGATGGCGCTCGGAACCCTGATCACGGCGCTGCTGCGTCACGCCGAACGCCGCATCGGCCGCTGGCGCCAGAGCCGCTGACCATGGATGACTTGCGCCAGCCCCTGATCTCGCTCCGCCACGTCGGCAAGTCGTTCGGCGCCACCCGGGCGCTCGACGACATCTCCTTCGACGTCAACGACGGCGAGTTCGTCAGCCTTGTCGGCCCCAGCGGCTGCGGCAAGACCACCCTGCTGCGGCTCATCAACGGTCTGATCGAGCCGGACGAGGGAGAGGTGCGCGTCATGGGCGCGCCGCCGCAGCCCGGTCCGGACCTCGCCATGGTGTTCCAGTCGGCCCGGCTGCTGCCCTGGCTGACGGTGGCCGGCAATATCGAGTTCGCGCTCGCGCTGCGCGGCATGTCGCGCCAGGGAGCGGGCCGAGCGCGCCGCGATGCTGCTGGGCGCCGTCGGCCTCCGCGATTTCGCCAAGGGCTATCCGCACGAGCTCTCCGGCGGCATGCAGCAGCGCGTCGGGCTGGCGCGGGCGCTGGCGGTCGAGCCGAAGGTGCTGCTGATGGACGAGCCGTTCGCCGCGCTCGACGCGATGACGCGCGAGGTGCTGCGCGGCGAGCTGCTGCGCCTCTGGGCGCGCCGGCGCATGGCCATCGTCTTCGTCACCCACGACATCGACGAAGCCGTGCTGCTGTCGCAGCGCGTGGTCCTGCTCAAGCCGCGGCCCGGCAGGGTCGACGAGGTCCTCGACATCGACCTGCCGGAGCCGCGATGGCAGCATGACCCCCGCCGCTCGGCCGCCTTCGTGTCCCTGCGCGAGCACCTGTGGTCCCGCATCCACGACATGGCCCGCGACGGCGCCGAGCTCGAGGAACTGGCCGGCGCCTTCGGCGAAGCGGCAGCCATTCCGGACCGATAGGAACTCCCTATCGCAGCGATAGAGCGTTAGGCCGGCCGGCGCGGCTGTCCTTTGAACAACTGGCATCCTAAGCATCTCAGTGAGAAGTCGCTGGGGGAGCCGGTGTCCGTCGGTATGGTTGTAATGAGTGGCGCTTGCGCCGAGAGTCTGTCGCCGATCCGCGCCGCCGACTGGAGCTATGATCGCGCCGCCCACCTCCTGGAGCGGGCCGGCTTCGGCGGCACCACGGCCGAGATCGAGCGCCTCGCCGGCATGACGCCCGAAGCAGGCCGTCGCCTCGCTGGTCGACTATGCCGCGATCGACGACAGCCACCTGCCGCCCTTCGAGGAATCCGGCTTCTGGGATCCGACGCTGAAGGATTTCCCGGTCAGCCGCCCGGCGGCGACCGCGCCTTGCCGAGCGCACCGGCGAGGCCATGGGCGTCCGGGTCAAGCCGGGCGGCAAGCGCCCGCTGCAGCCGGTGACCAACCGCTTCTTCTACTGGCTGAGGGCCACCACGCTCGAGACCCGTCGCCTCGGCTTCTGGTGGCTCGAGCGCATGGTCACCACCAACCGCCCGCTCGAAGAGAAGATGGCGCTGTTCTGGCACGGCCACTTCGCCACCAGCGAGGAAAAGCTCCGCGACTACCGCAAGATCCAGCTGCAGCTCGAGACCCTGCGCAAGGGCGCCACCGGCAGTTTCGCCGACCTGCTCGTCGCCGTCGCCAAGGACCCGGCCATGCTGGTCTTTCTCGATGCGGCGCAGAACGTGAAAGGCGCGCCCAACGAGAATTTCGGCCGCGAGGTCATGGAACTGTTCACGATGGGCGTGGGCAACTACACCGAGGACGACATCCGCGAGGCCGCCCGCGCCTTCACCGGCTGGGGCAATGACGACCTGACCTTCGTCATCGACGCGGAAAAGCACGACGGCGGCATCAAGAAGTTCCTCGGCCGCGAGGGCAACTTCACCGGCGAGGACATCCTCCGCATCATCCTCGAACAGCCGCAGACGGCGATCTATGTCGCGAGCAAGCTCTACCGCTTCTTCGTGCGCGAGGATGTGTCGCCGGCCTTCGCCGAGCGGCTCGGCGCCCTGCTGCGCGACGGCAATTACGAGATCGCCCCGTTCCTGAGGACGATCTTCCTCTCCGAGGATTTCTACAGCGAGCCTTCGGTCGCGCACCCACATCAAGTCGCCGGTGGAGCTGATCGTCTCGACCTACCGCAAGCTCGGGCTCGATGCGCTGCCCGGCATCCCCGATCCCTATTCGGTCAGCAAGACGCTCGGACAGGTGCTGCTCTATCCCCCCACCGTCGCCGGCTGGGGCCAGGGCCGCTCCTGGATCACCCCGGGGCTGCTGTTCGAGCGCGCCAATTTCGCCCGCGAGGTGCTGTTCCCCAACATCATCGATTTCGTCGACCCCAACCATGAGCCGGGCGAGGAGCTCAGGCGGGTGAACCGCAATATCAATCGCCGGCATGGAGATCACCGCGGCGACGCTCGAGGAGGGCTCGGCCCTCAGCACCGCTGCTGGCCTCCAGGAAACCTTCAACACCCGCTACGCCAGCCTCGTCGGCTACCAGGAGGCGCTGCGCAAGCTGAAGCCGATCCCGCGTCGCGCCGCCCAGTTCAGCCTCACCGACATCGTCGCCGGCGCGCGCACCACGGCCGACGCGGTCGACACGCTCGTCCGCCTGCTGCTGCGCGTCCCCCTGCCCGACACGGCGCGGCAGGCGCTGATCGCCACGCTCGACGACGAACTCGGCACCACCCAACTGGCCGAAGCCGAAACCTACATGGAGCACCCGCTCCGCCTCGTCGCCCACCTGATCATGAGCTCACCCCAGTACCAGCTCGCCTGAGTTCGACTACGGAGACCACAATGCGCAAGACCAGCAAGCTGAGCGGTGCCGAGAGGCAGGGCCTCGTCGAGTCGGGCTTCGGCAGCATGGTGCTGGGCAATGCCGGCGGCATCAGCACGTCGCCCGTCTGGTCGAAGGTGGCCGACAGCAAGCAGGGCGCCGGCGACCGCATCCTCGTCATCGTCGAGCTCTCCGGCGGCAATGACGGGCTGAACACCGTCATCCCCTATGCCGACGACGCCTATTACCAGGCCCGCCCGCACCTCGGCATCCGCAAGGACAAGCTCCTCCCGATCGACGATCACTTCGGCTTCCAGCGCACGATGGTCGGCTTCGAGCGGCTCTACAAGGACGGGCTGATGGGGATCGTGCACGGCGTCGGCTACGACCAGCCGTCGTTCTCGCACTTCTCCTCCATGGCCTTCTGGCAGACCGGCGCGCCGAACAGCGGCGAGGCCTATGGCTGGCTCGGGCGCATGGCCGACGCCATCGATCCGCTCGGACACACCACCAATTTCCTCGTCAACATCGACGACAGCCAGTCGCTGGCGGTGCGCTCGATGAAGCACGTGCCGCTGGTCTTCAACGATCCGGACAACTTCACCCGCCGCATGTTCTTCGAGGAGCAGCAGGCCGCCGCCGTCATCGACCAGGGCGGCAACGGCAGCGCCAACCCGACGCAGGATTTCCTGTTCGAGGTCGCGGGCAGCGCCAACCGCTCCGAGCAGCTGGTCCGCGATGCGTGGAACGCCTACAGCTCGCCGATCGACTACGGCCTCGTGCCGTTCGGGCTCGAGAAGGTCGCGGCGCTGATCGCCGCCGAGTTCCCGACCCGGGTCTACTACGTCCCCTATCGGAACAATGCCTTCGACACGCACGTCTATCAGGGCGACCTGCACGCGCGGCTCTGGTCCTACACCTCCGACCACATCGCCGCCTTCGTGCGCGACATGGAGCGGCTGGGCCGGGCCGACGACGTGGTCGTCATGGTGTTCAGCGAATTCGGCCGCCGCGTCGCCGAGAACACCAGCCTCGGCACCGACCACGGCACCGCCGGCCCCGCCTTCGTCATCGGCAAGTCGGTGGCCGGCGGCCAGTACGGCGGCGTGCCGAGCCTCACCGATCTCGACGAGGGCAACCTCAAGTTCACCACCGACTACCGCCGCATCTACTCGACGCTGATCCAGGGCTGGATGGGGAACGACCAGGCCTCGACCATCCTCAAGGAACAGTTCAGCCCGATCCCGATCTTCGCAGCGAGTCCTTAGCCGCCTCGAACGTCAAGAAACCTGTCACCCAGGGGGAAGAACATGCCCACCAACATCAAGCGCCGCCCCGTCATCGCCGCATTGGGAGCCAGCCTCCTCCTCGCCGCCACGCTGGGAGCCGGACCTGCGCTCGCACAGCAGTCCGACATGCTGGAGCTCAAGCTCGCCACCGCCGTCGTCGACCTCAACCCGACCACGGACTCGGTGCTGAAGCTGGCCGAGAGCCTCGGCTTCTACGAGAAGCACGGCGTCAAGGTCACCATCGTCCCGCTCGAAGGCACGCCCCAGGCCGTGGCGGCGCTGAATTCCGGCGCCGTCGACCTGGCCGATATCGGCATCGATGCCGCCATCCGCCTCCGCGCCGACAACGGCCTGCCGGTCCGCGGCATCGTCGCCGGGACGCTCGGCGCCCCCTACCTGATCGCGGTCCGCTCCGAGATCACCAAGGTCGAGGACCTCGTCGGCAAGAGCTTCGCCATCGCCGACAACGGCAGCCTCGATCACACCTATACCGAGCTGGTGCTGGACAGCATGGGCGTCGCCGCCGACGGCCCGAAATACGTGGCCATCGGCGCGCCGGCAGCGCGCGTGCAGGCCTTGGCGGCCGGCAAGGTGGACGCGACGACCGTCTCCTACGGCACCTTCCTGCCGATCGAAAATGCCCCCGGCATCAGCATCCTCGTCTCGCCGGAAAAGTTCTCCGCGGCGTCGCCGGGGCTCTCGAAGTTCGTCGCCACGCTCGACAAGACCATCGCGGAAAAGCCCGAGGCCCTGCAGCGCTTCGTCGACGCGCTGATCGATGCCTCGCGCGACCTTCGAAGCCGATCCCAAGCAGTGGGAGGCCGCCATGGCTGCCGGGCGTGACGACCTGTCGCCGGAAAATATCAACAAGACCGCCCAGTTCCTCGCCGGCCGCTGGTGCGTCAATGGCTGCCTGAACGCTGCGGAGCTGGAGAAGACCCGGGCCTTCATCTACAGCAAGCCCGATTTCGCCGAGGTGAAGTCGGTGGCCGTGGACGAGATCGTCGACCAGAGCTTCGTGGCGAAGGCCGTCGAAAAGCTAGGCAGCTTCGAAGGCACCACCCTCGACGCCCGCTAAACTCAGTACGATACAGCAGGGCGGGGCTTGCAGCAGGCAAGTCCCGCCCTGCCCGCGTGACGCCTCCGCGCGAGGAATGCTAGAACGTGCAACTGGAGTTGCGGTCGGTTCTGGAGCGTGGCGGTGCAAGGCAGTCTGGGTCGGTTAGCCGTTCTCGCCTTGCTGGGCCTGCTCGCGTTCATCGCCGCCCAGCCCTACCTGGACAGATACTTCTTCGCGGCGAGGACGCCCAGGCTAGTCGAGCCGCGCGCCGACCTCTCCGACGCCGAACGCACCACCATCTCCATCTTCGAGCACGCATCGCCCTCCGTGGTCCAGATCGTGAGCGTCCCGGCGGGCTCGCGCCAGTCGACCGGGACATCGACGCAGGTCGAGTCCGGCACCGGTTTCATCTGGGACGACACTGGGCATATCGTCACCAACGCCCATGTGGTCGAGGGCGCCGGAAGCGTTGCGGTGCGCTTCGCCAACGGCCAGGTGACCAACGCCGAGATCGTCGGCCAGTCCGCGAACCACGATCTGGCCGTCGTGCGCGTCACTATCGGCTCGCGACTGCCGCCGCCGATCGCCATCGGCTCTTCCGCCGATCTTCGCGTCGGTCAGTCCGCCTTCGCCATCGGCAACCCCTTCGGGCTCGACCAGACCCTGACCACGGGCGTCATCAGCGCCCTGAACCGGCAGCTGCCGACCGCCGGCGGCCGGGAGATCGCCGAGGTCATCCAGACCGACGCCGCCATCAATCCCGGCAACTCCGGCGGTCCCCTGCTCGACTCCGCCGGACGGGTGATCGGCGTCAACACCGCGATCTACTCGCCGTCCGGCGCCTATGCCGGCATCGGCTTCGCCATTCCGATCGACGTGGTGAACCGCATCGTGCCCCAGCTGATCAGCAACGGCCGCGTGCCGACCCCGGGCATCGGCATCCTCGCCGCCAGCGAGAGCATCGCCACCCAGCTCGGAACCGATGGCGTCGTCATCGCCGAGGTCATTCCCGGCTCGCCGGCCCAGCAGGCGGGGCTCCGGGGCATTGACACCCGCACCGGCGCCGTCGGCGACATCATCATCGCCGTGAACGGCAAGCCGGTGCGGCGCCTGGCAGACCTGACGCAGGCCATGGCGGCAGAGGAGGTCGGCGACAGGATTTCCCTCACCATCCGGCGCGGCAATCAGCAGCTCTCGGTGGAGGTTACCCTCGCCGACGTCGGCTGAGAGTAACTGGCAGGATTGCGACGCCCTTGGCGCGAAGGTAAACTGCGCCGAGACTTTCCGCCGGGAGGGGGCGCGGCTGGGGAGGTCCGCCAGACGCCGAAGGTGGTGTGGCAGCGATGCTGACCTGCTCCAATTGCGGTTTCGGCAACCCTGAGGGGGCGCGGTTCTGCTCGAACTGCGGCACCGCCCTGGAGACGCCTCGCCCGATCGAAGGGGAGCGCCGCTTCGCCTCGGTCCTGTTCGCGGACGTCGCCCGCTCCACCGCTATCGCCGAGCAGCTCGATCCCGAGGATTGGGCGCAGATCATGAACGGCGCCTTCGGCTTCATGAACGCGGCGATCTCCCGCTATGGCGGAACCGTGTCCCGGCTGATGGGCGATGCCGTGCTCGCGCTGTTCGGGGCCCCGGTGGCGCACGAGGACGACGCCGAGCGCGCCGTCAGGGCCGCGCTCGACATCCAGGAAGCCGGCATGGCCTATTCCCGGATCATCAAGGGGCGGCACGGCTTCGATTTCAACCTGCGCGTCGGCATCAACACCGGCACGGCGGTGCTGGCCTTCGTCGGCGATGCAATCCGGACCGAGTACACGGCGATGGGCGATGCGGCCAACGTCGCCGCGCGCCTGCAATCGGCGGCCGAGCCCGGCAAGGTGCTGATCAGCGCCGACACCTACAGGCTGGTTCATGCCGTCTTCGACGTGGTGCCGCGCGGCGCCATCGAGATGAAGGGCAAGGCTTCGCCGGTGGAAACCTTCGAGGTGGTCGGGCTCAAGGCGGTGCCCGGGAGCAATCGCGGCCTTGAAGGGCTAACCTCGCCGCTGGTCGGACGCGAGCGCGAACTGACGCTGCTCCGCGACCGGCTCGAAGAACTCGACCGCGGCATCGGCTCGGTGGTGGCGATCGTCGGCGAGGCGGGCCTCGGGCAAATCCCGGCTCACGGCCGAACTGCGCAAACTGCACGAGGCGCGCGCCGATCCGCAGCGCAACTGGGTTGAGGCCGGGCCATCTCCTACGGACAGTCCATCCCCTACTTCCCATGGCGCGCCCTGGGCCGACAGATCGTCCGCGCGACCGAAATGGACGAGCCGGCCACGGTTCGCGACAAGATAGCCGACTGGATGCGGCAGTTCGACCTACGCCCGCTCGACCGGCCGTTCTACGAAACCATGCTGGCGGTCGACGATGAATCGAGCCGGCTGGCGATCGCCCAGCTCTCTGGCGATGCCATAGTCAGCGGCGTGGCCTCCGCCGTGGTCAATGCCTTCAAGGCCTCCATGCATTCCGCCGACGGGATGCGGCCGCGGGTCCTCCTCATCGACGACCTGCACTGGTCCGACAGCGCCACGCTGGAGCTGCTCGCCCAGGTGGCGACGCTGGCCGCCTTCGAGCCCCTGATGATCATCTGCGTGCTGCGCCCCGACCGCCGCGCCCCGAGCTGGCAACTGCTCGACCGCCTGCAGGCGAGCCTCGGTGGGAGCTTCTGGCGCATCGACCTCGAGCCCCTCGACACCGCCGCCGTCCGCCGAGCTGCTCGGCAACCTGCTGATGATCGAGCACCTGCCCGATACCATCCGCCAGCAGATCCTCGAGCGTTCCGAGGGCAACCCGTTCTATCTCGAGGAGGTCCTGCGCTCGCTGATCGACGACGGCCACGTGGTGCGCGAGGGCGGCAAGTGGCGCGCCACCGGCGACATCGTGTCGGCGACCATCCCCGAGACCCTTGCCGGCGTGCTGAGCGCCCGCATCGACCGCCTGCCCGATTCCACCAAGCGCGTCGCGCAGACGGCGGCGGTGATCGGCCGCGTGTTCCAGCACCGCGTGCTCGAGTCCGTGCTCGCCACCTCCCCGCCCGCCGAGCGCGTCGACCACATCGAGCCCCACATCGCGACGCTGAGCTACGAGCAGCTGGTGCGCGAGCGCGCCCGCGACCCCGAGCGCGAGTACATCTTCAAGCACGCCCTCACCTGCGAGGCCGCCTATGGCCTGCTGCTCAAGTCCCGCCGCAAGGACATTCACGCGCGCTGCGGGCGGGTGCTCGAGACCCTGTTCGCCGATCGTCGCGAGGAGTTCGCGGCCATGCTCGCGCACCACTTCGCCGAGGCGGACGACCTGGGCCGTGCCGTCGACTACGCCACCCAGGCCGCCGACCGAGCGGCCCAGCTCTTCGCCCTGCGCGAGGAAATGCACCATCGCCAGTTCATCCTCGATGCCGTCGAGAAGCTCCCCGGCGCGACGCCCGCCATGCGCGTCGATGCGATCCTCAGCTGGGTGAGGGTCAGCCACTTCCTCAACCGCTACGAGGGCCTGGTCGAGCGGATCGAGCAGGCGATCGACGTGGCTCGCAAGGCCGGCGACAAGCCGCGGCTCGCCTCGGCCCTCTCCTGGCTCGCGACCATCCACATGGTCACGGGCTTCCCCTCTCGCGGCACCGACGCCATCCAGGAGGCCCAGGTGCTTGCCGCCGAAATGGGCGACGAACGGCTGCTGCTGCTGCCGCTGTTCATGGGAACGTTCGCGCTCGTCGACCGCGATCCCGCGGCCGGAGCGGCACGGCTGCAGGACCTGATCGAGCTGGCGCGCAAGCACCATTTCCCCGAGGTCCAGAGCCACGCCATGGCCTACCGGGCGGTGGCGCTGGCCCGGACCGGCGACTTCGCGGCGGCGAAACAGCAGGCCGAGGAGGCGCTTGAGTTCGCCCCGCACGCCGGCTCGCCGGTGAAGGAGGCCGACGTCCACATCGGCGTCGCCGCCGCCTATTACGACATGGGCGAGTTCGAGAAGGCCGAGTATCACGCCAAGATCGGGGCGGATCAGGCCCTGTTGGCCCACGGCCTGGAATGCGCCTGCGCCGGCTATTTCGAGCTCGGCCGCGCCAAGCTGAAGAGCCAGCAGCTCGACGACGCCCTGAGCACCTTCAACCGCTCGCTGAGCTACGGCCGCGAGGCCGGTTTCCACGGCTACATCAACGTCATACGCGGCAATGCCGCACTCACCGAGTTCGAGCAGGGCGTCACCGAGGCGCTGGAGAAGATGAGCACCGCCATCGCCGATGCCGAGGCCCAGAATGACAAGTACGGCGTCGCGACCCTCTCGATCGAGCTTGCGTCCGCCCTCGTGCGTTTGCGCCGCCTCGACCAAGCCGAACCCCTCATCGATGGTTCCCTCGCCTATTTCCGGGAGCGCAACATGCGCCCCTACATGGCCAATGCGCTCGAGCGTTGCCGGCGACCTGCATGAGGCACGGGGCGACGTGGAGAAGGCAAGCGCCGCCCGCCGCGAGGCCGAGGCCTTGCGCGAGGGCCTCGTCGTGGCGCCGCCGCCGATCACGGGCTCTGCGGCATCCGGGACACAGGCCTGATGGTGCAGAAGCCCGTCATCCTCGCCGTCGACGACGATCCCGGAGTGCTGGCAGCGGTGGGGCGCGACCTCCGCCGCAAGTACGGGGCCGATTACGAACCGCAGCGCGCCGCGTCCGGCGCCGAAGCGCTGGACATCCTGCGCGACCTGCTCCTGCAGGGCCGGGTCGTGGCCCTGTTCCTCGTCGACCAGCGCATGCCGGAAATGACCGGCGTCGAGTTCCTGCGCGAGGCGATCAAGCTCTATCCCGAGGCCAAGCGCGTGCTGCTCACCGCCTATGCCGACACCGAGGCCGCGATCAGCGCCATCAACGAGGTCCGCCTCGACCACTACCTGATGAAGCCGTGGCACCCGCCCGAGGAACTGCTCTATCCGGTGCTCGACGACCTGCTCGACGACTGGCGTGCCGGCTACCAGCCGGTGTTCGAGGGCGTGCGCATCATCGGCCACCGCTGGTCGGCGGACGGTCACCGCATCCGTGATTTCCTCGCCCGCAACCTGATCCCCTATCGCTGGCTCGACATCGAGAACGACCCCGAGGCCGAGCAGCTGCGGTCCCTCGCCGGCAAGAGCGAGGAGCCGCTGCCGCTGGTGCTGCTCGCCGACGGAACGGCTCTGGTTCGACCCGACCTCTCGTCGCTCGCCGAAAAGGTCGGTCTCCACACCCATGCGGCCGCGGAGACCTACGACCTCATCGTGGTCGGCACCGGCCCGGCGGGGCTCGCCTCGGCCGTCTACGGCGCATCCGAAGGATTGCGGACACTGCTGGTCGAGCGCGAGGCGCCCGGCGGACAGGCCGGGACGAGCTCGCGCATCGAGAACTATCTCGGCTTCCCGGTCGGCCTGAGCGGCGCCGACCTGGCGCGGCGCGCCGTGGCGCAGGCCCGCCGCTTCGGCGCCGAGATCCTGACGCCGATGGAAGCGCTGAGCCTCGAATCCAGGGACGGCTACCACATCCTGACCCTCAGCGACGGATCGAAGATCGCGTCGCAGGCGCTGATCGTCGCCACCGGTGTCTCCTACCGGCTGCTCGACGTGCCCGGTGCGGAGCGGCTCTCGGGTGCCGGCCTCTATTACGGCGCCGCCACCACCGAGGCGATGGGCACCAAGGACGAGGACGTGTTCGTCATCGGCGCCGGCAACTCCGCCGGCCAGGCGGCGCTCCATCTCGCCCGCTACGCCAGGTCCGTGACCCTGCTGGTGCGCGGCAAGTCGCTCGCCGAGAGCATGTCGAAATACCTCATCGAGCGCATCGAGGAGACCGAGAACGTCAAGGTGATGACCGGCGCCTCCATCGCCGAGCTGCACGGCAAGGACGAGCTCGAGGCCATCTCGGTCCTCGACGCGGCCACCGGACAGACCACCCGCCTGCCCGCCCGCGCCGTGTTCGCGTTCATCGGCGCCGCCCCGCGCACCGGCTGGCTCGATGGCCAGCTGCAGCTCGATCCGCAGGGCTTCATCCTCTCCGGCCCCGACCTCGTGCGCGGCCCCAACCAGCGGCCGGAGGGCTGGAACCTCGAGCGCGAGCCCTATTGGCTGGAGACGAGCGTCCCCGGCGTATTCGTCGCCGGCGACGTGCGGCGGCAGTCGACCAAGCGCATCGCCTCCGCCGTCGGCGAGGGCGCCATGGCGGTGACCTTCGTCCACCAGCACCTGCGCGGCCTCGCCCCGGTCCTCCCCATGGCCGGCAAGGAGGGCTGAGCCATGGACGAGGCTCGAGCACCGCGCGACCATCCGGAGCGTCCCGCATCTTTGCCGGGCTCGGCGACGCTGAGGCGGATGAACTCTGGGCTGCCGGCACCAGGATGGCGATCGGCGCGGGCGAGATGCTGATCCGCGAGGGCGACCACGGCGACACCCTCTACATCATCCTCAGCGGCGCGCTCGAAGTGACGAAGCGCGACGGCAACCGCGAGGTCACCCTCGCGACCCGGATGCCGGGCGAGGTGCTGGGCGAGATGTCGCTGATCGAGCGGGCGCCGCGCACCGCCTCGGTCCGCGCGGTCAAGCCGAGCGAACTGCTGGCGATCGGCCCCGCGGCGTTCGAGCGGCTCCTGGAGCAGCGTCCCGAGACGGCCTCCACGCTGCTGCGCACCGTCGTCGGGCGGCTGCGCAGCACCGAGGCTTCGCTGGTGCAGGCCGACAAGCTGGCCGCGCTCGGCACCCTCGCCGCCGGCCTCGCGCACGAGCTCAACAATCCCGCCGCGGCCATCCAGCGGAGCTGCGAGTACCTCAGCGAGGCGTTCGAGGCCTGGCGGCAGCGCACGGTCGAGCTCAGCATGCTCTCGATGAGCCCCGCCGAGCGCCAGAACCTCGGCAAGCTCGAGGAGAGCATCTCCACCTGTGCCGCCGCCCGCCAGGACGAGGCCGCGGCGCGCCGGCAGGAGGGCAGGCTCGCCGACCGGCTCGAGGCGCTCGGCGTGGCCGATGCCTTCGAGATGTCGCGCCGGCCATGGCGCTCTACGGCTGGACGCCCGAGCGTGTCGACGCGCTCACCGGCGATTTCGCCGCCGGACACCTCGTCCCGGTGCTGCAATGGCTGGGAGCCGGGCTCGAGGCGCAGCAGCTGATGGAGGAGATCCGCAGCGCCGGCCGCGCCATCTCCGACATCGTCCGCGCCGTGAAATCCTATGCCTATCTCGACCAGGCGCCGGTGCAGGACGTCGACCTCAGGACCAGCCTCGAGGACACGCTGATGATCCTCAACCACAAGATCAAGCACGGCATCGAGGTGGTGAAGGACTTTCCGCCCGACCTGCCCCGCGTCGAGGCCTATGCCGGCGAACTCAACCAGGTGTGGACCAACCTCGTCGACAACGCCATCCAGGCCATGGATGGCGCCGGCCGCCTGGAGCTCTGCGCCCGCAGCCTCGGCCAGGAGGTCGAGATCCGCATCGCCGACAGCGGCAGCGGCATCCCGCCCGATGTCGCGCCGCGCATCTTCGAGCCGTTCTTCACCACCAAGGCGCAAGGCGTCGGCACCGGGCTCGGCCTCCACATCGCCCACAACATCGTGGTCAACCACCACAAGGGCCGCATCTCGTTCGAGACCCGGCCCGGCCGCACCGAGTTCCGCATCGTCCTGCCGACGCGATTGAGCGATCGGCCCGAGGCGGCGAACGAACTAGGCGTCCTGTCCCGCGCCGACCAGCCGCAGGCGCGGCCGCTTGGAGACCCGAGGCGTGATCCTCGAACAGCCGGTTCGAATCCCATGGGCTGGATCCTGGCCCTTCTCATCGTCGTCTCGCTGGGCATACTCCCCTCTCCGGGTGCTCGCCCGGGCCAACGCGTGAGATCGGACACATGGCGCTCAAACGGATGGACAACATGGGAATCGTGGTCGCCGACCTCGAAGCGACGATCGCGTTCTTTCGCGAGCTCGGCCTCGAGCTCGAGGGGCGGGCCACGATCGAGGGAGAATGGGCGGGACGCGTCACCGGCCTGCGCGATCAGCGCGTCGAGATTGCCATGATGCGCACGCCGGACGGGCACAGCCGGCTCGAGCTATCCCGCTTCCTCGCCCCACCCACCGTCGCCGATCACCGCACCGCCCCGGTCAACGCCCTGGGCTACCTCCGCGTCATGTTCGCCGTCGACGACCTCGACGAGACGCTCGAAAAACTCCGCAATCACGGCGCGCAGCTCGTCGGCGAAGTCGTCCAATACGAAGACACCTACCGCCTCTGCTACATCCGCGGGCCGGAGGGGCTGCTCATCGGCCTCGCCCAGGAACTCGGCTGAGCGCAACAGTGGGGCAATCCGGAAGCGGACACCGACCACTCGCACACAGGTCTCCCGAGCATCCGGCTGGCGACCCCTAGCTCCGCCGAAGAACTCAGCGATCCTGTCCACCGCGCGCCGGCTGACTTCCGCCTTGCTGCCGGCGCCCCAGTCCTCGACGCCGTCTTTCGTCACCAGGTGGACATGGTTGTCGTCGCCGCCGAAGGTGCCCGTTCCGGGCGAGACGTCGTTGGCGAGGATCCAGTCGGCGTGCTTCGAGGTGAGCTTGGCTTGGGCGTTGGGGATCAGGTTGTCGGTCTCGGCGGCGAAGCCGACGACCAGGCGCGGACGCTGCCGGTGGTGGCCGACGGTTGCGAGGATATCGGGGTTCCGGACCAGGGTGAGCGTCAGCTCCTCATCCGGCGCCCCCGTTTTCTTGATCTTGTGCTCGGATACTGAGGCCGACCGCCAGTCGGCGACGGCGGCGGCGAAGATCGCGCCATCGACCGGCAGCGCGCCGGTGACCGCGCTCAGCATGTCCTTGGCCGACTGCACCTCGATGACCTCCGCACCCGCCGGCGGTGGGATCGACACCGGCCCGGTGATCAGCTTGACGCTGGCGCCGGCCGCGACGAGCGCCCTCGCGATGGCGTGTCCCTGCTTGCCCGAGCTTCGGTTCGAGATGTAGCGGACCGGGTCCAGCGGCTCTTCGGTCGGCCCCGAGGTGACGAGGAAGCTCAGCCCGGCCAGCGGTCCCCTGCGCGCCTCGAGGACCTGTCGCGCCGCATCGAGGATCGCACCCGGCTCGGACATCCGGCCGAGGCCCGCCTCGCCGGACTCGGCCATCTCGCCGACTTCCGGGCCGACGAAGATGCAGCCGTCCCCGCGCAGCGTCCCGACGTTCCGCATCGTCGCGGGATTGGCCCACATCTTCGGGTTCATCGCCGGCGCGATCAGCAGAGGCCCATCTCGGGCCAGCAGAATTGCCGTGGCGAGGTCATCGGCGAGGCCATTGGCCATTCGCCCCAGCATGTCCGCCGTTGCCGGCGCGACGATGATCAGCTCGGCGTCGCGCGCCATGCGGATGTGGCCGACGTCGGCTCCCACGCTCGGGTCGAACAGTTCGGTCGCGACCGGCGAACCGCTGACCGCCGCGAGGGTCGTGGCGGTGATGAAATTGTGCGCCGCCGGCGTCATCACGCATTGCACCAGTGCCCCCTGCTCGCGCAGCCGCCGGACCAGTTCGGGGATCTTGTAGGCGGCGATGCCACCGGAAACGACGATGAGAATCCGCTTGCCCTGAAGGCTCATGCTTGCTCCTGGCGTGGCCGCGATCTCGAACCCGCGCGACTTCCGGGCGGCACGAAGCCGGCGGCCGGATCGATGTTGGAGATTCTCACTTCGGTGCGGCCGCGAGAAACCGGTGCCCCCCTGTTACAGCCTCTTCGCGGCCCTCTTCAACCGCCGGAGCCGATAGCCTGAAGCGAGAGGGGCCGGCCCGCTACTGCGTGACCAGCGCCGCGGCGGTGCCCATCGTCACCGGCGGCGGCGACCACTTGCCGTTGAGCGCTTCCGGCTTCGGCCCGTAGAGCCGCATCGTCAGGTTGAACGGTCCCTTCGGCGCCGGCAGCCAGTTCTGTTCCTTGTCGGCCCCGGGACTGTCGCTCTGGAAGTAGAGCTCGATCGATCCGTCGGCACTCGTGACGAAGGGCATGTAGCTGCTCAGCGCGAAGCGGTTCAGCGCATTCGCCACCTGGAAGCCGTCCTTGTCGTAGAGCGTGATCGACCAGAAGGCATTGACCGGCGGCAGCTGGTCCTTCTCGAACCGGATCACGTAGCTGTTCGCGCCGTCGAGCGGCTTGCCGGCATTGTCGGCAATGTTCAACGGATAGATCGCGTCCTCGGGCAGGTTCGCCCCGAGCCCCTGCTCGGCGACGATGGCGCGCTTCAGGTAATAGTTGCCGTAGACCCCCATGGTGTCGGTGTTCATCACCCAGCCGTTGGCGACCGGCGCCAGCGTCGGCAGCTTCCACTGCATCAGCGCCTGCCCCGCCTTCGGCGCGGCCTCGATGGCCGCCTTGATCTCCGGCGAGGCGCCGTTGGCGTCAAAGCTCTTGCCCACCTCGAAGCCGAGTTTCTTGAGCTCGGCGAGCATCGGCTGGTCGGTCCCGTGCGGCGGCACGACCTTCAGGATCTCGGCCGCCCGCGCGAAGAACTCCGGTCCCGACATGGCGTCGACCTGGCTCTTGGGCGGCGTCTTCATGTCGATGGCCGGGTCGATCGTGACCTTCGGCGCCTCGGCCGTCTTTCCCCACTGCGACAGCGGCGTCAGCTTGAAGCCATCCTGGATCTTGTGCACCGCATCGTAGTCGGCCGCGCCGTCGGTCTTGGTCCGCCCGATGATCCACACATAGGGCGTGGGCGCGTCGATGCGCTGCGTGTCGTCGGGCAGCTTGAACTCCTGCGCGAACCGCTCGCCGCAGATCCGGCCGCCATCCCGGCGGCGCGATGAGGAAGTTGCCGGCCCCGGTGCCGGTCGTCCGCCAGCCGGGCGAGGCGAACACGTCGCTCCACATGTCCAGCATCGGCATCAGGTAGTAGCGCCCGTCCGTATCCGGCACGCTGAGCACCATCGGTTCCTTGGTGAGGTCCAGCCAGGCCGGCGAATAGAGCGTGTCGAAGTTCGGCCGCACCACCACCCTAAGGTCGGCGCTCGGATATTCCCTGAGGCTATGGAACGCGTTCGCCGGCCCCCGCCCCGGCAGCACGTCGGGCCCGATATTGGTCGACTGCTGGCGGGTCAGATCCATCGAGAGCAGCGGGTAGAAATAGACATAGGCCTCGGCGGCGATGGTCGCGACGTCATCGGCCGGAGAGCCGGTCTCGGCCGCTGCCGAGGCCGACGGCCGCAGGGCACCGGCAACAGCCCAGGAAACGAGGGCCGCTGCCGCTATGGCGTAAACCTTGGAAAGCTTCATTCGGAAATCCCCATGGTGACGGTGACGGATTCCCAACCCCAGGACGGGGCCCCACTTCCAAGCTACATGCCCCTCACCGCGCCACGGCACCCGAACCCCCGGCATGCTTTCCGCACGCCTTCCGGCGAGCACGGAATTTGCAGGCAATCAGGAAGGACCCCGAGTTCAGCCGCGCCGGGTTGACCAAGCCCTCACAGTGTGAATGCTCCTGCGACGTTCCGCTCACCCAGGATTCCCTCATGTCGCAATCCGTTCCCCGCTTCGGCTTCATCGGTACCGGCATCTGGGTGCGGGAGGTGCAGGCACCGGCGGCGGCGGCAAGCGGGGCGGTGCGGCTGACCTCGATCTATGGGCGAAACCAGGCCGCGGCAGCCGAGCTCGCCGCGGCGCATGGGGCCGTTGCCGAGACCGACCTCGACCGCTTTCTCGACAGCGTCGACATCGTCGGCATCGCCCTGCCGCCCTCGGCGCAGCCCGAGTTCGCCATGGCCGCCATCGCGGCCGGCAAGCACCTGCTGCTCGAAAAGCCGGTCGCCATCGAGGTGGAGGCCGCCCGCCGCATCGCCGACGGGCTCGAGCAGCGCGGCCTCAAGTCGCTGGTGTTCTTCACCTCGCTGATCAACCACCGCAACCGCACCTGGCTCGCCGACGTGCACCAGGTCGGCGGCTGGGTCGGCGGCCGCGTCGACGCCTTTTCCGGCGTCCTGGTCGATCCGGCCAACCCGTTCCACACCACCGCAGCCTGGCGCTCCGGCGCCGGCGCGCTGTGGGACACCGTTCCCCATGCCGTCGCCATGCTGACCCGCATCTTCGGCCCGGTGCGCGAAGTCTCCGCCAGCGCCGGCCCGGGCGACCTCAAGGCCGCGATCCTCAGCCATCGCGACGGTGCCCTCACCACCATCAACTTCGCCATGGACCTGCCCTCCTCCGTCCCCGGCGAGACGGTGATCTACGGCGCCGCCGGCAAGCGCGAGCTGCCCGCTTCCGTGCTCGACTGGCGGGACAATGCCCGCGAGGTCTATGGCGACGCGCTCACCTCGCTGGTCGCCGCGATCGAGGGCCGGGAGACCTCCCACCCCGATGCCCGCTTCGGCGCCTATGTCACCGAGGTGATCGCCGCGATCGAGAGCTCCCTCGTCGAGCGGCGGCTCGTTTCCGTCGGCTGAACCCTCTCTTCCCTGTCATCCGAATGTCGTAGTGCGGTTCTCCCGCCGGCCGTTGACTCGTCCTGCATCTGCTGGTTTCAGTGAATTGCTGCAATAAATGCAATTTTTGCATCACGCAGCATCGCGATTTTCAGCGCTTTAGGGAGAGTTTCAATGTTCGGTCCAGGGGCGCGCTTGCGCCGCCTTCGCTTCACACAGCTTCTGTCGGGGGCGGCCCTCGGCCTCGCGCTCGCCTTCTCGCCCATGGGCGCCCAGGCGCAGGACGTGCCGCGCAGCGAGACGCTGATCCTCGATTCCACCCTCGAGCGCATCGCGACTCCCGAGAACTACAACCCGTTCCTGCCCACCACGACGCTGCAGGGCGGCCTGCACCAGGTGGCCTTCGAGTCGCTGTTCTACCTGAACCTCGAGACCGGCGAGCTCATGCCCTGGCAGGCCGAGAGCTACCAGTTCAACGAGACTTTCGACGAAGTCACCATCAAGCTCCGCGACGGCGTGAAGTGGTCCGACGGCGTGCCGTTCACGGCCGACGACGTGGTCTTCACCATGAACATGCTGAAGGAGAACTCGGCGAACCTCGGCAACTGGGGCGGCAACGCCAAGACCTGGGTCAAGGACATCGTCGCCGTCGACCCGCTGACGGTGAAGATCACCCTCACCGCCACCAACCCGAGCTATGTGGTCAACATGTTCGGCGCCCGCGTCTACTGGACCAACCAGATCGTGCCCAAGCACATCTGGGAAGGCCAGGACCCGGCGACCTTCACCAACTTCGACCTCGAGAAGGGCTGGCCGGTCTCGACCTCGCCCTACCAGCTGGTCTCCGCCAACAACCAGGAAACCGTCTGGACCCGCCGCGACGGCTGGTGGGGTGCCGAAACCGGCTTCGCCAAGCTGCCCGCGCCCAAGCGCGTGATCTTCACCTCGGCCGGCAACGAGGAACGCCGCACCGCGATGCTGATCAACAACGAGCTCGACACGGCCTACGCCATCGGCAAGTCGAGCTTCGAGACCGTGCACCAGCGCAATCCCAAGGTCGTGACCTGGTTCCCGGAGATGCCGTACGCCTATACCGACGCCGGCCCGCGCATCATCGGCTTCAACAACGCCATCCCGCCCTTTGACAACGCGCTGGTCCGCCGCGCCGTGAGCCAGGCGGTCAATCGCGACGCCGTCGTCGATGTCGCCTGGGAAGGCATGTCGCGCCCGATCAGCTTCCCGGCGCCGACGCTCGCGGCCCTCGCGCCCTTCTTCGAAGGCACCGAGGACCTCTTCGCCGCCACCCCAACACCGAGTTCGATCCCAAGGCCACCGAGGCCCTGATGACCGAGGCCGGCTACAGCGAAGGGTGGCGACGGCTTCTGGGCTGACGCTTCGGGTAACAAGCTGGTCGTCGATCTGGTCGCCCGCCAGACCGAGGCGGACTCCGCCAAGGCGGCGCCCGTGGTCGCCGAGCTGCTGCGCCGCGCCGGCTTCGATGCGCAGTTCCGCCTCACCGACTTGGCCGGCTTCGCCGACCAGGTGTTCCAGGGCAAGGCCAATATCTGGCTCGCCCAGATCAATGGCGGCGTGAACAACCCCTACCCGTCCTTCGACATGTTCCACAGCCGCCACGCCCTGCCGATCGGCAGCTCGGCCACCGGCTCCTACTCGCGCTACGCGAACCCGGAATACGACGCCATCGTCGAGGAGATGGGCAAGCTCGCGACCGACGATCCGAAGTTCAAGGACGTCGTCCGCCGGGCGCTGGAGATCTGGCTGCGCGACCTGCCGGTCGCTCCGACCACCGACTCCGCGCTCCTCGCCTCCTACAACCACACCTACTGGAAGAACTGGCCGACTTCGGACAACCCGTACTTCCAGCCCTGCTTCTGGTGGGCGAGCGCCCTGGTCTCGATCGTCGCGATCGAACCGGCCGACCAGTAAGAACGGCAAGGCCGGGTCCCCGCGACCCGGCCACGCCCTGCCCCCGAACGACAGGACGGTCATGACCTGGGCTTATTTCATCAAGCGCGTTGCCCTGTTCTTCGTGGTGGTCCTCACCGCGATGACGGCGAACTTCATCATCGCGCATTCCGTCCCGGGCGACCCGATCGGCGCCGTCATCTCGCAGATGACCACCCGCGGCGGCGCCGTCGAGAACGCCGCCGAGATCATCGCCAGCTACCGCGAGCGCTTCGGCCTCGATCAGCCGCTCTGGGTCCAGTACGCCGTCTATGTCTGGAACACCCTGCGCTTCGACCTCGGCACCTCGATCATCTACTTCCCGCAGAGCGTCACCGCCTCGATCGCCAGCGCCCTGCCCTGGACCATCGGCCTGCTGCTGGTGGCCACCGTCATCGCCTTCAGCCTCGGGAGCATCCTCGGCGCCATCCTCGCCTGGGCCTCGGCGCCGCGCGCCGCGCGCCTCCTCGCGCCGCTGCTGATGATCTTCTCCTCGATCCCCTACTACCTGCTGGCGCTGATCCTGCTCTACGTCTTCGCCGTCTGGCCCAACTGGTTCCCGCTCGGCGGCGGCATGAGCTCGGGCTCGACCGGCGGCCTGAGCTTCGCCAAGCTCGCTCGACCTCGCCTATCACGCCGTGCTGCCGGCGCTCTCGATCGTCCTCGCCGGCCTCGGCTTCTGGGCGCTCGGCATGCGCGGCGCCATGATCAACGTGCTGGGCGAGGACTATCTCATGCTCGCCGAGGGCGAAGGCCTCACCAAGCGCCGCATCTTCTTCGCCTATGGCATGCGCAACGCGCTGCTGCCGCAGGTCACCCATCTCGCCCTGTCGCTCGGCACCATCGCCTCCGGCTCGGTGCTGGTCGAGGTGGCGTTCAACTATCCCGGCATCGGCTTCCTGCTCTACGACGCCCTGCGCGCCTCGGACTACTTCATGATCCAGGGCATCTGCTTCGTGCTCGTGCTGACCGTCGCCGTCGCCGTGCTGATCCTCGACCTCATCTATCCCCTGATCGACCCGCGGATCGCGCGCAAATGACCATCGCCGGCAACGCCATGCGCCCCCGCGGCAACCGGACGCTCGCCGCCCTCGCCCAGCTCGGCGGCAACGCCAAGCTGATGTCGGGCCTCGCGCTCGTCCTCTCGCTGGTGGCGGTCGCCGTCATCGGCCCGATCCTCGTCGATACCGAGATGGCCCGGCCGATCTCGGCGCCGACCAACCGGCCGCCCTCGCCCGACTACCTGCTCGGCACCGATGGCGGCGGCCGCGACCTGCTCGCGGTGATCATCGCCAGCACGCCGCAGACGCTGCGGCTCGGCCTCGTCGCCGGCCTCATCGGCACGCTGGTCGGCACCTTCCTCGGCCTCGTCGCCGGCTTCTTCGGCGGCTGGCTCGATCGCGTCATCAGCACCATGACCGACATCGTGCTCACCATCCCGCCGCTCGCCATCCTGCTCATCGTCGCCGCCTCGGTGCGGACCGTGAGCGTCGAGATGATGGCCTTCATCATCGCGGCGCTGGCCTGGATGAACCCGGCCCGCAGCATCCGCGCCCAGGTGCTGTCGCTGCGCGAGCGCGCCTATGTCGAGATCGCCCGCATCTCCGGCATGAGCGAGCTCGCGCATCGCCCTCTTCGAGGTGCTGCCGAACCTCCTGCCGCTCATCATGTCGAGCTTCGTCGCCGCCGTCTCCGGCGCCATCCTCGCCGCCCTCGGCCTCGAGGCGCTCGGCTTCGGCCCGCAGGACACCCCGACCCTCGGCATGACGGTCTACTGGTCCCTGCTCTACGGCGCCTTCGGCCGCAACATGTGGTGGTGGTGGGCGCCGCCCATCGTCATCCTCGCCATCCTGTTCATCGGCCTGTTCCTGATCAGCGTCGGCCTCGACGAAGCGCTCAACCCGCGCCTGCAGGAGGCAGTCATGACCGCGCCGATCCTCGAGGTCCGCGACCTCACCGTCAGCTATCAGCTGCGCGGCCAGCGCGGCCGGGCCGCCGACGGCGTCAGCTTCGACCTCCATGCCGGCGAGCGCCTCGGCATCGTCGGCGAGTCCGGTTCGGGCAAGTCCACGCTGGCGCTGGCGCTGATGCGCCTGCACAAGCCGCCGGCCCGGATCGAGAGCGGCACCGCCGTGCTCGATGGCACGGATCTGCTGAAGCTCGAGGGCGAGGCGCTGCGCCGCTTCCGCTGGAGCCAGATCTCGATGATCCCGCAGGGCGCGATGAACTCGCTCAATCCGGTGATGCGGATCGGCGTGCTGATGGCCGATGCCATCCGCGCCCACGAGAAGGGCTGGTCCCGGGAGCGTATCCGCGCCCGCGTCGCCGAAACGCTGGAAAGCGTCGGCCTCAGCCGCACCGTCGCCGACCTCTATCCGCACGAGCTGTCCGGCGGCATGAAGCAGCGCGTCTGCATCGCCCTCGCCATCATCCTGAAGCCCAAGCTGATCGTCGCCGACGAGCCCACCAGCGCCCTCGACGTGGTGGTGCAGCGCAAGGTCATCGAGACCCTGAAGGAAGTGCAGAAGCAGATCGGCGCCGCCCTGATCATGATCGGCCACGACATGGGCCTGATGGCGCAGTCGGTCGACCGGCTCGCCGTGATGTATGCGGGCAAGCTGGTGGAGAACGCGCCCATCCGGCGCTTCTTCCGCAGCCCGCTCCACCCCTATAGCCAGTTGCTCATCTCGTCCCTGCCTTCGCCTGACGAGGTGCGCGAGATGAAAGGCATACCCGGGGCGCAGCCCTCGCTGTTCAGCCTCCCGACCGGGTGTGCCTTTCACCCCCGTTGCCCGGCGGCCCAGCCGCAATGCAGCGTCGAGCTTCCGCTCAGCCAGCGCATCGCGGACGAGCGCGACGTCGCCTGCCACCTGGTGACCGAGGAGATGGCCCGTGCCTGACACTGCGCCCCTGCTCGATCTCGACAAGGTCAGCGTCAGCTACCCGAGCCGCAAGTGGAAGGCGCCGCCCTTCCTCGCGCTCGACAGCTTCACCCTGCGCATCGAGAACGACCGGCCCAAGATCGTCGCCATCGTCGGCGAGAGCGGCAGCGGCAAGACCACGCTGGCGCGCGTCGTGCTCGGCCTCCTGGCGCCGACCGGCGGCCGCATGAGCTATGCCGGCAGGTCGGTCACGGAGATGTCCCGCACCGATCGCGCGGCCTTCCGCCGCGAGGTGCAGGCGATCTTCCAGGACCCGTTCTCGATCTTCAATCCGTTCTACCCCGTCGACCACCTGCTCGAGATGCCGCTGCGCATCTTCCGCATCGCCAAGTCGCGCGACGAGGAGCAGCAGATGATCACCGCGGCGCTCGAGCGCGTCGGCCTCCGGCCGGAGCAGGTGCTCGGCCGGCACCCGCACCAGCTGTCCGGCGGCCAGCGCCAGCGCATCGTCGTCGCCCGCAGCCTGATGCTGCGGCCCCGCCTCATCGTCGCCGACGAGCCGGTGTCGATGATCGACGCCTCGCTCCGCGCCAACGTGCTGGCGCAGATCCAGGCGCTGCGCGACGACCTGGGCATCTCGATCATCTACATCACCCACGACATCGCCACCGCCCGCCAGGTGAGCGACGAGGTGTTCGTGCTCAACCGCGGCAAGACGGTCGAATCCGGCACCGCCGCCGAGGTCATCTCCAACCCGCAGCACCCCTATACCCGGCTGCTGGTCGGCTCCGTCCCGCGGCCCGACCCGGATCACGGCTGGTCCGATCTCGGCGAACTGCAGTCGGAGGCGCCGTCGTGATGCGCAGCCTCCGATTGCATTTTCTCAAGAAAACCAGCGATGTCTGCTGATCAGGCGATGAACAGTGGCAGGGCATCGATGGCCAAGAAGGTCACCATCCAGGATCTCGCGGACCGGCTCGGCCTGTCCGCGGCAACGGTGAGCCGCGCCCTGCGCGACCATCCCTCGATCAACGAGGGCACCCGGCGCTCGGTCCATGAGGCGGCGGCGGAGCTCGGCTACACCACGCACATGACCAGCCGCTCGCTCAAGAAGCCCGGCACCCTGCTCAAGCGCCCCATCGCCTGGATCACCCCGCTGGTGAACTTCCAGTTCGAGGACCCGATCATCCTCGAGACGCTGGGCGGCATCGCCAGCCGCTGCGCCGAGATCGGCCGCCATTTCCTGCATATCCCCACCGACGTCGGCCGCGAGCTCGACACCTATCGCGAGCTGATCGCCGAGGGCGTGATCGAGGGCTTCGTCGTCGCCAACCGCATCACCGAAGGTGACCGGCGCGTCGAGTACCTGCTCGAGGAGAAGATGCCCTTCGTCGCCTATTACGGCGCGACCCCGCTCGACGGCGACTATCCCTCCGTGGACGTCGCCTTTGCCGAAGCCTATGCGCTCGGTACCCGCCACCTCCTCGACCTCGGGCATCGCCGCATCGCGCTGCTCAACTCGCTGCCCAATTTCCAGGCCAGCGCCCAGCGCGAAGCAGGGCTACCGCACGGCGCTCGAGGAAAAGCAGGTGTGGACCAGCGCCAACTGGGTCGTGGGCGGCCCCAAGACCGAAGAGTTCGGCTACAGCGCCATGCGGCAGATGCTCGACAGCGCCGCCGCGCCCACCGGCGTCCTCTGCTCCTCGACCATGGCCGCCAAGGGCGCCCTCTCCGCCATCAACGAACGCGGCCTCACCGTCGGCCGCGACGTGTCGCTGGTCAGCTTCGACGACAATGTCGCCGGCAGCTTCTACTCGGTGCCGCTGACGACCCTGTTCTCGCCCTCCCGCCCGCTCGGCCGCATGGTCGTCGATTTCCTCGACCGCACCATCGCCGGCGAACCGCCGGGAGAGCTGCGCTATGTCAGCCACCCCGAACTGATCGTCCGCCGCTCGACCGGACCTGCCCCCGGCGAGTAACGCGCTGACCACGGTCCGCCGACAGAATTTCATGGAGTTTTCCCACCCTATGCCCACACAGACCACGCCCTTCCGCCTTGCTATTGCGGGGATCACGCACGCCCACATCAACATCCTGCCCCGCTCCACCTTCAAGGGCATGCAGCTGGTCGGCATCCAGGAGGACAAGGCGGATTTCCTCAAGGCCTACGGCGTGATGCACGCCCATGACCCGGCGATCCTCTTCACCGACCTCGAGACCATGCTCGACACGGTGAAGCCCGAGGGCGTCGCCGCCTTCGGCTCCATCCGCGACCACATGCGCGTCGTCGAGGCCTGCGCCCCGCGCGGCATCCACGTGATGGTGGAAAAGCCCATGGCCATCGACGTCGCCGAGGCCGAGCGCATGCAGGAGCTGGCGGCGAAGCACGGCATCCACATCCTCACCAACTACGAGACCACCTGGTACGCCACCAACCACGAGGCGATCGCCCGCACGGCCGACAAGGGCCACTACGGCAAGGTCCGCAAGGTGGTGATCCATGACGGCCACCCCGGCCCGATCGAGATCGGCTGCGGCCCGCATTTCCTCGAGTGGCTGGCCGATCCGGAGCTCGCCGGCGGCGGCGCCCTGCCCGATTTCGGCTGCTACGGCGCCAACCTCATGACCCGCATCATGCAGGATTCGAAGCCCCTGCGCGTCTTCGCCGTCACCCACCAGTTCAAGCCGCACCTCTACCCCAAGGTCGACGACGACGCGACGATCCTCGTCTCCTACGCCGATGCCGAGTGCATCATCCAGGCCTCCTGGAACTGGCCGGTCAGCCGCAAGGACATGGAGATCTACGCCGAGCGCGCCCAGGTCGTCGCCATCAACAACCGTCACATGCGCACCCGCGCCGGCGACAAGGTCGACGAGGTCTTCGAGACCCTGCCGCCGCTGCAGGCGCCCTACGACGATCCGTTCGCGCATTTCGCCGGCGTCGTCCGCGGCGACATCGAGCTGCACAAGTACGACCTCGCGAGCCTCGAGAACAACGCCATGGTGGTCCGCATCCTCGCCGCCGCCCGCGAGTCCGCGGCGACCGGCAGGCCCGTCGACCTTTGAGGTCGGTGAGCGGCACCGGCCTCGAGCACGTCTACTGGCTCGGCGGCGGCAGCGGCGGTGGCAAATCCACCATCGCCCGCCGCCTCGCCGAGCGGTTCGGCATGGCGCTCTATGCGACCGACGACACGATGAGCGCGCATGCGGAGCAATCCACCGCCTTCGACGCGCCGCTCATCGCAGAGTTCAAGCGCATGTCCATGGACGAGCGCTGGCTGCTCCGCTCGCCCGAGGAGATGCTGGAGAGCTTCCACTGGTTCAACGGCGAGGCCTTCGACCTCCTCCTCCGCGACCTGCGCGCCTATCCCCGGTCGACCCCGGTGCTGGTCGAAGGCCTCCGCCTGCTGCCGCACCTGGTCGCGCCGCACCTGGCGCACCGCCACCACGGCCTCTGGCTGCTGCCGACCGCCGACTTCCGCGCCGCTGCCTTCGAGGAGCGCGGCACGCTGTGGGAGATCCCCAACCGCACCAGCGATCCGCCGCAAGGCGCTGCGCAACCTGCTCGAGCGCGACCACATGTTCACCCAGCGGCTGCGGCGGGAAGTCGACGGGCTCGACCTGCCCTTCCTCGAGGTCGACGGAAGCCGCTCGACCGACGAGACGGTCGAGCTCGTCGCCCGCCTGATGCAGCTTCAGCCCTCGTAGACCACCACCATCAGCGCCCGTGCGGCGACGTCGCCCTGGTTGACGATCTGGTGCTCGACGTCGGCCCGATAGCGGGCCGTCTCGCCGGCATTCAGCGACTGCCGCCCCAGCGCCGTCTCGACCAGCAGCC
This sequence comes from uncultured Alphaproteobacteria bacterium, assembly GCA_963708965.1. Lineage (GTDB taxonomy): Bacteria > Pseudomonadota > Alphaproteobacteria > Rhizobiales > Devosiaceae > Devosia_A. Next base: position 234,187 of record CAVPUP010000004.1, on the reverse strand, counting down.
CGCCCGTCTGCGCCGTCAGGTGCTCGAAGGTCCCCGGCGGCGTGCGGCGCGCTGGCGAGCTTCCCCCGCGGCGCGATCTCCACCTCGTACCATTCGACCCGTCCCGCCAGCGCCGGCGGGCTGAGGATGCGCAGCCGCCAGTGCCCCTCCGGGCTCTTGATCTCGGGCGTATGCGCCACCGTGACCACGTCCACCGAATTGGCCTGCCCATGCGCCACCCCGCCGCTGATCAGGTCGGCGAGATCGATCTTCAGCGCCTGGGTCAGCCCCCAGAGCACGGCGAAGGTCGGGTTCGACTCGCCGCGCTCGATCTGGCTCAGCATCGAGCGCGACACGCCCGACAGCTGCGCCAGCCGCTCGAGCGTCAGGTGCCGCGCCTTGCGCTCGCGTTGGATGATCGGTCCGATATCCGGGGCATCCGCCATGCATCGTTCTCCGTGCCGAAGGGTTCCTAGCGTGGCGGCCGCAGCGCTGCCAAGGCAATTCCGCCATCGCTTGACAGTATGTCCGTTATAGCGGAATTTCCTCCATATCGGAGGAATCATGCAGACAGCCTTTCTCGACCACATCCGCTCGACCCTCGCCGACATCGAAGCCGCGGGGCTCTACAAGCGCGAGCGGCAGATCACCGGTCCGCAGGGCGGACGCATCGCTGTCGGCGACCGGACCGATGGTCAACCTCTGCGCCAACAACTACCTCGGCCTCGCCGACCATCCCGAGATCGTCGCAGGCGGCCGCAGAGGCCGCTCGATCAGCTATGGCTTCGGCATGGCCTCGGTCCGCTTCATCTGCGGCACGCTGGACCTCCACCGCGAGCTCGAGCAGGCCGATCGCCCGCTATCTCGGCAAGGACGATGCCATCCTCTTCGCCGCCTGCTTCGACGCCAATGGCGGCCTCTTCGAACCGCTGCTCGAGCGCCGAGGACGCCATCATCTCCGACGCCTCAACCACGCCTCGATCATCGACGGCGTCCGGCTCTGCAAGGCCAAGCGCTACCGCTTCGCCACCAGCGACATGGACGACCTCGAGACCCAGCTGAAGCAGGCCGCCGCCGACGGCGCCCGCTTCAAGCTGATCGTCACCGACGGCGTCTTCTCGATGGACGGCTACATCGCGAAGCTCCCGGAGATCCGCGCGCTGGCCGACAAGATACGACGCCATGATCATGGTCGACGACTGCCACGCCACCGGCCATCTCGGCCCGCAGGGCAGCGGCACGCGGCGCCCTCACCGGCGTCGAGACGGTCGACATCGTCACCGGCACCTTCGGCAAGACGCTGGGCGGCGCCATGGGCGGCTTCATCGCCGGCCGCGCAGCCGGTCATCGACCTGCTCCGCCAGCGCGCCCGGCCCTATCTCTTCTCCAACGCCCTGGCGCCCGCCGTCGCCGCCGGCTCGCTCAAGGCGATCGAGATCGCCGCGGCCGCTGACGACCGCCGCGAGAAACTGCTGAGGCATACCAGGCGCTTCCGCGACGGCCTCACCGCGGCCGGCTTCGAGCTGCTGCCCGGCGAGACCCCGATCATCCCGGTCATGCTGGGCGAAGCCACGCTGCGCGCAGGACATGGCCGCGGGCGCTCGACCAGCGCGGCGTCTACGTCGCCGGCTTCTTCTTCCCGGTCGTGCCGCAAGGGCAAGGCCCGCATCCGCACCCAGATGTCGGCGGCGCTCGAGCGACGCCGACGTCGATTTCGCCATCGGCGCCTTCGACGACGCCGGCCGCGAACTGGGGATCATCTGATGCGCGCGCTCGTCAAGGCCAAGGCCGAACCCGGCATCTGGATGGAGGACCGCCCGATCCCCGAGATCGGCCCGGAGGACGTGCTGGTCAAGGTCCACAAGACCGGCATCTGCGGCACCGACATCCACATCTACAACTGGGACGAATGGGCGCAGAAGACCGTGCCGGTGCCGATGATCACCGGCCATGAATATGCCGGCGAGATCGTCGCCATCGGCGCCGAAGTCCGCAACCTCGCGGTCGGCCAGCGCGTCTCCGGCGAGGGCCACGTCGTCGGCATGAAGAGCCGCGCCAGCCGCGCGGGCAAGTTCCACCTCGATCCCGACACCAAGGGCATCGGCGTCAACCTGCCGGGCGCCTTCGCCGAATATCGTGCGGATCCCGGCCTTCAACATCATCCCGCTGCCCGACGCGATCGACGACGAGATCGGCGCCATCCTCGATCCGCTCGGCAATGCCGTGCACACCGCGCTGGCCTTCGACCTCGTCGGCGAGGACGTCCTGGTCACCGGCGCCGGTCCGATCGGCATCATGGGCGCCGCCGTCGCCCGCCATGTCGGCGCCCGCCACGTGGTGATCACCGACATCAACCCCGAGCGCCTGGAGCTCGCCGCCGAGGTCGCCGACGTCGTGCCGGTCAACGTCGCAACCGAGGACCTGCGCGTCGGTCATGGACCGGCTCGGCATGAAGGAGGGCTTCGACGTCGGCCTGGAGATGTCCGGCGCCCCCGCCGCGCTCGACCAGATGATCGATCACATGGTGATGGGCGGCCGCATCGCGCTGCTCGGCGTCCCGGCCCGCAGCTTCGACTTCGACCTCGGCAAGATCGTCTTCCGCATGATCACGCTGCGCGGCATCTACGGGCGCGAGATGTTCGAGACCTGGCACAAGATGCTGGCCATGCTCGAATCCGGCCTCGACGTCCGCAAGGTCATCACCCGCCGCATGCCGGCCGCCGACTACGCCCAGGCCTTCGCGCTGGCCGCAGCCGGTGAGCGGGGCAAGATCGTGCTGGAGTGGTGAACGTAGGCGGCTGCCTTGCGAGGGCGGCCGCTTACTTCGTGAACGGTACCGAGGCGGTGAGCACTTCCCCGGAATTGTTGAACTCGACCTCGAAATCCACCGTGATGGAATCGCCGATCAGCATGATGCGCGAGCCGATGCGGACGTTATTGCCGCCGCGGTCGGTCTGCCTCTCGGCCAGGTCGAAGCTGATCTTGTTGCCCTGCTTGCGGCCGACAGCGCTGCCGGTGAAGCCGGCATTGGAACTCATCGCCGCCTGGTAGCGCTGCGTCGCGTCGTCATAGGCGATGGCGCCGCTCACCGACAGGTTCATGCTGACCAGGGTGCAGCGGCCCGCGTAGTTGATCTTGGCTGCCTTGCCCTTGGAGACGTTCAGCCGGCAGCGGAAGGGTTCCGGGGAGGCCCCTCCCACCAGCGCGCTGGTCCCGTTCCATTGCCCGACATAGGAGGCGAGCAGGTCGTTCTCCGCCTGGCCCGCCTTCGCAGGCGCCCCAAACAGCCCGGAAATCAGGAGCCCCGCCATCAATGCTGCCGCGCTTAGGCGATTCTGCCTCATTTCAACCCCTCTATTCTGCCTTCCCCACACGAGCGAATCGGCAAAACCTCCCTCCAGTGTGCTCAGTTCGCTTTGACTTGCGGGCCTGGAGGTGCCAGACCTCGCTCGGACCGGAAGTCGACGGCGTAAGACACGCGAGATTCCACTACCCTCGGCCGCACACTCCTTTGGTTTGGCGCATTCCGCAAGTCCCAGCATGATGCTCAGTGAACAATCTCCAACAGGTTCCGCGTTGCCAAAGGCAGCGTCGGTTATTGCCGTGGCGGGTGTGGATTATACCCTCGATGTCGCGTCGCGCCCGTTGCATATCCTCAGAAACGTTCATTTCAATGTCGAGCCGGCCGAGGTGGTCGCCATCGTCGGCCCGTCCGGCAGCGGCAAGACCTCGCTGCTGATGCTCCTCGCCGGCCTCGAGCGGCCAACCGCCGGCAAGATCGTCGTCGCCGGGCAGGACATCACCTCTCTCAACGAAGATGAGCTGGCACTGTTCCGCCGCAAGACGCTCGGCATCGTCTTCCAGAGCTTCCATCTCATTCCCTCGCTGTCGGCGCTCGACAATGTCGGGCTGGCGCTCGAGATCGCCTCGCCCGGCCTGTCGCTGGCCGAGACCCGCAAGGCGGCGGCCGCGGCGCTGGCCTCGGTCGGGCTCGGCAACCGGCTGTCGCACCGCCCGGCGGCGCTCTCCGGCGGCGAGCAGCAGCGGGTGGGCCTCGCGCGCGCCATGATCGCCAATCCCATGCTGCTGCTGGCCGACGAGCCGACCGGCAACCTCGACCAGGCGACCGGCGCCATCGTCGTCGACCTGATGTTCGACCTGGCGCGCAAGAAGAAGACCGCCGTCGTCCTCGTCACGCACGATCCCGCCCTCGCCTCCCGCGCCGACCGGGTCTTCACCATGACCCAGGGCGTGCTGGTCGAAACCACCCCGGTGCGCACCTGATGCGAGGCCTGCTGGCTTCCATCCGCATCGGCCTGCTCGACATGCGCGGCGACTTCCGCCGCTTCGGTCTGCTCATCGTCTGCCTCGCGGTCGGCACCTGCCTGATCGCCGGCGTCAGCTCCGTGGGCACCAGCATCCGCGAGGCCGTCGAGCGGGATGCGGCGCTGCTGATGGGCGGCGACCTCGAGCTGTCGCGCACCGATCGGCGGCGCCACCCCGGAGGAACTCGCCCGGATCGAGGGTTTTGGCCGCGTCGCCAGCGTCGTCGACACCAACGTCCGGGCCCAGTCCGGCGATCACGATGCCTTCGTCGACCTGATCTCGGTCGGCACGGGCTACCCGCTTTTGGGATCGGTCGACAGCCCCGAACTGCCCGCCGGCGAACCGCTGTTCGACTTCCTCTCCGAGCGCGACGGCCACTTCGGCGCGCTCGTCTCCCCCCTGATGCTCGATCAGCTGGGGATTACCGTCGGCGATGTCTTCGAGCTCGGCGGCACCCCGTTCGAGGTGCGCGGCACGCTCCGCGGCCTGCCCGACGCGCCGATACGCGGCTTCCGGCTCGGTCTCCCTACGGTGATCTCCACCGAGGGCCTCGCCGTGCTGTCCGACCGCACCTCGCCCCTCCCCGGCCTCGGCAACCTCTTCCGCTACAAGCTGCTGCTCGACTCCGGCGACCCCGAGTCCGGCAAGACGGCGGTCGAGGCGGCGCTCGGCCGATGCGGGCTGGACCGTCCGCACCGCGCGCGACGGCCTCGGCCCGATGATGCGCTACTACGACCTGTTCATGCGCTTCCTGATGATCGTCGGCCTCGCCTCGCTGCTGATCGGCGGGGTGAGCGTCTGGGCCAGCATCTCGGCCTATGTCGAGGAGCGCTCCAACGTCATCGCCGTGCTGCGCAGCATGGGCGCCACGCGGACGCGCGTCTTCGTGCACTTCCTCTCCCAGGTCGCGACACTGGCCGTGGTCGGCGTCGGCATCGGACTGCTGATCGGCGTGGTCACCGCCCTCCTGGCGCTGCCGATCGTCGGGCGCGCTGTCGGCGTCGAGCTCGGGACGACCCTCCACCCGCAGCCGCTGCTGGTGGCGGCGGGCGTGGGCTTCCTCACCGCCTTCGCCTTTTCCTACCTGCCGCTGCAGCAGGCGCAGAGCATCCGGCCGGTCACCCTGTTCCGCTCCAAGGGCCTCGCCGCGCCGCCCATCGACTGGGCCGAGCTGCTCGCATCGCCGCAGATCCTGCCCCTGCTGCTCGCCGGGGCCGCTTTCCTCGGGCTGGCCGTGCTGATGACCGGCGACCCGCTGCTGGTCGCCGCCTTCGCGCTGGTCAGCGCGCTGGCCGTGCTGCTGTTCCGCTTCGCCATCGGCCTGGCCACCCGCCTGCTGGCGCGACTGCCGGAATCGCCCAATCGCGTGCTGCGCCATGCGCTCCGCAACATCTCGAGCGCCGGCTCCAACGCACCGGCCGTGGTCGTCTCGGTGGGCATGGCGCTGTCGGTGCTGGTCGTGGTGCTGGCGCTGCGGCGTCAACCTGCGCAACGAATATCTCGGCGCCTCGGTCTTCGATGCGCCGACGCTCGTCGCGTCCGACCTGTTCGAGGACGAAGTCGCAGACGCTGCAGGCGCTGAAGGATCGAGGGCGGCGACATCGTCGACTTCACCGCCACCCCGATGCTGCGCGGCGCCCTGACCTCGGTCAACGACGTCCCGGTCGAGCGCGCTGAAGACGCGCGGGCCCGAAGCGCTGTCGCTGCTCTCCGGCGACGTACCGCTCACCTACCGGTCCGAGTTGCCGGCCAGCTCGAGGCTGGTCGAGGGCGAGTGGTGGCCGGCGGACTATTCCGGGCCGCCGCTGGTCTCGCTGCACCAGGGGCTCAAGTCGGGGCTCGGGGTGAAGATCGGCGACCGGCTGACCTTCAACCTCTTCGGCGAGGAAGTGACCGCCACCGTCGCCAATTTCCGCGACTATTCCTGGCAGGGCGGCATCGACTTCCTGGCGACCTTCTCGCCGGGCGTGCTCGAAGGCTATCCCCTCGACCCTTCTCGGAGCCGTGACCGCCGCGCCGGGACGCGAGGAAGCGGTCGAGCGCGAACTCGCCGAGCAGTTCCCCGACGTGCGCTTCATCGCCATCGGGCAGACCCTCGACCAGATCACCGCCGCGCTGAGCCAGCTCTCGCTCGCCGCCTCGCTGGTCGGCGGCCTCGCGGTCGGCAATGGGCTGCTGGTCCTGATCGGCAGCCTCGCCACGGGCCGCCGGCAGCGCCAGGCCGACGCCGTGATCACCAAGGTGCTGGGCGCGCGGCAATTCGAGGTGCTGTCCGTCTCCGTGCTGCAGTTCATCCTGCTGGCAAGCTTCGCGGCCGTGCTGGCGACGCCGCTCGGCATCGGGCTCGCCTGGATCCTGACGATGCTGCTGCTGCAGGTGGAATTCACGGTCGACCCGCTCACCCTGGCCGCCGTCGACGGCGGCGCCATCCTCGTCACCGGCCTGCTCGGCGCCGCAACCATCTTCAAGGTGCTCGCGTCGCGCCCCGCGCACCTGCTGCGTGAACCGTAGCCGGCCTTGGGCTATGCGAGCCTCTTGTACCTTCTGAGCTTGAGGGCCAGCGCGAAGTAGAGCACCGCCATGATGATCGCGTAGACGCCGATGGTCCAGACGACCGTCAGGGCGCCGGCGGCGGGCCGCAGCAGCATGAACGCGCCGAACAGGATCGTGAGCACCCCCGCGAGGATCAGCAGCCACTCGCCTTCGAGCTCGCGGCGGAGCGCGATGGCGCCGACGACCATCGAGATGCCGGCAACGATCGCCCAGATGGCGATGTAGAGGAGCAGATGCGGCCGACATCGCTGCCGGCCACACGAACCCGGCCACGCCGACGATCAGTCCGACGATCCCGACGATGGTCAGCCACCAGCGCGGCGCGATGCTGCCGCCGCGGCCGGAGAGCCCCTCCCACAGCGCGAGCACGCCATCGACGATCAGGTAGGACGCGACCAGGAAGGTGATCGCGATCAGCGTCACGCCGGGCCAGCCCAGCGCCAAGATACCGAACACCAGGGCGGCAATACCGCGCAGCAGCATCACCCACCAGTTTTCGGCGAGGCCTGACAGCAGCGGCCCCGTCATTCCCGTCCCCCCGGACGGGTGGTGTGCATGGATATCGGTCATCGTGCACCTCCTGGAGCCGCAGCTCGGGATCGCCCGCGGGCAGCTCCTCAGGACGCGCCAGCCCCACTACACCCGCGGGCAATTCTGAACCCCGGGCGTAAGCTATTGGATAAGCCTAACGGGCCAATCAGTGACGAATTGTCGGCGGCGCTCAAGCCCGCTTCACCTTGCGGATGGCCCCCGCCTGCGGATCGTAGCCGCGCGCCGCGAGCAGGAAGGCGACCACGGTGCACCCCGCCACCACGCCCAGCGCCACCGGGTCGAGCTTGCCGTAGGCGGCGTAGCGGATGAGCTCCACCGCGTGGGTGAAGGGGTTGGCGACGCTCAGCCAGTAGACGATGTCCGCGCCGGATTCCCTGCAGCTTCCACAGCGGGTAGAGGGCGGAGCTCAGGAAGAACATCGGGAACACGACGAAATTCATCATGCCCGCGAAGTTCTCGATCTGCGGCGTGTAGACCGAGACGAGCAGGCCGATCGAGCCAAGCATCAGCCCGGCGAGGACGATCGCCGGGATCGCGGTGAGATAGCCGAAGTCCGGCAGCCCATAGCCGACCAGCTTGGCGACCAGCAGGAAGGCATAGGCCTGCAGCAGCCCGAGGATCGTCGCCGCGGCGATCTTGGCGAACAGCAGGAAGCCGCGCGGCAGCGGCGTCACCAGCATCACCCGCATCACCCCGGCCTCGCGGTCGTAGACCATCGACAGCGCGGACTGCATGCACTGGAAGAGGATCACGATGCCGACGAGGCCGGGCAGGATGTACTCCTGGTACGGCGTGTAGGTCTCGTAGGGCGGCACGATCGAGACGCCGAGCAGGTCGTGGAGACCCGTGGCGAACACCAGCAGCCACAGCGCCGGCCGCACCAGCGCCGACAGCAGCCGCTCGGTCTGGCGCATGAACTTCGCGATCTCGCGCCAGGTGATGGCGTGGATGCCGAGCCAGAGCTGCCCTGCCGTTACTGACACTTGTGCTCCGGCTCATCGGTGCCGAGCGTGTCGAGCACGTTGGTCTGGTGCAGGAACCCGTCGAGCGGCGCGGTGGCGATGACCGCATTGTGGGTGGCGAGCATGATCGGCATCCGCATCTGCCCGTCCCAGGTGCGGAAGTTGAGCTGCACGCCCTTGGAGCCGTCGAGGCGCAGGCGGCTGCCGCGCAGGTACTCCGCCGCCTTCGCGTAGTCGGTGCCGCGCGTCTTGGCATAGGCCGTGACGATCGCCTTGGCCGCGATCCAGGTCGACCAGTCCTGCCCGGCCATCAGCCGGCCGTCGGTCGCGTCGGATCGAAGCGGGAGCTGACCTGCGGGGCGCCGTAGCGCTCGAAGCTCCAGTGCCATTCCGTCCCGACCAGGCCCGGTCGAGCCGACGATCGGCCGCGGCAGCTGCGTGGCATAGGGCAGGTAGCGAGCGAACTCGCCCTGCTCGTCGGCCACGTAGACGATGTCGTAGTCGGCATTGCCGGTGATCAGCAGCGTGTTGTTCGGCCTCGCGGTTCGCCGGATCGGCGGCGAGCGTGAACTCGCGCTGGTCGACGATCTTGAACCGCTGCCGCTCGGCCGAGGCGCGGAAGGCCGCGGCCATGTCCTTGTCCCGCTGCTCGGGCCCGACCAGCATCAGCACCTTGGTCCAGTTACGCGTGCGCAGCAGCTGCACCATGGCGTCGGCAGTCATCCGGTCCGAGGCGGCAGTGTGCAGCAGGTTCGGGATAGCAGCGGTTGCGGAGGTAATCCTCGGGCGCGGTGGCGTTCACCAGCGTCACCGGCTGATCCCTGGTCGCGGCGGCCACCTCGTCGACGAGCGGCGCCGGCAGGTCGAGGATGATGAACTGCTCCCCCGCCGCCACCATCTCGCCCACCCTGGCGATGAGGCTCGCGGCATCGGTCCCCTCCCGGTGATCCAGCACCACCTGCTGGTCCACCGCATCGGACACGACCTTGAGTTCGTCGATGCCCATGGTGGCCCCGTCGATCGGGTTGCCGCCGGGCGCGACCTCGATCCGCGCATAGACCCGGTCGGGGTGGTAGCGCAGATCGTCCTTCAATCCCAGGTAGCCGATCCGCACCTCAGCCGAAACGGCGGCGCCGCTCATCAGGAGCGACGCCGCCATCGGGAGGAGAAGGGAAGCGAACCGCGACCTCGCCGCGACCTTAGTCATCGATCGCCACCGAGTGCGGCACGCGTCCCACCGGCACGGACTTGATGGCCTTCATCGAGGCCATGTCGATCACGGTGATGTCGTCGGAGAGGCCGTTGGCGACATAGGCCTTGCTCTCGTCGCTGGAGAGGTCCACCGACCAGGCGCGCTTGCCGACCAGCACGTAGTTCAGCACTTCGTGCGACTTGGCGTCGATCACCGCCACGTGGTTGGCGCGCCCGAGGCTGAGCAGCACCTTGGAGCCATCCTTGGTGATCGCCATGCCCACGGGGGTCACGTCTTCCTCGCGGAAACCGGGCGGCACGAAGACCATGCTGTCGCCCTTGATCTCGTTGGTCGCCGTGTCGATGACGAAGATCTCCGACGAGAGCTCGCAGCTGACCCACAGCTCCGAGCCATCCGGCGTCAGGATGAAGCGGCGCGGCCGCGTGCCGACCAGGATGTTCTTGGTCACGGCGCCGGTCGCGGTATCGACCACGTGCACCATGTCGGCGACCTCGGAGGTGACGTAGGCGGTCTTGCCGTCCGGCATCACCAGCACCCCTTCCGGCTCGGCGCCGGTCGGGATGTCCTGCACCGACACCCGGCTCTCCATGTCGATCGCCTCGAGGCGGGAATCCTCCTCGTTCGAGACATAGATCAGCTTCTCGTCCGGGGAGAACGCGAACACTTCCGGGCTCGGGCCGGTGGGGATGGAATCGACCACCTCGAGCGTTGCCACGTCGATCACGTCGATGACGTCGTCATCACCGCAGGCGACGTAGAGCAGCGTCTTGTCGGCATTGAAGTGCATGTCGCGCGGGCGGCGCGAGGTGGCGATGCGCTTGACCACCTTGAGGTCCTGGTCGAACACCACGACCTCGTTCCCCTTCTCGGTCGAAACGAAGATCAGGTTGGTCCCCGCGGCCTCCGCCGGGAGCGGCGCGAGCGCCGTTGCCGACATGACCATGGCCAACAGGCCGCCCAGCGCACCAATTCTAATGCCGGAAATCATTTGACGATGAACTTGCCCTTGAGACCGCGGTTTTCGTAGCCCGGCACGTAGATATCATACTCACCCGGCCGGATCGGCACGAAAGCGATATTGAAAGTACCGGCGTCGTCGAACTCGACCGAATAGAGCCCGTAGGCCTTCACTTCAAGGTCGTTGACCACCACCTGGTTGATCCAGGAGTTCCGCCACAGCTCCGGCGCCACCACCGAGATCTCCTCGCTGCCGTCGGAGGTGATGTCGATGCGGTAGTATTTGCCGGTCTCGAGCTGCCACTCCGTCTGCGAGAACGTCAGCTCCTCGGTGTTGATGTCCAGCTTCAGGTCCGTGCCATTGGCGGCCAGGTTGCCCTCCGCATGCGCCGCCCCAGTGACAAGCAGCATCATCGCGCCGGCAGCCAGATATGCCTTCATCCCGATATTCTCCCGTAGCTGGTAAACCGACCCCGGACACCCCCGTCCTGCAGGTCTTCGCGCGTACTCATCGGCGGTTCGAGCGCGTCAAGGCAACTCGACGACCTCAATAGAGAACATTGCGATCACCAATAATCCATGATGCTAGCGCTGGGCGTCAATAAAGGGCAATTTCGGGGGAAAAACCTATGCGTAACCTGATGAAATCGGCACTGGTGGCGCTGTCCATGCTGTTGCCCTCGGCAGCCATGGCCCAGCACGGCGAGCCGCTCAGGCTCAGCCTCGGCGTGCAGGCCACCGGCACGGTGAAGTGGGAGCTGGCCGCCATGGAGGCGCTCGGCCTCGACGACAAGCACCACCTCAAGCTGGATATCCGCGACCTTGCCGACTCCAAGGCCGGCCAGATCGCGCTGCAGGCCAAGCAAGTCGATGTCATCCTCTCCGACTTCGTCTGGGTCTCGCTGCAGCGGCACCAGGGCAACATGGTCTCCATGGTGCCCCACTCGCTCACCGTCGGCGGCCTGATCGTCGACCCGGCGGCCGGGATCAACTCCCTCGCCGATCTCAAGGGCAAGACGCTGGCCGTCTCCGGCAGCCCCGTCGACAAGAGCTACGTGATCCTCGCGGCCGCCTACAACAAGCAGACCGGCGGCAACCTCACCGAGGACGCCGACGCCAAGTTCGGCGCCCCGCCGCTCGTCAACGAGCTGATCACCGGCGGCCAGGCGCAGGCCGCGCTCAACCTCTGGAACTGGAACTCGCGCGCCAAGCTGGCCGGCAAGACCGAGCTGATCTCCGTCGCCGACATGCTGGAGGACCTCGGCGTGTCGGAGACCCCGCCGCTGCTCGGCTGGACCTTCTTCGACGAGACCGCGCGCCAGAAGAAGGCCGCGCTCAAGGCCTTCCTCGAGGCGAGCTTCGACACCAAGCAGGCCCTCCTCACCGACGACTCCGTGTGGGAGAAGATCAAGGACGTGATGAACGTCGACGGCGACGAGGCGCTGTTCACGCAGCTGCGCGACGACTATCGTGCCGGCATCGTCACCAAGTACTCGGCCTCGAACATGAAGCCTGCCGAAGAATCCTTTGCAGTCATGGCCAAGTTCGGCGGTCCCGACGTCGTCGGGGACTCGACCGAGCTCGCCGCCGGCACCTTCTACAAGGGCTACCGCAAATAGCCATCGAACTGCGTGACGGCAGGACCGCTGCCGGGTCGGAACGACGCGCAATCAGGTTCGGGCGAGGCATCTCGCTCGAACTGCTGAGCCTGGTGCTGCTCCTTGCCGGCTGGCAGCTGCTCTCGATGCTCTTCCCGTCGCGACTGTTTCCCGGCTCGATCGACGTCGCCACCCACATCTTGGATCTCGCGACGAACGGCAAGCTGCTGCCCGACCTCGTGAAGACGCTGACCCGTGCCGCCATCGCCTTCGGCATCGCCATGGGCCTCGGCATCGCCATCGGCATCGCCTTCGGGCGTTCGCGCCTCCTCGACCGCCTGTTCTCGATGTGGGTCGTGGTCGGCCTCAACGTCCCCGCCATCGTCGTCGCCATCGTGCTCTACATCTGGCTGGGGCTGACCGAGTTCGCGCTGATCCTCGCCGTGGTCATCAACAAGCTGCCGCTGGTCATCACCACGATCCGCGAAGGGGTGCGCAGCTTCGATCTCGCCTATGACGAACTGGCGCGGGCCTTTCGCATGCCCTTCTGGCGCCGGCTGCGCCTCATCCATGCGCCGCAGCTTGCCCCCTTCGCCCTCGCTGCCGCCCGCACCGGGCTGAGCCTCATCTGGAAGATCGTCCTCGTCTTCGAGGTGCTGGGCTCCGACGGCGGCGTCGGCTTCCGCATCTCGGTGTTCTTCCAGTTCTTCGACATCAAGGGCATCCTCGCCTACACGACCGCCTTCATCCTCGTCGTCTTCGCCTTCGAATACCTGGTGCTGCGCCCGCTCGAGGCGGCAGTGCTCGGCTGGCGCGCGGGGCGCGCATGAGCCTAGGTCCGCGTGTCGACATCGCCGTCGAGGCCAAGCAGTTCGAGTTGCTCCCCGCGGCGCTGTTCGAGCAGCTCGAACTCGTGGTCGAGCCCTCCTCCGTGCTGGCGCTGGTCGGCCCGAGCGGCGTCGGCAAGTCGACGCTGCTGCGCATCGTCGCCGGCATCGACACCAGCTTCACTGGCACCGTCACGCTTGACGGCGTGCCGGCCGACAGGGCGCCGCCGGCGGGCTTCGTGTTCCAGGACGCGCGCCTCCTGCCCTGGCTGACGGCCCTCGACAACATCCGCGCCGTGCGGCCCGAGACCAGCCCCGCCGAAGCCGCCGAGGCGCTGCGGCAGGTCGGCCTCGGCGGCTACGAGAACGCCTATCCGCACGAGCTCTCGGGCGGCATGCAGCGCCGCGTGGCGCTGGCCCGGGCCTTCTCCGTGAACCCCGGCCTGCTGCTGCTGGACGAGCCCTTCGTGTCCCTCGACCGCACCCTTGTGCGCGAGCTCGAGCAGGTTCTGCTGGACCTGATCGCCGCGACGCGGCCGACCACCATCCTCGTCACCCACCTGCCCGAAGACGCGGCGCTGCTCGCCGACCGGGCCATCGTCCTCTCCGGCCGTCCCGCTCGGATCGTCTCCGACATCCGCATCGAACCGCCGCGCGGCGGCCGCTCGAAGGAGGAGATCGACCGCATCGCCGCCCGGATCGCCGCGGCCAGTGGAGAAGTATCCGCATGAACGAACCAGTTCTCGACCTGCGCGACGTCCGGAAGTCCTACGGCCGCACCGAGGCGCTGAAGGGCATCTCCCTCACCATCGCGCCCGGCGAGATCGTCGGCCTGCTCGGCCCCAACGGCGCCGGCAAGTCGACGCTGTTCCAGATCGCCGCGGGCCTCTTCGCCCCCGATGCCGGCGAGGTCCGGCTGTTCGGCATGGGCTACAGGACCAGCTCGTCCGCAATCCTCTCCCGGCTCGGCGTGATGTTCCAGGCCCGCGCCATCGACCTCGACATGACGGTGCTCGGCAACCTCAAGTTCCACGGCGCGCTGTTCGGCCTCTCGGGCAAGAAGCTCATGGAGCGCATCGAGGCGATCGCGCAGCTGCTCGAGATCACCGACCTGCTGAAGCGCCCCGTCCGCACCCTGTCGGGCGGCAACCAGCGCCGGGCCGAGGTCGCGCGCGCCCTGCTCAATTCCCCCGACCTGCTGCTGATGGACGAGCCCTCGACCGGCCTCGATCCGACGACGCGCCGCCTGCTGGTCTCCCACATGCAGCGGGTGCGCGACGAGCACAACACCTCGATCCTCTGGGCCACGCATATCGTCGAGGAAGTCGAGCACGCCGACCGCATCGCCCTGATCGTCGCCGGCCAGATCATCCGCACCGGCACGCCGGCCGAGCTGATGGCGGCGGCCGGCACCGACACGCTCACCGATGCCTATATCGCGCTCACCGGCGCAAAGCTGGAGGCTCCGGAGGCGGCGCCCCCGAGGTGGAGGCTAGTTAGCGGTAGTTGCGCGGGTCCGCTTCCGCCATTCCCAGGGATCGTCGATCTTGGCATGCGGCTGGAACACGCCGATCTGCCGCCGCCTTGGCCTCTTCCTCCTGCGGCAGGTAGTCGTCGGACTGCTCGACATAGGCCCGCGCCACCCCGAGCCGCATCAGCTCGGCGCCGATGTCCTTGCCGGCCGAGGTGCACACCCCGTAGCGCCGTCCGAACGTATCGGGCTTGCCCGGCTCGAGCGTGCAGCTCGCCTCGCCCGAGGCGATCAGCTCACCCAGCGCCTGCCGCGCCGCGCCGTAGCAGTCCCACAGCAGCTCGCCGACGAAGCACTTCTGCGGCCGCTCCGGGGCGTCGACGCCCCACAGGATCACCCGCTGCTTGTCCACCATGACGATATCGGCATCGACGGTCCGGGCCGTTCCGGTCACCACGTCCGCTGCGCTGGCCGGCGAGACAAGGCAGCGCCCAGCACCAACGCCGCTACAACCGAACCAAGTTCTGTCATCCATTCCTCCAATACGGCCCTTTGCAGCCGCTACGCCCGCTCCGGGCTACCGTTCCGGCCAAAACGAAGGGATCGCCAAGCGTGAAGACCGCCCTCATCCTGCTGTTCGCGCTTGTCCCGCGGCCTCGCGCTTGCCGACCAGGTCGAGGACCTGAGGAAGCGGCGTCCTGAAGGACTGCCGCGGCTGTGATCTCAGCAACGCGAGTTTCAAGAAGGCCGACCTCAGTGGCGTTGACCTGTCGGGCGCCAATCTCGAAGGGACGAGCTTCCACCGCGCCATCCTGAAAGGCGCCAACCCGGCTGGCCCGGCTCCGGCACCGTGAAGAAGCGCCACCGCTCTTCGCCGTCGTGCAGCGTCCAGCGCCGCGATCCAGCCGCGGGTCGCCCAGTCGCCGAAGCACTGGCCGACGAGGACCATGTCGCTGACCACCAGCGGAGCGTTCGAGAAGCCCTCGCCCGGCTCGGTGGCGATCTGCTGCTCCCAGACGATTTCGCCGGTCTCGTCGTCGAACGCGACGACGCGACCGTCAGCGAGGACGCCGATAACGAGGTTGTCCACCAGCGCGAGACCGCGCTAGGCCAGCAGGAAGCCCGGGCTCGGGTCCTTGTCGATGCCGGTGTCGCCAACCCAGGCGATCTTGCCCTCCTTGCCGCTCGAAACGTCGATCTTGTAGGGCGTGCCCCACGGATCGGAGATGTAGAGGAAGCCGTCCTTGGCCAGGGGGGTGGCCTTCATGGCGCCGATGCCGATGCCGGGGGCTCCCCGCCGCCCAGCGGCACCGCGAAGGCGAGCTTCAGGCCCACACGTTCGTCGATTGATCTCGTTCAGCGGCGAGAAGCGGTTGGCGCTCTAGGTCGCGGTGCACCATCAGCCAGTTGCCGGCTTCGGCCTCGCTGCCTGCGGCAGCAAGCCGCTCGGCGGTCACTTCCGCTGCAAATGCCGAGCCCGGCAGGACCAGCATGCTGCCCGCCAACATGGCGGACATCAGGTGTTTCAGGCGCATTGTCTCCCCCTTATAGGATAGGTTCTTGGGTAGGCGTTTACGCCACATAAGACAGATGGCCGCAGGGGTTCCCTAATGTCTTCTATTGGAAATTCCGCTGAGGCTCGGACGGCAAATCGTGGCTGATGACCTCCCTGTCGCCGCGCCCCTTTTCCGAGGACGGCAGCTTCAGAACCGTGTCCGCCGGCAGGTTCCGGCCGTACTCGTTGCGGCAGAAGTCGGCGAGCCGCCGGAAGATGTTCGCGTAGCTTTGCAGCGACATCAGATGCTTAGGCATGGCGAGGACGATGGAGCGGTCCATGTCCGGCAGCGCGTAGATCCTCAGCCGGGCCCGCACCGAGCTCGGCAGGCTCGGCAACAGCGACATCGGGACATGGGTGGTCGCCAGCCCCTCGGCGACGATGTCGGCGGCCGCCACATAGGTCATTGCCGAAAACGCCGGCGTCGCGAACGGCAGATGCGCGCGGTACCAGGCATCGGAAACCGACCGCATCGGTACATTGGCGGAGATCTCCACATAGCGGGAGAGTGCCAGGTCCGTCTGATTCGGCTTCGAGTGCCGGTTGAACGCCTTGGCGAGGAGATCGGCCGGCATGCCCGCAGGCACCAGCAGCACCATCGGATCGCTGAACAGCAGCGACGTCGCAAAGGACGACCGGTCCTCCGCCAGCGCCTCTTCCGAGACGATGGCGCAGTTGAGCTGGTGCAGGCGCAGCTGCTGGACCAGCTCGGCGCTGGTCGTCGCGTAGGTCACCTCGAACTTCGCGAATCCGGGCTCGTCATTGGCGAATTCGGGCCGCGGCGGAGAGGAACCTCCCGCGCAGCGTCGGACTGAGCCCGATCCTGAGGAATACCCGGTTGTCGACGTGCCGCCGCTCGTGCTCGTCGATCGCCTGATCGAAGCGGCTCAGCATCTCGTCGGAGAACTTGAACCAGTATTCGCCTGAGGGCGTGAGGCTGACCGTCCCCGTCCGGTTGCGGTTGATCAGCTGCGTCCCCAGCCGCTCTTCCAACTTCGCCAGCTGCTGGCTGATCGAAGGTTGCGACAGACCGACGCGCCGCGACGCCTTGGTGATCGAGCCGGCGATCACCACGGCGCGGAAAATCTGTAATTGCTTTAAGGTAATGTCCATCGCCGGCAGGGCCTCCTGCCTACGATGTCAAGCATATAGCGCCCGTCGCCGTACCGGGATAGATCGTCACACTACTATAGTCGTATGGTACGGAGCCGTACGGCGCTGCGCAGAACCCGTGCGCAGCGCCGCAGGAGCTTACTGGGCTGCCGGCGCTTCGCCGTCCGCGGTGTAGTTCGGCGAGTAGGTCGCGAGATAGGCGATCAGGTTGGCGATGTCGGTCTCGTCCTTGATGCCCGGGAAGCTCATCTTCGTGCCCTTCACCATGTCCTTCGGCTTGTGCACGAACTCCGCCATGGTCTCCGGGGTCCAGGTCAGCCCGCCTTCGCCGGCTTCCTTCATCGCCTTGGAATAGTTGAAGTCCTCGAGCGAGCCGGCGACGCGGCCGTACACGTCGTTGAGCTCCGGGCCCATCTTGTGCTTCGCGCCTTCACCCACCGCATGGCAGGACGCGCACTTCTTGAAGACGTCGGCGCCTGCCGTCGGGTCGCCGGCGGCAACAGCCGAGCCCACCAACAGCGACGACATGACCAAGCCCAAAGCCAAGACCTTCATTTCGTAATTCTCCTCGGTACCAAACGCTGGCGATCAATCAGGCCAAATGTCTGACCCTCGGCCAGGTTGCAAGTCAAGAATGACCATCCGCCGCACCTAAACGTCATAATTGCGTCTGGCACGAGGCTTGCGCCCCTCAATGCGTCTGCTTTCGCAGGCGCCGGATGCCGAAAAAGACGAGGAGCACCACGAGCGGAGCCGACACCGCCAGCATCTCCCCCTTGGCGAGCGGCAGCACGTCGTGCAGGCCCTCGTACACATAACCGAGCAGGCCCAGCGCGTAGTACGAGATCGCGATGATGGACAGTCCTTCGACGGTCAGCTGCAGCCGGTACTGGCTGCGCGCCGTCTGCGAGATGGCGTCCAGCACCGACCTGTTCTGCGTCTGGATCGACAGCGTGAATTCGCGCGTCCAGCAGCCCGATCGAGCGCTGCACCTTGTCGGTGAGGCCGGCGAGCCGCTTCTCCATCGCCCTGCAGGTGGCGAGCGCCGGCTGTGCCCGGTTGTTGATGAACCGCTCGAAGGTCGTGAACTCGCCGATCGCCCGCTCCCGCAGGCGCCCGAGCCGTTCGGCGAGCACCTCGCCATAGGCCTGCGTCGCGGCGAATCGGAAGCTCGTCTGCTCGACCGTGCGCGTGATCTCCACCGAGAGCGCGTGCAGGTCTGCGAGCGCCCGCTGGTGGTCGGCCACCGCATCCCCGTCCTGGCTGGTGATCGCGGCAAGCCGCTGCTCGTAGCCGGTAACCTGTACGCCGGCCTGGCGCGCCAGCGGCAGTCCGAGCAGCGCGATCGTGCGGTAGGTCTCGATTTCGAGCAGGCGCCGGACCAGCACGCCGCAGCGCTGCACGCCCATCCGGCCGGCCGCCACCTCGAAGCGCGTGTAGCCGTCGTCGTCGAGGAGGAAGTCGGTCGCGACCTCCGCCGAACCATCGAATACGGCTGAATAGCAAAGGCTCAGCGGGCTGAATCCCGCGAGGGCCGCCTCCGATATCGTACTCGGCCGCGACCACGTCGACGCGCGTCGCCATGATCAGCGGCAGCTTGCGGTGCAGCTCGAGCCCGATTCCCTCCGGCCAGGGATCCCACTCGTCGACGGGCCCCGTCCAGGTCAGCGTCGCGAACTCGTTGTGGACCTCCCAGGTGACCTCCCGGCCGTCCTTCGTGAAGATGAGCTGCCGCGCCCAGGCCGGCCCTTCCGCCACCGCCTGCGCCACTTCCGCCATCTGCGCATGCAGCGTCGCAAGGTCCCCGCCGCCGTTTCCGCTCATGAACGCCAGTCGCCTGACCCGCATCGGCGGCACCAGGGGCAGTACCGGACGCGCGTGCGTCTCCGCATAGATCAGTCGCCGGTCCCGGTGCTCCAGCAGGCCGCCCGCTTCCATAGTCGCTTTACTCCTGACAAAACGGCGGGGAAACTGACGTGCGGCTCGCCACTCCTGCAATGGCCACTTTTGTCGTTGACCCCTATTGCGACAGCGGAAACTCCAATGCGTTGCATAAGAGGAGACGATCTATGCTGCATGCTAGCGGTGTGCCGCGCCGCCCGGATGACGGCGGCACACAGGGGAGAGACAACTTGACGGATGCGAGGGGGCTGATCCTTGGATCGGCGGCTGAGGCGCGCGACTACGGTCCCGTATTGCGCTGGCTGATGGTCAACGCGCTGGTGGTGCTAGGCCTTGCCACGCTCTGGCAGCTCGGCGTCCTCGCCACGGTGCTCGAATCAGACCACACCCGCATCTCGCTGCTGATTCTCGCCCTTTTCGTGGCGACCAGCGTGCACTGCCTGCTCCAGAGCCTCGACATCAGCCGCGAGCTCACCGCCGCCCGGCGGGTAAAGGCGGTCATCGAGGCCGAGAGCGCCACCGGCTTCCGCCTTGCCGGCGAGCGCGTCCTCACCGGCGCCGGCACGCCGCTCGAGCCGGGAGTGCTCACCAGCCACATCGCCAATCTCGTCCGCAAGGCCGACCTGCGCGGCGACGGCCGCCTCGACCAGACCCTGCTGCTCAGGACCGTCGCCGACAAGCTGCGCTCGCGCGAGAAGATCGGGATCTTCGTCTCCGAGGGCCTGCTGCGGCTCGCCCTGCTGGGAACCGCCATCGGCTTCATCCTGATGCTGATTCCGATCGCCGGGCTCTCCTCCTTCGATGCCGAGACGCTGCGCGGCGCCCTCGCCGGCATGACCGGCGGCATGGCCATCGCGCTCAACGTCACGGTCTCCGGCATCGGGGCGGCTCTGATCCTGAAGTTCGAGTACTTCCAGCTCGACTCCGCCATCGGCGAACTCTTCAACACCGTCGCGGAGACCTCCGAGATCCACGTCGTCCCGGTGATCGAGCGGAGCCACGATGGACGGGCCTAGCCTCTTCACCGGCAGCGAGAGCGACGACGGCACCTTCGTGCCGTTCACCGACATCCTGTTCAACGCGCTGCTCGGCTTCGCGATGATGGTGTTCATCGCCTTCGCGCTGATCCGTCCGGACGCCAAGAGCGGCGTCATCGACACCAAGGCCGAGGTGATCATCACCACCACCTGGCCCGACAACAACGACGACGACATCGACACCTATGTGCAGGACCCGACCGGCAACGTCGTCTGGTACCACTCGATGCAGAAGGGCCTCATCACGCTCGATCGCGACGACCGCGGCAACTATCTCGACCAGGTCACGGTCGATGGCCGGACCATCCATTTCCCGCTGAACCAGGAAACGGTCTCGCTGCGCGGCATCGTTCCGGGCGAGTACGTGGTCAACGTCTACCACTTCACCAACCCCAGCGCGGCCGCCGTGCCGGTCACCGTGAAGGTGGAAAAGATCAATCCCAAGCTCAGCGTCGTCTACTACGACACGGTGATCCTCAATCAGAAGGGCGACGAGAAGACGGTGGTCCGCTTCAGTCTGGACGAGGAAGGTAATGTCAGCGGCATCAACACAGTCCCGGTGTCCCTGATCCAGGCGGTGCGCAAGTGACCGTCCTGCCGATCGTCGGAGGCATCGCGGTCTGCCTCGTCCTGGTCCTGCTGCTGCTCAGCCTGAACCTCTTCTCGCTCTGGCGCTGGTACATCAAGGCCGTGGCCATCGTCGTGACCGTCGCCGGGATCGCAGTGCTGTACTTCTCCATGACCGGCCTCATCGGCTGGGCCAGCCCCGGGCAGATGCCCGCCCGCTTCTCGCTGCTCTCCACCCGCATCGTCGAGCCCGACAAGATCAACGGGTTGCCCGGCCGCATCTATCTCTGGGTCGAGGAGGTCGACGACCGCCAGATCGTCATCGGTCCGCCCCGCGCCTTCGAGGTCCCCTACCAGGTCGAGACCGCCAGCGACGTCGCGACGGCGCAGAAGCAGATCGACGGTGGCGGCAAGGTGCTCGGCCAGTTCGCCGCGACCGGCAACGAGGAAGCTGCGCGCGACGCCAGCGTGGCGGCCAAGGGCGAGGGCGAGATCAACACCGAGGGCGTCGCCAATGCCCAGTCCGGCGGCAATGGCCAAGGCGCGGAAACCATCGGCGACCCGGCGGCCCTCAGCTTCTCGGACATGCCCCCCGTCGCCCTGCCCGACAAGGCCGCCGTGCAGGTGCTGCACTAGCCGGGGGAACGAGTTTCCCCCGCCCTGCCCCGAGGCAAAAGGACGTTCCTCCGCTGCGCCGGAGTGAGCATGGAACAGGCTGGCCGAGGCCTAGGGATTTTCTCCCTTTCGCGGTAATCACTTGGCCAGTCGGAGGGCCCGAATGCCCCTCCTCGTCCCGGACCGTCCGGAGGCGTCCGGTCGACGCAACAACAAGGAGTTCCTCGAATGAACCACATTTCCACCCGCGGTGCCCTGCTGGCCGCTGTCCTGCTCGGCAGCGTCGCGCTCGCGCCAATGGCACTGGCGCAGGAGTTCGATCCGAACGCCACCATTCGCATCGGCTCGCTCTACGAGCCGCAGAACCTCGACAACACCGCGGGCGCCGGCCAGGGCATCAACGAGGCCTTCAACGGCAACGTCTACGAGGCGCTGTTCCAGCTGACCGATGCCGGCTCCGTCGAGCCGCGGCTCGTCGACAGCTACACCACCAGCGAGGACGGCCTCACCTATACCTTCAAGCTCAAGCCCGGCGTCACCTTCCACTCCGGTGATCCGCTGACCGCCGCCGACGTCAAGTACTCGATCGAGCGCGTCACCGCCGAGGCCTCCAAGAGCTCGCGCAAGAGGAGCCTCTCGACCATCACCAACATCGAGACCCCCGACGATTCGACCGTGGTCATCACCCTCTCGGCCCGCTCGATCTCGCTGCCCTACAATCTCAGCTACGTCTGGATCGTCAACGACAAGGCGACTGACATCACCGGCACCGAGGACGGCACCGGCCCCTACACGCTCGGCGAATGGCGCCGCGGCTCGGCCCTCGCGCTCAACCGCTTCGACGGCTACTGGGGCGAGGCCCCGACCAATGGCGGCGTGGTGTTCCAGTACTTCACCGACGCCACCGCGCTCAACAACGCGCTGCTGACCAACGCCGTCGACGTCATCACCTCGGTGCAGAGCCCGGATTCGCTGGCCCAGTTCACCGGCAACCCGGCCTACACGGTCACCGAAGGCGCCTCCACCACCAAGGAGATCCTCGCCTATAACGACCGCGTCGCGCCCTTCGACAACGTCAAGGTCCGCAAGGCCCTCGCCCGCGCCACCGACAAGGCTCGGCTGCTCAACTCCATCTGGGGCGAATACGGCACGCTGATCGGCTCCTTCGTGCCGCCGACCGACCCCTGGTATGTCGACCTCACCGGCGTCGATCCCTACGACGTCGAGAGCGCCAAGGCGCTGCTCGCCGAGGCCGGCTATGCCGATGGCTTCGAGTTCACCCTCGACACCCCCGACTACGATCCGCACCCGATCGTCGCGCAGTTCCTGCAGACCGAGTACGCCAAGGTCGGCGTCAAGGTGAACATCAACATCATCACCGCCAACGAGTGGTACACCAAGATCTACCAGCAGCACGACTTCCAGGCGACGCTGCAGGAGCACGTGAACCACCGCGACATCGTCTTCTACGGCAATCCGGACTTCTACTGGGGCTACAACAACCCCGAGGTGGTCAAGCTGATCGCCGACGCCGAAGTCCGCCGCCACTGAGGCCGACCAGGTGCAGAAGCTCACCGACGCGAACAAGCTGATCGCCGAGGACGCCGCCAGCAACTGGCTCTACCTCTACCCCCAGATCGTCGTCTCGGCCGCCAACGTCTCCGGCTACCCGATCAACGGCCTCAACTCCCAGTTCTACGCCTCCGGCATCAAGAAGGCGCAGTAAGGCAAAAGGGGCCGGCCCTCACCGCCGGCCCCTCCGCCCACTCGGTGCCATCCTCCCACTCGGTGTCATCCCCGCGAAAGCGGGGATCTCCGTTGCAACACGGCCGCAACGAACACCGCCAACAGAGATTCCCGCTTTCGCGGGAATGACTCCGTGAACTTGGTCGAAGAGGTGGCGAAGGATCTCGCTACCCCTTCCCTCTCCCCTCGAGGGAGAAGGTGGCCGAAGGCCGGATGAGGGGGCGCCACAGGCACCGAGCCATCAAAAAGCCGCTTCCCCTCACCTGACCCGGTGCTATTGGAGTTCGAACGCCAGCCGGAAGGAGGAACAACGAGCATCATGACCGCCTATCTCCTCCGCCGCCTGCTGATCCTCCTGCTCTCGCTGTTCATCGCGGCGGTGGTGCTGTTCATCCTGTTGCGCCTGCTGCCGGGCGATCCGGCCAATGCCCTGCTCGGCGTCGGCGCCACCGAGGCGCAGATCGAGGCGGCGCGCGCCCAGGTCGGCTCCGACCAGCCGCTGGCCGCGCAGTTCGCCAGCTTCCTCGGCAAGCTCGCCCGCTTCGACCTCGGCACCTCCTTCGTCAGCAAGGCGAGCGTGCTCGAGGAGATCGGCCACCGGATGAGCGTCACCCTGCCGCTGACGATCTTCGGCTTCCTCCTCGCCATCGTCATCGCCGTGCCGCTCGGCATCGTCGCGGCCGTGAAGTCGGACCGCTGGTACGGCGCGGCGATCTCCGTCGTCTCGCAGCTGGGCATCGCGATCCCGGTGTTCTGGCTGGGCATCCTCATCGTCACCCTCTTCGCCATCAACCTGCGGCTCTTCCCTTCCGGCGGCTTCCCGCTGCAGGGCTGGCGGAACTTCGGCGAGGCGGCCGTGTCGCTGGCGCTGCCGGTGCTCACCGTGGCGCTGGTCATCGCCGCCTCGCTCATCCGCTACGTCCGCGCCGCCACCCTCGACGTGCTGGGCAGCGACTACCTGCGCACCGCCCGGGCGCTCGGCGCGAGCTTTCCCGAGGCGCTGATCCGCCACGGCATCCGCAACGGCGCCGTCCCGGTGGTCTCCATCCTCGGCATCGAGCTCGCCACCACCTTCCTCGGCGCCGTCGTGGTCGAGAAGGTCTATGCCCTCCCCGGCCTCGGCTCGATGCTGCTGCTCGCCATCCAGCAGCGCGACTATCCGAACGTGCAGGGCGTGCTCTTCATCTCGACCCTGCTGGTGCTGCTGATCGGCTTCGGCGCCGACCTGCTGCAGCGCCTCATCGACCCGCGCCTGCGCGGCCGGACGCACGCCTCATGACCACGCTCGACGCCCTCCTCCCGGCCGTCGCGGCCATTCGCTGACGCTGTGGCTCGGCCTCATCCTCGTCGGCATCCACGTCGCGATCGCGCTGCTGACGCTGTTCTGGACGCCCTACGACCCGACCGGCCATGAGCGGCGGCCGGCTCGAAGCCGCCGTCCTTCGCCCACTGGGCCGGAACCGACCGCCTCGGCCGCGACTTCTTCACCCAGATCATGATCGGCTCGCGCATCGCGCTGATCGTCGGCCTCGGCGCCGTGGCCATCGGCGCCGCCATCGGCGTGACCCTCGGCGTGCTCGCCGCCTTCGCGACCCGCTTCCTCGACGACGCGCTGGCCGCGACGCTCGACATCCTCATCGCCTTCCCGACCCTGCTGATCGCCATGCTGGTCGTCGCCGCGAGCGACACGGCAAGCCTCTTCACCGCCATCCTGGCCCTCGGCATCGCGCTCTCCGCCATCGTCGCGCGCCTGACCCGCATCCTGGTGAAGCGCGTGCTGCTGCTCGACTACATCACCGCCGCCCGCACCTCCGGCACCTCCTGGCCCGGCATCGTCTTCCAGCACGTCCTGCCCAACATCTGGCCGACGCTCTCGGTGCAGTTCGCGCTGCAGTTCGGCCTCGCCGTCATCGCCGAAGCCTCGCTCTCCTATCTCGGCCTCGGCGCCCCGCCGCCGAACGCCTCCTGGGGACGGCTGCTGCAGGAGGCGCAGGGCACCGTCTACACCGCCCCCATCGGCGCCATCGCGCCGGGCATCGCGCTGCTGTCGCTGGTCATCGGCGTCAACCTCCTCGCCGACGGCCTGCGCGACATCGGCGACCCTACCCGTGGGGGCGGCAAGTGAGCCCCCTCCTTCACATCGAGAATCTCACCTCTCCGCCCTCGGCGTCCCGCTGGTCTCCAACCTGTCGCTGAGCGTCCCGCCCGGCGGGCGGCTGGCGCTGATCGGCGAATCCGGCTCCGGCAAGTCGCTCACCGCCATGGCCGCCACCGGCCTGCTGCCGCCAGCCATCCGCGCCCAGCGGCTCGGTCCTGCTCGGCGGCCAGCAGGTGATCGGTGCCCCCGATCGCGTGCTCGACAACCTGCGCGGCACCGTCGCCGCCTTCGTCTTCCAGGAGCCGCTCACCGCGCTCGATCCCCTGCTCGAACTCGGCCGCCAGGTGGCCGAGCCGCTGCGCCGCCGCGCTCGCCGCGACGGCCGTGACCTCGATCGCCGGCAGCTCGAGCGCGAGGTGATCGAACTGCTCGAGCAGGTGGCCCTTGCCCATCCCGAGCGCATCGCCCGCTCCTATCCGCACGAGATCTCCGGCGGCCAACGGCAGCGTGTCGCCATCGCCATGGCCCTTGCCTGCCGCCCGCACCTGCTGATCGCCGACGAGCCCACCACCGCCCTCGACGTCACCACCCAGGCCGAGGTGCTGAAGCTGCTCGATCGGCTGGTCCGCGAGCGCAGCATGGCGCTGCTGTTCATCAGCCACGACCTGCCCGTCGTCGCCGAGCTGGTGGATGACGTCGTGGTGCTGCGCAAGGGCGTCGCCGTCGAAACCGGCCCCGTCGCCCAGGTCTTCGCCGCCCCGCAGCACGAATACACCCGCTCCCTCGTCAACGCCGCCCGGGCATTCGACACCGCGCTGAGGGGTGTCGCGTGAGCCTCGTCAGTGTCGAAAACGTCAGCTTCGGCTACACCCGCGACCGCCGCGTGCTCGACGACGTCTCCCTGACCATCCGCCAGGGCGCCAGCGTCGGCCTCGTCGGCGAATCCGGCTCGGGCAAGACCACCCTCCTCCGCCTGCTGCTCGGCCTCGCCCGGGTCGATTCCGGCCGCATCGTCTTCGACGGCGCCGAGGTCGACCCCCGCGACCACGCCTTCATGCGCGGCTATCGCCGGCGGGTGCAGGCGGTGTTCCAGGACCCCTATTCCTCGCTCGATCCGCGCCAGAACGTCCTCAGCATCGTCTCCGAGCCGCTCCGCTCGCTCCGCATCCCCGGCGACCGCCGCGAACTCGTCGGCGCCGCGCTCGAGTCCGTCGGTCTCGACCGGGACATCGTCACCCGCTATCCGCACGAGTTCTCGGGCGGCCAGCGCCAGCGCATCGCCATCGCCCGCGCCATCGTCGCCAAGCCCAAGCTGCTGCTGGCCGACGAGGCGGTGAGCGCCCTCGACCTCTCCACCCGCGTCCGGATCGTGGAGCTGCTGAAACGCCTCGCCGCCGACATGACGCTGGTCTTCGTCTCGCACGACCTCGGCGTCGTCGCCGCGCTCTGCGACGAGATCGTCATCCTCGAGCGTGGCCGCATCGTCGAAGCCGGCCCCACTCGCAAAATCCTCGCCGACCCACGACATCCCTATACCCGGACGCTTCTCGCGAGCGTGCCGCGCATGCCACTGAAGGACCTCACGCCATGACCGCCGACGCCGACTATCTCGCCGCCCTCGAAGCCTGGAAGACCGAGCGCCTCGCCAAGCTCAAGGCCCCGAACGGCTGGCTGAACATCATCGGGCGCTACTGGCTGAACCACGGCCCGGCGACGGTCGGCAGCGCCGCAAACAACGACATCGTCCTGTCGGCCGGGCCCGCCCGCGTCGGCACCATCACCCAGGATGACAGCGGGGTCACCTTCACGCCGGCCGATGGCGGCGAGACCATCCGGCTGAAGCTCGACAAGAAGCATCCGCCGCAGTTCACCGTCGGCCCGCTGCTGCTCGAGGTCACCAGCCTCAACGGCGACAACGCCCTGCGCGTCCGCGACACCGAGTCCGCCGCCCCCGCGGCCTTCCCCGGCATCGACTATTTCGACGTCGAAGCCCGAGTGGCGCATCGTCGCCGACTGGGTGCCGCTACGAAGAGCCGCGCGGCCTGACGGTCGGCACCACCAAGGACATCCCGACCGACGTCGAGGTCACCCACAAGGCCGTGTTCACGCACGAGGGCCAGCGCTACGAGCTGATCGCCACCCACGGCACCCCCGAAGCGCCGCAATTCGTCATCCGCGACCTGACCTCGCGGGACTCGACCTATCCCGCCTCGCGCTTCGTCTACGGCGAGTCCGTCACCGACACGACGATCGTCCTCGACTTCAACAAGGCCATCAATCCGCCCTGCGCCTTCACCGAGCACGCCGTCTGCCCGCTGCCGCCGCCGGACAACGTGCTGCCCTTCCGCATCGAGGCCGGCGAGAAGCGGTTGCGCGACTGACCGGCGCCCCGGACGGGGCGCTCGGTCCATGCCGCTGCCTGCCGGGTCTCAGCCGGCGGCGGTGTAGGCGGTCTTCACCTGGGTGAAGAACTCGGCCGCGTATCGGCCCTGCTCCTTCGGGCCGTAGCTCGAGCCCTTGCGGCCACCGAACGGCACGTGGAAGTCGACGCCCGCCGTCGGCACGTTGACCATCACCATGCCCGCCTCGGCGTTGCGCTTGAAGTGCGTCGCGTACTTCAGCGAGGTGGTGACGATGCCCGCCGACAGCCCGAAATCGGTGTCGTTGGCGACGGCCAGCGCTTCCTCGTAGTCCTTCACGCGGATCACCGCGGCCACCGGCCCGAAGATCTCCTCGCGGGCGATGCGCATCTGGTTGTGCACCTCGGTGAACAGCGCCGGCTGCAGGAAGTGGCCCGGGTTGTCGCGCTCCAGCAGCTCGCCGCCGACGACGAGGTTCGCGCCTTCCTTCTTGCCGATCTCGATATAGTCGGTGTCCTGCTTGAGCTGGCTCGGATCGACCACCGGTCCGATCTCGGTGTCCTTGGCGATCGCATCGCCGACCTTGAGGTTGCGGATGCGCTCGGTCAGCGCCGCGACGAACTTGTCGTGGATGCCCTCGGTGACGATCAGGCGCGACGAGGCCGTGCAGCGCTGGCCGGTCGAATAGAACGCGCTCTGCGCCGTGCTCTCCACCGCCACCTTCAGGTCGGCGTCGTCGAGCACGATGGTCGGGTTCTTGCCGCCCATCTCGAGCTGGAACTTGCGCATGTGCTTGATGCTGGCCTCGGCGACGCGTCGGCCGGTATTGACCGAGCCGGTGAAGGTCTGCGCGGCGACATCCTTCGAAGTCGAGCATCGCCTGGCCGACCACCGAGCCCTTGCCCATCACGAGGTTCAGCACGCCCTTGGGCAGCCCGTTCCGGTGCAGCATCTCGACGATCGCCCACGAGCAGCCCGGCACCAGGTCGGCCGGCTTGAACACCACCGTGTTGCCGTAGCAGAGCGCCGGCGCGATCTTCCAGGCCGGGATGGCGATCGGGAAGTTCCACGGCGTGATGATGCCGACGACGCCCATCGGCTCGCGCGTCATCTCGACGCCGACGCCGGGACGCACCGACGGCAGCGTCTCACCCGAGAGCCGCAGCGCCTCGCCGGCGAAGAACTCGAAGATCTGCCCGGCGCGCGTCACCTCGCCGATGCCTTCGGCCAGCGTCTTGCCCTCTTCGCGCGACAGGAGCATGCCGAGCTCTTCCTTGCGGGCAAAAATCTCGTGCGCGGTCTTCGACAGCATGCTCCAGCGCTCGAGGATGCCCGAGCGCGACCAGGCCGGGAACGCCGCCTTCGCCGCCGCGATGGCATCGAGCGTGTCCTGCGCCGTCGCCCGCGCATAGACGCCAACCACCTCGTTGGTGTTCGAGGGGTTGATATTGTCCACCCCCTCGCCGCCGACCCATTCGCCGTTGATGAGGTTCTGGTGCAGTTCGGTCATGGGCCTATTCCTTCTTCTCTGGTGCCGGGCACCTAGTTTCAACCAACCCGGTGTCATCCCAGCGAAAGCTGGGATCTATCTATCAGCCCGCGTTGGCGGTGAGTTGCATCCCGGGCTTCGCCGGGATGACATCTCGCGGTAGCTTACAGCAATCCGGCCTTCGCCAGATCCCTGAACAGGTGGCTCGTGCCATAGGTCCAGGGCGCTGCCTCGGTGGAGAGCCGCACGGTGTTGGAGAGCGTCCCGAGCGACGGCGTCGAGATCGAGACCACGTCGCCCCCCTTGTGGGTGAAGCCCTTGCCGGCCCCGCCGCGGTCCTTCACCGGCGCGAACATGGTGCCGAGATAGATCACGAACCCGTCCGGATACTGGTGATGGCGACCGATCGCCGCCGAGACCAGCGCCTCGGGCGAGCGCGAGATCTGGCTCATGTTGCTCACCCCGGTGAGCTCGAACCCGTCCTCGCCCGTCACGCTCAGCGCGATATCGGCCTGTTTCACCGTCTCCAGCGTGAACTTCCCGTCGAACAGCCGGATGAACGGCCCGAGCGACGCCGAGGCGTTGTTGTCCTTGGCCTTGCCGAGCAGCAGCGCCGAGCGGCCCTCGACGTCGCGCAGGTTCACGTCGTTGCCCAGCGTCGCGCCGACGATCGTGCCGCGCGAGTTCACCACCATGGCGACTTCCGGCTCGGGGTTGTTCCACTCCGAGATCGGCAGGATGCCGACGTCGGCGCCGTAGCCTACGGAGGCCATCGGCTGGCACTTGGTGAAGATCTCCGCGTCCGGCCCGATGCCGACTTCGAGATACTGGCTCCAGACGCCGCGCGCGATCAGCGTCTGCTTCACCTGCATCGCCGCGTCCGAGCCGGGCACCAGCTGGCTGAGGTCGGTGCCGATCAGCGACAGGATATCCTTGCGCAACGCATCGGATTTCGCCTTGTCGCCACGCGCCTGCTCCTCGATCACCCGCTCCAGCAGCGACACGACGAAGGTCACGCCAGCCGCCTTCACCGCCTGCAGGTCGATCGGAGACAGCAGCGAGGGCTGGCCGGGATCGTTCCTGCCCGACCAGGAATTCGCCAGCACCTGGTCCACACTGCCGATCGCCTTGCCGTCCGCGGCGGCCACATGCTGCGCCGGATTGCTCAGTTCCGCGATATCGCGCGACGTCGGCGCGGCTTTCGAAGTGATGTCGATCACCTCCTCGCCGCGCACGGTGACGACGCGCGGATAGGCGAAGCCCGGAACCCGGGCGCGACCGAGGAACACACCCTCGTTCGGAACAATTGGACTGGCCACTCACGATCCCCCGATTTAGTTGGCGCTACCTAACCCACTGGCCTCCGAACTGTCCAGCCGAGGCCGAGCACGTGCCTCACCCTTTCGAAATCCCCACCTCCGAGGCTCACCCAAGGATTGCTCCCCACCAGGCGTCAAACTCTTGGTGCCGTCATTCAACCTCGGTTCATCGACGCCGTACTAACACCACATCAGGCTGGCCCATTTCCGCTAGCCAGACCAAGGAGAAAACGCACATGCGTTCGTTGACTGCCCTCATCCCCTTCCTCCTCGTCACCGCGCTCAGCGCCCCCGCGCTCGCAGCCGAGGCGACGGTCTCGATCAACGGCAGGGGTGAGGTGACCGCCGCGCCCGATACCGCCTTCGTCAATTCCGGCGTCACCACCCAGGGCACCACCGCTCGCGAGGCGCTGGACGCGAACAACCAGGCGATGACCGAGCTGCTCGAGACGCTGAAGGCCGCCGGCATCGAGGCCCGCGACATCCAGACCTCCGGCTTTTCCGTCAACCCGAACTACGTTTACACCGACGCTCGCGACGCCAACGGCTACACGCTGCCGCCCAAGATCGTCGGCTACCAGGTGATGAACACCGTCAACGTGCGCGTCCGCGACCTCGCCAATCTCGGCGCCGTGCTCGACAAGGCGGTGACCGTCGGCGCCAACACCATTTCCGGCGTGACCTTCTCGGTCGCCGACCCCTCGGAGCTCTACAACGACGCCCGCAAGGCCGCCTTCGCCGATGCCAAGGCCAAGGCCGAGCTCTATGCCGACATCGCCGACGAGGAGCTGGGCGGCATCCGCTCGATCAGCGAGTCCCAGGGCTTCGGCCAGCCCCCGCAGCCCTACATGATGCGGTCCGTCGCCGCGGACTCCGCCGCCGTCCCCATCGCCGGCGGCGAGCTCACCTACTCCATCGACGTCCAGGTCACCTGGTCGCTGGGCGACTGATCGGCAGCCTCCTCCAACCCTCTCCCCTCAGGGGAGAGGGTAGCGAAGCTAGGAGCGAAGCGACATAGCGCAGCTTGGGTGAGGGGTTCAGACCATCAGCAGAGGCACCGCGCCCCACCACTCACCGGGTCATCCCCGCGAAAGCGGGGATCCCCGTTTTCGCCCAACCATCGCAACGGAGGTTCCCGCTCGCGGGAATGACACCGTGGAGGCGGCGCCTTCGCCCTACCCCGCCACCGCCTTCCAGATCATGTTCAGCCCGACAAGCGCCATGAACACCGCGAACGCGATCTTCAGCGTGCGCTGCTGCAGCCGGTGCGCCAGCGCGGCGCCCATCGGCGCGCAGAGCGCCGCCGTCGCGCCCACCAGCACCAGCGCCACGAGGTTGATGTAGCCCAGGCTCAGCGGCGGCCGGCCCGGCACGTCCCAGCCGGAGACGATGAACCCGACCGTGCCCGCGAGCGCGATGAACACCCCGATCGCCGCGCCCGTCCCCACCGCCTTGTGCATCGTCGCGCCGAACGCATGCGATGGTCGGCACGCTCAGCGATCCGCCGCCCGACCCCCATCAGCGCGGAGATGTATCCGACCACCGCGGCCGAGATCCGGTGCGTCAGCGGCGAGTGCTTCAGGTGCCCCATCAGCCGCTCCTGGAACGGCAGCAGGATGTTGGCGGCGATGAACAGCGCCACCACCCCGAAGACGATCCTGAGCACGTCGCCCGAGTAGAGCCGCGCCATCAGCCCGCCGACCAGCGTCGCCACCACGATCACCGGCGCCCAGAGCTTCAGCATCGCCGACGTCGACCGCGCCGCGCCGGTGATGCGCCCGCGCGCTGGCGATGCCGGTGGGGATGATGATGGCGAGCGACGAGCCCACCGCCACGTGCTGCACCACGTCGCTGTCGAAGCCGAGCCAGGCGAGCGCTGCCGCCAGCGCCGGCACGATGATCGCGCCGCCGCCGATCCCCAGCAGCCCCGCCGCGACGCCGGAGACCACCCCGGTCACCAGCAGCCCGATGATGAAGGGCAGCAGTTCGTAGAGATTGCGACAGGTCCATGTTCACTCGCCGATGAGATGCAGCACCACCTGCCGGCGATGCGGCCGCGCCCGGTGCTCGAAGAGGTAGAGCCCCTGCCAGGTGCCGAACAGCGGCGCGCCCTCGGCCAGGGGAATGGAAAGCGAGCTCTGCGTCAGCGCCGCCTTGATGTGCGCCGGCATGTCGTCCGGCCCCTCGGTGGTGTGCACCACCCAGTCCATCCCTTCGGGCGCCAGCCTGCTTGAAGAAGGTGAGCAGGTCGCGCTGCACGTCCGGATCGGCGTTCTCCTGCAGCAGCAGCGAGCACGACGTGTGCCGGCAGAACACCGTCATCAGCCCTGTCGACACTCCGGCCCGGGCGGCAAACGCCTCCACCTCGCCGGTGAACTCGTAGAGCCCGGCCCCGCCCGTCGCGATCTCGACCATGTGCTGGAGCTGGCGCAAACCGACACCCGGATGAACAGCCTCGCGCCTAGCACGGCGGGCGCCCACTTGGCTACATTCGAGGGGGTCGCACTCGCGCCACGATTCACTCTTCCTGTCCCCGACCGCCGGAACCGCAGCGATAATAGTGCGTTGCGCCACCAAGCGGGGGTGTCTCACCAGCAGAAGGGACTGCCGGACGTTCATGTCCGGTTCAGTC
Source organism: uncultured Alphaproteobacteria bacterium (assembly GCA_963708965.1). GTDB lineage: Bacteria > Pseudomonadota > Alphaproteobacteria > Rhizobiales > Devosiaceae > Devosia_A. The sequence continues at coordinate 201,316 of CAVPUP010000004.1, read as the reverse complement.
ACGAAGCGTCACTTCTCTGAGCAATTGACTTCAATAACAAGGATAAGAACCATGCGCCTACGAAACTGGCTCCTGACCGGCACCAGTCTCGCCGTCCTCTCCTTGGCTCCCGCCGCCGTGCGGGCACAGGACGCCGGGGTGAACGCGGCTTATCAGGCTTACGTCCAGGCCCAGGCTTCCGGCGATGCGGCCGCTGCCGACAGCGCGCGCCAGGCCCTGGCGGAAGCGTGCATCGTCGCCGGCTACTCGAGCATCGACGAATGCGTCGCAGCACTGCAGGGCGGCGGCACGCAGCCAGCGGCCGAGGAACCGGCACCCGCTCCCGAACCCGAGCCCGCGCCGGCACCCGCCGAACAAGCGGCGCCAGCCGAAGCGCCCGCGCCTGCCGAACCGGCTCCCCCCGCCGCCGAGCAGCCCGCTCCGGCCGCTGAGCAACCCGCTCCGGCCCCTGCTGCCAAGCAGCCGACACGAAAGCAAAAGCCGGCCCGGGCCGAGCAGCCCGCTCCGGCCGAGCAGCCCGCGCCGGCCGAACAGCCCGCTCCGACTCCGGCTCCCGCCGAGCAGGCCGCGCCGGCCGAACAGCCCGCCGCCCCGGCGGAACAAGCCCCTTCCGGACCGACTCCCGAGGAGCAGCAGGCGCAGTTCGTTGCCGACCTGCAGGCTGCGCTCGACCAGTACCAGGGCGCCATCAACCAGGCTTCCAGCGGCGACTATGCCGGTGCGAAGTCCGTCGCCGATGCCGCCGAGGCCCGCATCCTCGAGCTCTGCACCGCCAACGGCTATCCGGACATCAAGTCGTGCATCGGCCAGGATCTTCCCCCGCTGCCCGAGCCCGCGGCCGAACAGCCGGCCGCTCCGGCTGAGCAGCCGGCAGAGCAGCCCGCCGAGGCGCCGGCCGAACAGCCGGCCGCTCCGGCCGAACAGCCCGCTGCCCAGCCGGCTCCGGCCGAGCAGCCCGCCGCCGTCGATCCGGCTGCCGCGGCCCAGGCCCGTCTCGGCACCGCCGTCGAGCTCTACAATGTCGGTATCGGCCAGTTGCAGGCCGGCGATACTGCCGGCCAGTCGACCATCGACGCGGCGAACCAGCAGTTCGCCGAGATCTGCGCCGCGCTGAACATGCAGGACGTCGCGCAGTGCCTGCAGCAGAACGGCATCACCCTGCCGCCTGTGCCGCAGGTCACCCAGCCCGCCGCGCCGGCCCAGCCGCCGATCGCGGAACTGCCGGGCGCCCAGGAGGCGGTGACGCCCGAGGCCACCGAAGTGCTGCCGCAGGCGGTGGCGCCCGAGGCCGCGGCGCCGGTCCTCGACAGCGCAAAGGACTCTGCGCGGCCCAGGCGAGGCCAGGCACCGGCGGAGCAGCCCGCTCAGCCCGCCCAGCCGGCTGAGCCCGCGGCCCCGCCGCCCGCTGATGATCGCGCCGCCCAGGCGGACATTCAGCCGGTCGAAATGCAATCGCTGCGGGAAGTCCAGGGCGAGGCCGTCGCGGCCGATGCCCTGCCCCAGATCGACGTGCCGCAGAACGTCACGGTCATCAACACGGTGACCAACGTGGTGAACAACACCACCAACATCACCAACAACACGACCAGTATCACCAACAACACGACGACCACGACCAACAACAACGCTGGCAACCAGCCCGACCGTAACCGGCCGGACCGCGACCGGCCGGGTCGTGATCGTGGCAACGACCGGCCGAACTACACCAACTCCGGCTTCATCTTCCAGGTCGGCGTGAACCTCGTGATCAGCAATCCGGGTCAGGATTTCGACCGGATCAGCGACAACGATCGCGACCGGGTGGACTACCAGCAGCTGCGCAACGGCCGGATCAAGGAGACGGTGACCCGCCCGAACGGCGTCCAGATCGTCACCATCCGCGGCCGCTATGGCGAGGTGCTGAAGCGTTCGCGCATCACGCCGGATGGCCGCGAGTACATCCTCGCCTACTACGACGAGAACCGACGAACGCGACGACGACTTCACCAACTGGCGGGACCCGGGTGCAGACCTGCCCCCGCTGCGGCTGAATATCCCCATCCGGGACTACATCCTCGATGCGGACTATGCCGACGAGGACGAGGTCGAGCTGTTCTTCCGCGAGCCGCCGGTGGAGCGCGTGCGCCAGATCTACACGATCGACGACGTGAAGCGTTCGGCCCGTATCCGTGACTCGGTCCGTCGCGTCGAGGTGGGTGGCCTCACCTTCGACTCCGGCGCCGCCACGATCTCGCGGACCCAGGTCGGGGCGCTCAGCAAGGTGGCCAACGCCATGCTGAAGCTGCTCGAGGACAACCCGGCGGAGACCTTCCTGATCGAGGGTCACACCGACGCCGTGGGTTCGGACCAGTCGAACCTGGTGCTGTCCGACCAGCGCGCCGCGACCGTCGCCCGCATCCTCTCGCGACTTCTACGACGTGCCGCCCGAGAACCTGGTCACCCAGGGCTATGGCGAGCGCTACCTGAAGGTGAAGACCGAGACAGGCCGAACGGCTCAACCGCCGCGTCTCGATCAAGCGCATCACGCCGCTGATCACCGTCGCCAGCCGGAACTGACCGGCTTCGTTACGAAATGCCGACGGGCCGGGGATTTCCCCGGCCCGTTTCGTTTTTGGATTGCGACAGGCTGGCGCTTGCCTCGAGCCACTTTTCCGGTATCCCTCGCCCTCCACACGGAGCTCGCCGCAATGCCGAAACGCCTGGAACTCACCATCGAGGCCGTCATCCTCGCCTCCCGCTGGCTGCTGGTGGTGTTCTATCTCGGGCTGGCGGTGGCGCTCGCGGTCTATGCCCTGACCTTCGGAGTGAAGCTCTGGGACTTCCTGAGCCACGTCTTCACCCTCGACGAGGCCGACGCCATCCTCAAGATGCTGGGCCTCATCGACGCCGCGCTGGTCGCCAGCCTCGTCGTCATGGTCATCATCTCGGGTTACGAGAACTACGTGTCGCGCTTCGACGAGGAAGGAGCCGTGCACTGGCTGGGCGAGATCGACGCCGGCTCGCTGAAGATCAAGGTGGCCTCGACCATCGTCGCCATCTCCTCGATCCACTTGCTGCAGGTGTTCCTGAACGTCGCGAGCTACACCACGGAACACCTGATGTGGCTCACGCTGATCCACCTGGCGTTCGTCGGCTCGGCGCTGTTCCTCGCCTTCATCGACCGCGTCTCGGCCCTCACCAAGAACATCGGCAAGGGCGCCAAGGCCTCGCCGGCAGTGAAAATCGAAGGGGCGGGAACAGTTTAGTTGCCCGGCCCGCGGAATGTTCTGTCACAATTTCGATTTTCTACCCGTTGTTTTTCAATGGGTTAGCGACGGCGATTGAATCGATCCTATAGCAAATCACGTATTCGGGAACTGTTTCGCAAAGTCTCGCGTTCTGTCGGCCATACGGTACTCAAACAAAGGAGCTTCACCATGGCTGCGCCCGAACGCGATACCGTTTATTCCAGCGACGGCACGACCCGGACCACCTACACTCGCGAATCCAGCGCTACCGGCTGGTTCGTCGGGATCATTGTCGCGCTGGCCCTTCTGGCAATTGGCTACCTCGTCTTCTCGGCCAATTCCGGCCCGTCGACCACCAGCGTCGACGTGAACAACACCCCGGCGGTCACCAGCCCGACCAACGATACGGCTCCGGCCCCGGCCACCACGCCGATGACCGAGGCCCCGGCCGCCACTCCGGCTCCGGCAACTCCGGCTCCGGCTGAGACTGCCCCCGCTACTCCCGCCCCTGCCGAGACCGCTCCTGCGACTCCGGCTCCGGCGGCCCCGGCCGCTCCGGCCCAATAACAAGAAACCAAGAACCCCTGACGCTGCAGCCCCTCCCTCTGCGGCGTAGTGAACCCCGGCATCCCCCCATGCCGGGGTTTTTCATTGCATAAATGCGGGCCTTGCCCTTGCACCCTGCCCGCCGGCCCACCAAGTCGCGAGGCAGCTACAGCTTGCCAGGAACCACCCCATGTTCAACATCGACGGTATCATCAAGGCCCTCCAGACCAACCCCGACGCGCAGCGGACCGCCATGAGCGGCGCGGCCGGGCTGGCGGCCGGCATGCTGCTGAGCGGTGGCGGGCTGGGCAAGCTGGTGGGCAATGTGGCCAAGGCCGGCGCCGTGGCTGCCATCGGCGGCCTCGCCTATTCGGCCTGGCAGAACCACCAGCAGCAGCAGCAATGCGCCGGACGCCTCGCAGGACGCCTTCATCCCCCCTGCCCAGGCCTCCTACCAGCGCGAGGAGCTGGGCAAGTCGCTGGTCCGCGCCATGATCGCCGCCGCCAAGGCCGACGGCCAGATCGATTCCGGCGAGCGCGACCGCATCTTCAAGCGGCTCGAGACCATGCCGCTCTCGGCCGAGGAGAAGGCCTTCGTCTTTGACGAACTCTCGAGCCCCCTCGATATCGAGGCCGTGGTGGCCCGCGCCGATACCCCCGAGCACGCGGCCGAGATCTACGCGGCCTCCCTCGTGGCGATGGTGCCCGACACGCCCGAGGAGAGGACTTACCTTGCCTCGCTCGCGGCGCGGCTCAAGCTCGATCCCGGCACTCGTCGACGAGATCCATCGCGCCGCCGGCCGAGCCCCTGAGGTCGGCTCGCAACCGCAGCCTGCCGCGTCCGGGCAGTAACACGCCTGTGCGCTCTTGCGGGCTTGGCGCCGGTCCCCCATCTGGGGCGGAGCCATCAGGGAGCGTGCCATGCAACTCGGTCTCTACTCATTCGCCGAAAACACGCCCGATCCCCTGAACGGGGGTCGGCTGCAGTCGCCCCAGGAGCGCCTCCGGGACCTGCTCGAGGAGATCAGGCTCGCCGACGAACTGGGCCTCGATTTCTACGGCCTCGGCGAGCACCACCGCCCCGACTACGTCGCCTCCGCGCCGGTCACCATCCTCGCCGCGGCGGCCGCGCTGACCAAGCGCATCCGGCTCTCCACCGCCGTCACCGTGCTCAGCTCCGACGACCCGATCCGCGTCTGGCAGCAGTTCGCCACGCTCGATCTCATCTCCAACGGCCGCGCCGAGATCATGGCCGGGCGCGGCTCGTTCATCGAGAGCTTCCCGCTCTTCGGCTACGACCTCAACCACTACGACAGCCTGTTCGAGGAGAAGCTGGCCGAGCTGCTGCGCATCCGCGAAGGCGGCAAGGTGCAATGGGAAGGGTCCGAGCATACCAAGCCCATCCCCGGCATCGAGATCTTCCCCAAGCCCATCCAGTCGCCCCTGCCGATCTGGATCGCCGTCGGCGGCACGCCCAATTCGGTCGCCCGTGCCGCCTATTACGGCCTGCCGCTCATGCTCGCCATCATCGGCGGCAACCCGCAGCAGTTCCAGCCCTTCACCGAGCTCTACCGCCGCACCGCCGAAAAGGTCGGCCACGATCCGGCAAAGCTCCCGATCGGCATCTCCTCGCACGGCTTCATCGCCGAGAACTCCCAGGACGCGCTCGACATCGCCTTCCCGGCCCACCACGAAGCGATGAGCCGCATCGGCCGCGAACGCGGCTGGCCCCCCACCACCCGCGCCCAGTTCGAAGCCGGCGCCAGCGCCCAAGGCGCCTACTTCATGGGCTCGCCGCAGCAGGTGATCGACAAGATCCTGATGCAGCACGAATGGTTCAACCACGACCGCTTCGGCCTCCAACTCAGCGTCGGCACCCTGCCCCACGACAAGGTCATGAAAGCCATCGAGCTTTATGGGACGGTGGTGAAGCCGGCGGTGGAGAAGGCACTGGGGAAAGATAGCGCCTGACGCGCCTTTACTGCGCGCGCGGGCTCAGAAGGCGACCGGACCGCAATGGAAACGGCCCTCCGCGCCTAGACGAGCCCCAGGTCGGCGTCGGTTGCGCCAGCGCTGTACTTGTCCTTGGGCGGCCAGGGGCGGTTGGGCCAGGCAGGGTCGAACACGAAGCTCGAGCGGGTGCGGCCGGGTGGCAGGGCCCCGTTCCCGGCGCCGCGCGCATAGTCGTAGTAGACCTTGATGATCTCCTCGCGGCTCACCTGCTGCGCCGCCGGATGCACAAGGCACGCCTCGCGCCAGCGCCGTACCCGCTCCAGCTCGCCTGCCGGCAGTTCGAACCCCTCGAAATACTCGAGGAACCAGAACCGCATGAGCATCGGCGTGAACACCACCTCCGCCAGCCCGAAGCGCTCGAACAGGAACGTGCCGTCGGGGTTGTGAGCGGTGAGAAAGTCATCCAGCCGCCGGAACTGGGCCAGCATCCGCTCGTGATGCTCGGCACGCTTGTCCGCATCCTGGTTCATCACGAACCGGTAGCCCGTGCCGGTGAAGTCGCCTTCGAGGGCGATCATCTGGTTCTCGACGGCGCGCTCGTAGGGCGTCGTGCGCGCCACCGGAGCGTCGGCAAACGTCTCGTCCAGATAGCGCATCAGCACGAGGCTCTCCTTGAGCACGCCATCCGGTGTTTCCATGATCGGCAGCGCCGTGGTGCCCCGGCTCAGCTCCAGCAGCCGCGCCGGCCGGGGCACGGTGATGTCGACCTTCGAAAAGGTGACGCTGTCCCGCCTGCCCTTGAGGCTCAGCAGGATTTCGAGACGCTGCGAAAACGGACAGACCGGAATGTGGTGGACGACGAGCTGCAACATAACCCCCCTTGAATGTCGCCGGACCGCTCGTCACCTGCGCGGGCAGGAGGAGCGGTCGGGCCGCTACTTCCCGCTCCGCTTCAGCGTCTTGATCGCCAGCGGCGGCATGCCGGATTTTTGGGCGATCGCCTGGTCCTGCTCCATGATGAAGCCGCGCGCCGGCTCGTCCTTGTCGAGGCCGCCGAGCAGGTCGGCCGGGACCCGGCGGTTGGAGCGCTGGCTGCCGTCCTCGTAGATCACGTCGAACAGCACGAAATCGGTGCGGGCGGTGGGTTTCTTCGCCATCTTCTGTCTCCGTTTATGGGCGGACGAATACGGCCCGGCAGCATTGCCGGGCCGGCTCTACCATCTCGCCTTCGATTGCTTGTCAGCCGGCCTGCGCCGAACTCTGGGCGAATATCGTCTCGCCCTGCTCGTCGATGATCTGCCGGCCCTTGGCCAGCGCGAAGCTCACCACGTCCTCCTTGGAGGAGAACCGGTCGGCCCGCACGAACTTGTAACTCTTCGGCTCGCCGCCGATGGTCTTCTCGATCATCCCGGCGAGCTGGTATTCGCTGCCCACCGGCATGATCAGCGCCTTGACGGTGAACCCCTTGTAGTTCTCCTCGGCCACCACCGCCGGCTCGACCGACTTGGAGGACCCACCGCCACCGAACAGGTTTTTCCAGAAGGACATTGTCGTTTCCCGGGGAAGATTTGCTTGGTTGGCTTTAGGCCGCGCGCATCCGTTTGTCCACCTTGCTAGACCCGCCGGACCAACTGGCGGATCCCCGTCTTCAGCTTCTCGGGGCCGCATCTCACGTGCCCGAAAGGAAAGGGCCGCTTTCGCGGCCCTCCGAACTAGTTGTCGAGGAAGCTGCGGAGCTTCCGGCTGCGGCTCGGATGCTTCAGCTTGCGCAGCGCCTTGGCCTCGATCTGGCGGATGCGCTCGCGCGTCACCGAGAACTGCTGCCCCACCTCCTCGAGCGTGTGGTCGGTGTTCATGCCGATGCCGAAGCGCATGCGCAGCACGCGTTCCTCGCGCGGCGTCAGCGAGGCCAGCACGCGGGTCGTCGTTTCGCGCAGGTTCGACTGGATCGCCGCATCGATCGGCTGGATGGCGTTCACGTCCGGGATGAAATCGCCGAGGTTCGAATCCTCCTCGTCGCCGATCGGCGTCTCGAGGCTGATCGGCTCCTTGGCGATCTTCAGTACCTTCCGCACCTTGTCGAGCGGCATCTGCAGCTTTTCGCTGAGCTCTTCCGGCGTCGGCTCGCGGCCGATCTCGTGCAGCATCTGGCGGCGAAGTCCGGACGATCTTGTTGATCGTCTCGATCATGTGCACGGGAATGCGGATAGTGCGCGCCTGGTCGGCGATCGAGCGGGTGATCGCCTGCCGGATCCACCACGTCGCATAGGTCGAGAACTTGTAGCCGCGGCGGTACTCGAACTTGTCCACCGCCTTCATCAGGCCGATATTGCCTTCCTGAATAAGATCAAGGAACTGCAGCCCGCGGTTCGTGTACTTCTTCGCGATGGAGATGACGAGGCGCAGGTTGGCCTCCACCATCTCCTTCTTGGCGATGGCTGCTTCGCGCTCGCCCTTCTGCACCTTGTGCACGATCCGGCGGTACTCGGTGATGTCGAGGCCCGTCTCGGTCGCCAGGGTCTGGATCTCGCGGCGGATGTCGCGGACTGTATCGGCCTCGCGCTTGGCGAATTCCGCCCAGCCCTTCTGCTCGATGCCGGCGACGGATTCGATCCAGTTCTGGTCGAGTTCGCTGCCGTAATAGGCCTGCAGGAAGCTCTCGCGCTTCACGCCATAGCTTTCCGCCAGGCGCAGCAGCCGGCCCTCGAGGCGGACCAGGCGCTTGTTGATGTCGTAGAGCTGCTCGACCAGGCTCTCGATACGCGAGGTGTTGAGCGACAGCGACTTCACGTCCCCGATCACCTCGGAGCGGAAACCCTCGAGCTTCTTCAGGTCCGCGGGGGTCGCAGGCGCGTTGCCGGCCATCCGCTCCTCGGCGTGGCGGTCCTGGAGCTTGCGCATCCGGCCATACGCGTCGGCGATGCGGTCGAACGTCGCCACCACCTGCGGCTTGAGCTCGGCCTCCATCGCGCTCAGCGACAGCGAATTCTCGAAATCGTCGTCCTCTTCCTCGACCGGATCCTGCGGCGCCTCGGGCTCCTCGGGGACGTAGTCGTCGTCCTCGCCGGAGCCGGCGCGCGCCGGCTTGGCCTTGGCGGCGGGCTTGGCCTCCTCGCGGCGCTCGGCCGGGCGCTCGACCTCGGACGGCACCACCGGCGCGGCCTGCTTGGCATCGGGGCCGGCATAGGTAGCCTCGAGGTCGATGATGTCGCGCAGCAGGATTTCGGCGTTCGCCAGCTGGTCGCGCCAGATGATGATGGCCTGGAAGGTGAGCGGGCTCTCGCACAGCCCCTCGATCATCGTCTCGCGGCCGGCCTCGATGCGCTTCGCGATGGCGATTTCGCCCTCGCGGCTGAGCAGTTCCACCGAACCCATCTCGCGCAGGTACATGCGCACCGGATCGTCCGTCCGGTCGCTGCCTTCGCGGGTATTGGACTTCGAGGCGACCGCCGTGCCGGTACGCTCGGCGAGTTCGGTCGACTCTTCCTCGGCCGTATCCGGCTCGGTTTCCTCGACCTCGTCCTCGTCGACGACGTTGATGCCCATGTCCGAGAACATCGCCATGATGTCCTCGATCTGCTCGGAGGTGACCTCCTCCGACGGCAGCACCGCGTTCAGCTCTTCATAGGTGACGTAGCCGCGCTTCTTGGCGACCTTGATGAGCTTTTTTACCGCAGCATCCGAAAGGTCGAGCAGAGGGCTGTCGGGCGCCTCGGTTGTCGCGCCGGCTTCCGGCTTCTCGGATTCTTTGGTCTTGGTCTGGGTTGCTGCCTTGATGGCCATCTAGCTCACTGCTCCGGGGGCCCGGGTCGGGATTCGGGCGCCGATAGTCGTTACGTGGTCATGACTTGAGACTAGGTAAAGGGGCCGGCTGGCGCTTGGGCTCCCAAGTGGCCCTCACTTGTCCGTCATCGGGGCAGCCGGGCACTGATTCGCCCATATGCGAAACCGCGCGTACCCGCCGCCCATCAGAAGCTGCGTGTCGCGCGTCCCGATAACGAACCAAACCCTTCGATCAATGCCTCAGTGCCATCGACGGTGGTGATCTGGTTCTGGATGTCACGCAGCCTTTCAAAGGTTTCTTCGCTCGGGTCGTCGCCCAGCGCCTGTTCGGCTGCTTTAAGGGCCTTATTTAGCTCAACCGATTTGTAATGCAAGGCCAGGGCATGCCTTAATCCGATCTCGGCATCCGGATCGGCGATCTCGGCGCCGCTCTGCCACACGCCCTGCCGGGCCAGCACATCCCGCATCTTCTCGATGATTTCGCCGAATCCGCGCGCTCCCAGCGCCGCCGCGAGCTCCGGGCCGGTGATATCGTGGTCGCGCGTCACGAGGTCGAGCAGCGCTCCCAGCAGCTCCCGCGCGGCCGGTGAGGGGATCTCCAGCGCCGCCAGTGATTCGAGCCGGCTCTCGGCCAGCGCCGGGTGGTTGATGAGGGTCATGAGGATCGCCGCCTCGCGCGGCGTGGTGTCGATGTTCCGCCCCGGCTTCAAGAGCCGCGAATTCCGCAGCGTCTCCGAGACCACCACCCGCGGCGAGCCCCTGCCCGTCCGCCCAAGCAACTGGCTGCCGTGGTGATCGCGCCGCCCCTCGTACCGGTTCTGCCGGCGCACCGGCGCGAAGAAGGCCGCGAGCTTCTCGTCGAAGGCCTGCATGTAGTGCCGCCGCACCGACGGCTCGCCGATGGCATTCGCCCGGCCCTTGAGGCGCGCCTCCAGCGCCGCCCGCGCTTCCGGCGTCTCGGGCACGATACCGCCCGTCTCGAGCCCCCAGATCACCTCCGACAGCGATCGCGCCCGGTCGAGCACCTCGGCAAAGGCCCCGCGGCCCTGCGCCTTGATCAGGTCGTCCGGGTCCTGTCCCTCCGGCAGCGTCGCGATCTTCACCGTCCGGCCCGGTTGGAGGTGCGGCAAGACGATCTCGGTCGTCCGGGCCGCGGCCCGCTGCCCGGCACTGTCGCCGTCGAAGCAGAGCACCGGCTGGTCGCTCATCCGCCACAGCAGTTGCAGGTGCTCCTCGGTCAGCGCCGTGCCGAGCGGCGCCACCGCACCCTCGAAGCCGGCCATCGCCGCCGCGATCACGTCGAGATAGCCCTCGACCACCACCACCGCCTTGCCGCTCCGCGCCGCCTCGCGGGCCGCCTGCCCGTTGTAGAGCGTCATCCGCTTCTTGAAGAGCTCGGTCTCGGGCGAGTTCAGGTACTTGGCCGGCATGTCCGCCGACATCGCCCGGCCGCCGAAGGCGATCACCCGGCCGCGGAAATCGGTGATCGGGAACATCACCCGGTTGCGGAACCGGTCATAGGGCAGCGGCGAGTCCTCGCGCACCACCACCAGCCCCGCATCCACCATCTCCTGCGCCGCGACGCCGTTCGCCGCCAGGTGCTCCTTGAGCCCGTTGGCGCTGTCCGGCGCGTAGCCGATGCGGAACCGCGTCTGTGCCGAGGCGCTGACCCCGCGCTCGTGCAGGTACCCGCGCGCCCGCGCCCCGATATTGTGCGCCAGCGCCGCCTCGAAATACTTCGTCGCGATCTCCATCACGTCGTAGAGCGAGCGCCGCGCTTCCTGCCGCTGGGCGTCGCGCTCGTCGCGCGCCGGCATCGGCACGCCGGCCATGCCCGCGAGCTTCTCCACCGCCTCGGGGAAGCTCATCCCGGCCTTCTCGGTCAGGAAGCGGAAATGGTCGCCCGACGCCCCGCAGCCGAAGCAGTGGTAGATTCCCCGCCGGTCGTCGGCGTGGAAGCTCGGCGTCTTCTCGCCGTGGAACGGGCAGCAGGCCCAGAAATCGCCGCGCTGCGGCTGGCTCTTCCGCTTGTCCCAGATGACGTGCTCGCCCACCACCTGCGAAATGGGCAGGCGTTGCCGGATCTCGTCGAGGAATCCATCGGAAAAGCGCATGCGGCTTCCCTACGCGGCCCACCCATCAAAGTCACGTCCGCTTATCCGACCGGCTACGCCGCAGCCCCGTCCGCGGTCTTGCTCTGTTGATAGAGCCGCCAGGCCGTACCGAACAGCCCGATCGAGAAGATGATCATCAATATGCCCAGCCACAGGATTCCCACCAGCGCCGAAAGCAGCGGCCAGAACAGCAGCGCGATGCCGAACAGCACGTAAAGCACCCCTTGCAGCACCTGCGGCCAGATGCGGGCGTACTGCTCGCGCTCGCGGTTCACGACGACGATCTCCATCACCCCGTGGATGATCGCCTCGAAGGCGATGAGGTAGACGAGGAAGGTCACGGTCAGCAGTGCCGCCAGCAGCGGCGAGATCAGGATCAGGATACCGACGATGATCGCCAGCCCGGCCATCACCACGTCCCACCAGTAGTTGGCCGATCTGCGCCCGCCGAAGGTCAGACCCCAGAGGCCCAGCACGCCGCTCACCAGCAGCACCGCGGCGGCGACCAGCACCAGCGTCGCCAACGCCTGCCCGGGGGAGATCACCGCGTAGATCCCGAACAGCAGGATCAGCAGAGCCCTCAGCCCGGTGCTCCAGGCCAACCGTCGCTTCGCGCCAGGTGAAACCGCCATGCCCGCCTCCCTTGCTCAAGCCATGATAGCGCGGAACGGCACCGCGGCACAGCGCCGCAACCAGCGGTCCCCCGCTCTCGTTCACCCCCAAGGCATGATCCGAGGTTGCGCGTGTCCGATACAGCTCTCGACCGAACCGCCCCGCGGGGCCTCGAAAAGTGGAAGCGCGTCCTGTGGGGCGTGGTGCGCACGTTTGCCCAGCAGGACACGTCGCTGCGCTGCGCCGGCACCGCCTTCTTCGGCTTCCTCTCGATCTTCCCGGCCATCGGCACGATCGTGCTCGTTTATGGCGTGCTGGCGGACCGCTCCACCCTCGCCGGAACCATCGACGCGCTGCACTACGTCATCCCTGACGTCGCCCTCGCTTTCCTGCAGGACCAGTTGGCCTTCATTGTCGCGCAGCCCGCCGCCGCCCTCGGCATTGGGCTGCTGATCTCGATTCCGCTGACGCTCTGGAGCGCCTCGCGCGGCATCGATGCCCTGCTCTTCGCCATGGCGGCGGTACGGCTCGAACGCCCGCGCCGCGGCTTCTTCAAGAGCCTGCTCTACGCCGTGGGCCTCTCGATCGTCGGGTCCATCTTCCTGATCATCGCGCTCCTCACCATCGCCGGACTGCCGGCGCTGATCCCGTTCCCCTCCGGCGACGAGCTGCTGCTCCTCGTCCTGCGCTGGCCCGTCCTGCTGTTGCTGACCGTGCTGGTGCTCAGCGCCCTCTACCGCTGGGGTCCTGATCGCCACCCCCGCAAGTGGCGCCACATCTGGCCCGGCGCGATGCTCGCCTCGCTGATCTGGATCCTCGTCGGCGCCATCTTCTCGATCTACGTCGAGAACTTCGGCAACTTCGAAGCCACGTTCGGCTCGGTCACCGCGCCGGTGGTGCTGCTGCTCTGGATGTACAACTCGGCCCAGATCCTGGTGCTCGGCGCCGCCTTCAACGCCCAGCTCGAATATGCCGCGACCGGTCGCGCACTTGCGACCGACGGCAAGACATGATCCTTTCCGCCGCTTCCGACTCCGAGCCCCCAAGGATTATTGATGCCGTTCGCCATCTATGCCCTGGCGCTAGCCGCCTTTGCCGTTGGCACGGCCGAGTTCCTGATCTCGGGCATCCTGCCGCCGCTCGCCACCGACCTTGAGGTCAGCATCCCCACCGCCGGGCTGCTCGTCACCTTCTATGCCGTCGGCGTCGCCATCGGCGGCCCGATCCTCACGGTGCTCACCTCCCGCTACCCGCCGAAGGTCGTGCTGATCGGCACCATGGTGCTGTTTGCCGTCTCGCAGGTGCTCTGCGCCCTCGCACCCGATTACGACATGCTGCTTGCGGCGCGTCTGCTCTCGGCGTGCGCCCACGGGGTGTTCTTCGGCGCGGGCAACGTCGTCGTCTCGAAGCTCGTGCCCATCGAGCGGCGGGGCGCCGCCCTCGCGATGTTCATCAGCGGCATCACGGTCGCCAACCTCCTCGGCCTGCCCGGCGGGAGTGCCATCGGCACTGCCTTCGGCTGGCGCGCGACCTTCCTCACCGTTGCTGTCCTGGGCGCTGCTGCGGCCGTCATCCTCTTCCTCCGCCTCCCCTATGCGGGCACGGACGATGAGCGCCATGCGACGTTCGGCGAGCAGTTCCGGGAGCTCCGTCACCAGCAGGTGTGGCTCTCCTATATCACCATCATCCTGGTGATGATCGGGGCCCTCGCCTGGGGCACCTTCCAGGTGCCGATCATGCTCAACGTCACCGGGCTCTCGCCCGAGATCATTCCCATCTACCTGCTGATCGGCGGGCTAGGCTCGGTGTTCGGCATCTTCCTGGGCGGGCGGGGCACGGACTGGAAGCCGATGCCGACCCTGCTCGCCGTGCTGCTGCTACAGGCGCTGTTCTACGCCACGATGCTGTTTGCCGTGCACGACAAGCTCTTCATGACCCTCAACCTGCTGCTGACCTCGCTCCTCGGCTTCGCCTTCTCGACCCCGCTGCAGGCGCGGGTGATCGGTGCGGCCCACACCGCCCCCAATCTCGCGTCCTCGCTGATCTCGAGCGCTTTCAACATCGGCATCGCCGGTGGCGCCTTCCTCGGCGCGATGCTGCTCAACGGCGGCGTAGCCTACGAGCACATCCCCGCCGTCGGCATCGTCACCAGCCTGCTCGCGGCGGGAACGGCCAGCCTCTCTTGGTGGCTGGAGCGCCGCCAGCCGGTGCCGGCGGTCGCGTGAGGAGACAGTTCAGCCCAGTGCTGCCTTGACCTTGCCCGAGGCCTTCGAGAAGTCGATGCGCCCCGGGTAGTCCGCCTTCAGCGAGGCGATCACCTTACCCATGTCCTTGGCCTCGCTGGCGCCGGTCTTGGCGATGGCGGCCCTGATCGCCTCCTCCACCTCGGCCTCGCTCAGCCCCTTGGGCAGGAATTCGCCGAGGATCGCAATCTCCTCGCGCTCGACTGTGGCGAGGTCCTCCCGCCCGGCTTTCTCGTAGATGCCGAGCGATTCCTCGCGCTGCTTCACCATCTTCTGCAGCAGCACCAGCAGGTCCGCGTCGCTCAGCGGCTCCTTGCCCTGCCCGCGCGCCTCGATGTCCTTGTCCTGGATCGCGGCGTTGATCGCGCGTAGCGTCGCGGTGCGCCGCTTGTCGCCGGCCTTGAGCGCCGTCTTGTACCCTGCGCTGATCGCTTCCCGCATCGTCATAATCCTTGTTCTCCCGGAACCGCACTCCATATACCGCAATAATGCCGATGCGCCACTTGCGCTCGGGCGGGCCCCCTTTTATGGAGAGCCCTCAACCGACAAACGCCCCGACCCTTGGAGACCCGCCATGACTGGCTGGCAGCAAAAGCCTGCGACCGCCCTGCTGATCCTGGAGGACGGGACGCGCCTCGAGGGCCACGGCATCGGCGCCATCGGCCATTCGGCCGGCGAAGTCTGCTTCAACACCGCGATGACCGGCTACCAGGAGATCCTCACCGATCCCTCCTATGCCGGGCAGATCGTCACGTTCACCTTCCCCCATATCGGCAATGTCGGCACCAACGACGAGGACATCGAGACGGTCAACATGGCGGCCCTCTCCGGCGTCCGCGGTTGCGTGCTCAGGGCCGATGTCACCAACCCGTCGAACTACCGCGCCGTCGAGCGGCTGGATGTGTGGCTGAAGAAGCGCAACATCATCGGCATCACCGGCGTCGACACCCGCGCCCTCACCGCCCGGATCCGCGAGAAGGGCATGCCGAACGGCGTCATCGCGCATGCCCCGGACGGGCATTTCGACGAGACGTCCATGCTCGCCGAGCTCAAGGCCTTTCCCGGCCTCGAGGGACTCGACCTCGCCAAGGAAGTGACGATCGCCCAGACCTACCACTGGGACCAGACGCCCTGGACCCGTACCGGCGGCTATGGCCGGTTGCAGGATCCCCAGTTCCACGTCGTCGCCATCGACTACGGCGCCAAGCGCAACATCCTGCGCCAGCTTGCCGAGCAAGGCGCCAAGGTCACCGTTGTTCCCGCCACCGCGACCGCCAAGGACGTGCTGTCGCACAATCCCGACGGCATCTTCCTCTCCAACGGACCGGGCGACCCTGCCGCGACCGGCAAGTATGCGGTGCCGACCATTCGCGCGCTCATGGAGACCGGCAAGCCGATGTTCGGCATCTGCCTCGGCCACCAGCTCCTCGGCCTCGCGGTCGGGGCCAAGACCGAGAAGATGCATCAGGGCCACCACGGCGCCAATCATCCGGTCAAGGACCTCACCACCGGCAAGGTCGAGATCACCTCGATGAACCACGGCTTCGCGGTGGATACGGCGAGCCTGCCCGCCGGCGTCACCCAGACGCACGTTTCCCTCTTCGATGGCTCGAACGCCGGCCTCGCAGTGGACGGCAAGCCGATCTTTTCGGTGCAGTACCATCCCGAGGCCAGCCCCGGCCCGAGCGACAGCCACTACCTGTTCACGCGCTTCCTCAACCTGGTGCGCGCCCAGAAGGGCCTGCCGGAAGTCGCCGAGAGCACCAAGCCCGAATAAATCCCCATAAAGCGGAGGGGCCGCCCGTTGCCGGACGGCCCCTCCTCGACCATGGCTGGCCGATCCCGTTTTACTGGGCCGGCGCCGTCGCGGCGTATGCCTCGAACTCAGCCTGGCTGAGCGAACCGTTCCCGTCCGTGTCGGCAGCGGTGAACTGCTCCTGGGTAAGCGCGGGCCAGATGACCTGAGCCTCGGCCAGGGAGACGTCCCCGCTCTTGTCCGCGTCAGCGGTGGCGTAATCCGGCGCCGCAGCCTGTGCGAATGCAGCGGTGGACAGTCCAATAGCTGCGAGGGTGATCAGGATCTTCTTCATGGAGGCTTTCCTTCCACGTGGGGGATAACTCGAGGCGGGATTAGTCGCGCCCCGGCGGCTGGTGATGCCCGCCGCGATAAAGAAGACTAGCCGCGATTGTGATGGCAAACTGGCCGGATCACGACACGCTCGCGATGATTTGCTGACAATTTGATGGGTTGGGAAAAGTTTGCGCGAAAGTGGAACCGGCCCCGCCTTGGCGCGTTATTAGCGCCCTTTCCAGTGCCGCAGCAGCGGCCCGCCCGATCCGCCTACCGGGTCCGAGAATGGCATCGCGACTTTGGCGATATTGGCGTCCGCTTTCTGCCGATCACCCAAATCACCGCGCAGCAGGTCCGGCTGCTGGCCGGGCGGGTAGCAACCCACCACCAGGAAGTCGCTGCTCGAGTTCGAGCCGCCGATGCGCCACCCCTGCAGGCAGCACGATCGCGTCCCCGGCCTCGACATCGAACTCCCGTCCCTCCGGTCCACCCAGCAGCAGCCGCGCGGTGCCACGGGCGATCCCCAGCGTCTCATGCGCAGTCGAGTGATAGTGGTGGTAGGTGAAGATCGACGAGCCGCCAGGCCGGCGGCCAGCCGTTCTCGGCGAACATCGCCTCGAACGCCTCCGGCGACGCCCCCGCCGCCGGCAGGGCCGCTTCGTAGAACAGCACCGGCAATTGGCTGTTGGGGTACGTCCCGTCGTCGAAGAAGCGTTCCAGCTTCAGGCCTTCGAGATGAACTGCCATCGTACCTGCCTCTAAACCAGTCCCTCAGCCTCGATCTTGTCGAGCTTGCAACTGCCCGGCGCCGGAATGGCGTAGCCCTTGCCGTACCAATGGCTGCGCGCCGCATCGCTGGCCGTCGCCAGCACCTCGGGCACCACCCGTCCGAGCTGCAGCGCGATGATCGCCCGCTTGCGGTTCGCCTCCACCTCCGCCACCGCCGCCATCACCGGCTTGTTCTCGCTCAATTCCTCGATCCCCGCCGTGATCGTCCACATCGCGGCATAGCAGGAGGCCTGCTGGTCGATCTGGCGCTCCAGCGCCGCCGCCTGGTCCCCGTCCTGCTGCGACTGCAGTGCGACGAGCCTGTCGAACACCCCGAGCGACCACTGCACGTGATGCCCATAGGCCTCCGCCACCAGGTAGGCCACGGCATAGTCCGCGCCGAGCGGCAGCTTCTGGCGCAGCCGGTGATAGGCATCGATGTCGACATAGACCACCCGATCGTCGGGGCAGTAGAACACGGTAAGATCCTTCCCCGCCATGCCGCAGCCGAACTGCGCCTTGTCCTCGACGACGCTGAGGCTGACGCTCGGATAGCGGATCGCCGTCTGCCAGTAGAAGCGCCGCCACATCAGCTCCGCCTCCCCTGCCACCACGGCCGGATAGGCGGCGAGCTGCGCGGGGCTCGCCGAACTGGGCGGCACCCCGGTGATCGAGGTCGGCGGCGGCGGTGGGGACACCTTGCCGGTGATCACGGTGATGGGGTTCACCCCGGCGAGCATCACGACCACCACACCGAGCGCGACCACTCCCGACCAGCCGAACCGCTTCACATGCGGCATCACGCTCGCCGGTATCATCCCCATTCGCGCTTCCTACATCGAGGTATTGAACGTGTCGCACTGCGTGACATCGCCCGTCTGCATGCCGCGCTTCAGCCACATCATACGCTGCTCGGAGGTTCCGTGGGTGAAATTACGCGGCGCCACCTGCCCGCGCGTCAGCGTGTCGTCGCCGATGGCATTGGCCGCGTTGATCGCCTCCTCGACGTCGCCCTGCTCGAGGTAGTTCTGCCGGTTCGCGTAGTTGGCCCAGACGCCGGCATAGCAGTCCGCCTGCAGCTCCACCCGGACCGAATAGGCATTCTGCTCGTCCTGGCTCATCGCCCCGCGGCGCTGGTTGAATTCCGGCAGCACGCCGGTGAGGTTCTGCACGTGGTGGCCGATCTCGTGCGCGATCACATAGGCCTGGGCGAAGTCGCCCGAGGCGCCGAACTGGTTGCGCAACTGGTCGTAGAAGGAGAGGTCGACATAGACCTTCTGGTCGTTGGGGCAATAGAACGGCCCGCTCGACGCCTGGGCAACGCCGCACTCCGACTGCGTGGCGTCGTTGAACAGCACGACCTTGGCCGGCCGGTAGGTCATGTTGTGCTTCTGGAACTCCTCGCCCCACATGTTCTCGGTGTCCTTGACCACGACGCCGACGAAGTTCGCCAGCTCGTCCTCGCCCGCGTTCTGTGAGGGAACCCACTGGCTGCTGGAACTGGGCGCGGTCGTGCCGCCGCCGGTGACCACGTCGATCGGGTTCTGCCCGGTGACGAACCAGATGAGTCCCAGCACGATGACGATGCCGACGATCCCGAGGCCGCCGCCGCCCGCCCGGCCCATGGGGATCGGACGGCCGAGGCCGCCGCCCCCCATTCGCCCGAAGCCACCGCCGAATCCGCCACCCTGGCCGCGCCGGTCCTCGATGTTCGAGCTGCGCTCCCGTCCTTGCCACTTCATCTGACTTCTCCCTGAACCGCCGTCGCGGCGCCGCAAATTGACCCTGTGCGCGAAAGCCGCCAATCTGACCTTCGCCGCCGTCATCGCAACGTTACTTCCGCGCGGCATCTGACGCTTATCGATCGCCATGCCGGTTAACCGGCGAGCAGCCCGCCTCGTTCCGCTTGGCGACGTGCTTTCATTTGGGAGACGTTCATGAGCTACGATTACTCGATTTCCCGCCGGGCCTTCCTCGCCGGCACCGCCACCCTCGGCGCCGCCGTCGTCATGCATCCGTTCGCGGTGCAGGCGGCAGCCGGCCAGGCCCACCTCAGGATCATGGAAACCACCGACCTGCACGTCGCGGTCTTCCCCTATGACTATTACGCCGATGCTCCCAACGACACGCTCGGCCTCGCCCGCACCGCCGCCCTCATCGACGCCATCCGCGCCGAGGCCGGCAACTCCATCCTCGTCGACAATGGCGACGTCATCCAGGGCAACCCGATGGGCGACTACATCGCCTACGAGAAGGGCCTGACCAACGAGCCGCACCCGATCATCGCCGCCATGAACACGCTCGGCTACGAGGCCGGCACGCTCGGCAACCACGAGTTCAACTACGGCCTCGAGTTCCTCGACGCGGCCATCGCCGCCGCCAACTTCCCGATCGTCTCGGCCAACCTCGTCAAGGGCGAGCCCGGCGCCGACCCGCTCGCCGACACCACCTACATCGCGCCCTACAAGATCGTCGAGAAGGAGCTGACCGACGGCTCCGGCGCCACGCACAAGATCAAGCTCGGCTTCATCGGCTTCGTGCCGCCCCAGATCATGACCTGGGACGCGACCCACCTCGCCGGCAAGGTGAACACCCGCGACATCGTCGAGACGGCGAAGGCCTACATCCCGAAGATGCGCGAAGAGGGCGCCGAGCTCGTCATCGCGCTCTGCCACTCCGGCATCGCCGCCGATGCCGGCCCGGGCGCCGAGAACGCCGCCCTGCAGCTCGCCGCCGTCGATGGCCTCGACGTCATCCTCACCGGCCACCAGCACCTGGTCTTCCCCAATTCCAAGGATTTCGAGGGCCTCGACGGCGCCGACCTGGAAAAGGGCACGCTCGCCGGCAAGCCGGCGGTGATGGCCGGCTTCTGGGGCTCGCACATGGGCCTCATCGACCTGCTGCTGGAAAAGGCCGACGACGGCAAGTGGTCCATCGTCTCGCACACCGCCGAAGCCCGCCCGATCTTCGAGCGCGTCGACGGCAAGGTGAAGCCGACGGTCGAGAGCGTCGCCACCGTCCTCGCCGCGGCGCAGGACGACCACGACGAGACGCTCGCCTACGTCCGCCGCCCGGTCGGCGAGACCGCCGCCCCGCTCCACTCCTACTTCGCGCTGGTCGCCGACGATCCGAGCGTGCAGATCGTCAACATCGCCCAGAAATGGTACCTCGAGCAGATGCAGAAGGGCACCGACTGGGACGGCCTGCCGATCCTCTCCGCCGCTGCCCCGTTCAAGGCCGGCGGCCGCGGCGGCCCGGACTACTACACCGACGTCCCCGTCGGCCCGGTGGCGATCAAGAACGTCGCCGACCTCTACCTCTATCCCAACACCATCCAGGCCGTGGTGATCACCGGCCAGGACGTGCAGAACTGGCTCGACCGCTCCGCCGGCATCTTCAACCAGGTCGAGCCCGGCGCCAGCCGACGCGCCGCTGATCAACCTCGATTTCCCGTCCTACAACTTCGACGTGATCGACGGCGTCACCTACAAGATCGACATCACCAAGCCCGCCAAATACGGCCCCAAGGGCGAGGACATCGGCAACACCGAAAGCCGCATCGTCGACCTGCAGTTCGACGGCAAGCCGATCGACCCGGCGCAGAAATTCGTCGTCGCCTCCAACAACTACCGCGCCGGCGGCGGCGGCGGCTTCCCGGGCATCGGCCCCGACAAGATCGTCTTCAAGGGCCCCGACACCAACCGCGACCTCATCGTGCGCTACATCCTCGACCAGAAGACCATCCAGCCCAAGGCCGACAGCAACTGGTCCCTCGCCCCGATCGGCGCCACGGTCCTGTTCGAAACCGGCCCCAAGGCCGCCGAGCACCTGGCCGACGTCACCGCCGTCAAGATCGAAGCCACCGGCCAGACCAACGAAGACGGCTTCGGCCTCTACCGCATCACGCTGTAGTCCACCGAACTGCACCAAAGTCCCCCTCTCCCTCCGGGGAGAGGGCCAGCGCGAGGGGCCGGACAAAGCCGTGTTCCCGATCCCGCCCCACCCACCGGCCGGCACCCTCCCCTTTATGGGGAGGGCTGGGGAGGGGCCGTCCTGGGGGGCGGTCTCAGGCTTCAACGGACGCCCGAGGCCGTTGCTCGATCCCGGGCTCTACTTCGGCGTGCGCGGAATGATGTGCGCGTGCGCGTTGGCCGTTTCGTTGTCGGTCGACGGCGTCTGCGTATCCGCGCCGACGAACGGACTCCCCTGCCCCGGCGCCAGGTCGCCGCTATGCCCCGCCGGGTTCTCCGTGAACGCCTGGGTATGGGTATTGTCTCCGAGCCCATGCTGCTGGGCCTGGAACAGGTGATCGTCGGCCTGTGCGAAACCGGCAAATGCCACCAGGCACGCACCGGCCGCGAGCGAGAGAAATAGCTTCATCTTCTGTCTCCTCACGCCAGCCCCCGAGCGATCAACAAGCTCGCACCGGGATGTATTCCCTCCCCCAGGTAAACTATCCGCGACCCGGCAACCCTTCGACGACCCCGGCATCCGGGCTTGACACCCCTCTCCGGGTAGAATCCGCTTTGCGTTCGCGACCTTAAGGATGGGCAGGGATTCGATGGGCGCCACCCCGCAAATGGAGGTCCTCCTCAAGGAGGCCGATATCACGATCAACGGGTCGAGGCCGTGGGATCCCGCAGATCCACTCCCCCGAGTTCTGGACCCGGCTCTACGGCCAGGGCACCCTCGGGCTCGGCGAGGCCTACATGGACGGGCTGTGGGATGTCGCCGACATGGCCGAGTTCTTCAACCGCGTGCTGCGCTCGGACGTCCCCGAAGCCGTGCGCCTCACCCCCAACCTGATGTGGCAGATGGTGCAGGCGCGCCTGCTCAACATGCAGAACATCGCCCGCTCCCAGCCGCGTCGCCGAGCATGCACTACAACGAGACCGAAGCCTACAAGGCCTCGCTCGACAAGCGCATGACCGGCTCGTGCGGCTACTGGCCCGAAGGCGTCACCAATGTCGACGAGGCGCAGGAAGCCAAGCTCGACATGGTCTGCCGGAAGATCGGGCTGCAGCCCGGCCAGCTGGTCTGGGACATCGGCTGCGGCTGGGGCGCCTTCATGGGCTTCGCCGCCGAGAAATACGGCGCCCGCTGCGTCGGCGTCACCGTCTCGCCCGACCAGGCCGCCTACGGTCGCGAGCGCTACAAGCACCTGCCCATCGAGTTCCAGGTCAAGGACTACCGCGCAGTTCGAGGGCAAGACCGACCACATCGTCTCGATGGGCATGTTCGAGCACGTCGGCCACAAGAACTACCGGGCCTATTTCGAGAAGGCCCGCTCCGTGATCAAGGACGACGGCCTGTTCATGATGCACACCATCGGCTCGCAATGGTCCACCGAGACCATCGAGGCCTGGCTGGAGAAATACATCTTCCCGGGCGGCGTCATCCCCTCGATGGCGCAGATCGGCAAGGCCATCGACGGCCTCTTCACCGTCATCGACGTCCACAATATCGGCCCGCACTACGACAAGACGCTCTGCGCCTGGTACGAGAACTTCGACCGCAACTGGAAGAAGGACCGCACCCCCGAGGAGGAGCGCTTCTACCGGCTGTGGAAATACTATCTGCTCAGCTGCGCCGGCGGCTTCCGGGCCAAGGTGCTGCAGGTCTGGCAGTTCGTGCTCGCGACGCGCGGCGTGCCCGACGGCTACGTGACGCAGCGCTGACCGGATGAGCCCGAGGTTCCTCGTCGTCCTGGTGCTGGCGTTCCTCGCGGGCGGCGCGCTGGTATTCTGGCTGAAGCCAAGGCCGGCTCCGCCGACGCCCTCCGTCGCGGAAGCCGTCGCAATCGAACCCGCCGGCCAGAACCAGCAGTTCCTGATCCTCGCCGCCAGCTGGCAGCCGGCCTTCTGCGAGACCGCGCCGCAGAAACCCGAGTGCCAGTCGCTCTCCGCCAACCGCTTCGACGCCAACCATTTCGCCCTCCACGGCCTCTGGCCCGAGGGCGAGTATTGCGGCGTATCTGAACAGCAGAAGCAGCGCGACAAGGATGGCCGCTGGACCCAGCTGCCGCCGATCGAGCTCGATGCCGCGACCGCCGCCGTGCTCGCCGAAGTGATGCCCGGCACCCGCTCGCAGCTCGATCGGCACGAGTGGACCAAGCACGGCACCTGCTTCGGCGGCGATCCCGCCGCCTATTTCGGCACCTCCATCCTGCTGCTCGCCGCCCTCAACGCCTCCGGCGTGCGCGACCTCTTCGCCGAGCGCATCGGCAAGCATCTCTCGCAGGACGAGATCCGCGCGCGCCTTCGACCAGGCCTTCGGCAACGGCGCCGGCCAGCGCGTGCGCGTCGCCTGCAAGCAGGATGGCTCGCGCCGCATCATCACCGAGCTCACCCTCGGGCTCTTCGGCTCGTTCGACGGCGCCCCCAATCTCGGCCGCCTGCTGCTCGCCGCCTCGCCCACCGAGGGCGGCTGCACCGGCGGCATCGTCGACCCCACCGGCGCGCAATGAAAAGGGGCGGCCCTGGAAGCCGCCCCATCGCACGAGCGCGTCGCTCGAACTACTGTCCGTCCGGCACCACGTCGACCGATACGGCCGGCACGTCGATGTCGACCGTCCTGCTGCCGCCGTTGTTGTTGGCGAACAGGAAGATGCCGACGATGATCAGCAGCACGACGACGATCCCGGCCACGACGCCCATGCCGGCGCCACCGCCTGCATTGTCGATAATCACTTCGCGATCAGCCATTTTCTGGCTCCATTCTTGTTATTATCGGCGAATAAACGGACGAGGACTTCGTACGGTTCCGCTCATTGGTTCTTAACCGAGCCCGTTCACCCGGCCGCAACGACGCGCCGCTACGGTCTTGCGAGCCTCGCCGGAGCCAGCCATGTCACCCAGCCCCTACGCCCTCGACATCAGCGGATTGCGCAAGAGCTTCGACCGGCCCGTGGTCATCGATCTCGAGCTCAAGGTGAAGGCCGGCGAGTTCTACGCCCTGCTCGGCCCCAACGGCGCCGGCAAGACCACCATCCTCGGATGGTCGCCGGGCCTCCTGAAGCCCGACGCCGGCTCCATCTCGGTGCTGCGGCATCGACACGGCCACAGGACCCCATCGCCGCCAAGCAGATCGTCGCCTGGGTCTCCGACGAGCCCATGGTCTACGACCGCCTGACGCCCCTCGAATATCTCGAATTCGTCGCCGGCCTCTGGCGCATCGACGCCCGCGACGCCGAGCGCCGCTCGAACGAGCTGGTCGACTGGCTCGGCCTGCGCCCTCACGCCAACGAGCGCTGCGGCGGCTTTTCCAAGGGCATGCTGCAGAAGGTCGCCCTCGCCGGCGCCCTCGTCCACGAACCGCGCCTCATCATCCTCGACGAGCCGCTGACCGGCCTCGACGCCGGCTCCGCCCGTCAGGTCAAGGACGTGCTGAAACAGAAGGTCGCCGCCGGGCGTCACCGTCATCATGACCACCCACATCCTCGAGGTGGCCGAGCGCATGGCGGAGCGGATCGGCGTCATCAACCACGGCCGCCTCGTCGCCGAAGGCACCCTCGCCGAACTCCGCACCCGCATCGGCCGCGAAACCACGCTCGAGGAAATCTTCCTCGATCTGGTCGCCCAGGAGGAAGCCGACCTCGCCGCGAGCGCCGCCGCATGATCGGCGCGCCGGCCTCCCTCCCCTGGTTCGCCGCGCACGAGTTCCGCATCGCCTGGCGCGACTGGCTCGCCATGACCACCGGCGGCCGCAAGGTCCGCGGCATCGTCCTCGTCGTCTTCCTCGCGCTCTTCTATCTGGGGCTCCATGCCCTCGCCATGGCCCTGCTCCTCCCGTGGATCCGGCTCGGCATCGGCCCCGACAAGCAGACGCTGGTGCTCATCACCGGCACCGGCTTCCTGTTCTGGACGGTGATGCTGAGCCAGGCGCTGGAATCGGTCACCCGCGCCTATTACGCGCGCTCCGACCTCGACCTGCTGCTCTCCTCGCCCGCCTCCTCGGCCCGCGTCTTCGCCGTCCGCACCGGCGCCACCGCCTTCGGCAGCATCGTCCTCGCCTGCCTGCTCGCCAGCCCCATGGTCAACGTGCTCGCCGCCTATGAAGGCCCGAAATGGCTGGCCGCCTACGGGGTCCTGGTCGGCCTCGGCGCGATCGCCGCCGCCGTCGCGGTGCTGGTCACCATCGGCCTCTTTCGCACCGTCGGTCCGCAGCGCACCCGCCTCATCGCGCAGATCGTCGCCGGCGTCGTCGGCGCCGGCTTCGTCATCGGCATCCAGGCCGCGGCCATCCTCAGCTTCGGCAACATGAACCGCTTCTCGGTGCTGCAGTCCCCCGACTTCATCGCCGGCGCGCCCGATGCCGGCAGTCTCCTCTGGCTGCCCGCCCGGGCCGCCATGGGCGACATCCCGGCGATGCTCGCCGTCATGGCCTTCGGCCTCGGCCTCCTCGCCCTCGTCATCCGACTGACCTCGGGCAGCTTCGCCACCCACGCCATCGCCGCCGCCGGCGTCTCCCACGCCCGCGTCCAGCAGTCGGCCGCCACCCGGCCCTTCCGCAAGGCCTCGCAGCGCCACGCGCTGCGCATGAAGGAGTGGAAGCTGCTCCGCCGCGATCCCTGGCTCCTCAGCCAGTCGCTGATGCAGATCCTCTACCTGTTCCCGCCGGCCCTGCTGCTCTGGGTCACCTACGGCCAGAGCGCCGGCACCTATGTGGTGGTGATCCCGGTCGTCGTCATGGCCGCCGGACAGCTCGCCGGCGGCCTCTCCTGGCTCGCCATCTCCGGCGAGGATGCGCACGATCTCGTCGTCACCGCGCCGATCCACCCGCGCGCCGTGCTGATCGCCAAGATCGAGGCGGTGCTCTGCACCATCGGCGTGATCTTCGCGCCCATCCTCGCGATGATCTGGATCGCCTCGTGGGAGCTCGCCTGGGTCACCGCGATCTTCGTCGTGCTTTCGGCCGGCTCGGCCACCGCCATCCAGCTCTGGTTCCGCACGCCGATGCGCCGCGCCATGTTCCGCCGCCGCCAGGTCGCCTCGCGCGCCGCCACCATCTCCGAGGCGCTGAGCTCGATCATGTGGGCCGGCGCCGCCGTCCTCGCCGCCGGCGACGATTGGCTGGCGCTGCTGCCCGCGCACCCTGGCCGTGGTCGTCCTCTTCGTCGCCCGCAGCCTCAGCCCAAAGGGTAAGGCCAGGCTAGGCCGCGCTCAGCGCCGCTTCGCCGGGCACCGGCGTCAGGTAGCTCACCAGCAGGCCCAGCAGCGCCACCGCAGCGCCGCACCAGCCGATATAGCCGATCCCCACGTGGTCGATCACCAGCCCGCCCGCCAGCGCCGACAGCGCCCCGCCGATATTCATCGCCGTGAGGTTGAGCGAGGCCGAGAGCGACACCGAGGCCGGCGCCAGCGACGCGAGCCGGCTGAGCTGCGGCGGCATGAACCCCCACGAAAGGGCGCCGAACACCCCGGCATGCAAGAGGTAGACCGGCAGGATCGCCGGCTGCGGCAGCGTCGGGATCACCGCCAGCGCCCCGAGCTCGAACACCAGCGCCCCGAGGATCAGCATGATCGTCGGCCGCGCCCCGATCCGGTCGGAGAGGTACCCGCCGAGGGGGTTGCCGGCCAGCGCCCCGAGGCCGTAGGCGAACAGCACCAGCGGGAACAGGCTCTCGTCCAGCCCGACGAATTCGGTGGTCACCGGCGCGAGGTAGGTCATCAGGATGAAGGCGGCGAAAGTGCCGAGGCCCGAGGTCACGAGCGTCATCGGGATGCCGCGCACGCGTGACGACGCTCAGCCGCTCCCTGACGCTGCGCCGGTCGCCGTGGATGTCGCCCGGCAGCCGCAGCCACATCGTCGCCGCCGCGATCACGGCGAGGAGCCCGAGCCCGACATAGGCGACGCGCCAGCCATAGGCCTGCGCCGCCATCGCCGCCAGCGGCGCCCCGATGGCCATCGCGAGCGAGCCGCCCATCACCACGGTGGAGACCGCCCGCCCGCGCTTCCCCGGCGCGGCCAGCGCCATCGCCGTCGATTGCGCGGTCGAGGTGAACATCCCGGCGCCCATCGACAGCAGGGTGCGGGCAAGGAACAGCAGCACGAACCCCGGCAGCAGCCCGAAGATGATCGCCGAACAGCCGAACACGAACTCGGCGGACGCCACCACGGTGCGGCGATCCACCCCGCTGAAGATGGTCGAGAGGATCGGCGTGCCGATGCCGTAGGCGAGCGAATAGCCGAACACCAGGTACCCGGCCTGCGCGATGGTGACGCCGGTTTCTTGCGCTGATGGCGGGGAGGACGGAGACGATAAGAGAACTCTCGACGCTTCCGGCAAATGCCCCAAGCGCCAACCACAACAGTCTGCACGTCCATCTAACCCGGCCCCTCACCCGCAATGAGCAGTATGAGAGCTCCCGAAGCCGGTCAACACCGCCCGTGCGGCTTCCTCGACTCGATTTCGTGCGCTACCGCTGCCCCCGCAAAACGGGACCCTGACGCATGACCGAACGGCTGACCTATCGCGCCGCCACCGAGGCCGACATCCGCTTCATCCTCGACCTCATCGTCGAGGACAGCGTCATCGATTCCGGCGACGATCCCGCCGACGCCATGCACGAGGATTACCGCCAGGCGCTCGCCGCCATCGATGCCGATCCGAACCAGGAGATGTTCATCGTCGAGCTCGCGGGCGAACGCGTCGGCTGCTTCCAGCTCTCCTACATCCCCGGCCTGATGCGCCGCGGCATGTGGCGCGGCCTCGATCGAGAACGTCCACGTCGTCGCGTCCAGGCGAAACCTCGGCATCGGCAGCGAAATGATGCGCTGGGCCGCCGAGCGCTGCCGCCAGCGCCACTGCGGCCTCGTCCAGCTCACCTCCAACAAGAAGCGCCTCGACGCCCACCGCTTCTACGAACGCCTCGGCTTCTCGAGGAGCCACGAGGGGTTCAAGCTGTACCTGTAGCGGTCGGATAGCCCCCTACCGCTCCATCGCCCCCAGCCGCACCAGCACCTCCCCCGGGATCCCGTAGTGCCGGATCACCTCTTTCTGGTCGCGCAGCCCGCACAGCTCCCGCTGCACGAAGAACTTCCACACCTCGCGCGCCGCGGCACGCACCAGCCCGGCCCGCTCCTCCGCCGTCCCGGCCTCCGCATCGAAGTCCCTCAACGCCGCCAGCGCCTTCTCCACCTGCCGGCCATGATGGCCCAGCGACGACGCCTTCTCGGCGACGATCTCGTTCTCGACCGATCCGAAGCCGCTCTGCATGCGCTGGCGGAGTTCGGCGATATCTGCGGCTTTCAGCGACATTTTCGGCAAGCTAGGTAACCGCCGCGCCGCCTGCAAGAGGCGGCCCACCCTTTGCCGCGCCGCGCCCCGCGCTAGAAGCGCCGCGATGACCCACGCGCTGCCCCGCTCCACGGCCACCCTGATCGGCTTCTCCGCCGTGCTGCTCTGGTCGCTGCTCGCCTTCTTCACCGCGGCGAGCGGCACCATGCCGGCCGTTCCAGCTCACCGCCATCACCTTCGGCATCGGCGGGCTCTCGCTGCTCGTCCTGCGTCCGGCCTCGATCAGGGCGATGCGCCAGCCGCTGCCGGTCTGGCTGCTCGGCGTCGGCGGGCTCTTCGGCTACCACTTCTGCTACTTCTTCGCGCTGCGCAGCGCCCCGCCGGTCGAAGCCGGGCTGATCAACTATCTCTGGCCGCTGCTGATCGTCGTCTTCTCCGCCCTGCTCCCGGGCGAACGCCTCAAATGGCAGCACCTCGCCGGCTGCGTCCTGGCGCTCACCGGCGCCGTGCTCGTCGTCACCCGCGGCCAGGGCTTCGGCTTCGATCCGCGCCTACCTGCCCGGCTACTTCGCCGCGCTCTGCGCCGCGCTCATCTGGTCGAGCTACTCGGTCCTGTCCCGCCGCTTCGCCCACGTGCCGAGCGAAGCCATCACCGGCTTCTGCCTCGTCACCGCCGCCCTCTCCGCCATCTGCCACCTGCTGCTCGAGCAGACCGTCTGGCCCGACACGCTCTGGCAATGGGCGGCGCTGGTCGCCCTCGGCCTCGGCCCGGTCGGCCTCGCCTTCTATGTCTGGGACATCGGGGTCAAGCAGGGCGACATCCAGGTCCTCGGCGCCGCCTCCTACTCCGCCCCGCTGCTCTCGACCCTGATCCTGATCCTCACCGGCTACGCCCAGTACAGCCATTCGATCCTGCTCGCCTGCCTGCTGATCACCGCCGGCGCCGTCCTCGCCGCCAAGGACCTGCTGTTCGGCCGGACGCGCCCGGCCGAACCTCAGCCGCAGCAGAACTGACCCGCTCACCACACGGAGTTGTTCGTCGCCGGATCGGAGCCGACGCGGCCCTTCGCCGGGTCGTCGAGGCCCTCGATCTTCTTCATGTCGTCGTCATCCAGCTCGAAGCCGAACACGTCGAAATTCTCGACGATCCGCTCCTTGTGGGTCGACTTGGGGATCACGATCAGCCCCTGCTGCAGGTGCCAGCGGATGATCGTCTGCGCCACCGACTTGCCGTGCTTCTTGCCGATCTCGGCCAGCACCTTGTCGTCGAGCACGGCGCCCGAGCCCAGCGGGCTGTAGCTCTCGAGGTGGATGCCGTGCCGGGTGAGGAACTCGCGCTTGTCGCGCTGCTGGAAGTACGGGTGCAGCTCGATCTGGTTCACCACCGGCGATCTCGCCGGTCTCCCCGATGATCCGCTCGAGGTGGTCCTGGTTGAAGTTCGACACCCCGATCGACCGGATCCGCCCGTCGTTCCTCAGTTCCACCAGCGTCTTCCACGCCTCGACATACTTGCCCTGGCCCGGCACCGGCCAGTGGATCAGGAACATGTCGAGCAGGTCGAGGCCCAGCTTCTGCATCGTCTCGTCGAAGCTCTTGAGCGCCGCGTCGCGGTCGTGCCCGCCATTCCTCAGCTTGGAGGTGATGAACAGCTCGTCGCGCGGCACGCCGGCGGACTTGATCGCCTCGCCCACCCCTTCCTCGTTGTGGTAGCCCTCGGCCGTATCGATCGGCCGGTAGCCGGCATCGATCGCGTCCCGCACCACCCGCGCGGTGATCTCCGGCTCCACCTGCCACACCCCCAGCCCGAGCTGCGGGATGGAATTGCCGTCGCGAAGCCTGACCGACGGAACCGATGCCATGTGCTGTTCCATGTGCTGTTCTCCAGGGTTTTGCGTTGAGCCGGCCGTCCGCGATCGATGACGCTGCTGCAGACGGCCGCAGATGCTGTCTTCGGAGAATGCCGCGCATCCGGAAAGGTTCAGGCCCAGCCACCCGGGCTGACCTCGGGACCGAAATCTGCTATTCTTGGCGCTGTCTGCCCGGCAGGACGCATGAGCCATGGCTGATCAATCCATCACCAAGCCCCGAACCAGGACCGTGCCCAAGGTGGCCCGGCCGCCGCTGCACAAGGTCATCCTCCTCAACGACGATTTCACGCCGCGCGAGTTCGTCGTCCGCGTGCTGAAGGCCGAGTTCCGGATCACCGAGGATCAGGCCTATCGCATCATGATCACCGCCCACACCAAGGGCGCCTGCGTGGTCGCGGTGTTCACCCGCGAGATCGCCGAGACCAAGGCGAAGCGCGCCACCGAGATGGCGCGCAACGAGGGCTATCCGCTGCTCTTCACCACCGAGCCCGAGGAATAGCCGTCTCGAGCGCCCTGCGCAACCAGCCCGCCCGCTCCGGCGTTTGAGCATCTGCCTCGCCTCGCTGGAGAATTCGATGCGCTACCCATTGCCCCGGACTTGCCGCCGCCGCCCTCTGCCTCGCCCTGCTCTCTCCGCTGCCGGTGCTGGCCGGCCAGGCCGAGAATGCGCTGCTCGCCAAGTACGAGGGTAACTGGCGCGGCTCCGGCAAGGTGACCGGTCCGGATCCCGGCACCGTCGCCTGCCGCCTCAGCATGAAGAATTCGAGCCCCGGCACCCTCACCTATACCGGCCGCTGCAGCTTCAGCGGCGGCGGCGCCAGCTTCCGCGGCGCCATGACCTACAACGACGCCACCAAGCGCTTCGAAGCCGCCTCCTCCACCCAGGGCGCCTCCAGCACGGCGATCGGCAAGCGCCAGGGCGGCGGCATCGTCTTCTCCGCCGGAGATATGGACACCCGCTACGGCACCGCCACCACCACCCTGGCCCTCGCCGACGACATCCGCCTGAGCTTCAAGCTTGTCGACAAGGACGGCCGCACCACCAGCTCCAACGTCACCTTCGCCCGCCGCTAGCCCAAGGCTCCTCTCCCCTCAGGGGAGAGCCACAGCCACCGTCCCCCTCTCCCCCTGAGGGGAGAGGGTAGCGAAGCTAGGAGCGAAGCGACGTAGCGCAGCTCGGGTGAGGGGTTCAGCCCCTCGTCCAGCTCCCGTTGCCCCACCCTCACCGAAACCGATACGTCAACCGCCCCTTGCTCAGGTCATATGGCGTCATCTGGCACAGCACCTTGTCCCCGGCCAGCACGCGGATGCGGTTCTTGCGCAGCTTGCCGGCGGTGTGCGCGATGATCTCGTGGTTGTTTTCCAGCTTCACCCGGAAGGTGGCGTTGGGGAGCAGTTCGGTGACCACTCCCGGGAATTCCAGCATGTCTTCCTTGGCCATTGCGTCTCCTTGAATCGGCCCCGAAGAGGGGCCGAGGAGTTCGGCTGGCCGCTTCCGGGCATGAGGGCGTGGCCTTGCGGCCGCGCCGAGTTGCGGCCGGCAAGCTACTCCCCGCGAGCCTGCAAGGCAAACCGCTTTCCGCAGCTCAGGGCTTTTCGCCGGCGCCGCCGAGAATTGCCCCGCCGGCAGCTCCAGCTGCCACTCGACGCCGCCGCGGCCGAAATGCGTGGTGACGGCGGCGCCGAGCGCATCGACCAGCATCTGCTCCGACACCACCCGCCCGAACCCCACGCGCTCGGGCGTCCCCACCGCCGGACCGTCCGTTTCCTTCCAGCCGAGGTGCAAGCGGCCTTCCTCGCCCGTACCGTCGATCTGCCACGCCACCCGGACCCTCCCGTCCGCGGCCGAGAGCGCCCCGTACTTCAGCGCATTGGTGCACAGCTCGTGGAAGGCGAGGCCCAGGTTCTGCGCCGCCTTGGGCGACAGCAGCACCTCCGGCCCCTCGAGCTCGAACCGCCGCGCATCGGCGAACGGCGCCACCTGCGCCCGGATCAGCTCGCCCAGCGGCGCGCCGCGCCACTCCTGCCGGGCCAGCAGCGCGCTCGATTCCTCTCAGCCCCCGCAGCCGCGCATCGAACTTCCTGGCGAAGTCATCGAGACCGTGCGAGTGGCCGGCGGTCAGGCGCGCCAGGCCCTGCACCACCGCCAAGAGGTTGTTGGTGCGATGCAGCAGCTCCTGCATCACCATCCCGAGATGGGCATCCTGGGCCTTGCGCTCGGTAACGTCGATGTCGACCCCGCTATAGCGCCACGGCCTGCCTGAGCTGTCGCGCGTGATCCGCCCGCGCCCGAAGATCCAGCGCTCCTCGCCCGACGGCCGGATGATCCGGTACTCGGCGTCGAAGGTTTCGTCGCCGCGCTCCAGCGCCTCCCTGAAGCCCGCGGCGATCCGCTCCCGATCCTCGGGGTGCCGGAAGGTGCGGGGGTAGTCCGCTGAAACCGGCCCCTCGACCGGCTCCACCCCCAGCAGCCGGAAGAACTGCGGCGTCGCCACCACGGTGCCATTGTCGAGGTCGCCGACCCACACTCCGATGCCCGCCGATTCCTCGGCGAGCGTCAGCAGTTCGTCCCGGGTCCTCAGGTCCTGTTCCATCGCCCGACGGCGGGTGATGTCCTGGAAATACACCGAAAGCCCGTCCGCCCGCGGGAACAGCCGCAACTCCACCGGCGCGCCGGTGGCGGTCGAGACCGTCTCGACATGCATCGGCGCGTGCCCCTCGATGGCCTTCACATGCGCTTCGTGGGCGGGCGAGCCCTCGAACCTGGGAAACACCGAAAGCATGCTCTTGCCGAGCAGCTCGTCGCGGCCGCGGCCCCAGAAATGCTCGGCGCTGCGGTTCACGTACTGGAACCGCCACTCGGCATCGATGGCGTAGAAGCCCTCGTCCATGCGCTCGAGGACAAGCAACGGATCCGCTGTTTCAGGTACGACCGTCGCACTCGTCTGCAGTGTCGCCATGCCAAGCCTTGCCGCCGCACTGTCACCCGAACGGGAGCGTCAGCCGTATTTTGACGCCATGCGCAGCTTCGCACAATCCCGTGAAGTTGATATCAGCCGTATCTCAGCCGCGCCCGCTCGCGCGCCTTGGCGGCGACCACCTCGCGGTCCTTCTTGGGCGCGTCGGTCTCCAGCGCTGCGAGGAGTTTCCGCACCGCCCTCTCGACCTCCTCGACGGCGTCCTCGAAAGCCGCCTCGTTCGCCTTGGACGGGTGCGTGTAGCCCGAGATCTTGCGCACGAACTGCAGCGCCGCGTCGCGCATCTCGTTGCGTGTCGCCGGCGGCTCGAAGTTGAACAGGGGGCGAATGTTCCGGCACATCGTCTCTCTCCTACTGTTCCACGGAGGTTACGGCATTGCTGGGCTGGTATTTGAGCGCTGTGACGCCGTCCGGCAACTCCTCCACCCCGACAAGCTGCAGTTCCAGCGGCGCTCCCGCCGCGAAGAACGGCTTGCCGCCGCCCAGCACCACGGGCACGAGGAACAGCACATACTCGTCGATCAGCCCGAGCGCCGAAAGGCTGGCGGCCAGTTCCGGCCCTGCCACGTTGATGTCCCCGACGGTCTCCGCCTTCAGCTTCCGCACCGCCTCCCCGGCTTCGCCCGGCAAGCAGCGTGGTGTTGGGCCCGACCTCCTTGAGCGTTCGCGACACCACCCATTTCGGCCGGTCGCGCCAGGCCAGCGCGAAATCCTTGTCCACTCCCGGCGCATCGTCGTGGTCCTCGTCCCAGTACCGCATGATCTCGTACATGCGCCGCCCGTAGAGCTCGCCGGCGGACTTGCGTACGTTCTCGTTGAAATACCAGTGCAGCTCATCGCTCGGCATCGGCAGCCCGGGCCCGCCCTCCGGCCCTGCGACATAACCGTCCAGCGATTGCATCATTCCGTAGACCAGCCGTGCCATCGGCTCGCTCCCCTTCTGTTTTTGCATGGCCACTGAGTGAAGAACGGGGGGTTCCCTTCCCCACCCGCTTCCGCTAGACAGCCGCCTTAACCTCACGACTCCGACCAGAACCACGCGCCGCCCGCGCGACTTGTCGCGCGCCCCGACGAAAGAGCCCCAGAATGCCAAAACGCACCGACATCAAATCGATCCTCATCATCGGTGCGGGGCCGATCATCATCGGACAGGCCTGCGAGTTCGACTACTCCGGCACGCAGGCCTGCAAGGCCCTGAAAGATGAAGGCTATCGGATCATCCTCGTCAACTCCAATCCGGCGACGATCATGACCGATCCCGATCTCGCCGACGCCACCTACGTGGAGCCGATCACCCCCGAGATCGTCGCCAAGATCATCGAGAAGGAGCGGCCGGACGCCCTGCTCCCCACCATGGGCGGCCAGACCGCGCTCAACTGCGCGCTGTCGCTCAGGAAGATGGGCGTCCTCGACAAGTTCAACGTCGAGATGATCGGCGCCGATGCCGAGGCCATCGACAAGGCCGAGGACCGCGAGCTCTTCCGCGACGCCATGAAGAAGATCGGGCTCGAGACGCCGCGCTCGATGCTCGCCCACAACACCATCGAGGCGCTGCAGGCGCTCGAGGTGATCGGGCTCCCCTGCATCATCCGCCCCAGCTTCACCCTCGGCGGCACCGGCGGCGGCATCGCCTACAACAAGGAAGAATACCTCGCCATCGTCGAGAGCGGCATCGACGCCTCCCCCACCGACGAAGTCCTGATCGAGGAATCCGTCCTCGGCTGGAAAGAGTACGAGATGGAGGTCGTTCGCGACAAGAACGACAACTGCATCATCGTCTGCTCGATCGAGAACGTCGACCCGATGGGCGTCCACACCGGCGATTCCATCACTGTCGCGCCGGCCCTGACGCTGACCGACAAGGAATACCAGATCATGCGCGACGCCTCGATCGCGGTGCTGCGCGAGATCGGCGTCGAGACCGGCGGCTCGAACGTGCAGTTCGCCATCAACCCGGCAGACGGGCGCATGATCGTCATCGAGATGAACCCGCGCGTGTCGCGTTCGTCCGCGCTGGCCAGTAAGGCCACCGGCTTCCCGATCGCCAAGGTCGCGGCCCGGCTCGCCGTCGGCTACACGCTCGACGAGCTCGAGAACGACATCACCGGCGGCGCCACGCCCGCCTCGTTCGAGCCGACCATCGACTACGTCGTCACCAAGATCCCGCGCTTCGCCTTCGAGAAGTTCCCCGGCGCCGACAACCGTCTCACCACCTCGATGAAGTCGGTGGGCGAGGCCATGGCCATCGGCCGCACCTTCCAGGAATCGCTGCAGAAGGCCCTGCGCTCGCTCGAGACCGGGCTCACCGGCCTCAACGAGATCGGCATCCCCGGCTACGACGCCGACGCGCCCGAGGACGACAACGAGAACGCCGTCTTCGCCGCCATCTCCACCCCGACGCCGGAGCGCCTGCTGCACGTCGCCGAAGCCATGCGGCTCGGCTTCAGCCTCGAAGAGATCCACGACGCATCCAAGATCGACCCGTGGTTCCTCGAGGAGATCATGGGCATCGTCGATACCGAAAAGCTGGTCCGCCAGTTCGGCCTGCCCGAGGACGCCAAGACCCTGCGCGGCCTCAAGGCCATGGGCTTCTCCGATCGCCGGCTCGCCGAGCTCGCCGGCAAGCAGCCGCGCGACGTCCGCGCGCTGCGCAAGCAGCTCGGCGTCCGCCCGGTGTTCAAGCGCATCGACACCAGCGCGGCCGAGTTCGCCTCGCCCACCGCCTACATGTACTCGACCTACGAGGCGCCGTTCGCCGGCGAGCCCGAGGACGAGGCGCGTCCCTCCGACCGCAAGAAGGTCGTCATCCTCGGCGGCGGTCCCAACCGCATCGGCCAGGGCATCGAGTTCGACTATTGCTGCTGCCATGCCGCCTTCGCGCTCGCGGACGCCGGCTACGAGACCATCATGGTCAACTGCAACCCCGAGACCGTCTCGACCGACTACGACACCTCCGACCGCCTCTACTTCGAGCCGCTGACCGAGGAAGACGTCATCGAGATCCTCGAGACCGAGAAGTCGAACGGCACGCTGCACGGCGTCATCGTGCAGTTCGGCGGCCAGACCCCGCTTAACCTCGCCGAGGCCGTCGAGAAGGCCGGCGTCCCCATCCTCGGCACCCAGCCCGAGTCGATCGACCTCGCCGAGGACCGCGACCTGTTCTCGAAGCTCATCAGCCGCCTCGAGCTGACTCAGCCCAAGAACGGAATCGCCTATTCCCTTGAGCAGGCTCGCATCGTCGCCGAGCGCCTCGGCTACCCGCTGGTCATCCGCCCGAGCTACGTGCTCGGCGGCCGCGCCATGGCAATCGTCCACTCGCCCAGCGAGTTCGAGCGCTACGTGCAGGACACCCTCACCGGCCTCGTGCCGCCGGACATCCTGATCCGCTACCCCAACGACAAGACCGGCCAGATCAACTCGGTCCTCTCCGACAACCCGCTGCTGTTCGACGGCTACCTGAGCCGCGCCATCGAGATCGACGTCGATTGCCTCTCGGACGGCAAGGACGTGTTCGTCTGCGGCGTCATGGAGCACATCGAGGAAGCCGGCATCCACTCCGGCGACAGCGCCTGCTCGCTGCCGCCGATGCACCTCTCCGACGAGGTCATCGCCGAGCTCAAGCGCCAGACCGCCGAGCTCGCCCTGTCGCTCAAGGTCGGCGGCCTGATGAACGTGCAGTATGCGCTCAAGGACGGAGTCGATCTACATCCTCGAGGTGAACCCGCGCGCCTCGCGCACCGTGCCCTTCGTCGCCAAGGTGATCGGCGAGCCGATCGCCAAGATCGCCTCGCGCATCATGGCGGGCGAGAGCCTCGCGAGCTTCAACCTCACCGAGAAGAAGCTCAACCACATCGCTGTCAAGGAAGCCGTTTTCCCGTTCAACCGCTTCCCCGGTGTCGATACGGTCCTCGGCCCGGAGATGAAGTCCACCGGCGAGGTGATCGGCCTCGATACCGACTACGCCATCGCCTTCGCCAAGTCCCAGCTCGGCTCCGGCTCCCGCCTGCCGCGCGAGGGCACGGTGTTCATCTCGGTGCGCGACGACGACAAGCCGCTGATCCTCGACTTCTCGCGCCACCTGGAGCACGCCGGCTTCAAGATCGTCGCCACCTCGGGAACGCACAAATACCTGACCGAGAACGGCATCGCCGCCACCAAGGTCAACAAGGTGCTGGAAGGCCGCCCGCACATCGTCGACTCGATGAAGAACGGCGGCGTGCAGTTGGTGATCAACACCACCGACGGCGCCAAGTCGATCGCGGACAGCCGCGACATCCGCCGCACCGCGCTGATGGGCAAGATTCCCTACTACACCACCATCCCGGGCGCCGTCGCCGCGGTGGAAGGGATCATCGCCTACCGCCAGGGCAGCCTCACCGTCCGGCCGCTGCAAAGCTACTTCGCCTGATCATGCCCCGACCCGCGCCCGACATCGTCGCGCGGGTCGAACGGCTCCTGGGCTGGGCGCCGGAAACCTGGCGCCCGGTCCAGGGCGGCTACACCCCCGCCGCCCGCTACGCCGTCGCCGCGGCAGCGCACCGGCTTCGTCAAGGTGGCGACCACCCTGGACCATCCGCGCCCGCCGCCCGCCCGGCGGCGCGTGATTGCTCCAGCTTGCCTGCAAATCTCGGGCAAGCAGTTGCAGCTTCGCTAACTAGACAACGCATCGCTTATTGCAGCCGGAAAGCAAACCGGATGATTTCGTCATGCCTCGCACAATGGAGCGCCGCCACATGCGTACCATTTCGAAAGCATCCGTCGTCGATACTATCGCAGCGATTGCCAGTGCTATGGCCCTGGTGCTTGCATCAGCGCTGGTCATTCTCGTCTGCTCTGGCCAGGTGAAGGCACAGGGCCCGAAGCTGACCGACTTTCCGTTGTTCGTGAACTGCGCCGTCGGCGACAGTCAGCGCGTCTTCTATCTCTCGACCCTCAAGTCGGACGGCGTCGCCGTCTACATTTCACCCGATCAGCAGGCGGGCTTCATCACCGCGGCCGGCGTCTCCAAACCGATCAGCGGCGATGCCTCCGGCGATTGCGGCGGCAAGACCCTGGGGGACCTTCGCAACTCCGGTCAGGCGTTCGACCTGCAGCGCTAAGCCCTTGCACCGTCGCCAACTCCAGCTACCCTGAGAGGCCCCGCTCGATACCGAGGCCTGCTTGCGCGTCGTCGTCCTCACTGTCATCGCCCTGGTCGCTTTCGCCGCCAACTCCGTGCTGGCGCGGCTCGCCTTCGCTACGGCCGAGGCCGAGCCCCTCAGCTATACCGGCATCCGCCTCGCCTCCGGGGCCATCGTGCTCCTCGTCATCATCGCCGCCCGGCAGGGCAGCCTGCCCCGGGCCCTGGGCGGCAGCTGGGCCGCCGCAGCCTCGCTCTTCGGCTACGCGATTGCCTTCTCCATCGCCTACGTCCTGCTCGGCGCCGCCCCCGGAGCCTTGATCCTCTTCACCAGCGTGCAGATGTCGATGCTCGGCTGGGGCGTCCTCAAGGGCGACCGCCCCGGCCGGCTCGAATGGCTCGGCCTCATCATTGCACTCGCCGCCTTCGCCTGGCTCGTCTCGCCCGGCCTCGTCGCGCCGGACCCGGTCGGCACCATCCTGATGGTCGCGGCCGGCGCCAGCTGGGCCGTCTACACCCTGCTCGGCCGCGGCTCGCAGTCGCCGCTCGCCGACACCGCCGGCAACTTCATCCGCACCCTGCCCGTCGCCATCGTGCTGCTGCTCGCCGGCCTCCTCAGCCACCCGCTCGATCCTCTCGCCACTGCCTATGCAGTCGCTTCGGGCGCCCTCGCCTCGGGCCTCGGCTACGCCATCTGGTACGCCGCCCTGCCCGCGCTGCAGCGCACCACCGCGGCCATCGTGCAACTCACCGTGCCCGCGATCGCCGCGCTCGGCGGCGTCCTCCTGATCGGCGAAGCCGTGACGCCGCGGCTGGTCATCGCCTCGATCGGCATCCTCGGCGGCGTCGCCCTGGCCCTCCTCGGCGCCGACCGCCGCCGCCTCCGCCCCGCGACGTGACCGAGGACCCCATGCCGCAACCGCACGCTTCCATCGACGCCTACATCGCGACCTTCCCGCCCGAGGTCCAGTTGAGCCTCGAGGAGCTGCGCACGATCATCCGGCGGGCGGCACCCGAGGCCAGCGAAACGATCAGCTACAACATCCCCACCTTCAAGCAGGCCGGCACCTACGTGATCTACTTCGCGGGCTGGAAGCAGCACATTTCCGTCTACCCCATCCCCACCGGCGACGAAGCCCTGCAGCGCGACCTCGAGCCCTACCGCGAGGCCAAGGGCACCCTGACGTTTCCCCTCGGCAAGCCCATCCCGCTCGAACTCGTCACCCGAGTGGTGAAGGCTCGCCTCGCCGAGATCGGATCGAGACGCTAGGATCACGGGCAGCGCCACCGCAATCCTCCCCCGTTTACGGGGGAGGGGGACCACCCGAAGGGTGGTGGAGGGGGCGGCCCCACCCACCAAAGTCACGCCACGATGCTGAGTAAACCTGCCCTCAGGGAAGGGGACTGGCCATGCCGCACCTGAACATCGACAGGCTGAAAGCGTCCAAGCTCGAGACCGAGCCCTATCTCTACACCGTCGTCCCCGGCTTCCTCTCGCCCCAGAGCATCTCCCGCATCAACTCGACCTACCCCCGGATCGACCAGGGTGGCTCCTTCCCCATCGACAGCCTCGAGCCCGGCATGGCCATCAAGGAGGTCATCGACGAACTCGACGGCCCCGCCTTCGAACAAGCGATCGCCGAGAAATTCGACGTCGATCTCGCCGGACGCCCCAAGATGTACTCGCTGCGCGGCTACACCCGCATGAAGGACGGCCAGATCCACACCGATACCCGCGACAAGATCATCACCGTCCTGCTCTACCTCAACGAGAGCTGGCACCAGCCCGGCGGGCGCCTCCGCATCCTGCGCAACGACCACGACTTCGACGACTACGCCGCCGAGATCGCCCCCGACCAGGGGACGCTCCTGGTGTTCAGGCGCGCCGACAACTCATGGCACGGCCATCACCCCTTCGAGGGCCCCCGCCGCTCGCTGCAGATGAACTGGATGACCAGCGACAGCTCCCGCGGCTGGCACAAGCTCCGCCACACCGTATCGGCAGCGGTGAAGAAGGTCCGCGGCTAAGGGAGCTCAGGAACTAGCGCCCGCCGCCGCTCGGCGATGGGTCCCCGGGTCAAGCCCACTGCTGTCCGGTTGAGTTTTGGTGGACAGGTTGCACGGTGTTGATTCTACTGGTGTTCAAGACGTTGACGCGTCACTTGGACAGCAGTTGGAGCCCCACCGTGCGGCACGAGAATAGCGTTTTCCATGCGTTGGTGAAGCAGGTTCCGTGGGGGGCGTTTGAGCGTCTGGTCGAGGCGCACCGGGCCGATCATCGGGTGCGGCGGCTGAGCACCAAGAGCCAGTTCGTCGCCCTGTTATATGGGCAACTGGCCGGCGCGGAGAGCCTGCGCGACATCGTGGGCGGGCTGGAGAGCCACGCGGCGCGGCTCTACCACGTCGGTGGGCGGCCGGTGGCGCGCTCGAGCCTGGCCGACGCCAATGCCACCCGCCCCAGCGCGCTGTTCGGCGAGTTGTTCGCGCTGATGGTGGCGCAGGCGCAGCGCGGCTTGCGCCGGGCGTTGGGCGAAGCCACCTATCTGATCGATTCCACCGGGCTGCGGCTCAGCGGGTTGGGCGCCCAGTGGGCCCGCTTTTCCGCCACCGCCGCAGGCGCCAAGCTGCACGTGATCTACGATCCCGATGCCGACCGGCCGGTCTATGCCGCCGTGACCGCCGCCAAGGTCAACGACATCACCCCGGCCAAGGCCATGCCGATCGAGCCCGGCGCCACCTATGTCTTCGATCTGGGCTACTACGATTACGGCTGGTGGGCCGCCATGGACCGGGCCGGCTGCCGCC
This sequence comes from uncultured Alphaproteobacteria bacterium, assembly GCA_963708965.1. Taxonomy (GTDB): domain Bacteria; phylum Pseudomonadota; class Alphaproteobacteria; order Rhizobiales; family Devosiaceae; genus Devosia_A. The sequence goes on along the minus strand of CAVPUP010000004.1, from coordinate 159,989 downwards.
TGGTCACCCGCTTCAAGACCAACACCCGCTTGACCGTCACCGCCGAACTGCCGCTCCCGCAGAGCGCCGTCGACGCCGGCATCCTCTCGGACCGCATCGGCCTGTTGCCGCAACGCCAGTCGAGCAGCCGCCAGAACCCGTTCCGCGACCCGGTGCGGGAGATCCGCGTCACCACCCAGACCGGCAAGGTGCTGCGCATCCTCAGCAACGACCTCGACGCCGCCGCCCACGAGATCGCCGCGCTCTACAGGCGGCGCTGGGCTATCGAGCTGTTCTTCCGCTGGGTCAAGCAGACCCTGAAGATCCGCCACTTCCTCGGCACCAGTGAGAACGCCGTGCGCATCCAGATCGCCGTCGCCCTCATCGCCTTCCTGCTGCTGCGCCTGGCCCAGGCCGCTCAGCGAGCCGTCAACGGCCCGCTCACCTTCGCCCGACTGGTCCGCTCCAACCTCATGCACCGCCGACGCATCGACCACCTCACCGGCCCCCCACCAACACAACCCTCCCATCCCGATCAGATGCACTTGCAATGGGGCTGAAGCCAAACCGGACAGCAGTGGGTCAAGCCCGGGGATGACGGTTGTTGACTGGTCCCACACCCCGTCATCCCCGGGCTTGACCACGGCTGTCCGGTTCAGATTTGGAGGGTGAGCTGTTGTGAGTTTTGAGGTGGGGGTTTTGGTGGTTCGAGGAGTTGGTGGATGTGTCGTTTGTGCATGAGGTTGGCACGGACGAGGCGTGTGAAGGCGAGGGGGCTCGGGACGAGCTGCGACGCCTGGTTGGCGAGTTTGAGGATCAGGTAGGCGATCAGCGCGACGGCGATCTGGATGCGGACGGCGTTCTCGCTGTGGCCCACGAAGTGCCTGATCCTGAGGGTCTGCTTGATCCAGCGGAAGAACAGCTCGATCTGCCAGCGGCGCTTGTAGAGTTCGGCGATCTCATGGGCCGGGGCATCGAGGTCATTGGTGACGACGCGCAGCGCCTTGCCGCTCTCGAGCAGGACGCCGATCTCGCGCACCGGGTCGTGGAACGGGTTGTGGCGGGTCGATGAGAGGCGCTCGGGCAAGGTGCCGATGCGATCGTAGAGCAGGCTGGAGCCCTCGGGCAGCGCCTGCTCGGCGACCAGGGTCAGCGGCGTATTCGCCTTCAGCCGGCTGACGATGCGGCAGCCGGCGTCATTGAGCTTTGCCCACCAGCCATAGTCGTAATAGCCCAGATCGAACACATAGGTGGCGCCCGGCTCGATGGGCATGGCCTTGGCCACGGTGATGTCGTTGACCCTGGCCGTCGTCACCTCGACATAGAGCGGCTCTTGGGCGTCGGGGTCGTAGATCATGTGGGCCTTGGCCCCCTGCACCCCCTTGCAGAAGCGGGCCCATTGGGTCGCCAGCCCGCACAGCCGGATGCCGGTCGAATTGATCAGCCGCACCGCATCGGCGCTGGAACGGCGAAAGCCGCGGCCGGCCATGCCGGCCATATGGGCGAACAGCCCCGAGAACACCGCATGCGAGCGCTGCCCATTGGCATCGGCCAGCGTCGAGCGCGACACCTGCCGCGCCCCCAGATGGTACAACCCGCCAGCATGGCTGGCCATCGCCGTCTCAATCTCGCGCAGCGAGGCAGCTCCTGCCAACTGACCATACAGCAACGCCACCAGTTGGCTGCGCGTCGACAGCCGCCGCACCCGCGCGTCAGTCTGGTGCGTCTCAACAAGCGCTTCGAACTTCGACCACGGCACGTACTTCAGAAGCCCGTGCAATACGCTATTATGGTGCGGCATGGCATTGATCCCTTCTATGTCCAAAACACCGCCAAGTGCTTGAAACATAGTAGAATCAATGTCGTGCAACCTGTCTACTCACATCGAACCGGACAGCCGTGGGGTCAAGCCCGGGGATGACGGTGGATAAGTGGCTGGGACGGCGTTGTAGTCACGAACGCAAAACAGACTCCGTCATCCCCGGGCTTGAGCCCACGGCTGTCCGGTTCAGATTTGGAGGGTGAGCTGTTGTGAGTTTTGAGGTGGGGGTTTTGGTGGTTCGAGGAGTTGGTGGATGTGTCGTTTGTGCATGAGGTTGGCACGGACGAGGCGTGTGAAGGCGAGGGGGCTCGGGACGAGCTGCGACGCCTGGTTGGCGAGTTTGAGGATCAGGTAGGCGATCAGCGCGACGGCGATCTGGATGCGGACGGCGTTCTCGCTGTGGCCCACGAAGTGCCTGATCCTGAGGGTCTGCTTGATCCAGCGGAAGAACAGCTCGATCTGCCAGCGGCGCTTGTAGAGCTCGGCGATCTCATGGGCCGGGGCATCGAGGTCATTGGTGACGACGCGCAGCGCCTTGCCGCTCTCGAGCAGGACGCCGATCTCGCGCACCGGGTCGTGGAACGGGTTGTGGCGGGTCGATGAGAGGCGCTCGGGCAAGGTGCCGATGCGATCGTAGAGCAGGCTGGAGCCCTCGGGCAGCGCCTGCTCGGCGACCAGGGTCAGCGGCGTATTCGCCTTCAGCCGGCTGACGATGCGGCAGCCGGCGTCATTGAGCTTTGCCCACCAGCCATAGTCGTAATAGCCCAGATCGAACACATAGGTGGCGCCCGGCTCGATGGGCATGGCCTTGGCCACGGTGATGTCGTTGACCCTGGCCGTCGTCACCTCGACATAGAGCGGCTCTTGGGCGTCGGGGTCGTAGATCATGTGGGCCTTGGCCCCCTGCACCCCCTTGCAGAAGCGGGCCCATTGGGTCGCCAGCCCGCACAGCCGGATGCCGGTCGAATCGATCAGCCGCACCGCATCGGCGCTGGAACGGCGAAAGCCGCGGCCGGCCATGCCGGCCATATGGGCGAACAGCCCCGAGAACACCGCATGCGAGCGCTGCCCATTGGCATCGGCCAGCGTCGAGCGCGACACCTGCCGCGCCCCCAGATGGTACAACCCGCCAGCATGGCTGGCCATCGCCGTCTCAATCTCGCGCAGCGAGGCAGCTCCTGCCAACTGACCATACAGCAACGCCACCAGTTGGCTGCGCGTCGACAGCCGCCGCACCCGCGCGTCAGTCTGGTGCGTCTCAACAAGCGCTTCGAACTTCGACCACGGCACGTACTTCAGAAGCCCGTGCAATACGCTATTATGGTGCGGCATGGCATTGATCCCTTCTATGTCCAAAACACCGCCAAGTGCTTGAAACATAGTAGAATCAATGTCGTGCAACCTGTCTACTCACATCGAACCGGACAGCCGTGGGCTTGACCCGGGGACCCATCGCCCAGCCCCCAATCTCTCCGGCCCTCATCCTGAGCCCGTCGAAGGACGAGGGCCCTTACCGGCCCCTCACCCCGCAAGCACGGAAATCACCACGTTCCCCCGCTTGCGCCCGGTGTCGACATAGCGGTGCGCCTCCACCACCTCCTCCAGCGGATAGGTCCGGTCGATGAACGGCCTGAACTTTCCCGCCTCGGCCAACGCCGCCAGCTGCCGCAGGTCCTCGCCCTTCTCCTTGAAGCTGCCGCCGAAAATCCTGATGCCGCGCTTGGGCGACCGCCGGGAGTTGTCGAGCAGGGTCCAGAGGTCGGCGACCACCACCAGCAGCCGCCCGCCATCGTTGAGCACCGGCTCGCAGCGCGCGAACGGCGCGTTGCCGACGCAATCCGCGATCACGTCGTACTTGAGTCCCTGCGCCGCGAAATTCTCACTCCTGTAGTCGATCACGTGGTCGGCGCCGAGCGAGCGCACCAGTTCAGCATTGCCGGCGCTGCACACCCCGGTGACCTCCGCGCCCTGCTGCTTCGCAAGCTGCACCATCGCCGAGCCCACGCCGCCCGAGGCGCCATTGATCAGCACCCGCTCGCCCGGCTGGATCCTTGCCTTGCCCAGAAACACCAGCGCCGTCTCGCCCCCGAAACTCAGCGCCGCCGCTTCTCCGAAGCTGAGGTTTGCCGGCTTCGGCGCAATGCCGCCGCCCTCCTTGATGCACACGTACTCGGCATAGCCGCCGAAGGTGAATCCCGCCGTCCCGAACACCGCGTCGCCCGGCTTGAACTTCGTGACCGACGCCCCCACCGCCTCGATGACCCCCGACACCTCATAGCCGAGGATCGGGTTGCGCGGTCCGAAGAAGCCGAACACCAGCCGGCCTAGGAACCCGAAACCCCGCGGCAGGTTGAGGCTCCGCGCCCGATGGTCGCCCACCGTCACGCTGCTGGCGTGGACCCGCACGAGGACCTCGTCCGCCTTCGGCATCGGCTTCGCCACCTCCGCCGCATGCAAAACCTCGGGCGCACCGAACCTCTCATGAACTACGGCCTTCATTCTCTTCTCCTGAAACAATGCTTGCTTTGAAACTTACTGCTTGCCCTCGGCGTCGGCATCCCATTGGAACACCTCTTCCAGCGGCACCTCGAACGCCGCGGCGATCCGGAACGCCACCTCGAGCGAGGGCGAATAGCGGCCCTGCTCAATCGCGACGATCGTCTGGCGCGTCACCCCCACCCGCTCCGCCAGCGCCGCCTGCGTCATCTCCCCGGCATGGAAGCGCAGCGTGCGGATCGTGTTGGTGATGTTCGCCTGCCCCTTGCCCATCCGGTCAGCCGACCCGGTAGTAGATCAGCTGCGAGAGCGAGCCCGCCGCCCCCGCCAGCATGCCGCCGGCAAAAATCGCATAGGCGGCGAGCACCGGATCGTGTCCGAGCGCCAGCAGCACCAGCGTCACCACCCCGCCGATCGACACCACGAAATAGGCGTTGCGCATGCTCCGCGCATAGATCGCCCTGTCGCGCTCGTCCGCCCGCTCGTCCCGCACCTGCCCCCGGGTCGCAATGGCCACGATGATGGCGATGACGATGGCGGCCACGATGTTGAACCCGATCATGATCGCCCCCGCCCAGAGCAGCCGCGCCGAAACGTCCGCCACGCTCAGCGCCACCCCGGCCACCGCCAGTTCGCCCACCAGCCACACGGTGATCAGCACCTGCCCCACCAGCATGATCACCGCATTCCACTGCTTCAGCGTCATCGCACCCTCCCGGCGCTCTTTGTCTGCCGCGACTTAGAAGGGAAGCCTGCACGATGTCAACTATTTTTTACATTCAGTCCGACAAACCAGACAGGATGTCGCCTCCACCGGACAAAGCTGATGCCCAGAACCCCGCCTCCGCCCCCGCCCCCTCTGCCCCCTCTCCCCTCCGGGGAGAGGGCCGGGGTGAGGGGAAGTAACATCACAGGAAATCCCTCGTGCCCCCAAAGCCCTTGACGACGAAGGGCAACCTGCTAGCTTTCGCCCACCATGATGATGATCCGTCACTTCGCAGCGGTGTTCCTCCTCGCCTGATCGAGGACTGCACCCCACCGCCCCTCAGATCGAGTGGCCAACGCCCGCCTGCCTAACCAGCGGCAGCGGGCCTGCGAATGTGAGATTTCCCATGACTGCTTCCCCTTCGGCGCTTTCGCGCGTGCAGATCGACTCCTTCATTGCCGACGGCTTCGTTCGCCTCGACGAGGCCTTCGCGCCCGAGCTGGCCGACGAATGCCGCGCCATCCTCTGGGCCGACACCGGCTGCGACCCGCACGATCCCGCCACCTGGACCCGGCCGGTCATCCGCCTCGGCAACTACAGCCAGCCGCCCTTCCGCGCCGCCGCCAACACCCCGCTCCTCCACGCCGCCTACGACCAGTTGGTCGGCCCGGGGAACTGGCTGAAGCCCGGCGCCCTCGGCACCTTCCCGGTCCGCTTCCCCTCGCCCGACGATCCGGGCGACGCCGGCTGGCACGTCGACGTGAGCTATGGCTGGGAGGAACACCCGACTGATTTCCTCAAGTGGCGGGTGAACATCGTCTCACGCGGCCGGGCGCTGCTGATGCTGTTCCTCTTCTCCGAGGTCGGCCCCAACGATGCACCGACCCGCATCCGGGTCGGCTCCCACCTCGACATCGCCCGCCGCCTCGCCCCCTTCGGCGAAGCCGGCCTGTCGCTCGGCGAGTTGGCCGCCGACAACTTCGCGGCATCCGCCCACCGGCCGGAGGTCCTCGCCACCGGCCGCCCCGGCACCGTCTACCTATGCCACCCCTTCCTGATCCACGCTGCCCAACCCCACCGCGGCCAAACCCCCCGCTTCATGGCCCAGCCGCCCCTCCTCCCCGCCGCGCCCCTCCACTCAGCAAGCCCGGTCGAACAGGCAATACGCCTCGCCCTCGACTAGAGCGAGCGATGCCCCTCCCCCTCCCCTCGAGGGGAGAGGGCAGCGCAGCTAGGAGCGCCAGCGACTAGCGCTGCAAGGGTGAGGGGTTCAGCCCCTCGGCAGGGCCCCGAACCCCTCCCCACCCACGGCGTCACCCCGGCGAAGGCCGGGGCCCATCCTGAGATCTCTCCACCCCCACCGCCGGCCGAGACATCTCAAGCTGGGTTCCGGCCTTCGCGGGAACGACGTCGAGGAAATGGCGGGTTCGTGCCACACCGCCCCATTAACCCCCACGCCAGCCCTCAACCCCGTGGGTAACCCCCCCTGCGACCGAATTTCTCTTTGCTGACACATTGACCGGGCATACACTGCTTCCTGCGGCCACCACGCGTCGCATCGAGCGGACGCTGTCCGCTTCTTCCGGCCTCGCCGTCCATATCTTCCCGTGGCACGCGAGGGACTGCAGATGGACCCGACGATTTACCTGGCTCGCCCTCCGGCAAGCCGGGCAAAAGTCGTTGCGCGCGACGTATTGATAGGCCCCTGGTTTCCGGCTACAAGTTACTAGTCGAATATTGCGGCCGACACTTCGTGCCTGGCGTTCCATAGCGCCTGCTGAGGTCATACCAAGAATTCGATGGGCAAAGGCCTCCATTGGGGTGGTGGCCGCCACGGCAGACTGCGAGAGGGACTTATATGGCTACCGGTACTGTTAAATGGTTCAATGGGCAGAAGGGCTACGGCTTCATTCAGCCCGACGAGGGCGGGGCGGATGTGTTCGTGCACATCTCGGCCGTGCAGCGTTCCGGTCTCAACGGCCTGGATGAGGGCCAGAAGGTCAACTACGAGATCGTCAAGGACAAGCGGACCGGCAAGAACGCCGCCGACAACCTGTCTCCGGCCTGACCCGGCAAACCATCGAACCGGGGCGCAGTCCGCTGGGCTGCGCCTTGGCCCGTGAGGAACGCGGGCGCCGAACTCCGAGCCCCCCTGCCGGCCGCCGCGGCTTGAGCTTTTCCACGATCCTGCCTCGGTGAACCGCAGGCGCGCGCACGCCGCCGCATGCTCCAGCACCGCTCAGCGCCCCGCACCCCACCCCGCCTCCGTTACTGTCTTCCCCAACCACTTCTATTTCCACTTTGTTTGCTTCCGCACGCGCCCACCCGCGAGATCGGCCTTGAAATTGCCGTCCGGATTGCCGATATGCACCCGGCGCCGCGGGGCTTTTGCGGCGCATTTCCTGATGACTTGACCGAAGCCTTCGTCGAAGGCACTTTAGTTGCGCTGCTTCCCCCAAAGTTCGTCCGCCCGTTCAACCGGAAACTTTGGCCGGGAAGCTTCTGTTTTGAGTGGAGATGGCCATGGACAAGATTCCGATGACCCCGAGCGGGCACAAGGCGCTGGCGGAGGAATATCGCCGCCGCACCGCCGAGGATCGTCCCGCGATCATCGAGGCGATTGCTGAAGCGCGCGCCCATGGCGACCTCAGCGAAAACGCCGAATATCATGCCGCCAAGGAGCAGCAGAGCCTCAACGAGGGCCGCATCAAGGAACTCGAGTCGCTGCTCACCCTGGCCGAGATCGTCGACGTCACCAAGCTTTCGGGCTCGGTCATCAAGTTCGGCGCGACCGTGAAGCTGGTCGACGAAGATACCGAGGCGGAAAAGTCCTACCAGATCGTCGGCGATGCCGAGGCGGACCTGAGCCAGGGGCGCATCTCCATCTCCTCGCCCGTCGCCCGCGCCATGATCGGCAAGGCCGTCGGCGATTCGGTCGAAGTGGCGGCGCCCGGCGGCGCCCGGAACTTCGAGATCCTCGAAGTGAAGTTCATCTGATCGGCGGGGCGGTCCGCCGCCACGATTCTGGTGTGGCTTTTCGGTGAGTACAAGCGCTCCATCGTCCCCGGGCGATGGAAGCGACCTTGCAACCCCTGCACCTATCCCCCTATTTTATCGGCACGAAAGTTCGAGCGTATCGGGAGCGTCGCGGTGCACGCCAAAGTCGTCATCATCGGATCGGGTCCGGCTGGCTACACCGCCGCCATCTATGCGGCGCGCGCCATGCTCGAGCCGATGCTGATCGCCGGCCTGCAGCCGGGCGGCCAGCTCACCATCACCACCGATGTCGAGAACTATCCCGGCTTCGCCGACGTCATCCAGGGCCCCTGGCTCATGGAGCAGATGAAGGCGCAGGCCGAGCATGTCGGCACCAGGATGGTCAACGACATCATCGTCGAGGTCGATTTCGGCCATCGCCCCTTCGTGCTCAAGGGCGACAGCGGCGCCACCTACACCGCCGATTCCGTGATCATCGCCACCGGCGCGCAGGCGCGCTGGCTGGGCCTGCCGTCCGAGGAGAAGTTCCAGGGCTTTGGCGTCTCCGCCTGCGCCACCTGCGACGGCTTCTTCTATCGCGGCAAGGAAGTCGTGGTGGTCGGCGGCGGCAACACCGCGGTCGAGGAGGCCCTGTTCCTCACCAACTTCGCCAGCAAGGTCACCGTCGTGCATCGCCGCGGCGAGTTCCGCGCCGAGCGCATCCTGCAGGAGCGGCTGTTCAAGAACCCCAAGATCGAGGTGATCTGGAACGCCGAGGTCGAGGAAGTGCTGGGCGAGGACATGCCCCGCTCGGTCCGCGGCGTGCGCATCCGCGACACCGTTTCCGGCAAGACCACGCGAGAAGGACGTCGATGGCGTCTTCGTCGCCATCGGCCATGCCCCCGCCACCTCGATCTTCGCGGGCCAGCTCGACATGAAGCCGGGCGGTTACCTGAAGGTCGCCGCCGGGCAGCACCGCCACCAACGTGCCGGGCGTCTTCGCGGCCGGCGACGTCACCGATGACGTCTATCGGCAGGCCGTCACGGCGGCGGGCATGGGCTGCATGGCGGCCCTCGATGCAGAGGAATACCTGGCGGCCAACCAGCTCGCCGAAGCTGCGGAATAGCCCATGCTCGATTGGGACAAGCTCCGCATCTTCCATACCGCCGCCGAATCCGGGTCCTTCACCCACGCCGCCGAGCGCCTCAACATGAGCCAGTCTGCCGTCTCGCGGCAGATTTCGGCGCTGGAGGAGGATGTCGGGCTGAAGCTCTTCATCCGCCACGCCCGCGGCCTCGTCCTGACCGAGGTCGGCGAGCAGCTGTTCCGCACCGCGCACCGCATGCACTGGGAGCTGCAGCAGGTCGAGACGCAGATGTCGGAAAGCCAGGAGGTGCCGACCGGCCCGCTGCTCGTCACCACCACGGTGGGCATCGGCTCGACCTGGCTGTCGTCCCGCATCCACGAGTTCCTGATCCTTTATCCCGAGATCCAGATCGAGATTAAGCTCAACGACGCCGAGCTGGACCTCGCCATGCGCGAGGCCGACGTCGCCATCCGCCTGCACCGGCCGAACCAGTCCGAGATGATCCAGCGCAAGCTGTTCACGGTGCACAACCACCTCTACGCCTCGGTCGGCTACCTCGAGGAAGCGGGCGAACCCAAGTCCCTCGAGGACCTCGACGGCCACCGCATCATCTCCTTCGGCGAGCCGGTGCCGAGCTACCTCGGCGACATCAACTATCTCGAGCGCCTCGGCCGCCCCGATTCCTCGCCGCGCCGCGCCGCGATGAAGGTGAACGCGCTCTACGGCATGATGCAGGCCTGCCGCGCCGGCATCGGCATCGCCATGCTGCCCGCCTATGTCACCGAGAACGAGCCCGCCCTGCGTCCGCATCCTCCCGGACATCGAGCTCCCCGCCTACGAAGCCTATTTCGTCTATCCCCCCGCCCTCAAGAACTCCAAGCGCGTCGGCGTCTTCCGCGACTTCCTCGTCGGCAAGGCCCGCGAGTGGGATTTTTAGGCCAAGGTACGACCCCCGGGCCGCCCCCTCCACCGCCTCCGGCGGTCCCCCTCCCCCGTAAACGGGGGAGGATATGAGGTGGCGCCACCGCTGGTCCTCCCCCGTTTACGGGGGAGGGGGACCATGCGAAGCATGGTGGAGGGGGCGGCCAAGGAAACGGCTCTTTCTCCCTGTCTCACCAACCCGAGCCCTGCGGACCCAATGAAGCATCAACGCAAATCGCGCCGACTCCGGCTACCCGCCCTGGCAACCGCGGCGGCCCTCGCGCTGCTCCTTCTCCCCCTGCCAGCCTTCGCAGCCTCCCTGACGCTCGCGCAAGTCGGCGACCTCTTCTGCACGGCACGCCTGTCGGGCGACATGGCGCCCGTACTGGATGTGCTCACGCCCGAGTTGCAGGACCTCGTGTCCCAGGCGGACCCGACCGCGATCCGCTGGCAGGGCAAGCCGGACCCCGCCGACCTCTGTCGCCCCGTCGGCGCCTCCGGCAGCTACGACGCCCCGCAGTCGATCCTCTCCTACCAGTATCGCGACCCCGGCAAGGCAGGCTTCTCCGACCGCCTGGTGATGCGCTTCATCGACGACGAGCTGCGGCTCGACGACATCGTCTTCTCAGACGGCACCTCCCTGCGCGACAGCCTGGCACCCCCCCAATAACGCCCGGCGCCGCCCCCTCCACCACCTGCGGCGGCCCCCCCCGCTATGCGGGTGAGGTTCCCCCCACAATTCCCCCTCCCCCTCGATCTTCCCCTCCGCCCGTGCGTTATGCTCGTGGCCGGCCGCCCCGGCCCGCTCAGGAGCCTCTGCCATGCTGCGTGTCTACGTCCGCGAAGGCGACCGGCTGGTCGCGACCGATTTCACTGCCGCGACCACCACGGACAGGCTGGCCGATGCGATCTGGTTCAGCCTGGTCGATCCGACGCCGGAGGAGGACAAGTTCGTCGAAGCCTGCCTCGGCATCGATATCCCGTCGCGCCGTGAGATGCAGGACATCGAACCTTCGGCCCGGCTCTACAACGAGGCGGCTGCCGAGTTCATGACCATGACCGCGCTGGTCCAGGACGAGCAGGGCGAACCGGTCAAGACGCCCATCACCTTCGTCCTGCGCAACCACCAGTTGGTCACCGTCCGCTACGCCGACCCCAAGCCGTTCCGCCTCTACGAGCGCCTGGTCGCCCGGCCGACCACCGGTCGGATCACCGGTGAACGGGTGATGTTCGGCCTGCTCGATTCGTTCGTCGACCGGCTGGCACAGCTGCTCGAAGACACCGGCGACGGCATCGACGAGATCTCCCGCGAAGTGTTCAGGAGCAAGCCGGGAAAGCCGAGTCGCACGACGCGCAACCTGCAGGCTCTGATCGATGATATTGGCCGGACCAGCGAGGCGCTGACGCTGGCGCGCGAGAGCCTGGTCTCCATCAGCCGGCTGGCCAGCTTCCACCAGAGCACCGCCCCGCTCCCCGAACGGAGCGACCGCACGCAGCGCCAGGAGCTGAAGGTATTGCTGCGCGACGCCGGCGCGCTCAGCGACCACGCCGCCTTCCTTTCCGACAAGATCACCTTCCTGCTGGACGCGACCCTCGGGCTGATCAACCTCGAGCAGAACCAGATCATCAAGATCTTCTCCGTCGCCGCCGTGGTGTTCCTGCCCCCGACCCTGGTCGCCTCGGTGTACGGCATGAACTTCCGCTTCATCCCCGAACTCGACTGGGCCTTCGGCTACCCCCTGGCGCTCGGCATCATGGTCCTCTCGGCCGTCCTCCCATACCTCTACTTCAAGCGCAGCGGCTGGCTGTAGCCGCATCCAGTGTCTGGCACGATCGACGCCCCAAACTCGCCTCTTCACCTCCCCCTTTACGGGGGAGGCCGGGAGGGGGCCGTCCCCGAGAGCAAATCACTCCGCCACTGGAGCACGCTCGAATAGCGCAGGAGGGAGCAGTCCCCCTCAACCTAACCCTCCCATGCGACACCATAACACACCGCCGAAACCGCAATACCCTAGCAATCCCATAGACTTAAATGACATGCACCTAGCGCATGGCTCCTATACGTCGCTTCCGGTTGATGGGTCAGCAACCCCGACCTATATGCCCCATCGACAGCGGCTGAGCGCACCTCCCTCCTCCTCCTCGCGCTCGCTGTTGTTCCTCCCCGCAGGCAGTAATGCCTGCGACTGGCCCCGCTCTCCCCTCGAGCGGGGCCTTATTTTTTGCCCGTAACGCAGTCTTCGCGTTGGTTGCGCTAAATGCATACCTGACATGTCGAGTTTTGCATTGCTGACCAAACGGTCAAAGTCCATATTGCGACTGTCGATGTGAGCCGCACCGTTTCCTCCTCCCTCGGTTCTGCTCTGCGACACCCGGGTCAAGGTCGTATCCCTCCTCCCTCGACCGAGGCCCGATTGGCAAATGGCGTATCCTCCTCCCACGTCCATTTGCCACCACTTTCGATTAGGATTTCGATCCGATCACGGGCTCCATCTTCGGATGGAGCCCTTTTTTTATTCCGCATCTCCGCGAAGCATCTGACCGCCCCCGCTGCGCCGCATGCATGGCAGCCGTACCGAGTTCGCGTTTGTCCATCGCCGGCCCCCACCCCTACTCTCACCCCAGTTGCGGCGCGCCTCACTCGCCCGCATCGGAACAGACCGGCCGCTTCGGCAGCCGGTCCGAAGGCCCTGCTCATCCCCTCGAGCGGGGCCTTTTCCTTGGCCTTGACCCGCGCCCGTTCCCGCCCTGCAATACCCGCCCAGGTTGAGATTCCCCGAGGCACGCGCATGGCCGCTCCCATCCCGACTGTCGATCTTCCCTCGGGCACCCGCCTCCCGGTGCTCGGCCAGGGCACCTGGCGCATGGGCGAGGACCGCCGGCGCTTCGCCGGCGAGGTCGCCGCGCTGCAGGTCGGCATCGACCTCGGCATGACTCTGATCGACACCGCCGAGATGTATGGCGATGCCGAGCTGGTCGTCGGCGAAGCCATCAAGGGCCGCCGCGACGAGGTGCAACTGGTCAGCAAGGTGCTGCCCTCCAATGCCAGCCGCGCCGGCATCATGCGGGCCTGCGCCAGGAGCCTCGAGCGCCTCGGCACCGACCACCTCGATCTCTACCTCTTGCACTGGCGCGGCGGGCACCCGCTGGCCGAGACCGTCGCCGCCTTCGAGGCGCTGAAGGCGGCCGGCTCCATCCGCGAATGGGGCGTCTCCAATTTCGATGTCCACGACATGGAAGAGCTGTTCGCGGTCCCCGGCGGCGAGCGCTGCGCCACCAACCAGGTGCTCTACAACCTCTCGGCCCGCGGCATCGAGTTCGACCTGCTCGACTGGTGCAGCGCCCGCCGCATGCCGGTGATGGCCTACACCCCGCTCGGCCACGATGCTCGCATGCTGCAGCACCCCGAGTTGCAGCGCATCGCACGGCAGCACGATGCGACCCCGCAGCAGGTCGCGCTCGCCTTCGTCCTGAGCCGGCCCGGCGTCATTGCCATCCCCAAGGCCAGCCGCCCCGAGCACGTGGCGGAAAACCGCGACGCGGCAGACATCGAGCTCACCGAGGACGACCTCGCCGCCCTCGACCTCGCCTTCCCGCCGCCGCGCCGCAAGCGGCCGCTGGAGATGCTCTAGCTCACCCGCGCGCAAAATCCCTGGATGCGGCTCACCGCGTCCTCGAGCTCGCGCGTTGGAGGCGGCATAGCTCAGCCGCATGTGCCCGGGCAGCCCGAAGGCCGTGCCGTGCACCAGCGCCACCCCGGTCTCCTCGAGCAGCGCCAGCACGAAATCGGCGTCCGTCGCCAGCGCCCTGCCCCCGCCCGAGGTCTTGCCGAGCAGCCGCTGCACCGACGGGAACACGTAGAACGCGCCCTCGGGCGTCAGGCAGTCGAGCCCGGTATTGGCGTTCAGCCCCTTCACCACCAGGTCGCGCCGCGCCTGGAAGATGTCGCGCCAGCCCTTGAGGAAGTCCTGCGGCCCGTTCAGCGCCTCCACCGCCGCCCATTGCGAGATCGAGGACGGATTGGTGGTGGATTGGCTCTGCAGCTTCAGCATCGCGCCGAGCAGCGGCCGCGGCCCGGTGCAATAGCCGATGCGCCAGCCGGTCATCGCGTGCGACTTCGACACCCCGTTCATCGTCAGCGTCCGCTCGCGCAGCCGCGGCTCGACCTGGGCGATGGTGGCGAAGGCGCCGCCGTCATAGACCAGCGCCTCATAGATATCGTCGGTGAGGATATGCACCTGCGGATGCCGCAGCAGCACCTCGGCCAGCCCGCGCAGCTCGTCCGCCGTATAGGCCGCGCCGGTCGGGTTCGACGGCGTGTTGAGGATCAGCCACTTGGTCCTGGGCGTGATCGCCGCTTCCAGCACCTCGGGCCTGAGCTTGAAGCCCGTCGCGGCGTCGGCCACCGCATAGACCGGGTTGGCGTCGCAGAGCCGCACGATCTCGGGATAGCTCACCCAGAACGGCACCGGGATCACCACCTCGTCGCCCGGATTGAGCGTCGCCAGCAGCGCGTTGAAGATGATCTGCTTGCCGCCCGAAGCGACGAAGCAGTCCGCGGCCTCCACCGGCAAGCCGTTGTCGCGCCTGAACTTCTCCGCCACCGCCTGCTTCAGCTCGGGGATGCCGTCCACGTTGGTGTAGTGCGTCTTGCCGGAATTGATGGCGCGGATCGCCGCCTCGCGCACATGCTCGGGCGTGTCGAAATCCGGCTCGCCCGCCGCCAGCGAGATCACGTCCTTGCCTTCCCGCGCCATGTCCGCGGCCTTGCGCGAGATCGCCACGGTCGCCGAAGGCTGGATGCGGTCGAGAGCGTCGGAAAGGAAGGCCATCTTGAACTCCGGAGAAAAATCCGGCGCCACTGATAGGGCCTCCCGCCCCCAAAAGCGAGGGCCCCGCTGAGCTGGGCGGGATCCTGCCACCGCCCTCCCTTTCTCCCCTTGAGGGAGAAGGTGGATCGGCCGAAGGCCGAGCCGGATGAGGGGTCGGCCACAGGCGCCGGCTTCGGTTCACCCTCAAAGTGGTGCGCCGTGAGGATGAGGTCGTCCCCCCGCATACGCGACCCAGTAACCTAGATCGCCATGCCCGGCTGCCTGATCAGCTGCACACCTTGCACCCGCCACCCCGCCGGCTCCTCGGCCAGCTGGTACAGCACTTCGTAGCGGCTGAGGTCGTTGCCGATCAGCGCCACCGACTGCAGCACCGTCTTCTCGCCCAGCTTGCGGAAGCCGCCGAAGCTGTGCGACCGCGACGTCATCAGCGGCGAGTAGCCCGAGCCGATGATGGCGACGAAGAACGCCTCCGGCGACGTGAACCGGACCCGGAATGCATCGGCCGCATACTGGAACGCTGCGGGCGCATCGTGGTGGCGGAAGGCCTCGATCTGCCCGGTGATCACCGGCTGCCATGGCGCGTCGCCGACAACAGCCTCCTGTGCCGGGCTGGGAACGGTGGCGATACAGGCGAGTACGAGGAGGCTCGAAGCAACTCGCACGACACTCGGGAACGGTCGCACCGGGACCTCCTCGCACGCCCCTGCCACAGGAATGCCATGAAATCGTACGCGCTTCACCGTGATCCTAACGAACCAAGCTCGCATTCGGTTGTTCAAGTCACACCGATGTGATTTCAGGGGTCCCACCATGTTTGCAAGACTGCCCAGGGCCAAGGGCAAGCGCAACGCGCTGTCCGTTGCAGCGGCTATCTCTTTCTCCCTCACCTTCATCACCGTCAGCATGGCGATGCTCTTCGGGCTGATCCCTGAGCGCACCTTCCTCGGCGGCGAGATCGACGTGAACGTGCTGCTGCTGTTCGTGCCGCTCTGTGCGCTGGTCCTCGCCATCTTCGTCGAAGTGGTGCGGCTGATCCTCAGCGGCAGCCTGAAGGTCGAGCGCCCGCGCCAGCACACCCCGCTTTCCACCTGGCGTCCCGCCACGGCGAAGGATGAATGAGCGGCAATCCGTTCATATAGTCCTCAGCAATAATATGAGAGAACTTGGCCGGGCCCCTCTGTCCCGGCCTTTTTTTCGTCGTCGCGGCGGCTTGGCGTCGCGGCGGCGCAATCCGTTCCAAAGGTAACCAGAATGACCTTCTCCGCTTTCGACGCCGCCGGCCGCAGGAGACGCCCGGCGCTGCGCTCCCTCATGCTCGGCGTCGCGCTGGCCGGGCTGACCGCCTCCGGCGCCTTCGCCGAGACCCTCACCGTCACCGACATCAAGGCGCCGCCCGACTCGCCCTTCGAACTCAGCGTACCGACCATCACCGTGGTCGACGGCAACCTGAGCGAACCCGCGATCCGCGCGCTGTTCAGCGCCGACCCGGTCTCTGCCCTCCCCGCCCTCGCCGACCTGACGGCGGCCTCCGTCGAGATCCCCGAGATCACCATCACCGTTCCGCCGCTCGAGGGTGGCAGCGGCGGCCCGACTGTCACCACCTATCGCGGCCTCACGCTCGAAGAGGTTGAGAACGGCGTCGCCTCCAGCGCCAGTGTCGCCAGCTCCACCGTCACCGGCCCCGAGAACGTCAAGTTCGATTTCGGCGCCATGGAAATGGACCGCCTCGACATCGCCTCGCTCCTCGCCTTCTACGGGCTCGCCGGCAGCAGCGCCGGCTCCACCGAGATGAAGCAGATCTACACCGACTTCACCTTCGATGGCGGCACGCTCACCGGCACTGGTTTCAGCTGCGAGATCGGCGCGGCTCATGCCGAAGGTTTCAGCGCCCGCGCGCTCAGCCAGGGCTGGCCCGAGATTTATGCCCTCACTGCCGAGGCCGAGGCCGCGGAGAAGGCCGGCACAACGGTCTCGCCCGAGACCGTCCGCAAGCTCGTCGATTTCTACACCGACCTGCTCACCGCCTTTTCGACCGAGCCGATGCAGCTCGACGGCATCGCATGCATCGGCACCGACGAGGCTGGCAAGCCCGTGAAGTTCGCCGTCGGCGCCTTCACCGCCGGCGGCTTTGAGCCCGGCATCTATCCCGAGTTCTCGGTCGACGACCTCGACATCACCGTCGAGGACGACGGCTACGTCCGGCTCGGCAACTTCACCTGGAAGCGGATGGACTTCAACGCCGCCATCGAGGCGCTGCGAGCTGCCACCAGCCTCGACGAGGCCTGGTTCGCCGCCAACTGGCGCAAGCTCGTCCCCGCCATGGAGGGCCTGTCGGTCACCGACCTCGCCGTCGATGTCCCCGACAGCGCCAAGCCGGGCGAACGCACCGAGGCGAGCCTTGCCGCCCTCGACGCGACCCTCGGCCAGTACGTCAACGGCATGCCCGCCGACATTTCCCTCACCCTCGAAGGCCTGGTCGTCCCGATCACCGAGGCGATGACCGAGTCCCCCGCCCCCGAGCTCTTCGCCCGCGGCATCACCGAGGTCACCCTGGGCCTCGCGACCAAGCTGCGCTGGGACCGGCCGAGCTCGACCATCGTCGTCGAGAACCTGCTGCTCGATGGCGGCGACCTCGGCCTGATTGCCGTGTCGGGCACCCTCGGCAACGCCACCGAAGCGCTGTTCGCCGACGATCCAGACGTGGCGATGGCCTCGGCCCAGTTGCTCACCATCAAGGACATCACCATCCGCATTGTCGATCACGGCGTCGGCCAGCTGCTCGTCGCCAACGGCGCCGCGGAAGCCGGCCAGCCGGAGGAGACGTTCCGCACCAACCTGACCGGCATGGCGCAGGGCCTGACCCTCGCCTTCCTCGGCAATTCCGAGGAAGCGCTCAGGGCCGCCCAGGCGCTCGGCAATTTCCTCGGCGGCAACGCCTCGGACCTGCGCATCACCCTCACCGCCAAGGACCCCGCCGGCATCGGCCTGCCCGACCTCGCCGCCGCCGAGAACAACCCCTCGGCGCTGGCCGGCAAGCTCTCGGTCACCGCCGAAGCCAGCGGCGAACCGGTAACCCTCCCCGAACCGGTCGCCCCGGGCGAAGGCGTCCGGAAGTCCAACTGACATGAGGGGCGGCCCCGCTATGCCGGGGCTGCCCCACCCCTCTCACGCATTAGCCCGTGCTTGCCCCACATCCCCCTTTGGCGCACTATGCCCGCCTGAGAGGAGGTTTGCGATGCAAGTCGAGAATATCCTTCAATCCAAGGGCCGTACCGTTCACACGGTCGAGGCCGGGGCGCCGCTGGCGGAGGCGGTGCGCGTGCTCAACCAGCACAAGATCGGCGCCGTCGTCGTCATCGACGCGAAGGGCAAGGTCGCCGGCATCCTGTCCGAGCGCGACATCGTCCGGCACCTGGGCGACGATCCGGCCCAGTTGCTCGCCTCCCCGGTCCGGCTGGCGATGACCGCCAAGGTGATCACCACCACGCGCCAGGCCGCCATCGGCGAGCTCATGGAGCTGATGACCCGCTACCGCATCCGCCACATCCCGGTCGCTCGAGGGCTCCGACCTCGTCGGCATCGTCTCGATCGGCGACGTGGTGAAGCGCAAGATCGAGGAAACCGAACAGGAAGCCCTCGCCCTCAAGGAATACATCGCTTCCTGACCCGCGAAACCCCGCCCGGGGCACCCCCTCTCCCCTGAGGGGAGAGGGTAGCACAGCTAGGAGCGCCAGCGACGTAGCGTAGCTAGGGTGAGGGGTTCAGCCTCTCCTCAGCCCACTCCCCTCAGGCACCGACGCTGCCGTCGCCCCCCAACCTTGCCTCGATTTCATCCGCCGGACACACTGCGGAAATCTCCACTCCGCTAGCTTCATCCTGCCTCCCAAGCACGGGCCGCGTCCCTCCGGCCCGCAGGTGGCCGGATGGCTGGGTTTCCCCAACACCAGCCGACCAAGCGTCCGGCCTCAAGGCGCCCCGAGAGCCCCGGCATAGCCCCGCCGGGGCTCTTGTTGCGCCGAAAGCGAGGCTCGGATAACCGTTGCTCCTCCCGCACCCGAGCCCCCGGCGACACATGACCCTGCCCCTCGACCCCGCCCTTGTTCCGCGCCGAGTTCCCGGCCTTCACCGAGCCGAGCCTCGACGGCTGGGCCTTCTTCGAGAACGCCGGCGGCTCCTACACCTCGCGCCATGTGCTGGAGCGGCTCGAGCGCTATTACCGCGCCACCAAGGTGCAGCCCTACGGCGCCTATCCCGCGTCGCGCGAGGCCGGCCGCGCCATGGACCTCGCGCACGAGCGCCTCGCCGCGGCGCTGAACGTCGGCGCCGACTGGATTCATTTCGGCCCCTCCACCTCCGCCAACACCTACTCGCTCGGCAACGCCTTCGCCGCCTGGCTGCAGCCGGGCGATGCCGTCATCGTCACCAACCAGGACCACGAGGCCAATATCGGCGCCTGGCGCCGCCTCGCCGATCGCGGCGTCAACGTGCGCGAGTGGCAGATCGACCCGGTCACCGGCCACCTCGATCCCGCCCGGCTCGACGCCCTGCTCGACGACCAGGTCCGCATCGTCGCCTTCCCGCACGCCTCCAACATCGTCGGCGAGATCAACCCGGTCGCCGACATCGTCGCGAAGGCGAAGAGCGTCGGCGCCATCACCATCGTCGACGGCGTCTCCTACGCCCCGCACGGCCTGCCCGACCTCGCCGAGCTCGGCTGCGACATCTATCTGTTCTCGGCCTACAAGACCTACGGCCCGCACCAGGGCATCATGGCGGTACGGCCCTCGCTCGCTGCCGAGCTCCCCAACCAGGGGCACTTCTTCAACGCCGACCAGCCGCGGAAGCGCCTCGTCCCCGCCGGCCCCGACCACGCCCAGATCGCCGCCTCCGCCGGCATCGCCGACTATCTCGAGCGCGTCGCCGCGATCGCCGGCGCCTCGCCGGCGCCGACCCGTTCCGCGCGCGCCCACGCCGCCATGCGCGCGCAGGAGACCGCCCTCCTCGCCCCGCTGCTCGACTACCTGCGTGCCCGCAACGACATCCGCCTCATCGGCCCCGCCGACCGCCGAGCACCGCGCCCCCACCGTCGCCCTCGCCCTCGCCGAGCCCGCCGCCCCCGTCGCCGAGCGCCTCGCCACGCACCGGCATCATGGCCGGCGGCGGCCACTTCTACGCCTGGCGCCTGCTCGAGGCCCTCGGCATTCCCCCCACCCACGGCGTCCTCCGCCTCTCCTTCACCCACTACACCGCCCCCGAGGAGATCGACCGCCTGATCAAGGCCCTCGACGCCGAGCTAAGCTGAAAGCTTCCCTTCCTTCCCTTTCCTCTCCCCTCTCCCCCGGGAGCCCCTCTCCCCTGAGGGGAGAGGGTAGCGAAGCTGGGAGCGAAGCGACCTAGCGCAGCTCGGGTGAGGGGTTCAGCCCTCTCGTCAAGCGCGCTCGCCCCACCCCACCCCAGCCCTCCCATCAAGGGGAGGGAGCCGGCCGGCGCCCCCCTCGACGCCCCGCCTCCCGCCCTGTACATCCCGCCCATGTCCCGCCCCATCGCCGTCCTCCTGCTCGTCCTCGCCACCGCCATCTGGGGCTTTGCCTTCGTTGCCCAGAAGACGGCGATGGATCACATGGGGCCGATGACCTTCGCCGGCGTCCGCTACCTGCTCGGCGCCGCCGCGCTGCTGCCCTTCGCCTGGCTCGAGTTCCGCTGGAAGCGCGCCAATGTCGCCGCGCTCACCGGCCGCCAGTGGCTGCTCATCGCCGTTCTCGCCGGCAGCTTCTTCGTCGCCTCGGCGGCGCAGCAATACGGGCTGATCTACACCAGCATCACCAATTCGGGCTTTCTCACCGCCCTCTACGTCCTCTTCGTGCCGCTGATCGCCTACCTCGCGCTGCGCGCCAAGCCGCACCCAGTGATCTATGCCGGCGCCCCGCTGGCCCTCGTCGGCATCTTCTACCTCAACGGCGGCCAGCTCTCGGCCTTCAACCTCGGCGACGGGCTGATGGTGCTGGGCGCGGTGTTCTGGGGCGGACAGGTGTTCCTCATCGGCCATCTGGGCAAGCAGACCGGCCTGCCGGTGCTGCTCTCGGCGCTGAGCTTCCTCGTCGTCGGCCTGCTGTCGCTGCTGCTCGCCTTCGCCACCGAGACCCCGGACTTTTTCGCGCTCGCCGACGGCTGGATCGAAATCCTCTATGCGGGCCTCCTGTCCACCGCCGTCGCCTATACGCTGCAGGCCATCGCGCAGCAGCACGTGCCGGCCTCGAACGCCGCCATCATCCTCTCGGCCGAAAGCCTCTTCGCCGCGCTGGGCGGCGCGCTGCTGATGGCTGAGCGCCTGAGCCCGGTCGGCTATGCCGGCGCCGCGCTGATCTTCTTCGCCATCGTCCTCGTCGAAGCGGTGCCGGCGCTCCGCAAGCCCCGCCGGACCCAGCCCGCCGAGTAGGAGCGCTTTCAGGAAAAGAGCGCCTACTGCACCCGCGTCAGCTTGAGCGACTTGCAGATCACCAGGTAAAGGCAGCCCTTGAGCTCGATCGTGTTCGCGCTCTGCAGGATGATCGTCGTATCCGCCGATTGCCCGAACAGGTTGAGGTTGCCCCGCCAGCGGTTCTTGCCGACCGGCCTCGCCTTGTCGATGATGTTCGTGCCGATGTACGGGCGGTTTTCCGGCTTGTCCATGCGGTCGCGGATCGCCAGCACCTTGAGGCACAGTTGCTGGTTGTCCTTGCCGCAAAAGCTGATCTCATAGTCGGAATTCTTGTCCGGCTGCCAGACGCCCTCGATCGTGGCACTCTGCGCCAATACCGGCCCGGTCATCGACGCAGCGACGAGCAGCGCCAGCCCAGCCCTCAATAGCTTTCCCATATGGCTCTCCAGGTGCCCACCCGTGCTGCGACGGCTAGGGTGTGATCGTGACGCGATGATGGCACTGCGTCACACGCTTGTCATGTCCGCTCAATAGCTTGGCCCCTGCCCAGGGGTTTCCCCAAGCCCCTCGGCGACGGGCCGGCGCCTTGCCAACAGCCGTCCCGTGCCGAGCCCCATCGGCGTGTTCGGCCACCTCCGCCAGGTGGCCGCTTTTTTGTTGAGAGCCGCCGATTGCCCTCGCCGCCCCCATGCCGCTCGGGCATGAAGGGGCACGATGGCCAAGCTCTACTTCTCCTACTCCACCATGAATGCCGGCAAGTCGACGCTGCTGCTGCAGGCATCCTACAACTATGTCGAACGCGGCATGCGCACGCTGCTGTTCACCTCCTCGCTCTATGCCGCGGGCGACGTCGGGGTGATCACCTCGCGCATCGGCATCTCCGCCCCCGCCGAGATGTTCGGCGCCGACGACGACCTCTACCAGCGCGTCCACGACCACATCCAGGAATCGAAGGTCGACTGCGTCTTCGTCGACGAGGCGCAGTTCCTCACCGCCGCCCAGGTCTGGCAACTCGCCCGCGTCAGCGACCGGCTCGACGTGCCGGTGATGTGCTTCGGGCTGCGCACCGATTTCCAGGGCAAGCTGTTTCCCGGCTCCTCCGAGCTCCTCGCCATCGCCGACGAGCTGCGCGAGATCCGCACCATCTGCTTCTGCGGCCGCAAGGCGACCATGGTGGTGCGCCGCGGCGAGGACGGCGGCGTGCTCACCGAAGGCAACCAGGTCTCGATCGAGAAATCAGTCTATGTTTCCCTGTGCCGCCGGCACTGGGAGGAAGAGATCGGCCGCTGGCCGCCGAAAGGACCAATTCCCCATGCGCACTGAGACGCTGCAGCCTGGAGCCCCGGAGCCGGAGGGCACCCTCACCGTCCGCACCCTCGCCATGCCCGCCGACACCAACCCCGCCGGCGATATCTTCGGCGGCTGGGTGATGAGCCAGATGGATATCGCCGGCGCCATCGCCGCCGTCGAAGCCGCCAGCGGCCGCGTCGTCACCGTCGCCGTCGAAGCCATGAGCTTCATCGCCCCGGTCAAGGTCGGCGACATCCTCTGCGTCTACACCAGCATCGACCGCATCGGCACCACCTCGATCACCATCGCCGTCGAAGCCTGGGTCCGCCGCAACCGCCTCAACGACCGCGTCAAGGTCACCGAAGGCCGCTTCATCTACGTCGCCCTCGACGAAGCCGGAAACAAGCGCGTCATCGCGCGCTGAGCGCCGAGGAGGGTCCCCGCTCGCGCCCCATACTCCCCCCTTCCTCCGCCGTCATCGCCCGGCTTGTCCGGGCGACCCAGTTCCGGGCCCTGGGTTGCCCGCACTAAGCAGGCAATGACGACCGAGAGAGTGGGGAGGAGCCTTCCTACTCCACAATCTTCCAATACGAATCCTTCCGCGTCACCTTCCCCTCGCGGAACGAATAGAAATCGCACCCACGCACCTCCCGGCGCGTCCCGTCCGGCGTCGTGCCGGTGAGCAGCCATTTCGACATCCCGGTGCCGGCCTCCGCATCGACGAAGTGCTCCGCGTCGCCGTAATGCACATCCGGCAGGCCCTCGAAGCGCGCGGCCAGCGCGACCCGCACCGCCTGCCTGCCCGCGAAGCGCGAGCCCCACGGCTCGGTCCCCCGCGGCATCTCGAGGACGCAGTCCTCGGCAAAGAACGTCATGACGCGGTCGAGGTCATGCGCGTTGAAGGCGTCGCAGAGCTCGGCCAGTGTCGATCGAATGTCCATCGCCGTCCTCCCTTCGTGCGCCCCATAGGAGCGCCCGGCGGGCCGCGCCGCAACAGCCGGACACCAAAACCTTACTTTGTCGCCGCCCCCCACTTCCGGCGCACCGGCCTCTGCGCTAGCCTCCCCCGCATCGACCGGATTCCGAGAGGCCTCACTCCATGCGCGATCTGCTCAAGCTCGCCCTCTGCGCCGCCCTCCTTGCCCTGGGCATCGGCTCCGCCGCGGCCGTCGAGACCGGCTCTGCCGCCTGGACCGACTTCCCGCTCCCCATGTTCGAGGGGCCCGGCAAGCAATACCAGTTGGTGGGCGAGGTCCCCGGCCAGATCCCGGTGCGGGTCGATCGCTGCTCCGGCTTCTGGTGCCAGATCAGGGTCGGCTACGCGCAGGGCTGGGTCGACCGCTACAAGCTGAGCTTCGGCCGCGCGCCCTATCCCAACCTGATCGGCCCCTACTACCTGCCGCCGCCTCGGCTACAAGGAGGGCGGCCCCGGCCTCGTCTGCCTCTACTCCGGCCGCAACTTCACCGGCGAGTCGCTCTGCGCCGAGGCCGGCTTCAACGCCCGCGACCTGCTGCTGCTCCACCGCGACAACCTCTATTCCTCGGTCCGCATCGAAGGCGACGTCTCCGTCACCCTCTGCCGCGACCGCGACTTCAAATCCTACTGCGACCGCATCAACTACAGCCAGCCGGAGCTCAACGGCTTCCTCGCCGGCAACGTCAGCTCGGTCCATGTCCACTGAAGCAGAGCCGCCGGTGGTAGGTGCCCCCTCCCCCCGATCTCACAGCCCCTCTCCCCTGAGGGGAGAGGGTAGCGCAGCTAGGAGCGAAGCGACGTAGCGGAGCTGGGGTGAGGGGTTCAGCCCATCAGCAGCCCATCGCCCAATACCCCCACCGGCCACCGAGGAACCCTCCGAGCTCCGCGCTCGTTTGCCCTTCGTGCCACCTCTCCCAAACACCAACGAGGCCTGGTTCGGCTTCACCGGCATGATCGAGCCGGCCGGCGTCAGTCGGATAGCGGCCGCGCTCAACGTCGCGGCCAACGAGGGGGCAGAGGTCGTGCACCTCGAGTTCTCGTCGAACGGTGGCTACGTCGCGGATGGGATCTATCTCTACAACCACATCCGCGCCCTGCCCCTGACCGTCGCGATCTATAACACCGGCAGCGTCAGTTCGATCGCCGTCGCCGTGTTCCTCTCGGCCGCCGAGCGCTATTGCTCGCGCCACGCCATGTTCATGATCCATCCGACGACCATGGGGGCTACCGAGATGACTGCCCGGCGCCTGCAGTCATCGCTTGATGCAGCGCTGGCGGATGATGAGCGCACCGACGAAATCCTGCGTGAGCGTTCCTCGATCCCGGAGCCCGTGCTGCTCGCCCGGCGGCACAGCGAGATCCATATCTCGCCCGGCGAGGCTGTCGAGTTCGGGCTCGTGCAGGGCGTGCGCGAGTTTGTGCTCCCACAGGGGCAGCAGATCGTGCAGCTTTAGCATACGCTCGGGCACGCTGGCCTCCCATGAGTGAGGCCGGCGGTGGTTCCGCCGGCCTCGTATCCATTCGCTTCCGCTATTTGCGGTTATTGGTGCTCGACCGGCCCGGGTTGTTGATGTCCCGGCCCATGTCGTCCTGGTTGTCATCGGTTTGGCTATGCTGACCGGACCGGCCCTGTTGCACGCCCTGGCTCGACTTGCCGGACTGCTGGCCGCCCTGGCCGCCTTGCCGGGAGCCCGAGCCGCCCTGGCCGCCTTGCTGGCCGCCCTGGCGCTGCTGGCCACCCTGGCCACCCTGGCCGGACTGCTGGCCGCCTTGCCCGCCTTGCTGCGAGCCCATGCCGCCTTGGCGGCTCTCGCGGCTCTGCTGGCCCTGTTGCGGCCGGTTCTTGTCTTGATCTTTCTGGTTAGCCATCGGGAAACTCCTCCCTTGCTGCATTGAAAGCCTGACGCTTCGGCTGTGTGGGTGAACCTACCCCGTTCCAGATCGTTCCCGGCCCCCGATCACCCATTCCTGAACACAAGCCGACCAGCCCTCATCCTGAGCCTGTCGACAGACGATGGCCCTCGACCCCCTACCCTGTTCCCATTCCGTTCCCCCCGTGCTAGCTTTCTCCCTCACCCTACTGACACCGTCTGGCAGCGCACCTATCTATGGTGCCCGCTGCCCCAGCCCGCTGCACGAGACAGGTCCATGGCCTCCAAGCAACCCTCGAGTGACTTCTCCATCGACGACTTCATCGGCGAGATCGAGAAGGCCGAGGCCGAGCAGCTCAACAAGCGCCTGCCGCAGGAGCGGCTGAAGAACAAGCGCGCCCTCGACAACGCCGCCCGCCGCACCGCCGAAGCCGCCGGCACCGGCATCCAGCCCCTCAAGCCGCAACCTCTTTCTTCCACCTCCCCCCTCGCGGGGGAGGTAGCGCAGCCAGGGCCGAAGGCCCGTGGCGCAGCTGGGAGGGGGGAGACGCGAGCACCAAGCCCAAGAAAGCCACCCGCTCCGCCGCCACCGGCATGCAGCTCAAGGCCCCGAAGTCCAAGGCCAACTCGGTCGAGCGCCCCGATTTCAGCGGCTTCGGCGAGACCGAGCAGGCCGGCTTCGGCCACGTTCCCTCCGGCAAGCTGACGGCGCGCGACATCTCCCGCGAAGCCGCCAAGGACCCCGCGGCGATGGAGCAGCTGCGCGAGGCGCTCGAGACCTCGAAGAAAAAGGTCAAGGCCAGGAACATGCCCGGCCAGTCCCTCGCCGGGGCGCAGACCGTCGGCATCTCCGCCACCGTGAAGGCGCTCGAGGACATCATCCTGCACGGCCGCAAGGAGGTCGAGGGCAACAAGGAGTGGAAGCCCCACCGCCCGGCCCCGCGCGACAAATCCGAGGGCGGCATCCCGTTCCGGCTCGTCACCCCCTACGAGCCGAAGGGCGACCAGCCCACCGCCATCGCCGACCTGGTCGAGGGCGTCGACAACGGCGAGACCGACCAGGTGCTGCTCGGCGTCACCGGCTCGGGCAAGACCTACACCATGGCGCAGACCATCGCGCGCACCGGCCGCCCGGCGCTGATCCTCGCCCCCAACAAGACCCTCGCCGCCCAGCTCTACGGCGAGATGAAGTCCTTCTTCCCCGACAACGCCGTCGAGTACTTCGTCTCCTACTACGACTACTACCAGCCCGAGGCCTACGTCCCGCGCACCGACACCTATATCGAGAAGGAATTGACCATCAACGAGCAGATCGACCGCATGCGGCACGCCGCGACGCGCTCGCTGCTCGAGCGCGACGACGTCATCATCGTCGCCTCGGTCTCCTGCATCTACGGCATCGGCTCGGTCGAAGACTACACCGCCATGACCTTCGACCTGCAGCAAGGGCCAGAAGGTCGACCAGCGCGAGCTGCTCCGCTCCCTCGCGCAGCTGCAGTACAAGCGCGGCGACGCCGGTTTCACCCGCGGCACTTTCCGCGTCCGCGGCGACACCGTCGAACTCTTCCCCGCCCACTACGAGGACGCCGCCTGGCGCATCACGCTGTTCGGCAACGAGATCGAGCAGATCGCCGAGTTCGACCCGCTGACCGGCAAGAAGTCCTCCGACCTGCTCGAGCGTCCGCATCTTCGCCAACAGCCACTACGTGACGCCGCGCGCCACCCTCTCCGGCGCCATCAAGGAGATCCGCAAGGAGCTCGCGGCGCGCCTGCAGGAGCTCAACGGCGCCGGCCGCTTCCTCGAGGCGCAGCGGCTCGAGCAGCGCACCCTGTTCGATCTCGAGATGATGGAAGCCACCGGCTCCTGCGCCGGCATCGAGAACTATTCGCGCTACTTCTCCGGCCGCAAGCCCGGCGAGCCGCCGCCGACGCTGTTCGAATACCTGCCCGACGACGCGCTGGTCTTCATCGACGAGAGCCACGTCACCGTCGGCCAGCTCGGCGCCATGTATCGCGGCGACCTCCGCCGCAAGGCGACGCTCGCCGAATACGGCTTCCGCCTCCCCTCCTGCATGGACAACCGCCCGCTCCGCTTCGAGGAGTGGAACGCCATGCGCCCGCAGACCGTCTACGTCTCCGCCACCCCCGGCGCCTGGGAGATGGAGCAGGCCAACGGCGTCTTCGCCGAGCAGGTGATCCGCCCCACCGGCCTCATCGACCCGCCGGTCGAGATCCGCCCGGCCAAGAACCAGGTCGACGACGTCGTCGACGAGATCCGCCAGGTCAGCCGCGCCGGCTACCGCACGCTGGTCACCGTGCTCACCAAGCGCATGGCCGAGGACCTCACCGAGTACATGCACGAGCAGGGCATCCGCGTCCGCTACATGCACTCCGACATCGACACCATCGAGCGCATCGAGATCATCCGCGACCTCCGCCTCGGCGCCTTCGACGTGCTGGTCGGCATCAACCTGCTGCGCGAGGGCCTCGACATCCCCGAATGCGGCTTCGTCGCCATCCTCGACGCCGACAAGGAAGGCTTCCTGCGCTCCGAGACCTCGCTGATCCAGACCATCGGCCGCGCCGCGCGCAACGTCGACGGCAAGGTCATCCTCTACGCCGACCACATCACCGGCTCGATGGACCGCGCCATGGCCGAAACCACCCGCCGCCGCGAGAAGCAGCGGCCTACAACGAGGCCAACGGCATCACCCCGCAGAGCGTCAAGTCGAACATCAAGGAGATCGTCGACTCCGTCTACGAGCAGGACCACGTCACCGTCTCGATCGGCAAGGACAAGTCCGGCCGCGAGAAAGTCCAGGCCGGCGCCAACCTCGCCGCCGTCATCAAGGACCTGGAACGCGAAATGCGCGAAGCCGCCACGAACCTGGAATTCGAGAAGGCCGCCAGGCTCCGCGACGAGATCAAGCGCCTGCGCGAAATGGAACTCGACACCCTCGAAGGCGAACGCCTCAGCGCGGACTGATCCTCCCCCGTTCACGGGGGAGGGGGACCACCCGAAGGGTGGTGGAGGGGGCGGCCAAGGGCGCTATTCCCACCCTCTTGCGGCTTCCCCCCGTCCCGAAGGGCAAATCGCTCCACTGGAGCGATTTGAGACGAGAAGGCCTCGAGAGCCACGATCGAAAGGCCCACCCGAAACATGGTGGAGGGGACGGCCAAGCGCACCGCCCCCCTCCCTCCCCCTTGCGGGGAGGGTAGCGCAGCTTAGGCGCAAAGCGCCTTGGCGAAGCTAGGGTGGGGGTACCTTCCCACCCCGGCCCAGCCCAGTTCCTCGACGCACAATGCCCCCCCTTCTCCCCTTGCGGAAGAAGGTGGCGCGCAGCGCCGGATGAGGGGTGAGCCACGAGCGCGATGCAAGGGTGACCCCCAACAAAAAGGGCGGACCCAAAGGCCCGCCCCGAACACACAAAGCCCCAACTCAGCCCCGCTGGAACTGAATCCCGCAGTTCTTCTGGATGTTCGCCTGCTCGATAGCCTGCATCTCCCCCTTGAGCCGCGCCACCTCGGCAGCATTGCCCTTGTCCCCGCCAATAAAGAACGCCGCCGGCCAGAACAGCACCAGGCTGACCCCAACCATCGCCGCATCCTTGCTCGCCTGGTTCTGCTGCGCTCCCGTCGCCGCAGCAGCGGCCGCAGAAACCCGCGCCGCCTCACCGGCAAGCTGCTGGCAAGTCAGGTTCTGATACAGCACAGGCGAGACATATGACGGCGAGATATCCTTTGGCGAAGTCGCGCAGCCAGCCAGAAACGCGGTCAGAACGACCGCGGAAACCACTCTATTCATTATGAAAACCCCCAAATACCGGGCGACCTAATCACATCGCCCAAGCCGACCGCAAGGGGATGGTTACCGGAAAGTTAACTGACCTGGGGATTGTTTGTCGCCAGTGGCGCGACAAGCAGATCGCCTACAACGAGGCCAACGGCATCACCCCGTGCCACGCATTCGCAGAGGAAGGATACGGGCCCCATTCTTCCTTGGTGGCGACAGGGAGAAGGCCATGAGAGCTACGCTCGAATGGCTCGAAAACCTTCTGCCGCATCGCCTCCTCCGGGGTGAACTTCGGGTGGCGGGTGGGGCGGCCGTTGAGGGGAAACGTGTGGGTCGGCATGGGCGTGGATCCGGCATGGACGTCAGGAGCCGCTGACTGGACCAGCGCCAGCTTCCGCTCCCCTTCACGCCACCGCGCCGCTACGCTAGACACCTTGCACCGCAACGCTTTAGGCCGTCCCATGCGCCAATCGTCCAGCCTCGCCGCCCTGCTGCTCCTGCCGCTCGCCGCGCCAGCCGTCGCCGCGCCGTTCGAGATCTCGTCGAGCTATGCTGCCAGCACCGCGCTGGTTCCGGGCACCTATGCGTGCCGCAGCGGGCTCGACATGGACACCTTCACCTACACCTTCGATCTCGCCGATGGCCGCTATGCCGTGCGCGGCATCGAAAACCCCGAGGGCGAGTTTTCGCTCGATGCCGAAGGCACGCTGAAATTCCTCTCCGGCCCGTTCGCGCCCGACGACACCGCGACCATGCACGGCCGCTCCACCATCCGCGTGTCCGACGGCAACCCGGTGGTGATCCTCGGCTACTTCTTCACCGACGGCACCGACAGCTACGATTTCTGCGCCCGCCTCGACTGACCCGGCCCAGGCCGGCGCGGTCGCCCCCTCACCCCTGCTCGATCGTCAGCGTCCCCTCGCCCCGGTCCTCGATCGTCTGCAGCGGCAGGCTCAGGCGGTACTCCCCCTCCTCCGGTCGATAGATCGAGAATCGAAACCCCTTCTGCCGCAGCGCCTCGGCTTCCTCCGGGGTGAACTTCGGGTGGCGGGTGGGGCGGCCGTTGAGGGGGATGGTGTGGGTCGGCATGGGCGTGGATCCGGCATGGACGTCAGGAGCCGCTTACTCTAGAACAAAACAGGAACGAATTCGAGTCTCGTTCATGCCTGCCCATGCCGCGCCGCCCGTCCGCCTCTGCCACCGCAGCGCCGGCGCGCGCCGCCTCGCCCCAGCCTCGATCCCGCCCCAGCAAGGCGAGGCACGCAGCGGCCGCGCGCCTGCCTCCCCCATGCGAGGAGGGATCGCGGCCGGGGCCGGCCGCAGGCTCCGGCGCGAGGAGGCCGCGATAGATGCCCGAACCCCCATGGCTGCAAAAGCGCTACCCCGGCAAGACGCACCTCTTGAAGCACGCCGCCGCCGAGAACCAGCTGATGACGGTCAAGTGCAACCTCTGCCGGCGCGTCCGCCACCTATCTCGCCACCGACCTCGTCCGCTTCTGCGATCCCGAGCAGCCGGCGCTCACCGTGCCCTTCCCCTGCTCGCGCTGCGGCACCACCGAGTTCATGCGCGTGTCGCTCACCTCGCCCTCGCCCGGCGACTGGGGCAACCTCAGCATCCGCCGCCCCGGCCCGGTCCGCCGCATCCAGACCTGGCGCACCGTGAAACTCGGCGACTGAGCTAGCTCGTGTGGCAGGCGTCGGCGCACCAGTAGCAGCCGTTGCTTTGCGGATGGCGCCTGCGCGCCTCGCGCACCGCTTCGCGGCAATCCCCGAAGTCGCCGAGATAGGTGCGGTTCTCCGCCGCCGGCAGGTAGGAGCAGCTCTGCTGGTGCACCTCGTGGTCGCCGTTCGCCTGCGCCCTGTCGTTCACATAGTACCGTGCCATCGCCGGCCCCCGCTGGTTGAAAGCCCCAGCCAACCCCGAGTCGCGACGCCCCGCATGCGTAACTCCCCCTAAGCCGGATTACGGAGTTTCTCCCATCCCCGCCGCGGCAGAGGGGGCGCGTGGCGCCCGCCAGCGCCTCATGTTTGGCACCCCTCCCCTGAGGGGAGAGGGTCGCGTCGCCACGAGCGAAGCGACGTAGCGCAGCAAGGATGAGGGGTTCAGGCTCTCAATGAGCGCAGCGGGCGAAGCTGAACCCCTCATCCGGCGCTTCGCGCCACCTTCTCCCCTCAGGGGAGAGGAGGCATCCCGCCACCCACCGGGTCATCCCGCGAAAGCGGAATCCCCGTTTTGGCGCAGCCGCCACCCGAGCCCGCAACGGAGATCCCCGCGTTCGCGGGGATGACCCGGTGACTTTCTGCAAATAGGTCCCATCTGCATCTACCTCGGGCGTCGGCAAGGGCCCGCAAATTCCGCCTCTCTTTCCCGCCGCCGCGAAAAATCAATCCCCCTCCCTTATGCGCGCCGCATGATGCCTGCGTCTTCCCGCGCGGGACGGGGTCGCGACGAACGGTCTGCGTGGAGGATGGTCGGGTGGTGCGGGGGTCGCCCCGTGCCAGGCCCAAAGCACGAGCGGAGCGAACCGGTTCGCCGGGGACGCCGCTATGGACGCGAGGTGGGGCGATGCCCGCTCCACCAGGACTGGAAGCTGCCTGGCAAGGGCAGCGGGAAGAGGCAGCCGGGACGGATCGAAGGGATCGCCGCCTGCCAACGCCCTCCGGTCTCGCGATGCGGCACGGGATGCGCCCGGGCCCTCGTGCCATAAGCCCAAAACCCCGGCCGGCCGGCGAGGCGCGAGCCTCTTTCAACTGCGGACTACCCGCGTGGGGCAAACGCCTCGCCGGCCACGTCCCACCTTCTTCGAGAACCCCGAGGCTCCCGGCCGTCGGGCGCCTCGCCACGCCCGCGATCCCTTCACCACTCCGCGACCTTCCATTGCGCCGGCGCCCGCCGGCCCCTAGCCTTGGCGCCATGCCGAAAGGAGGCACAAGATGCGCAATCCGTTCGCCGCCGCCGCCATCGCCATTCCCCTCGCCATGGGTACACTCGCACTCGGCGCCCTGCCCGCCGAGGCGGCCGGTCACACGGTCACCATCGCCGGGCACCAGTTCATGCCCGCCCAGCTGAAGGTCAAGGCTGGGGACACCATCACCTTCGTCAACCGCGACACCGTTCCGCATACCGCCACCGCCGCCGATGGCGCCTTCGATACCGGCCAGCTGCAGCCGGGCACCGGCGCCAGGGTGAAGATCTCCGCCAAGGGCGCGCACCCCTATGTCTGCCGCATCCATCCCTCGATGAAGGGCGAGGTGGACGCCACCTAGCCGCAACCACCGGCGTTCTCCTCCGTTGCGCCTCGGCCAACAAGGAGAACCGCCATGGCCAACGAAGAGCAGCAGCTCAGCCCCGCCGAGATCGCCGATCACGCCTGGCGCCTGGCCGAGAAGATCCGCGTCTGCATGTTCACCACCCATGACGGCGAGCGGCACCGGCTGCGCCCGCTCACCGCCTTCGTCGATCGCGACGGCCATCGCCATCCGCTTCCTCGTCGGCGCCTCGGGCGGCCACACCATCGCCCGCGCCACCGGCGAGCCGGTGCCGTCGCTGGTCGGGCAGATCGAGTCCTATCCGCTGGTGAGCCTCGGCTTCGCCGATCCCGGCGCCTCCGATTTCGTCTCCATCACCGGCCGCGCCGAGGTCAGCGACGATCGCGCCACGATCAAGGAGCTGTGGTCGCCCTTCATGCAGGCCTGGTGGGACGGCCCGGAGGATCCCGACATCCGCCTCGTCACCGTCACCCCCGACGATGCCGAGCTCTGGGAAGGCCCCAACAAGCTCGTCGCCTATGCCGTGATGCTCGCCGCCGCCGCCACCGGCACCAAGCCCGCCGTCGGCGACCACGGCGCCACCCGGCTGTAGCCGCTCCCACTGGCGCCGGAATCGTCCCGGCGCTAGAACCGCTGGCAATGCCGGTGCTTGCCGGCCGGCCGCTGGAGATCCGCAATGCGCCTCGCTCCCCTCGCCCTGGCCCTCGTCGTCGCGCTCGGCGTTGCGGCGGAAGCCGACGCCGCCTCGCGCAACACCGCCCGCGCCTCGGGCACCATCCCGCTGCGCGCCGGCCCCGGCAGCAGCTACTACACCGTCGGCCAGCTGCGCGACGGCACCCGCGTGCACCTCCAGAGCTGCACCTGCGGCTCGAACTGGTGCCTGGTGCTCGTCGATGGCGTAGCGGCCGGCTGGGCCCGCGGCTCCTACCTCGTCGGCTCCGCCGCCAAGGCCGAAGTCACCCCGCCCGAGCTGCTGTTCAACCCCCGCCAGCACCTGCACCGCCGCGGCTTCGGCTTCTTCGACGACTACAACGACGACGATGACGATCTTCCTCGATACTGTCGCCTGCAATCACCGCTAGCAGAAACGCAGTATAAACAGCCGCTTCAGCTCCGGTTCATCCGGCCGGTCCTAGCTTCGTGGTCAAGGCAGCGATGCCAGCAACCCTGAAGCAAGGAAACACCGCAGATGTTTACCCGCACTCTGAAGATCGCCGCGATCGCCACCGCCGCCGTGATCGCCACCGCTGGCGCTTCGTTCGCTGCCGGATACGCCTGGGTCGACCAGAACGCCAAGGTCCGCGCCCACCACCACAATGGCGCCAGTGTCGTCAACTGGGTCTCCGAGGGGCAGAAGGTCCGGGTCCTCAACACCTGGGGCAACTGGGTCAAGATCAAGATCCCCGGCCAGGATGGCTGGGTAAAGGCCAGCGTCCTCGACTATGCCCCCGGTCCGGGTCCCGGCCCCTACTGGCCGCATGATGTCGATTACGGCTACGGCGGCTATGGTCGGCGGCGGTGGTTCCTTCTGCGTCGGCGGCAACAACGCCTCGTTCTGCCTCGGCGCCTCCTACTGAGTCTCTCCCCAGGGCGCCCGCACCGCCCGTCGCGCGACGCGCTCCGGTCCTCCTCCCCCGGGGCGCGTCGGCTCGTTCAGCTTCGGTTCAGCAAGTCCGGCGCAGCTTTTCGGCCACTCCGGTCGTTTGCCCCCCGACGCAACAATAAGGAGGAGCTGATGTCCCCGACCCGCCTCACACAACTCGATTTCCGGCGCCGCCCTGGCGCTGTTGCTCGGCACCGCCGCCGCTACCGCCGCCCCCGCCTATGCCTCTGCCACCGTCAATGTCCGCGCCGGCGCCGGCACCGGCTTCCCCGTCGTAGACGTGCTGCGGCCGGGCGATGCGGTCGAGATCGACCACTGCCGCGGCAGCTGGTGCTTCGTCGATACCGGCTCGGGCGATGGGTGGGTCAGCGCCCGCTATCTCACCGCCGACCGGGTTGGCTATGGCGACCGCTATTCCGATCGCGACTACTACGACGAGCCCCGCGTCGTCGTGCGTCCCCGGTCCTACTACCGGCCCTACCGTTCCTTCTACGGTCCGTATGGCGGCTTCTACGGCGGACCTTCTTTCGGCAGCAGCGTCTGCGCTGGCGGCCCCAACATGAGCTTCTGCGTCGGCAATTGACCCCCGGCTTGCCGGGTGCTGCCCACCGGCCTATCTAGGACGGGAACGCAGCGCCCGGACCCGCCATGAAGCCTTACGTCAAGCTCGCCTCCACCCTCGTCACCCTGGGGGCCGGCATCCTCGCTTTCGAGCGCTACGGCCTGTCCGAGTTCCGCAACGCCGCCGGCCAGCCCGGCCATATCGACGGCACGGTACTCTCGCTCCTGGTGATCGTCCCCGTGGCCCTCATCCTCGCCGGCTGCATCGTGTTCATGGCCGGCCGCATGCGGCGGCGCTAGCTACTCCACCCGCAGCCGCTCCGCATCGAGCCCTTGCTCCTTCAGCGGCTCCCGCATCCGCCGCGCCAGGAACTCGTTGAGCCCGTAGAGCACGAGCGCCCCCACCAGCAGCGCCAGCGCTAGCCCCCTGGTGCCGTCCTGCGTCGCGACCATGATCGCCACCAGGAACACCAGGATCCCGCCGCCGGCCAGCACGAACCAGCGCCGCTCCGACTGCAACCTCAGGTTGCGGGCACTCGACAGCAGCAGGTCGCGCAGCTCGAGATCGGTCATTGCCGCGAGCTGGGGGTTATCCCCCTCCCTGCGGATCGTGTGCATATAGGCCTCGACCCGGCGCTCCAGCAGTTCCTGCCGCTGGGCTGCCTGGCGGCCACGGAGCAGATAGCTGCCGGCAATCGTAGCGACCAGGACGACCAGCGCGACTACCAGGAACACGGCCATGACCAATCCTTACTTCCCTTGGAAGATCGCCACTGACATGCCCCTGCCACCGGGCACTTTCAAGCCTCGGCCGCCAGCGCTTTCATCGTCAGTGCGTCGGCGAGTCCTCAGCCGCCTCGGCCCGCCGCTTGCCTCCGAGCCGCGCCAGGTGACGCTCCCGCGCCATCACCACCAGCCCCGCCCCCACGATCACCGCGGCGCCGATCAGCGAGATCGGATCGATCAGGTGCCCGAACACCTGGTAGCTGAGGAAGATGCCCCACGGCAGCGACAGGTAGTTGAACGGCTGCAGCGTGCTGGCTGGCGTGCGCGACAGCGCCACGGTCATCAGCCCGTGCGCCAGGGTCGAGGTCACCATCACCGTCCCGAAGAATATGAGCGAGGTGAGGTCGGGCTGCTTCCAGAAGAACACGCCCACCGCGCTGGTCAGCACCAGCCCCACCACCCCGACATAGACCATGCTGGTGGCGGTGCTGTCATGGCTCGAGACCTTGCGGGTGAGCGCCATGTAGACCGCGTAGCAGGCCGCCGAGCCGACGGCGTAAAGCACACCCAGGTCGATCGGCAGCCCGCCCGGCCGCACGATGATCAGCGCGCCGAGGAAGCCGACGCACACCGCGGCGAAGCGGAACACCCCGACCTTCTCCCCCAGGATCGGGATCGCCACCAGCGTCGCCAGCAGCGGATAGACCAGCGTGATGGCCTGCATCTCGGCCAGCGGCACGGTCATCAGCCCGGCCGCGAACAGCCAGATGTCCACCACCAGCAACACGCCGCGCAGCACCTGCAACCACGGATGGCGCGATCTCAGCGCCTGCTTCAGCGGCCCCTGCCGGCTGACCAGCGCCAGCGAGAACAGCGCAAAGGCCCAGAACCGCATCATCGCGATCTGGAACGTGGAATACTCCTGCACCAGGTGCTTCGAGACCGCGTCCTGCACGCCGAAGATGACGATGGCGCAAAGGGTGAGGCCGATGCCGAGCGCAACATTGTCGGCCCGGCGTCGCGGCTGGGAAATCGTGGAGTCGGTCAATCAGCTACTCTGGAGACAAACGAACGCCCCGAACCGGCTGGCCCGGGGCGACACAAGGGCACCGGAACCTTCGGTCAGGTGCGCTTCATCGACGAATTCTTGATGCCGGCGGCGATCGCCGTCAAGATGGCGCCGCCGACGATGCCGACGACACCCTGCCCCGCTGCGGCGCCGAAGTCGAACGCGCCGGCTGCGGCTCCGGCCCCCACGATGTCGTTGAGGCCCGGGATGACGCTGACCAGCCAGGTCCCGAGCGCACCGCCGACCGCCCCGGCGATGGTGTTCCCCGTCGTCCCCAGGGTGTAGTTCTTCATGATCGCAGCAAGGCCGTTGCCGCCGATCGCACCGCCTACAAGTGATATGATGATAGCTAGCCAGTCCATTGCGATACCCCTCTTCCCGCGGGGAACCGAATGGCGCCCCACTCACAATGCTCACCATAAGCTGATTTACGGAGATTCGGTAGATACTGTGGCCTCTGCTTGCACAGATGATGTATATCGCCCGCCCGCTCCTCCACCGCGCCGCCGCGCGCCACTGCAATACTGCGGCCAGCCCTCCAGCACCGGCGTTTCGTACCCGCTGTGCAATCCTCCCCGCAGAATTGAAGCCCTGATGCCGAGGGCCTACATTGACACTCGACTCATGCCGCTCGAACCCGCTCAGAAACCGACAGATTCCAGACGCATTGCTCTCGTCACCGGCGCCGCCGACCGGATCGGCGCGGCCATGGCGCGACGGCTGGCGCGCGAGGGCTGGTCGGTGGTCGTCCACTACCGCAGCTCGGCCGCCAAGGCCGAGGCGATCGTCAGCGACATCGAGGCGGCCGGCGGCAGCGCCGCGCTGCTGGAAGCCGACCTCGCCGAACGCCGGCAGCGGTCCGAAGCCATCGCCCGGGCCGCGGCCCTCTTCGGTCCCCTCACCCTCCTCGTCAACAATGCCTCGAGCTACGAGCGCGACTCCGCGACCGATATCGACGAGAGCCTCTGGGACCGCCACTTCGCCATCCATGCCGAGGCCCCGGCCTTCCTCGCGCGCGATTTCGCCGCCCAGCTTCCGGCCGGGCGCCGAAGGCAATATCGTCAACATGATCGACGAACGCGTGCTCGACCTGTCGCCGGCCTTCTTCAGCTACACGCTCTCCAAGTCCGCGCTCTGGACCATGACCCGCACCCTGGCGCAGTCCTTCGCCCCCCGCATCCGCGTCAATGCCATCGGCCCGGGCCCGGCCGTGCCCCCGCCGCACGTCTCGAACGAGGCGCACGCGAAGCGTATCGCCGAGCTGCCGCTGGGCGAGGCCGCCGATCCCGAGGGCATCGCCGACGGATTGATGGCGATCCTGGCGCTCCGCACCATGACCGGCCAGATGCTGGTCCTCGATGGCGGCGAGCATATCGAATGGCCGTCCCGACGCGGCCCGACCCCGAGGCGCTGATGACTGACACGGCTCCCCTCGGCGGCGCGGAGATCATCCGCAACTTCGTCAAGACTCTGCCCACCGCGCCCGGCGTCTATCGCATGTTCGACGAGGCCGGCGAGGTCGTCTATGTCGGCAAGGCGCGCAACCTCAAGGCGCGCGTCACCAACTACACGCGCCCCGAAGGCCTCGACATCCGCATCCGCCGGATGATCGAAGCCACGCGCAACATGGAGTTCGTGCTCACCGAGACGGAGGCCGAGGCTCTCCTGCTCGAGGCCAACCTGATCAAGCGGCTAAAACCCCGCTTCAACGTGCTGCTGCGCGACGACAAGAGTTTCCCCTACATCCTCATCTCCACCGAGCACGAGGCCGCCGAGCTGAAGAAGCACCGCGGCACCCGCCGCGCCAAGGGCCACTATTTCGGCCCCTTCGCCTCGGCGCTGGCGGTGAAGCGCACCATCACCGCGCTGCAGCGGGCGTTCCTGCTCCGCACCTGCTCCGACAGCTTCTACAAGGCCCGCACCCGCCCCTGCATCCTGCACCAGATCAAGCGCTGCTCGGCCCCCTGCACCGGCGAGATCTCCATTCCCGACTACAACGAGCTGGTCGAGGAGGCGCGACAGTTCCTCTCCGGCAAATCCAAGTCAGTGCAGGATCACCTGGTCTCGGACATGAACCAGGCCGCCGAGCACCTCGATTTCGAGCGCGCCGCCCTGCTCCGCGACCGCCTGAGCGCGCTCGCCCTGATCCAGTCGCAGGGCGATGTCGTCGCCAAGTCGGTGGAGGAGGCCGACGTCTTCGCCATCGCTCACGAGGCGCGGCCAGTTCTGCGTGCAGGTGTTCTTCTTCCGCGCCCACCAGAACTGGGGCAACCACGCCTTCCGCCCCCGCGCCGACGCAAGCCTCTCCGACGCCGAAGTGCTCGAGGCCTTCATCAGCCAGTTCTACGAGGATCGCACGCCGCCCCGCCTGGTGCTGCTCTCGCACGAACTCAGCGAGCGCGACCTGATGGAGGAGGCGCTTGCCGCCCGCGCCGGCCGCAAGGTCGCGATCCAGACGCCGCAGCGCGGCGAGAAGCGCGACCTCGTGCAGCACGCCCTCAACAATGCCCGCGAGGCGCTCGGCCGGCAGCTCGCCGAGGGCGCGACGCAGAAGACCCTGCTCGAGGGCGTCGCCAACTGCTTCGGCCTCGACGAGCCGCCGCGCCGCATCGAGGTCTACGACAACTCGCACATCTCCGGCACCAACGCCGTCGGCGCCATGATCGTCGCCGGCGAGGAGGGGCTTCAACAAGAAGTACTACCGCACCTTCAACATCCGCTCGACCGACATCACCCCCGGCGACGATTTCGGCATGATGCGCGAAGTGCTGACCCGCCGCTTCACCCGCCTCGCCAACGAGAGCCCGGTCGAGGCCGAGGACGAGAACACCGGCATGCCCGACTGGCCCGACGTCGTCTTCATCGACGGCGGCGCCGGCCAGCTCAACGCCGTGCGCGAAGTCATCGCCGAGCTCAACCTGCCCCGCGAAGTGATCTTCATCGGCATCGCCAAGGGCGAGGAGCGCGACGCCGGCCGCGAGAAATTCTTCATGGAAGGTCGCGAGCCCTTCATGCTGCCGCACCGCGACCCGGTGCTCTACTACGTCCAGCGGCTCCGCGACGAAGCCCACCGCTTCGCCATCGGCACCCACCGCGCCCGCCGCAAGAAGGATATCGTCAGGAACCCGCTCGACGAGATCGAAGGCATCGGGCCCACCCGCAAGCGCGCCCTCCTGCAGCGCTTCGGCTCCGCCAAGGCCGTAAGCCGCGCCGCCCTCGCCGACCTCGCCGCCGTCCCCGGCGTCTCCAGCGCCCTCGCCCAGCAGATCTACGACCACTTCAACGGCAGTGGGTGACCGCGCGAGAATCCCCCCGCCATGCACGGCGAGCATAATAGGGCCAAAAACCCGACCCCTCCTCCCCCTCTCCCCTGAGGGGAGAGGGTAGCGCAGCTAGGAGCGAAGCGACGTAGCGAAGCTCGGGTGAGGGGTTCGCACGCCCTCCCCATGGGCTCCGAACCCCCCATTCCCCATCGCAGGTAAGTGTGCACCGAGCCCCGCCCCACCAGCACATTGCCAGCCAAGCCCACCCCCAAAAACAAAAGGCGCCCCACAGGACGCCTTCGTTCATCTCGCTATGGAGATCAGCTGATCAGTTGGCCGCCGTGCGCGCCACCGACTTGATGTCCTCGCGGGTGATCCCGAGGTCGCGGAGCTGGCGGTTGGTCAGCTGCGAGAGTTCACGCACGGTGCGCTGGTAGGCGACATACTGAGAAAGCTTCTGGCGAATGTTCATGTTCCGGTCCCCTTCGTTACGATGACCTCCATATAGCCCCTATAACCCTACCTGTTAAGTCGTGTATCTGCAGCCGAGCTATGCACTGGGCGCAAGGCACATCAATTTCGCCGGGGTTTTCCTACCCCTTGATCCCCGCCGAAAGCGTTATCGCCTCGGTGACCCGTCGCTGGAGGATCAGGTAGATCACCGCCACCGGCAGCCCGGTGAGCAGCGCCGTCGCCAGCTCCCCTACTCCGAAGCCGCGGATCTCGGTCGCCCCCACCGTCACGTTCATCAGCTCGGGCTTGGTGACCGCGAGGAAGGGCCAGAGGAACGCGTTCCACGCGCCGATGAAGACGATGATCCCCAGCGCCGCCGTCACGCCCCAGTTGAGCGGCAGGTAGACCCCGAACAGGATCTGCCAGTGCTTCGCCCCGTCGATCAGCGCCGCCTCGCGATACTCCTTGGGCACGGAGTCGAAGAACTGCTTGTAGACGATCACCGCCACCGGCGCGATCAGCTGCGGCAGGATCACGCCCAGCCAGGTGTTGATCAGCTTCCACTCGTTCATCAACAGGAAGTGGTTCACGATCAGCGCCTGCACCGGGATCATGAAGCTCGCGAGGATCACGAACCACAGCACCCGGCGCCCGGTGAACTCGATCTGCGACAGCGCATAGCCGCAGGTCGCCGAGATCGCCAGCACCCCGATGGTCACCCCGCCGGATGTCGCCAGCGAGTTGACGTACCAGAGCCCGATCTTCGTTCCGAACAGCACCTCTGCGTACATCGACAGCACGCCGGCGATCCCGCCTTCGCGGCCCGGGAGCGCTACGGTCGTGGCGATCGACCAGAACAGCGGGAACGCCCAGAGCACCGCGAGCCCCAGCGTCACGAAGG
Source organism: uncultured Alphaproteobacteria bacterium (assembly GCA_963708965.1). Taxonomy (GTDB): domain Bacteria; phylum Pseudomonadota; class Alphaproteobacteria; order Rhizobiales; family Devosiaceae; genus Devosia_A. The sequence continues at coordinate 118,975 of CAVPUP010000004.1, read as the reverse complement.
CAATGACGAGCGTCCCGAGGTCCAGCCGCCGGATGGTCGCCGCCGTCATCGCCCGCCCCTCGCCCTGAGCAGCTGGAACTGCAGCGTCGAAACCACCAGCACGATGACGAACAGCGCCACCGCGACCGTCGCCGCATAGCCGCCCTGGTTGCCCTGGAACGCCAGCGCATAGATGTACTGCACCAGCACCATCGTGGCGTTTGTCCTCCCGCCGGCGACCATGAGGTATACCTGGTCGAAAACCTTGAGCTGCAGGATCAGCTGGATCGTCAGCACCAGTGCCGTCACCGGCCAGATCAGCGGCCAGGTGATGTGGCGAAAACGGTCGAGCCGGTTCGCCCCGTCGAGCTTGGCCGCATCGAACAGCTCCTGCGGCAGCGCCCGCAGGCCCGCAAGGAACAGCAGCACGTTGAACCCGACCGTCCACCAGATCGTCAGCACGGCGACGCCCGGCAGGAACATCGACACGTTCCGCCATAAAGTGACGGGCTTGCCCGTCGGCGGCACGTTGATGCCCCCGAGCGGCCCGATATTTATGTCGGTCAACCACCAGGCGATCGAGGTCACCGTCGAGACCGGCAGGATGTAGGGCAAAAAGAACATCGCCAGCGCCACCGCCTGCCAGATGCCGTTGAGCCGGTTGACCAGCATCGCGAGCCCCAGCCCGAGCAGCGTCCCCGGCACCACCGTCATGGCGACGAAATAGAACGTGTTGACCATCGCCGTGCCGAACTTCTTGTCGCCCAGCAGCTTGGCGTAGTTGCTCAGCCCCACCCACTCGCCCGGCACGATGAGCTGCGCATTGGTGAAGCTCATCAGCACCATCTGGATGGTCGGATAGATGAATAGCGCCGCATAGACGAGCACGAACGGCGCCACCAGCGGCAGCGCCGTGCGGTTTTGCGTCCTCTGCATTCCCCCTGTCCTCACGGACGCGCTTTTGGAGCCTTCCGGGACCGAGGTCAATCGCTCCGACGCTTGCGGGGCGATAGCGCGCACAAGCCCCAGCGCTGTTGCTCCTGCCGTCCACATGTGGTTGTTCAATCAAATTGCCCATCCGCCGGGAGGGAAACTGGACGGGACCAGGGCTGAACCGAGAAAAACGGATGCGATGATGGCAACGGATGCCGATGCCTTGCTGCGCGAGCTGACGCGCGACCTGCTGCTGGCCGGACGCCTGTGGCGCAAGATCGCCCGCCAGTCGGCGGCCCGCCACGGCGTCTCCGAGGCCGCCTCCGCGCCGCTGATCTGGATCGACCGGCTCGGCCCCAACACCCGCCAGAACACCCTCGCCGAGGCGGTCGGCATAGAGGGGGCCTCGCTGGTCCGACTGATCGACGAGCTCGAGGCCTCCGGCCTCGTCACCCGCGTCCCCGACGCCTCCGACCGCCGCGCCAATGTCGTGACCCTCACCGACAAGGGCCGCCGCATCGTCGCCGACGTCAACACCGACCTCATGCTCCTCCGCCGCCAGGTCTTCGCCGGCCTCTCCGACTCCCAGATCGACTCCGCCCTCAAGACCTTCGCCGCCATCAAACGCGCCGCCGCCCCCGCAATGCCGAAACCGCGTCCCCTCTCCCCTGAGGGGCATTGCACTACCCCGCCCCGCCATCCCCCTCTCCCCCGAGGGGAGAGGGTAGCGCAGCTAGGAGCGAAGCGACGTAGCGAACGCTAGCGAGCTGTGAGGGGTTCAGTCCCTCAATGGCCCACGCCCCCATCCACCACGCGGATGTGGAACGTCTTGAAAGACACCTCCCCACCCCCTCCCAAAGTCTACCCGTGACAACTCCTCCGCTCTCCGCTACAAACCTGCGCATGAACCTCCGCGCCACCTTCTTCTACTGGTACTTTAGCAACGGAAGCCGCTGGCAGCCGGAGGGGCGCGTTTGATCTGAAGACCAGACGATAGAACACCCGAAAAGCCGCCAGCCACCTGGCGGCTTTTTCGTCGCCGGTGCCCAAAAACCCGAGGAACCGACGACCATGCTGAAATCCACCGACGACCTGCGCATCCGCGAGATCCGCGAACTCCGCACCCCCGAGGAGGTGATCCGCGAGTTCCCCCGCACCGATGCGGCGACCCGCACCGTGCTCAGCTCCCGGCACGCGCTGCACAACATCCTGCACGGCGCCGACGACCGGCTCGCCGTGGTGGTCGGCCCCTGCTCCATCCACGATCCCGCGGCCGCGCTCGACTATGCCCGCCGCCTCGCCCCGCTGCGCGAGCGCCTCGCCGGCAGCCTCGAGATCGTCATGCGCGTCTATTTCGAAAAACCCCGCACCACCGTCGGCTGGAAGGGCCTCATCAACGATCCCAACCTCGACGGCAGCTTCGATATCGACAACGGCCTGCGCCTCGCCCGCTGCGCTGCTGCTCGAGGTCAACAACTGGGCCTGCCCGCCGGCTGCGAATTCCTCGACATGACCACCCCGCAATATTTCGCCGACCTCGTCTCCTGGGGCGCCGTCGGTGCGCGCACCACCGAGAGCCAGGTCCACCGCGAACTCGCCTCGGGCCTCTCCTGCCCGGTCGGCTTCAAGAACGGCACCGACGGCAATGTCCGCATCGCGCTCGATGCCGTGAAGTCGGCGAGCCAGCCGCACCATTTCCTCGCCGTGACCAAGTCGGGCCGCTCCGCGATCGCCGCCACCGCCGGCAATGACGACTGCCACATCATCCTGCGCGGCGGCAAGGTGCCCGAACTTCGACGCCGAGAGCGTCAACGCCGCAGCGAACGAAGCCGAGAAGTCCGGCCTGCGGCCCGCCATCATGATCGACGCGAGCCACGCCAACTCCTCCAAGAAGCCGGAGAACCAGCCGCTCGTCCTCGCCGACGTCGGCGCCCAGGTCGCCGCCGGCGACCGCCGCATCATCGGCGTCATGGCCGAATCCAACCTCGTCGCCGGCCGCCAGGACCTCGTTGCCGGCAAGGAACTCGTCTACGGCCAGTCGATCACCGACGGCTGCATCGACTGGGACACCACGGTCACGGTGCTGGAAAGCCTGGCCGAAGCCGTCGAAGCAGCGCCGCCGCGCCACCGGCCAGTTGGTCGCCTGAACCATCGCCTGTGCCTCGCCTTCCTTCTCCCCTTGAGGGAGAAGGTGGCGCGCAGCGCCGGATGAGGGGTGGGCCAGAGGCGCCGATCTGGTCGAGATCAATCAAACCTGTTCGCCGCCGGCGGATCACTCGCCGGAAACGACTCGTCGCTCGCCTGGTCCACCGGCGTCCACGGCCGCTTCAGTCTGCCCCGCATGCCCTCCGGTCCGGCCGGTCGCACCTGGATCAGCGAGTCTTCCGGTCCGAACTTCTGCGCGTTCTCGAAGGCCATGGCCCGGGTCCACGCATGATGATGGCGTCCGGTCAGGGGCATCTGCGCCTCCTCGTCTCAAGCAGAACCACCCCAACCCTTCAGCTGCGGATGGGTTCCCGCTTGACCGGCCCGACCCGATGGAGTGTTCTCCGCCCATGCAGATCCCGTCCCCGCTCATGAGCCTGCCCAACCAGCTGACCATCGCCCGCATCCTCGCGATCCCGGTCATCTGCCTGTTCATCGTCATCGGCTGGGAATGGCTGCGCTGGCTGGCGCTGCTGCTCTACATCGCGGCCGCCATCACCGACTGGCTCGACGGCTTCCTCGCCCGGCGCATGAAGCTCAACTCGGCGCTCGGCAAGATGCTGGACCCGATCGCCGACAAGCTGCTGGTCGGCGCCCTGCTCGTCACCTTCGCCTTCACGCGCGATTTCAACGCCTGGGACCTGATCCCCGCCGTCGCCATCCTGATGCGGGAGATCTTCGTGTCCGGCCTCAGGGAATATCTCGGCGGCCGCTCCATCGACGTGCCGGTCACCTTCCTCGCCAAGTGGAAGACCACCGTACAGCTCGTCGCCCTGGCGCTGGTCATGGCGGCGCCGATGCTGCTCGGCCTCGCGTTCATCAGCCACGTGGCGCTCTGGCTGGCCGGCATCCTCACCGTCTGGACGGGCTGGGAATACCTCCGCTCCACGTGGCCGCACCTCGCCGGGCCAGAGCTATGAAGATCCGCTACTTCGCCTGGCTGCGCGAACGCCTGAACAAGGGCGAGGAGGAGGTCAACCCGCCGCCCGAGGTGGTCACCGTGACCGACCTGATTCAGTGGCTCAGGAGCCGCGACGAAGCCGCTGATCTCGCACTTGAAAAGGCCCACCTGGTGAAGGCCGCGCTCGACGCGGAGATCGTCCCGCACACCGCCCCGATCGGCAATGCGCGCGTCGTCGCCCTGTTCCCCCCGATGACCGGCGGCTGAGATGTCGGTCCGCCTGCAGGAGGCGCCGTTCGATCCGGGCGCCGAGACCAACGCCTTCCTCGAGGCCGCGGCCGGCGCCGGCGCGGCCGTCAGCTTCACCGGCCTCGTCCGCTCCCGCCCCGACGACCCGGTGAGCGCCCTCACCCTCGAGGTCTATCCGGAGCTCGCCGAGTCCCAGATCGCCAAGTCCATCGCCGCCGCGGTAACCCGCTTCGGCCTCCTGAAAGCCGCGGTCATCCACCGCCACGGCCCCCTCCGGCCCGGCGAGCCCATTGTCCAGGTGATGACCCTCGCCCCCCACCGCGCCGCGGCCTTCGAGGCCGCCGAGTTCCTCATGGACTACCTGAAGACCGACGCCCCGTTCTGGAAAAAGGAAGCCACCCCCGAACGGCGACCGCTGGGTCGAGGCCGGAAGCGAGGACGACGCCGCGCGCGACAGGTGGCGATAGCCGCGCCGGCCCTCGTGGTTCGACAAGCTCACCATGAGGGCACCGAGAGATAGAGCCTTCCCTCTCCCGATCCCTCCATGGACCTCATCCTGAGCCTGTCGAAGGACGAGGTCCTCCGCACCGGCCCAAAAAAGAAGCCCCGCCGAAGCGGGGTCTCAAACTTCAAATCTCCAGGCCGCCTACTCCGCCGCGACCCGCTTCGGCAGCACCGCCTCCGAATACGCCGCGATCAGCGTCTTGCACGCCGCGGCCGGCTTGAACCGGTACTCGCCCACCTCGGACACCGGCGTCACTTCCGCCGCGGTGCCGGTCAGGAAGCACTCGTCGAAATTGGCGAGCTCTTCCGGCTTGATGTGCCGCTCGATGACCTTGTAGCCGTTTTCCCGCGCCAGCTGGATCAGCGTCTGCCGGGTGATGCCGTTGAGGAAGCAGTCCGGCGTCGGCGTGTGGATCTCGTCGCCCTTGACGAAGAACACGTTGGCCCCGGTCGCCTCGGCGACATAGCCGCGATAGTCGAGCATCAGCGCATCGGAATAGCCGTTGGCCATCGCCGCGTCCTTCGACAGCGTGCAGATCATGTAGAGGCCGGCGGCCTTGGCGGAGGACGGGATCGTCTCCGGGCTCGGGCGCTTCCACTTGCTCCACTCGAGCCGGATGCCCTTGAGCTTCTCCTCCACCGAGAAATAGCTCGGCCACACCCAGGCGGCGATCGCGAGGTGCACCTTGTTGTTGCGGCCGGGAACCGAGAGCTCCTCCGAGCCGCGCCAGGCCACCGGGCGCATATAGGCGTCGACCAGGTTGTTCTTCGCCAGCACCTGCCGGCAGGCCTCGTCGATCTCCTCGGCGGAGTACGGGATGGTGAAGTCCAGCGTCTTGCCGCTCTGGATCAGCCGGTTGCTGTGCTCGCGCAGCTTGAACACCTCGCCGCCATAGGCGCGCTGCCCCTCGAACACGCGAGCTCGCATAGTGCAGCCCGTGCGTCAGCACATGGATCTTGGCGTCCTTCCAGGGCACCATCTGTCCATCAAACCAGATCCAGCCCTCGCGCTGGTCCATTGGCAAAGCTGCCATAGCTCATCTCCCGGGTTGCGGCCGCTTCACGGTCCGCCGTCTTGTTTGCCGTCGATCCTGCCCCACCGGCTTTCCCTTGGCAAACCGGAATGGCTTTGGGATAAGGCAAAGATTGCGCTCAGTGGAGCAATGATGGCACCCGCCAAAATAAATGTCAACAAGGCTGACATAAATTCGGAACCCGCCGGGCCGGGCCGACATGCCGCTCGACGTCATGGGGCTGTTCTTCTTTGCCTATCGCGACTTCGTCGGCGACGCTGATGCGCTTCTGGAACGCCAGGGCTTCGGCCGTGCGCACCACCGCGTGCTCTATTTCGTCAACCTGAAACCAGGCATGACGGTGGCCGACCTGCTCGACATCCTGAAGATCACGAAACAGAGCCTCGCTCGCGTCCTTCGCCAGCTCGTCGACAATGGCTATATCGAGCAAAAAACCGGCAAGACCGACCGGCGCCAGCGCCTGCTCTACGCCACCGAGAAGGGCGGCGACCTCTTCGAGGTCCTCTCCGCCACCCAGACCAGCCGCATCGAAGCCGCCCTCGCCGCCCTCCCCCCCGAAGGCAAGCGCACCGTCCTCAAGTTCTTCGTCGGCATGGTCGAGCCGAGCGACCGCGACCTGCTCGACCGCCTGAAGCTGACCGAAGAGCTGTAGCGCCGCCGGCCCTCTGCACCTCACCCCTTGCATGGGGGAGGCCGAGCGAGCGGGGCCGTCCAGTGCCAGACGGTGCTCGGCCGAAGGCCGAGACGGATGAGGGGGCGGCCACGGAGCACCGGCTCCGCAGATCACCCCCGCCCCAATTCCTCGCTCCGCCGCCGTGCCGCCGCGACGGCGCGATCCATCAGCGCCGCAAGCCCATCCGGCGCCATCAGCACCGCGAGCGCCTCGGCGGTCGTGCCCTTGGGCGAGGTCACGTTCTGGCGCAGCTCGCCGGCCGGCGTCGGGTCGGCATCCATCAGCGCCGCCGCGCCGGTCACCGTCGCCCGCGCCAGCTTCATCGCCTCGCTCGGGCGAGAACCCCTGCCGCTCGGCCGCCGCCGCCAGCGCCTCGACCATATGGAACACATAGGCCGGCCCGGAGCCCGAAACCGCGGTCACCCCGTCGAGCTTCGCCTCCTCGTCGAACCACAGCACCTCGCCCGCCGCAGCGAGCAGCGCGTCGGCGATCTGCCGGTCGGCCTCGCTTGATCGCGGGCCCGACCGCCCCGGTGATGCCGCGGCCGACCTGCGCCGGCGTGTTCGGCATCGTCCGCACCACCCGGTCGGTCCCCAGTCCCTCCGACAGCGCCGCAATCGAAATGCCCGCCGCGATCGAGACGACCAGCGTCTGCCCGCCGACCACCGGCCGGAGCTGCGCCATCACCTCGCGGATCACCTGCGGCTTCACCGCCAGCACCAGCACATGCGTCAGCACGCCCGACGGGTCCCCGAGCAGGCGGATGCCGTGCTCGGCCGCGAAAGCCTCGGCCTCGCTCGAAGGTTTCGGATCGCAGAGCACCAGACGGTCCGGCGGCAGCCCGCCGGCGACCCAGCCGCGCGCCAGCGCCAGGCCCATCTTGCCGGCGCCGATCAGGACGACCGGGCCGATATCGGATAGTTTCAAGCTTCGCCCACCGTTTCGAACATGACCTGGCTGAGCGCGTCCGACGCGCTCTTGCCTGCCCATATCACGAACTGGAACGCCTGGTAGTAGAGATCGCAGCTGTCGGTGGCCGAGCGCAGCAGCGCCTCGCATTGCTGCGGGCTCACCTCCGCGCCGCCGGTGAGCAGGTGCGAGTTGCGGAACAGCACGACGCCCTCGTTGTTCCACATGTCGAAATGGCCGATCCAGAGCTGCTCGTTGATCATCGAGATCAGCTGCTTGATCTCGCCGCGGCGCGGCTCCGGCACCTTGAGGTCGAACGCGGACGCGATATGGAGCGACTCGAGGTCCTCCATCCAGTTGAACGACACATGGTAGTCGGACCAGTTCCCGCGGACCGAAATGGAAATCTCGTCGGCATCCTGCCGCTCGAAATTCCAGTCGTTGATCGAGGCAATATGCTCGATGATGTCCACCGGATGAATAGTCCGGTCCGGTTCCATTTCCAGTAGTAATGCCATTGGCTGTACGTCCCGTTGGGCAATCCGTTTAAAAGCTTGGCCGGTCATCCGGCCCTACGCGCTACTCGAAATACTGCCGCACGCGGGAAAGCCCTCGAATCGTCCTTGGCGGGCAAACTACACCGGTGACTTGAGTCCGGTCAGCGCGGCGCCAGCGGCATCCAAGGCTTTCTTCTGTGGATGATCCGGGCCGATGGGTTAACAGGGCATTAACCCTGCGAGTCTCTACCCAGCCTTCTTGCTCGATTTCGGCACACCCCTCAGCCCCCGACTCGGAGTATTGTTCGCCGCGCACCAAACCCACGCCCGGTACGGCCCTATCGAGGCACTCCGATCGATCGGGGAGATGGCCAGGATCCCCCACGCCACCCATTGTCGCTATCCGGGATGAGCCGGCAACTCGCCAAAAAGAGCTACGCGACGAGCCACTTGCGGGCGGCTAGAATAGTCCTTCCGCCCCGACCCAGCCCGTCCCCAGCGCCTCGGCCCAGCGTGGGAAGCCGTTGGCGACCGCCTGCCGCGCGGCCGCCGCGCAATCATACTGAACGGCCCTGAGGCTCGCGGTCCATTTGCCGCCATGCCGCTCGATCACCGCATAGCGCGCATCCGGCGCGCCGAGGTTGATCTGCAGCCCCACCGCGCCCGGGGTTGACGATCAGCCGCCCGTCGCGGAGCCGCACGATGCGGGCGATGTGGGTGTGGCCGCAGAGCAGCACCGGGAAATCGAGATCCGCCGCCTTCTCGGCGACCGCCGTCTCGCCGGGCACCGTCGTCGCCCGCCCCTTCCACCAGTCGTCGAGCCACGGCTCGGTGTCGCTGGTCGGCGTGCCGTGGCAGAGGAACACCTCGTCCTCGATATCCCGCTTCGGCGGCAGGCTGCGCAGCCAGTCGAAATGCACCCGGTCGAGTTGCTCGGCGACGAACCGGTCGATTGGGCCCATGACGTCGAGCTTCTGCTCGATCAGCCAGCGGTCGTGGTTGCCGGCGATCGTCGGATAGCCGCGCTCGATCAGCATTTGGGCCGTGCCGTAAGGGTCCATCGGCCCGCTGAGCAGGTCGCCCAGGTTGATGATGGCATCGACCCCGACCATGGCGATGTCGGCCTCCACCGCCTCGAGCGCCAGCCGATTGCCGTGGATGTCGGAAATGACTGCCAGCCTCATGCCGCCCTCCCGGCGCCAGCCGCCTACTTGACCCTGAGTGCTTCTACCGCTGTCTTGAGTTCCTTGATCTCCGCGTTCTGCGCCTGCACCAGCTCACGCAGCGCGTCGAAATCCTCGCGCTTCACCAGGTCCATGTCCGCGACCAGCCGCTCGAGCTGGGACTTGACCACCGTCTCGATTTCCCGCCGCACGCCGTCGGCCACCCCGGCGGCATTGTTCATCAGCTTGCCCAGTTCATCGAACAGCTTGCTGCTCTGGCTCATCGCACGTCCTCGGATCGGTTGGTTTCCCGATATCTAGGCCCCCGCCCGCGCCTTGACCAGAGCCCGCCGGCGGCTAAAAGGTCACTAAGCCCTCTACGGAGCCTCGCGCTTTGCCCTTTCCCGATATCGATCCGATCGCCTTCGCCATCGGGCCATTCGCAGTGCGCTGGTATGCGCTCGCCTATCTCGTCGGGGTCCTCGGTGGCGCTGCCTACGCCACGACGCTCCTCAGCCGGCATGGCCTTTGGAAGGACAACCGCCCGCCCTTCCCGCCCGCCGCCATCTGGGATTTCGCCTTCTGGGCGGTGCTCGGCATCGTCATCGGCGGCCGCGTCGGCTACGTGCTGTTCTACAACCTGCCCTATTACCTCCAGAACCCCGGCGAGATCATCGCCGTGTGGGACGGCGGCATGAGCTTCCATGGCGGCCTCGTCGGCATTGCCATCGCCATGCTGCTGTTCACGCGCTCGAAGGGCGGCAACGTCCTTTCCGGATTCGACCTGCTCGGCGCCATCGCGACCATCGGGCTGTTCCTCGGCCGCATCGCCAACTTCATCAACGCCGAGCTCTTCGGCGCGCCGACCACCCTGCCCTGGGGCGTCGTCTTCCCCACCGATCCCGACCAGGTGCCGCGCCACCCGAGCCAGCTCTACGAAGCGCTGCTCGAGGGCCTGCTGCTGTTCATCGTCATCCGCATCCTCACCAACCATCTGAAGGCGCTGAAGCGGCCCGGCCTCGTCGCCGGCGTCTTCGGCATCGGCTATGCGCTGAGCCGCATCTTCGTCGAGTTCTTCCGCCTGCCCGACCCGCAGATCGGCTATCTCTACGGCGGCTGGCTCACCATGGGCATGGTGCTGAGCCTGCCGATCCTCGTCGTCGGCATCATCCTCGTGATCTACGCGCTGAGGCCCGCCCGTGGCTGAGGACCGCTCCCTGTCGGAGATGATCGACCTGCAGATCCGCCAGAACGGACCGATGTCGATCGCCACCTACATGGGCCTCGCCCTCACCCACCCGCGCTCCGGCTACTATTCCGGCAGCGATCCGCTGGGCGCCGGCGGCGACTTCATCACCGCGCCCGAGATCAGCCAGATGTTCGGCGAGCTGGTCGGCTTCTTCATCGTCAACCTCTGGCAGCAGCTGGGCGAGCCCAAGAGCTTCACCCTGCTCGAGCTCGGCCCCGGCCGCGGCACGCTGATGCAGGATGCGCTGCGCGTCGCCGCCCGCGCCGAAGGCTTTATCGACGCGCTGCACCTGCAGCTGTTCGAGAGCAACCCTGCTCTCCGCGCCCAGCAGCAGGAGCGCCTCGCGCAGTACAACCCCTACTGGGCCTCCGAAATCGACGCCGTCGCCGAGGACCCGCTCTTCGTCGTCGCCAACGAGTTCTTCGACGCCCTCCCGATCCGGCAGTTCGTCAAGGCCGCCGACGGCTGGCACGAGCGGCAGGTCGGCCTGCGCGACGGCCAGCGCGCCTTCGGCCTCTCCCCGACGCCGATCCCCGATTCCGCCATGCCCGAAGCCGTGCGCTCCGCCGCCCCCGGCGAGATCTACGAGGTCAGCCTCGCCGCCGCCGACGTCATGCAGCGGCTCGGCAAGCGCATCGCAGCCCAGCGCGGCGCCCTCCTCGCCATCGACTACGGCTATGCCGAAACGCAGACCGGCGAGACCCTGCAGGCCATCCGCAACCACGCCTTCGCCGACCCGCTCGAGGCGCCCGGCGAAACCGACCTCTCCGCCCATGTCGATTTCGGCGCCCTCGCGCAGGTCGCGACCGACCTCGGGCTCCGCACCGAACCGCTCGCCACGCAGCGCGATTTCCTCGCCCGCCTCGGCATCGTCGAGCGCGCCACCGCCCTCGCCCGCGCCAATCCCGGCCAGATGGACGCCATCGGCGCCGCCCTGAAGCGCCTCACCGACCCCGCCGCAGATGGGCACCCTGTTCAAGGTGTTCTGCGCCTCGGCCGGCGACCTCGAACCCATCGGGTTTTCGTGATGACCATTCCCTTCGAACAGAGCCGCGCCCTCGAGCGTCTCACCGGCGTCCGCCACGGCTTCTTCGGCCGCCGCGGCGGCGTGTCGACCGGCGATTTCGCCTCGCTCAACGTCTCCGAGTCGAGCGGCGACAAGCTGAATCATATTGCCGAGAACCGCGCGCAAGTCGCTGGCATCCTTGGCTTTCCTCCCGAGCGGCTGGTGACCATGAAGCAGGTCCACTCGGTCACCGTGCTCGAAGTTACCCGGCAGCCGGCGCCCGGCGAGCGCCCCGAGGCCGACGCCTTCGTCACCCGCGTCCCCGGGCTCGCGCTCGGCATCCTCACCGCCGACTGCGCCCCGATCCTCCTCGCCGATCCCGAAGCCGGCGTCATCGGCGCCGCCCATGCCGGCTGGAAGGGCGCCACCGGCGGCATCGCCGAGGCGACCGTCGCCGCGATGGTCGACCTCGGCGCCCGCCCCGACCGCATCATCGCCGCCATCGGTCCCACCATCTCCGCCGCCAATTACGAAGTCGGCCCGGACTTCGCCGCCACCCTGCTGCGCGACCACCGCGACGCCGCCAACCGCATCTCGAAGCCCGATGGCGGGCGCGAGCACTTCGACCTCCCCGGCTTCGTCTTCGACCACCTGATCGCCGCCGGCGTCGGCCTCGTCGACGACCTGGGCCTCTGCACCTACGCCGACCCCAAACGCTACTTCTCCCACCGCTACGCCACCCACCAGGGCATCACCACCGGCCGGCAGATCAGCGTCATCGGCCTCTCTTCCCCTCTCCCCTGAGGGGAGAGGGTAGCGCAGCTAGGAGCGCCAGCGACGTAGCGGAGCTGGGGTGAGGGGTTCAGACCATCGGCAGGGCACCACAACCCCTCACTTTCCTTCACGCATCCGTCACAAGGCGCATTGCGTCCTGCGCAGCTGCCCAGCTAAAGACCCCGCCCATGAGGAGCCGGCGACTCCACGCCTGGCCGCTACCTGCGGAGCGCGCTCGTGAAACTGGTCACCGGCAATTCCAACCGCGCCCTCGCGGAAGCCGTCGCCAGCTATCTCGAACTCCCCCTGACCGACTGCACGGTCAAGCGCTTCGCCGACAAGGAAATCTTCGTCGAGATCCATGAGAACGTGCGCGGCGAGGATGTCTTCATCCTGCAGTCGACCTCCTATCCCGGCCAACGACAACCTGATGGAGCTGCTGATCCTCTCGGACGCGCTCCGCCGCTCGTCGGCCCGCCGCATCACCGCGGTGATCCCCTATTTCGGCTATGCCCGGCAGGACCGCAAATCCGCCTCGCGCACCCCGATCTCGGCCAAGCTCGTCGCCAACCTCATCACCGAGGCCGGCGTCAACCGCGTCATCACGCTCGACCTGCACGCCGCGCAGATCCAGGGCTTCTTCGATATCCCGACCGACAACCTCTATGGCGCGCCCGTCATGGTGCGCGACATCCAGGAGCACTACACCAACGGCAACCTGATGATCGTCTCGCCCGACGTCGGCGGCGTCGCCCGCGCCCGCGCCACCGCGCAGCGCATCGGCGCCGATCTCGCCATCGTCGACAAGCGCCGCCCGCGCGCCGGCGTCTCCGAGGTGATGAACATCATCGGCGACGTCGCCGGCCACGCCTGCATCCTCATCGACGACATCGTCGATTCGGGCGGCACCCTGGTCAACGCCGCCGAAGCCCTGCTCAAGGCCGGCGCCACCGAAGTCTCGGCCTACATCACCCACGGCGTCCTGTCCGAGGGCGCCGCCGAGCGCATCGCCGAGCAGCAAGCTCAAGGAACTGGTGATCACCGACTCGATCGTCGCCACCGACGCCACCCTCGCCGCCAAGAACATCCGCCGCATCTCCATCGCCCCCCTGATGGGCGAAGCCATCGCCCGCACCGCCAGCGAACAGAGCGTCTCGAGCCTGCTGGACTGAGGGCGGGCCACCGGCCCCTTATCCTCCCCCGCGTGGCGGGGGAGGGGGACCAGCGAAGCTGGTGGAGGGGGCGGCCACAAGCACCACGCCCGCAATAGTCACCGGGTCGAGCCCGAGGATGGGTGCAGGACGTTGAGTGTTCAACAAACTCCGTCATCCCCGGGCTGACCCGGGGACCCACGCATTTTCCCCCTCCCCTGTCGAAATCCCCCTCCCTCGCGCGACATTGCCCTGAAGGGCTACACTGCCCGCTGTCGAGGAGAACCCCCATGCGCTACCTGCTGATGCTCTATGCCGACGAGAAGGTCGGCTCCCAGATCCCGCCCGAGGACATGGCCGGCGCCATGCAGCAGATGTCCGCCTACCAGGCCGCGCTCGAGAAGGCCGGCGCCTTCGTCGCCACCGCCGCCCTGCAGCCCACCTGGGACGCCAAGACCCTGCGCATGGAGGGCGGAGAGACCAAGCGCCATGTCGGCTCTGCCGGCCACGTCCACTACGCCAATGAGGGCGGCGAGCTGAAGGTGCATGACGGCCCCTATGCCGAGACCCGCGAGCAGCTGGGCGGCTACTACATCATCGAGGCGGCGGACATGGACGAGGCGATCAAGTGGGCTTCGCGCTGCCCGGGCGCGCAGTGGGGCTCGGTCGAGATCCGGCCCTATCACCCGGACTACGCCCCCGCCTGAATCTTTCTTGCCGGCGGGAGTCGAAATGGTCTGGGCGATCCCGTCATTGTAGCGTCGGGGCACTTGAGACCTCGACGCTACAAGGAGAGAGCAATGGCAACCGCCAGGAAGAAGACCGAAAGCTTCACCGCCGAAGAGAAGGCGGCGATGAAGGAGCGCGCCGAGGAGATCAAGCGCGAGAAGCGCGGCGCCAGCGAGGCCGAGGACGCCAAGGCGGTGGTCGACAAGATCACGGCAATGCCCGAGGCGGACCAGAAGATCGCCGCGCGCATCCACGAGATCGTGCTGGCGGCGGCGCCGGAACTCAAGGCCAAGCTCTGGTATGGCATGCCGGCCTATTACAAGGACGGCAAGAACGTCTGCTTCTTCCAGGACGCCGGCAAGTTCAAGGCGCGGTACTGCACTTTCGGCTTCAACGATCCGGCCAAGCTCGATGACGGCAACATCTGGCCGACGAGCTTCGCCGTGCTGAAGCTGACCCCCGCAGACGAGGCGCGCATCGCCGCGCTGGTCAAGCAGGCCGTGAGCTGAGGACCACCCCCATGCGCTACATGATGCTGATCCACCACGACGACGTCGCCCTCGCCAACGCGCCGCAGAAGGAGCTCTGGGCCGATTACGCCGCCTTCAACGAGGCGCTGGCCAAGGCCGGCGGGCAGTCCGGCCCCGGCGAGCGGCTGCAGCCTGCCTCCGCGGCGACCACCGTGCGCACCAGCGGCAGCAAGACCGACATCCTCGACGGCCCCTATGCCGACACCAAGGAGCAGCTCGCCGGCTATTTCATGCTCGACGTGGCCGACCTCGACGAGGCCATCGCCTGGGCCAAGCGCTGCCCGAGCTCGCGCTACGGCTCCATCGAGATCCGCCCGCTCGCCGAGAGCTATCCGCGGCCGGACCCGAGCCTCAGGCAGAGGGCTAGGCATGGGCCTCGACGGCAGCGGGGCGGCCCTCACCGCCGAGCGCGTGGCGCGCGAGAGCTACGGCCGCCTCGTTGCCTTCCTCGCCGCCCGCACGCGCGACGTCGCGGGCGCCGAGGATGCGCTGGCCGAAGCCTTTGCCGCCGCGCTCGCCACCTGGCCGGCGGAGGGCGTGCCCGCCAACCCGAAGCCTGGCTGCTGACGGTCGCCCGCCGGCGGCAGACCGACGCGCTGCGCCGCCGCTCACACGCGGCGCGCCGGCGAGGAGCACCTGAAGATCATGGCCGACGAGATCGAAGCCGCCGCCGAAACGCCCGAGGAGATTCCCGACCGCCGGCTCGCCCTGATGTTCGCCTGCGCCCATCCGGCCATCGAGCGCGGCATGCGCGCCCCGCTGATCCTGCAGACGGTTCTCGGCTTCACCGCCATCGACATCGCCGCCGCCTTCCTGATCCCGCCGGCGACGATGGGCCAGCGGCTGGTGCGCGCCAAGACGCGCATCCGCGACGCCGGCATCCCGTTCCGCATCCCCGACCGCGAGCAACTGCCCGAACGCCTCGATGCCGTGCTCGAGGCGATCTATGCCGCCTATTCCAAGGGCTGGGCCGAGCTCGGCGACGCCGCCTCCGACGAACTCGCCGACGAGGCCATCTGGCTCGCCCGGCTCGTCGTCTCGCTGCTGCCCGACGAGCCCGAGGCGAAGGGCATGCTCGCCCTGATGCTCTATACCCATTCCCGCCGCGCCGCCCGCCGCGCCGCCGACGGTGCCTATGTTCCGCTCGAGGAACAGGACACAAGCCTCTGGGACGACTCGCAGATCGCCGTCGCCGAGGAACTGCTGCACGCCGCCAATGCCGGCGGCCCCTCCGGCCGCTACCAGATCGAAGCCGCCATCCAGTCCGCCCACATCGCGCGCCTCGTCCGCGGCGCCGACACCTGGCCGGCCATCCTCGCGCTCTACGATCACCTGCTGGCGCTGAGCGCCTCGCCGGTCGTCGCGCTCAACCGCGCCATGGCGCTCGCCGAGCTCGAAGGCCCGGAGGCCGCCCTGGCCGCCCTCGAGCCGCTCGCCGGCGACAAGCGCATGGCCGACTACCAGCCCTGGTGGGCGGCGCGAGGCCACCTGCTCGCACGGGCCGGGCGCAAGGCCGAGGCGCGCGAAGCCCTGACGGTCGCGGTTGGGCTGTCGTCGGACCCGGCGGTGCGGCGGTACCTGCAGGGGAGGATGGCGGGGCTGGCGGACGGGTGATGGGGCGAGATCATGCCACCACCTTCCTTCTCCCCTTGAGGGAGAAGGTGGCGCACAGCGCCGGATGAGGGGGCCAGGAGCGCCGGACGAAAAAGTCCCCTCGATGTCATTCCGACGAAGGCCGGAATCCAGCCTGAGATATCGCCGCCGCCAGTGGTGGTTGAAGCACCTCAGGATTGGCCCCGGCCGTCGCCGGGGTGACGCCGTGGCTGGGGTGGGTTTCAGCGCCCTCACCCCCCACATCCCCTTGCTCCACCCCCCCGTTTCCACTATAGCCCCGCCCATGAAGCGCCCGTCACCCCTGGAGGACGGGTGCGTGAGCTTTGACTTCTCGAAGTTCACACCAACCCATGAATGGAACATTCAATGGCTACTGCTGCTACGGAGCTCAAGGCTCAGGCGCGGAGCGGGGTGGGCAAGGGGGCCGCTCGTGCACTGCGTCGTGAGGGGCTCATCCCGGCCGTCATCTACGGCGACAAGAAGCCCCCGCTTCCGATTTCGATCTCCTACAAGGAAGCGATGAAGCGCATCTACGCCGGCGGCTTCCTCTCCCACATCGTCACCATCGATGTGGACGGCGAGAAGCACCGCGTGATCCCGCGCGACTACCAGCTCGATCCGGTCAAGGACAAGGCGCTGCACGTCGACTTCCTGCGCATCGGCAAGGGCGCCAAGATCAACGTCCAGGTGCCGGTGCACTTCATCAACGAGGAAGCGAGCCCCGGCATCAAGCGCGGCGGCGTGCTCAACGTCGTCCACCACACGCTCGTCCTGACCGTCGATGCCGACAACATCCCCGAGGCAGTCGTCGTCGACCTGACCGGCCTCGATGTCGGCCAGTCGATCCACATGTCGTCGATCCAGCTGCCGGCCGGCGCCGCCGACCACAGCGACGAAGCGACGTCACCATCGCCACCATCGTCGCTCCGTCGGGCCTGCGCGCCGAAGAGGCCGAGGCCGGTGCCGAGGGCGAAGCCCCGGCCGCCGAAGGCGAAGCCAACGAGTAATCCTCATGTCGGGGCGGGCTTCGGCCCGCCCTGCTCCCGCTCCTGGAGCGTAGCCGATGCACCTCATCGTCGGCCTCGGCAATCCCGGGGACAAATACCGCCGCAACCGGCACAATATCGGCTTCATGGCCGTCGACGCCATCGCCCGGCGGCACAATTTCCCGTCGTTCCGCGAGAAGTTCCAGGGCCTCATCTCCGAAGGCACGATCGACGGCGAGAAGGTGCTGCTGCTGAAGCCGCAGACCTTCATGAACTCCTCCGGCGACAGCGTCCAGCAGGTCGCCAAGTTCTACAAGCTCGGCCCCGCCGACGTCTCCGTGCTCTACGACGAGATCGACCTCGCGCCCGGCAAGACCCGCATCAAGGTCGGCGGCGGCAATGGCGGCCATAACGGCCTGCGCTCCATCGACCCGCAGATCGGCAACGGCTACCGCCGCATCCGCCTCGGCGTCGGCCATCCCGGCCACAAGGACCTGGTGATGCCGCACGTGCTGGGCGATTTCTCCAAGGCCGAGCAGGCCTGGCTCGAGCCGCTGCTCGACGCCGTCGCCGACAACGCCGCGATGATCGTCAAGGGCGACGACAACGGCCTCATGAACAAGCTGGCCATCGCCGTCCAGGGCGACGGCGCCGAGCGCGCCCAGCGCCCCGAGACCGCCGACCCGACCCGCAAGAAGTCCCCGGGCCAGAGCCACATCCGCGCCGCACGGCGGCCGGAACCGGCCAAGGTCCCGGAAGGTGGGCCGATGGCGGCGATGCTGAAAAAACTCCTCGGCAAGGACTGAGGCGACTCGGGCAGAGTCGCACCGGGTGATGGCTGCCTAGATCGCGACCATTGACTTCCACGCCCCTTCACCCGATGTCAGGGCCAACGAAGTTCCGGAGACGATGATGGGTTTCAAGATGGGCATCGTCGGTCTGCCCAACGTGGGCAAATCGACGCTATTCAACGCGCTCACCCGCACCGCCGCGGCGCAGGCCGCCAACTTTCCCTTCTGCACCATCGAGCCCAACGTCGGCGAGGTGGCGGTGCCCGATGCCCGCCTCGAGAAGCTCGCCTCGATCTCCAAGTCGCAGCAGATCATCCCCGCCCGCATGAGCTTCGTCGACATCGCCGGCCTGGTGAAGGGCGCCAGCAAGGGCGAAGGCCTGGGCAACCAGTTCCTCGCCAACATCCGCGAATGCGACGCCATCGCCTATGTGCTGCGCTGCTTCGAGGACGGCAACATCATCCACGTCGCCAACAAGGTCGACCCGATCGCCGACGCCGAAGTGGTCGAGACCGAGCTGATGCTGGCCGACCTCGAGAGCCTCGAGAAGCGCCGCACCGGCGTCGAGAAGAAGGCCAAGCAGGGCGACAAGGAAGCCAAGCTCACCCTCGAGCTGATCGACCGCTCGCTGGTCCTGCTCCGCGAGGGCAAGTCCGCCCGCCTCGTCGAGCGCAGCGCCGAGGAGGAGAAGGCCTTCCGCGAGCTGCAGCTCCTCACCTCCAAGCCCGCCCTCTATGTCTGCAACGTCGACGAGGGCTCCGCCGCCGACGGGCAACGCCATGACCAGGCAGGTCGAGGAGTATGCCAAGCAGCACAACGCCGCCGTCATCGTCATCTCCGCCGAGATCGAGAGCCAGCTCGCCCAGCTCCCCGACGACGAGCAGGCCGAGTACCTGGAGATCGCTCGGCCTGCACGAACCCGGCCTGAATCGGCTGATCCGCGAAGCCTACCAACTGCTTGGCCTGCAGACCTATTTCACCGTCGGCCCGAAGGAGGCGCGCGCCTGGACCATCCACAAGGGCGACCGCGCCCCGCAGGCGGCCGGCGTCATCCACACCGATTTCGAGCGCGGCTTCATCCGCGCCCAGACCATCGCCTTCGACGACTATGTCGCGCTCGGCGGCGAAGTCGCCGCCAAGGAAGCCGGCAAGGCGCGCGACGAAGGCAAGGAATACGTCGTCAAGGACGGCGACGTCATGCTTTTCAAGTTCAACACCTAGGCCCTTCCCAGCTCCGCAGCTTCACACCGGGTCCGACATGATCGAGCAGCTCGTTACCTCCTGGCAGTCCGTTGTCTCGGCCTTCTTCGCCGCGCCCCTGGCGCTGGCGGAGGGCCGCGTCAGCCACTTCTCGGTCATCCCCACCCTCGGGCTGGTCCTGCTGGCCGCGGGGCTTATCCTGGCGGTGATCTGGCGGGAGAAGCAGGCGCGCTGGCTGCTGCCGCCGCTGGTGGTGACGGCGCTCTCGCCGGTCGTCCTGGGCTTCTTCGACATCATCCTGGGCTGGATCGGCCTGCTGTTCGCCATCTTCGTGGGCGTCATCCTGCTGCTGGTCTGGATCGGCACGATCGCCGCCGACGCGACCCGCCGGCTGCCCATCTGGCTCATCGGCTGGTCCTTCACGATCTTCGTGGTCTTCACCGCCCTCGTGAATATCGCGCTGACCTGGGGCCTCGCCTGAGCATGGCCAACCCCGTCACCGCGGATCGCCGCCATTTCGAGGACCTCGCCGTCGGCGAGACCATCCCGCTCGGCCGCGTCACGGTGACCAAGGAGATGATCACCGCCTTCGCCAGAGAGTTCGATCCCCTGCCCTTCCACCTCGACGAAGCGGCGGCGCGAAGCGCTCGCTGCTCGGCGGCCTCGCCTCCTCCGGCTGGCAGACCGCGGCGCTGACCCTCCGGATGCTCGGCGACGCCTTCCTCAACAAGATTGCCTCTGCCGGTGGCCTCGGCTTCTCCGATCTCAAGTGGCGGAAGCCGGTGATGAAGGGCGACACCATCGCCGCCACCGCCACCATCGTCGAGCTGCGCCGCTCCCACCACCACCCCGAATGGGGCATCGCCTCCATCGACCTCGATGTCCGCAACCAGAAGGGCGAGCCGGTGATGACCATGCGCCTCGCCAACCTCGTCGAAACGCGTGTCCCGTCCCCATCGGAGCCCACCCGATGACCCGCTGGTTCGAGGACATCACCATCGGCGAGCCCTTCCCGCTCGGCAGCCACACCTTCACCGAGGCGGAGATCCTCGCGCTTCGGCCGCGAGTACGACCCGCAATATTTCCACGTCGATCCGGCCGCCGCGGCCCACAGCCATTTCGGCGGCGTCATCGCCTCGGGCTGGCACACCGTCGTGGTCGGCCACCGCAAGATGGTCGACGCGCTCGACGCCGAGGAGGAACGGCTGCGCGCCCTCGGCGAGCAGCCCGGCGTCTCGGGCCCTTCCCCCGGCGTCAACAGCATGGAGTTCAAGTCTCCGGTGCGCCCCGGCGATACGGTCACCTACACCCTGGTCGTCGCCAGCAAGCGCCCCTCGAACTCGCTGCCCGGCTGGGGCCTTCTGATCAACCACATCGACGCGGTGAACCAACGCGGCGAGCTCGTCTACCGCGCCGAGCTCGCGAGTTTCTCAAAACTCCGCGACTATCGGATGCCGCTCGGCCGGCGCCTGCTCGAGGCGTTGACCCGAATCCCGGGATTGCGGAAATTGCTCGCCCAATGGAGTTGAGTCCCATGCGCCTCACCATCGCGCTCGCCCTCTTGCCGTGCCTCGCCGCGCCGGCCGTAGCGCAGTCGCTCACCGGCGCCGGCGTCGAAGGCAACTGGGGCTGCCGCGCCAATATCGACGGCACCCGCGCCGGGCTCCTCACCATCTACGCCGGCGCCTACGCCTACGCCTCGGTGAACTTCGGCAGCTCCGCCTCCGGCACCGGCACCGTCGAAATGGCCTCCAACGGCGTCACCTTCCTCGACGGCAACCTGGTGAAAGGCGCCGGCATCATCTCGGCCATCCTCGGCTTCGACGACACCGGCCGCGACGTCCTGCAGCTCTATACGCCGGAAAAGAACGTGCTCACCTGCACCCCGAGGGGGTGAGCCGGGCCCCAGGACGGCCGAGGCTCGGCGGCCCCGCCCCTCAATTCAGCGCCATCATCTCCCGCCGCATATAGTACCCCGGGCTCTGCAGCTGGATCAGTTCCTGCTCCAATTGCTCCCCCTCGTCCGCCGCGTCGCGGGCGAAGCGGAAGGTGGTGATGATCTCGGCGATGCGGGCCGCCCGGCGGCGGAAGGCGCCTTCGCTTTCGCCGTCGAAGCGGCGGGTGTTGATCCGGGGCCAGCTGTCCATCTGCCGTCTCCTCATGGTCGGGAATCTGCCCCGAACCTAGGGTTCGACGGTTAGGCGGCGTTGAGCGCCGGGTTAGAACTTGGAGAGAAGCCCGAGCGTTTTCAGGAAAAGTTGCAGACTTTTCCGGTTCGAAAACGCGACCAAGTCAATGCACTACGCCTCGCCGGGTCGGCTCGGCATCATGTAGCCGACGCCCCGCACCGTCTCGATCAGCGAGGGCGATCCCTCGATGTCGATCTTGGCCCGCAGGTACCGCACGTAGACGTCCACGATCTTGGTCCCGGGGTCGTACCCATAGTCCCACACGCTGTTCAGCAGCCGTTGGCGGCTCACCACCTTGTCGACATTGGCCATCAGGTAGCGCAGCAGCTCGAATTCCCGGGCCGTGAGGCGTGATCGGCCGGCTGTCCCGGCTCACCCGCCGCGATTGCGGCTCGAGCGTCAACCCGCCGATCTGCAGGTTGCCGTCGGCCACCGGCTCCGGCCGCCGGCGCCCCAGCGCCACGATCCGCGCCAATAGCTCCTCGAAGGCGAACGGCTTGGTCAGGTAGTCGTCGGCGCCGCCCTTCAGCCCCTCGACCTTGTCCTGCAGCGAGTCCTTGGCGGTGAGCATCAGGATCATCGCCCGCCGCTTCTCCTCGTTCAGGAGCCGCGCCACCTCCAGCCCGTCGACATAGGGCAGCATGCGGTCGACGATCACCAGGTCGAACTCGTCGGTGCGCGCCCGCTCGAGCCCGTCCCGCCCGTCGTACTCCACGCTGACCTGGTAGCCCTCGGCGATGAGGCCCCGCTCCAGGAAGGCGGCGATGCGGCGGTCGTCCTCGATGACCAGGATCTTCATGCCGAACCCCCTCTCGTGCATGGCAGTACGATGGTCAGCACCGCTCCACCGTCGGCCCCGTTGTCGAGCGCGATGCTGCCGCCATGCTGCTCGACGATCTCCTTCGCGATCGGCAGCCCGACGCCGATGCCGCGATTCTGCAGCTCCTTCTCCGCCGCGCCGCGAAAGAACCGCTCGAACACCAGCGGCTTCTCGTCCGCCGATACCCCCGGCCCCGCATCGATGATGCGAATGACGGCACTGCCGCCCTCCCTGCCGGTCTCGATCGAGATCCCACCACCGGGCGGCGAATGCTTCACCGCATTGTCGATGCCGATCAGCAGGGCCCGCTTGAGCCGCCTGGCGTCGGCCTCGATCAGCGCCCCCTCATCTCCGAAATCGGCGACCACCGTCACCTCGCGCGGCTCGGCCAGGAGCTCGCCCTCCTGTGCCGCCGCTTCGACGACCTCGCGCACGGCAACCACGCCGGACACGGTCTCCGGCGCTTCCGCCTGGGCCCGCGCGAAGCTGATCAGGTCGTCGAGCAGCTCCCCCAGTTCCTCGGCCTGTCCCTGGATCCGCTCGAGCGCTCCCCGCAGTCGGGAGGCGTCCGCGCCGCCGCGCAGCGCCACGTCGGCCTCGCCCCGCAGAATTGTCACCGGGGTCCTGAGCTCGTGGCTCACATCGGCGAGGAACTGCGTGCTCCTCGCCTCCAGCGCAGCGATCCGCTCCTTGGCGGCCGCGCTCGCCTTGTCGAGCTCGTCACGCGCCGCCTCGGTGCCCCGCTCGTTCCGGCGCACCGCCGCGAACAGCCCGCGCGCCAGCAGCGCCACGATCCCGAGCCCCGCCGCGGCAACCACCCCGCCCGCCAGCAGCGCCGAGCGCCTGCCCTCCGCGGCGGCGGCGGAGAGCGCCTGCAGCTGGCCTCGCTCATTGCCGAGGTCGGAGGCGATCAGCGGCTGCAGCTCGTTCGATAGCCGGAACGACACTTCCCGCTCGAACAGCTCGACCGCATCCCGGGGCCGGCCATCCCGTTGCAGCACCAGCGCCCGGGCCGCGGAGCGGTCGATGGCGTGGTAGAGTTCGGTCATCCGGCGGGCGTTCTCCAGCCTCGGCAACTGGCTCTCGATTTCGCCACTCCCTGCTGCGGACGAGATCCGGCTGCGCGTCATCTGCGACAGCCGCGCGAAGCTTCGCTCCAGATCCAGCCGGGCGGCCTGCAGCCCGTCGAGCCGCTCGCGGGGCCCAACCAGCGCGTCGGCGACCTCTGCCGCATAGCGGCTCGCCTGCGCCTCGAGCCGCGACAGCACGTCGAAGCGCCGCTCGACCGCCGCGATCCGGTCAGCCCCCTGTTCCGCCTGCCAGAACCCGATCGCCACTGCGCCCAGCGTGCCCACGAGGCAAAGCACGGCCACCACGATCAGCGCCGCGACATGCTGCCGGATGCTCATCTGGCGGTGCTGCTGGTTGTCCGCCCGCATCGGGCATGGCGCTGGCGCGATATGGTCAGTGCCCTTCGAAATCGATCAGCTTGAAGACGTCGACGCCGGCGTGGCGCAGCTTCTCGGCGCCGCCGAGGTCGAACAGGTCGATCACGAACCCGGCGTTCACCACCTCGGCGCCGGTCCGCCGCAGCAGCGAGACCGCCGCCAGCGCCGTGCCGCCCGTGGCGATCAGGTCGTCGACCAGCAGCACCTTGTCGCCGGCCCTGATCACGTCGGCATGGATCTCGATCGTGTCGACGCCATATTCGAGCGCGTAGTTCTGCCCGATCGTCTCGCCGGGCAGCTTGCCCTTCTTGCGCACCGGCACGAACCCGACGCCCAGCGCGATCGCGACCCCTGCCCCGAAGATGAAGCCGCGCGCCTCGATGCCGGCGACATGCGTGATCCCGAGCCCGCGATGCGCAGCGGCGATCCGCTCGACGCTTTCGCGGAACCCTTCCGGATGCTCGATCAGCGTGGTGATGTCCCGGAACAGGATCCCCTTCTTGGGGTAGTCCGGAATGGTGCGAACGAGGGACTTGAGGTCGAGCATAAGGGGTCCGGTCGGCTGTTACCGCCGGAAGGAAGCGGAGATTTCCCCCGGGGTCAAGCGGGCTGAGCGGCCTACCGCCGCCGCGTGCCGTTCACCAGCTTGCGCGCCAGCACGCCGGCGCCATAGGCCGTCGTCAGGGCCGCGTCGCGGGCCTTTGCCTTCACCGCCGGAGTGAGCAGCACGGGCGCCAGCGCGATGCCTGCCTGCACGGCCGGATGCCTCGCAACGGTTCGCGCGATCGCTGCTGCGGTAACGGCGGTGCGAAGGATCGACATGTCGACTCTCCCTGGTGGCGGTCGCGCCAATATCGACGATTGGCCGCCCTGTCGCAAGCGGCGCCCGATCAGCCTGCCGGAAAAATGAAGGGCCCCACGCGGGGCCCTTCACAAGATGCTTCAGCTGCTTCGGGCTCAGTGCTCGACGCGCGACCAGAGCCGGCGCTTCACCAGGTACATGAGGCCGGCGAAGACGATCAGGAAGATCAGGACCCTGAAGCCGGCTTCCTTGCGCGCGACGAGGTGCGGCTCGGCCACCCACATCAGGAAGGCCGACACGTCGCGCGAGTACTGGTCGATGGTCAGCGGCACGCTGGAGCCGTCCTCGGCCTCGGCATACTGCACCGATCCGTCGCCCAGCGGCGGCGGCATGCCGATGGCGTGGCCGGGGAAGTAGTCGTTGTAGTACTTGCCCTCCGGCACCTCGGCGCCTTCCGGCGGCCGGATCGCGGTAGCCGTTGAGCAGCGCGTGGATGTAGTCCGGGCCGCCTTCGGCATAGCCGGTGAAGTAGTTGATCATCCACCACGGGAAGGGCTGGCTGGTGCCGCGCGCCTTGGCCAGCACCGACAGGTCCGGCGGCAGCGCGCCGCCATTGGCGTCGCGCGCATCCTGCTCGGTGGCGAAGGGCGAGGGCCAGCGATCGGCCGGGATGCCCGGGCGCTTGCCGCCCTCGGCTGTGCGGATCGGCGATCTCGTAGCTCGGCGGCAAGCGCCTTCACCTGCGCTTCCGAGAAGCCCGGACCACCCGGCTCGCCGAGGTTGCGGAAGGCCAGCAGGTGCGCCGAGTGGCAGCTGGAGCAGACCTCCTTGAAGACCTGGAAGCCGCGCTGCAGCTGGTTGCGGTCGTAGGTGCCGAAGACGCCGGCAGAAGGTCCAGGGCTGCTTTTCGATCTCCGGGGTGCCGTGCCCTTCCTGCGCCGCGACCGGAGCCGCGAACATCAGGATGGCCACCGCCAGCGCACCGAGAATGCTAGTGTTCTTGATCATTGACGTGCGTGCCCCGGGTGTCAGTGGGTCGGTTCGGCCGCAGCGGAATCAGCCCCGCTGACGGAGGGCGGCAGCTTCAGCACCGCCTCGGAGATCGAGGTCGGCAGCGGCCGCGGCGTCTCGAAGCGGCCGAGAAGCGGCAGGACGACGAGGAAGTAGATGAAGTAGTAGGCGGTGCAGAGCTTGGAGAAATCCGCAACGGAGATCCCGAGCACGTTGGCATCGGCCGGCGACGAGCCCAGATAGGCGAGCACCACGAAGTTCACGACGAACAGCCAGTAGAACCACTTGAACATCGGCCGGAAGTTGCCCGAGCGCACCTTCGACGTATCCAGCCACGGCACGAAGAACAGCATCAGGATCGAGCCGGCGAAGAAGATCACGCCGCCCAGCTTGCTGTCGATGAACAGGATGTTGAAGTCGATGGCGCGCAGGATCGCGTAGAACGGCAGGAAGTACCATTCGGGCACGATATGCGCCGGCGTCACCTGGCTGTTGGCCATGATGTAGTTGTCGGGGTGACCCAGGATATCGGGCGCGAAGAACACGAACCAGGCGAACGGGATCATGAACACCACCATCGCGAACAGGTCCTTCATCGTGTAGTACGGATGGAACGGCACGGTGTCGCGGCTCGACTTCACCTCGACGCCGATCGGATTGTTGTTGCCCGGCACGTGCAGCGCCCAGATGTGCAGCACCACCACCGCCGCGATGATGAACGGCAGCAGGTAGTGCAGCGAGAAGAAGCGGTTGAGCGTCGGCGTTGTCGACCGCGAAGCCGCCGCGCAGCAGCAGCAGGATCGGCTCGCCGACCACCGGGATGGCGCCGAAGATGTTGGTGATCACCGTCGCGGCCCAGAAGCTCATCTGGCCCCACGGCAGCACGTAGCCCATGAAGGCGGTGGTCATCATCAGGATGAAGATCAGCACGCCGAGGATCCACAGGATCTCGCGCGGCGCCTTGTACGAGCCGAAATACAGCCCGCGGAACATGTGGACGTAGACGCGCGAAGAAGAACATCGAGGCGCCCACCGCGTGGGCCGCCTGGATGATGCGGCCGCCGTTCACGTCGCGGCGGATATGCTCCACCGAGTCGAAGGCCATGCTCACATGCGGGGTGTAGTGCATCGCCAGCACGATGCCGGTGACGATCTGCACCACCAGCATGACGGCGAGGATGGCGCCGAAGGTCCACCAGTAGTTGAGGTTCTTCGGCGTCGGGTAGTCCATCAGGTGTTCCTTGGAGAACCTGATGATCGGCAGGCGGTCGTCGAGCCACTTCTCGACGACGTTACCCGGGACGTAGCTGGATTCGTGGCTTGCCATCTGAGCGAGGTCCCTTAGCCGATCTTGACGAGCGTGTCGGAGATGAATTCGTAGGGCGGCAGCACCAGGTTCTTGGGCGCCGGGCCTTTCCGGATGCGGCCGGCGGTGTCGTAGTGCGAGCCGTGGCACGGGCAGAACCAGCCGTCGTACTCGCCCGACTCGCCCACCGGGATGCAGCCCAGATGCGTGCAGTTGGCGATCATGATCAGCCACTGCTCGTGGCCCGCCTTGGTGCGCTGCTCGTCGGTCTCCGGATCCTTGAGCTCGGTCAGCGGCACGGCCTTGGCTTCCGCGATCTCCTGCGGCGTGCGGTGGCGCACGAACACCGGCAGGCCGCGCCACTTGATGGTGACCGACTGGCCCTCGGCGATGCTCGGAGAGGTCGAACTCGATGCTGGCCAGCGCCAGCACCGAAGCGTCGGGGTTGAGCTGGTTGATCAGCGGCCAGGCAACGCCCGCCACGCCGACCGCGCCCACCGCGCCCGCCGCGACATAGAGAAAATCGCGCCGACCCGGGTTCGGGGCGTCCTGATGTGCCAGATTGGATTGCGTCGCCAAGGTAAGCTTCCGTCTCTTGTGCCTTGATCAGCGCCCTGGGTGCGCCGGTGTCCGCTGCACGCAGCCATAGCCGGCCCCACGCCCTCAACGGCGCGTGATTTGGGGGTTCTTTTGGCACTGTCATGCCGCCTTGTCCAGCCATGCGGCGGATGACTTTCCCCCAATGCGACACTATAGCAAGCGCTGCCGATACCCCGCCGCGAGGACTATCCAGATCGCCGTCGCATCTCGCCCTCTACCAGCCCGACATCGCGCAGAACACCGGCACCGTGCTCCGGCTCGGCGCCTGCCTCGGCGTGCCGGTGCACATCATCCACCCGACCGGCTTCCCGTTTTCGGCCCAGGCGGTGAAGCGCGGCGGCCCTCGACTACCTCGACGCACGCCGAGTTCACCGAGCACGACAGCTACGCCGCACTTCGACCGCTGGCGGCGGCAGTCCGGCCGGCGCCTGGTGCTGCTGACCACCAAGCGCCAGCGCCTCCGCCTACGCGGCGGACTACCGCCCCGGCGACATCCTGATGCTCGGCCGCGAGAGCGCCGGCGTGCCCGACGCGGTCGCCGCCGACGCCGACCTCGCGCATCCGCATCCCCATGCGACAACGACATGCGCTCGCTCAACGTGGCCGTCGCCGCCGGCCTCGTGCTAGGGGAAGCGCTGCGCCAGACCGGCCATTTCGAAAGGCCTGTCATGACTCTTCCCGCCGAACTCGACACCCACAAAGAGACCGCCGCCGCCTGGTTCCGCACCCTGCGCGACCGGCTCTGCGCCGCCTTCGAGAGCATCGAGGACGAGGTCCGCGGCCCGCATGCCGACCGCACCCCGGGCCGCTTCGAGCGCACGCCCTGGGACGCGCGCCGGCGGCGGCGGCGGCGAGATGCGGTGATGCACGGCCGCGTGTTCGAGAAGGTCGGCGTCCACATCTCGACCGTGCACGGGCACTTCTCGCGCCGATTTCGCCAAGCAGATGCCGGGCACCGAGGAGGGCGCCGAGTTCTGGGCCACCGGCGTCTCGCTGATCGTCCACCCCTGGAACCCGCACGTGCCGGCCGTGCACATGAACACCCGCTTGATCGTCACCGGCGAAGAGCTGGTTCGGCGGCGGCGGCGACCTGACGCCGGTGCTCGACCGCCGGCGCACCCAGGACGACCCCGACACGCGTCGACTTCCACGCCGCCATGCAGGCCGCCTGCGACGCCCACGATCCCGGCGTCGACTACGACCGCTACAAGGCCTGGTGCGACGAGTACTTCTTCCTGCCGCACCGCAACGAGCCGCGCGGCATCGGCGGCATCTTCTACGACCACCACAACTCCGGCGACTGGGACGCCGACTTCGCCTTCACCCGGGACGTCGGCGAGGCCTTCCTCGACATCTATCCCGCAGCTCGTCCGCCGCAATGTTCGAGACCCCTGGACCGAGGCCGACCGCGAGGAGCAGCTGGTCCGCCGCGGCCGCTACGTCGAGTTCAACCTGCTCTACGACCGCGGCACCATGTTCGGCCTCAAGACCGGCGGCAACGTCGAGTCGATCCTCTCCTCGATGCCGCCCGATGGTGAAGTGGCCGTAGGGCGCTTGCGCTTTCACCTGTGACGGCCGCAGTCTCGCTAGGCCTCCCCCGGGTCAAGCCCGGGGATGACGGTGTTTGTTGGCACTCACGTGCCAACACCCTCCGTCATCCCCGGGCTTGACCCGGGGACCCATGAAACTCCAGCAACGTCACCGACGGGCAGCACCCCCTACCCCTTCGGCCGCGCCGGCCGCACCAGCGTGCGGATGACCTCCTGGAACGTCTCCGGCAGCGCCACCCCGAACCCCGAGGCCAGGTTCCGCACCGCCGTGTAGTCCACCTTGCTGGAGATCGCCATGTCGACCAGGATCGAGATCGCCTCCGCGCTCGGCAGGTTCGGCTTGTACGGCCGCCACTCGATCAGCGCGGCGAACACGTCGCAGACCGTCAGCACCCGGGTCATCGGCAGGATCGCCGTGCCGCGCAGCCCGTCCGGATAGCCGCTGCCGTCCAGCGCCTCGTGGTGGTGCAGCACCGCATCCAGCACCACCGCCGGGATCGCGGCACGCTTGGTGAGATAGTCGTAGCCCGCCCGCGGGTGGCGCCGCATGATGGCGAACTCCTCCGGGGTGAGCTTGCCCGGCTTGTCGAGCACGTGGCGGGGAACGACCGCCTTGCCGATGTCGTGCAGCATCGCCGCGTTCACCAGGGCGTTCGCCATCACCGGGCTGAAGCCGTTGGTGACGGCATAGTTCGCCGCCACGCCGGTGACGATCAGGCAATGCTGGAACGTCCCCTCATGGTGCTTGCGCACCACGTCCAGCCACTGCTCGGCGCCATTCGCGGCGATGCAGTTCATCACGTCGACCGCCGCCGCCGAAACCTCCCCGATCCGGACCGGGCCGTCGTTGAGCACGCCCTCGAACAATGCCGCGAGCGACCGTCCCGCCCGCGCCACCGAGGCCCCGCCGCCATCGGGCGGCAGTGCCCGGCGCCTGCGCCACCGCGCCGACGCTCCGCCCGGCCGCCAGCGAGAACTCCCGCCGCAGTTCCGCCAGCGCCGCGCTCCGCCCCACATGGCGCGTCGCCCCCAGCGCATTGGCCTGCACCTGCAGCAGCCGCTCGGACTTGCCCTCGTCGATCAGGAAGAAGCGCGCCTTCGCCACGCGGTCCCGCTCGAGCAGCCGCTTCAGCCGCTCGGCGGACTTCGAGTTCCTCAAATTGATGTCGACCACGACGCTCTCGGCGCCCAGAGCTTGCCCCGGCGGCAGCGTCTCCAGCACCACGGCCGGCACCCCGAGCCTGCTGGCAAACGCCCTGGCGCTACGTTCGTTCTCGGCGTCGCAAACCAAGACGACCGGAAGAAGCGCCAACTCCCCATCGGCACGAACCGAGCGGTCCATATTGCCTCAACAAGAGAATTCACCAACACAATCTGCACGGACGCTAGCACGCGATTTCTGTAGCGCTGCCTTAATTTGTCCGGTCGCGAGCGAACCCGCTCCTTGCCTTTGCATTCCACGGGCAGCGCCGCCGCCGCGTTGTGCTAGGCTGGACGAGTGCAATGCCCACGAACGATGGAGGACGACATGAAATCGTTTGAATGCGGAACCCTGGTGCCCGGCTGCACCTGGCACACCCAGGCCGAGGAAAGCGCCGAAGTCGTCCGCCGCGCCGTGGAGCACCTGCGCACCGCCCACGGCGAAGAAGTCGTCCGCCCCAACATGGTCGAAGAGATCAAGGCGCGGATACGGGACGTGGAGGAGACCCCGCACTAAGCGGCCATCCACCAGGTCGCCCCGGCGAAGGTAGCGAGATCGAACCACCACCCCCTCTCCCCTGAGGGGAGAGGGTAGCGCAGCTAGGAGTGCCAGCGACGTAGCGGAGCTTGGGTGAGGGGTTCAGCCCTATCGTCCAGCACCCGTGGCCCCACCCTCATCCGGCCTTCGGGCACCTTCTCCCTTCAAGGGAGAAGGCGAAGGCAGCCGAGAGCTCGACAATTGTGGTGAGCCGAGATGGTGCCGCATCAGCTTCTCCCTTGAAGCGAGAAGGTGGCCGAAGGCCGGATGAGCAGCGAGGCCAGGCTCCGGCACGCAGCCTCTCCCTAATCCACCACCCGAACCATCGCCAGCAGCGCCTCCCGATCCAGCGTGAACCCGCTCTCGATCCACGCGATCTCCAGCCGCTCCAGCTCCACGCCGATCCTGCGGCTCGGCTTCAGCCCCAGCTGCAGCAGGTCGTTGCCGCCGATCGGAAACTGCGGCACCTCGATGCGTTCCAGCCGGTCGCGCACGGCGAGCCGGCCCGCGTCGCCCCAGTCGGAGAGCACCGTCGCGACTTCCACCCCGTCGGCCAGCGCCGCCGGGTGGCGGTAGGCCGCCTCGTTGACCCGGAACTCGCCCAGACAGCTGCGCCACGGCGAGGATGGTCTGCGCCGCCTTGAGGTCCTCGTTCGAGAGCCGCCAGCGTCCCTGCAGCTCCTCGCCGTCCATTGCCGAGAGCAGCAGCGCCAGCCGCGACGCGTAGGTCGGCCGCCAGACCCTCCGCTCATAGGTGTGCAGCAGCGGCAGCACCGCCGGCGGCAGGTCGAGGATGCCGGCCACGACCATCGCCTTGAAGCGTGTTGGCGATCCGCGGCAGGGCCAGCATGCGGCGCATCTCCGCCCCGACCCGCTCGGCCGCGAGATTGCCCAGCGTTCCCGCCGCCGCGGTGCACGGCAGCGAGCCCCGCCGGATCCAGCTGCTCCCCCGCGTGGCTCGCCGAGAAGCGGAAGAAGCGATAGACGCGCAGCCGGTCCTCCTCGATCCGCCGCGCCGGGTCGCCGATGAACCGCACCCGCGCGGTTGAGGCAGTCCGCCACCCCCTGCAGCGGATCGAACAGGCTGCCGTCCATGCCGGCGTAGAGCGCGTTGAGGGTGAAGTCGCGCCGTTCGGCATCGCGCTTCCAGTCGGTGCCGAACCTCACCACCGCGTGCCGGCCGTCCGTCTCGATGTCCTCGCGCAGCGTCGTCACCTCGGCGACCAGCCGGTCGAGTTTCAGCGTCACCGTGCCGTGCTCGATGCCGGTCGGGAACACCGCGACCCCGGCGGTCTCGGCCGCGGCGGACCACCTCCTCGGGCAGCAGTTCGGTGGCGAAGTCGATGTCGGAGGCTTCGTGCGGAATGTCGAGCAAGGTGTCGCGGACGATTCCGCCCACCGCCCGGGTGCGCCCGCCCGCCCCGTCGAGCAGCGCCAGCAGCCGCTGCGTCTCCGGGCGCTGCAGCCACTCGGCCCGCCTCAGGCGCTCATCGATGTCCTGCTCATTACTCAAGGATTCTCAGCACTCAGCGCCAGATCGTGGAACCGCCGCGTAAGGTTCGCGGTAATGCCCCAGATGACAAGCCCCGAATGGCGGATTTGCCAGCTGCTATGCTCTCTTCCGCCCCGCTGGATGCTGAAGGTCGAGTAGCTGCCCGGCGCCATCAGGTAGTCGAGCGGCACCTCGAACACCGAGCGCACCTCGGTCGGGTTGGGGACGAAGGGCGAGCGGGGATCGACCACCGCCACCACCGGGGTGATCAGGTAATTGGTCCCGGTGTAGTAGAGCGGCAGGAAGCCGAGCACCCGCGCGTCGGCCCGCTCGAGCGCCACCTCCTCCCAGGCCTCGCGCAGCGCCGCGTCGGCCGCGCCGCGATCGGTCTCGTCGACCTTGCCGCCCGGGAAGGCGATCTGCCCCGAGTGGGCGCGCAGGTCCGGCGAGCGTTCGGTATAGAGGATGGAGACGCCCTGCGGCCGCTGCACCAGCGCGATCAGCACCGCCGCCTCGACGGGCGGCCGCTGGTGCGGCGTATCGGGCACCCAGTCGGGCTCGAGCCCCTGCCCGATCGGCTCAGGCTCGCGCAGCAGCCGGCTGCTGATCCTCTCGATTAACGCGTCATTCGCCAGCGCCGGACTCCGATCTCAGGACCGCTTGCGAGCTCCGAAGGCCTTGATCGGGCCCGCGAGCCGCGCGGCCATGCTCGTGTCGTGAGAATAGACCAGGACGCGATGGGGGTCGACGGGTCCGGGGAACTGGATGCTGCCCGGCGCGGTCGGCACCCAGCCGAGCGGGCAATAATAATCCTGGTCGCCCACCAGCAGCACGAAGCTGCCCTTGCCGCGCTCGAGCGCGATCCGCGTCACTTCCCTGGCCAGCAGCTTGCCGGCGCCGCGTTTCCGGAAGTTCGGGTGCGTCGCCAGCGGGCCCAGCAGGTAGCCGTCGATGCCGCCGACGCTGATCGGCGTCATCCACACCGAGCCGCAGGGCGTGCCGTTCACTTCGGCGATGAGGCTCAGAGATTTGTCGATCGGAAAGCGCTCGCGCACCCGGAAGGCGGTGCGGGCAAACCGTCCCGGGCCGAAGGCGATGGCCTGCAGGTCCTCGACGAACTGGTCGTCCTCGGGCGTGGCGAAGCGGACGGTGGGCAGGCCGAGTTGGGGAGGCGCTGCCTCGGCAGCGGGCGAAGTGGATGGGGCGATCATGTGAGCGAGTCCAGGAACAGCAGGGACGAGGACATACGAGCCGGCCCCATGGGGACCGGGTACCGACCGGTTACGGTCGTCGGATCACGTGATAGGCCTTCTCCATCCTGGACGCCTCCTGACGTCTGATGCGCGCCTTAGCAGCGGGCCATTGGCGCGTCCACGGAAAATCATGCACCAGCGACGATTTTTCAAGTGCTTCGGCACGTTCGATACACTGCATTTCTACGTTCGGATTGCGGCGAAAATATCCCCCGCCCCTACCAGCGGGGCGACGGCGCGCTCCCCGAGCGCACCTCCAGCACCCGCCGCACCGTCCCAGGCTCGGTGTCCTCGGGCAGCGAATCCATCGCGAAACCAGCCGATCTCGGCGATCTCCACATTCCTCCGGAACGCCCGCTCCACCCGGAACTGCCGGCACACGAAGAACGCCAGGTGATCCCGGTTCGTCGCCTCGTGGACGTTGTGGTAGAGCCCGAACAACTGCAGCGGCTCGGCCGCGGAAACCCCTGTTTCCTCGAGCGTTTCCCGCGCCGCCGCATCCGCCGCCGCCTCGCCCGGCTCCACCCCGCCGCCGGGAAAATGCCAGCCCGGCAGGTAGGTGTGCCGCAGCAGCAGCACCCGCTCCTCGTCGAGCACCGCCACCCGCACACCGAGCACCATGCGCCGCCGCACCCCGACCAGGTACAGGTGCGCCCCGGTGCGCAAGCGCTGCCAGCCACTCATTGCCATCCACGCCGCCTCTCATGGGGATGATTCCAAGGCTCCGCGATATTGACCATTTTCATGCCGCCTGCCCCGTGGCATTAGGCCCGGACATGATCACGCTTGCTCATCTTTCCGACATCCATCTGGCCCCGATGCCGCCGGTGGCGCTCAAGGACCTCATGAGCAAGCGGATAACCGGCTACCTCAACTGGAAGATCAAGCGGGAACACACGCTTGCCGGCGAAGGCCTGACGCGGCTCGTCCGCCACATGCGCGAGCAGCAGCCGGACTTCACCGCCGTCACCGGCGACCTCGTCAACCTCGCGCTCGATGCCGAGATCAACACGGCGCACAACTGGCTCGAGACGCTCGGGACGCCCCGACGAGGTCGGCATCTCCCCGGGCAACCACGACGCCTACATCAAGGGCCAGCTGGAAAAGGCGCTCGTCCGCTGGGGCGGCTACGCCACCGGCGAGAAGCTCGACCAGCACCCCTTCCCCTTCGTCCGCCGCATCGGCGATGTCGCCGTGATCTCCTGCAGCAGCGCCGTGCCCACCGGCCCCTGGATGGCCAACGGCCGCTTCGACGAGGACCAGGCGGAACGCCTCGCCCGCTGCCTGCGTCTCCTCGGCGACGGCGGCTATTTCCGCGTCGTGATGATCCACCATCCGCCCAACCAGGAACAGGCGAACCATTCGCGGCTCGGCCTCTATGGCGCGCGGCACCTCCGCAAGGCGGTGGCGGAGAACGGCGCCGAGCTGATCCTCCACGGCCACACCCACAAGTCGACGATCCACGCCATTCCCGGCCCGAAGGACGACGTCCCGGTGGTCGGCGTCGCCGCCGCCGGCGCGGCGCAGGGCGACACCGGCGGACACGATCCGGCCCGCTACAACCTGTTCAACATCCAGCGCATCGGCACCGTCCTGGCAGTGCACGCTGCGAGAATTTGGATTTCAGCGCCTTTCGTCCGATATCGTGTTGCGACTGAGCCTGAGAATCTACTGAGAATCGCGCGTGACCGAGAGCTTCCTCATCGAAGAGCCGGAGTTCGATGCCGCCACCGGCATCGCGACCTTCCGCTATGCGCTCGATGGCTTGAGCTTTTCGGAAGTGCTGACCTTCCCTCCGGGCGTCGATCCGCACGTCGCGGCGATGCCCGCCTTCGAGCAGCTGCTGGACCTCACCGCGCTCGTTCTCGGTGTCAGCTACTTCAAGCTCCGCGCCCCGTTCGCCATCGAGACGGCGTTCCCGCTGACCGACCGACGAGCGCACACTTCGCGCTCGACGTCTACGAGAACGGCCTCGGAGAGTTCTACGCGCGGAACAACCTCAAGCGCTTCGGCCAGCTCTCGCTCGTTGCCCCCGCGGACACCCGTCGGCCTCCCGCAGCGCCGGTGCTGCAGAACCGCGCGCTGCTGCCGATCGGCGGCGGCAAGGATTCGCTGGTCAGCGTCCAACTGCTCGAGGAAGCCGGGATCGACTTCAGCCCGTTCGCCGTGAACCCCAAGGGCCCGATCCTCGGCTCGGTGGAGAAGATCGGCCGCCCGCCGCTCTATGTGAGCCGCCGGCTCGATCCCGAGATGATCCGCCTCGGCAAGGAGCCGGGCTACTACAACGGCCACGTGCCCTCCACCGCCATCAACTCGATGATCGCGGCGCTGACCGCGCTGCTCTTCTCCTACGACCGGATCATCCTCTCGAACGAACGTTCCGCGAGCGAAGGGAACGTGGAATTCGACGGTCGAGAGGCCAACCACCAGCATTCCAAGTCCATTGATTTCGAGCGCCTGATCGCGGACGTGCTCGCCGCCGCAACCGGCGGCGCCCTGGGCTACTTCTCCCTGCTCCGCCCCTACTCCGAAGCCCGGATCGCCGCCCTCTTCGCGCGCCGGACGCGAGTACGACCACGTGTTCTCCAGCTGCAACGAGAACTTCAAGCTGGCCGGTCACGACGGCCCGCTCTGGTGCGGCCGCTGCCCGAAATGCCACTTCGTCTTCCTCATCTTCGCGCCAGTGATGCCGAAGGAGCGGCTGGTCGGCATCTTCGGCCAGAACCTCTTGGCGCAACCCAGCCACGAGCGCTCGTTCCGCGAGCTGACCGGCCTCGCCGGGCAGAAGCCGTGGGAATGCGTTGGGGAAATCGAGGAAGCGGCGGCCTGTCTCTATGCGCTCGCGAAGTCGCCGGATTGGGTCGATGAGCCAATCGTTTCAATGCTCAGGCAGGATCTGCTGAATCAGTATGGCAGCCAACGGCTGGAAGCTGCGCTTGCGGACCTGATGTGGGATAGCCCAGAACATCTGATCCCTACCGAGATCGCCGAGCGAGTCGCCCGCCATGCGCTTTGATGAACCCGTCCTGCTCTACGGTGCCGGCCGCGAGGCCCGCTCCACCCGGGCCTTCATCGCGGCTCGAGGCCCCGGATACCAAGGTGTTCGTGACCGTGGACAGCGGCGCTGCCGACATCCCGGATTGCGAGTTCATCGCCCCCGCCGACCTGCCCCAGGCCATTGAGGCCCGGCGCTTCGCCACCATCGTCAAGAGCCCCGGCGTGTCGCGCTACCGCCCGATCTTCGCCATGGCGCGCGAGGCCGGCATCGCCGTGACCTCCAACCTCAACCTCTGGGGCGAGGCCTATCGCGCTGGCCGCCAGGTGATCGCGATCACCGGCACGAAGGGCAAGTCGACCACGGCCACGCTGGTGCATTTGATGCTGATCGAGTCCGGGATCGATGCCGGGCTCGCCGGCAATGTCGGGCTGGCGCCGCTGGAGATTGCCGACAAGCACCCGACGGTCGTGTTCGAGCTCTCGAGCTACCAGACCGCGGACATGGCGTTCACGCCGGACATCGCAGCGATTACAAACCTTTCGCCCGAGCACACCGACTGGCACCGGACCGTCGAGCGCTACTACCAGGACAAGCTCAACCTGATCGACCGCGATGCGCCCGTTCGCCGGTGGCGCTGGGCGTCGGGGCGCTCGATCATCCGCTGGTGATGGAGGCGCTGCGCGATCGGAAGCGCCTCGTGCCGCCGCTCGCCCCGTTCATTGCGGACCGCATTGCCTCGGCGGTGGCGCGCTCGCGCCTCAAAGGTGAACACAATCTGAACAACGCCCGGCTCGCGGCGCAGATCGCGTTGAAGGCCGGCGCGGATCTCGAGGGCGTCGTCCGCGGCATCCAGAAGTTCAAGCCGCTGCCGCACCGGCTTGAGGAGCACGCCTTCGGCGGCACGACCTTCGTCAACGACTCGATCTCGACCACCCCGGAGGCCACCAAGGCGGCGCTGGCGGCCTATGAGGGGACCCGCATCGCGCTGATCGCCGGCGGGCACGAGCGGCACCAGGACTACACCGAACTCGCGCAGGTGCTGGCGCCGCGCGGCGTCACCGTCCTCGTCTGCCTGCCGGTCACCGGGCGACCGCCTCGCGACCCTGACCTACGCCTCGGCGCCCGAGATCGAGGTGCTGGAGGCCGGGACGCTCGACGACGCCATCAAGGCGCTGGCCGGGCGGCGGGAGAAGTTCGAGACGGTGATCCTCTCCCCCGGTGCGCCGAGCTATGGCCAGCTCGAGGCTCCCGGCAAGGTGTTCAAGAACTTCGAGGAGCGCGGCAGCGCCTTCGTGCGACTGGCCGAAGGCTATTTCGCCCCCTGAGCCTCAGGCGTCCCGCGGGCTGACGAGGATCCGGCCCGCGACCTTGCCCTCGAGCATCTCCGCGGCCAGCGCCGGCAGTTCCTCGAGCGACACCTCGCGCACCAGCGTTTCGTAAGCGGCCGGATCGAACAGGGTCGTCAGCCGATCCCACGCGGCGTACCGGGCCTCGAAGGGCTGCGTCACCGAGTCGATGCCGCAGAGCGAGATGCCGCGCAGGATGAAGGGGATGACGCTCGCGTCCCAATTGCGGCCGCCGGCATTGCCGACCGAGGCTACGGCGCCGCCGCGCCGGATCTTCTTCAGCACCTCGCCGAGAAGCGGGCCGCCGACATTGTCGATGGCCCCGGCCCATTGCTCGGAATCGAGGACCTTGCCGCTCGGCGTCAGCACTTCGTCGCGGGCGACGATCCGGCTGGCGCCGAGCCGCGTCAGCTGCTCGCCGAGGTTCGGACGGCCCGTGACCGCCGCGACCTGGTAGCCGAGCCGCGAAAGCAGCATCACGGCGATGGTGCCGACGCCTCCGGCCGCCCCCGTGACCAGCACCTCGCCCTCGCCGGCCTTCACGCCCTCAGCCTGCAGCCGGTTGATGGCGAGCATCGCCGTGAACCCAGCGGTGCCGAGCATCATCGCCGTCCGCGTCGAGAAACCCCTCGGCATCGGCACCAGCCAATCGGCATCCACCCGGGCAAGCTGCGCGAAGCCGCCCCAGCGGGTTTCGCCGACGCGCCAGCCGGTGAGCACGACGGACTGCCCCGGGCTGTAGCGCTTGTCGGAACTCTCGATGACCTGTCCGGCGAAGTCGATGCCGGCGACATGCGGATAGCTCCTCACCAGGTTGCCCTGCCCGGTGAGGCAGAGCGCGTCCTTGTAGTTGAGACCGGTCCACTCCACCGAGACCAGGACGTTGCCGTCGGGCAGCTGCGCCTCGTCCACGGTTTCGACCCGGCTCTGCACCGTGTTGTCGGGCTGGCGTGTGGTGACGAGGGCGCGGAACACACTCGAACTCCGTGGGCACAGCCGGGCGGCTACGACGGCCCGCGGAGAGCCGCCGGCGCCACACCGGCGTCAACGAGTTGCGCGGCGATCTGGTCGACCAGGTCCGTGTCCGGGATCCGTTGCCGCAATATGGGCACGATACCGAAGCGTCGGAAGCGCGTCACGTCCACCAGCTGCGCGAAGTATTTATTCAACTCCGCTTCCGACCGGCTGCGGTAGGCGGCGACGGTCGCCACCACCGAGCCCAGCTCGGCGTCACCGACCACGAGTTTCTCCGAAGCCTGGAGGGCCGCTCCATCCGAACCTTCACGCAGGGCGTTGACGGCCGGCGCGGCGTAGTACCAGTGCGGTGGCGTGGGCTCGCCGCTGATGGCGTCGTCCGCCAGTTGCGCTCCGCGCGGTGAGCGACCCCGCAGTGACAGGAACCTTCCGTACGCGGCGAGGGCATCGAGGTTAGCCGGATTGAGCTGCAGGGCCGAGGAATAGGCCGCCTCCGCCTCGCCGGTCCTGCCGGTTCCCTCGAGGAAACGAGCATAGAGCTCCCAGACGAGGCTCGAGATCGGTGCCCGGCTCACCGCCCGGTCCATCAGCCGCCGCACCTCAGCCAGCGGCTCCGGATCCAGCCGACCGGGCGGCTGGCTGGCGATCGCCTCCTCCAGCATCAGGTTGCCGCGCATGGCGAGAGCCCGGGGGGAATTGGGCTCGCGTTGCAGGAAGTCGGCGAGGCAAGCTTGTGCACGGTCGGCATCCGTCGCCCTGCCGCTGTCGCGGTAGCGGGTGAACAACAGGCCGCACAGATACTCGCTCCCCATACCAGCGAGGTCGGGATTCTTGTCCACCCACAGGTTGGCGTCGGCGTGGATCGGCCCGCGATGCGAGCCGAGTTCGTCGGCGAAGGCCTGGGAAATGTCGTCGATGCTGTTGTGCAGGGTCTCGTAGGGGACGGTGACCGTCTTCGACCAGACGGCACTGTCGAGATCGGGGTCCTTGAGGCTCGCGGTCACCTGGATGTCGCTGCCGGTGCGGCGCGCGATGCCGGTGAGCTGGTAGGCGGTATCGAGGTCGTGCGGTTCCCGGCCGGACCCGCGGCGCACATAGATGGGACGCAGGTCGTCGAAGTGCTGGAGATCGGTGACGAGCTCGATGGCCAGCCCGGCGACGCTCGGAACCTTTCCGTCTTCGCCAGCAAGGCCGGTGAATTCCGAAATGGCGACCACCGGGACCTGCGGGACTTCCACATTGGTGCGCCGCGGCGCGAAGACCAGCGTGAGGGTCAGCGCCACGATGATCGCAACGAGGGCGAGCACGCTCGCAACGATCGCCAGTGTTCTCGATCGGGCAGAAGGAGCGGCGGCCGGCTCCGGCTCCGCTGGTGGCGCTGCATCTTCCTCGGCGACGATGCCGTTCTGCAGCTCGAATTCCGGCACGTAGCCGCCGACCGGGAGGCGGATCCGCACCGGGCTGCCCGCTCCCTCGGAGCGGTAATATTCGTCCAGCGTCGCGCGGAGCCGTCCCGCCTGCACCCGGACAATCGGATCGGTCTGCGGATCGAAGGTCGAGGGGCGGCCGAGCACGTCCACAGCGATGGAATAGGCCTTGATGGAAGCCTCGTTCCCCTCCAGCTTGGCCCGGACGATGTAGTCGAGAAATCTCGAAAGCTGCGGCGAGCGGGCCAGGTTTGGCCATTGCTGGATAGCCGCCACGGCCGCCTCGACTTCTTCCCGTGACGGGCCCGCTTCCGGCACTCTACTAGCCTCATAAACCGCGCGCGGAACCTCGGCGATTTACATGTAAAACGCAAGGTGGGTTACCGCCTTGTTACACCGCGTTCCCTTTTTCCGAGCGCTTGTCGGCCTCATATGCGGGCTGTCGCGAACAGCGCGGCACATGAGTTTCTCTCGGCTGCACGCCGCTGGAGTCGCGGCGATCGCCAAAGAGTTCAAGGGCGCGGAACAAGCGTCCGGACGGTGTTGGCACGTAATCACTGCGTCCACAGGTTACGTGCCGGCGGGGAGCGCGCTTGCGCGAGGGCAGACTATCGTCCTCATGCATGGACTACGCGCGCTTCCCGCCTCTTTACGGCTGGTAGTGCCAGCTGGAAACGAAGTTGCCGCCCGCCGCTATTCCCTGTGGCGGATTGGGCGGACCGGGGGCCGACACCCCAAGCTTGTCGGCCTCCCTGGACGGTCGCCGGGTTCCCTCCCACGGCGACCGCCAGTGCCGGAAGGTGGGGCGCGTTCTCCTGCGCAGCCCTGCCTCCGGCTTACCTTCGGCCTTCCGTCGCGGGGCAATCGAGCGATGGGAGCCATTTAAGAGCGGCCGCGGCGTTTCTCCCCGCCACGGCCGCTCTTCCTTTATCGGCTCAGCTGTTCTTGTGTTCGGGCAAGCCCTTGCGCTTGGTCTCCGCGAACTCCTCGAGCTGCTTCTCGCTCATCGACTTGTACATCGACTTCGAGGCGCCCTTGAGCTCGCCCACCTTGGTGTCGCCGCGCTTCGCGGAAAGGGCGGCGCCGGCGGCCTTCTGTTGCGCTTTGGATTTTGCAGGCATCGCGACCTCCTTCAGCTTGTGCGGGATGAACGGTCCCGCGAGGGCGCCGTTCCATGCTCCTTGCCGCCGTTGGAGTTGACCACGTTGTGGGAGAACACCCGCAGCGCCGCCAGCACCACGACGCGCGAAGACGGCCACCGCGCCGGCGATGAGGTAGTAGCCGAGCGCCGTACATACGCCCACTGCGCCCGCCAGCCACATTCCCGCTCCCGTTGTCAGGCCCTGGACGTTGCCGCGCTGCTGGAATATGGCTCCCGCCCCGAGAAAGGCTACGCCCGCCGTCACCGCTTCGATGGTGCGGATCGGATCGGGATTGTTGCTGCCGCCCGCCAGCGCGGTTCGGTAGATCTCGAAGGCGAGGGTGGTGAACAGCGCGGCCGCCAGCGAGATGAGCATGTGCGTCCGCAGCCCGGCCGCCGCGGCCTCCTTGCCGCGCTCGAAGCCGATGATGCCGCCGAGGGTGGCGGCGATCAGCAATCGTATGCCAGGATGACGTGTGCGGGAGTGTGAGTGCTCTCAAAGCCGATGGCCGCGAGAATATCCATGCTGGGCCCTTGATTGACGCTTGGGCATCAACGGCCAGGCGTCGCTCGCGGTTCCAGCGCTGCCCATGCCTAGCTCAGGTACGTGTCACTCCCGGCCCGCAGCAGCCGGCGCGGGCCGCTGCCTTCGCTGGCCAGGCGATCCTCGAAGTTCATCAGCGGACAGTTCTGGGTGGAGAGGCAGCCGCAGCCGATGCAGCCGTTGAGCTCGTCGCGCAGGCGGGTGAGGAGCGTGATTCGACGGTCGAGCTTTTCGTGCCAGGCCTGTGACATCGCTCGCCAATCCTCCGCCGTGGGGACATGGCCATCCGGCAGTTGCCCCAGCGCCTCGCCGATCTCTGCGAGGGGGATGCCGAGTTCCTGGCCCATCCGCACGATTGCCAGCCGGCGCAGCACGTCGCGGTCGTAGCGCCGCTGGTTGCCGGAGGTGCGATGGCTGCGGATCAGCCCCTTCCGCTCGTAGAAATGCAGTGCCGAGACCGCGAGCCCGCTGCGCTCGGCCACCTGGCCGACGGTCAGTTCGCGCGACATCGATTTTCCCCTTTACCTCAACTGAGGTTCAGGTTGTAGCAGCCTCATCCACGATTTGGATAGCGGCTAGGGATTCGACGACATGGCAGGCAACGACGAATGGCTGGCGCGACATGGTCGCGGCCGGCAAGGGGCTCGCGATGGCGGTTTTCGCCGGCGGCGTGGCGCTGCAGGCGATGGAGACCTTCATCGGCTCGACGCTGCTGCCCTCGGTGGTCAAGGACATCGGCGGGCTCGAGCTGTTCGCCTGGAACACCACGGTGTTCATCGTCGCCTCGATCATTGCTTCGATCTTCGCGGCGGTCCGTCCCTTCGGCATCGGCCCGCGCGGAACCTACGTCGCGGCGGCCGCCGGCTTCGCCTTCGGCAGCCTGATCTGCGGCATCGCCCCGAACATGGAGGTCATGCTGCTCGGCCGCGCCGTGCAGGGATTCGGCGCCGGCCTGCTGACCGCCATGAGCTACGCCATGATCCGCATCGTCTTCCCCGAGCACCTGTGGAGCCGCGCCTTTGCGCTGATCTCCACGGTCTGGGGCGTTTCGACCCTGATCGGGCCGGCGATCGGCGGCATCTTCGCGGCCTACGATGCCTGGCGCTGGGCCTTCTTCATGCTGGTGCCAGCGGCCGCCCTGCTCGGGCTCCTCGCCATCCGCGTCATCCCGCAAGAGGAGCGACGAGGCGGGCATGAAGGACTTTCCGGTGATTCAGATTCTGCTGCTGGTCGGCGCCGTGCTCGGCGTCTCGGCGGCGTCCATCCTGACCGAGGGCGCGATGCTGCCTGCGCTCCTGGTCGGACTCGCGGTGCTGGCGATCATTGCGCTGGGCGTGATCGACCGGCACCGCGAAACCCGACTGTTCCCGCGCGGCACCTTCTCGACCAACTCGGGCCTCGGCGCGCTGTTCGCCGCCATGCTGCTGCTCAACATGGCGATCGTCAGCGACATGTTCGTGCCGCTCTTCGTGCAGCAGCTGCACGGCCAGACGCCGCTCATCGCCGGCTACATGGTGGCGCTGGTCGCGGTTGGCTGGAGCGGCGGCTCGATCGTCACCTCGGGCTGGACGCGCGATCGGGCCCGGCTGGCGCTGATGGCCGGCCCGGTGCTGCAGGTCGTGGGCACCATCGGGCTGGCGCTCTTCATCGGCGGCGACAACACCGGCGGCAGGCTGCTGCCGCTGCTGCCGATCGGCGTCTCGCTGGTGCTGCTCGGCACTCGGCATCGGCATCGCCTGGCCGCAGGTCTCGGCGCGCCTGCTGCAATCCGCGCCCCGCCGGCGAGCGTGACCTCACCTCGGCGTCGATGTCGATGGTGCAGCTGTTTGCGTCGGGCCTCGGCGCCGCCGTCGCGGGGGTGATCGTCAACGCCGCAGGCCTCGCTTCGAGCCAAACGACGGCGGCGACGATCAACGCCTCCAACTGGCTCTACGGCCTCTTCATCCTGGTGCCGCTGGCGGCGATCCCGATCATCTGGGGGATTGTGCGGGGAGAGCGCCGGGACGTGGTGGAGCAGCCGGCGGAGTAGGCCCCTACTCCGTCCTCAGCCACCCGCCATCGACGAAATAGGTCGAGCCGGTCGAGTAGCTCGCCTTGTTCGAGCAGAGGAAGACGAAGAAGTTCGCGATTTCCTCGGGGGTGGCGAAGCGCTTCATGCCGCCGGCTTCGTCCGCGACGGCCTGCAGGTGCGCCTCGTAGCCCGCCTCGCCGGCAAGCTGCTTTGCCGTCTTCACCCAGTCGGGGGTGAGGACGAGCCCCGGATTGATGGTGTTGACCCGGATGTTGTCGCCCACCACCTCGTTGGCGAGGGTCTTCGAGAACATCATCAGCGCCGCCTTGGTGGTGTTGTAGATCGGCTCGTACCAGAGCGGCTGCACGGCGCAGATCGAGGCGTTGTGGAGCACCACCCCGCCGCCGCGCGCCTTCATCTGCGGCACCAGCCCGCGGCCGAGCCGCACGGCGGCCATGACGTGCAGATCCCAGTAATACTGCCACTTGGCGTCGTCGGCCTCGGCGATGGTTTCGTTCGAGCCGGTGCCGGCATTGTTGATGAGGATGTCGGCGCCGCCCATCGCGGCGGCGGCGGCGATGACCGCATTGCAGCCCTCGGCGGTGGCGACATCGGCGGCAACGCCGCGGGCCTCGACGCCGATACGCGGAGGCGATGCGAGCCGCCTCGGCCTCGACGCGCTCCCTGCCGCGGGCGGTGATCAGGATGTTGGCGCCCTCGGCCGCGAGCCCCTCGGCGACGGCGAGACCGATGCCGACGCTGCCGCCGGTGATGACCGCGAGCTTGCTGGTGAGACCGAGGTCCATGTTGCCTCCCCGTTGCCCTGTGATCCCTTCTCCCCTGAGGGGAGAAGGTGGCGCGAAGGCCGGATGAAGGGTTCAGCTTCACCCGCTGCGCTCATTGGGTGGCTGAACCCCTCACCCTAGCTCTGCTACGTCGCTTCGCTCCTAGCGACGCTACCCTCTCCCCTCAGGGGAGAGGGTAGAAGCGCCGACTACGCATCTTCCATCAATATCTGCAGCTTCACGTCCGTCGGCCGTGCTTCGACGGCGCGGTCGAAGGCCTTGATCGAGTCCTCGAACTTGAAGGTGCTCGGAGATCAGCGGCTTCAGGTCGACCCGGCCCGAGGCCATCAGGGCGATGGCGCGGTCGTACTGGTGGGCGTAGCGGAACACCGTGTCGATGCGTGACTTCCTTGACCGAGAGCGAGGCGATGTCGAACTCGACCGGCTCGACCGGCAGGCCGACCACG
The DNA here is from genome assembly GCA_963708965.1 of uncultured Alphaproteobacteria bacterium. Lineage (GTDB taxonomy): Bacteria > Pseudomonadota > Alphaproteobacteria > Rhizobiales > Devosiaceae > Devosia_A. Next base: position 73,994 of record CAVPUP010000004.1, on the reverse strand, counting down.
ACGATGGTGCCGCCCGGGCGCGACGACGTCGACGATGCCCTGCCAGGCCCGCGGGGCTGCCCGAGCACTCGAACACCACGTCGGCGCCCCAGTTGTCGGTCAGCCGGTTGACCTCGTCGAGCGAGCTTCTTGTCGCGGATGTTGACCGGGATGATGCCCTGGTACTGCGCGGCGATATCGAGCTTGGGCTGGGCGAGATCGGCTGATGATCACCCGCGAGCAGCCGCCGGCCAGCGCCGCGAGCGCGACCATGGTGCCGATCGGCCCGGCGCCCATCACCACCGCCGTGTCGCCGGGGATGATCTTCGCCTTGGTCGCCGCCTGCATGCCGACGGCGAACGGCTCGACCATGGCGCCTTCGGCAAAGCTCACATTGTCGGGCAGCTTGAAGGTGTAGTTGGCCGGGTGCACGACATAGGGGGTCAGGCACGCCGTGGATCGGCGGCGTCGCCCAGAAGGTCACCGCCGGATCGATATTGTACATGCCGAGCCGGCTCGCCCGCGAATTCGGGTCGGGAACGCCCGGCTCCATGCAGACGCGGTCGCCGACCTTCAGGTGCGTCACCCCCGCGCCCACCTCGACCACCGTGCCGGCCGCCTCGTGGCCGAGCACCATCGGCGCGTTGACGACGAAGGGGCCGATCTTGCCATGGGTGTAGTAGTGCACGTCCGAGCCGCAGACGCCGACCGTGTGGAGCTTGATCTTCACCTGGCCCGGGCCGACCTCCATCGGCAGGTCGATGTCGCGGAGGGAGAGCTCGTGCTGGCGTTCGAGGACGAGGGCGCGCATCTTGGTCATTTTCGTCTCTGTGGTCTGCTCCTGGCGTTTCGGCCATCGCACGGCGACCGCGGTCGGGCCAGCCGTCATTACCTGTTCGTGACCGGCGGCCGCCCTACGCCGCCGCCTTCTCCGGCGGCTTCATCGCCCCGGTCATGATCGCCACCGCGTCGGACATCGAGAAGTCCTTGGGGTCGATCACCGCGATGCGCTTGCCGAGCCGGTGGATGTGGATGCGGTCGGCCACCTCGAACACATGCGGCATGTTGTGCGAGATCAGGACGATCGGCAGGCCGCGGCGCTTGACGTCGAGCATCAGTTCGAGCACCCGCCGGCTCTCCTTGACGCCGAGCGCCGCGGTCGGCTCGTCCATGATCACGACGCGCGAGCCGAAGGCCGCGGCGCGCGCCACCGCGACGCCCTGCCGCTGGCCGCCGGACAGCGTCTCGACCGACTGGTTGATGTTCTGGATGGTGAGCAGCCCCAGGTTCGCTGAGCTTGCCTCGCGCGCAATCTTGGTCATCCGGGTGCGATCGAGCCGGCGGAACAGCGTGCCGGTCCATCCCGGCTTCCGGAGCTCGCGGCCGAGGAACATGTTGTCGGCGATCGACAGCGCCGGCGACAGCGCGAGGTTCTGGTACACCGTCTCGATGCCGGCGTTGCGCGCGTCGATCGGCGAGCGGAAGTGCACCGGCTGCCCTTCGAGCAGGATCTCGCCGCGTCGGGGATCACGGCGCCGCACAGCGCCTTGATCAGGGTCGACTTGCCGGCGCCATTGTCGCCGATCACCGCCGAGGATCTCGTTGCGCCGCAGGTCGAAATCGGCGTTGTCGAGTGCCACCACGCGGCCGTAGCGCTTGTTGAGGGCCCGCGCCTCGAGGATGATGTCGTCGCTCATGCCGAAATCTTCCTGATCCACTGGTCGATCGTCACGGCGACGATGATCAGCACGCCGACCGTGAAATCCTGCCACAGCAGCTCGAGGCCGGCGAGCGCCAGCCCGTTGCGGAACACGCCCACGATCAGCGCCCCGAACAGCGTGCCGATGATCGAGCCGCGGCCGCCGAACAGGCTGGTGCCGCCGATCACCACGGCGGTGATGGAGTCGAGATTGGCGGTCTGGCCGGCCTGCGGGCTGACGCCGCCGATGCGGCCGATGAGGACCCAGGCGGCGATGGCGCAGATGAACCCGGCCAGCGCATAGACCGCGATCAGCGTGCGGTCGGTGTTGATGCCGGAGAGCCGCGCCGCATCCGGATCGTCGCCGGTCGCGTAGACGTGCCGGCCGAAGGCCGTGCGGCTCAGCACGTACCACACGATGACGGCCAGGATGATCATCAGCGATCGAGCCGTAGGTGATCACCCAGCCGCTGCAGGAACGGCAGGTCGATCCCGGCGGACTTGAGCAACTGGTAGGGCTTGATCAGCGTTGCCGGTCCATTGCAGGAACGGCGCCGCCGCCTCCATGTCCTGCGACCGGATCGTCTCGCTGTGCGAGTACCAGACGTTCAGCGCGCCGAAGATGCTCCAGGTGCCCAGCGTCACGATGAAGGGCGGCAGCCTGCAGCAGCGTGACGATCAGCCCGTTGACGCAGGCCGCAGGCGAGGCCGCACAGCAGGCCGAGCGGAAAGGCGATCTCGACCGGCACGCCGTAGACCACGGCCGTGCGTCCCATCACCACCGAGCAGAGGATCATGATCGCGCCGACCGACAGGTCGATGCCGGCGGTGAGGATGACCAGCGTCTGCGCGATGCCGAGGATGGCGATGATGGTCACCTGCTGCAGCACCACCGAGAGATTGAGCGGCGACAGGAACTTGCCCGGCGCCGCGACGGCGAAGATCACCACGCCGAGCAGCAGCACGATGAACGGAATGGTGGTCGGATATTGGTGCAGGAAGCCCTGGAGCTGCCGGACGAGGCCCGCGGTCCTCCTCCTCGAAGCTCGCGACCGGCCGTGTCGCTGCCCTTCAGTCCGCTGTTCGGCGCTTGCCGAACCCGCCGCGTCGTCACTCATCCGCCACTCCTCCCAAGGGGCCTGATTGCGAGGGGACGCCGGGACGGCGCCCCCTCGAGACAGTTGAACAATAGCCGCCTGGCGGCGGAGTTGGAAAGCGTCAGCCCCAGCAGAGGCTCAGTGCCTTCGTCGACCGTAGATCGAGGGCACGCCCGTCGACCGGCTTGGCGGTGATCAGCTGCGCGCCGGTATCGAGGAAGCCGAGCTTCGGATCGATTTCGGGGATCTTGCCCGATGCGATCGCCTCGAGCGCCATCGACGCCATCTTCAGCGGATACTGCTGGCTGGTCGCGCCGATCACGCCGGCCTCGACGTTCGTCACGCCCGGGCAGCCGCCGTCGATCGAGACGATCAGCACGCTGCCGTCATCCTTGCCGACCGCCTTCAGCGCTTCCCAGGCGCCGGCCGCTGCCGGCTCGTTGATCGTGTAGACCACGTTGACGTTCGGGCACTTCTGCAGCGCGTTCTCCATCGCCGTGCGGCCCTTCTCCTGGTCGCCCTGGCTGATCTCGTGCGTGCAGATGCGCGGGTCGTCCTCGTCGCCGTACTTGTTGGGGTCCTTCACGTCGATGCCGAAGCCCGGCCATGAAGCCCTGGTCGCGCAGGTAGTCGACCGTCGGCTGGTTGGTGGCGAGGTCGAGGAAGACGATCGTGGCGTCCTTGGCCTTGTCGCCGAGCGTGCCGTTGGCCCACTTGCCGATCAGCTTGCCGGCCTTGCGGTTGTCGGTCGCGAAGGTCGCGTCGGCCGCGTCCATCGGATCGAGCGGCGTGTCGAGCACGATCACCATCAGGCCCGGCGTCGCGTGGCCTTCTGGATCGTCGGCACGATCGCCTTGGAGTCGGACGGCACGATGGCGAAGCCCTTGGCGCCGGCCGAGATCAGGTTCTCGATCGCCGCGACCTGGCCGTCATTGTCGCCGTCGAACTTGCCGGCGGCGGTGATCAGCGTTGACGCCGAGTTCCTTGGCCTTGGCCTCGGCGCCTTCGCGCATCTTGACGAAGAAGGGGTTGGTTTCGGTCTTGGTGATCAGGCCGACCGTCACGTCCTGCGCCAGGACCGCCGTGCCGGCCATCGCCGCCGAGGACGACCGCGCCGGCGAGCGCGATCTTCAGAAAACTGAGTTTTCCCATAAAGTCCTCCCGATGGTGCGTTCCCTGCCCCGACCGCCGGTTCGATCCGGCACGGGGACGAGGGGCAAGGGCCAGCGTGCCGCGCACACCGTCCTCCCCGAGCCGACCGATATTCAGCGCAAGGCCGCTGGCCTGTCAATTAATTAATCCACTTGATTTATTAATTGACACGGAGCCCTCCGAGGGTCAGGCTTTGCTGTGGGAGGGGTTGCGAACCCCATGTAATCGATTGCATTTTTGCCGCGACATGCGTTGGCTATCGCGGGCCGGCGCGCTCGCCGTCGGCGTGAACGGATTGCATCGAAGGAGGGGGTGGGAGGCTTGGTCACCCGCACCGACACAACGGAAGCCGAACGCCGGGCCGGCGCGTCCGAGCCGCGGCACCAACCAGACCGGAGTGCGGCTCTACAACGAGCGGCTGGTGCTGTCGCTGATCCGCCGCCACGGCGATCTGCCCAAGGCCGACATCGCCCGCATGACCGGGCTCTCGCCCCAGACCATCTCGATCATCACCAACCAGCTGAGCGCCGACGGGCTGCTGCTGCGGGGCACCCGCTGCGCGGCCGCGTCGGCCAGCCGCTCGGTCCCCTATTCGCTGAACCCCGATGGGGCGTTCGCGCTTCGGGCTGAAGGTCGGCCGGCGCAGCGTCGACCTCTACCTCATCAACTTCACCGGCGAGGTGCTGCAGGCTGCTGCACCGGACCTACCCCTACCCGACGCCCGGACGGAGTCCGGCAGTTCGCGCGCGACGGCATCGAGGCGTTCCTCGCCGATCTCTCGCCTGCCGCTCGCCTCGCGCATCGCCGGCCTCGGCATCGCGCGCGCCCTACGAGATGTGGACCTGGCACGAGGAGATCGGCGCGCCGCGGGAGGAGATCGATGCCTGGCGGACAGATCGACCTCAGGGCGCTGAGATCGGCCGAGCTCTGCCCCTGGCCGGTGTATTTCGCCAACGACATCACCGCCGCCTGCGCGGCCGAGCTGATGTTCGGGATCGGGGCGGACTACATCGACTATCTCTATGTCTTCATTGGCTCGTTCATCGGCGGCGGGCTGGTGCTGGACGGGCATCTGTTTCCCGGCCGGACGCAGAACGCCGGGGCGCTCGGCTCGATGCCGGCGCAGGGCCAGAACCGGCGGCCGTTCGGCGCAGCTGATGAACGTCGCGTCGATCTACGTGCTCGAGCGCAAGCTGTTGGCGCAGCAGCGAAATCCGGAGGTGCTGTGGCAGTCGCCGGACGACTGGGGCGGATCTGGGGGCGGTGCTCGATGAGTGGATCGAGGAGGTGGCGGAGAGCCTCGCCTACTCGATCGTGGCGGCGATCGCGGTGATCGACGTCGAGACCGTGCTGATCGACGGAGCGTTTCCGAAAGCGGTGCGGACGCGGATTATCGAGCAGACTCGAAGCCGCTATCGGCGAGGATAAACCGGCAGGGGCTGTCGCCGTTCCGGCTGCTGCCGGGGCAGCATCGGCAATGCGGCACGGGCCATGGGCGGGGCCTCGCTGCCGCTCCTCGCCAACTTCACGCAGGACCGCGAGGTGCTGTTCAAGGACAATGCCTGAGCCACGATCCGGGCTCTAAATCCATGGCTTTGCACGTGCAGGGAACGCCAGGATCCCGTGAAAGCACGTGAACGACTGGATTCAGTCTGCTGCACCGAGCAAGTCGGCCAGTTTTGCCTCCCGCTGCCGCAATCCGCCACCCCCTTCCCGGGCCTCGGCCCAGAGCTGCGCCAGGCGCTTTTTCTCGAACAGCGTGTAGAGCGACGGGGCGATGTAGCTGGCGCGGCAGATGGCGGGCGTGTTCTGGAGGAAGTTCGCCACCTGCCGGGTAACGGCCGCCATCTGGCGCTTGCGAGCCGAGGCCGACTCGCCGGGCTCGAGCTTGGCCAGCGCCTCGCCGGCCAGCGCGCTGGCATGCAGGGTGCGGAAATCCTTGGCGGTGACCGGCACGCCCGGAAATCTCCCTGAGATAGCGATTGATATCGTCGGTGCGCAGCGCCAGCGCCTTGCCCCCGCTGTCGCGATACATCAGCAGCCGCCGGCCCGGGATGGTCTTGACGCCGCGGATCGCCTCCGCAAGGCGCGCGTCCTTGACCGAATAGGTCGCGGTCTTGCCGCTCTTGGCCGGAAAACGCAGCGAGACCTTGTCGCCGTCGAGCGTCACGTCGCGGGTGAACAGCGTGCCGGCGCCGCGCGTGCCGTTGGCGTCGAGATAGCGCTCCCGCCCGACCCGCATGGCAGTGCGGTCGATCAGCGAGACGCCGATGGCGAGCGCCAGCCGCTTGCTGCCGATCTCGGCGCCAAGGTCCTCGCGGACCCGGCGGCGAAGGCGCGGCAGCGCATCGGCCAGCAGCGCCAGCTGCTGCTGCTTCTTCCGCAGCCGCCGCAATTCCCAATCCGGCGTGGTAGACATATTGCAGGCGCCCGGCCGCGTCGGTGCCGCAGGCCTGGATGTGCGCCAAGGGATCGGCGGCGACGCGGACATCGGTCCACGCCGGCGGAATGCCGAGGGCGCGGACGCGCTCGTAGAGCTCGGGATCCCTGATCGGACTGCCCTTCGCTGTCGGTCAGCCCAAAGCCGCGCCCGTGACGACGCCGGCGGATGGTCAGGGCGTCACGCTTGACGTGTCGCAGGCGCGCCATGGTCTCGGGGCGCGGCTCAGGTCGCCGTGCCCGTTCCGGGCGCGAAGACGAAGAACACCAGGTAGATGATGGCGAACGCGATGATGATCCCGAGCAGGGACCAGATGAGGACGCGGAAGTTTCCGACGCGCCTGCTGGCCTGGCGGACTTCGGTGGTCGACTTGTTGGAGTCGTAGGTCTGCATGGTATCTACCCCTTGCGATGTCGTGGACACCAACGTGCTGCCGAGACCGGCGGTTCCGCGACCACTTGACCCGGGGGCGATGAGGGGAGACGCTTCGGCAAATGTATTCGGCATCGCAATGATCTCACCCGAACTCCTGACCAGGATGATCAAGGCCGGCGCGGGCGAGATGCCCGCCGACCTCGTCATCAAGGACGTCCGGCTGCTGGACCCGATCTCCGGCTCGATCACCGAAACCGACATCGCCATCGTCGCCGACCGCATCGTCGGGACGCACGGGACCTACGAGGGCGGCGAGCGTGATCGAGGGCGGCGGGCGCTTCGCCGTTGCCGGGTTCATCGACACGCACCTGCATATCGAATCCTCGCTGGTCACCCCGTTCGAGTTCGACCGCTGCGTGCTGCCGCACGGGGTGACGACCGTGATCTGCGACCCGCACGAGATCGCCAACGTGCTGGGCGCCGAGGGCATCCGCTACTTCCTCGACTGCGCCGAGCGCACGGTGATGGACATCCGGGTGAACCTCAGCTCCTGCGTGCCCGCGACGGAGCACGAGACCTCGGGCGCCCGGCTCGAGATCGACGAGCTGCATGCAGTTCCGCGACCACCCGCAGGTGATCGGGCTCGCCGAGATGATGAACTATCCCGGGCGTGCTGGCGGGCGATCCCGGCATCATCGCCAAGCTCACGGCGTTCCAGGGCCAGCATATCGACGGCCATGCGCCGCTGCTCTCCGGGCTGGCGCTCAACGGCTATCTCGCCGCCGGCATCCGCACCGACCACGAGGCGACCAGCGCCGCCGAGGCGCGCGAGAAGCTCAGCAAGGGCATGGCGATCCTGATCCGCGAGGGCTCGGTGTCGAAGGACCTCGAGGCGCTCGCCGAGATCCTCGATGCCGACACCTCGGCCTTTGTCGCGCTCTGCACCGACGACCGCAATCCGCTCGATACGCAGGAGGAAGGCCACCTCGACTCCTCGATCCGGCGGCTGATCGCGCGCGGCTGCCCGCTGCACCATGTCTATCGCGCCGCCGTCGCACTCGGCGGCCCGCATCTTCGGGCTGCGCGACCGCGGCCTCGTCGCGCCGGGCTACCGGGCGGACATGGTGCTGCTCGACGATCTCGAAGCCTGCAAGGTGGCCGAGGTGGTGTCGGCCGGCCGGCTGGTGCGGCCGGAGCTGTTCGAGGCGCGTGAGCCGGTGGCGCCGGTCGGGCTCTCGTCGATGAAGGCGAAGCCGGTGACGCCGGCGACCTTCGAGGTGCCACCCGATTCCCGCCGCAACGAGACGCCGGTGATCGGCGTGCGGCCCGGGCTGATCCTCACCTTCCGCGAGACGGCGAGCCTCGAGGTGGGCGAGCGCGGGCGTGCTGCCCGACCTCGAGCAGGACGTGATCAAGATCGCCGTGATCGAGCGACACGGCATCAACGGCAACGTCGGCCCGCAGCTTCGCCAAGGGGTTCGGGCTGCAGCGCGGCGCCATCGCCTCCTCGGTCGGGCACGACAGCCACAACATCACCGTGGTCGGCGCCACCGACGAGGACATGGCCGCGGCGGTCAACCGGCTGATCGAACTGGGCGGCGGGTTCGTCGTGGCGGAGGGCGGCCGGGTCACCGCCGAGCTGGCCCTGCCGATCGCCGGGCTGATGAGCCTTTCGAGCTTCGAGGCGGTGGCGGACAAGCTGAGGGAGCTGCGCGATGCGGCCAAGGCGCTCGGCTGCACCCTGCCCGAGCCGTTCCTGCAGGTCGCCTTCCTCGCCCTGCCGGTGATCCCGCATCTGAAACTCACCGACCGCGGGCTGTTCGACGTGGACAAGTTCGACTTCGTCTCATGAGCCTCACCAGCCGGGTCCTGGCGGAGCTTTATGAGCTGCCCAAGCGCAAGTGCCGGGTGGTGCGGACCCGCGGCATCAGGGTGCCGATGGGCGATGGCGTGGAGCTCGCGACCGAGCATTTCGCGCCGCGGCTGGCGGGGCAAGCACCCGACCATCCTGATGCGGCGAGCCCTACGGTCTCTCCGGCTTCGCCACGATCGGCGAGATCTATGCCGAGCGCGGGTACCACGTGGTGCTGCAGGCCTGCCGCGGCACCGACAAGTCGGGCGGCGTCTTCGACCCGCTGGCGCATGAGCGCGACGATGGACTCGCGACGCTCGCCTGGATCAAGCGGCAGCCCTGGTTCGACGGCCGGCTCGGGACCTCGCGGCCCGAGCTATCTCGGCTATGCGCAATGGGCGATCTGCGATGCGCTGCCGAAACACTCGGCGATGGCCACCAAGGTGACCAGCGCCGAGTTCAAGTCGGTGGTCTTCCCCGGCGGCGCCTTCGCCATCGGGCTGTGGCTGAGCTGGCTGCAGACGGTGGAAGGCATCCGCCGCAACCCGCTGGTCATGGCGCAGCGCATGTTCACCGGCGGGATCGACCGCACGACGCTCAAGGCGACGATGAAGCTGCCGCTCAGGGACGCCGACCGCCGCGTCACCGGGCACGAGGTGCCGTTCTGGAACAAGTGGCTGAAGGACGCGGTCGGGAACGACGACTTCTGGGCGCCGCTCGACCATACGCACCGGCTCGGGGCGCGCACGCCGCCCACCAGCTTCACCTCCGGCTGGTACGATTTCATGCTGGACCAGTTGCTGCGCGACTACGAGACGCTGGTCGATGCCGGCCATACGCCGCAGCTGACGGTCGGCCCCTGGTTCCATGTCAGCCCGGACCTGCAGAAGGAGAGCGTCAGGCAGACGCTGAGCTGGATGGACGCCAAGCTGCTGGGCGAAGGAGGCGGAGCTGCGGGAAAGGCCGGTGCGGCTGCATATCTCGGGCCTCGGCGAGTGGCACGAGTTCGACGCCTATCCGCCCGGCCCGGCGGAGAGCCAGATCTGGCATCTCCACCCGGGCGGGGTGCTGTCGCAGCGCCCGGTGCGGGCCTCGCCGCCCGACCGCTACCGCTACGATCCGCGCGACCCGACGCCCGCGGTGGGCGGCGCGATGTTCGCCTTCTCCGGCGCGGGCGCGGTGGACCAGGCGGAGCTCGAAAAGCGCAAGGATGTGCTGGTCTATACGTCGGAGCCGCTGTTCAGCGACGTGACCATCATCGGACAGGTGCGGGCGACGATCTACGCCCGCTCGAGCCTCACCAACACGGACCTGTTCGTGCGGCTGAGCGATGTCGACGAGACCGGGCGCTCGATCAACATCTGCGACGGCATCGTGCGCAAGACCTCGCGCGACCCGGCGGTGCCGCAGGACGTCTGGAAACTCAACCTGAAGCTGCACGCCACCGCCCACTGCTTCCGGCGGGGCCATAGCCTGCGGCTGGTGATCGCCAGCGGCGCGCACCCGCGGTTTGCGCGGAACACGGGCACCGACGAGCCGCTGGGGGAAGCGACGAAGCTCGAGGCGGCAGAGGTGGAGATTTTCCACGAGCCGGCGCGGCCGAGCGCGATTCATCTGCCTGTGTATGAGATGGAAGGGGTGACAAGGGGGTAGGTGGGGGTGAGATGGCGACCCAATCCTGCGGTCGGCCAAGTGTGCCGGCCTGGAGTCTGAACCCCTCACCCCAGCTCCGCCAGGTCGCTACGCTCCCGGCTCCGCTACCCTCTCCCCTCAGGGGAGAGGGGGGCACCGGGCAGCCACCGTGGCACAAGCCTTTCGTTTCAGGGAAAAGGTTAGCGGGCACCATTGTGCCCCATCGCCCCCTCTCCCCTGAGGGGAGAGGGTAGCGGAGCTAGGAGCGCCAGCGACGTAGCGGAGCTGGGTGAGGGGTTCAGCGGCTGGGCCGGTGCCCGTGGCCCACCCCCCATCCGGCCTTCGGCCACCTTCTCCCGCAAGGGGAGAAGGCGATGGGGAATCATCTCGCCTCCGCATCGGTTGTCATCCCTGCGGAAGCACGGATCCAAGTCTCAAAGAGTGCGGGCGGCGCCCTGGATCCCTGCTTTCGCAGGGATGACACCGAGTCGGGGATGGAGGGCTTGGCCCCTGCGCCTAGCGAACAAAGCCGCCGCGGCGGCAGTCCTCGATGGTGAGGGCGTCGAGGTTGACCTTGCTGAGGGTCGAATCCATGCCGTTGGCGTGCTCTGCCCAATAGGAGGCGGGGTCGGTGACGATGACGCCGGCGGCGGGCTCTTCGGGAGGGTTGGCGGCCAGCGAGCCGGCTTGGCGGAAGCGCAGCACGCTGCATTGGCGCTCGACGCGGGCCAGGTCGGTGGGGGAAAGCGCGGACGTGGATGGCTGAGCCGCGATGGCCGGGGTAGCCAGCGGGGCGATCAGGAACAGCAAGGCCAGTCTCGACATGGGCAACTCCTTGATTGCCCGCACTTTAGCGGCTGCTCGACGGATCGTCACCGGCGTCGCACTCGGACGCGGCCGCATGTCGCGCCCGAATGCGCGGAGTCTATTGCGGGATGATGCCGGCCTTGATGCAATCGTCCAGGGTCAGCTTGGCGAGATCGACGCCGCCCGCTTCCGACATGCCCAGGTCCTTCACCGCGGCGCCGCCCGCCGCTTCGGTAGCGGTGCCGGGGTTCTGGACGCCGGTATCCTGCGACGCCTGCTGCCGCACCGAGAGATCCTCGCAGACGGTCTGCACCTTCTTCAGTTCCTCCCCGGACACCGCCTTGCCGGCGATCATGGTCTGGGACCAGGCAGCCGTGGACAGCAACATCGCTGCGGAAAAGACCATGGACGAAATCACAGAACGCTTCACTGTCGTCTCCTGTCGCTCACGACCCTGCCGAACGACAACGCGGGCACGGAGGCCGGGTTGCCTTCCGCCGCAGGGAGAAGCGACGGGGCGCGGCTCGCGTGGGCCGCACCCCTCATGTGTGGTGTGGGCTTACTTGACCAGGCCGGCCTTCTGGCATTCCTCGTAGCTGAGGAGCGCGAGATCGATGCTGGACGTGGTCGCCGCGTTCACGCCGGCATCCGTCTGACCGGCCGTGGCATCGGTCTTGGTGTTGGCGTTGGCGTCGGCGACGGCATCGCCGGCAGCCGGGGCCTCGGCGGCCGCATCGGTTTTCGTCTCGGTGTTAGATGCACCGGCATCGGCCTTCGACTTGGCCGCCAACGTATCGCAGGCAGCCTGGACCTTGGGCAGATCCTCGGCGGACACCGAGTTGCCCATGACCATGGTCTGTGCGAACGCCGAGGTCGACAGCAGCATGGCTGCGGTGAGCGCGGCGGACGAGATCAAGGAACGCTTCATTGTCGTCTCCAATCGTCTTTGTTGTGTGGTGAGGCCTGTTGGAGTGGCCTGCTGGACGAACGAAGGGGCGCGAAGCGTGGTTGCCGGCACAACAAATCGTGAAAACTGGAACCAAATGCGCCGAGGCTCAGCGCGCTTGCGTACCGGCCTTCACGCGTTCCCGCGCTGCATGGAGGATCGGCTCGGTATAGCCCGAGGGCTGGTCGGCGCCTTCGAGCGCCAGCGTCCAGCGCCGCCTGGAAGGCGATCGAGGTGTCGAAATGCCCGGCCATGCGGCTGGTAGAGCGGATCGCCGGCGTTCTGCTGGTCCACCACCGCGGCCATCCGCTCGAAGGTCGCGCGGACCTCGGCCTCGGTGACGAGGCCGTGCTCGCAGCCAGTTGGCGATGGCCTGCGAGGAGATGCGGCAGGTGGCGCGGTCCTCCATCAGGCCGACATCGTTGATGTCGGGCACCTTGGAGCAGCCGACGCCCTGGTCGACCCAGCGCACCACGTAGCCGAGGATGCCCTGGGCGTTGTTGTCGAGCTCGCGGGCGATCTCGTCCGCGGGTGAGGGTGGACGGGTCGAGGACCGGCATCGAGAACAGCGCGCGCGAGGCCGGGGGTGGGCTGGTTGTGGCGGCGCTTCTGCGCCTCGAACACGTCGACCTGGTGATAGTGCAGCGCATGCAGGGTCGCCGCGGTGGGGGACGGCACCCAGGCGGTGTTGGCGCCGGCATTCGGGTGGCCGATCTTGGCGAGCCAGCATCGCCGCCATGTCGTCGGGCCGGGCCCACATGCCCTTGCCGATCTGCGCCCGGCCGGAGAAGCCGGCGGCGAGGCCGATCAGCACGTTCCGGTCCTCGTAGGACTGGATCCAGGCCTCGGCCTTGACGTCGTCCTTGCGCGGCACCGGGCCGGCGAGCATCGAGGTGTGGATCTCGTCGCCGGTGCGATCGAGGAAGCCGGTGTTGATGAAGAACACCCGCGCGCGGGCGGCATGGATGGCACGCCTTGAGGTTGGCCGAGGTGCGCCGCTCCTCGTCCATGATGCCGATCTTGATGGTGTTGGGCTGCGAGCCCGAGCATCCTTTCGACCGCTCCGAAGACCTCGCAGGCGAAGGCGACCTCGTCGGGGCCGTGCATCTTGGGCTTCACGACGTAGATGGCGCCGGTGGTCGAGTTGACCTTGTCGCTCATGGCGCAGAGCGCGGTGACCGCCGCATCCATCAGGCCCTCGCCGATGGGATTGCCCTCGGGGTCGAGCACGGCGCGGGTGGTCATCAGGTGGCCGACATTGCGGACGAGCAGCAGCGCCCTGCCCTTCAGCGTCAGCGGCGTTGCCGTCGGCGCCGGTGTATTGCCGGTCGGGGTTGAGGCGGCGGGTGATGGTCTTGCCGGCTTTCTCGAAGGTGTCCTCGAGCGTGCCGTTCATCAGCCCGAGCCAGTTGCGATAGACCTCGACCTTGTCCTCGGCATCGACCGCGGCGACGGAATCCTCGCAGTCCTGGATGGTGGTCAGCGCCGCCTCGATGATGACGTCGGCGAGGCCGGCGGGGTGGTCGCGGCCGATGACGTGCTCGGGGTCGATCACCAGCTCGGCGTGGATGCCGTGGTGGCGGAGCAGGATGTTCGGCGCGGCCCGGATCGCCGCTGAAGCCGACGAACTGGGCCGGATCGGCGAGGCCGGTGTGGCCGGCGGTGGTCTCGATGTCGAGCTCGGCGCTCTCCGACAGGCGAGTAGGCGGTGACGTCGCGATGGCTGCCGTTCGCCAGCGGGAAGGCCTGGTCGAGGAACTCGGCGGCCCGCGCCACGACGGCGGCGGCGCGCGCCGGATTGAGCGCCTTGCCGGGCGCGAGGTCGCCGTCGCGCGAGATCGCGTCGGTGCCGTAGAGCGCATCGTAGAGGCTGCCCCAGCGGGCGTTGGCGGCGTTGAGCGCGTAGCGGGCGTTGGAGACCGGGACGACGAGCTGCGGGCCGCAGAGGGTGGTGATCTCCGGATCGAGCCCGGTCGTCTCGATGGTGAAATCCGCGGGCTCGGGCACGATGTAGCCGATCTGCCGGAGGAAGGCCTCGTAGCCCTGAGGGTCGCTGGCGACCGGGCCGTTGGCGCGGTGCCAGTCGTCGATCTGGGACTGCATCCGGTCGCGGATCGCCAGGAGCTCGCGGTTGCGCGGGGCGAAATCGCGGACGAGGCCGGCAAGGCCCTGCCAGAACTGCTCCGGCCGTCACGCCGGTGCCGGGGATGGCCTCCGTTTCGACGAAATCCACCAGCAGCCGATCGACCTTGAGGCCGGATTTCTCGACGTAGTCAGCCATCACGCAATTCCTTCTCAGACACGCCCAGCTTAGGGGATAACGCCCGGGGATCACCGGGTTGCAGCCGCCATTTCCGCCATGCGGAAATCGCAAACGGAGGTTCCCGCCTTCGCGGGAATGACTCCGCGGTGGGGCGCCGCACCTGCCGGAACGGCATCCCCGTCATCAGGCGGCGAGCCTCGATTTCTGCGGCTCGCCCATGACGTAGGTCTCGACGATCGCCCGGTCATCGCCGCAGGTCTGCAACAGGAACAGCTCCTGCTCGAGCGAGTCGACGGTCTCCATGCGCAATGCCATCTGCGGCGTCGCCGCGGCATCGAGGACGACGATGTCGGCGTCGCGCCCCTCGGCGAGCGAGCCGATGCGATCTTCGAAGCCCAGCGCCCGGGCGTTGCCCAGGGTCAGATGGTAGAACGAGCGGAAGGGCGTCAGCCGCTGGCCGCGCAGCTGCATCACCTTGTAGCCCTCGTCCATGGTGCGCAGCATCGAGTAGCGAGGTGCCGCCGCCGACGTCGCTGGCCGTGGCGATGCGCACGCCGTGCTGGTGCTGCCGCTCGTAGTCGAACAGGCCCGAGCCGATGAAGAGGTTCGAGGTCGGGCAGAACACCGCCACCGAGCCGGTATCGGCGATCACCTCGGTCTCGCGGTGGCTGAGGTGGATGCAGTGGCCCAGCAGCGTCTTCGGCCCGAGCAGGTGGAACTTCTCGTAGATGCCGACATAGTCGCCGTGGTTCGGGAAGAGCTCGTTGGCGAAGGCGATCTCGGCGAGGTTCTCGCTGACATGCGTCTGGATGTGGAGGTCCGGATGCTCGCGGGCGAGCGCCTCGGCCATCTCCATCTGCTCGTGCGTCGAGGTGATGGCGAAGCGCGGGGTGATGGCGTAATGCGCCCTGCCCTTGCCGTGCCATTTCGGCGATGCCGGCCTTGGTGTCGTCATAGCCGGATTGCGGCGTGTCGCAGCAGGCCCGGCGGGGCGTTGCGATCCATCATCACCTTGCCGCCGACCATCAGCATGTTGCGCTTCTCGGCCTCGGCGAAGAAGGCATCGACCGAACTCGGGTGCACCGAGCAATAGGCGGCGGCCGTGGTGGTGCCGTGCCGGACCAGCTCGTCGAAGAAGCGCGACGGCGATGCGCTCCGGCATGCGCCGGCTCGCCGAAGCGCTGCTCCTCGACGAAGGTGTATTTCTTCAGCCACTCGAGCAGCGCCGCCGGCATAGGAGCCGATCACCTGCATCTGCGGGAAGTGGATGTGCGGATCGATGAAGCCCGCCATGATCAGGTGCGGGCGGTGGTCGACGATCTCGGCGCGCGGCGTGATGCGACGCCGCCCGCTCGTTCCACTCGCCGACCATCAGGATCTTGCCGTCGCCGATCACCACGGCGCCGTCCTCGATGTAGCGATAGGAGGCGTGGTCGTCGCGGTCCCGGGGCTCCTCGAGGAAGCTGAGGACGCGGCCGCGCAGCAGTTTGACTTCATTTGCTGCCATCCCGGAACCAGGCGACGATCGAGGCCCGCTCCTCCTCGGTCATGTCGGTGACGTTGCCGGGCGGCATGGCGTGCGAGAAACCGGCCTGCATGACCACCTGCTCGGCGTGGTTGGCGATGGCGACGGGGTTGTCGAGGATGACGTTCTTGGGCGGCTGCGAGATGCCCTCCCAGGCGGGCTCGGCCGTGTGGCACATCGAGCAGCGGGTGAGGACGGCATTGGACGCCGCCTCGAAATGCGGGCTCTGCGAGGAAGGCCTGCGCCGAGGGCGCGGCCACGGTCTCGGCGCCGGTCGGCAGCTTCGGGCCGCTCGAGAGCCAGGCGCAGAGGAGGAAGATGACGATGGCGAGCGGCCAGGTCCAGGTCGGGTTGCCCTTGCGCGCATGGCGGGTGTTGAAGAAGTGCCGGATCAGCACGCCCTCGAGGAAGATCAGCGCCGCGATCAGCCAGTTCCACTGCGGTGGCGAAGGCCAGCGGATAGTGGATCGACAGCATGAAGAAGATGACCGGCAGCGTCAGGTAGTTGTTGTGCAGGCTGCGCTGCTTGGCGATCTTGCCGTACTTGGCGTCGGGCACGCGGCCGGCCTTCAGGTCGGCGACGACGATCTTCTGGTTGGGGATGATGATCATCGCGACGTTCGCCGCCATGATGGTGGCGGTGAAGGCGCCCATGTGCAGCATCGCGGCGCGGCCGGTGAACACCTGCGTATAGGCCCAGCTCATCGCCGTGAGGATGGCGAACAGCACCACCATCAGCCCGGTGGTCGAGTTGCCGATGGGCGACTTGCAGAGCGTGTCGTAGAGCACCCAGCCGAGCGCGATCGAGCCGATCGAGATCAGGATGCCGGCCCAGTTGGGGATGTCGAGCACGTGCCGGTCGATGAGGAAGAGGTCGGCGCCGACGTAATAGACCACGGCCAGCAGCGCGAAGCCGCGAAAGCCAGGTGAAATAGCTCTCCCACTTGAACCAGGTGAGGTGCTCGGGGAGGAAGTCCGGCGCCACCAGGTATTTCTGGATGTGGTAGAAGCCGCCGCCATGCACCTGCCACTCCTCGCCATGCGCCAGCGGCGGCAGGCTCGGGGTTTTGCGCAGCCCCAGGTCGAGCGCGATGAAGTAGAAGCTCGAGCCGATCCAGGCGATGGCCGTGATCACGTGCGTCCAGCGCACCGCAAAGCTCAGCCATTCCCAGAAGATCGCCAAATCAGTCATGGCCGCGTTGTAGCCTGCGGGTGGGTCGGGCTCTAGTGGAATTGCGGGGGTGGGCCTGTTGGATGGGCTGGTGGGCGGACCTCGTCCGGGCTCTGCCCGGTCCGGTGCTCAAGACAACCCCCACCCCTGTCCCCTCCCCGCAAGGGGGAGGGGGACCAAGGGGCCGATAGGCTTGTGCCAGGGGCGCGATGGCGGTGTGGCGGTCCCCTCCCCCCTTGCGGGGAGGGACAGGGTGGGGGGATCTTCCGAAAGAGAGGCACCGAAGGCGGGGTGGCCAGGGACGCCCAACTGACAGGCTGAACCCCTCACCCCAGCTTCGCTACGTCGCTTCGCTCCTAGCTCCGCTACCCTCTCCCCTCAGGGGAGAGGGGGTCCGGAGCAAGCTCACAGCCAGCCCAGTTGCTTGTAGAAGCCCAGGGCGTCGTAATAGTCGGATTGGCGGGTGATGAGGCCGTTGCGGATTTCCATGACGGTGGCGCCGGTGAAGGTGAAGTGGCGGTGGGTGGGGGCGGTGCCGTCGGCCCAGGCGCCGGAATTGGTGCCGGAGAACTGCCACTCGAAGGCCACCCGGTTGCCGTCGGCGACGGGGGTGCCGCGGATGCCCCAGACGAGGTCCGGTGCGGCGTTGATGAAGTTGGCGACCACCGAGTCGGCGGCGGCGTCCTTGCCTTCCATCGGCGTGCCGATCGAGGCGTCGTAGTAGACCACGTCGTCGGCGAACAACTCGACCGCGCGCGCGACGTCGTGGAGGTTCCACGCGGCCACGTAGCGATAGACCAGCGGGACGTTCGAGGACGCCGGCGGCGCCGCCACGGCGGGCGCGAATGACAGCCAGGGCAGGACAAGACCCAGAGCCCCGGCACCAGCAAGCACGAGACGACGACGCATGACACCCTCCCTCTTTCCGGGCTGACGCTGCTCACGAAGTCGATGCTACCCCTGCCCCGTCAGCCGTGGTTGATCATGACGTGACGGACCGCAGTATAATCCTCCAGCGCGTAGACCGACATGTCCTTCCCATAGCCGGACTGCTTGAGGCCGCCATGCGGCATCTCGTTGACCAGCATGAAGTGGGTGTTGATCCAGGTGCAGCCGTATTGCAGGCGCGCGGCCGTCTGCATCGCCTTGTTGATGTCGCGGGTCCAGACCGAGGAGGCGAGGCCGTAGTCGCTGTCATTGGCCCAGGCGATGGCATCCTCGGGCTCGCTGAAGCGGGTGATCGAGACCACCGGGCCGAACACCTCGCGGCGGACGATCTCGTCCTCCTGCAGCGCCCCGGCGACCACCGTCGGCTCGTAGAAGAAGCCCCGGTCGCCCGACGCGTGGCCGCCGGTGGTGATCTTGATGTGCGGCAGCTCGGCGGCGCGCTCGACGAAGCTCGCGACGCGGTCGCGCTGGCGCTTCGAGATCAGCGGGCCGATCTCGTTGAGCGTGTCGTCGGGCTGGTTGTACCTGATGCGTCGAGACGGCGGCGCTCAGGTCGGCCACCAGCTTGTCGTGGATCTTCGGGCCGGCATAGATGCGGCAGGCCGCGGTGCAGTCCTGCCCGGCATTGTAGTAGCCGAAGGCGCGGAGGCCATCGACCACCGGCTGCGATGTCGGCGTCGTCATAGACGATGACCGGCGCCTTGCCGCCGAGCTCGAGATGGGTGCGCTTGACCGACTTGGCGGCGGCCTGCAGCACCTTCTTGCCGGTCGCCGACGTCGCCGGTGATCGAGATCATGTTGACGCGGGGGTGGTTGATCAGCGCGTTGCCGACGGTGTCGCCGCGGCCGAGCACGACGTTGACCACGCCCTCGGGCAGGATCTCGGCCATCACCTTGGCGAGCTTCAGCGCGGTCAGCGGCGTCTGCTCCGACGGCTTGAACACCACCGTGTTGCCGCCGGCGATGGCCGGCGCGAGCTTCCACGCCATCATCATCAGCGGGTAGTTCCACGGCGCGATCGAGCCGACGATGCCGATCGGGATCGCGCCGGACCATCGAGGTGTGGCCGGGCAGGTACTCGCCGGCGACGGTGCCCTGCATGTTGCGCACGGCGCCGGCGAAGAAGCGCCAGCAATCGACGATGGCGGGGATCTCGTCGTTGCGGCACGGCATTGATCGGCTTGCCGCAGTTGAGCGCCTCGAGCGCGGCGAAACCCTCGGCGTCGTCCTCGATCGCCTGCGGCGATCTTGAGCAGATAGTTCGAGCGCTGCGCCGGGCGTGGTGCGCGACCAGGTGGCGAAGGCCTTCTCGGCCGCGGTGACGGCGGCGTCGATCTGCGTCGGCGGAGGCCTCGGGGACGGCCTCGATCAGCTCGCCGGTTTTCGGGTCGAGGACCTGCTCCTCGGCCGCCCGTGCCCGCCTCGAAGCGCGAGCCGATCAGCATTTCGGTGTTCATGCGTTCCTCCAACTGTCACCGTCATCCCGCGAAGCGGGATCTCGTGCCGCGTACAGGTTCCCGCTTCGCGAATGACCCGGTTGGGATGCCTCATTCCCCATCCCGCCACCGACTGCTCGCCGCCGCGGCTCAGATAGAAGGCGAAGAGGATCGGCAGCAACGTGACGACGACCACCACCATGGCGACGACGTTGGTGACCGGGCGCTGGCGCGGGCGGATCAGTTCCTCGAGCATCCAGAGCGGCAGGGTCTGCTGCTGGCCGGCGGTGAAGGTGGTGACGATCACCTCGTCGAAGCTCAGCGCGAAGGCGAGCATGCCGCCGGCGAGCAGCGCCGTGGCGATGTTGGGCAGGATGATGTGGCGGAAGGTCTGGAACTTGTCGGCGCCGAGATCCATCGCCGCCTCGATCATCGAGCCGGAGGTGCGGCGGAAGCGGGCGACGGCGTTGTTGTAGACGACGACGATGCAGAAGGTCGCGTGGCCGAGCACGATCGTCCAGAACGAGAACGGGATGTCGGCGAGGCTGAAGGCCGAGCGGAGCGCGATGCCGGTGATGATGCCGGGCAGCGCGATCGGCAGGATCACCAGCAGCGAGATCGTCTCGCGGCCGAAGAATTTCGAGCCCGACACCGCGGCGGCGCAGAGCGTGCCGAGGATCAGCGCGATGAGCGGTCGAGATCGCCGCGACCTGCACCGACAGCGTCAGCGCCTGCCAGACGTCGGGGCGGTTCCAGGTGACCGCGAACCACTTGAGCGTCAGCCCCGGCGGCGGCCACTGGTAGGTCTTCTCCTCGGTGGAGAAGGCATAGAGGAAGATCAGCGCCAGCGGCGCGAGCATGAAGAGCAGGCCCGCCGCGGCGGCGAGCTTCAGGGGGAGCGGGCGCGCGGTTCAGAGCGCATCGAACGCTCCCATGCGCTTCGCCATCCAGAGGTAGAGGCCCATGATGACGATGGGGACGACGGTGAAGGCGGCGGCGAGCGGGATGTTGCCGGCGGTGCCCTGGTGCACGTAGACGGCCTGGCCGATGAACAGCCGCGAGGTGCCGACGATCTGCGGGATGATGTAGTCGCCCAGCGTCAGCGAGAAGGTGAAGATCGAGCCGGCGACGATGCCCGGCAGCGTCAGCGGGAAGATCACCTTCCAGAAGGTCTGCATCGGGGTGGCGCCGAGGTCGGAGGCGGCGTCGAGCAGGTTCGCCGGCACCCGCTCGATCGACGGCCTGGATCGGCAGGATCATGTAGGGCAGCCAGATGTAGAGGAAGACGAGGAAGGTGCCGGTGAAGCTGACCGAGCAGCGAGTTGCCGCCGATCACCGGCAGCGCCAGGTAGGCGTCGAGCACCGGCGTGAGGTGCAGCTGCTCGAACACCCAGTTGAGGATGCCTTCCTTGGCGAGGATCAGCTTCCAGGCATAGACCTTGACCAGGTAGCTGGACCAGAGCGGCAGCATGACGCCGAGATAGAACAGCGCCTTCCACTTGCCCCGCGCATAGCGCGCCGCGACGTAGGCGATGGGGAAGGCGACGATGGCGGCGGCGATCGTCACCAGCGCCGCCATCACCACGGTGCGGACGATGATGTCGAAGTTCTGCGGCTTGAACAGCTCGGCATAGGTCTTGAGCGTCAGCTCGTGGACGATGACGCCGGAGAAATCGTCGAGCGAATAGAAGCTCTGCAGCAGCAGCGCGAAGCAGCGAGCCGATATAGACGATGCCGAGCCACAGCAGCGCCGGCGGCGAGCAGGAGGAGGATCAGCAGGCGCGGCCGGCGCCAGAAATAGTCGGACAGCGTCCCGAGCCAGCCGCGCCGGTTGTCGAGGATGGCGCCCGCGCTGGTCGGCGACCGCGACGCTCATGCCTCGTCCTCCATCAGGTGGAGGGCGTCGCGGGAAAGCCGAGATTGACCAGCTCGCCCTCGACCGGAATGTCGCCGGCGGCGGGGACCACGGCGTGGAGCAGCGTGCCGTCGACATCGATGCCGAGCCGGATGGTGCCGCCGAGATAGGAGCGCGAGGCGACCGTGCCGGTGAGCCCGGAGCGCGGCGCCGTTGGCGCGGCTGACCCGGACCTGCCTCGGGCCGCAGCGAGGCCCAGCGGCGCTCGCCGGAGACGGCGGCGACGAAGTGCGGGGCGAGGATGTTGGACGAGCCGACGAAATCGGCGACGAAGCGCGAGTTGGGGCGGCGGTAGATCTCCTCGGGCGTGCCCACCTGCATGCAGCCGGCCGTCGTTGAACACGGCGACCCGGTCGGCCATCGACAGCGCCTCGCCCTGGTCGTGGGTGACGAAGACGAAGGTGATGCCGAGCGTCTTCTGCAGCGCCTTCAGCTCCTCCTGCATCTGCTCGCGCAGCTTCAGGTCGAGCGCGCCGAGCGGCTCGTCGAGCAGCAGCACCTTGGGCTTGGTTGACGATGGCGCGGGCCAGCGCCACGCGCTGCCGCTGCCCGCCCGAGAGCTGCCCCGGCCGGCGGTCGCCATAGCCGCCGAGCTTCACCAGCTCGAGCGCCGCCTCGGCCTCGCGGGCGCGCGCGGCCTTCGGTCGACCTTCCTGAGCATCAGCGAGAATTCGACGTTCTCGCGCACGTTCATGTGCGGGAACAGCGCATAGTCCTGGAACACCGTGTTGACGTTGCGCCGGTAGGGCGGCACGCCCTCGACCGCCTCCCCGAAGATGCGGATGCCGCCGGCGGTCGGCTGCTCGAAGCCGGCGATCAGCCTGAGGCAGGTGGTCTTGCCCGAGCCCGACGGGCCGAGCATGGCGAAGAACTCCCCCTCCCCCATCTCGAGCGTGATCCCGTCCAGGGCTTTCACGGCGCCGAAATGGCGCGAGACGGAGTTGAGGGAGACTGCGGAGGTCATGGCTCGGTCGCTGGGCCCTCGTGGTTCGACAGGCTCACCATGAGGGCCGGAGGGGCCGGGCTCCCGACCTCACCCGACCTGCAGGGACCTCAGCCTGAGCCTGTCGAAGGACGAGGTCCCGGTGCACGAGGATCCGCTACTGCCCCATCACGCCGATATAGTCCGACGCCCAGCGGGAGTACGGCACGCATTCGGGCTGGGAGGCGCATTGGGCGGTGGGGGTCTTCCAGAAGGCGATCTTGTCGAAGTTCTCGAAGCCGTTGAGGGTGCAGCCGTCGTCGGTCAGGAGCGCGTTGCCCTTGCAGGCGGCGGGGACGACCGGGACCGAGCCGAACCAGGCGGCGACGTCGCCCTGCACCTTGGGCGAGAGCGAATGCTCCATCCACATGTAGGCGCAGTTGGGGTGCTGGCTGCCGGCGGCGAGCATGGTGGTGTCGGCCCAGCCGGTCGCGCCTTCCTTCGGGATGGTCGAGGCGATCGGCTGCTTGTTGGCCTGCAGCGTGTTGACCTGGAACGGCCAGGAGCTGGAGGCGACGACGCCTTCGGTGGTGAAGTCGTCGACCTGCACGGCGGCGTCGTGCCAGTAGCGGCCGACCAGCGCGCGCTGCGCCTTCAGCAGCGTCGAGCACGGCGGCGTACTGCTCCTCGTTGAGCTCATAGGGGTCCTTGATGCCGAGCTCGGGCTTCGCGGACTTGAGGTAGAGCGCGGCGTCGGCGATGTAGATCGGCGCCGTCATAGGCCTGGACGCGGCCCTCGTTCGACTTGCCGTCGGGCAGGTCCATCTTCTCGAACACCACGTTCCAGCTGGTCGGCGGCTCCTTGAACACGTCGGTATTGTACATCAGCACGTTCGGGCCCCACTGGTAGGGCGTGCCGTAGTGGACGCCGTCGACCGTGTGCCAGGCGCCGTCCTTCAGCCGGTCGTCGAGCGTGTCCCAGCTCGGGATCAGCGCGGTGTTGACGGGCTGCACCTTCTTGCCGGCGACGAGGCGCAGCGAGGCGTCGCCCGAGGCGGTGACGAGGTCGAAGCCGCCCTGGTTCATCAGCGCCACCATCTCGTCGGAGGTGGCGGCGGTCTTCACCGAGACCTTGCAGCCGGTCGCTGCCTCGAAATCGGTGACCCAGTCGTAGTTGGCGTCGGTGTCGCCGCGCTCGATATAGCCGGGCCAGGCGACGATCGAGACCTCGCCCTCGCCGGGCCCGAGCGACTGCAGCATCTCCTGTGCCACCGCCTGCCCGCCGAATGCCGCGACCGCCGTCAGGGCGGTGCAAGTCCTGAATAGAGACGACGTGAAGTTGGATTTCATCGCGTTCTCCCTCTCGGGCACGGCGCTTGCAGGTGCGCAGCCCGCCCCTGATTGAAAACCTTATCGGGGGCGGCAACAATCGCAAATTCACTCGACCGAGGGAGGCGGAGCACCGGCATGCGCTGCATGGCCTATCGCGATTGGCCCTTGCCCCCGGCGGCGGGAACGCTATGTGAGCACGGAACGGATAGTCGGGGATCGAACCATGAGCAGCCGCGCCCATACCCTTGCCGCCATTGAACGCCGTGTCCGCCGGATCGGAAGGCCGTTCGGGGTGAGCCTGCTGGTGGCGCAGAAGCGCAACCCCAAGATCGATGCGCATGGCGGCTACATGCTGCGCGACGACGACACGTTCGAGATCGTCTTCGGCAACAAGGACTACGACTTCTCGGCGAGCCTCGAGGAAGTCGAGGAGTTCCTGCTGGAGTCGCGGCAGGCGATGCGCGAGAACATGAAGAAGAAGAAAAGGGCTAGCGCCGCGAGGCGATAACGCCGCGGAGCCAGGCGCGGACGCCCCGCACCAGCTCCGCCGCCGCCTGCCAGGCCGCTGTCGACTTTGCCCAGGCGATGGCCCGGTCCCTGAGGCCGAACAGCCAGTCCAGCAGCCGCTTGAACCAGCCGATCCGCATCAGCGGCGCGTAGCCGGCGTGGAAGATGCGCTCGCAGACGAGCAGCGACAGCACGTGCGCGATGAGCAGCAGCACCGTGCCCTGCACCACATGGCCGCTGGCGGCCCAATAGACCGCGAACACCTTGGCCGGCTCGAGCACGGCGAAAGGCACGCCGAACAGCAGCAGCACGCCATAGGGCGGCAGGCGGCCGATCAACTCGCCGAGGCGCTGGAACAGCCGCAAGTCGGCTCAGCTTCGCGATCAGCGGCCGGAACAGCGGGAACAGCACCTCGTCGAGCAAGGTGTAGGCAAGGACCGCGACCGTCACCGCGGCCCGGGCGACGCCGCGGAGGACTTTTGCCGGCAGTGATTTCGGTCGGGTGCCGCTCATCGAACCTCGCAATGCGCGTTACTACCACCATGCGCGGCGGCAGCGCGACCGTCTCGATGGGTCCCCGGGTCAAGCCCGGGGATGACGGTGTGTGGGGAGCGTGCGTGCTCAACAAACTCCGTCATCCCCGGGCTTGACCCGGGGACCCATCGGAAGCGCCCACCGGTCGGGAACATCAGTCCGGCCTCCGCCTCAATTGGATGAGCTGCCGGGGATTTCTTTTCCTTAGAGGAACCAAAAGGCCGCGACCTGGATTGTAGGTGCCGAGAGCGCCATCACGGGCTCCTGCCGGTCCTGCCGGCAGCCTCACAGGGGAAGTGCCATGACGCACATCGAGATCGCCAAGCTGGAGCACGCCAGCCGTTCCGCGTTCGGGTGGGTCCCGGAAGGGTACGATGGGCGTACGCACTATGCCGAGGTACTGGCCGCGCTGGTACCGGCTGTCGGAATCCTCGCAGTTGCTGCGACACTGCTTCTTGCCATTCTGTAGGATCCTCACATGTCTCTGGGCACAATAATCATCATCCTGCTGATCCTGCTTCTGATCGGCGCCATTCCGGCTTGGCCCTACTCCCGCTCCTGGGGAGCTTATCCCTCCGGAATTCTCGGCGTCGTGCTCGTCATCGTCATCGTCCTCGTGTTGATGCGCGTGTTCTGACGAGCTGCGCGAGCCAAGGTCGCCCCCCTTCGGCTCGCCTTCGCCCCCCGGTTCGCGCCCGAACCGGGGGGCACTTGTTTTCCAGGCCGCGGACGGTGCCTTGGAACCAGCATCGCGCCGAGGCGTTGTGTTGCGGACAAGCCAGGAGGGTTCAATGGCCAGCACCGACGATATGGCCCCCAACCGTTCAACGCCTGCCGCAGCCGGTCCGCACAATGGACCGCGCCGCTCCACCGCCCGTGCGGCCTCGACCCGGGCGGCTTCGACGCGAGCCTCGGCACGGGCTCGTGAAGAAGAGCTCTCGAGCCAGGTCCAGCAGTTGCAGACCGACATCAAGTCGATCACCACGACCCTGACGCGGCTGGCCGAGGGCAAGGTGAACGAGGCGCAGTCGGTGGCCAAGCGCGAGGCGCGCAACCTCGCCCGAACCGGCCAGAATGCCGTCGAGGACATCCAGGACGAGTTCGGCCAGATCGAGCGGCAGATCAAGGACACCATCCGCGAGAAGCCGCTGACGGCGGTGGCCGGCGCGCTGGCACTGGGATTCATCCTGGCAGTCGTGACGCGCTAGCGCGATGGCGCTGCTGCTGTCGCTGGCCCAGCTTCTCGGCATCGAGGTCGAAGAGCTGCTGGAGCAGTTTAAAAAGCATGCATTCGCCTGGGTGGCGATCGCGATTTTCGCGCTGATCGGCACGATTTTCCTGCTGGTTGCCCTCAGCAGTTGGTTCACTCACATGTGGGGACCGATCATCGGCCCGCTGGTCATCGCCGGCGTGGCGCTGGTGATCGCGCTCGCCATCTATGCTTCGCTGAGGGCAATGGGCGAGGTGGTGCATCGGCGCGAGGTGCAGCGGCGGCATTCGGCGGAAAAGACCGCGCTGATGACCACGGCGGCGCTGACGGCGCTGCCGGTGGTGTTGAAATCCGATGTGGTGCGCAAGATCGGCATACCGATCGGTGGGGCGCTGGTCGCAGCCTACCTGTTGTCGCGCCGCGGCGCGGACAAGCGCTCCGAAGAGCGTGATTGAGACGCACCCCCTCACTTCATCGCAACCTTACCATCGGCCCACGCGTTGATGGGTTCGGCACGCTGCAAGGCGGGCTGACGACGCCACGGAAAGGGATTTCCAAGGAGTTTAGAGAGATGACCCATATCAAGCGGAAGATCGTGACCATCCTCACCGACGAGCACATTCCGCAGGACGAGAAGGTCACCATCCTGCGCCAGCTGGAAGCGGATTCGCTGTCCAAGGAGCGTAGCGCGACCGAGGGCATGACCCCGATCGACGGCGACGACGGCGAGGATCTGCACACCATCGAGATGGCCCTGCGCAAGCTGGGCCAGGAGCCGGTGGAAGCGGGGGCGGCGAGCCTCTGATCCAGTCCGGCAGATGCCATCCAGCCCCGCCGCGCGTCCCGCGGCGGGGCTTTCGCATGCGCGGTCAGGCGCCCCAGGCGTCGCTGACTTCGAGATCGGGGAGCGTCACGACCACCGAGGTGCCGCCGCCGGGCCGGTCCGAATAGGTGACGGTGCCGCCGAACTGGCGCCCCAGTTGCTTGATGATCACCGCGCCGAGGCCGCTGCCGCTGGGCTCCTGCTCGGGCGGCAGGCCCGCGCCGTCGTCCTCGACAGCGAGCCGGGGAACCCCGTCCTCGACATTGAAGCGAATCCAGATGTGGCCGCCCTGCCCCGCGCTGAAGGCATGCTTGATGGCATTGGCAACGAGCTCGCTGACCAGGATGCCAATGGTGGTGGCGTCGCGCGCCGGGATGACGACGAAGTGGAAGTCGCGGTGGAAGACGATGCCGCGCTCCTGCGGCACGGCGGTGGAGAGGTCCTCCACCACGGAATCGAGGAAATCGGCGACGCTGGTGGTCTCGAGGTCGTCGCCGAGCCGCAGCCGGCGATGCGCCGAGGCGATGGCGTGGACCCGGCCCTGAGCGGCCTCGAGCGCGCTCCGCACCTCCTCGGACCGGGTGCGCGCGACCTGCAGCCCGAGCAGCGAGGAGACGGTGGCCAGCGAGTTGCCGATCCGGTGGTTGGTATCCTGCAGCAGGGTTTCGAGGCGGGCCCGCTCGCGCTCGGCGCGGATTCTCGCCTCCTCGACTTCCGCCGTGCGAGCGCGGATATGGGCTTCGAGCTGCTCGTTCTGCGAAACCAGCGCGGTTTGTCGCTGGGATAGTGCCGCGACTTGCTGCTGCGCGCGGTTGAACAGCGCATAGGCCAGGGTGGCCGCCGCGCCGAGCGAGGCGAGGATGGCCGCCACCAGCCACTGCCGGTAGATCTCCATCCGGTCGTTGCGGTCGATGAGGCGTGCGTCCTCCTCGGCGATGAAGGCGCGGAGCGCCGCGCGGATGCGCCGCATTACCTCCTCGCCGCCACCGGAGCGCACCAGCGCCAGCGCCTGGTCGGCATCGCCGCGCGAGGTCAGTTCGATGGTGCGCGCGAATTCCTGTCGCTTCGCCTCGAGATCGGCGTCGATCCCCTCGATCCTGAGGCTCTGCGCCGGATTATCGCGGATCAGGTCCAACAGCCGCCGGTAGCTGTCGTCGATCGACGCGACGGCGCGGTTGTAGGGCTCGAGATAGCGCCCGTCCTGGGTCAACAGGTAGCCGCGCTGGCCGGTCTCCGCCTCGACCACCGAGATCATCAGCTCGCGCGCCTGGCGTCGCGCCTCGTAGGCCTCGCCGATATCGGCGAGCTGGCCATCCACGGTACGCACGAGGAACAGCGACGCCGCGGCCCCGGCGATGACGAGGATCATCGACACGATGATCGCCAGCCGCCGGTTGGTCCGGACCCGTGCCGCCCGCGGCACGCCAGCCTCACTTAGATCGGTCATGCGTACGCCGCCACTTCCTGGTTCCCGAGCAATAGCCGCCCTGATTCATCGAGCCACCGCCGTAACGAGGGGCGCTAACAGTATCGAATGGCAGAAATTGGCCCCTCCTAGATCAATGGTCTTTGGCCGTTTTCAAGCCCCGTCCAGCCTGCAATTTGCTCGAGCCCCTCGGCATCAAGAACCTCGCAGGCCCGGTCGTGCCATCGGATGAGACCGCGGTCCGCCAGCTTTCTCAATGTCTTGTTGGTGTGCACGATCGAGAGCCCGAGCGTATCGGCCACATGCTGCTGCGTGATCGGGATGAGCAGCCGCCGCCCTTCCATCAGCCCGATGCGCGCCGCACGCTCGTGGAGGAAGGCGATGAGGTACGCCGCCCGCTCGAGGGCACTGCGGCGCCCGATGCTCAACAGGTGCTCGTCGAGCATCCGCTCCTCGCGCGAGGCGAGCCAGGTGATGTCGAAAGCGAGGCCGGGGTGGTTGCGGAACAGGTCGGCCAGGCTGTTGCGCTGGAAGACGCAGAGCACCACCGGCGACAGCGATTCCACCGAATGCTGCATCTCGCCGATGATCGAGCCCTGCAGCCCCACGAGGTCGCCCGGCAGGATGTAGTTGAGGATCTGCCGCCGCCCATCCTCGAGCGTCTTGTAGCGGAAGGCCCAGCCGGAGAGCAGCGTGAACAGCTGCGCGCTGTGCGCGCCCTCGGAGAGGATCATCGAACCGGCTTCGGCGACCAGTTCGCCCCTTCTTGAAACCGGCGACGAATTTCAGCTCCGCCGGCTCGAAGGCGCGAAAGCTTCCATTGGCCCGCAAGGGACAAATCTCGCAGGGCACGCGCCTCGCGGTGGCGGATGACAGGGGGACGCTCACAGGATGGAACCGATTTGAGAAGGGTAAACATACCATTTCGCAACACTGTAAGGCGTTTGCCGGTTGCGAGAATCTGGATGTGTCTTTTTTAAATGACCCATGGGGTGCTTCAGATAAGCATCGCCGCCAATTTCAAGCTTTCCAGGATACGCATGCTCACCGGTAACCGCGCCCTCATCATCGAGCAGGAGTTTCTCATTGCGCTCGAGATCCAGGGGGTCCTGGAGCAGGCGGGCGTCGAGGAGGTCGAGCTCTTCAGTTCCGTGCACGAAGCCGAGCCGCATTGGGAGCGAATCTCGTCCGTCGAACCTCGCGGTGATCGAAGGCCGCCTGGGCGGCCCCGGCGGTGATCGAGTTCACCACGAGCTGACGCAGGCGGGGGTTGCCGTCGTCGTCGCCTCGGCCGACCGCGGGCTGGCGGAACTGTTCCCGCACGCCCGGTTCGTCGAGAAGCCGTTCGACGCCGAGACCCTGCGAGCGGCGTGCGTCGCCGCCCGCGTCGAGATCAGCTGATGTGCGGGGTGCTGGTGACCTGGGCCGAGACGGCATCGGGACCATAGTCTGACTCCCCCGCGACCTTGAGCACTTCCTGCAGCTTGGTGCGGGCCCGGCTCACCCGGCTCTTCATCGTCCCGACGGCGCAGTGGCAGATCTCCGCGGCTTCCTCGTAGGAGAAGCCGGAGGCGCCGATCAGGATGATCGCTTCGCGCTGGTCGTCCGGCAGCCGGTCCAGCGCCTTCTTGAAGTCGCCGAGGTCCATGATCCCGTACTGGGCCGGATGCACCGCCATGCGCTCGGTGAACGCGCCGTCGGTGTCCTGCACCTCGCGGCCGCGCTTGCGCATCTGGCTGTAGAATTCGTTGCGCAGGATCGTGAAGAGCCAGGCCTTCATGTTGGTGCCCATCTCGAAGCTTTCCTGCTTCGCCCAGGCCTTCATGACGGTATCCTGCACGAGGTCGTCGGCCTTGTCGTGGCGGCCGGAGAGCGAGACGGCAAAGGCCCGCAGACTCGGCAGCGTCGAAAGGAGCTCGCGCTTGAAGCTCGGGGTTTCGGCGTTAGACTTCGTGGCGGTCATGAACCCACTTTCCCCTTGGGGGATGTCGCCCGCCTGCTCTACTTCGTCGAGACGGTCCAAGCAGGTCGAGCAGCTTCGTGGGGATGCCCTCGTCCTGGACGGCTCCGTACAACGCTCGCAGCTTGTTGCCGATGTCGGAGTTGGGCCCGAGCCCATCGTCGCCCCGCTGCCGGATGGCACTCAAATCGTTCATTGTCTTCTTGTCTCGCATAAACCCTTGCCCCACAGCAGGAATTGATCGCCCCGATTCCGACCGCGACCTACACAATGCCCGAGGCACTGAAAAGTTCCGCTCCGCGGGGAACCTTCTTTTTGGCGGTTCGTTTGGACCCATGGTAAGCTCGCAAAGCGTCAAGGGAGTAGCATTTCGATGTCTTTGTCCACGCGGATCGCTCCGCACCTTCCCTACTTGCGCCGTTTTTCACGGGCCGTGACCGGGTCGCAGACCTCCGGGGACGCGTACGTGGCTGCGGCGCTGGAAGCGCTGATCGCGGACCTCTCCATCTTCCCGGTGGCCTCGAACGACCGCATCGCCCTCTACAAGCTGTTCTCGGCCATGTTCTCGTCCTCGGCGGTGAAGGTGCCCGAGCCCAGTTCCTCCTATCCCTGGGAAAAGCGCGCCGCGGCCAATCTCTCCAATCTCTCGCCCCGACCGCGGCAGGCGTTCCTCCTCGTCGCCGTCGAGGGCTTCTCGCATGAGGAAGCCGCCGAAGTGCTCGGGGTCTCCGGCGAGGAATTCACCGACCTGCTCGAGGAGGCCTCGAGCGAGATCTCCCGCCAGGTGGCGACCGACATCCTGATCATCGAGGATGAGCCGCTGATCGCCATGGATATCGAGCAGATGGTCGAGGGCCTCGGCCACCGGGTGGTCGGCATCGCCCGCACCCACAAGGAGGCGCTGGCGCTCTATCACAAGACCCAGCCCCGGATGATCCTCGCCGATATCCAGCTGGCGGACGGGTCCTCGGGCATCGATGCGGTGAACGAAATCCTCCACGCCCACCCGATCCCGGTGATCTTCATCACCGCGTTCCCCGAACGGCTGCTGACCGGCGAGCGGCCGGAGCCGACCTTCCTCGTCACCAAGCCGTTCAACCCGGAAATGGTGAAAGCCCTGATCAGCCAGGCGCTGTTCTTCGACGAAGGCTCGCGCGCCGCGGCCTGAACACCTTAAGTTGATAAAAGGAAAAGCCGGGCCTCGCGCCCGGCTTTTGCTTTGCCGGAACGTTCGAGGGAGAATGCCCGTTATAGACCCGGATGCAGTAACTACGGAGGCGAGAATGCTCCAATATGCATTGCTTTTCCTGGTGATAGCGATCGTTGCCGGCGTGCTCGGCTTCGGCGGGATCGCCGGCGCGGCATCGGGCATCGCCCAGATCCTGTTCTTCCTGTTCCTCGCCTTCCTGGTGATCTCGCTCCTGATCGGGCTGTTCAGGCGCGCCTGAGGTTCTCGGCATCTCGAGCCGTCCCTGCCGGGTCCGCGGCTCGAGAAGGCGACGGCTCTGCCCCCGGGCAGAGCCGTCTGCCATTCGGGTAGAGCGTTTCACGCCTTGATTGCATCGTTCCTGCTCTCACCGATCCTACTCTCTGCATAGTGGGCGAAATCTGTGGGTCCACGGGTCAAGCCCGGGGATGACGGAGTTTGTCGAGCACTTTTACGTCCCACACCCACCGTCATCCCCGCTTGACCCGGGGACCCACGCAAGAGGCGCCGGGGTCCAAATAGTCAGTGAAACGCTCTAGCCCAAAAGCAAAGGCCCCGCCGGAGCGGGGCCTTTCCTTTGGTGCGAATAGCTTTAGTTCAGGCGGCCGAACCAGTCATCGACCTCGCGCTCGACCTCTTCCTGGGCCTTGCCGTAGCGCTCCTGGATCTTGCCGGTGAGCTGCTTGCGATTGCCCTTGATGACATCGAGGTCGTCCCCAGTGAGCTTTCCCCACTGCGACTGGACCTTGCCCCTGAACTGCTCCCAGTTCCCTTCCATCTGATTCCAGTTCATCTTACACTCCTGTTATCATTGTGGAATTCGGCCCCGCGCCAGCGGAGCATGTGAAGAAAGAACGAGCCACACCGTGAAGTGGTTCCCCTAAATTGCTTGCCAGAGGGGCGCGGCTGGGCTTTGTGTCGGGCCATGCAAAGCCTCGCTCCGCAACCGGTTGTCGAAATCGCCGACCTGCACAAGTCCTACGGATCGATCGAGGTCCTCAAAGGCATATCGATGACGGCGCGCCAGGGCGACGTGGTCGCCCTGATAGGCTCGTCGGGTTCCGGCAAGTCGACGCTGCTGCGCTGCATCAACATGCTGGAAGTGCCCGAGAAGGGGACGGTCAGCGTCGCCGGTGAGGAGATCGTCCTGACCGGCAAGCCGCCGCACCGGCGTCCGGCCGACGAGGCGCAGATCCGGCGCATCCGCTCCGAGCTCGGCATGGTGTTCCAGTCGTTCAACCTCTGGAGCCACATGTCGGTGATCGGCAACGTCATGGAAGCGCCGCTGCACGTGCAGAAGCGCGACAAGGCCGAGGTGCGCGAGGAAGCGCTCGAGATGCTCGACAAGGTGGGCATCCGCGACAAGGCCGAGAGCTATCCGAGCCAGCTATCGGGCGGGCAGCAGCAGCGCGCGGCGATCGCCCGGGCGCTCTGCGTCAACCCCAAGGTGATGCTGTTCGACGAGCCGACCTCAGCGCTCGATCCGGAACTGGAGGTCGAGGTGCTGCGGGTGATCAAGCTGCTCGCCGACGAGGGGCGGACGATGATCCTCGTGACGCACGACATGCAGTTCGCCAAGACCATCGCCAGCAAGGTGATCTTCCTGCACCAGGGCCTGATCGAGGAGGAGGGCACGGTGGACGAGGTGTTCGGCGCCACCCGCTCGCCCCGCCTCAAGCAGTTCCTCGCCGCCGCCGGGCACGCCTGACATGGACGTTATCGACGAACTGCTGACGGTGCGCGACCTGCTGCGCTATGCGGTGAGCCGCTTCCGGGCGGCCGAGCTCACCTATGGGCACGGGACCACCGGCGCGCTCGACGAGGCGGCTTTCCTGGTCCTCGAGGGGCTGCACCTGCCGGTCGACGACATCAACCCCTGGCTCGATGCGCGGCTGACGCGGCCGGAGCGGGAGCACCTGCTCGGGCTGTTCGAGGCGAGGATCAGTACGCGCAAGCCCGCGCCGTACCTCGTCGGCAAGGCCTATATCCAGGGCATCCCGTTCCGGGTCGACGAGCGGGTGATCGTGCCGCGCTCCTTCATCGCGGAGCTGATGCTGGGGCCCGAGGGGCTGGTGCCGGAGCCCGAGGCGGTGGGCTCGGTGCTCGACCTCTGCACCGGCTCGGGGTGCCTCGCGATCATCGCGGCGATGTGCTTCCCCGAGGCGGAGGTCGATGCCGTCGACCTCTCGGCCGAGGCGCTGGAGGTGGCGCGGCTGAACGTCGCCGACCACGAGATGGGGGAGCGGGTCCGCCTGCTGCAGGGCGACCTGTTCGCGCCGGTGAAGGGCCGGCGCTACGATCTCATCATCAGCAACCCGCCCTATGTCGCGGCGGCCGAGGTGGCGGCGTTCACGCCCGAATATGCGAGCGAACCCCCGATGGCGCACCTCGGCGGCGAGGATGGGCTCGACCTCGTGCGCCGGATCATCGCCGAGGCGGCGGAGCATCTGAGCGAGACCGGCGTGCTGGTCTGCGAGATCGGCACCGGCCGTCACTTCATCGAGGAGGATTACCCCGACCTGCCGCTCATGTGGCTCGATACGGCCGAGAGCGAAGGCGAGGTCTTTCTTGTTTCGGGTGCGGCCCTGCGAGAAAGCTCGACCATTTATTGACCAGCCGGTAAAATTCGATAGCGTCTCGCGCGCTGCCTTTGGTAAAGGCCGAGGCAAGAACAACAAGATCGGCCAGAGACCGGCCACATAGGAGAGAGAAACGATGAAGAAGCTCATTATCGCCGCGGCGGCAGCTCGCGATGTTCGCGACGGCAGCCAACGCGCAGGCCATCCGCATCGGCACGGAAGGCGCCTATGAGCCCTGGAACTACGTCGATGCGAACGGCAACCTCGCCGGCCTCGACATCGACGTGATGAACGAGCTGTGCAAGCGCGCCGGGCTCGAGTGCACCTTCGTGCAGACCGCCTGGGACACGATCATCCCGAACCTCAATGCCGGCAACTACGACGTGATCGCCGCCGGCATGTCGATCACCGACGAGCGCAAGCAGTCGATCAACTTCACCGCCGACTATTCCCCGCCGGAGTCCGTCGAGCTACATGATGCTCGAAGGCACGACGATCGACCTCAACAACCTGTCGGGCCTCAAGATCGGCACGCAGACGCGGCACCATCCAGGCCGACTATGCCGAAGAGCATTTCAAGAGCGGCAACACGCTCTCGACCTTCGCGACGGCCGCTGATGCGCTGGCCGACCTGATGGCCGGCAACGTCGACGTCATCCTCGCCGACCGCTCCTATGTCGAGGAGGCGGTCGCCAACTCGGGCGGCGCGCTCAAGGTCGGCGACGTGACCGTCGAGATCGGCGGCGGCGTCGGCGCCGGGCTCCGCAAGTCGGACACCGAACTGCTGGCCAAGCTGGACGACGCGCTCGCCGCGGCGAAGGCCGACGGCACGCATCGACGCGCTGATCACCAAGCACTTCCCGCAGCGCAAGGGCCCCTTCTACAAGAAGTGATCCTGACGACGGTGGCGGGCTCTCCCCCCGCCACCGGCATTGGCGCAGGAGCGCTATGACTGAGACGTTTGAGTTCTGGGCCTCCTACCTGACCAACGGCAGGCACCTGAACTGGTACGCCAGCCTGCAGTACACGATCGTCGCCGCCCTGCTGGGCGGCGCTTTCGCGTTGCTGTTCGGCATCGGCGGGGCCGCGATGCGCAACTCGGCGACGCCGCCGCTGCGCTTCATCGGCAGCATCTACATCAACATGGTCCGCGGCGTGCCGGACGTGCTGTTCTTCCTCTTCTTTCCGCTCGCCTTCGAGCAACTGGTCGAGCTGTTCCTGGCGCAGGGGGTCTGCGCGCCCGGCGAATGGCCGCCCGGCGGTCTGGCCGCCCTGCCCCGCCGCCAACTGGTACCTGGGCACCGGCGAGTACCTGCTGCTCGCCTCGGTGTCGCTGGGCATCGTCTACGGCGCCTTCACCGCCAACGTGATCTCGGGCGCGCTGCTCGCCGTGCCGCGCGGCCAGCTCGAGGCGGCCCGCGCCTTCGGCATGAGCCGCTGGCAGGTGCTGTGGCGCGTGCACATCCGGCAGATGTGGATCTATGCCCTGCCCGGCCTCTCGAACTGTCTGGCTGCTGCTGATCAAGGCGACGTCGCTGCTGTCGCTGCTGCAGATCTCCGACATCGTGCGCGGCGCCAGCCTGCTCGGCGCGCCGAACTTCTCCCGCAGCGCCGGCGTGATCCACGGCGACTGGCGCTGGGGCTACTACCTGGTGCTGCTGCTGTTCTACATCCTCGTGACCTACATCTCGGAGAAGGGCTTCGCCGCCCTCACCCGCTGGGCCTCGCGCGGCATGCCGGTGGCGGGGCGCGCGTGACCATGCTCGACGCGATCCTCACCGACGTCGCGCTGATGGGCCGGGCCGGCGCTGTTCAACCTCTACTTCGCCTTCGCCTCGATCCCGGTCGGCTTCGTGCTGGCGATCTTCATGGCGCTGGGCAAGCGCTTCGCCGAACCGGCTGCTGGCGCGGCTCTGCCGCGGCTATATCTACGCCTTCCGCGGCTCGCCCTTCTTCATCCAGCTGTTCATGTTCTACTCGCTGGCGCTGGCGCTGAACGTCGCCGTCTGGAAGCCGATGGGCATCAGCTGGTTCGTGCTCAACCCGCTGTTCCTCGGGCCGCTGATCCTCGCCTCAACACCACCGCCTATACCGCCGAGATCTTCTACGGCGCGCTGATGGCCGTGCCGAGGGGCGAGCTCGAAGCCGCGCGCGCCTATGGCATGAGCCGCGGCGCAGCAGTTCCGCCGCGTGACCTGGCCGCACCTCATCCGGCTGGCCTGGCCCGCCTACACCAACGAGGTGGTGTTCCTGTTCCACGCCACGGCGCTCGTCTATTTCACCCTGCCCGTCATCGACGGCCAGCGCGACCTGATGAGCCAGGCCAGCGACCTGTTCCAGCGCGACTACAATGCGGTGCTGCACTACTCGGTGGCGGCGCTGCTACTTCCTCGCCGTGTCGCTGGCGGTTTTCTTCGTCTTCGGACTCGTGTACCGCCATCTCACCCGGCACATGCCGGGTGCCAAGCCGCTGAAGTTCGGCTTTTCCCGTGCCTGACCCGAGGTAGTTGTCCCGTGAGTTTTCGAACGCAAGGTACGTGCCGCTGCGCGGTGACACGCCCGGCACGGTGACTGAGTTCACCTATCTACGCCATCGGCCCCGAGGATGCGGCGCGAGAAGGTGCACCTGCAGGCGGCCCTGCATGCCGACGAGCATCCCGGCACCATGGTGCTGCACCATCTGCTGCCGATGCTGCGGCAGGCCGACGATCGCGGGCAGCTGCGCGCCCGCTTCACGGTGATGCCGCTGGTCAATCCGCTCGGCATGGCCAACCTGTCGCTGCGCCATCATATCGGCCGCTACGACCCCAACACCGGCATCAACTACAACCGGCGCTGGCCGGACCTGTTCGCCGCTGGTGCGCTCGCAGATCGCGGGCCGGCTGACCGACGACGAGGCGCTTCAACGTCGAGCTGATCCGCAAGGCCGTGGCGCAGTGGATCGACAACCAGCAGCCGCGCAGCGCCGCCGAGGAGCTGCGGCTGCTGGTGCTGCGGGAAGCGCACGACGCCGACCTCGTGCTCGACCTCCACTGCGACAACGACTCGCTGATCCACATCTTCACCTCGCCCGAGCTGATGCCCGGGCTGCAGGACCTGGCCGACTGGATGGGCGCGGCGGCGACGCTGACCGCGGCCGATTGCGGCGGCGGCTCGTTCGACGAAGTGCTGCCGCAGCTCTACCGCAAGGTGGCGCAGGCGAACCCGGGCAAGCCGGTGCCGATGGCGAGCGCCACGGCGACGCTCGAATATCGCGGCCAGGCCGACGTGTTCGACCATTTCGGCAGCGACGACGCGCGGCGGCTCTGGGGGCTTCCTCTGCGGCCGCGGGCTGATCGACGCGGACGCCGGCACCGCGGCCGGCACGCGGCGCCGGCGGCGACGCCGTTCGAGGCGACCGAGATCGTGCGCGTCGACCGCGCCGGGCTCGTCGCCTACCGGGTGCGAGCTCGGGCGACGAGGTGAAGAAGGGCCAGCCGATCGCCGACCTGATCGCGCTCGACGGGCCGGAGGCCTTCATGGCCCGCACGCCGATCCTCGCGGGGACCGACGGATTTGTGCTGTCGCGGGTGCTCGACAAGTACGTGCAGCGCGGCGGCTCGATCATGAAGATCGTCGGCACGCAGGTGCTGACGGGCCGGAAGGGCGGGTATCTGCTGGAGGATTGACGGGGGGTGACGCCTCCCGAGCCGTCCTCCACGGTGTCATTCCCGCGAAAGCGGGAACCTCTGTTTCGTTTCGACGCCGCAAACGGAGATCCCCGCTTTCGCGGGGATGACCCGGTGGTGGAAGCGCAGGCTCAGTGCAGGCCGTATTGCTCGTGGCTGAGCGCCGTCATGATGCCGCGCAGTTCCGCGAGGCCGCGGAGGCGGCCGATGGTCGGGTAGCCGGGCTGGGCCTGGCGGTTGAGGTCGTCGAGGATGTCCTGGCCGTGGTCGGGGCGCATCGGGATCTCGCGCGTCGGCGCGGCCCTCGCCTTGCGGCGGCGGGCCTCTTCCTTCAGCACCGCGGCGATGAGCGCCACCATGTCGGTGTCGCCGCCGAGGTGCTCGGCCTCGTAGAACGAGCCGGCGAGCGCCGGGGTCTCGCGCTTGACGTTGCGCAGGTGCAGGAAGTGCACCTTGGGCCCGAACTCCTCCATGATCGCCGGCAGGTCGTTGTCGGGCCGCGAGCCGAGCGAGCCCGAGCAGAGCGTCATGCCGTTGGCGGGGCTGTCGACGGCGTCGAGCACCTTCCGGTAGTCGGCGGCGGTCGACATGATGCGCGGCAGGCCGAGCAGCGGGAACGGCGGATCGTCCGGGTGGCAGCAGAGCCGCACGCCGACCTCCTCGGCCACCGGCACGACTTCGGCGAGGAAGTCGACGAAGTGGCTGCGCAGCTGGTCGGGCGAGATGTGGCCGTATTCGGCGAGATGGGCGCGCACGTCCTCGAGCGTCATGCTCTCGGTCGAGCCGGGCAGCCCCATGGTGACGTTGCGGGCGAGCTCCTTGCGGGCCGCGTCATCCATCTGGGCGAAGCGGCGGCCGGCCTCCTCGACCACCTCGGGCGAGAAGTCGTCGCGGGCGCCCGGCCGCTCGAGGATGTGGATGTCGAAGGCGGCGAAATCGTTGATGTCGAAGCGCATGCAGGTGCCGCCATGGGCGAGCCGGTGGCGCAGCTCGGTGCGGGTCCAGTCGATCACCGGCATGAAGTTGTAGCAGACCACGTCGAGCCCGGCCGCGGCGACGTTCCGGAGGCTCTGCTTGTAGTTGGCGATGTGCTCGCGCCAGTCGCCCTTCTGCTTCTTGATGTCCTCGGAAACCGGCAGGCTCTCGATCACCTCCCACTCGAGGCCGGAGGGCGTTGCCGTCCTTCATGACGCGGATGAGGTTCTGGCGCTTGGCGATCTCCTCGGGCGTCCACACCACGCCGTTCGGCACGTGATGGAGCGCGCTGACCACGCCCTCGACCCCCGCCTGGACCATGTCGTCGATGCTCGCGAGATCCGCCGGTCCGAACCAGCGCCAAGTCTGCCTCATTCGCTCCTCCCGAGCCTCTGACCGTTGTCGGCCGGTGCTAGTATGGCAGTGCCGCGAAAGTCAATCCGACGTCCCCGGATGCCTCTCACATCGCGCCGGCGAGCAGCGCGCCGGTAATCCCCGGCGCTGGCGACGCGCGGGTTGGTGGCGTGGCTGTGGTCGGCGAGGGCGCGCTCGATCACCCAGTCGAAATGGTCCTCGCGGACGCCCAGCGCCCTGAGGCCCGCTGGGGATGCCGAGGCGCCGGTTCAGCGCATCGAGCTCCGCCGCGAGGTCGGCATCGGCGGCAAGGCCGAGCGCCGCGTTGAGCCGCTCGAGCTTGCCGCCGAGTTCCGGGGCGTTGAAGCGGACGACGCCCGGCATCAGGATGGCGTTGAGCGTGCCGTGGTGCAGCGACACATCCTTGAGGCCGCCGAGCGCGTGGCTCAGCGCATGCACCGCGCCGAGGCCCTTCTGGAAGGCGAGGCCGCCCATCAGCGCGCCCATCAGCATCTCGCTGCGCGCCTCGAGGTTCCTGCCGTCGCGGAAGGCGGGCTCGATGTTGCGCCAGACGCGCCCTGCCCCGTCGAGCGCGATCGCCTCGGCCGGCGGGTTGAGGCGGGGCGAACAGAAGGTCTCGATGCAGTGGCTGAGCGCATCGAGCCCGGTCGCGGCGGTGAGGCCGGGCGGCAGGCCGAGCGTCAGCTCGGGGTCGGAGATGGCGCGCTTGGGGATCAGGTGCGGCGAGATGAAGCCGAGCTTGCGCCCGTCCTCGAGCGTCAGCAGCGCCGCGCGGCCGACCTCGGCGCCGGTGCCGGCAGTGGTCGGAATGGCGATCACCGGCACCACGGGCCCGATCCGCTCCAACCCGCCATAGATCGCGGCGTATTCCTCGAGCGGCCCGGCATGGGTGGCGAGCAGCGCGACGCCCTTGGCGAGATCGATGGGCGAGCCGCCGCCGATGGCGACGATCCCGTCGCACAACCCGGCGCGGTACTGCGCCAGCGCAGCCCGCACCGCGCTCTCGGTGGGGTTGGGCGGGGTCTCGAGGAAGACCGGCGTATCGGCGGGCAGTTGCGCCAGCGCCTGCTGCGCGAGGCCGGCGGCCATGACGCCATGGTCGGCGACCAAGCAGCGGCCGCATGATGCCGCACTCGGCCGCGGCGGCGGCGAGCGTACTCACGGCGCCGGGGCCGAACTCGATGGTGGTGAGATAGGTGATGCGGGCCATGGCTCTATCCGTTGGCGATTTCGATGAGGACGTCGGCGTGGCAGGGCGTGCCGGGCTTGCACCAGCAGGCGAGATTGTGCGCGCCGAGCTCGGCCCGGATCGCCTCGCGCGTCGGCGGCGGACCGGGCGACAGCGCCGGGTCGATGGCGCCGATCAGCCACTGCGTGCAGAGGTCGACCGCCTTGGCCTGCGCCGCGGCCCGGTCGAGGCCGTATTGCTTCGCCACCTCGTCGATGCTGAACGGGTTGCCCCACTTGCCCGGCCGGCTGACCAGCTTGGCCGGCAGGCCGTTGAGCGCCTTCGAGCTCGCCTGCAGGTCGAAACCCTTGCGGCGCGAAAGATGCAGGCGTTGTGGTCTCGCTGTCATCGCAGTTCCCGGTCGTAGACGAATTTCGGCATGCCGAGCTTGAACACAAGTGCGGCCATGCGCAGGGCGAAGCCGATCACGATGACCCCGATCACCAGGAGGTCGTGCTGCACGCCGGCGACGCGGCCGAGATAGTAGAGCGTTCCCGAAACGATCGACACGGTGGCGTAGAGCTCGGAGGAAAACACCAGCGGCACGTCGGCGCAGAGCACGTCGCGCAGCACGCCGCCGATGATCGCCGGTCATCAGGCCGGCGACGATGACGATGATCGGCTGCATGCCCATCTCCAGCGCGATGTTGCAGCCGATGATGGTGAAGCCGACCAGCCCGATCGCGTCGAGGATCAGGAACGGCCAGCGCAGCGCCGCCATGAAGCGGGCGCAGGCGATGGTGGCGAAGGCGGCGGCGCAGCAGAGGATGAGCAGGTACGGGTTCTCCACCCAGACCAGCGGATAGTGGCCGAGCACCAGGTCGCGCATCGTGCCGCCGCCGAGCGCCGTGACGCAGGCAAGGACGCAGACGCCGAACCAATCCATGCTGCGCCGGCCGGCGGCGAGCGCGGCCGTCATCGCCTCGGCGGTGATGGCGACGTAGAAGATGACCTGCAGCAGCATCGCGGCCTCCGGGATTCTCGCGCGAGGGAATAGAGCAGACCGGTAAACGCGCCGCCAGCGCTTGCGCCTCGCCGCATGCGATTCCTCCAACGACAAAAACGGGTTGGCGGCGGCGCCGGCATGGTCGAGGATCGGAGCTCGTGGGGAGGTGGGGCCATGCGGAAACCTCAGATCGATGAAGGCGCTCGAGGAACTCGGCCGCGTCCGGCTCAGCGAGAACTTCTTCATGCGCGATTTTCTCCATTCGGAGATCGCCGAGTTCTACGGCATTCCCAACATCCCCGACGATCCGGACCTCGCCATCGCGGCGGGAACTCAGTTGTGCGAGGAGATGCTGGAGCCGCTGTGGGACGCGGTTCGGCCGCATCTCGATCCGCTCGGCCTACCGCTCGCCGGCGGTCAACCGATTCGGCAACGAGCACGGCCTCAACTGCGGCCGCAACGAGGCCAACTACGCCGGCCACATCTGGGACCGGCGCGACGCCCGCGGCAGCATGGGCGCCACGGCCTGCGTCATCGTCCACGCGTTCATTCCGTACTACGAGGCGACCGGCCACTGGGAGGCGCTCGCCTGGTGGATCCACGACCACCTGCCCTATGACGACCTCGAGTTCTTCCCCAAGTTCGCGGCGCTGAA
Source organism: uncultured Alphaproteobacteria bacterium (assembly GCA_963708965.1). Taxonomy (GTDB): domain Bacteria; phylum Pseudomonadota; class Alphaproteobacteria; order Rhizobiales; family Devosiaceae; genus Devosia_A. The sequence goes on along the minus strand of CAVPUP010000004.1, from coordinate 32,410 downwards.
CATCAACTGGCGCGAGCAGCGGCGCGGGCGGATCTACTCCTTCATCCCGCCGCGACGCGGGGTGCTGACCAAGGCGGGGATGGAGAATTTCGAGGGGCGGCACGAGGGGGAGTATGCGGCTTGGGTGGCGGGGGTTTGAGGGGTGAGGAAGGAGCTCGTGGCTCCCCCTCAACTCGGTGTCATTCCGGCGAAGGCCGAATCCAGCCTGACCATAGCTTCGGCCCTCCGCGATGGTGGCGATACCTCAGGATGCGCCCCGGCCTCTCGCCGGGGTGACGCCGTGGGAGAGGAGGTACTGGCTCAGGTGACAAGCGCTGCTGCACCGGGTACCCCTCGGGAAAACATGGGGGGAATTGACCAGTGACTACGCATCGTTTCGTCGCCACCGAGTGGCACAACGTTCTGGGCACGCTGCCGCCGGCGCTGCGGGTGGCCTCGGGGGATACGATCATCACCGAGACGCTCGACGCCGCGGGCTATGACAAGGACGGGGTGCTGCGGCGGCCGGGGCCGAACCCGATGAACGGGCCGATCTTCGTCGAGGGGGCCGAGCGCGGCGATGCGCTGAAGGTCGAGATCATCCGCATGACGCCGAACCGGGCCACCGGCTGGACGCGCGCCTCGCTCGCCGGCAACGTGGTGGATCCCGAATATGTGCGCGAGCTGCCGTCGCGCGAGCCGGTCACCTGGGCGATCGACCGGCAGGCCGGCACGGCGCAGCTGCAGGAGCCGGTGCCCGGCCTCGAGCATTTCGTGCTGCCGCTCGAGCCGATGATCGGCTGCTTCGGGGTGGCGCCGGCGATGGGGCAGGCCTTCTCCACCGCGACCAGCGCCGAGAACGGCGGCAACATGGACTATCGCGGCTTCCGGCCCGGGAGCGACCGCGTGGTTCCCGGTGGCGGTCGAGGGCGCGCTGTTCTTCCTCGGCGATTGCCATGCCGTGCAGGGCGACGGCGAGATCGTCGGCACCGGCATCGAGACCAGCTACGAGGTCGAGGTGAAGGTGACGGTCGAGAAGGGCCGGAAGCTCGCCTGGCCGCGCGGCGAGAACGCCGAGGAAATCTTCTCGGTCGGCAACGCCCGCCCGCTCGACCAGGCCCTGCAGCACGCGACCACCGACATGTTCAACTGGCTCTGCAGCGACTACGGGCTCAGCAAGACGGCCGCGAGCCATCTGATGGGCCAGGTGGTGCGCTACGAGGTGGGGAACGTGTACGACCCGGCCTACACCGATGGTGTGCAAGATCGCCAAGAAGTGGCTGCCGAGGGGGTGAGGGCCGGCGTAGGGAGGTGAGCCGGGACGGCCCCCTCCCGGCCTCCCCGATGAAGGGGGAGGTGAAGAGTTGAGGCTGCGGCTCCATGGTGCCGAAAACACCGGCGGGCACCCTCCCCTTTATGGGGAGGGCTGGGGAGGGGTTCTCTGCTGGTGAGAGACCGTTCCCCCCTCCCCGGCAAACCCCGTAAGTCGGTTTGCGAACTTGACAGCCCGTCTCACCGCGGGAGGATGCGGGAGGAGGACGCAGTGTCGAACGGGCCGGGACAGAACAACGAAGACTTCAGCGCCCTTGTTGCGGGGGCGGAGGCGGTTGGGCCGGGGCAGCCGGAGCGGTGGATCGGTGTGCCGGAGGACCCGCGGAGCTTCGTGTTCGATCTCGACAGCGATCTTGCGAAGCTGGTGACGCTGACGCCCGGGCCGGACGGGATCGACGTGGCGGTGAGCTATGCCACCGACACGGTGCTTGAGCGCGAGCGGTCGCTGATCGCGGCCGGCAGCGGGACGACGATCACGGCGGATCCGTTCGGACTCGTCATCGAGTGGCGGGAACCGCTGTTCCCCGCGTTCGGCTGGCCGATGGTGCGGCGCAGGCGGCGGTTCTAGCCGCCGACCCGGCCGCCCAGCTCGTCCTCGATGTGGATGCGGATGATCTCGTCGAAGGACTTTTCCGCCTTGAAGCCGAGGGACTCGGCGCGCTTCGTGGAGAAGTCGCGGGCCCAGCCGTCGACGATGCCGATGATCTTGGGGTCGGGGACTTCCTTGATCAGGCTCACCGCCTTGTCGCCGGCGACGCGGCGCAGGGCCTCGATCTCCTCGCCGACCGTGGCGGAGAGGCCGGGGGCGGAGAGGGACCGGCGCCAGCCGAGTTTTTCGGTGTCGAGCTCGGCGGCATGGGTGAGGAAGCCGACGGCGGCGCGCGGCGAGGCGAACCAGTGGCGCACGTCCTTCGAGACCGGCAGCACGGCTTCCTGCCCGACCAGCGGCTCGCGCAGGATGTTGGAGAAGAAGCCCGAGGCGGCGGCATTGGGCTTGCCGGGCCGGATCACGATGGTCGGCAGGCGGATGCCGACGGCGTCGACGAAGCCCTTGCGCGAATAGTCGTTGAGCAGCAGCTCGCAGATCGCCTTCTGCGTGCCGTAGCTGGTGAGCGGGGTGGAGAAGAACTCGTCGCCGATCGCCTCGGGGAACGGCGCGCCGAACACGGCGATGGACGAGGTGAACACCAGCCGGGGCTTGTACGGAGCCTCAAGCCCCTGCTGGCGGATCGCCTCGAGCAGGAACCGGGTGCCGTCGAGGTTGATCCGGTAGCCCTTGTCGAAATCGGCCTCGGCCTCGCCCGAAACGATGGCGGCGAGGTGGAAGATCAGGTCGGGGCGGGACGCGACCAGCGCCGCGGCGGTGCCGGGGGCGGAAAGATCGGCGGCAAGCGTCTCGACCGGCCCGGCGAAGGCGATCTTCTGCGGCTCGATCACGTCGGCGAGCGTGAAGCGGGTGATGTCCTTGTCGCCCACCCGCCCGGAGGCGACGAGAGCCGAAGTGAGCTTGCGGCCGACCATGCCGGCCGCCCCGATGATCAGGATATGCATGGGATTCCCTGTGAAGACCTGGGGCGGGAGATTAGCGGCGGCGGCGGCGGGCGCAAGGGGGGCGGCGGCTACTGCGCGACATAGCCTCCGTCGACGAGGTGGTAGCTGCCGGTGACGAACGAGGCTTCCCTGGAGAGCAGGAAGACGATCAGCGCCGCCACCTCTTCGGCCGTGCCGAGCCGCCCGATCGGATGGAGGGAGACGAGGTGCTGCTTGCCGGGCGCATCCACGTCCTTGAGCAGCGGGGTCTCGATATAGCCGGGGCCGACGGCGTTCACGCGGATGCCCTGTTTCGCATACTCGATGGCCGCGACCTTGGTGAGGCCGACCACGGCGTGCTTGGTCGCCACATAGGCGGGCGAACCGGCTGCCCCGACCGAGCCGAGGATCGAGGCGACGTTGACGATGGCGCCGCCGCCCGAGGCGAGCATGGCCGGGATCTCGTAGCGGAGGCCGTAGAAGACGCTGTTGAGGTTGATGTCCACCACCTTGGCCCAGCCGTCGAGCGGATACTCGCCGGTGGAGGCGAGCGGCCCGCCGATGCCGGCGTTGTTGACCGCGAGATGCAGGCCGCCATAGGTGCTCCTCGCCGTCTCGACGAGGTTCTCGACGGCGGCGGGGTCGGTCACGTCGCCGCCGAGCGAGGTGGCGGTGCCGCCCGCGTCGGTGATGGCGCCGGCAATGGCCTTGGCGCCGTCGGCGTTGAGGTCCGCCACGACGACCTTCGCTCCGCCGGCGCCGAGCCGCCGGGCCACCGCGGCGCCGATGCCGGACGCTGCACCGGTGACGATCGCCACCTGATCCTTGAAATCATAGCTCATGGTCGCCTCCTCGACTGCCGGACACGGGCCGCCCGGAGGAGAAGAACTGTGAACCGCCTTGATGCGGCAATTATGGCTGGCAGACGGTCTTGAAGCGCTCGACGCAGGTGCGGACGACCTCGTCGGCCGGGCCGTTTCCACCAGTTGTCGCGCGAGAAGATCTCGACCTCCTGCGGGCCGTGGTAGCCGGCGGCCTCGATCATGCGGCGGATGCCGCTGAGGTCGATGACGCCGTCGCCCATCATGCCGCGGTCGAGCAGCAGGTCGGTGGTGGGCACCAGCCAGTCGCAGATGTGATGGGCGAGGATGCGCCGCTCGCGGCCGGCGCGGGCGATGGCGGCGGCAAGGTTCGGGTCCCACCAGACGTGGTAGACGTCGATGGCGACGCCGACGCCTTCGCCGAGCTCGGCGGACATGTCGAGCGCCTGGTCGATGGTGTTCACGCAGGAGCGGTCGGCGGCGTACATCGGGTGCAGCGGCTCGATGGCCAGCGGCACGCCGGCGGCGCGGGCGTGCGGCAGCATGGCGGCGATGCCGTCGGCGACCATCTTGCGGGCGCCGTCGATGTCCCTGGATGACCCGGGGCAGACCGCCCACCACCAGCACGAGGCAATCGGCGCCGAGCGCTGCGGCTTCGTCGATGGCGCGGAGATTGTCGTCGATGTTGCTTCTGCCGGCCCTCGGCGGTCTCGGCCGGGAACATGCCGCCGCGGCAGAGGCCGGTGACGCGGAGATTGTTGGCGCGGACGATGCTGGCGGCCTCGGCGAGACCGGCGGCGGCGACCTGGTCGCGCCAGGGCGAGATGGCGGTGACGCCGTGGCGGAGGCAGGCGTCGACCATCTGCGCGAAGGTCGAGCCGTTGCGCAGGGTGGCGAGGTTGATGGAGAGCTGGGGGGTGGTCATCGGTGGATCGCAGGCGGCTGAGACGACCCCCTCCCGGCCTCCCCCATGAAGGGGGAGGTGAAGAGGGAGTGCGTGGCCTCGATCGTGCCAGGGACGCCGGCCGGCACCTCCCCCTTCATGGGGGAGGATGGGAGGGGGCCGTCTGCTTCAGTGCCCATCACGCCACCCCATGCACGGCCAGCACCCGCTTCATCCGCTCGACCGCCAGCTCCGGATCGGCCAGCACCCGCGCCTTGTCGGCGAGGCGGAACAGTTCGCTGAGATGCTGCAGCGAGCGGGCGCTCTGCTGGCCGCCGATCATGGCGAAGTGGTCCTGCAGGCCGTTGAGATAGGCGAGGAAGACGACGCCGGTCTTGTAGAAGCGGGTGGGCGCCGTGAAGATGTGGCGGCTGAGCGGCACGGTGGGCTCGAGCAGCTCGAAGAACTCGTTGTCGCTGCCGCGGCCGAGCGCCGCGAGCGCGGCGGAGGCGGCGGGGGCGATGGCGTCGAAGATGCCGAGCAGGGCATCGGAATGGCCCTGCTCGTCGCCGGCGATCAGCTCGGCATAGTTGAAGTCGTCGCCGGTATACATGCGCACGCCCGGCCGGCAGGCGGCGGCGCATGGCGATCTCCTTCTCCTTCGACAGCAGCGAGATCTTGATGCCGTCGACCTTGTCGGCATGCGCGGCGATGACGTCGAGGCAGACGTCCATCGCCTCCTCGTGCGTCGCCGCTGCCCCAATAGCCTTCGAGCGCCGGATCGAACATCTCGCCGAGCCAGTGGAGGATCACCGGCTGCTTCACCTGGCTGAGGATGCGGCCGTAGACGCGGGCGTAGTCGTCGGGCGACTTCGCGGCGACGGCGAGCGCGCGGCGAGGCCATCAGGATGATGCGGCCGCCCTGCGCCTTCGACGAAGCCGACCTGCTCCTCATAGGCGCGGATGACGTCGTCGATGGTGACGTCGGGGCCGGGCGCGAGATGGTCGGTGCCGGCGCCATAGGCGATGAGCGCGTCGGGCCGGGTGCGGGCTTCGGCCTGGGCGCGGCGGATCAGCTCCTGCGCCTCGGCCCAGCCGAGGCCCATGCCGCGCTGCGCGGTGTCCATGGCTTCGGCGACGCCGAGGCCGAGATCCCACAGGCGATGGCGGAATTTCAGCGTCGTGTCCCAGTCGATGGCCGGGGTGAGCCAGGGATCGTTGTCGGCCAGCGGATCGGCGACGACGTGCGCGGCCGCATAGGCGATGCGCGGGAAGTCCGACGCGGCGTGGCGCTCGAAGGGGATGGGGGTGCCGGTGAGGCGGTAGGCGGCGATGGTGCGGTCGGGGTGGGGAGGTTGAGCTCAGGCATCGGCGGACGGCCCCCTCGCCGGCCTCTCCCATCAAGGGGAGAAGGCAGGCTGTGGCGCGATCGTGCCAGCGCGGCTGCACCTCCCCCTTCATGGGGGAGGATGGCGAGGGCGGGCGTCGGATGTCAGCGCATCATCTCAAATCCCCAGCGCCGGAACGTCGAGCCAGCGGCGTTCCTTCCAGGACTGCAGGCCGAGCTCGGCGAGCTGCACGCCCTTGGCGCCGGCTTCGAGGCCGTAGCGCCAGGGGGCGTCTTCGGCGACGTGGCGGAGGAACATCTCCCACTGCGCCTTGAAGCCGTTCTGCGCCGGCCAGTTGTCGGGCACTTCTTCCCACTGCTCGAAGAAGTTGATGGTCTGAGGGCTGGTCGGGGTTCCAGACCGGCTTGGGCGTGTTCACCCGGTGCTGGGTGAAGCATTTGTGCAGCCCCGCGACGGCCGAGCCGTGCGTGCCGTCGACCTGGAAGGTGACGAGGTCGTCGCGGCGGACGCGGACGTCCCAGCTCGAGTTGATGTGGGCGACGATGCCGCCCTCGAGCTGGAAGGTGGCATAGGCCGCGTCGTCGGCATCGGCGGTGTAGCGGTTGCCCTTCTCGTCGACGCGCTCGGGAATATGCGTGGCGCCGAGGCAGCTCACGGCCTTCACCTCGCCGAACAGATTATCGAGCACGTAGCGCCAGTGGCAGAGCATGTCGAGGATGATGCCGCCGCCATCGGCCTTGCGATAGTTCCAGCTCGGGCGCTGCGCCGGCTGCCAGTCGCCCTCGAACACCCAGTAGCCGAACTCGCCGCGCACCGAGAGGATGCGGCCGAAGAAGCCGGAGTCGCGCAGCAGCTTGAGCTTGAGCAGGCCCGGGCAGGAACAGCTTGTCCTGCACCACGCCGTGCTTGATGCCGGCCGACTTCGCCTTCCGCGCCAGCGCGACGGCGCTGTCCAGGTCGTCCGACACCGGCTTCTCGCAATAGACGTGCTTGCCGGCGTCGATCGCCCGGCCGAGCAGCGCGGCCCGCATCTGCGTCGTGCCGGCATCGAAGAACAGCGTCGTCCTCGGGGTTGGCGAGCGCCGCGTCGAGATCGGTGGTCCAGCGGCTGATGCCGTGCTTCGTCGGCAAGCGCCTGGATCTTCTCGCGATCGCGCCCGACGATGATCGGATCGAGCACCAGGCGATCGCCGTTCGCGAGCGTGATGCCGCCCTGGTCGCGGATCGCGAGGATGGAGCGCACCAGGTGCTGGTTGTAGCCCATCCGGCCGGTCACGCCGTGCATGATCAGCCCAAGCCGCCGCTCGGCCATCTCCCTCTCCCTGCCCTCTTGCTTTGTAACCGCTTGGTTACTTAGATACACGCGGCTAGGATCGAGCGTCAAGAGCGGCGCCCCGGAACTGGACGAAAGAACGATTTTCGTTGGCCCTGTCGCTTGCTCCGCGTGGCGCCCGGTGCCAATGGCGGCACGAGGACGATTGTAACCGGCACGGCGCGGGAGAGAATTGATGACTGGCGAGGCGGTGGCGTGAACGCGAGACGGACGGCAGCGAAGGCTGCGCCGGACGCCGCTCCAGTGCGTCCCCGCGACGCCGAGAAGACCAAGGCCTCGATCCTCAAGGCGGCGCGCGAGGAGTTCTGCGAGGAAGGGCTTCAACGGCGCGCGCGTCGATGCCATCGCCGACCGGGCCAAGGCCAACAAGCGGCTGCTCTATCACTATTTCGGCAACAAGGAGGCGCTGTACTCGGCGGTGCTGCTCGATGCCTACCAGGAGATCCGGCGGGGCGAGCGCGAGCTGTCGCTGAGCCAGGTGCCGCCGCTCGAGGCGATGGACCGGCTGGTCCGCTTCACCTTCCGGCACTTCCTCGCCAACCCGTGGTTCCCACGGCTGCTGGCGGTGGAGAACCTGCAGAACGCCCGCTTCCTCAAGCAGTTGGACGACATTCCTGCGCTGCATTCGCCGCTGGTCGCGGAACTGGGCGACATCCTGAGGCGCGGGCATGAGGCGGGGGTGTTCCGCACCGATGTCGACCCGATGCAGCTCTACATCTCGATCGCCGGGCTGGGCTATTTCTACGTCTCCAACATGAAGACGCTGTCGGTGATTTTCGGCAAGGATCTCAGCACCTTCGCGCTGATCCAGGAACGTGAAGCGCAGGCCGTGCAGATGGTGCTGGACTATCTGCGCACCAAGCCCTGAATTGGAGGGCAGCGGCCTGGATGAGCATTGCTGCCTCACAATCGCCACACCGATGAACCGCAGATTGAACGGCCGCCGGCACCGCTGCCAAGGAATGGGTTGACAGCATCGCGCACCGCGGACCAATGTTGTAACCAACTGGTTATTTAGCGCCGTCAAAGAGCGCAGCCGGTTGCCGGACGGCGTCGCCGCCGGGAGGGGAATAGGGAGGACATCGATGGGAATTTCACTCGACCGACGTCAGTTCTTGCTGGGCTCGACGGCGCTGCTCGGCGCCGCCGCCCTGTCGCCGTCGGCGGCGCTGGCGCAGGAAACCGCTGCGGCTGATCTTCTGGGGCGGCCAGGCCCGCGCCGACCGCACCTATGGGGTGACCGACCTCTACACCAAGGCCAATCCGGGCGTCGACGTTCGACGGCGAGTTCCTCGCCTTGGCCGACTACTGGCCCAAGCTCGCCACCCAGACCGCCGGCGGCAACGCGCCGGACGTCATCCAGATGGACTACCGCTACATCGTCGAATACGCCAAGCGCAACGCCATCGCCCCGCTCGACGAATTCGTCGGCAAGCGCGCTGCAACCTCGGCGATTTCGACCAGGACCAGCTCGACGGCGGCAAGGTCGACGGCAAGCTCTATGGCATCAGCCTGGGCGCCAACTCGGTGGCCCTGATCGTCAACACCGCCGCCTTCGAGGAAGCCGGCGTCGACGTGCCCGGCCCCGACACTCACCTATGACGACCTGCCGGCGATCGGCCGAGGCCTTCAAGCCGGCAACAAGCGCGCCGGCATGAAGGCTGTCGGCGGACGGCTCGGTGTCGAGCCGGCGCTCGAGAACTGGCTGCGCCAGCGCGGCAAGGCGCTCTACACCGCCGACGGCAAGGTCGGCTTTCGACGACGAGCGACATCGACCGAATGGTTCCAGATGTGGGCCGACCTGCGCGACGCCGGCGTGATGCGTCTCGCCCGACGACCAGGCGCTCGACCACCGACGCGCTCGAAAACACCATGATCACGCTCGGCAAGGCCGCGGTGACCTCTGCCAACTCCAACCAGCTGGTCGCCTTCCAGGCGATCAACAAGGACCCGCTGACCATGATCGAACTATCCCGCGCATCGCAAGCCGGCGCGCACGGGCGGCCACTATCGCAAGCCCTCGATGTTCTTCTCGCTCGGCGGCTCGTCCGAGCAAGAAGGAAGACGGCGGCCAAGTTCCTCAACTTCTTCGTCAACGACCCGGAAGCGGCCAAGGTCCTCGGCGTCGAACGCGGCATTCCGTGCGCCAAGGCCTCGATGCGCGACGCCTCGCGCCGACGCTCGACGCGCAGAGCCAGATCGCGCTCAACTTCGTGTCCAACCTCGGCGACCTGCTCGGCGCCGCTGCCGCCGTCCCCGCCCGCCGCTGCCGGCGAAGTCGACGCGTCGCTGTTCAAGACCAAGAGCCAGGAAGTGGCCTTCGGCAGCCAGTCGCCGGAGGATGCCGGTCCCGAGCCTTCGTCAAGGGCGCGACCGAAATCCTGGCCCGCGCGGCCTGACAGCGATGACCGCGCGCTCCATGCGAGCGCCGGCGACGCGACCGGAGCGCGCGGTCCAGCCTTCCGGCTGGTCGCGGATGTGGCAGCACGCAACGCCCCCGGCTACCTGTTCCTCTTGCCGTGGTTCATCGGCTTTTTCGGCCTGACGCTCGGGCCGATGCATCTCCTCGCTCTACCTGAGCTTCACCAATTTCGACCTGCTGACCGCGCCCGACTGGGTGGGCGCCGGCCAACTACGTCCGCATGTTCACCGGCGGACCCCAAGTTCGTCGCCTCGATGCGGGTGACGCTGTTCTTCGTCCTGTTCTCGGTGCCGCTGAAGCTCGCCTTCGCGCTCGGCGTGGCGCTGCTGCTCAACCGCGGCATGCGCGGCCTGCCGCTCTATCGCGCGCTGTTCTACCTGCCGATCGCTGCTCGGCGCCTCGGTCGCCATCGCCGTGCTGTGGCGGCAGCTGTTTGCCGGCGACGGGCTGGTCAACGACTTCCTCGCGCATCTTCGGCATCCAGGGCCCGAGCTGGATCTCCAACCCGCGCTATCTCGCTGTGGACGCTGATCGTGCTGTCGATCTGGCAGTTCGGCTCGCCGATGATCATCTTCCTCGCCGGGCTGCGGCAGATCCCGCAGGACATGTACGAGGCGGCGAGCCTCGACGGCGCCAGCAAGTGGCGGCAGTTCTGGAAGATCACCCTGCCGCTGCTGACGCCGGTGGTGTTCTTCAACGCCATCATCCAGACCATCGAGGCGTTCAAGAGCTTCACGCCCGCCTTCATCATCTCGGGCGGCACCGGCAACCCGATCAACTCGACGCTGTTCTACACGCTCTACCTCTACCAGGAGGCGTTCGGCTTCTTCCGCATGGGCTATGCCTCGGCGCTGGCCTGGATCCTGCTGGTGCATCGTCGCGCTGCTTCACCGGCCTTCTCGTTCCTCACCAGCAAGTACTGGGTGCACTATGACGACTGATGTGCCCGGTGTGCGTGGCCGCCCCCTCCATCGCCTACGGCGGTCCCCCTCCCCCGCTTCGCAGGGGAGGATCACCCCTCATCCGGCGCTGCGAGAACGACGGACGACGGGAGGCCACCGATGAGCGTCATGTCGGAAGCCCCGAAGCTGACCGTCGTCACCGAGGCCTCGCCGCGCGAGGCTGGCGCGCAAGCGCGTGCTCGGCGTGCTCGCGCATGCGGTGCTGATCGGCGCCTCGATCCTGATGCTCTATCCGCTGCTCTGGATGCTGTCGGCCTCGTTCCGGCCGGAGAACGAGATCTTCTCGCGGCACGCTCTGGCCGAGCGAGTGGAGCCTCGACGCCTATTTCCGCGGCTGGCACGGGCTGCGGGTCAGCTTCGGCACCTTCTTCTTGAACTCGCTGGTCATCTCGGTCACCTGCGATGATCGGCAACCTGATCGCCTGCTCGCTGGCGGCCTTCGCCTTCGCGCGGCTGCGACTTCAAGGGGCGCGGCTTCTGGTTCGCCATGATGCTGATGACGCTGATGCTGCCCTACCAGGTGACGCTGATCCCGCAATACGTGCTGTTCCGCGAGCTGGGCTGGGTCAACACCATCCTGCCGCTGGTGGTGCCGAAATTCCTCGCCGTCGACGCGTTCTTCATCTTCCTGATGGTGCAGTTCTTCCGCGGCATCCCGCGCGAGCTCGACGAGGCGGCGCATGATGGACGGCTGCTCGCCCTGGCGCATCTACTGGAAGATCATGCTGCCGCTCTCGCATGCCGGTGCTGGCGACGGCCGCGATCTTCACCTTCATCTGGACCTGGGACGATTTCTTCGCCCCGCTCATCTACCTGAACGACATGAAGCAACTACACCGTGATGCTGGGCCTGCGGACCTTCGTCGACTCCACCGGCGAAAGCGACTTGGGCGGGCTGTTCGCCATGAGCGTGCTGACGCCTGATCCCGATCTTCGTGTTCTTCCTGTTCTTCCAGCGGCTGCTGATCGAGGGGATCGCGACGACGGGGATGAAGCGGTGAGGGGGTTCGCCCGTTGCTCCACCCTCATCCGGCCTTCGGCCACCTTCTCCCCTCAAGGGAGAAGGCCCTGCGGATCCCTCCGAGTACTCAAAAGACCAATCATGACCATCAAATTCGCGGCCATTGGCCTCAACCATTCCCACATCTACGGGCAGGTGGATTGCCTGCTGCGCGAGGGGGCGGAGCTGGTTTCGTTTCATTCGCCGGAGGATGACCTCGCGGCAGGCGTTTGCGGAGAAGTATCCGCAGGCGAAGCGGGTGGCGGACCGGCGGGGGATCCTCGAGGACCAGTCCATCGCGCTGGTGCTCACCGCCGCGATCCTCGACGAGCGGGCCGGCATCTCGATCGAGGCGATGCGGCACGGCAAGGACGTGATGAGCGACAAGCCGGGGATGATCTCGCTCGAGCAGCTCGCCGAGATCAAGCGGGTGCAGAAGGAGACCGGGCGGATCTACTCGGTCTGCTATTCCGAGCACTTCGAGACGCGCTCGACGGTGCGGGCCGGCGAGCTGGTGCAAGGCCGGGGCCATCGGCGAGGTGGTGCACACCGTGGGGCTGGGGCCGCATGCCATCCGCAACAACCAGCGGCCGGACTGGTTCTTCGACCGCAAGCGCTATGGCGGCATCCTCACCGATATCGGCTCGCACCAGTGCGAGCAGTTCCTGTTCTTCTCCGGTGCGCTCGCGGGCGAGGTGATCTCGGCGACGGTGAACAACCGCGCCAACCCGAAGACGCCGGGACTGCAGGACGTCGGCGACATGCATCTCAGGACGCCCGGCACCACCGGCTATGTCCGGGTCGACTGGTTCACGCCGGCGGGGCTGCCGACCTGGGGCGACGGGCGGCTGACCATCCTCGGCACCGAGGGCTATATCGAGCTGCGCAAATACATCGACATCGCCGGGCGCGAGGGGAAGGACCACCTGTTCCTCGTCGACAAGAAGGGCGTGCAGCACATCGACTGTTCCGGCCAGGACCTGCCCTACGGCGCGGCAGCTGATCGACGACATCCGCAACCGCACCGAGACGGCGATGCCGCAGGAGCGGTGCTTCAACGCAATGGAAATGGCGCTCAGGGCCCAGACGTTGGCCGAGCGCGGGACGGTGTGGCAGCAATGAGCAGGGTTTACACGGTCGCCGTCGTCGGCGGGGGCATCGGGCGCAGCCACATCATCGAGGGCTACGAGACCAACAAGGACCGCTTCAAGGTGATCGCCGTCTGCGACCTCGATCCGGGGCGGATGAACGGGCTCGCCGACGAGTTCGGCATCGAGCGGCGGACGGCGAATTTCGACGAACTGCTGGCGATGGACGATCTCGACATCATCGACATCTGCACCCCGCCGATGGTGCACTACCCGATGGTGATGGCGGCGCTGAAGGCGGGAAAACACGTGATCTGCGAGAAGCCGCTTGGTGGGCTCGCTCGAGCAGGTCGACGAGGTGATCGCCGAGGAGAAGCGGTCGAAGGGCAAGCTGATGCCGGTGTTCCAGTACCGGTTCGGCAACGGCATCGAGCAGGCGAAGGCGATCATCGACGCCGGCATCGCCGGCAAGCCCTATGTCGGCACGGTCGAGACCCTGTGGCGGCGCGGGCCGGACTACTACGCCATCCCCTGGCGCGGCAAATGGAAGACCGAGCTCGGCGGCGTGCTGATGACCCACGCCATCCACCCGCACGACATCTTCACCTATCTGATGGGCGAGCCGAAATCGCTGTTCGGCCGGGTGGCGACGCGGGTCAACGACATCGAAGTGGAGGACTGCATCTCGGCCTCGGTGGAGATGCAGTCGGGCGCGCTCGCGAGTTTCACCGCGACGCTCGGCTCGGCCGACGAGATCACCCGCATCCGGCTGGCGTTCGAGAACGTCACCATCGAGAGCGACCACGCCGCCTACAACCCGGGCGCAGCGCCGTGGAAGATCCTGCCGCGCACCGACGAGGCGAAGGCGAAGATCGAGGCGCTGCTCAGGGACTGGAAGGATGTCGGCGCCGCGCTTCGAGACGCAGATGCGGCGGTTCTGGGATGCGCTCGAGGGCAAGGGCCCGATGCCGGTGACCAGCGCGGATTCGCGCCGGGCGCTGGAGATCGTCACGGCGTTCTACCATTCGTCCGCGACGCGCGAGGAGGTGAGCTTCCCGGTGACGTCGGCGCACCCGAAATACGCGAGCTGGCTGCCGGAGGGGTTCGCGTGAGCGGCTTCGTTGGCCACAACCACGGTGTCATTCCCGCGAAAGCGGGAACCTCCGTTTCGGTAGGCGTCGAGAGCACAACAAACAGAGGTTCCCGCTTTCGCGGGAATGACCCGGTGGGCAATCGCCTGGCCCATGCAGAGGAGAGCCATTGATGGCAACGAGCGTCGTGCTGCAGCAGGTGGTGAAGCGCTATGGCGACATCGAGGTGATCCACGGGGTCGACCTCACCATCGATCCGGGCGAGTTCACCGTGTTCGTCGGGCCCTCGGGCTGCGGCAAGTCCACGCTGCTGCGCATGATCGCCGGGCTCGAGCCGATCAGCGGCGGCAACCTGCTACTCGACGGGCAGCGGATGAACGAGGTGCCGGCGGCGAAGCGCGGCATCGCCATGGTGTTCCAGAGCTACGCGCTCTATCCGCACATGTCGGTGTACCAGAACCTCGCCTTCGGGCTGGAGACGGCGCGCTTTCCCAAGGCGGAGATCGAGAAGCGGGTGCAGCGGGCGGCGGAGATCCTGCGGATCGAGCCGCTGCTGAAGCGCAAGCCCAGGCAGCTGTCGGGCGGCCAGCGCCAGCGCGTCGCCATCGGCCGGGCCATCGTGCGCGAACCGCGCATCTTCCTGTTCGACGAGCCGCTGTCGAACCTCGATGCCGAGCTCCGGGTGCAGATGCGGGTCGAGATCGCCAAGCTCCACAAGGACCTGGGCAACACCATGATCTACGTGACGCACGACCAGGTCGAGGCGATGACCATGGCCGACAAGATCGTGGTGCTCTCGGCCGGCAATATCGAGCAGGTCGGCGCGCCGCTGGAGCTCTACAACAGCCCGCGTAACCGGTTCGTCGCGGGCTTCATCGGCTCGCCGAAGATGAACTTCCTCGAGGCGAAGGTGGAGGCGACGGACGCGGCGGGAGCGAAGCTGCGGGCCGGCGGCAGCGAGATCGTGGTCAACCGCCGGGTGGATGCGGGCGACGCGGTGACCTTCGGGGTGCGGCCGGAGCATATCGGCATCGCCGAGGGCACCGGCGTGCCGCTGGCCCAGGTGCAGGTGGATCTGGTCGAGCAGCTGGGCGGCCAGACCATGGTCTATGCCACCACGGCGGATGGGCAGCCGCTGACGATCGCGGTGGACGGGCAGCGGCAACTGGAGCTGGGCTCGAAGCTCACCGCGTATGTGGACCCGGCGCGGTATCACGTTTTCGGGGCGGACGGGCGGGCGATTTAGGGGATTGCCGATAAGGACGGCCCCTCCCCGGCCCTCCCCATAAAGGGGAGGGTGAAGAGTCGAGGCTGTGGCTCGGTCGTGCCTCACACTCCACCCGGCACCTCCCCCTTTATGGGGGAGGTTGGGAGGGGGCCGTCCGGTTGAGGCGGGCGGGGCTTGTGGCTCTACCCTCACGAGGGGCTGAACCCCTCACCCCAGCTTCGCTACGTCGCTGGCGCTCCTAGCTTCGCTACCCTCTCCCCTCAGGGGAGAGGGGGCGCTGGGGCGATATTCTGCCCTTACAGCCCCGCCAGCAGTTCGGCGTTGCCGCCGCTGGCGGTGGTGTCGATGCAGACGTGGCGTTCGGTGATCAGGCGCTCGGCGTCGGAGGGGCGGGTGATCAGGGGGACGATGGCGCCTTCGCGGCGGGCGAGGGCCTGGCGCCAGGGCTTGACGCTTTCCTCGTCGCCGAAATGCATGACGGCCTCGATCTGCAGGCCCGCCTCGATCGCCGCCGGGGCCAGCTTCTTGTCGACGCCGCCGATCGGCTCGCCGTTGGCGCCCAGGAGCTCGGCGATCTTCTGCGCGCCGGGGGCGATGACGAGGACGCCGTTGCCCTGGTCGAGCGCGAGGCTGGCCTGCCGCTCGGCGCTCTCGGCGTCCGGCCCGAGGCAGAGCACCACGCCGCGCGGCCAGGTGAGGAGCACGTTGGACTCGCCGGTCGGGCCCGGCATCTGCGCCTCGCCGGGGATGATGCCGACGCGTCTCGACCGCGATGCGCACCTGGTCCACGGCGGCGATGGCGAAGCCGATGGAGATGCCGGAGAGCGGGTTGACGCCGTTCGAGGGGGTGAAGCGTTCCGCCGGACGCCAGAAGCGGCCAAGGTAGTTGGGGCCGCCGGCCTTCGGGCCGGTGCCGGAGAGGCCCTCGCCGCCGAAGGGTTGCGAGCCGACCACGGCGCCGATCTGGTTGCGGTTGACATAGATGTTGCCGGCCCGGATGCGCGCCGCGATGTCCTCGACCCGGCCGTCGATGCGGGTGTGGAGGGCGAAGGTGAGCCCGTACCCGGAGGCGTTGATGGCGGTGATGACGCTGTCGAGCTCCTCCGCCTTGAAGGTCGCGACATGGAGGACCGGACCGAAGATCTCCTCCTTCAAATCGGCGATGCCGTGGACCTTGAGCACGGTGGGCGGCACGAAGATGCCGCGCTCGGGTGTCTCGAGCTGGTGCAGCACCGCGCCACGCTCGGCGAAGCCGGCGATATAGGCCTCCATCTTCGCCTTGGCCTTGTGGTCGATCACCGGGCCGACATCGACGGAGAAGTCCCACGGGTTGCCCAGTTCCAGCTGGTCCATGGCGCCGTAGAGCATCGCGAGGGTCCGCTCGGCCGTGTCCTCCTGCAGGTAGAGCATGCGCAGCGCCGAGCAGCGCTGGCCGGCGGACTGGAAGGCGGAGGCGAGGATGTCGCGCACCGCCTGCTCCGGCAGAGCGGTGGAATCGACGATCATGGCGTTGAGCCCGCCGGTCTCGGCGATGAGCTGCGCGCCCGGCGCGAGGTGGTCGGCCATCTTGGCGTCGATCGCCTTGGCGGTCGGGAGCGAGCCGGTGAAGCAGACCCCGTCGATGCGCGGATCGCCGGTGAGGGCCGAGCCCACCACCTCGCCCGAACCGGGAACGAGCTGCACCACGTCGGTGGGGATGCCGGCCTTGTACATGAGCTCGACGGCGCGCGCCGCGATCAGCGGCGTTTCCTCGGCAGGCTTCGCCAGCACGGTGTTGCCGGTGACCAGCGCTGCGGCCACCTGCCCGGTGAAGATCGAGAGCGGGAAGTTCCACGGCGAGATGCAGGCGAAGACGCCGAGTGGCCAGCGCGGCTCGGAGGCCTCGGCCTGCTGCGCGTAGTAGCGCAGGAAATCCACCGCCTCGCGCACCTCGCTGACGGCGTCGGCGAGGGTCTTGCCGGCCTCGCGGGTGCAGAGCGCGAAGAGCTCGGCGGCGTTTTCCTCGTAGAGGTCGGCGACCTGGTTGAGGAGCAGCGCCCGCTCCGCCACCGGCCGCTCCGCCCAGGCCGCAGCCGCGTCACGGGCGGCGGAGATGGCGACCTCGAGGGTCTGCGGCCCGGCGCCGGCCGCCTCGCCGACCGGCTCGCCGGTGGCGGGATCGGTGATGGCGAAATGCTCGCCGGTCTCGCCATGGGCATGCGCCACCGAGCGGGCCGACCAGGTCTTGTTGGCGAAGCGCTCGCGATCGGCGAGGAGGCGCTCGCACCACCAGCGGATCGGTGAGGTCGTAGCCGCGCGAGTTCCGCCGCTCGGGCAGGTAGAGCTCGGCCGGCGCCGCGACCCGCGCCTCGGCGATGTCGACGGCCTCGAACGGATCGGCGACGACCTGCGAGGCCGGGATGTCGCGGTCGGCGATCATGTTGACGAAAGAGCCGTTGGCGCCGTTCTCGAGCAGGCGGCGGACCAGATAGGCGAGGAGATCGGCATGGCGGCCGACCGGCGCGTAGATGCGGGTGCGGGTGCCGTGCTCGTCATGCAGGATCTGGTGCAGCCGCTCGCCCATGCCGTGCAGGCGCTGGAACTCGAAGGCCTCGGTCTCGATGCCGAGCTCGTCGGCGATCTCCAGCACCGCGGCGACGGTGTGGGCGTTGTGGGTCGCGAACTGCGGATAGAGGCGCTCGGTCCGGTCGCAGCAGCCGCCGCGCATTGGCGATGAAGCTGATATCGGTCGCGGCCTTGCGGGTGAACACCGGGAAGCCGGCGCAGCCCCAGCACCTGCGCGCGCTTGATCTCGGTATCCCAGTAGGCGCCCTTGACCAGCCGCACCATGACGCGGCGGTCGAGCTTTTCGGCGAGCGCCTCGATCCAGTCGATGACGTGGCTGGCGCGCGGCCCGTAGGCCTGGACGACGATGCCGAAGCCGTCCCAGCCGGCCAGCCGCTCATCGGCGAGCACGGCGGCGATCACGTCGAGCGAGAGGTCGAGCCGGTCGGCTTCCTCGGCATCGATGTTGAAGCCCATGTTGGCGCCGCGCGCCATCAGCGCCAGCGACAGCACCCGCTCGACCAGCTCGTCCATCACGCCGCTCGCGCTTCATGAACTCGTAGCGCGGATGGAGCGCCGAGAGCTTGACCGAGACGCCGGGATTGTCGCGGACCGAGCCGGCGGTGGAGCGCGTCGCGAGCACCGCGATGGCCTCGGCATAGGCGGTGCGGTAGCGCCGCGCGTCGGCCTCGGTGCGCGCCGCTTCGCCGAGCATGTCGTAGGAATAGGTGAAGCCCGTCCTTCTCGGCGCGGCGGGCGATGCGGGTCGCCTCCTCGATGTCGCGGCCGAGCACGAACTGGTTGCCGAGGATGCGCATCGCCTGCAGCACGGCCGAGCGGATCACCGGCTCGCCGATGCGCTGCACGAAGCCCTTGATCAGCCCGGCGATGCCGGCGCCGGAATCGCGCAGCACCTCGCCGGTGAGGGTGAGCGCGAGGGTCGAGACGTTGACCAGCGGCGAGTTGGCGCGATCGAGATGCTCGTGCCAGCGCGAGGGCGCGATCTTGTCCTCGATCAGGTCGTCGATGGTCGCGGCGTCCGGCACCCGCAGCAGCGCCTCGGCGAGGCACATGAGCGCGATGCCCTCGTGGGTGGAGAGCGAGTACTCCGACGAGGAAGGATTCGAGCATCCCCGCCGACTGGGCGTTGCGAACCTTCTCGACGAGGCCGAGCGCCCGATCCCCGATGGCCGCCCGCGCCGCCTCGTCGAGGGCGGCATCGGCCTTGAGCCGCGCGACGGCCTTCCCCTCTTCGGCGAGAATTGCTGCCCGGATACGGCTGCGGAGTTCATCGAGATCGGCCATTTATCCCCCGTGCCTCAATGTGGCACTGGCTGATTTGTGTGGGGAAAATGTGATGGCGCCATTGAACCCTCCGTCTGCTCCAGAATCGCGAGCCGAATTTCTAAAAGGGCTTCGTTGGGGAACTCGAAGCGGCCATGTCGTTTACCTAGTGATGATTAGTATGCACCATGCATAGCGCCGCTAGGTGTTCAATGATTATCCCTCGCCGCGCCAATGTTCGGTGACAGCCTTGCGTGGCGCTGCAGGCCCGCGAGGACTCGATACGGACGACGATGAGTTCGCTCATCTTGCGACGGCGCTACGGCGTCTCTTCGGCCCGCAAACAGGCGTTGATGGAGTTGATCACCGGCAAGAGGTCGGCAATGGTATCGATCGTGTAGTGGGCGCCCGCCTCGCGCAGTACGCGCTGGGCGCGCTGCCGATGCCGGTCTTGGGCTGCCGCGTCCAGCGACTGCCAGGCGGAGAGCGACAGGCCGACTTCATTGCCGCTGGCGATGATGCCGATGGCCCACATGCCGGCGGCGCGCGCCGAAACCAGACCCGTGGGGCTGTCGTCCACTACCACGCAGGCGCGCACATCCGGCGCGCCAAGCGCGAGGGCACTGTGCAGCACCATGTCCGGATAGGGCCGGCCTCGTTTGACATCGCTCACCGTGACGCAATGATCGGGCTCATAGCCCTGCGCCTTGGCGAGCGGCATCAGGCCATTCATCACGCTTCGTGGATAGCCGGTGGTGCTGCCAATGGCGATGTCGCGGCTGCGCAGCGCGGCGATGGTGTCGAGCGCCCCGGGAATAAGCGCACTGTAGCGGGCGCAGTTGACCTCATCGATGCGCAGGAACGCCGCGTAGAGGCGATCCAAATCTGCCGGGGTGGAAGCCCCGCCCTTGCTCGCCTGCCAGCGTTCGGCGACCGCGGGCTGGGCCAGGATCATCTCGAGGTGTTCGCGCTTGGCGGCGCCCATCGGGGCGCGCGCCTCGGCCTCTGAAATCGCCACGCCATCCTCGGCGAATGCCTCACGAAACGCTGCTACAGGCGCAATGCAACCAAAATCGAGAACCGTGCCGGCCCAGTCGAAAATGGCAGTGGAAACGGGGCCACGAAAATTCTGCCCGAGGGTGTCAGTCCGGTTCATCGTCTTGTCTCGTTGAAACTGGGAGGAGAGCCTGGCAGGCGGCTCAGGCCGGCTGGTCTGCGAGGGAGCGCAGCGCCGCGGCAATCGAATTGATCGCCAGATCGATCTCGTCTTCAGTGATGGTCAGCGGTGGGGAGAACCCCAGCGCATCGTTGCCTTTGGTGGTCGTGGACACGCCGTGAGCCAGACAGGCGGAAATGATGGCGTCGCCGAGCCCGGCCCGGTCCCCGCCCAAGGCGGCAAGGTCCAGCTCGATCGCCAAGAGCAGGCCACGCCCCCTGATCCCCTTGATGGCCGGACACGTTGCGGACACCAGCGCGACGCGCTGCCGCACATGGTCCTCAAGCCTTGCCGTCCGCTCGGCCAGGCCGTCCCGCACAATGATGTCGACCGTGGTTGCGGCCGCGCGGGTGGTCAGGGGATTCTTTTCGTGGGTGTAGTGGCCCAGCGCCAGTTCCGGCGCGATGTTGAGCCGTGCGTCGGCAATGACCGCGGCAATCGGCAACATGCCGCCGCCCAGGGATTTCCCCAGTACCACCGCATCGGGCACGACGCCGAAATGCTCGAAAGCAAAGAACCGCCCGGTCTTGCCGAGGCCCGAGGGGATCTCGTCAAAAATCAGCAGCGTGCCCGCCGCGTCGCACAAGCGGCGCACTTCCGGCCACAGATGGTCCGGCGGCACATGGCAATTCGAGCGGATGGGTTCGGCGATCAGCGCGGCGATCCCACCCGGCGTCGTGGACAATGCCTGCTCAATCTCGGCAAGCATGGCGTCGGCCCCGCCACGAGCCGTATCCCAATAGGGCGTGACGTGCACGCGATCGGGCAGGAAGCTGCCGAGGCGAGGATCGTGTTCAGCGTGCGACAGGCCAAAGGCGCCAAAGCCATGGCCGTGATAGGAGCCCTCCAGCGACAGGGTGGCGCTGCGCCCCGTCGCCACGCGCGCCAGCTTCACCGCGACCTCGATTGCATCTGACCCGCCGGTGGTGAACAGGACCCGGGCCGCGGCGTCTGGCTGGACAGCGGCCGCCAATTGCTGATTGGCCATCTGACCGTGGGACTGTGTTCCCCGCATGTGGCGATGCCACTGCTCAAGCGCTTCCATCAGGCGCATCCGGGCGTGCAGATCGACACCCGGATGCACAATTCGGACCAGCTGCGGACTCTGGTGGCCCAGCAGCGCGTGGATGTGGCCGTGGTGACGCTACTTGAGGCCGAACCGGGACTGGTGTGCCACAAGCTCGCCGACCAGGAAGTAATGGTGCTCGCTCCCGCCGACCATCCCTGGGCGCGGCGTACCAGTATCAAGCTTTCCGAACTTGCCGATCAGCCGTTTGTGCTGCGCGAAGAGGGCTCGATGACACGACAGATCTTCCAGTCCGCGTTGCGGCGCGCCAAGATCGGGGTTGACGAACGCTTTGCCTTTTCCAGCCGTGAAGCGGTCAAGGAAGCCGTCGCCAACGGCCTCGGACTTGGCGTCGTGCTGGATAAGGAACTGGGCAACGATAGCCGCCTGGTCGGCCTGCGTATCGAAGATGCCGCGCTCGTCGCGGGCGAGTATCTCATCGCCAACCCCGAAATCAGTGAACTGGGCGCGGTCCGCGCCTTTATTGCCAATACCCTCATTCGAAAGGATGATTGATAGCGGGCGCATCGGGACAGGCTGTGAAGCGCGCGTCGCCAATGGTCAGGGCGGCGTCAGGTTGCCTCGGCCTTGTACTTCTCCAAAAACGCCTCGATCCCCAGCTGGCGGAAATCCGGCAATGCCAGTCGCAGCCTCTCATGGTCCCAGTCCCACCAGGCCAGCGCATCCAGCCGGCTAGCCACGTCGTCGCTGAAACGCTGCTTGATTGTCCGCGCCGGTACGCCCACGGCGATAGCGAAGTCGGCGACGTCCCTGGTTACCACCGCGTTGGAGCCGATGATCGCGCCATTGCCAATGCTGACGCCCGGCATGATCACCGCGCCATGGCCGATCCAGGTGTCGTGCCCGATGGTAATCTCCTGGCCGGCGCGCCAGCCCGCCGCTGCCAGCACTGGACTCAACGACGCCAGGCAGGTATCTATCGCGCGCTCTCGGGCTTCGCCGCCCGAAGGCTGAGGCCCGGCGGGAGTTCCACCCCTTGCCGGGCCTCTCTATTTATCGGTGAAGGTTCCAATGACCCTGCTGCCGGGCGATAGCGACGGCCCGTAGCCCCCCGCCCGGCGAGTGAACGTAGCCTCCCCCCTCTGCCAGCGAGGAGACCAAGAGCAAGAAGGCGGCCTAAGTCGCCTTCCCCGCCACTGGCGCCGCGTCTTCCGCGTTCTCGGGCAGGTCGTCGAAGCTCGAGTAGTTCATGGTGTAGAGCTTCGAGTAGAGGCCCTTCTTTTCCATCAGCTGGTCGTGGTTGCCGCTTTCGACCATCTCGCCGTTCTGCAGCACGATGATGCGGTCGGCGTCGCGGATGGTGGCGAGCCGGTGGGCGATGACGAGGCCGGTGCGGCCTTCGAGCAGCGCGCATCAGCGCCTTCTGGATCAGCATCTCGGTGTAGCTGTCGATGTTGGCCGTCGCCTCGTCGAGCACCAGGATCTTGGCGTCGGCGACCAGCGCCCGGGCGAAGCTGACCAGCTGGCGCTGGCCGAGCGAGAGGTTGCCGCCGCGCTGCTCGAGCTCGGTGTCGTAGCCGTCGGGCAGGCGCATGATGAAGTCGTGCGCGCCGACCGCCTTGGCGGCCGCGATCACCTCCTCGCGGCGTGGCGTCGGTCTTGTGGTAGCGGATGTTCTCGAGCACCGTGCCGGTGAACAGGAACGGCTCCTGCAGCACCATGGCGATCTGCTCGCCGAGCGAATCCTGCGTCAGGTCGCGCACGTCGTGGCCGCCGACCAGCACCTGCGCCCTCCCACACGTCGTAGAAGCGGTGCGACCAGCGACATGCAGCTCGACTTGCCCGAGCCGGTCGGCCCGACCAGCGCGACGGTCTCGCCCGGGTTCACCCGGAAGCTGACGTTCGTGCAGCACCGGCTGGTTCGGGCGGTAGCCGAAGGTGACGTTGCTGAACTCGACCGAGCCGTCCATGTCGCCGGCTGAGCGCCACGGCGTCGGGCTTGTCCTTGATGTCGACCGGCACGTCGAGCACCTCGGTGATGCGCTGGCCCGACGCCATGGCGCGCTGCATCACCGAGTACTGCATGGTGAGCGAGCGGATCGGGTCGAAGAAGCGCTGGATGTAGAACAGGAAGGCCACCATGACGCCGACGTCGAGCTGCGCGGCCCAGCACCATCGAGCCGCCGACGACGATGACCATCGCCATGGCGATGCCGGTCAGCGTGTCGACGATCGGCACCATCACCTGCGCGAACTTGCGCGGCGCGCAGGTGGGCGTTGAGGTTGGCGTGCGCCTTCTCGTCGTAGAGGTCGAAATTGACCTGCTGGCGGTCGAGGCTCTGCACCGTGCGGACGCCGTTGATGCCCTCGGCCAGCGCGCCGTTGGCGATCGAGTTGGTCTCGTGCGCGGCCATGAAGGCTTCGCGCGCCGCGCGGCAGCCAGAACAGGCGCACGATGAACAGGACCGGCATGGTCGACAGCGTCAGCAGGCCGAGCCGGAAGTCGAGCCAGAGCAGCACGCCGACGATGCCGAACAGCAGCACGATGTCGCCGACCGAGAGCACCGAGGTCTCGAGGAACTCCTGCATCGAGTTGACGTCGCCCTGCAGCCGCGACATCAGCCGGCCGACCTCGGTCTTGTCCATGAAGCTCAGCGACACCCGCTGCAGATGCGCGAACATGGCGCGGCGCATGTCGAACAGCACGTTCTCGGCCGCCTTGCCGACGACGCGTCTCCTGCACGTAGCTGGCGGCGTAGTTGACGAGGATCGTCAGCCGCGAAGGCCGACGATCGCCCAGAGCAGCACGCGATGCGGCCGCCGCCGCCCGGCGGCCATGCCGTGGTCGATGGCGTAGCGGATGATCAGCGGGATCGCGAGCTGCGTCAGCGGTGAAGACCAGCACCGCCGCGACCGAGATGAAGATCTGCTTGCGGTACGGGCGCACGAAGGCCCAGATGCGCCGCACGATCTTGGGGTCGTAGGCCTTGCCGAAGACCTCCTCCTCCTTGTCGAGGCTCGAGCCGACGACCGCGCGTGGCGGGCGGCGGCGGCGATCCTCGCTCTCGTCGTCGGGATCGTCGCGTCGGCTCATTCCGCGGCCTCCTTCGTGGTCGTCGCCGGGCCGTGACCTGCAGGTCGTAGAGCGCGCGATAGCGCCCGCCGAGCGCCAGCAGCTCGTCATGCGTGCCGCGCTCGACGATCGCGGCCGTCCTCGACGAACAGGATCTGGTCGGCATGCATCAGCGAGCTCAGCCGGTGCGAGATGATGAGCGTGACGCGATCCTTGGCGAAGCGCTTCATCGCCGTGCGGATGCGCTGCTCGGTGCCGGCGTCGATGGCGGCGGTCGAATCGTCGAAGACCATCACCGACGGCCGCAGCATCAGCGCTGCGCGCGATGGTCAGCCGCTGGCGCTGGCCGCCGGAGAGCGAGACGCCGCGCTCGCCGACGACGGTGTCGTAGCCGGTCGGCAGGCCGATGATGTAGTTGTGCAGCTGCGCGTACTCGGCGGCGCGCTCGATGCGCGGCTCCGTCGCCCAGGGGTCGCCATAGGCGATGTTGTTCTCGATCGTGGTGGTGAACAGGAACGCGTCCTGCTGCACGACGCGCGACCGCCTGGCGCAGCGATTGCAGCGTGACCTCGCGGATGTCCTGGCCGTCGATGGTGATCCGGCCGCCGGTCACGTCGTAGAAGCGCGGGATCAGGTGGGCGATGGTCGACTTGCCGCTGCCGGGCGGGCCGACGATGCCGATGGTCTCGCCGCGGCTGCGCCTCGAAGCTGACGCCGCGACAGCACCGGCCGGTCCGGCGCGCTCGGATAGCGGAAGTCGACATTCTCGAAGCGCAGCATGCCCTCGGTGACCACGAGCGGCTTCGCGCCCGGGCGCGTCCTTGATCTCGACGCTCGAGGTCGAGCAAGTCGAACAGCCGCGTGCCGCAGGTCGAGGCGCGGGCGAAGGAGTTGACCATCAGGCCGAGCTGGCGCACCGGCATCTGCAGGATGGTCATGAAGGTGAGGAACGGCGCCAGCGTGCCGACGCTCATCTGCGCCCGCCGTCACCTTGCTCGCCGCCGAACCAGAGCACCAGCCCCATCGACGACGAAGAACGAGAAGTTCATCGCGCTGGTGTTGGTGACGCGGATGCCGACGCGCTCGGTGCGCGAGCTCGCAGCGCGTCGTCGCGAGGCGCGTCGAACTTCGCCGAGCTCGTGCGTCTGCGCCGCGAAGGCGCGCACGACGCGGATGCCGCCGAGGTTCTCCTCCATGACGCGGGTCAGCACCGACAGCCGCTCCTGCAGCGTCAGCCAGGTGGCGCGCAGGCGCAGCTGCGTCACCGAGGAGCGCCAGGCGACGAACGGCACGAAGCTGAGCGCCAGCAGGCCAGCACCACGTCGGTGCGATCAGCAGCATGAGGCGCCGACGCCGATCAGCAGCCGAGCAGCACCACGCGCAGCATGCCGGTGGCAAAGAACATGCGCACGCCGTCGAGATCGAGCATGCCGAGGGTGATGAGGTCGCCGGTATGGACCTTGTCGTGGTAGGAGAAGCTCAGCCGCTGGATCTTCTCGTAGAAGGCGAGGCGCAGCTCATAGCCGGTGTGGTGGCCGACCGCCTCGCCAAAATAGTTCTGCGCCATGGTGAAGAGGCCGCGCAGGACGCGAGACGACGAGCAGCATCAGCGCGGTGGTCCAGAGCGCCTCTTCCGCCGCCAGCGCCCGCCATCGAGCACGCCTTCGGCCTGGTCGACCGCGTGGCCGAGCAGGCGCGGGATGGAAAGCTGCAGCGCCGCGGCGATGAAGGTCGAGACGATGGTGATGGTCACCTGCCAGGGGTGGCGCCAGGTGAGCCCGAGTATGCGCCACAGCGTACTGCGTCCCCTGCCCGCCTGCGCCGCATGGACGTGTGACATTGCATCGCCGTGCGAACGGGCGCTGCGCGGAGCCTTCGAGCTCAATTTCGCGTATCCAGACATCAGCAAAAGCCGCGTCCTCGCCGGAAATGCGGCGGGCAGACTCGGCCCGGTGAAACCAGGGGAAGGCGTCATCTGTGACGCCGATTTGCGCTTAGTTCAAGGCAGTTATGCGTTGAAATGTCGCGACGCTCGATTCAGAGGCGATCGGCCGGGCCAGTGTGTCCTCATTGCAACCGCCGCCGCCCGGCGGCGTTTCGCGAGAGTTCCCAGGAGTCCGGGGGCGGAGACCGCAATGACCGACACCAGACGAGCCGTTGCCGAGGACGAGGCTTTCCAGGAGGCCGTCCGCAAGACCGCCTACTTCCTCTGGGAACAGGACGGCCGCCCCGACGGCCGCCACGACGAATACTATCTCCGGGCGCTGGAGATGCACCGGCGCGAGCGCACTTATGACAAGTGGCTGGAGGACGGCCCGAAGGGTGACGAGGCGGGATGAGGGGCGCGCTGTGGGGCTGGTCCGCCCTGCCGTGCGGGCTCCGACCTCTACAGATCCACGGTGTCACCCCGGCGAAAGCCGGGCCCCATCCGAGGTGCTGCTACCACCACTCAGGCTGCTCAGGCTGGATACCGGCCTTCCCCGGAATGACACCGATGGCGTGCCCGAGATGGCACCCCATCGCCTTCTCCCCTTGCGGGAAAAGGTGCCCGAAGGGCGGATGAGGGGTGCCCACAGCCATCGGCGGCGCCTCGATGCGGCCCCTACCCGCTCCGGCCCGCTGCCCAGCGCCGCCGCAGCCGGTCGGCCAGCAGCCCCAGTCCGACACCGAACCCGGCCCCGACGAGCTTCACCGCCACGTCCTGCGGTCGGGCATGGCGGGAGACGGCGAGCAATTGCAGCAGCTCGAGGCCGACCGCCACCACGACCATCATCGCGACGATCGGCACGACGCGCCGCGGATAGGCGAGGACGAAGGCGCAGCCGACCACCGCAAAGGCGAAGAAGCGCTCCACGTGCGGCGAGAACGACGTCATCGGCCTCAGTCCGATCGGCGAGATGGTCGAAAAGGCCACGGCGGCCAGCAGTAGCCAGGCGACGGCCGGGAGATAACGGGAATTCATCAGCCTCGATCGGCTCCGTTCGGCGGGACAGCCGGCAATAGGCCCAGCCCCCGGCGCGCGCGTCAAGCCGCATCGGCGCCGCGCCGGTCAGAACCGCTGGGATAGGTGAATCGGGTGGGGCGCGTAGACGGGCGCGGAGCCGCGCGAACCGCCCGGGCGACCCCGGAAGCATCGATGCCCCTCGTCGCGGACCACCAGCGTTCGGAGGCCGCAAAGCCCTGCCCCACAACCGGCGAATTCCACGCCCGCCGCCGCTTGACACACCCCGCCCCCAAACCTAATAAGGCGCGCGCCCCCAAGGCGCCCGCCGGCCGCCCCGCGCCGCCCGCGACCCCTGGGGCGGAGTAGCTCAGTTGGTTAGAGCAGCGGAATCATAATCCGTGTGTCGGGGGTTCAAATCCCTCCTCCGCTACCAAAAACATCAATGATCTCAATGCATCGTGTGGCGTTGCCGAATCGTCGGGTCCAATTCGGGTCCACGTCGCATCAGCCACCAACTGCCCCGCGCGAAGAGAGTCGCCTGTCCTTCAGGTTGCCCCAGGAACGGTCCTCAACTGCCGAGCCGCTCGCGCGCCCCTCGTCTTGGATATTCGTCGCCTGCGAAACGGGTGAGCGCCAGCGAGTATCCTTTGCCCAGGCGCTGTGAGACCCCGGACCGAGCCGGGGCACGCTGGCGAGAATGGGGTGAATTCCCACTCCGAGGAGGAAGTAAGCGTGCGAAACGGAGCCTGCGTGGGGTTCCCCCCGCAACGGTTGGCTTCCCCTAAGCTCCATCTACCCCGGAATCAGGCCAACTTCATCATGACTTTCAATGGCTTATCCTGAACACCGGTGATCTCCTGTGCCCACAATGGTACCCTAGAATTGTCCGCCGATCCTTGGTCCGAGCCCGAACTCGCCTGCGGACTGCATCAGCAGGGCGGTAAGAAGAATGTGCGGCCCGACCGCTTTCTCGAGCTCGTCGCGGAACTAACAAAATGCGCGACCTGGCGGAGAGGGAGTCTCGAGGGATCTAACCGACTGTTTCCGGGCCCTTGGTGCATTTTGCCGCTGCGGACAGACAGCCGGACAGACAGTTATCGGATCTCCGGCCGCCGAACCTATGAGGCCGGCGAGGGCCAAAGCAAGGGCCCAGAACTTGCTCGTCGGTACTGGCGAAGCCTGCATTCACCGCGGTCATCCGCGGTCATACACGCTCCCGCCCAACCAAGAAGCCGGCCTTTGCGACAGTTGTGAGTTGCAAGATAGCTGACGTTCCGAAGCACGCTTGGTGTGCAAGAAGTAGCCCTCCGCAATCATCTCGGCCAGGGCTCGCAGGCGATGCCGTCACTATCGGCGTCATGGCTGATATAATAGCCCGGCTGGCCGCGAAGGGCTGGCGCTAGTCCGACAGCTCTCGCGGCATCGCAGTTCGGCGCGGCCGCGAGGTGGCGTACTGTCAGCTCAAGTGGCGACATCGGCCTGCCTTTGATCACCCAGCGTTTGGAAAGGCTGGCCAGGCGACGCGCCACGGGAAAGGCCGCGTTCGAGAAGAGCCGAAACCGTATCAACTGAGCCCGGCGGCTCGCACCGTGGCCTTCACCGGATGCTTACCCCCAAGATGACGTGTCTGGAATAAGCTCGCGGCCTCAACATAGCAAGACAAGGTAAGATTCCGGAGAAATATCAGGCAGATGACAAACATGCTGCTCCATCGAACCGCAGAAGGAGAGTATGATGAACACCCTGAACACGCTTCACCTTGTGCAATGCCGGAGATCGACACGCGCGATCCTAAGCTGCAGCGCCGGCGCAAGTTGATCGCTCAGTTGGAGCAGCAGCGCTCATTAGCTCTTGACCCTGGCTTTCTTGTTGCAGCAAGCGGCGGCGACGGGACCGTGCGCTTTTACGACGCCGACACCTTGGCACCGGCAGGCAAGGTCGAGCTTGGTGGCGATGCGGACAATGTGCGCATCCACCCGGTGAGCAGTCAGGTTCTGGTCGGATATGGCGGTGGCGGCCTGGGTCGGGTCGACGTTCCCACTGGCACCGTCGTCGCCAAGATCTATCTCGGCGGGCACCCTGAAAGCTTCCAGATCGAGGCTCAGGGCAGCCAGCAATCGCGGCCTAGCGCTGGAGCCCGTACGTCATCATCGCGGCCGCCCGAGTTAACAACGCAGCGACGGCCAGCACGATTGACGGCCTTGTCTCCTCGTCTCACGGACATGCCGGTGATCAACCTACTAAGACTGTATCCTCACCTTTCTCTCACTGCTGGGAGTGGATTGGAACCCGAAGCCGCATCGCTCAGGATTTGCGACGCCCAGTCGTTGCACCTGAGCTCGGCGGCGAGATAGCGACGCGAGGGGTAGACGAGGAAGACGGGCCGCGCCTCGGAGTGCCAATCGGGCAAGACGCGGACAAGCTGCCCGGACTGGACGAATACTTGGCGGAGATTGCCGGGCACAGGGCCACGCCGCTGCCGGCGAGGCATGCAGTAAGCAGCGCCTGATCATCGTCGCATTCGACCCGCCACGGCGCTCTGATCTCGTCTACGCCAGTTGCTCCGCTCATCACCCAGGGAGACGACCGGCCGGTGCGATGGCTGTAGACCGACAGGTGGTCGATGGTGTCCAGATCCTCGAGCGTAACGATCGGCGGGACGACCCGCAAGAGAACGCGGGCGCGGCGTACAGCCCGAACGGGACGTCGCACAGGTGCCGTGAGATCAATGAGGAGTTGTCGAGCGGGCCACCCCGAATGGCGCAGTCGATGCCCTCCTCGACGAGGCTCGACAGCCGGTCGGTAACCGAGATCCGGATCGACACGGCGGATAAGGCGCCAAGGAACTCAGTCAGTCGCGGCAGGATGACGCCATGCGCGACCGACGCGTCACCGTGATGTGAAGCCGTCCCTCAGGTTGCTCGCCGGCCCGGCTCATCGCCTGCTCGGCCGCGTCGATGTCCTTGAGAATTTCGACGCACTTGTCGAAGTAGATCCGCCCTCGTCCGTGGGGGTGACGGTCCTGGTGGTTCGCTGCAGCAGCCGAACGTTCAGGTCGGCCTCGAGCTCTTGGATGCGTTGCGACACGCGCGAACTCTCTTGGGTACGCCCATCGCCCGCCCGGCTCCTGAGAAGCCGCCGTTCTGCACCACGCTGACGAAGGTGCGCATCGCTGTAAGCTTGTCCATCAGTCTGTCCAGTTTTCCTGGACAGGCTTACCTGTTTTCTGAATCGTAAAGTCCGATGGCAAGCAGCACATTTCGGTCATCGCATTGCAAAGGAGTTGCCGATGTTCCGACATCGTCGCCGCCCTGACCGCCGTCGTTGCCCTGGCCGCGCCTGCCGTGGCTCAGGACCCCACCACCGCCGTCACCGCCATCTACTCGACCTTTGCCGAGCGCCTGAATGCCGATGACGTTGATGGCATCCTCGCGCTGTTCACCGAAGACGCCGGTGTCGGTGCGCCCCCGGCCAGGCTGTGACCGGCGCCGACATTGCTGGCGCCATGGGCCAGTTCCACCCAGCTCTCCGACAGCTTCACTGCCACCGTGCGCTCGGTGTTCGAGGCTGGCGACAATGCCCTCGCCATTGTCGACTGGGAACTCAAGGGCAAGAACGCCGACGGTTCCGACCTGACGCTGATGGGCACCACATCCGACGTGCTCGAGCGCTCGGCCGATGGCACCTGGCAGTTCATCGTCGACAACCCGTTCGGCACCGCTTCCGCAAACTGACCCGTAGGCCTCGCCGCCCGGCGGCGAGGCCGCTTTCCCGAATGGAGAAGTCGATGTCCGCCCCCCTCTGCGACCCTGAAACCGGCGCATGCCTGATGCCGGAACTGCTCCCGCAAAGGCGCCGCTCCGATCCAGCGTGACGCGACCATCTATTATATCGGCGATCCGATGTGTTCGTGGTGCTGGGGCATGTCGCCGGAAACCGCAAAGATCGCCCGTTTCGCCGCCGACAAGGGCCTAGGCTTCCGCGTTGTCATGGGTGGGCTTCGTGCCGGCGGGGGTGACCCATGGAATGATCAGTTCCGCTCGTTCCTCCGCAATGAATGCAGCACATCGCCCAGGTTACGGGCAGCCGTTCAGCTTCAAGCTGCTCGACCGGCCGTTCTTCAACTACGACACCGAGCCAGCGTGCCGCGCCGTTGCGGTGGTCCGGGCCCTCTCCAATGACGAAGCGCTGACGCTCGACTTCGTCAGCCGGGTGCAGCGCAAGTTCTACGTCGATGGCGACGACTTTAAGCTGGTCGAGTTTTATCGCCCGAATCGACCCAAGTGGGCCTGTCGTTCGACGGCTTCGCCAAGGCGTTCGACAGCGCGGGGCGATTCAAGAGGTGGGCTCGCACTTCAAGCTCGCACGCGAACTTGGTGCCCGCGGCTTCCCCAGCGTCATTGCCCAGGTGGACGGCAAGGTACGTCAGCTTTCGGTGGGCTATCGCAAGTTTGCCGCGCTTGAGCCGGTGCTGAACCAGCTGATGACCGAGTTGGTTGCGTCATGACCAGGCTAACCCTCAGCGCAGGATCGCCATGCTGGTGAACTCGGTACCATTGTCGCTGACCACCGTCAGCGGCCGGCCTCGGCGAGCAATCACGGCGTCGAGCTCGCGCACCACACGCCGACCGGAGAGCGAGGTATCGGCGATCAACGCCAAGCACTCGCGCGTGTGATCGTCGACGACAGCCAGCACCCGGAAGCGCCGACCATCGGTGAAGGCATCGGAGACGAAGTCGAGGCTCCAGCGCTGGTTGGGCTGGTCCGGCACGAGCATCGGGCGCCGCGTCCCCAGGGCCCGCTTGCGACCGCCGCGCTTGCGCACCTGCAGCCTCTCCTCGCCGTACAGCCGCCTCAGCTTCTTGAGGTTCATCTCGATGCCCTGCCGCTGCATCATCACATGGATGCGGCGGTAACCTCGTGTCCGAAAAACCGGCAGCAGCTCAGACAGTGTTCTCCGCTCAGTCAGCCCTCCTAGGTTTGGGGAGCGTCGCTGTGCGATCACGATGCCCAACCCCCACACCCTCATCTCAAGTGTGGGGTTGCCCGCTAACGGCCTTCAGTGCTGCGCCGGTACCGGTCGCGGACGGGTCGCAGCAACTCGCTCCACCAGGATCGACCCATTCGAGGGCATGCCCCCGGATCAGCTCGTGGCTCTCGTGAAGCCCAACACGCCTAGAAAAACTCGTCGAGCAAGATTGTACCACGCAAGCTTCCCCAGCATCTGGCTCGGCAATACCGTAGGCGGAGAAGAATGCGGGTATGGCGGCCTACGCTTGAACTCGCGGGCTCCAGGCTACGGCA